>NZ_JBBHKZ010000002.1:0-1191728 GCF_037572315.1 Corynebacterium sp. H113 | reverse complement strand
TTCCGAACCCGGAAGCTAAGTCTGCCTGCGCCGATGGTACTGCACTCGGGAGGGTGTGGGAGAGTAGGTCGCTGCCGGCATTGTTTTTGTGGGGGTCTGGTCCTTGTGGGCTGGGCCCCCTTTTTTTGTGTGCCCGCACTCGAACACACAAGCGATAGCTGCCATGACTGCCCGATAGGTGGCGAAGTGAATGACATCTTGCCCCGTAAACTGCTGCCAGCAGTTTCTATTGCTGAGGAGCAGTAATTTTTTGCTCCTGTCAGTGCGCGACGTGTTTGTCTATCAGGTAATATCTTCGAACTGAATAGCATTGTTTTTGTCGAGGATACGTATGTGCCACCACCTATCGGTCGGCTGGTTTGTACATAGGAGCGCAGCATGAGTAACCCATATGGTGGCGACAACAATTTCGGTGGCCAGAACAACGGTGGCCAGCCGAATATGCCAGGTGGCCAGCCAGGAGGTCAGTACGGTGGCTCCGGTTGGGGCGACCCAAATGCTGGCGGTGGCTTTGGTAGCCAGCAGGGCCACTCCTACGGTGGCCAGCAGGGAGGCCAGCAGGGTCAGCCATATGGAGGTCAGCCGTATGGTGCACCGCAGGGCGCCTCTGCATACGGAGCTCCGGGTGGCCAATCGCCGAAGAAGTCGTCGGGAAGCAAGATGTTGGTGCCAGCGATTATTGCTGCAGTGGTCGTGCTTGCTCTGATCGGTGGCGCTGCGTACTGGTTCATGACTGCCGAGAGCCGTGCTCTGAAGGGTGCTGTGAAGGGCATCGAGGAAACGATGAATGCGGCGGAGAAGGAAACGTCGCTCGTCGCAAGCAATAAGTTCGTCTGTGAACAGTACCGTGGCGATGAAGCAAAGCTGAAGGAAGTGGACGAGTCCCTTAGCGATTTGACTGATGGCTTTGATGTTGAGCAGATGCGCAAGGACCTGGGCATCGAACGTCCAGTTGTGAATGAAGACACCGTGGCATTTACGGATGATTCTCGCGAGACCGCCACATTGACTCACAACAACCAGAAGTTGGCCTTCAAGAAGGAAGACGGCAAGTGGTTGGTCTGCGATAAGTCGATGAATATGAAGGAGATGGAGAATCTCAACGAAATGCCAGGTTTGGGCGACACCGGCCTGGATTCTCTGCCGAGCTTCGATGACACCATGAAGGACTTCGACGAGTCCATGAAGGAATTGGACAAGATGCTCGAGGATCTGAACCTCGACACACCTACTCCAACTTTCTAGTAGATCGCGTAGAGAACGCGTAGGTTCGTCTTCAATCTCATTGGCCCCCAGCTCAACGCTGGGGGTCTTTCCTTCTTGCCTGTTCTAGGTCTGCATGAAGCGACTCGCGTCAGATAGCTGGCAGTCTATTCATCGTAGCCGTGTCCCTGCCAATCCGCCCAAGGTACTAAACTTTCGGTCTATGACTATTACTGCTGCCGCTGACGGTTCTTCCCTCGGCAATCCTGGTCCTGCCGGTTGGTGTTGGTTTATTGATGACACTACGTGGGCAGCCGGTGGTTGGAAGAGTGGTACAAACAACCGCGGTGAATTGATGGCGGTAGCGGAATTGCTGAATGCTACCTCGCACCGCGCTGATGAGGATTTGCATGTTTTGTGTGACTCTCAGTACGTCATCAACTCGGTGACTAAGTGGATGCCAGGTTGGAAGCGTAAGGGCTGGCGGAAGCGAGATGGTAAGCCTGTTCTGAACGTCGATATCTTGAAGCTTATCGACGAACAGATGTCCGGCCGCTCAGTGACATTTGAATGGGTTAAGGGCCATTCCGGGCATGGCTTGAACGAAGCGGCTGATGAACGTGCTCGGGCCGTCGCAACGGCATATCAGCGTGGCAGTGCGCCTCAGCACGGCCCAGGCTTCCCAGGGGCTGGTGCGCCACTCCCTGGCTCCGATGACTCGATTCCTGCTGACTCAGTTTCCGCTCCTTCGTCTTTCTCGGCACAGTCCAAAGGAGCCGGGCTTGGCGACGACGGAGTGCAAGATGGTTTGTTTGATGTAGCGGAGGACGTCGTAAAGCAGAAATCTGTGGCGATGAGCGCTCGAATTTTGCAGAAAACGTTGCTACGAGCTGTTGCCCGTGCTCACGGTGGGGATGAAAAGCGTTTGGAGTATCTAGCAAAGAATGCGGTTTTGGTTCCTACCGGGTTGAGTAATGCTTTTCCGGAGTGGTTGGGGCACGAGTCGCTGGTTGATGGAGCAAAAGTTGCGGAGTCCGGGACGACTGCGGTTGTAGTGATTGATAGTGATCTGGCGACTGCGACGTCGACGTGGGATCTTAGTGGTGATGGAGTGCTCGTTGCTCATCATGTGGCGTAGGGATGTTTTGTCGGTGAATCTGTAATCGGTAATGCGGAGTTTGCCTGGTATTCTGGGCGGTTGAAGTTTGTGGGAAACCAGGCAAACGTAGATCTGATTTTCTAGTTTTAGTTTTTCAATGATGAAGGAGCTCCCAATACATGGCTGAGCACGAAGGTTCACGTTCGGGCGATAACCGCGGTCGCGGACAAGGCGGTCGCGGAGGTCAGGGAGGTAATCGTGGCTTCGGCGGACGTTCTGGTGGACGTTCGGCAGGCCGCTCTGGTGGAAGGCCCGGCGGTCGACCAGGTGGTCGTTCGGGTGGCTTCGGTGGCCGTGACCGTCGCGATGATCGTGGGGAGCGTCGTGATGATCGTCGGGGTGGTTACGACCGCGACCGTGGCGAGCGTCGTTTCGATGAGCGCCGTGACGATCGACGCGGTGGCTATGACCGCGACCGTCCTGACGATCGTGGGGAGCGCGGGGAGCGTCGTTTCGATGAGCGCGGAGAGCGCCGTGGTGGATTCAGCGGTGGCCGTGGTGGCCGCGATCGGGATGACCGTCGTGGGTTCAGCGGCGGTCGCGGTGGTCGTGATGATCGTCGTGGCGGTGGCAACCGCAGGTCGAACCGCGGTGGTCAGCGTCAGGATGAGCAGCGTACGCAACGAACCGGCCCACAGCGTCCAGGATTCCGCGAAGAACGCATTAATGCTCGTATGAACGAGCCATCATTGCCAGACGACATCCGTGCTGATGAGCTCGATCCAGCCGTACGCCAGGATCTCAAGAGCCTGTCTAAGGACAATGCTGACGCAACCGCTCGTCACATGATCATGGCTGCAATCACGCTGGCTGAAGATCCACAGTTGGCGCTTCGTCACGCTCGAGCAGCAAAGGATCGTGCCGGTCGAGTCGGTGTCGTCCGCGAAACCGCAGGTGTTACCGCATACCATGCTGGTGAGTGGAAGGAAGCTCTCAGTGAGCTGCGTGCCGCTCGTCGAATTTCGGGTGGCGCTGGTTTGTTGGCAGTGATGGCTGACTGTGAGCGAGGTTTGGGTCGTCCAGAAAAGGCGATTGAACTTGCCCGTTCCGAAGAAGCCAAGCTTCTCGACGCCGACTCCAAGACTGAGCTGGCCATCGTGGTGGCCGGTGCCCGCCGTGATATGGGACAGCTGGACGCTGCGTTGCTGGAGCTGGAACAAGAGAATCTTGATCCAACTCGCGAGGACTTCGAAGCAATTCGTTTGTTCTACGCCTATGCCGATGCGCTAGCAGCAGCCGGCCGCACTGAAGAGGCGAAGGAATGGTTCGAGCGCTCTGCGAACTTGGATCCGGAGGAAGTTCTGGATTCCCGCGATCGTATCGACGAACTGATGTCTGGCACGCCATCTGAAGAATCGAATGAAGGAGAATAGATGACTTCGGCACAGCTAGCGAGCTGCTATGACGCAGCTCTGTTGGACCTTGACGGCACAATTTATGAAGGTGACCGTGCGGTCCCTCATGCACAAGAGACTCTGGCAGAAGCTGGCTTGCCAATGTTGTTTATTACCAACAACGCATCCCGCCCACCGCAGGTGGTAGCCGACCAACTCCAGGGGCTGGGCTACGAGTGCTTTGCCGAGGATGTCATCACGTCTGCGCAGGCTGCTCTCGATATGGCTAAGGATGTTATTCCTGCTGGTTCGAAGGTATATGTGCTGGGCGCTGAGTCCTTCAAGGAGCTCGCGCGCGAAGCTGGATACATCATTGTGGACTCAGCTGACGACGAACCGGCTGCCGTCTTCCAAGGTCTAAACCGTGAAATGACCTGGAAGCAGATGTCAGAAGCTGCGCTTGCCATTAATCGTGGCGCGAAGTACTTGGCTTCAAACCTGGACACGACGTTGCCGGACGAGCGCGGCCGCATGGTGGGTAACGGTGCTGTTGCTGCAGCATTGACGGTCACCACCGGTGTGGAACCAATGAGTGCAGGAAAGCCGGAAGCCCCAATGTTCCACTCGGCAGCTGCGCGCGTTGGTGCGCAGAAACCACTGTGTATCGGTGACCGTCTGAACACGGACATCGCTGGTGGTAATGCCGCCGGCTATGACACGTTGATGGTAGTCACGGGGATTTCGGGTCATCACGAAACTCTGACCGCAATTCCAGCGGAACGCCCAACCATGATCGGTGCCGATATGCGCGCATTGCTCGCGCCGATCGAGCATGCGAAGCCGCAGCCCCAGGCTGGACTGATCGCAGAAGTCGATCCTCAGGATCCGTCGACGGTCATCTTGTCCGGGGGCGATATGAACGATCCGCGTTTTGCCGATGCAACTCAGGCTGCAGTGGCTGGATTGCTCACGGCTGCTTCAGTGGCGTGGGCCGCCGATACGTCCGACGAGAACGCAGTACCGATCACCAGCGTGCGACCGGATTCTGAGGCTGCGCGTATCGCTATTGCTGCGTGGCGGTGAGCTACCGATGAGTAACTCTTTTCCCACGCCGGGACCTCGGCCAGGAGCAACGCCAGGACCGACGCAGTCGCCGATGCCCCAGGCACCAATTGCTCCCGAACAGCTTCGCAACGACGTCGCCGAAGTTCTCGACCGCCCAGCCCCAACGCCAGCAGACCATGCAGCACTCATGGAAGAGGCTCACGAACTGTTGCAGCAAGCATTAAGCAAGGGGAATGGGGGCGCTCGTGGCTAAGGGCTCGGTCCCCAAGCGCCGACTCGATGCTGAATTGGTTCGTCGCAAGATAGCCCGTTCGAGGGAACAAGCCGTCGAAATGATTCGCGCCGGTCGAGTCACTGTGAACGGCATGGCAGCATCGAAGCCTGCAACTGCCGTGACCGGAGATGTGTCCATTCGCGTGGCCGATGACGGAGAACAAGACGATTGGGCATCCCGCGGCGCACACAAGCTCCTCGGCGCACTTGCCGCATTTGAGCCACAGGGCCTCAGCCTGAAAGACCGACGCATTATTGACGCAGGTGCATCGACTGGTGGGTTTACGGATGTGTGTCTGCGTCGTCAAGCTCGAGAAGTCATTGCAGTCGACGTAGGTTATGGCCAGTTGGTGTGGCGCTTGCGTGACGACGATCGAGTCCTGGTGCTTGACCGCACGAACGTGAGGACGTTGACCCCTGAAGCTACCGGCGGTCTGGCAGATGTGATGGTGGGCGATTTGTCGTTCATCTCGTTGAAGTTGGTCCTGCCTGCGTTGGTCAGCTGTCTAGCCGAAGGTGCGGACCTGCTGCCCATGGTCAAACCGCAATTTGAGGTGGGGAAGGATCGACTCGGACACGGCGGAGTTGTGCGTAACGCTGCGTTGCGTGAAGAAGTAGTGCTGGAAGTTGCTAACTTCGCTCGCGAGCTGGGGCTGTCAGTGAAAGACGCTGTCGCAAGTCCGTTGCCTGGTCCTAGCGGAAACGTCGAATTCTTCCTCTGGCTCGTGAAAGATGGAGGCAAGAGCGATCTCGGTGACGACGGTGTTGCAGAGGCAATCGCACGAGCAGTCAAGGAAGGCCCACAATGACTGAGTCACATCGTAATTCCAACGTCCGCGAGATTCTTCTCGTCCCACACACTGGGCGAAGCGCAAACTTGAAGGCTGCAGCGGAAGCAGCTGAACTGTTGGAAGCTGCTGGTGTTCATGTGCGAGTGCTGGCGGGAGACCACCCAGAAGCACTCATGCGCCATCCTGTGTTGGGCAAGTTCCCCCGATATGGACATTCGCCACAAGCTGCAGAAGGATGCGAGCTGGTGCTCGTCCTTGGTGGCGACGGTACTTTCTTGCGCGCCGCCGATATTGCGCATTCCATGGACCTGCCGGTGCTGGGCATCAATATGGGGCACGTCGGTTTCCTCGCTGAGTGGGAGCAGGAATCGATGAACGAAGCCATCACGCGCATCATCGATCGCAACTGGCGAATCGAAGACCGCATGACCATCACCGTGACCGTTCGAGATACAAATGGTCGGGTAATTGGCACCGGATGGGCGCTCAACGAAGTGAGCATTGAGAATCTGAACCGTCGTGGCGTGCTCGACGTGATCTTGGAAGTAGATGGTCGGCCGGTCAGCTCCTATGGCTGTGACGGCGTGCTTATCTCAACTCCGACTGGCTCGACAGCATATGCCTTTTCGGCGGGCGGTCCGATTCTGTGGCCTGAACTAGATGCGATTTTGGTGGTTCCAAACAATGCACATGCCTTGTTTGACCGCCCGATGGCCGTTGCTCCACAGTCGACGGTTGCTGTCGAGACCAATCCCGAAACATCCTCAGCTCAGGCCGTGCTCGATGGGTTCCGGCCAATTGCGATGCCACCCGGAGCGCGTGTCGAAATCACCCGTGGCACACAGCCAGTACGGTGGGTACGGCTTGACTCGGCACCTTTTGCTGATCGACTCGTATCGAAATTCCGCTTGCCGGTGACTGGTTGGCGGGGCCCACGGAGGTGAACCGCACACTGTGCTGACTGAACTAAGCATTCGTAATCTCGGTGTCATTACCGAATCGACAGTCGAATTCAGTCCTGGTCTGACGGTTCTCACAGGTGAAACCGGCGCGGGTAAGACGATGGTCGTAACCGGTCTGCGACTGCTGTCCGGAGGACGCGCTGACGCTGGACGCGTCCGTTCTGGCGCTGACAAAGCTCTTGTAGAAGGACGTATTTCCACTGATGATGTGGACGATGCGCTTTCCGACGACGTGAACCGCATCGTCGCCGAAATCGGTGGGGAACGAGACGAGAATGATGAAGTCCTGCTTGCTCGACAGGTATCGGCCAAGGGGCGCTCGCGAGCATGGGTAGGAGGCCGATCGACTCCTGCTGCGAGTCTGGTCGACATTTCTGGCCTGGTGCTGGCTATTCATGGTCAAAATGACCAGCTGAGACTTCTTGGCGCTGACGAGCAGCGGGCTGCACTTGATCGTGTTAATCCAGCTGCTGCGGCGAAGGTGCTTGAACCGTATCGAGAGATCCGACAGAAGTGGCGAGCTGCGAAGAAGGACCTGGAGGAGCGGACGTCGAAACGCCGTGAAATGGCGATGCGCGCCGACCAGCTTACTTTCGCCTTGAAGGAAATCGACGATGTCGACCCTGAACCCGGGGAAGACGAAGAACTAGCGACGATGATTCGTCGCTTGGAAGATGTCGATGGTCTGCGCGAAGCTGCGACCCAGGCGTTGGTGAGCATTGATGGTCCAAGTGCGTTTGGTGCCGAGTCTGACGATGAAGGCGCTGCGGATTTGCTCGGGCATGCACAGCAACAGCTTGCGGGAACAACGGATCCAGAGCTGACGGAGCTGGCGACGCAGCTTGGCGATGTGACGAGTACTCTCGCCGACATTTCTGCCTCATTGGGTTCGTATGTGGCCTCGTTGCCAGAAGAAACTGAGTCGCTGGATTCGCTGTTGGATCGGCAGGCGGAGATCAAGAACCTGACCCGTAAATATGCCCCGGATATCGATGGTGTTCTGGCGTGGCGTGACAAAGCCCGTCGCAAGCTGGACAGTCTCGATGTATCTGGCGAGGCTTTGGAAGCACTGGCAGCACAGGTCGACAGCTACGAAAAGGAGCTCGCCAAAGCTGCTAAGAAGCTGACCGCACTGCGGGTCAAGCACGCAAAAATGCTGGCCGAAAAAGTAACAGTCGAGCTGCATGGCTTGGCGATGCCAAGTACCTCGCTGGTAGTCGGTGTCTCCGACTCTGGTGAGTTCGGCCCATACGGCCGAGATACTGTGCAGTTCCAGCTGTCTGCTCACAAAGGTGCGGAACCGCGTCCGCTTGCGACCAGCGCTTCAGGTGGTGAGCTGTCCCGCGTAATGCTCGCGCTCGAAGTCGTTCTTGCTGCAGAAGACGGTGGCGGAACCCTTGTTTTCGACGAGGTCGATGCCGGAGTTGGCGGTCGCGCAGCGGTCGAAATCGGACGCAGGTTGGGCAGGTTGGCGATGAAGCATCAAGTTATCGTCGTCACGCACCTGCCTCAGGTTGCGGCGTATGCAGATACGCATTTGCGGGTCACCAAGAACGTGGGCGAAGATTCGGTGACATCTGGTGTGCACACGCTTGACGACGATTCGCGGGTCGAGGAGCTCGCCCGGATGATGGCGGGACTCGACGATACGGAGTCGGGAAGGGCGCATGCTCAGGACTTGTTGGATACCGCTCGGTCGGACCGGGCAACCTTCTAGTTTTGGTTGAGGTTTAGGCCGGGATACCGGCGCGCCTCCACATGTTGGCGGGATCGTTGAGCAAACATGAAGGCCATGAGTCTGTTCTCCAAGAACGATCCACAACTTCCGGGTCATGTAGGTACCGTGCGCGACGGTTCACGACCGGAACGCGCATTCAAGAAGCTCACACAGGGCGATATTCTCGTCATTGATGCTCCAGATTTGACGCGCCCCATGGCGCAGCGTCTGATTGACGCTCAGGTCGGAGCAGTTATTAATGCCAGCGAGTTCACCACTGGCGCACAACCCAATTATGGTCCGCAGATGTTGGCGGATTCTGGCATCGAGCTTGTGCAGAATGCTGGCGACAGGGCATTTGCGAAGCTGAAGGATGGCAAGACTGGTCGCCTGCATGACGGCACCCTGTACTACGGGGACCGTCGAGTTGCCTCCGGTGATGTCGTCACCGATGCAGAGCTGGCAACTGCCTTCGATGAAGCTCGCACCAGTTTGGAAGACCGCCTTGAAGCGCTGTCGGGCAACTTGGTTGAATTCGCAACGACGGAGTCGCCACTGTATGTTGATGGTCTCGGCATTCCAGACGTCGAACAGTCAATTGAAGGTCGCAAAGTCATCATTGTTAGCCCAGGGGAGAACCACCGGGAAACCCTTGGTCGACTGAAGAACTTCATCAATGAGTACGACCCACTGCTGATCGGCGTCGATGCAGGTGCCGACACGTTGGTCGACATGCATTACGAGCCGGACTTCATCATCGGCAACCCGTCCGACATCGACTCGGGGTCGCTGCGCGCTGCAGAATGTGTGATTCTGCCTGCTGATCCAGACGGCCATGCCGCAGGACTGGAGCGAATTCAGGATCTGGGTATTGGCGCGATGACGTTCCCTGCTCTGTCGGATAATGCGACCGATCTCGCGCTGGTGCTGGCTGAGTACCACGGTGCCGAAATGATCGTCAATGTGGGTGCTCCGCTTGACCTCGACGATGTCTACGGCAGCCCTGACCAGAAGCACATTCCATCTGCGCTGTTGAGCCGATTGAAGGCTGGTCGCAAGCTGGTGGATGGCGAGTTGGTTGCTGATCTTTACCAAGTCAGCGGACGAGGCTTCGGTATTGCCTGGGCAATCTTGGCAATCTTCGTTGCTCTCGCCGTCATCATTGCTATCGCAGGTACGTCCGGTGATGGTTCGGTTTCGGAGAACTTGATTAATACGTGGAACTCCATCGCGCTGTGGTTCCAGGGTCTATTTAAATAGCCCGCTGACGTAAGGGATTAACGATGGCGAAGAATCGTAAGAGTGGTCGCGGTGCGGCTGCGGTGACAGGCCTGGCATTGGGTGTTGCAGCTGGTACAGCGCTGGGCGCATATGTGCTGGCTCCTGAAGGTGGCATTACCCTGGGCAGTTCCTCTGGCGCAGCGCAGGAACGCGATACTGCCGTATCTGAGCGGGATCGAGCAATCATCCGGGCTGATTCGGCGAACGAGATTATCGAGCCACTGACTCAGGAAATCGTGAAGGATGCTCTGAAGGACACGCCAGTCGTGTTGGCAATTGCTCCTGATGCGAAGCAAGAAGATGTCGACGCCGTCGCTGAAACCTTGAAAGCAGCTGGCGCTCCCGACGGAGGCCGGTTGAATCTCACCCAGAAGTTCATTTCTCCAGAGGGTGCTGACGGACTCAAGGATGTCGTCAATAGTGCACTTCCAGCCTCCGTTCAGTTGGACCTTGACCGTCGCGAACCTGGTCGCCAGGCGGGACAAGCATTGTCAACCGTGCTCATGCTTGACGACGAAGGCGGCGAGCAGGCAAGTGGTACTGACCGCAAGCTCCTCCTCGAGTCTCTTCGTGATGGAGGCTACGTCGAATACAAAGACGGAACACTGCGTCCATCTGCGGCCGTGGTGCTTGTCACCGGTGCTGGTCAAGGTGAAGGCAAGGACCCGGCGTTTGGTGCCACCGTGCTCGCTGACTTCGCGGAGGCGTTGTCGGATTCCGGGCCTGTGGTCGTCGCAAGCCAGCCGGAAGCAAGTGAAAAGGGTGGTGTTCTCGCTGCACTGAAGGCCAAGAAGAGCAACTCTGATTCGCTGAAGTCGGTGGCAGCTATTGGTGATCCGGCTGGTCGAGTAGGTGTCGTGCGAGCTATTGTCGAAGCGCGCGGTGGGGTGGAAAAGCCTCGTGACGCAGCGTCCGAATCATCGGAGGCACCGGAGGAATCGGAGTCCGCGGAAGCCACAGGATCCGGCGCATCCGAGGCGACTGGCTCTGCCGACGCCTCCGAGCCAGCTGCCGAGACTGAATCGGCCGAGGCAACAGAACCAGCTACTGCATCTGAGTCTGAAGCTGCAGAACCTACCGAAGGCGCCTGATCCCAGTGGCTGATAGTCCGCATGTTTTCGAAGTCGTTGATTCGGAAATTCTCATTGAGACTCCGATTCTCGCGTTGCGACGTGACCACGTCGTCATGCCTGATGGCAAAGTACATGCGCGGGAGGTCGTGGAGCACTTTGGTGCCGTAGCCATCGTCGCGCACAACGATGAGGGCGAAATCTGTATTTTGCATCAGTGGCGGCAGACGGCACAGGATCGCTTGTACGAATTGCCTGCTGGCATTCTCGACATTGCGAATGAGGATCCGCTCGTCGCAGCTAAGCGTGAGTTGATGGAAGAAGCAGGGATGGCTGCTGAAAAGTGGTCGTTGTTGACGGACATCTTCGCATCTCCCGGTTTCGCCGAAGAGACTGTGCGCATCTACTTGGCGGAGGATCTCACCGAGGTAGATCGCCCTGAACCTGGCGAAGAGGAAGCCGATATGACCATGGCCTGGGTTCCGCTGGAAGAAGCGGTGGCTATGGTCTTGCGCGGTGATGTTTCCAATTCGATCGCGTTAGCGGGCATTATGGTTGCTCATCAAGTGTTGAGTACGAATGCGGAACGCCGTAGCGTCAACGAATCGTTCACTATTAGGCCCACCAATCTTGCTTCACGACGAGTCGCCATGCTCGGCGAGAACGCCAACCTAAAGAATGTCCCGCGCTAAGAAAACGCGCAGTGAACTGACCGGTCCTACCGCTGCAACGGCGGGAGCATATTTTGACTATCTCGCCGTCGAAAAAGGTGTGTCGGAAAATACGCTCGGCAGCTATCGACGTGACCTTGCGAAGTACGATGCCTACTTGCGGGGGATTCGTCGTCAAGATTTGCGCGAGGTCACTGAGCTAGACATCACGGAGTTCTTGGCTTACTTGGCTAAGGGGGATGAGGCTCGTGATGTGAAGCCGATGGCTGCGTCGTCGGTAACGCGGACGTTGTCAGCGGTGCGAGGACTGCACAAGTTTGCACTCGGTGAAGGCGATGTCGATGTTGATGTCGCCGCGCGAGTCAACCCACCAAAGCAGCCCAGCAGATTGCCAAAGGCGTTGCGCATTGATGAAGTGGAAACACTGATCGATTCCATTCCCGCCGGAGACGTAGCGACTGTTTCTGACATCCGCGACAAGGCTCTGGTGGAGTTGCTGTATTCGACTGGCGCGCGTGTATCGGAAGTCGTAGGGCTTGACATTGACGATATTGATCGGGAGCAGCATCTTGTTCTGCTTCGTGGCAAGGGTGGCAAGGAACGCATCGTTCCGGTCGGCGGACTTGCCATGGAGGCCGTTGATGCGTGGCTGATTCGAGGGCGTCCCGCATGGGTGCGGATGAATTCCGGTCCAGCCCTGTTCCTTAACTCTTTGGGGAGGAGATTGTCCCGCCAATCTTGCGGAAACATCTTGTCCGAGCTTGCTGGGCGTGCTGGTCTTGCTGGTCGGGTATCTCCGCATACGCTTCGTCATAGCTTTGCGACGCACCTCATGGAAGGTGGTGCGGATGTTCGAGTGGTGCAAGAATTGCTGGGGCATTCGTCGGTGACCACGACACAGATTTATACGATGGTCACTGCAGATAATCTTCGGCGCGTGTGGGCGGGTGCTCACCCGCGTGCGACGTGATTGTCGGTACAGTAAAAGAGATGTCACCGTCCACGGTTCTAGTCAAGGAATAGAGGTTGACGACAATGGGTGAGGGTCTGTTTAGCTCCGGGAAGTCCGAAGAAGTCCAACTAGGACTCACTGGACGTCCTTTGCGTGAGCTGCCTGAACCACGCCCGCTGGAGTCACATGGGCCGGCGAAGATCCTCGCAATGTGTAACCAGAAGGGTGGCGTAGGTAAGACCACCTCGACCATCAACATGGGTGCAGCGTTGGCTGAGTTTGGCCGTCGCGTGCTTCTCGTGGATCTTGACCCGCAGGGCGCACTATCGGCTGGGTTGGGTATTCCTCACGAGGATCTCGACCTGACGGTGTACAACCTTCTCATCGATAGCTCGACAGATGTGCGAGATGCCATCGTGCATTCGTCGGTAAGCGGTTTGGACTTGGTTCCAGCGAACATCGATTTGTCCGCTGCGGAAATTCAGTTGGTAAATGAAGTGGGGCGTGAGCAAGCGCTTGGCCGTGCGCTGCGTCCAGTGATGCGCGATTACGACTACATCATTATCGACTGCCAGCCATCGCTTGGGCTGCTTACTGTGAACGCGTTGACGGTCGCGCAGGGTGTCATCATTCCAATGGAATGTGAGTACTTCTCGTTGCGTGGTTTGGCGTTGCTGACGGATACCGTCAATAAAGTCCGCGATCGTCTGAACTTCAACTTGGAAGTGCTGGGCATCTTGGTGACAATGTTTGATCGTCGTACCTTGCATGCTCGCGAAGTAATGGGGCGAGTCATTGAGGTCTTCGGCGACACAGTCTTCGATACCGTGATCACCCGTACCGTGCGTTTCCCTGAGACGTCGGTGGCGGGCGAGCCGATTACCACGTGGGCACCCAATACTCCGGCAGCTGAGCAGTACCGCAATCTTGCGCGAGAGGTCATCGAACGCACTGCGGGCTAGCGTCCTCGGTGCGAAGGCGGACACTGCATGGCCGACGCTGAATTCGTTCAAGAAGAAATCACAGGGTTCCAGGTAGCCCTGTCGAATTTTACGGGCCCTTTTGACCTGTTATTGCAGCTCATTGGCAGCAAGAAGATGGATGTTACTGAGGTTGCTCTCGCAGCCGTGACCGACGAATTCATCGCCTACACACGCAGCCTTGATGCTGTCTCCAACTTGGATGAGATCACCGAGTTTCTGGTTGTTGCGGCAACTCTGTTGGATCTAAAGACCGCTCGCTTGCTTCCGCGTGGCGACGTCGACGACGAAGAAGACCTAGCCCTGCTCGAGGCGCAGGACTTGCTGTTTGCACGCTTGCTTCAGTACCAGGCGTACAACAAGGTTGCCGACATGTTCGCGCAGTGGGAGAGGAACGCACCCCGCCGATACCCACGTGCGACCGGGCCAGATCCAGAGTTTGATGAGCTGTTGCCACCGGTACAGCTCGGTATGAACTCTCAGGAGTTTGCTGAGTTTGCGGCCGTCGTCATGCGTCCGAAGCCACCGGAGACTGTCGGTGTGAGTCACCTGCATCAGGTTGAAGTGTCGGTGCCGGAGCAGGCGGGCCGGATTCTGGACACGTTGCGGGTCGCCGGTGAGGGGACGTGGATGACGTTTACCCAGCTGACTTCGGAGTGTCGCGTGTCGATGGAAATTGTTGGGCGATTCCTCGCGTTGCTTGAGCTGTACCGTGCGAAGGCCATTGGTATTGACCAAGAGGAAGCGCTGGAAGAGATCAATGTGGCCTGGACCGGGCTGGATGTGGATCCGGCTGTGGTGGCGGCGGCGAATTGGGAGTAGCCGAGGAATCCTGCCGGTGTCGAAGTCGATTGGGGGATTGTCGCTTCATTGCTATGAGAGGTGAATGAAAAGCGTGCTCGGGTTTGATCGATTCGTGTGACCTAGGCGCTGAAGTGGCATGATAGTTTCATGAGCGAGAATTTCCTTAGGGCACTTGGACTTCCTGGTGACTGGGAAGCTGCGATGCAGGCAATCGAAAGTGGCGACCAGAAAATAATTGATGCAACCGAGCTGTATAGGTACGTGGCAGTCTTCGGTGATCCTTCTGGCTGCTGCGTGGGATTGGTGGATACGACTACTGGTTTTCCACCGAGGCATTTACGGTTCACGGAGTAAGCGGTCATACCGTCACTGGATCGCCGTCCAGCTGTCGTCTTCGATGCGGTGGGCTACCAGGTCGATGCCGGTGTCGACGCGGCCGCCGTTGTAGCGCCAGTCAGTCCAGCGGACGACTTCGTCGAATTCGTTTTTCAAGGTCGGATCAGTACGGAAATAATTGACCATCAGCTTTTCAAAAGCGATGCCATACTTGCCCTGCGGTTGATTGTCGCGCAGCTGATCGAGGACCTCGGAAAACTTCGTCATAAGAAATATTGTGCATGAAAAGACTCAAGTGCTGATTGAACTTGAGGCAATCCAGCGCGTTTAGGTGTGGCGCGCCGTGCTTGATGCTGGTGCGTAGAGATATTTAGCCCGCTGACTTTGCAGACCGGCTGCATCCAGTAGCGGGCTTCGTTTCGTCTACCAGCTCGAGGTTTCGCTCGTACGCCCAGATTCCGTTGTCGCAGTGCAAAAGGTCGAAGTGAATCCTTTCTTCGCTGAGCAGTTGGTGGTGGGCTTCGGTGATCAGAGCAGCAGCTTCTTTGGTGTTTACATCAGTGCCTGTCACCCTCTTGATAAAACGAAGAATCATTGTGTCTGCCTTGACCTTTTGGATTCCGAGGTTCATGAGGAAGTAATCGGTAGTGACATCGCCGATCCCCAAAACACTTTTGCATTCTTTACGGAATAGTTTTTCATTCCTTTGGTGTGTCGGCTTGTTGCTATCAAGGAAGTCATTGATGCTCTTGGCTGAGTCCAGTGCGGGGAGAGCATCTTTTAAGGGGGGTGCTGTTTCGGGTGACTGGGAAGTTAGCCTTTTGGCTACTTGAAGGGCTGCGAAAGCCTTGGTTGTCGAGCGCGGGCTGCTTGGCGCTGCACGATTATTCCCCATAGCTTCGACAATGTCCGATTCAGAAGCCTGACAGAAAATCCGCAGCGAGTTTTCCCAACCATGCAATTCCTTTAGGTTGTGGCGCAGCTTCTTGAGCCGAGTGCTCATGGTGTTGTAATTGCTTTGCACACTGTAAACAGCGTCGATCAGTGCCACGGATACTTCGTTGGGGTAGCCGCCCCCATATCTGTCGAAGTACTGCTTCTCTGGATCGCAGTTGATTCCGCGAATACGTAGAATTTCATCCTTGATGAGGCCAATATTTCCAGCAGTATCCATACATGCAATGGTACGTAGTTTCCTGGTTGAAACTTGCCTCTATTGCAGCTGCACCACCATGTCGTCCCTGTAACAGTCACCATTCCCTCAAAGATCATGCGACCCTGTAGCGTAACCTAACGCTCATGAGCGAAAGCACTGCACCAACATCCGCGGACGGTTCAGCACCCACACCCGCCACCGGCGCACTCCCACACATCGAACCCTTGCGCGCCGGGGTCGAGGCGATTCTGCTGGTCATCGACACTCCGGTGCAGCCGATTGCGATCGCGCACGCGCTCGATGTTGATGTACCTGAGGTCATGGATGCCCTCGTCGAGATTCAATGCGAACTCGACGCGCGGAGTTCCGGCATGGAGCTGCGGGAAACTCCAGAAGGATGGCGCTTTTTCACCCGACCCATGTACGCGACTGCGGTGGAGCGTTTTCTTCTCGACGGTTCGCAAACCAAGCTCTCCCGCGCTGCATTGGAAACCCTTGCCGTGGTGGCATACCGACAGCCAGCGACTCGTGCACAGGTATCGGGTGTCCGCGGAGTCAACGTCGATGGTGTGATGCGTACCTTGCTGGCGCGTGGACTCATCGCGGAAGCGGGCGAGGAGCCAACTACCGGCGCGCATCTTTACGTGACTACCCAGCTGTTTCTCGAATTGCTGGGCATCGATTCGTTGGAGGCGCTGCCGGATCTGGCTCCATTGTTGCCGGATGTCGAGCTTATCGACGAGCCGAACGGCCTCTAGGCCAGCAAGTTCATACTGCTTAATACTCAGTGCTCCGCAGTTTCTTCTTCCGGCATAGCTCGCTTAATCCAGGGGAGGAAAACAGCTGTGAGTCCAGCAAGCGCAATCGCTCCGATACCGATGGTGAGGAAGTACGACAACTCCGCAGAGTGATTATTCGGGTCATACGAGGTCGACATCATGCCGGCAAATGCAGTGCCGACGGACATCGTCATGAAGAACAACGCAGAGAAGCGCGTCGCGTACTTTTCTGGTGCCAGGGCTGTTGCGGTGGACATTCCCACTGGACCAACGTGCAGCTCGCCGAAGGTAATAATTCCGTATGCTGCGACCAGCGCAACGAGCGGAACCGTGCCGTTATCCATGCCGGTGTAGCCGATGAGAGTCATCACACCAACACCAGCCAGTGCCGCGCCGAACAGGATCTGCGTTGGAGTGCTCGGAGCCTTTTCTCTGAACTTCAATCGTGCTGCCGCCAATGGCGTGGACAGAAGCAAAATGAAGATCGGGTTTAACGATTGCGCCCATGCTGCGGGAGCCTCGAAGTCACCGATCATGCGGTCGGTACGGATATCTGCGTAGACCGCAAGCGCGCCGAAAGTCTGATTGAGAATTGCCCAGAACGCAACAGACACGATGAAAAGCGGGATAAACGCAGCAACCCGGCGACGCTCGGTGGCGCTAAGGGAACCGTCGTTAAGCATTTGCGCAAACAGCCCAATGGTGACCGCAAGTGTTCCCCCGAACATGACCGTTGCAAGATCGGACAAAGCCAGCACGCCAGCGGACACGAGTACGACGAGAACCGCGATGATCACGGCAATTGCCACGACCACAAGAACAATCGTTCGGCCTGGCGCGCGGTTTGCGGGCTTTTCGACGACGTCGCGGATATCTGCACGCCACGAGGCGGAGAGCGGTCGGCGGAGTGCGTGGTAGTGGATGAGCCCAGCGATCATGAGTGCAGCAGCCACAGCGAAGCCGATACGGTAGCCGTATTCGACGGAGATCCAGCCAGTGAGGAGCGGTCCAAGGAGGGCGCCGACGTTGATGCCGAAGTAGAACATCTGGAAATCGGAGTCGCGACGTCGGTCAGTCAGGGGTCGGACGTGCCCGAGCAGGGTAATGGCGGAGGTCTTCAGTGATCCCGAGCCGATGGCAACGAGGAAAAGACCAATGGCGACACCAGCGCCACCAGGGATGAGAGACAATGCCAAGTGCCCGAGAACGAGAAGCCACGAACCAGCAAGAAGCGTCTTTTCGGCACCGAGGAGGCGGTCGCCAATCCAGCCACCGGCGATGGTGCAGAGGTAGACAAGGCTTCCGTACGCACCCATGAGTGCGGTCGCAGTCGTTGTCGGCAGTCCGAGGCCTCCATTGACCGCGGTGTCGTACAGGTAGTAGGCCATGATGGCCTGCATGCCGTAGTAGCTGAAGCGTTCCCACGTTTCGACACCGACGAGAGCGGGGATCGCGATCTTCGGGGAGCCGAGAGGGGTGCCTCGCTGTTTATCTGCGATCGCAACCCTTGATCGCTGTTCAAGTTTGGACATAAACATATCCTGGAATGCGGGCTGCACATTTGCAAAGCGCACAGCGTCGTTATGCCCCCTGGCCACCCCTGAACAGTGTTCAGGGGGCATGGTGAAAGGCTAGGGTTGAAGATCGTGTTAGCACCTAACTCGACTCCTGATACCCCCGAAGTAGCCGGGGTAAGCGCCCGCGATCTCGCATCATTTGACGCCGAACACATTTGGCATCCGTATGGGCCCATTCCATCTCCGGTCCAGCCGATCCCAGTGGCCTCGGCATCTGGAACCCGCCTGTCTCTGGTCGATGGTCGAGAACTTGTCGACGGCATGAGCAGCTGGTGGGCCGTGTGTCACGGACACAGTCATCCACGACTCGTTGCTGCGGCACACAAGCAGATCGATACCTGTTCTCATGTGATGTTTGGGGGTTTGACGCATCGCCCGGCAGTAGAGCTGACCCGCAAATTGCTCGACCTGACCGATCCAGAACTCACGGCCGTGTTCTATTCCGATTCTGGCTCTGTGTCGGTTGAGGTCGCCTTCAAGATGGTGCTGCAGTATCAGCGAGCCGTCGGCAAGCCGGAACGGAACCGGATGCTGACGTGGCGTGGCGGTTACCACGGTGACACGCGGGCACCAATGAGTGTGTGTGATCCCGACGGCGGGATGCACGAGCTGTGGGCGGGGACGTTTACTCCGCAGATATTCGCGCCGGTACCACCTGCGCGGGGTGCGTCGGCGGAGGTTCGCGAGCAGTATTTGCAGGAGTTTGAGGCATGCATTGATGACACGGTGGCTGGTGTGATCATCGAGCCGGTCGTCCAAGGCGCGGGCGGGATGCGCTTCCACGACCACGAGTTGCTGGTGGGTGTGCGTGAAATTTGTGATCGTCACGGATTGCTACTAGTCGCCGACGAAATCGCCACGGGATTCGGACGTGCTGGCGATTTGTTTGTCACCGCAGCAGCGGGTGTCACTCCAGATGTGCTCTGCGTTGGCAAGGCGCTGACCGGCGGATTCATGTCCCTCGCAGCAACCTTGACGACGACTCACGTCGCCACAGCGATCTCCAACGGTGAAGGCGGAGGCCTCATGCATGGTCCGACGTTCATGGGTAATCCGCTGGCGTGCGCTGTGGCTGCGGAGAATCTCGACATGATTGCAGAAGGTGCCTGGCGCGTTGACGTCCCCCGGATTGAACAGATGTTGAAAACCGGATTGGACCCGCTACGTGGCGAACCCGGGGTCGCTGATGTTCGCGTGCTCGGTGCGATCGGCGTTGTGGAGATGGAACGGCCGGTTGATATGGCATCGGCAACGGCAGCATGCGTCGATGCCGGTGTTTGGCTGCGACCTTTCGGCAAGCTCGTGTACACGATGCCACCGTACATCAGCACTGATGTCGAAGTGACCTCCATTTGCCGAGCAATCGCTGCGATCGTGGCAGCAGAACAGCGCGCCGACGCAACCGCAGCGCAGAACTAAGCACGTACAGTAGGGACTAAGAGCATGAGTATCGTCATCGTCACGGGGACGGGTACCGATATCGGCAAGACCATTGCCACCGCAACGCTTGCGGTCGCAGTGGAGGCTGCAGGCCTAGAGGCGGTCGTCGTCAAGCCAGCGCAGACGGGCTTTCCAGGTGAGCGTGGCGGTGACGCGGATACGGTGACGGAGTTGACTGGTATTACCAATACACACGGCTTTGCGCGATACCCAGAGCCGATGGCTCCGGTAGCTGCGGCGAAACGCGCCGGTATGCCCTTGCTGGATGTTGCTGATACCACCGGAAGAATTGTCGCTCTCGATGGACCAGGACGAGTGGTACTGGTCGAGGGGGCCGGTGGCCTGCTGGTTCGGCTTGGCGACGACTGGGCGCTGCCCGAGCTCTCCGAGCAGTTGCCGGGTGCACATACCGTGGTGGTCACGTCGATGAATCTCGGCAGTCTCAATACAGCTGAGTTGACCGTGGAAGTGGCGCGTAGCCGGGGAATGAATGTCGTAGGTCTGGTCGGCGGTTCGGTGCCGCAACGACTTGCAGGTATCGCTGAATCGGACCTTGCAAGCGCGACAGAGAGAGACGATACAGACGCAATTACCGATGTCGATGAAGCAATCGTGGCAACCAACTTGCGTGATATGAGCCAGCTCACCGGCGTGCCTTTCCTCGCAAATGTGGCTGAAGGTGCGGGAGCGCTGTCACAGAGTAGCTTCGCTGCAGCCGCGCCGGGCTGGATGACGGCGACTGGCCGACAGTGGTTAGCAGGATTGGGGTAACTGCGCCTACACTGTGCAGATAATGCTGGTTTTAGCTGCATTCGCAGCGTGAAAGCACAGTGCTACTACACAGCCAGCAATAATCTGATACTGAAACTCTATTTTGCAAAGGATCGCGAAAGTGACTCCACCCGCTCGCCGAGACGGTACACCGGAACACAAAAGCAAACGAGTACACGCTTCCGACGTGTACGTGTCCAATGCGCGCCCAGCGCGTAAACAGCACGTCGAGAAGCATAGGTCTGGCCCCGGCACCCATGCTCATGGTCATGATCAGCAGGGCGAAGGTGTTCGCCTGCAAAAGGTTCTCGCACAGGCTGGCGTGGCATCGCGTCGCATGGCTGAGAAGCTCATCGAAGACGGCCGCGTTGAAGTCGACGGCAAGATTGTGACCCGCCAGGGCATCCGCGTTGACCCAAACACTGCGGTGATTCGTGTTGATGGTTCTCGCATCATCGTCAACGAAGACATGCAGTATTTCGTACTGAATAAGCCTCGTGGCGTTCAGTCGACCATGCATGACGACGAAGGTCGCCCATGCGTCGGCGACATCATTGGTGAAAAGATCGCCTCTGGCCAGCGTCTCTTCCATGTTGGTCGACTGGATGCGCAGACCGAAGGTCTGCTGATGCTCACCAACGATGGTGAGCTGGCAAATCGATTGATGCACCCAAGCTACGAGATCTCGAAGACGTACATGGCCGAAGTTGTTGGCGAGGTCAACGGCAAGGTCATGCGTCAGCTGACTGAGGGCATCGAACTTGACGACGGCCCGGCTAAGGCAGACAAGGCCGACATCATTGATGTTTGGCAGGGACGTTCCCTCATCGTGGTGGAACTCCACGAAGGCCGTAAGCATATTGTGCGTCGACTGCTCAAGGCTGCCGGCTATCCAGTTCAGCGCCTAGTGCGCACCAAGATTCATACTGTCCAGCTAGGCGAGCAGACTCCGGGCGCACTGCGCGCACTGAATCGCGCTGAGCTGGCTTCGCTGTACAAGGCGGTGGGAATGTAATGACTGAAACTACTGACAACATCCTGGTCGCAATCGACGGCCCATCTGGTACCGGCAAGTCCACGGTGTCTCGTGCTGTAGCCGAGATTCTTGAAGCAAAGTACCTGGACACAGGGGCAATGTACCGCGTCGCCACGCTGTGGGTACTGCGTCAAGGCGTCGACCCAGCAGATACTGCTGCAGTTATTGAGGCCACTGCCAACCTGCCATTGCAGGTTTCGGATGATCCGCAGTCCACAGCCGTGCTGATGGACGGCGAAGATGTCTCCGGTGAAATTCGTGGCTCGGAGGTCACTCAGAATGTCTCGGCTGTCTCCGCCATCCCAGAGGTTCGCGAGAACCTGGTCGCCCTGCAGCGCAAGCTCGCCTACGCGGCTGGTAGCTGTGTGGTGGAAGGTCGCGATATTGGCACCGTCGTGCTGCCAGAAGTACCAGCCAAGATTTTCATGACTGCGTCTGCGGAAGTCCGCGCGCAGCGTCGGTACGATCAGGACGTCGCTGCTGGTCGAGACGTGAATTTCGACGACGTACTCGCTGACGTTCAGCGTCGCGACAAGCTCGACAGCACCCGTGCTGTCTCACCACTGGTACCTGCCGACGACGCAGTACTGCTTGATACCTCCAACATGGACATCGAAGAGGTCATTGAGCACATTCTCGATGTTGTTGAAGCTGGCTACCCAGGCGTGCTCGAGGCATACGACGAAGCTGCTGAGGCCGCAGAAGCCGAAGTCGCTGATTTCGATGCCACCATCGCCGATGGTCCTCTGAACCCAGCGGTTCCTGGCTCTGAAACCTCCCATACGAATCCAGACGAGGCCATTGACCGCGCCATCGCGGATCACGAGGTCCTGATCAACGAAGCCCTGGAACGTGCCGAAGCGGGCCAGCTCGATGAGGAAACGGACTGGGAAGCACTCGAGGAAGCCTTTGGCGCTCTCGGTGTTAAAGCTGAGGAAGAAGAACTCCTTCCGACGGTTGCGATCGTCGGACGTCCAAACGTCGGCAAGTCGACGATGGTGAACCGCTTCATTGGGCGTCGTGAAGCAGTTGTTGAAGACTTCCCAGGCGTGACCCGTGACCGCATTAGCTACCTCGGCGACTGGGCAGGACAGCGCTTCTGGGTGCAGGACACCGGTGGCTGGGATCCTGACGCGAAGGGTATGCACGCAGCTATTGCTCGACAGGCAGAAGTCGCGATGGAGACAGCCGATGTCATCATCATGGTCGTGGATACCACTGTGGGTGTGACGTCGACCGACGAGATCATGGCTCGCCGATTGCAGCGCGCCGACCAGCCAGTCATCCTCGTGGCCAACAAGTTCGAGTCGGACTCCCAGTTCGGCGACATGGCTGAATTCTGGTCATTGGGCCTCGGCGATCCATACCCAACGTCCGCACTCCACGGTCGTGGCAATGCTGATGTGCTGGATCTCGTCGTCAAGTCTTTCCCTGAGGAACCACGCTCCAAGAGCAAGCCAACCGGTCCACGTCGTGTGGCGCTGATCGGTAAGCCGAATGTGGGCAAGTCATCGCTACTGAATAAGCTGACCGGCGAGGATCGCGCCGTTGTATCCGACGTTGCGGGTACGACTGTGGATCCGGTGGACTCGGTTGTGCAGATGGACGAGCGCATGTGGAACTTCGTGGATACTGCCGGTATCCGCAAGAAGACGAAGCAGGCGCAGGGACATGAGTTCTATGCGTCGCTGCGTACCCGCTCAACCATCGATAACGCTGAAGTGTGTGTCTTTCTTGTCGACGCTTCCGAGCCAATCACCGAGCAGGATCAGCGCGTGCTGCGCCTGATTCTGGACTCCGGACGCGCACTTGTCGTCGCGTACAACAAGTGGGACTTGATGGATGAGGATCGTCGCGACCTGCTGGAGCGCGAGATCGAGCTGCAGTTGGCGCACGTGCCGTGGGCTCGTCGCGTAAACATTTCTGCGAAGACTGGCCGAGCCGTGCAGAAGCTAGAACCTGCGATGATCGAGGCATTGGATTCGTGGGATAAGCGAATTTCGACAGGTCGTCTGAATACGTGGCTTCGCGAAATCATGCAGCAGAATCCGCCTCCGCTGCGTGGCGGACGTCAGCCTCGTGTGCTCTTTGCAACGCAGGCTTCGTCGCGTCCACCAGTGATCGTGCTGTTTACAACTGGATTCTTGGAGCACGGATACCGTCGCTACTTGGAGCGTAAGCTTCGCGAATCCTTCGGCTTTGAGGGTTCGCCAGTGCGCATTGCTGTTCGCGTACGCGAGAAGCGTGGCAAGAAGAAGTAGCGTGCGCGTAGTTGCGTAACGGTAGATTTCACCACCATTCACCACTGCTTTGGGAGTTTTCCCGTAGTGAATGGTGGTGAAAGCTCTATTTGGCGGGTCTGATTGGCATGCCCGCGAACAAGGCACACTGAAGTCACCTCGTTTTACATTCACACCTGTTTTTGGAACTATCTACGCCACATAACCGTTGAACATGGTGACGCTTGCCGTAAGAAAGGACCGAACCCATGGTGAACGATCGACGTGGACGTGGCTTTGGACGCGATCCGTTCAATGAGGATCAGCCCACGCAATACTTCGGCGATGACAACCAGAACACTCAGTTCATTGGCCGTGATGACCAGAACACTCAGTACCTGGGTGGCAATGATCCTTCTGGTTACAACCCCGATGCCGACTTCGGTGGCACTGACAACCCGAACGAGACGCAGATTATTGGTGTTTCGGGGGTCGGCCGGGACGGCTCGCAGGGCTCTACCCGCGATGCCAATGGTCAGTACTGGGCTCCGCTTTCCGACGACGAACGCGGCTACGACAACACCGCCGCTGCAGGCGCAGTCGGTGCCGGAGCAGCAGGCGTTGGAGCTGCAGGTGCCGGTTCTGCTGCTGCATATGGGCAGGACAATTACGACGATGGGGGAAAGAACTCGCGTAGGAACAACGGGTCGGGAAGCTCTCGCGGTGTCGTGATCGTTGCAATCGCCGCGATCATCGCATTGGTTGTGCTGGTTGCGCTGATTCTGAAGTTCTTGTCGGGAAGTGGCAATGATGGCCCGGAGCCGACAGCACCTGCACCGGCGCCGTCGTCGACAAGCAAGACCACCGAGACACCTGAGCCACCGTCGCGGTCGCTTCCATCGCTGCCGTCTCTACCATCAGTGCCGGAGCTGCCATCGGACATTCCAGGTCAGGAGCGCTTGCAGGACGAGTTGTCTCGACTGCGGGAAACTCCGCCAGCGCTGCCCGGACTGGGTGATACGTCGTCCGGACTTGGCATGATTCCAAGTTCGGTTGCCGGAAAGTCGCCAGCCACGGTTGAGATGGAGCTGCGGGTCAATGGTTTCAAGGATGTGAAAATCTACGATGCCAATGGCAACCTGACGAACTCGCTTGCAGCGGCGACCGGACGTGTCGCGTCGATTGACCCGGGTGAGGGAACGCACGTCAATCTTGATACGCCAGTCAGCATCTACCTGGAGTGAGTTTTCGCCGGCTATCAGTACTCTGAGTGCATTTTTGAGGAAGCAAGTCTCATTGATGTAATCTGGAGCAGTTGTCGCTATCGACTCAGGATATTGAGTGCAGCGACAGCGGACGGGCTGTAGCGCAGTTTGGTAGCGCACTTCACTGGGGGTGAAGGGGTCGTCGGTTCAAATCCGGTCAGCCCGACAAAGCTAAAACCGCAGGTAAGCAGGGGAATGTCCCGGCTTCCTGCGGTTTTTGTTGGGCCTACCTCGCCACCTGAACCGGCACACGACGACGTCCAAACGTCCCCGGCTTTTCCTCAAAAACACCCGGAATTCGCGTGCCACACGAAGCACAGCACCCACGCTCATCCAGTCGGTACTCCAACAATTCGTACCAATCGCGCCGAATCACGACCTCACCACACGAAGGGCAAATTGTCGCGTCTCCATCGGCATCATGCAAATTGCCGGTGTACGGAAATTGCTCGCCACATTCCAGTGCGATTTCCCGTGCCAACCGTAAAGTCTCCGGCGGTGTCGCAGGTACGTCCCGCATCCGATGATCGGGGTGAAAAGCTGAAAAATGATGCGGCACATCCGGCCCCAGCGTCTCCACAACCCAGCGACACATTTCAGCCAATTCTTCCGGCGCATCGTTGTGCCCCGGAATGACCAGCGTCGTTAGTTCGATCCAGGGAGCTTCACGACGATCTCGTCGCGAAGCAAGCCACTCCAAATTGTCCAGCACAACCTTCAGATCTGCGCCTGTGAGCTTCTTGTAAAACTCAGGCGTGAAAGCCTTCAAGTCAATGTTGACCGCGTCGAAGGCATCGAAGAACTCTTCGCGAGCGACTGGAGTGATGTAGCCAGCGGTGACTGCGACGGTTTTGATGCCCCGCTCGTGGCAAGCGCGGGCGGTGTCGATGGCATATTCGGCGAAGATCACAGGGTCGTTGTAGGTCATCGCGACGGACTTGGCACCATATCGGTGGGCTGCTTCCGCAATGGCATCGGGGGCACCGGTTTGGGAGAGCGTATCCCATTGACGTGATGTTGAAATGTCGTAGTTCTGGCAGAACTTGCACCCCAGATTGCATCCTGCAGTGCCGAAACTGAGGATCGACGTTCCCGGCAAAAAATGATTCAACGGCTTCTTCTCGACGGGATCAAGGCAGAAACCCGAAGATCGGCCATACGTGTCGAGGATCAGGTTCCCTCCGACATTCTTACGGACGTAGCAGAAACCACGTTGACCGTCTCGGAGGCGGCAATGACGCGGGCACAGGTCGCACTGAATACGGGCGGGCTTATCGGTACCATCCGCGGGCTCGGGAACCTTGTCCCACCATTGGGCAATGTGACCTGCGGTATCGGTGGACATTACTCCTCCCAGCTACGAACGGTATAGATGGAAACCTCAGTGTCATCTGGCCACGATCCACGCGCCCAGCCGGCTTTTGCTTGCAGATGCATCAAGAATTCATCGGCATCGGGCAACTGCTCCCATACTTGGGGCAGGAAGGTGGCGCGACCGCGCCGCGAAGAAATGGTCACGCCGTCAATGCCTGGCCGGATTGTGGCTAACGCTTCATCCCGGCTGATCCTGCCGAGCGATTGCGGAGCCGAGAGCACAGAAACCTCGATACGAAGGGAATCGAGCTCATCGGCGGTGACCGGCCTGAACCGGGGATCCTCGAAGGCTGCAGCCTGTGCATGCCTCACGACATCCACGCCCAGCGGCTGGTAGGCCTCCAACGTACCGATGCATCCCCGAAGCCTCGGCGGTGCTCCACGCACAACGCCGGAGACAGTATTAATAGTGACAAAGCTGGCACCGTTAGTCCGTAGCCACGGATGATCAGGAATCAGGGGCTCGCCAGTACGAACTCCAAGTTCTGACTCGATTGCCTGGCGCGCCATCCCCGGCAGCTTCTCACCGACCTCCACGTATGCCACCGATGCATACCCAACGACGGAGTCCGCTCCGCCTGGGCGATCTCCCATGCGCACACCATCGATAACCGCATCCGCTGATGTCGCTGATTCAAGCACCACAGGTTCAAACCCCAACTTTGCCGCCACTTCGCTCAGCCCATTCCACGAAAATGCCCCGCATGCTTCCCGAGGCCCAATGCTCTCCAGCGCGCCCACCTTCTTCAAAGTGATTTCATCGACCTGGCGAGCATCGTCGTCACGCAAAAAGTGCGACAAATCCGAACTGACCAGCACAGCAGCCCCTGGATCTGCGAGCACCTGCTCCATGAGCGCGGCTACCTCATGCGCTTCCATCTGCCCAATAACCATCGGCAGCACGCGCGTTTGCGGAAACGCTCGCTGTAGGAACGGTAACTCGACCTCTGCGCTGTGCTCCTGGGCGTGCACGGCCGGCGCCACCTTCACGTTGGGCTGGGTGAGTGCCCACTGTTCCAATTGCTTGTCGACGGCCACCTCGCCAAGCGGTGTCGCCCACTTGTCGTGGCCGGACAAGCAGGCACCTCGCCACGGAACACGGTGGTTGGGGCCAAAGATGGCGATCGTCGTTATGGAATGACGAGTGCGATCCCACTCCTGGAGGCTGCGAATACTCCTCGCTGCGAGGCGGCCCGAATACACGAGACCCGCGTGTGGACACACCACAACGCGGGATGGAATTGGCTCACTGTTGCTTTCGCTGTCTGCCGTAGAAGGGGCAGAAGCGACCAGCTGCGGAGCAGCGAGCCTCGGATCGGCAAGCCTCAGATCAGCAAGCAGCGAATCAACTAACTCCGAGAGTTCGTGGCGATCAGCCGGATAAAACATGCCAGCGACCGCAGCCGGGCGAACCGTAGGCGGCTGTTGATTGCCGGATGGAGTGCTGGAAAGGGCGCTGGCGGAGTTCATAACCCCAGGTTAGCGAGAGAAAAGTGGTCTGGCCAGGGAATAAGCGCCCAATCAGAGACTTATGACCGAGCTAGCAACAATTCCAGCCAAAAAACGAGCCAAAATGTTGCCAACGCGGTCATAGGTGAGGTGCGGAACTACCGAACGACGATCCCGTCAGAATCTGCATACACAGTTTCACCAGGAACGAAGGTGATGCCACCGAACGACACCGGAACATCGCGTTCACCAGAACCAGACTTCGTGGACTTTCGCGGATTCGTGCCCAATGCCTTGCACCCGAAGTCCATTTCTCCGATCAGCTTCGAGTCACGGACTGCACCGTTAACAATTACTCCTGCCCAGCCGTGCTCCTGGCCAAGTCCTGCAATCACGTCACCGACCAGTGCGGTATGCAAGGAAGCATCGCCATCGATCACAAGGACACCACCGTCGGAATCTTCCGACAGAATTGACTTCAACAGGGCATTATCCTGGAAGCACTTGACCGTCGTAATGCGTCCGCAAAACTCACGACGACCACCAATATCGCGGAACTGCAGATCGCAGCTACGCACGTTTGCGCCAATCTCGTCGACAAGATCCGCCGTAGGTACGAATTCGATGGTCATGGTGAACTCACTTTCTTTTCAAGGCGACAGTTGGGGCAGCGCGCCCAGCTTGTACTTCTGAACATAGTGCCAGATTGATGCTTCGGAAGTGACAAAGATCGCCGGGTTAGGTTCCTAGGAAAACGTCCGCCCTTGTGATTCCGTTAGTGTGGATAGTTATACAGTCGCTGCCAACGCTGACTCGCCGGGCTCTCGCAGTGTGTAATAGCATCGGCGCACGTCAGCACGAGAAAGAGGTTAACCGTGGCAAGGATGAATTGGTTCTGGAAGGCCCTCGGCGGTAAGCAGAGCCGTGACCAGAAACGCAGCGTCTCCCTTGTTCAGAAGGCCAACGATTTAGTCCCTGAGCTCTCCGGACTTGACGACGTCGCGCTTGCCCAGTTTGCCCGCGATAACAAGGACAATGCCCCGGAGCTGCTGGCGGCACTTCGTGAAGTGTCGGAACGCGCCATTGGTATGCGGCCATTTGATGTGCAATTGCAAGGCGCGCTTCGTCTCATCGAAGGCGATGTTGTTCAGATGGCAACAGGTGAGGGCAAGACCTTGTCAGGTGCGCTTGCTGCCGCCGGATTTGCGCTACGTGGTCACCGCGTTCACTCGATTACTGTGAACTCCTATCTTGCCGGTCGCGATGCCGGCTGGATGGGGCCAATCTTCGAGTTCCTCGATCTGTCATCGGCAGCGATTGGGGAGCAAGATGGCCCGGAGCAGCGTCGTCAAGCGTATGCAGCCGACGTTGTGTATGTGGCAGTCAACGAGCTGGGCTTCGATGTGTTGCGCGACCGCTGTGCCACCGATGTTGCCCAGCGTGTGCAGCAACCAGCCGACGTCGCAATCATCGACGAAGCGGACTCCGTGCTCGTTGACGAAGCACTCGTCCCACTCGTGCTTGCTGGTTCAGCGCCGGGTGAAGCTCCTGCGGGGCGCATCACCGATATCGTCCGCAGGCTGGAAAAGAATAAGGACTACACGGTGGACGAAGGGCACCGGAACGCCTTTCTCACCGATTCTGGAGCAAAGCGAGTCGAACGTCTCCTGGGCATCGAATCGCTTTACGACGAAGAGCACATCGGCACCACCCTCGTGCAGGTCAACGTCGCCTTGCATGCTCGCGAATTGCTGCAACGCGATGTCGACTACATTGTTCGCGACGGCAAGGTCCAGTTGGTCGATGCGTCTCGTGGGCGAGTCGCGGATTTGCAGCGGTGGCCTGACGGCCTGCAGGCAGCCGTCGAAGCGAAGGAAGGACTCGTGGTTTCCGAGGGGGGTCGTGTCCTCGATTCTCTGACTATTCAGCAGCTGGTTGGTCGCTACGAAATTAAGTGTGGCATGACAGGTACTGCTGTCGCGGCTGGCGATCAGTTCCGCGAATTCTATGGTTTACGAGTTTCTGTCGTCGAACCCAATGAACCGTGTATTCGCGATGATGAGCCGGACCGCATTTATGCCACCAGCGAGGACGCTTTCGAGGCCATCATCGACGAAATTCTCCGAGTCCAAGCGACTGGACAACCAGTCCTGGTGGGTACGCGCGATGTCGCGGAGTCCGAGCGACTTGCCGATGCGCTGGTCCTCCAAGGTCTCGATGTCGAAGTTCTGAACGCCAAGAATGACGAAGTTGAAGCTTCCATCATCGCTGACGCGGGTGCGCCGGGAAATGTGACCGTATCCACACAGATGGCAGGTCGAGGCACGGATATTCGTCTAGGTGGTTCCGATGAGTCGAAACGCGATCGCGTTGTCGAACTCGGAGGTCTGCGAGTCATTGGTCTTGGCAGGCACCGAACCGCTCGTCTCGACGGCCAGCTACGTGGCCGCGCCGGGCGCCAGGGCGATCCTGGTTCCTCCGTCTTCTTTGTTGCTCTTGACGACGACCTCGTCCTCGAAGGTGGAGCCGGAGAAGAGTTGATGGTGGTCCCGGACAAGGACGGTCGGATTGTGGATGCGAAGGCTGCGTACTTTGTGGAGCATGCGCAACGGGTCACGGAGTCAACCATGCTGTCTATTCACGCTACGACGTGGAAATACAACAAGTTGATCGGCGATCAACGAGACATTTTGGACGAGCGTCGGGAACGTCTGTTGACGACGGACCTAGCGTGGACTGAATTGTCCGAGCGTGAACCGGATCGTGCTGAGGAGATTCTCCGAACGGTCCCGGAAGAAACCGCGATTGAAGCTGCCCGGGAGATCGCTTTGGCTCACCTCGACCGTGGGTGGTCTGATCACTTGGCTGATTTGAACGATCTGCGTGAGTCTGTACACCTTCGCGCACTGGCCAAGGAAAGCCCTATCGACGAGTTCCACAGGGCTGCAATCGCCGCATTCAAGGGGTTGGCTGCGGGAGCCGTCGACAAGGCTGCCCAGACCTTCTGTGAAGTGCCCATCACCGCCGATGGGGTGGACCTAGAAGCGGAAGGCATGGGACGGCCGAGCGCAACATGGACATACATGGTCAATGACAACCCGTTGTCCAATAGCGGTGGCGTGATGGGATCCGTAGCGGCGATGTTTCGGTAGTGTCAAGGATCGCTAGACGACGGCAATGAAGTCGTCGTGTGGCAGTGGTTTAGGTAACAGCTACATCTAAAATCGACTATTCTTAGGTAAGTACCTGCTGTTTCGTTGTAGTCCGTCGCGTTCACACTCCCGCGGTGTGACGGTCAACGCTATGATTTAGACAGAGGTTAGGAAATCGATCCAGATTTCGTTCACGATTGTCCGGAGGAACAAATATGACTAACAGCACCGGCAAGCCGGAAGCATCTGTGGAGACCACTTCGGTCTTCCGCGCAGATCTGCTTAAGGAAATGGAAACCAGCGCTGGTCAGGATCCTGCAGTAGCTGGCATTGAAGGTTTGCCTGAAGGCTCGGCACTGCTCGTTGTTAAGCGTGGCCCGAACGCTGGATCCCGCTTCCTTCTCGATCAGCCAGTGACCACCGCTGGTCGCCACCCAGATAGCGATATTTTCTTGGATGACGTGACGGTTTCTCGTCGCCACGCTGAGTTCCGTAAGGGCGATGCTGGCTTCGAGGTCGTTGACGTGGGATCGCTGAACGGCACGTACGTTAATCGTGAGCCTAAGAACTCCGCTGCTTTGTCTAATGGCGATGAGGTTCAGATTGGCAAGTTCCGCCTGGTGTTCCTTACCGCGTCCAAGGGCAACTAGATTTCCTCTCGGTGGGAGACTAGATTTTTCTAGGTCCTACCTTTTAGGCAGTCGTCGGGAAGAACCTGTTCGACTGCCTTTCATATGGCAGTTTGATCAGGTTTAAGCAGGAAGATTCGAATACTGTGGCAGCGGTTCCAGCATCAGCACCAAACCCGGGCACGAATTCCGCGGAAAGCGCGAATGGTGCACAGGGCGCTTCGTCGCGCGCACGCACGACGGGCAAGATGTCAATCGGCGCTGTTCTCAATGAACTCAAGCAGGAGTTCCCGGATGTCACAGTGTCTAAGATCCGCTTCCTGGAATCTGAGGGCCTGATTTCACCGTCGCGAAGTGCATCAGGATACCGTCGCTTTGCACGTGCTGACGTCGACCGCTTGCGGTACATCCTGACTGTCCAGCGTGACAATTACCTGCCGTTGAAAGTCATTAAAGAGCAGCTCGACGAAATCGACCAGGGCAACGCCGCTGGTGAAGGGCTGGCATCTGTAACTCCACTGGTTACTGCAGATCAGTTCCGTGAGTCCGCAGTAGTTACGTTGTCTCGATCTGAATTGTGCGATAGGTCGGGGATTGACGAGTCTTTCCTTGATTCTCTGATCACCGCTGGGTTGGTCAAGCCTGACACGATGAACTGCTTCGATGGCGATGCACTGCTGATTGCAGAGACGGCCGCGAAGCTGCGTGACTTCGGTCTTGATGCTCGCCATTTGAAGACGGTGCGCACAGCTGCAACCCGCGAGGCGGACCTTGTTGCACAGGCAGCTCAGCCATTGGCGAAGTCGAAGGGTGGCAAGGGGCGTCAGAAGGCGGAAGAAATGGCCCGTGAGATGACTGCACTGCTGGTCACTCTGCACGGCACTTTGGTTAAGCATCAGGTCAATAAAGATCTGGGCCGCTAGCTCGCGCATATAAAAGTGACTATGTCTGAATTCACTAACGAATTTGTCGAAGTAACCGTTCGTGGCTTGATGGTTCATGGGCCAGAAGAACATCCTGTGCTCTTGGTGCATTCTGAAGAGGGCAATCGAGTCATTCCCATCTGGATTGGTGCTGCCGATGCTGCCAATTTCGCTGCCCGCGATGCCAGCATGACGCAAAACCGACCTGGAATTCACGAGGTTCTGGCGGACACCGTCGATATTCTCGGAACCTCCATCCAGCAGGGCACTATTACTTCCTGTTTTGAAGGCGTGTTCATGGGTGAACTTCAGCTCGCCAATGGCATGACGCTGGATATCCGCCCTTCAGACATGATCATCGTGTGTGATCTCGCCGATGCCCCTTTGTTTATTGCTCGCGAAGTCGTCGATTCCGTATCGGTCCCTGCCTCGCGTCTGCTTGACGACGTACTGGGTGAGGGCGAATCTGTCGATGAGGAAGTAGAGGAGTCGTTAAAGGACTTCGCTGCGTTCCTCGAGGGTATTGATGCCACTGACTTCACGGCGCCGGATGCGGACCCTAAATCTGACGAGAGTTAATGTTACTGATGTGATTTAACAAGACGCTTGTGGTGCAAGTTTCACCCGGAATTCTTAATTTCACCCCCAAACGGTGGTGGGGAGTGTCGGTGTCGTCGAAAAGCAAAAAGCCTGGCTACAGTTATCTGAGCTGGGCTTTTGGTATTTCCGCACCCTAAACCTCAACTTTAGGTTTAGGGATGCGGTGTGTCGGGCGAAATCCTGTTGACAGAGTTCTACCCTTAGCGAAAGATGAATGACGGCAGTGGAACTACCAGGGGAGTATTTATATGAGTGACCATTTCGGCCACGAGCCATTGGAACTCGGACTTGATAATCAAGAGTCAGGCGAACGTGTAGTGCAGGATTCTCTGTTCGACATGGGTCCTGATGAAGAAGTCGGGTACCGTGTGCCAATCGCATGTCAGGTGGCGGGAATCACCTACCGTCAGCTCGACTACTGGGCTCGCACGAAGTTGGTCGTCCCCTCTATTCGTGGTGCAAAGGGTTCTGGTACTCAGCGCCTCTACTCGTTCCGCGACATCTTGGTTCTGAAGATCGTCCGTGGCCTCCTGGATACCGGCATTTCGCTGCAGAATATTCGTCTCGCAGTTGAGAAGCTTCGTGATCTTGGTGTCGATGACCTCGCAAACATCACCCTGGTGTCCGACGGTCGCACTGTGTACCAGTGCCGTTCCAATGAAGAAGTTATTGACCTCCTCAACGGTGGTCAGGGTGTGTTCGGTATTGCAGTCCCGGGCATCATGAAGGAACTCACCGGTTCTATCGCGGCGTTCCCATCCGAGCGCATCGATGCCGAAGCGAACGAGGCGCCGGAAGACGAGTTGGCAGCACGCCGTCGTCGCCGTATCGGCTAGTAAGCCACACGTGGTTGGCTCCCTACGCTTCGAACCGCAAATAGAAAAATTCCCCCGGATTGCTCCCTCCGGGGGATTTCTTAGTTCTTCACACCCATAGCCTTGGCAATGGCGTTTTCCAACGTATCTTTGCCTTCAGCGCCAGCTTCGGCAGCGCTTGTCACCTGGGTAACTGTCCCTCCGGTTTGTTGAGCAACCGTGGAAAGCTTGCCACCAGTCGGGTCGTCGTTAAGCAAGACCACGTCGATTCGCACCGGGTGAGCAGCATTTTGCATCTGCGAGATCGCGGACAAAGCATCGGTTGCGTTATCTCCAGTGCTGTCCTTGCCCGAGGTAATAAGGACGACCCGGTTGGTTACCTCTGGGACATGGTTTTGCACTGCGTAGTCGTAAGCGGTTTTCAACGAACGCCACAACCATGCGTCACCAATAGGTACAAGGTGGTTGATGGTTTCGTGCGACTCCGCGAGGCCGTCGGATGCCGATTCCTCAAAGAGGACGTTCTGGCGGACGCCAGTGTAGATGCCATCAGTCTGTGGGGACGAATAGTTCCATACCGCAACTCGCCGCAGCGATGATGGTGCGTCGGCCTGTGTTGGCTTTTCGACGGCCTTGTCCAAGGCTGGTCGCAATGCAGCGGTGACCGCGCCGAGGTCAACGCTTTCGGATGCATCGAGGAGAACCAGCGTTGAGCCTGGCGTTTCAGCTGCGCCGAATGACGTACCACCAGTTTGTCCAGGCGCAATTGCCATCGGGTTGGTTTCAATGAGGTTCAGTGCTGTCACCGCTTGCTTGACCGAACCTGCAACAGTTGCGCCGTGTGACTTTTCTCCGTCCGCCCCATGCCTTTCGGCGAAAGAGGCGAAATCAGCACCAGCTCGGGATGTGAGCTCGTCCATCATGCCGCCAGATCCGAAGGTCACAATCGGAGCGGAGAGCTGCTTTGACCCTTCCGGCGTGATTAGCTCTAGTCCGTTGCCTGCCATCTGCATCATGGACGAAGTTGCGGGAACGCCCTCGATATCAGTGCTACCACTGGAGATTTGTTGCATCAGGGAATCTGACGTGTATTCGCCACCCTTGTAGGCTCGTTCGTGCACCTTGGAGAGGAATTCCTGCATATCGGTATCCGAGGTCAGGTGTGAGTTTGCCACTGCGGATGTGACTGCATCGCCACCGCCAGGGGTAGCGAGGTTTTTGGTCGATAAATCGCCCCACGTGACCGTGGACCGGGATTTGCGTGCCTTACTCTTGGACATTGCAATTCCGACTGCTTCAGGCATCAGTCTTGCCTGATGCATCTCGATAGCAAGCGTTCCTGCCTGCTTAGCGTCATTGACGAAGGAGTCGTCAGCGGGAATCCATACGCCGGGAACGGGGGCATTAGCCGCAATGGCATCGACAACCTCGGCAGATCCGGTGACCATAATTTGTGGGCGAATGCAGTGATCACGCACCACCGGGCGCGACTCGCCATATGCCTGTACTAAGCTCTGCGCCTGTCCCACAAACGCTGGGTCGGTAGTGACGATGAGAGACATATCGCCCTGAGAGCATTGTGCTCGAAGCGCGCGTTCTTGCTCGAGCTTGTCCTTACCGATAGTTGCCCAGCTAACACCAATAGCGATAACAAGAATGACCGCGAGGCCACCAAAAAGTGGGCCTTTGGCAATGCGGTAATTCTGCTTGCCATTCGAGTGCTTGCCCATTGACGAGCGAACTCCTTATCCCCCTTAGGGTATCGACAAAGAATGAACGTTTAAAGATTAGTCGAACACCGAAGAAATATGCTGAACAATCTGAGAACGGATTACCCCAGCACGCTCCGACAATTGTCGTTGTCGAGTGACGTATTCTGCCTTACCTTCAGGAGTTTCAATTGGTACCGGCACGAAGCCCCAGTCCCGCAGGTCATACGGTGAGGCTTCCATGTCTAGTTGGCGTACAGCTTTAGCCAACTCAAATGAATCTAGCCATAATTCGCCCGGAATAATAGGGGCAAGTTTTGTAGCCCACTTGTACAAGTCCATATTTGCATGCAAACAACCCGATTGTTCGCACTCGGGCTGACTAGCTCGCACTGGCTGAAAACGATTCAATGGACGAGCTTTCTCGGTGAAAAAGCGAAAAGCATCGTAATGTGTGCACTTCACAGAATGCGTATCGACAACGTCATTCGTCCCCGCCGATCCCAACCTCAAAGGTTCTGGATGCCGAGGTTGTTCAGTGCGATACACCATCGCCCATTCATGCAGTCCAAAGCAATCGAACTGCGCTGGATTGCTCGCCGTCCGCTGCAATAAGTTCTGGATGTACTTCGCAGACTCGCCTCGCTTTGCGACGAACGCGTCTTTATCCAACTCCGCCCGCCTGTTGCTGATACTTAGGAACTTCACGTGGCCGAGAGAGCCATTGGGAGCTACGTCGCTGTCGCGGACGTCGTCAAGCATTACCCCAACTCCTGGTGACCAGTGCTTCAGCTGACCAGGTGTAACGGGGTAGTAGTCGAAGAGGAAATCCCACACTGGGTGTCGTTCGTTGCGGGAACGTCGCGCCAAGTGATCAGCGGTGAGCGCTTCAACGCGACGAACGTGGTTGTCGTGAGCCTCAAGCCATTCGGGGCGGGAGAGAAGTGTTGTCATGGGGCGTGGGGGAGTCGCGGAGATCACGGCTTTGGCTTCGGCATCTGACGCGTTGACGACTTCGCTGCTCGTGCAGTGGCCGCGCGTACAGCAGCGGTTTTTGCCTGGGCAGCTTTCGCTGCGGTAGCTGACGCTGTGACTGGGTGCCCAGCCACCCGTTTAGTACTTGGCGAAGTAGCAGAATCAGCGGGGTCACGAACTTCATGAGTCCAGTCGTGTACCACGCCAATGTACTCCTCAATGAGATCTTCCAACATCACGACGCCGAGCACCTGGCCATCAGCGACGGCCTGCGCCATGTGAGCGCGCTTTCGTCGCATCTCACGCAACGTGGTATCGATCGCGCCGTCAGCATCAACGGTAATCAGTGGGCGGATCTCGTGATCAGGGATCTTCGTAGCTGGGCCTGAATCGGCATCAAGCACGCGATCCAATACATCCTTGACGTGAATATAACCACGCCACCCACGCTGGTCAGGGACGCCCTCATACTGGACTGGGAAACGAGAAAAGCCGGTTTCGGACACCCTCCGCTCCAAGTCGCCGACGGTTGGATGCGCAGGGACCGTGCGGACGTCCTTAGACACGATCAAGACTTCACGAATACTTCGGCTACTCGAGCGCAAGGCGCGGTTAAGGCGACGGTGCTCTTCGTCGTCAAGAAGTCCTTCTTGGCGTGATTCAGCGATCATCGACGCAAGTGCGACAGAGTCAACGGTTGAATCGAGTTCGTCTTTCTGCTCGACACCGAATAGGGCAAGCGTGTGGCGAGCAATCCAGTTGAAAAACAGCAGCAGCGGCTTGGTCATGCGGTAGAACATCATGTGCGCAGGAACAAGCCACATGGCCATGGTTTCAGGGCCGGCGAGAGCGATGTTCTTCGGCACCATTTCGCCTAGAACGATATGGAGAATCGAGACCAATAGCAGCGCGATAGCGAAAGAAATGGGGTGCTGGAGGGAATCAGGAACCCCCATCGAATCGAACGGCCCCTCTAAGAGGTGCGCGATCGCGGGCTCCGACACCTTACCGAGCAGGAGAGAGGCGATGGTGATGCCTAATTGCGCAGCGGCAAGCATCATCGACAAATGCTCAGAAGCCTCGATGACAGTCTTGGCACGCTTCTTGCCCTGAGAGAGCAAAGCATCCAAGCGGTCCCGTCGGGCAGCAATCAAGGCGAATTCTGCGCCGACGAAGAAAGCGTTGAAAGCCAGCAATACAAACGTGAGGAGGATGCCAAATAAGTCACTACTCATCGGTCAAACATCTCCTTTGCACGTTCGTTGGTAATTGGGATGAGTAGTGCGCGATCTACGCGACGGCCGTCCATGGACAAAATTCGTGCATACCACCTGCCATGCAAACCGGATTCAAACTCGTCCATCGCATCGCGGTCAGTTTCCGGTAATAAGACGATGTCGCCTTCTGTAGGAATTCGTCCGAGTGCATACATGATCACGCCACCCAAGGTTTCCCACGAGCCGTCTGGAGCGAAGTAGCCAACCTTTGCCGGTAGGTCATCGACGCGAGTAAGACCCGAGCAGTCCCAGCCTTCGATATCTCGGCGAACTTCCTGTTCTGCCTCGACATCGTCGTACTCGTCCCACACCTCACCAAGGATTTCTTCAACGACATCCTCGATGGACACGATGCCCGCAGTACCGCCGTACTCATCGGCAACGAGAGCCACCTGTGAACCCGCCGAACGAACTGCCTCAAGAACAGCATCACCGTCGAGAGACTGCGGCAGGACTGGTACCTTGCGAGCCAATTCACGCATGGTCGTCGTATCGCGCTTGTCAGTTGGCACAGTGAACACGTCCTTGACGTGCACAACACCAATTGTTGCGTCCAAATCCCCGTCGGTAACCGGGAACCGCGAGCGACCAGACTCGAGCGACAGCTTCAATAGATCCGTGACAGTGGACGAGGCATCGAGCGACAGAATCGTCGAACGAGGCGTCATCAAATCCTCTGCGGACGTTTCACCGAAACGCAACGAGCTTTCCAGCATCTGCGCCTTCGGTTTTTCCATCGCACCGGCCTGCGCCGAATTGCGGACGAGTGCTTCCAATTCTTGAGGGGAGCGTGCCGACGCCAGCTCGTCGGCAGGCTTTATACCCAACTTGCTGACCAACCAATTGGCCGTGGCATTCATCGCCTGAATGAAAAGGTAGAAACCCCAGTTAAACCACATCACTGGGCGTGCGGTTGTCCGGGCGACAGGCAGCGGCTTGGTGATGGCCAGATTCTTTGGCACCAGCTCGCCGTAAATCATTGACAACGCGGTGGCCACAATCAGCGCCATAATAAGTGCAGTCGAAGTCGCTGCGGACTCAGAAAGTCCAGCCCACTCCAGCATGGGGGTGAAGTACTTGGACAGAATGGGCTCGGCCAGAAAACCAGTGGCCAGAGTGGTTAATGTGATGCCGAGCTGCGCGCCGGACAGGTGATACGACAGGCGATTATGCGCATCTTGCACGGATTTTGCCTGGCCGTCACCCCGCTTGGTTACATCGGCTTCGATGGTGGAGCGTTCGAGACCCGTGAGTGCGAATTCGAACGCAACAAAGAGACCCGTACCCGCAGTCAAGGCTATGAAACCCAGAACTGCAATGACGTTAAGCAATATTTCCATGATTAGGCCGTTATCTTACTTCTTCTAGCAGGAAATAGCTCGCACTAACGGCCCTTTTTGCCAGATCGCTTTGTTCGCTTTGGGCGATGTTGCCTGGAACCGACACCGCTGCGCCCGCCGGAGCCTCGGCCACGACCAAACGCGCCTCGGTTACCAGGTGTGCGCGATCCTGCCTCGTCGCGGTCTCGTTCCTGGAAGCGTGCCGCAACCCGAGGTTTCCGAGCACCTGTGCAATGCATGAACTCGTCATTGTGAGGTGTTCCCAGCACCTCGATAGCAGTGACGCCGGCCCCAGCCAGCATGTTCTTCGCTTGCTCGTACTGCCTGTCACGAACGATCATCGCAACCGTGCCGGTCTTTCCTGCACGCGCAGTACGACCGGATCGATGCACATAGGTTGCGGAATCCAATGGCGGATCGGCATGAACAACAAGCTCGAGCGAATCAATATCGATACCTCGAGCTGCAACATCCGTCGCAATCAAGACCCTTGTCGTACCTGCCGTAAAATCTGCGAGCACCTTCCGGCGTGCAGTCTGCCCGCGATCACCATGCAACACGTCGACATCAATGTCGTAATAAGCGAGAGCCTCAAACATCGACACCGCACGCGCCTTCGAGTTGGCAAAAATCACGCACTGTCCCTTACGAGACGCAATCCACGGAATCACGGCATCCGCTTGCTCGTTATCCCGCACACGCAACAACACATGATGCATCGCATCCACCGACACCACAGATGTCTCCGTCCGATGAACCGACGGATCTCGCCCCTCCATCAGATCCGCAACTGTATGCTCACCTTGGTCACGGTGCTTACGCTTTGCGACGAGCGCCTCCGATGCTTCCGGCTCATCTGCATCGTCAAGCGTCGCGGAAAATAAGAGCCGTTGCGCATCATGCGGACATGCTCGCAACAAGCCCAAGACATCTGCGAAGAAGCCTAAATGCGCGAGTTGGTCAGCTTCGTCGACGACGGCGATGCGCACATCGTCGAAATGCAGCAAACCACGTCGCTTCAGGTCATGGGCGCGACCTGGAGTGGCAACGGCGATGTCAACGGGAGCAGCGAGCAGCGTTTGTTGTTTGCGGACATTGTCACCACCGACCAGTGACAACACACGAAGCCCGAAACTGGTGCCCAGATCAGCCAAAACGTCGGCGATCTGGTCTGCCAATTCACGAGTCGGGGAGAGCACGATTGCTCGTGGCCGACCAGGTTTGGAAGCACCACCGGATAGCAGCTGAACCAAAGGGACGCCGAAACCGATTGTCTTACCGGAACCCGTGGGTGCCTGCGCCATGACATCCCGGCGAGCAAGAGCATCCGGAATGACGAGGGACTGAATCGGAGTCGGCGAAGTGACCCGCATTCCCCGTAGGGCACGGATGAGCGGGTCGGCAACACCTAGCGTTGCAAAGTCTGGCATGAAGACCAGATTACCGGGAGAGATGCACTACGCTTCAATCTCAGAACGGTCGCCGGACCACCGGGTGTGGAACTTGCCTGGCTTATCAACACGCTCGTACGTGTGAGCGCCAAAGAAGTCACGCTGACCCTGAATGAGCGCCGCTGGCAGGCGGTGTGCGCGCAAGGAGTCGTAGTACGACAGCGACGACGAGAACACCGGTACTGGCAGACCCAACTGCGTTGCCAAGATAACAATTCGACGCCAAGAATCCATCAAGTCGCCCAACTCGCCCTTGAAGTAAGGATCAAGTAGCAACGATTCCAGTTCAGGATTGGTGTCGTATGCCTCGCGAATGCGGTTCAAGAATTTCGCACGAATGATGCAGCCACCACGCCAAATCGTAGCGAGGTCGCGTGGATCAACGTTCCAGTCGTACTCAGCCGAGCCAGCCTTGATCTCATCGAAGCCCTGCGCATACGCAACGAGCTTGGAGGCGTACAGTGCGCGACGGACATCCTCAACGAACTCCTGCTTGTCGACGCCGAGCGCCTCCAGCGTGGTGACGTCGCCCGAGGGGAGGTTGTCGATAGTTGCAGCGCGCTGGTCACGTGCACCCGACAGGGCACGAGCGAACACAGCCTCACCGATGCCCGTTACTGGGATACCCAGGTCGAGGGCAGCCTTGACGGTCCAGCGGCCAGTGCCCTTTTGGCCTGCAGCATCGACGATGACGTCGACAAGTGGCTTGCCGGTTTCAGCATCAACCTGGGAGAGAACCTCTGCCGTGATTTCGATGAGGTAGGAGTCCAAGTCGCCAGCATTCCAGGTGCGGAAGATGTCAGCGATCTCCGCTGGCTCCAGACCTGCTGCGTAACGGAGCAGCTGGTAGGCCTCGCCGATGACCTGCATGTCGGCGTACTCGATGCCGTTGTGGACCATCTTGACGAAGTGTCCCGCACCATCTGGGCCGATATGGGTTACGCAGGGAGTGCCATCGACAACAGCAGCCACGGACTCGAGCAGCGGGCCGAGGGATTCGTAGGATTCGGCTGGTCCGCCAGGCATGATTGCCGGGCCATTGAGAGCGCCCTCTTCGCCACCTGAGATACCTGCGCCGACGAAGTGCAAGCCGCGTTCGCGGATTTCAGCTTCACGACGAATCGTGTCGGTGTACAGCGCATTTCCGCCGTCGATAATGATGTCGCCTTCATCCATCGCATCTGCAAGCTGGTTGATGACCGCATCAGTTGCCGCACCTGCCTGCACCATGATGAGTGCGCGTCGAGGACGCTCCAGTGAAGCAACAAAGTCTTCGATGGTTTCGGACGGGATGAAAGCACCCTCGTCGCCGTAATTCGCCATCATGTCGCGCGTCTTCTGCGGGCTACGGTTGAACACTGCGACCGTATTGCCATTACGAGCAAAATTGCGGGCAATGTTGGAACCCATGACTGCAAGCCCAACGACACCAATCTGTGCCTTACCGGTTTCCGCGACTGCATTCGTGTTTTCTGCGTTCGTCATTCTGAAGTGTTCACCATTTTCCATCGAGAATGTATGCGCAGCGATGTGCGCGGTTAAACGGTTACCAGACTAGTCCCTGCTCGGCCATTGACGTGCAGCCTGGGCCCGTAAATCTACGTATCCGAGCTATGAGTTTAGAACTATTTTGCAAACGTGCGTGGATATTCCTAGAGAGTGCCCACAATAGTTTCTGTTGATATCTACACTTGTTGCAATCAGTGCACGTGCGATTGTCGTACGGGCCTGTCGATCAGGCTTTTGAGCTAGATACACGCAATGGTTGGAGAAACGCGCACATGAAGAACAACGACACCACACCTCAAGCCAACGAGTCGTCGACTGACCGGTCAGCAGCACTTCGCGAGTATGTCAGCATGTTGCGCATGGCTGCTCAGTCGCCACTGACCAGTGAGCAAATCGCATCGTTGAACGACTCGATGGCAATTCGAGAAATCGCTGGTCTGGATGCAACGATCGGAACGTCATACCGCGAATTGGGTCCAAACCATCTCGTCATGGAAATGACCGTGGACGAGCGTCATTTGCAGCCGTGGGGATTAGCCAATGGTGGCATGTTTGCAACGCTGGGAGAGTCTGCTGGATCTGTTGCCGGCTTCATCGCGGTGGGTGGAAAACAGCCGGTAGTGGGTGTCAATAACAGCACTGACTTCTATCGCTCAGCGCAAGCCGGTGATGTCGTCGTGTCAACGGCGACCCCGGTGCACCTTGGACGTACTTCCCAGGTGTGGGAAATTCGGCATACGCGAGACTCTGACGGAAAACTCCTCAGTCGCACGAATCTTCGTCTCGCAATCTTGCCTGCAGAAGCCAAGTAGCCAAGCCGGACGCTAACAGAAAAAGACTGCCCAGCAGCTGATTGCTACGGGCAGTCTTTATTTGTGCGCCTAGTGCGCCACTAGAGCAGGACTAGCTGTTATTGCGATGTGCCTCGCGGATCTCGGCAGGTGCGTCATCCGAGTCCTCGGACAACTCAGCCAAACGGTTCATCGCATTTCGAGCGAACATCTGCTGGCGGGTTGCCACCATCTGCCAACGGTCACGGCTCATGACATTGAGGCCCCAGCTGACCACGGAGACCAGGCGGTTGCGGAAGCCAACCAGGAACATCAGGTGAACAGCGAGCCACAACAGCCAACCAATGAAGCCTGCAACCTCGACCTTGCCCATCTTCACCACAGCGGAGAAGCGGGAAACAGTTGCCATGGAGCCCTTGTCGAAGTACTCGAACGGCGTGCGTTCGGAAACGTCGCGACCTTCCGCCTCGGCAGCAATGTTTTCGGCGACGTATTCGCCACCCTGGATTGCGACCTGAGCGACGCCCGGCAAGTTGTTTGCATTAGCCATATCGCCAACGGCGTAGACGTTCTTGTAGGTGCCAACGGTCAAGTCATCGTTCACAATGACACGACCTGGGCGGTCTACCTCTGCTCCACACTTGTCGGCGACTAGCTTTGCAAGTGGGGATGCTGCAACACCTGCAGACCAAATCTTGCAGTACGACGGGATGAACGTCTCGGTGTTATCCGCCATGCTCTTGTAGGTAACGCCCTCGTCGTTGACATCGGTAACCATTGCACCGAGCTTGACGACGACACCCAGCTTCTCCAGCTGCTTCTGAGCATTACGACCCAGACGCTTACCGAATGGTGGGAGCACCTGATTCGCGCCGTCGAGAAGTACAACTCGAGCGGAGTGAGGATTGTACGAGCGGTACGAGGAAGCGAGAGTACGGTTTGCCAGCTCTGCGACCTGACCGGCAAGCTCGACGCCCGTTGGGCCAGCGCCAACGATCACGAAGGTGAGCAGGCGCTCGCGTTCTGCTGGATCTTCGGTGACCTCAGCGCGCTCGAATGCGGCAATAATGCGAGCGCGAATTTCGAGAGCATCGTCGATGGTCTTCATGCCCGGCGCGAACTCAGCGAAGTGGTCGTTGCCGAAGTAGCCCTGGCCAGCGCCAGTAGCGAGAATGAGGTGATCGTACGACCACACGTTGGTGGATTCGCCGAGGTGCGAAGTGATGGTCTGCGCATCCTCGTCAATATCAGTGACGACACCCTTAACAACACGGATGTTAGGAATGCCGTCGAAGATCTGACGGGTTGGGGGAGCAATTTCGCCAGACGACAGAAGGCCGGTTGCTACCTGGTAGAGCAGTGGCTGGAACAGGTGGTGATTGGTCCGGTCGATGAGGGTTACGTCGACCTCAGCGTCCTTGAGCTTTCGAGCGGCGAACAAGCCACCGAAGCCCGAACCGACGATCACGACGTGTGGTCGGCCGGTATTCGGACGATACGGCGTCTCGGTCATGTAAATTCTCCTCACAAGGCTGCAAATGTATGGGTTACGCAGACATGATAGTACCCCGGTGAGCCATCGCATATTTTGCGAGTTTTCCCGGTAGTCTTTTCCTGGTTCAAGGTCTGTCATGACTGGGTGGAACGCCCCGTCATTCTTCACTGAAGGAGCTACGTGAAAAGCGGAGAGCGCTCATCAATCGATGCATCTCGGTGGCCCCGTGTCGCGCGTACTCCCGACGGATTCATGCTGGATAACCGCTCGAAATGGGCTGCTGACGCTTTCGCTGCTACGTGTGCTCGCGCTGGTATCGCTCGCGAAACTTCGAGGGAGGGCACCGATGAGCTCCGTATTGAAGTTCGCGATGAAATGTTGTTCGACCGCATCGCCGAGGCAGATTGGTTAGGCCTCGGTGAGTCTTACCTTGCGGGGGAATGGGACTGCGAGCGTCTTCCTGAAGCGCTCTCCAAACTTCTCGATGAGGGCCTCGATGGCGGCCCTAAAGGATCAATGCTGCGGAGTATGCGCACTCTAGCTAGGAGTCGTCCGCAGCCCGAAGCCATTAGTGGTGGCGCGGAACTACCAACGACTCTGCTGGGCTTGATCGCTGGCCCCAATCTGGCCACAGGTTCAGCTCTATTTGCGTCTGGTGTCCGCACGACTGTCCAGGAGATGAAAACCAACCATGCGCCGGGCGCCGGGCGTTCTGGTTTTCCTAGTAAGTGGCCAGTTCACGTCACCTATATTGATCCTCCAAAGCACGTTGCGCGCGTTGACTTTGCGACGGCTCAGCTGCGACGCATCGATGCCATGCTTGACGCTGGTCGGGTGCGAGCTGGTGACCACGTGTTGGTGTGGCCGTCTACTGGCGGTGAGGTAGCGTTGCGTGCCGCTGATCGTGGTGCAGGAGTTGATGTGCTTGCAGTGCGCGAAGATCACGCGGAGACGATTCTTGATCGCGCGGAGGAAGCTGGCCTCGGTGGTGTCGTTCAGGTGTTGCGTGCTGATAATGAGGTGCCTTCACCACGTGAATTCGATAGTGACTACGAAGCGATTATCAATGTCGAGCGTCTGGAAACTTTCGGTAAAGAGCGGTTGCGTAGCTGGTTACGCAATGCCGAGCGGATTCTGACGCCGGAAGGCACCATCGTCGTCCAAATGGCTGTGGCGACGGACACATTCGATGAGGCAGCGGATTCGGCCACCGATATCGTGCGTTCCTATATCTGGCCAAACCTGTATTACCCAACGATGGAGAACTTGCGACGTATCGTTGACCGTGACACTGGTATGCGGATCGCTGCGGAAACCCACTATCCAGGTCATTACAGCGAGACGCTCAAACTAAATCGCGACTTCTTCGCTGCGTGCTCACGCAAAGCTGCGGGTCTAGGATATGACCGTGTTTATCGTCGGCTGTGGGATTATCACCTCGCGTTGCAACAAGCATTGGTAGATACCGGCCGACTGAATATGGTTCAGCTGGAAATTGTGAAGGTTTCTAAGCGACGTCGATAGTTAAGCATTAGCTTTGTTCATGTGAACAATAATGCGGATATCATCATCGTCGGTGCAGGACTAGCGGGCCTTGTTGCTGCGTATGAAGCGCAGCGTGCTGGTCGACGGGTCATTCTGGTTGACCAAGAAAATGAAGCCAATCTTGGTGGCCAGGCATTTTGGTCCCTCGGTGGCATTTTCCTTATCGATTCGCCAGAACAACGCAGGCTCGGTGTTAAAGACAACCTTGACTTGGCGACGCGCGATTGGTTCAACTCTGCCCAGTTTGAGCGTTCCGAAGATGAGTGGCCACGCAAGTGGGCTACTGCGTATCTCAATTTTGCGGCCGGGGAGAAACGAGACTACTTGCGCTCTCTCGGAGTTCGTTTCCTTCCTGTCGTCGGGTGGGCAGAACGTGGAGATGGGCGCGCTGACGGCCACGGCAACTCCGTACCACGTTTCCACTTGACGTGGGGCACCGGTCCCGAGATCGTCCGCGTTTTTGCAGAGCCCGTGAAAGCAGCTGCCTCCGAGGGGCGAGTAGAGTTCCGGCATCGCCACCGTGTTGATGAGATCATTGTCGACAACGGAAAGGCAGTGGGTGTTCGTGGTCGCATTCTTACCCCTTCCGACGATTGTGAACGAGGAGTGGCGTCGTCACGCGAAGAAACGGGCGAGGACTTTGAATTTCGCGCCGGTGCCGTTCTGATCGCGACCGGTGGTGTGGGAGGCAACTTGGAGGCAGTGCGTCGTAGTTGGCCGGAGGAGCGACTCGGCGCGATGCCGGACGACATGGTGTGCGGAGTACCAGCTCACGTTGACGGTCGTGGCATTGATATTGCAGGGGCAGCCGGAGCGAATCTCATCAACCGTGATCGCATGTGGCATTACACCGAAGGCATGAAGAACTGGGATCCGATTTGGCCGAACCACGGTATTCGCATCATTCCAGGGCCATCCTCGTTGTGGTTTGATGCGGAAGGAAAGAGGCTTCCGGCGCCGTTTATCCCTGGTGCGGACACGGTAGGCACGATGAAGCACATCTTGTCGACGGGGCATAGCTACTCGTGGTTTGTGCTGAATGCGGCCATCGCAGGCAAGGAGTTCTTGTTCTCTGGATCGGAACAGAATCCGGATATTACGGATAAAGAAGTCCGCAAGTTGGTGGGCAAGGTGACCTCGGGAATCCCCGCGCCCGTACAAGCGTTCATGGACAATGGCGAAGATTGGGTGGTGGCTGACACCCTGGACAACCTGGTTGAGGGCATGAACAACCTGGTTGCTGACGAAAAGGGAGATGCTGCGCCACAGATCTCGGCAGCCGAACTGCGAGAGCAGATCGAGACGCGTGATAGCCAGACGGGAAATCCTTTTTCCAAGGATTACCAGGTCAATTACATCAACGTTGCCCGCAAGTTCATGGGCGATAAGTTGATTCGCACAGTCGCGCCAAATCCGATTCTCGATCCGCAACAGGGGCCACTCATCGCGGTTCGGTTGCGCATGTTGACCCGCAAGACGCTAGGCGGCATCGAGACAAACCTAGATGGTCAGGCCTTGCACCCGGATGGCTCAGTATTCGATGGCCTCTACGCTGCGGGCGAAGCATCTGGTTTCGGTGGAGGTGGTGTCCACGGTAACAATGCGCTGGAAGGTACCTTCCTCGGAGGATGCATCTTCAGCGGCCGCCAAGCAGGCCGCGCCATGGCGAAGAACACGGCGCGGAACTAGTCGCAGACTTAGTCCAAACCGAGCGAAAACGCGCTTTCCAAGTCATGCTGCGAGTACGTGCGGAACGCTAGCTGCGTTTCCGTACGAATAACGCCGGAAACCTTGTTGACCTTATTCGGAATGACATCGGCCAATTGCTCATGATCACGGACGCGAACCATTGCCATCAAATCCCATTCGCCGGTGATCGAATAGACCTCAGTGACACCCTTGATGTTGACAATTGCTTCCGCTGCCTCAGGGATACGGTCAGATTCAACATCGATATGGACAATCGCCGTCGTCATAGACATGAGTATTTCCTCTCTTAGTTCTGGGGCCGCGACACCACGGCCACGCGCAGGCACCTGAGCAGGCACCAGCGTTCATCACTACCCATGAGCTTACGGAAAACACCGAGCGCTAGAATTCCGCATTGTGACTAATGTTCCTTCAGGGTTCTTAACAGGCCTCCGCCACGGTATTCCCATCGCTTTGGGCTACTTCACGGTATCCGTCGCTTTCGGCCTCGCAGCTGCGTCACTTGGCTTGCCGACCCTCGGCCTCGCCATCATGTCCGCCACCAACCTGAGCTCTTCGGGCCAGTTCGCGGGCGTCTCTGTGATCGCTGGTGGAACACTTTTCGAGCTTGCCATGACAACGCTCCTCGTCAACCTGCGGTACCTGCTCATGAGCATGTCCCTATCGCAGCGCATCGCGCCGGGCACGCCGATCATGGGGCGCCTGATCATTGCGTATGGAGTGACCGATGAAATTTTCGCGCTCGAATTGAACCAGCGCACCGTTAACGCGAAGTATGCCCTTGGCCTGATGCTGCTGCCGATTGTGGGCTGGACCTCTGGCACCGTGGTTGGCGCGGTTGCAGGCGAGACCTTCCTCCAATCGCTGCTGGGGCCGATGGGGGTCCTGCTGTATGCCATGTTCACCGCTGTGGTGGTGCCAGCGTTACGACGATCGTCGTCAATCGCTGTAGTCGCGATGATTGCTGGCATCGTTAGTGCTGTCCTGTATTACACGCCAGCAGCATCGGGAATTCAGGCGGGTTGGAGAATCATTATCGCGACAGCGATTGCCTCGGCTATTGGCGCAGCCCTGTTCCCTCAAGGTCCCGAGAACATGTCAGCCAAAGCGACAGCAATCGAGGTAGCAGAATGAGTATCTGGGTTTCGGTTGGCATTATGTTTGCCATTACGTTTGCGCTTCGTGCCGCTCCGCTTGTCCTCGTTCGCGGGGAATTGACGAATGCCCGATTGAGGGCTTTTCTTGCTTTCTCGCCATATGCAGTACTCACTGCGATGACAGTGCCAGCGGTTATTCATTCGACAAGCCTGTGGTATTCGGGCCTTGCCGCACTTCTTGTCGCTGTCCTTCTCGCGTGGCGCAATTTTGGGCTGTTTACGGTGGCCATTGGCGCTGCTCTGACAGTGTGGGTGGTAGAGCTATGGGGTTAATACTTCGCTTGGTAGGTGCCACTTTACGACGACCCCTGGTGCCATCAGCCAACCACGGGTACAAATGGAGACATGGCTCACACTGCATTTCAAGGAAACCCAGTACAGATCTCCGGCGACCTCCCAGCACAGGGCGCATCGCTGCCTGCATTCGAGGTTACGGGCACCGATTTGGCATCCCTGACCAATAGCGATTTCGCTGGTAAGCGCACTGTTCTCAATATTTTTCCATCGGTTGATACCGGTGTTTGCGCTGCATCCGTGCGTCGCTTCAACGAACTCGCAGCCGAAATGGACAACACGGTTGTCCTGAACGTATCTCGTGACCTGCCATTTGCATTGGCTCGTTTCTGCGGTGCCGAGGGCATCGAAAACGTCCAGGCAGCTTCTGACTTCCGCCACGGCTTTGGCGAGCAGCTTGGTGTCGTGCAGCAAGACGGCCCGCTGGCGGGTCTTCTTGCTCGTAGCGTTGTCGTCGCAGATGCCGACGGCAATGTCGTATACACCCAGCTCGTTCCAGAGATCACCGAAGAACCTGATTACGACGCAGCGTTGGCAGCGCTGAAGTAGAAGTTGTAGAAAAGCAGTTGCTCACGGATTCATAGCGGCTGTGTCTCAACTGTCGCTCAACTGTGAAAGCCTCGGCTCTTCCTCCGTGGAATGAGGAAGAGCCGAGGCTTTGTGCGTCGCCGATGAGTATGCGAACTACATACCCGAGTAGTCGCCACCGTCTACTGGGTCGCCCGCAGCGGAATCGTTGTAGGCTTCAGTCCGGTCGTAGTAGCCATCGCCATTGCTGTCGTACTCGGCGGTGTCAAGAGATCCGTCCAGGTCAGTATCGGACAGCGCATAGTCGCCGACACGGTCGCCATCAGTGTCGTACTCGTAGCGGTCAGCGACGTTGTCGTCATTGGTGTCAATCGCTGCGACGTCGGTGACACCGTCACCATCGGTATCGATTTCAGCGACATCGATGTTGCCGTCGTTATCTTCGTCGAGGGCAACGGTATCGCCAACACCATCTCCATCGGTGTCGATCACGTAGGAGTCCAGGACACCATCGCTGTCCGTGTCCTCGCTCGACAGCACAGTTCCGTCTGCAAAGATGTCCTGAGATTCTGAACCTGGCAGGGAAACAGTCGATGAGTCCGCGTTGCCCGGCGCGTTCTTGTCCGTGGCGTTGTCGTCCGAGGAAGAATCGTCAGAAGATTCAGCCGAATCATCACCGTTGCTAGCTGCATCGGACAGCTTGACATTCATTTCGTCCATCGACAGATCGCTGAGGTCCTGGTTAGCGTCGACAATGTCGCGCTGTGCCTCGGTGGGCTGCAGGGCATCGCCATCGCGGTGCACGCTTGAGTTGCTTGGGTCGTCACCGTATGAGTACTCGCGGTGATCCATCATGCCGTCGCCATTGGTGTCGTACGATACCGAGTCGACTTCACCGTCTTTATCCGAATCCGCGATACGGATGTCAGCTTCTCCATCGCCATCGGAGTCAATGTACAAGGAGTCTGGCTGACCATCGTTGTCGTGGTCGTATGCATCGGTAATGCGAGCGTCGGTGCCTGCATCCGCAGAAGCTGCGGTTGCTGGCTGGTCAGACGGTGCTGCCTCAGGCGTTGGTGCCACATCAGGCGTTGGTGCCACATCAGGCGTTGGTGCCACATCAGGGGTGGGAACGGGTGCTGCAGGGGTAGCAGGTGCTGAATCCAAAGTTACGGACTCTAGTGAACCGTCGAGATCGAGATCTTCCACGATGCGGTCTACGAGGCCGTCGCCGTCCGTATCGGTGTGAACCTCGTTGAGAATAGAATCGCCATCGGTATCGAGTTCGACGCGATCGATGGAACCGTCTCCGTCTGTGTCGACAAAGGTGGTGTCGACGCGACCGTCACCGGTGCTGTCGTACTGAGCGATGTCGACGCGACCGTCTCCATCGGTATCTGCCGCACCGATCAGGGTTGGCTCATCAGCCTGTACGTTGATGATTGGCTTCTCTGGCTGGGATGAGGTGTTCATTGTGCTTTCCATTCCTTGTCTCGTGTCACCTTCAGGGGCCGTCCCTGGTGATTCACTAATGAGATGCACGGGTCCTGCTGAAAAGTTCCCACTATGCGGTGATAATAGGCTGAGCACGCTACTTTAGCGACGCTAACAATTACGAACCATCACAGAAAGCACTGCCGAGCGAGCACGCGAATGACCAGCAATTCACCCCTCCCACCTGCGAGTTCCTTTAACAATGCGCTGACAATTTTGCGTCGCTACGGGTACACCTCCATTGCTGATATCGCTGACAAAAGATTCAATGATGCGGTTCGCGTACGACAAGTTGTCATCGTTGGTGAAGTAAAAAGAGGGAAGTCAGCGCTCGTCAATGCTCTCATCGGGCGCCGAGGGCTACTTCCTGTTGGCGTCAATCTTTGTACCTCGGCACCCATCCGTATTCTCACCTCCGCAGGATCAGTCGATGAATCAGTGATACACCTGCATGCCGGAGAAAACAGCAAGACTGTTCCCCGCAATGAGCTTCACGACTGGGCTTCATTCTCTGGAACTCACGTGGCCAATGCCGTGGACGATCTGCCTAATGCGGTGACAGTCGATGTAGGGAACTGCACTCTTGCGGATGTCACCATCATTGACACGCCTGGTGTCGGAGGCCTTGACGAAAATGCTGTGCGCCTGGCGCTACGGGAATGTAAGAATGCTGGCGTTTTGATCATGGTCTGCGATGCCTCGACCCCAATCACTCGTCCTGAGATGGACATCCTGAAGCGGGTCGACGAAGAGGGCGGCGAAGTCATCGTTGCTGTGACGAAGATAGACAAGAATCTCCGTCGCTGGCGAGCGATCGTCGAAGACGATAAACGTTTGATCGCACAGTATTTGGGCAAAACAGTACCGGTGGTAGGTGTCTCTAGCCTCCGGGCCGTGGATGCCGTTGACATGGAAGTGTCGGATCCGAAGCGGGCGGCCGTCGTAAAGAAAAATAGCGGAATTGACAATCTGAAGGCAGAGATCAACGCAGCTCTTGTGCTGGGCGATGCGATTCCGAAGATTGCAGGGTTGGAAGCTGCACGCGACGGATTAGGGGCGGTGCAAGAGCGCATCGAAAAGGATCTGAAGGTTGCTGCTGCCGATACCCAGACTTTGTCTGAGCTAGAGCAGAAGCGCGAGGAGCTCAGGGAGCTCAAGGAACATGGACAAGAGTGGGAACAGTACCTGCAGCGAAACCTTGCTCTCCGCCGGACTGAGATCCTGAATGAGCTTGACTCTCGAATGGACGGTATTCAACAGCGATGGTCCGAGGAAATCCGTAGCAGCGGAATCAAAGCCCTTACCCAGAAGCCACAGGCCTTTACTGCCCATATTGAGGGTGAGCTCCACGAAGTAATGTCAGAAACGCTGACTGCGACAATGCGCGCTCTGGAACAGGAAACACTTCGGCTTTTCGACGACGACGCAGCCGTGTGGTCTGAAATCGCAGAATTCGGTCTCAACGCCATTGCGCCACCCGAAGTCGTATCAAAGGCGGTGGGGAAGAAGACAGAGAATCTCTTTGATCCGGGCTTGTTGACGATGGGCGTCGTCGGTGCCGGTCTGTTCGCGTCGATTACTGTTGTCGCTCCTGTCGCTGGCGCTGCCTGGATTGCCGTGAATATCGGTTGGCGAGCAATGCGCAATGGTCGAACTGCGCTGTTGACGTGGCTTCGGGAGACCATCAGCACCACTCGGGTGTCCACTGCTCGCATGATGGATGCGGCAATGGCAGCTGTGCGGCCAGAGCTCATCATCAAGTACAGGTCGAAGATCAGGACTGAGTCGGAAGAAATTGCGCAGCTGATTGAAGAGACTCGTCGTAACGCAAAGGCAAGTGCCGACCAGCGTCAGCGAAAGATTGCGAAGCTAGAAAAGAACAAACAAATCGTGGACCAAGTAGCCGATAAATTGGGTCAGGACATTAAGTCCATGCGCTCTGCCGTGCCACTCGCCTCGGCAGCAACTGGGGAGGTGGGAAGCAATGAGTGATTCTGTAACTCGGCTGTTTAACCAGGCGCTCGATGCGTTAGCCCGAGGCGGTGGGGATCTGCCAGAGCGTGCGGAGTCAATGCGTTCGGTATTGCTGTCGCCACCGCAAGTTGTCATCGTGGGGCGTTTGAAAGCCGGTAAATCAACGCTGGTCAACGCTTTAACTGGCAGTAAAGTCGCTGCGACGGCGGCGTTGGAATGCACGAATGCGGTGTCCATTTATCGCAATGGTTCGCCATCTCGCGCGGAAGTCGTTGGTATCGATGGGCAGCGACTGCGACAAGACCTGGTGGGCGGAATGCTCACGGAGCTTCCCTTGCCGGTAGAACGCGTAGCGTATGTCGACCGTTTCCTTCCCTCGCGTGCTCTGGAAGGGATCAGCCTCATTGACACCCCGGGCTTAGCGACGTTGACGACAGCCAACGCAGACGCAACTCACCGTGCCCTCATTGATGGTTTTGATCAAACTGCAGAGGCAGCAGTTGATGCAGATGCAGTTGTCTTCCTGTTTGATACTGCGCCACGTAAGGATGAGCTGGAATTCCTGAACAAACTCGGTTTTACGCCCTTGAACTCCATCGGTGTACTGAACCGAGCTGACTCCTTCGGGGAAGGTGCAATGGGGCGGACGGATCCGATTCAGGATGCAGCTTCGCACTGCCACCACATGTCCCGCGAATTGGCGGATTCCGTCTACACAGTTATCCCCATGGCAGGTTTGCTGGCGGAGTCCTCCCGAAGTGGCTCGGTAACGCAAGCTGTATCAAGGCTTCTGGTTCGGCTGGCTGATCTCGATCGCGAGTCCATGCTCGAAGAACTGGAGTCGGAGGAACCGACCACCATATCTGGCACCGACCGCGACATGTTGCTCGATATCCTCGGCGAATACGGCGTCATCTATGGTGCTCGAGTTGCGGCCGAATCGGGTGCAATCGGTCTTGCCAACTGGATGCAGACACAATCTGGAATCGGCGCTCTCGAAGAGAAACTACACACGGAAGTGCTCCCGCAGGCGGTGCTGCAGCGATCCGCTCGGCTTATCGACGAGCTCGACAGGCTGGCCTACACGCACCCTCAGCGCGACCATATTCGACAAGTACTTCATATATTGACCACTCGACCAGAGATGTATCGGATCAATTTGTTCCGTAGTTTCCGGGGGCTTTTGTTATCGTCTCCGGATTCTCGATTGGTGACGATCGTCGCAAAGCTCCTGGGTACGGGATCAATTGGGGAGCGAGTTGGGGCTGCGGTCGATGCGTCGCCGGACGACGTTGTCCTGCGGTGTCAAGAGTTAATAGCTAGTCTGCAAACGATGGCAATGTCGACGTTGTCGGCTGCCGAAGAGGACGCGCGAACAGCGTCAATTTTGACGCTGCGATCCATAATGCAAAGCATTCAGGCGTAATTCGTTCCACTATGGGAGGCAGTGCTACGCAATGGACAGAGCGTGGGCTGTTTACTGCTAATGCTTCGCAGGGTAAAAATTAAACACAGTAAGACTTGGGGTCCGTGATTGACGCGGGCGCGACATGAAAACTTCCTCCGGGAAGAAGTAACAGAAAGCTCACAGCACAATGACCGCCGATTGGCATCTAGCAATTGACTTCGGAACATCGAATACTGCCGCAGCACACACCTCTGCTTCTAGTGGCGATATCGAGACCCTAGCGTTGACACACCAGGGCAACTTGATGCCATCAGCTGTGTACGTGGACGACAACGGAATCTACGTTGGGTACTCTGCTTTCAATCATGCGGCGGCTCGGCCCGACGCGTTCTTGGGTTCACCGAAGCGTGTAATCGAGCACTCGACCGTGACGTTGGGTGGCAAGCAAACTCAGACATCGATGTTGGTGGCTGCAGTATTGGCTCGCGTTGTTCAGATCGGTAAGTCTCAGCACAACGATCAGCCACCGACAACTGTGACGCTGACACACCCTGAAGCCTGGTCGCATCATGCGATTTCGAATCTTAAGGCAGGTGCTCAGGCAGCAGGAATTTCGATGGACGACCTGCACCTTATTTCTGAGCCGCGCGCGGCTGCCCGCTTTTACTCGGAATCTCAGCCAGTCGCTGCTGGCGATCGGGTCGCAGTGTTTGACTTTGGTGGCGGCACGTTGGATATTGCAGTTCTCGAGGCCGATGCATCAGGAGATTTTCGGGTTGTCGCTGCTCGCGGAGATAACAGCCTTGGTGGACGAAACGTCGACACGCTGATTCGTAAGTGGGTTATCACCCAGCTCGAAGATGAAAACCCAGCACTTGCTACTTACCTCCAGGATGCTCCCTCCAGCGTAAATACGAGCTTGGATCACTCGATCCGTACTGCAAAGGAAATCCTTTCGGATACTCCGTCGGCAACGGTGACTGTGTCGACGCCAGAGGGTGAAACAAACCTCCTTCTTACTCGTGAAGAGTTCAATGATCTCTTGGTGACGGACATCGACCGAGCTGTCGCCCTCACCCGCGCGACGTTGCGTGATGCCGGGGCAGATAAGGGCATTACCACGATGTACCTGACTGGTGGATCGTCGCGAATTCCATATGTTCAGGACCGACTTGGTGAAGTCGCTCAGGTTGCTCGCCTTGATGATCCGAAAACTGTCGTCGCTCGTGGTGCTCTTTACAGCACCATGAAGCAGACCGAGGGAGCAGCATCGACAGCTGCTGTAGATGATCCATTCGCGGGAATTGGCGGTGGAACAGCTGCCGGCGGTGCTGCTGCAGCAGCTATGAATAGCGGGAATGACTGGGGAGTAGCCAATAGTAATGCTGACGAGCCTGAGCCTCAGACGCAGGGAGGACTAGCATCGGCACGGCTGATGACTCCTCCGACCTCTCAGCCTTCAGGTACGCAACCGATGAGCGCGTTCGGTGCTCCAGGCGCTGGAATGCCAAACAATGGTGCGTCATCCAACGGTGTAGGAACGAATCAAGGCTCGAATAGTGCCGATGCGTATCGGTCCGCGATGGGTGATCAGCAGTCCTCGAATCCATATGGTGCACCAGCGAGTACGAAAAAGTCCGGTAGTAACAAGGGCTTGGTATTTGCTGGTGTTGGCGCAGTTGCACTCCTTGCAATCGGCGGTGGCGCATATGCATTGACGTCGGGTGGCGAAGAGACTCCACCAGAAGAAACCTCGACGGAAGCTGCACCTCCTAAGAGTTCTGCACCTCAGTCGTCGACTGCGCCTTTGACGACGACGTCGTCAGGTAGTGATTCGACTAATACCCCGACCTTGCCTGCAGAATTCAGTAGCGCATTCCCCGCCGGTTTGCTTGAGGTGGAGTATTGCTCTGAGTCGAGTTCATTCCCTATTACGTACGATCCAGCACCTGCAGGCTCGGCGCTGTCGTGCAGCTGGATGGATGAGTCTCGTAAAGACACCTACCAGGTCATTCGCCCTAACTTCGTGAAGGACCAGGCGGCTGTCCAGGGCATGATCGATGAGTTGAAGAGCAAGTCCTCACTCTATGAGGTCGAGGAGCGCAACGAGAAGGGCTACACCATCATTCGGAAGTCCTTGGAAGGCGGTGGCTACTCGGACGTTGTCGTCGCGAAGCCGGACGAAGGTCTTGCGGTTGTCGCAACTTCAGTGACGACTGCAGCTGCGGCCGATCAGTTCGTCGATGATCTGATTGTGAACGGTTAGTAGTACGCGAAAAGCCCACCACAACATGTGGTGGGCTTGTCCTTTTCGCGTAGTAGGTCTTCGCGTTACAACATGTCGTCAGAACCCCAATGATCGGCTAGGGGATCACTCTCCGTGTCGTCGTAGTCGGTAGGGTGCTCCGTGGTTAGGTCGGTCCACTCATAGTCATCGATTGCTTCTCCCTCGCTGACATCCTCTTCGGTGGCATCAAATTCGGCTAGATCGGCCTCGCCCAGCGAATCTACGAGGCTATCGATAACTGTCGATTCGTCCGGTAGAAGATCTGTGAGTGCCTCCATGATCGGCTCTGCAAACACCGGATCTAAAAGGTCATCGAGAACTGGTGGCACGAGTCCATCATCGAGTGTCACAAGGTCGAGGAAATCCGGATCATCGGTGCAGCGGAGATCGATTGGGGGCGGGGTAGTAGTCATGATTATCCATTCGTTCGTGGGTTCACGTTGGCCTATTGGTTAGATGCGGCAGCGTCGGAAAAAGTTCCCTCTTTACGACGAAACCCACCAGAGCAGAAAGCTCATGGTGGGTCTGTGCAGTATGTAAAGCAGCGAGTGGGGTAGTCCTAGTGACTAGACCATGTCGAGGCCAGCGTCTGCGTCTCCGTCGCCAGCGCCGAGGTCGCCTTCGATTTCGGACTGGAGGTCAGAGCCTTCGTATGGCTCTTCGTAGTCGTAGTAGTGGTCACCGTCGGTGTCGTAAGCAATGTTGTCTGCTTCGCCATCGAAGTCAGTGTCTTCGATGAGTACGTCGGTGACTCCGTCGTTGTCGGTGTCCTCTTCGTACGTATCCATCTTGCCGTCGAGGTTGGTGTCCGTCAGGATGACGTTGCCGGTCATGTCACCATCAGTGTCAATTTCGAGGGACTCAAGCAAACCGTCAGCATCTGCGTCGATACCCTGCGCGTCAACAATTCCGTCGCCGTCCATGTCGAAGGACAGGGTCTCTTCGATTCCGTCACCGTCCAGGTCCTGGGCGTCGACCAGGTTTTCAGTCAAGTCAGTGTACGAACCATCGGTTGCTGGAGCAGAAGCGTCTGGGGTGGCAGGATTAGAAGCGTCTGGAGTCGCTGGGGCAGATGGTGCTGCAGCACCCTGTGCGGCAGATGCATCCGGGGTAGCTGGCGCACCGGTATCACCAGGAGCTGGAATATCCGAGATGTCGACATCCTGTACTGGCAAGCCCGTGGCGTCAACACCATTTACGGTCGCGTCTTGCTGGGCTGCGGTCGGGGTAGCGCCTGGAGTCAGCTCGGCAGAGGAGTCAACCTTGCCATCGCCATCAACATCGACTTCTACGAGGTCTGGGATCTGGTCGCCATCGGTGTCGTAGACGGCACCGTCGATACGGCCATCGCCATCTGCGTCGACTACGGAGAGGTCAACAATTCCGTCGCCGTCGGTGTCCACGTCGACGATGTCTGCAACGCCGTCGCCGTTGATGTCGTATGCTGCGTCACCCTTGATCATGTCCGAATCTCCTGTCGTTGGTGCGGTGGTGGAATCTGCTGGTGCGTTCTTGTCTGGGGTTTCGGTGGTGTCAGGCTTGGTCGAGTCAGACTTGGTCATGTCCGACTTCGCGGCACCACCAGCGGTGACATCCGAAGATGAGGAATCAGCCGATGCTCCCGACAACTCATCGACATCATCGCCAATCATGCTTTCCTTGATGATGTCAGCCGACGTGTCCGAATCTGCATCTGCAGACGTCGAGTCAATCGTGCCATCATTGTCGAAGTCGTACTCGTTGTAGTCGTACTGGCCGTCACCGTTGGTGTCGTACACCATCGTGTCGATGACATCGTCGTTGTCGAAGTCTGCGACCATGACATCAGCTTCGCCGTCGCCATCCGTATCCAGCTGAACAACATCAGTCTGACCGTTATTGTCCATGTCACTGGAGTGCACAACCTCGACGTTTGGGTCGTCCATCAAAGTTTCAGATCCGGTGCTTTCTGCGCCGGTGGTCTTTGGCGACGTTGCGTCCTCTACACCTGGCTTCTGTGGAGCGGTGGTGTCGTTGGAGTTGGTGTTCAATGGGTTCTTGGACGTGGACTTCATGATCTTCCTGCTTTCGTAATGTCGCTGTGGTTTCCCACTCGCTGTTTGCTTTTCGGTTATTGGATGCAGCGGGAGTTCCAAAAGGTTCCCGAAAGTTTGAAAACTTTCTAAAAATCTTTTCTTGCTGGAAAACAGCCACGTGTCGTAGGCACCAAATGTAAACGCGGTCACCTACTTTTAGCACCAAATAGTAAACTCTGCTTGTTAATGCATAAACGCCTGCTACCAGGAATGAATCCGTGGCAACAGGCATGAAGATAAGGTCCGACCGCCGGTCTCGGAACTAGGCAAGCAGCGGCGCTAATTCTTCCCTTAATTTCTTCCGGGCTCGATTGATCCGGCTGCGAACAGTTTGCACCGGAACTCCCTGGAACTCGGCAATCTGCTGGTACGTCAAATCGCCGTACTCACGCAAAACAATCGCTTCACGGAAATCTGGCTGTAGTTTCTCCAATGCTTGCCCGACTACACTCTGCGTCGCAATGACCGAATCCAAGGCAGGGGAAAGGTCCGCGACGTCTTGAAGGGCATCATCGTCATCCGCAACTTCACGACGACTCCGTACCAGCATCAACGCCGCATTAGTGGCAATACGGTGTGCCCACGTCGAGAACTTTGCAGTGCCATTGAACTTATGAAGATTCTGCCAAGCAGCGGTCAATGCATTCTGTAGCGCATCTTCTGCATCGTGGTGATTGCCAGTAATGCGGAGGCACACAGCCCACAGGTGGTTGTAGCTCTGGTTGACCAGCTCAGCGAAAGCACGCTGGTCGCCGGCCTGAGCCTGCGTTAGCAGTTCCTGCTGGTTAGAAGACATCGTCAGCACCCCAGTCGTCGGTGTTGACATCGGTGGTGTCGTCGTAAAGTTCAGGGGAATCCAGGTGCGGATCATCGAACTCGTATCCCGAGGCGGAATCAACATTAGAAGCTTCAGGAGTATCGAACTCGATGTCACTGATCAGCTCCGAGTCGGGATCAGCTGTGTCAGCGACATCGGCATCTGCATAAGTATCAGCAGTATCGTCATCGAGATCGTCGACATCTGCGATATCGATGTCTTCGAGGACAGTTTCCTCGTCCGGCGCGAGATCGGAGTCGGTAGGAACCATGTCGGACAACGAATCATCGGCAGGTGCGTCGAACACGGACTGCAACATGGAATCCAGCGCAGGGGGAGCGGGCACCTCGTCGAGCTGAGGTAAACCTAGCGAGTCTTGGTCGTTACTCATGGAATCAAATCTAGTGGAGTTTCACCATATGTACAGAGCCATCATGCTTTCGCTCGCATCCATTTCGGCGCAACGACATTTCCGACCTGTGCAGCGCGAACAAATAGCGCGACTGCTACAAGTCCGACGACAATCGGGGTGACAATACTTGCTTCAACACCGAACGCACCGCCCGAAATCAGGTCGTTGCCGACGGGATGAGATGCGAAGAAACCAGAGTGGTCGTTGCCTGACACTGCGATGTCGAATAGCAATGCTTGTGCGACGTTCCATGCAAAGTGTGTGCCGATGCAGACCCACAAATTTCGGGTGAGCATGTAAAGAGCAGCAAAGAGGAGACCGGCGGAGACAGCAATCGACATGGCGCTTGCGAAAGTGGCGTTGTCATTGCCAAGGTGCAAGGCACCGAAGATGAATGCGCTGAGCGCAGTTGATCCCCACGAACCCAAGAGTTCTTCGATCAATCGAAAGAGAACGCCACGGGTAATGATCTCTTCGATAATGCCAGCTTGAAATCCTGTCACGATCAACACCATTGCCCAGCCAGTCGGAGTTTGGGTACCCGTAAACTCGATGCCGTTCAGGAGCCACACTATGCCGACGACCGCTGAAATCAGTGCTAAACCAGCGAGAAGTCCGACTAGGGTTCCGGAGAGGATCTTCTCGGTTAATTCAGTCGGTTGTCGCTTTTCTATGTACCTGACCAGTACAAAGTAGGCGACTAGTGCTGCGATGATCGCTGTCCCGACGGATACGCTTGCTTCTCCGGTTTCCGACAGCTTCTCGAGGAAAGGCATAGCCGGGATCAATGCCACGGCGTTGCAGGCGAGGAACAAGAGAACGAAAAGCAGCAGTCGAATGAGCGGGTGCCGGATGACGGGGCGCTCTTTAGTGACTTCTTGGGTGGGGTGGTCGATAGTGAGGCCGTCGGTACGCATGGCTTGCAGCTTTCTGGGAATTGACTACTAAATACGCAACTCACGACACACAGAAACATCGAACAGATAATTGCCGTGTCTAATACCCAGGATATAGAAGAAACCCCGCTCACCAGGAGGAAAGCGGGGTTGGTGCTACGTAATAGCACGTGTGCGTGGAACTTAGCGACGCTTACAGATCAGCGCCAACGCGAGCCTCAGCTTCAGCCGGCTCTGGATCATCATCGCCAGTAAGGAAGTTGTAGGAGATACCTGCAATCGCAGCGCCTACCAGAGGAGCCAGGATAAACAGCCACACCTGAGCCAGCGGATCGCCGCCTGCGAACCATGCAACACCCAGTGAGCGAGCAGGGTTGACAGAGGTATTCGATACAGGAATTGAGATCAAGTGAATGAGGGTCAGGGTAAGGCCGATTGCCAGTGGTGCGAAACCAGCTGGAGCCTTCTTCGAAGTGGTGCCAAGGATGACCCACAGGAACACAGCAGTGAGAACAATTTCGGTTACTGCGACAGCCATCAGCGAGTAGCCGTCTGGGGACAGTTCGCCGTAGCCGTTGGTTGCGAAGCCGGATTCGACAGCGTCGAAGCCTTCCTTGCCGGATGCGATGACGTACAAGACGCCACCAGCAACAGTGGCGCCAATGATCTGGGTAATCCAGTATGGAACAACTGCAGACCATTCAACGCGCTTTGCGACGGCGCAGCCCAAGGTCACAGCAGGGTTGAAGTGGCCACCCGAGATGTGGCCTAGTGCGTATGCGCCAGTGACAACGGTCAGACCGAAAGCGAGCGAAACGCCTACGAAGCCGATGCCCATATTGACCGTGTTGTCTGCCATTACCTTTGCAGCCAATACAGCCGAACCACAGCCGCCGAATACCAGCCAGAATGTACCGAGGAACTCGGCCCACAGCCGCTTACTCATCGGTGGTGTCATGATAACTCCTGAATGCCCAAGTCTGGGCGCTTGACGTTTAAACGTACTCTATAAACATAACGTCTAAGCCTCTTACAAGCTGAAACAAATGTGAGAGATGTTAGGCGTGTTGCTCATGTTACGCGTGTCAACCGATTATGTCAGCGGGGCGGCCGGTCAAAACGCGGGCGATTGCGACAACTGGCGCCAAGCGATGAGCGTAAAAGCTTTGGGCGGGCAGTGCGGTAAAACATGGGGAGCGGGATCCCGCGGCGAAATGTCATAATGTATATTATCGGACAATTAACGGCAGTGGTCGCGACTACCTGGCGATATGTGGATTGGCTGTATGCCGCCTTGCTGGCACGGTCGACTCAGTCGACTACTTCTTATTGCGCGTTTTTGCCGCTGACGCTTCGGCGACCATCTCGGCCTGGCGAACGGCGATCTCTTCTTTGAGTCGCTTGTTTTGCCACAGGGTCAATACGATGAGCGCTACGCCGATCGCTAGCAAGATCCATAACTTTTGGTAGGCCATGAAAATGCAAAAAGCGACCAAAAGGACGAGTCGGAATTTCCGTGCGAGCAACATGCTGTCATAGACATTCGTATTCTTGTCTTCAACTGTCACTCTTCTACTGTCCTTCTAATCGCAATCATTTCGTCACTGTGACGAAATGTAATGGAGTTGAGGGTTGGCTACTGCTCGTCCTTAGTAAGTACGAAACGCAAATTTACTTCGCCTTCTTCATCAACCGAAGCTGCGACAAAGTCTGGAGTGCGCACGTTGTAGTCCAACCTGTTGATCTTCAAGTTACCCGACATCATGAACCTATCTGCGGATCGCATCACTTTAAGTGGCACTTCGACATCATTGGTCACGCCGCGAATGGTCAGGCGTCCTGGGACCTTAATATCAACAGCTTCGCCGGAATCAGGAACGACGGAAAGGTCAGTCTTGCCGTCGACCTCAAATTTCGCTTCCGGGTAAACATCCGTGCTGAAGATCTTCATGCGGACATTGATGTCACGCTTTTCAATATCCGACCTCAAAGTTGTCATATCAACGATTGCTTGACCGTCGACAAGCTCATCATTCTTCACGATGAACTCACCCGTGACATCATGCGTGGAGCCGGATGTCACGCGTTCGCTACCTGGGAGAAGTTCGGCAAAAGTGAATCCCACAGAAGTGTTGTTTGTGTAATCGCCTGCGGCCACATGCCACGTACCATTTCGGTCAGTTGTTGCTGGTTCCGCGACTGACATATCGATCTCGCCGGTGCGCGGACCTTCTGCTGTGAAAATGCGGTAAATAACGGGGCCGACAATGACGATAGCCATTGCTACGACCGCGACTGCGACCAACGTGATGAGGGATTTCTTCATGCCGGAATTCATACCCACCATAGTATCCCTTTACGTTGTTATTAATGAAGTCGGATTCGGAGTTAAAACCTGCATCACACTGCCCGTTTATTTTAGTCTAGGTCATCTTTTCCACAGCACGAGCCTTTGCGACGACCTCGTGACACAGCTCAATGATTTCAGAGCGGTCAGCTCCTTCTTGGGCTGCAAGTTCGACATCTTCGGCAGCGCATCGAAGCTCGTATAGTCCGTCGTTGAGACGGTCGAGACGCTTCTGCCCTAGCTTGGCGTGATCTGCATTGTCCAGCGCGATAGGTTGGCGCGCACCGATACGCTTTTCATACGCGCGTTGGCGGCAGGACTGAGAGCAAAATTTTGGGCGTCGGCCACGCCCGGAATATGCGATCTCGTTTCCACAATGCGTGCACAAGGGAGCTGGTTTCTGGGACATTAGCGACGATTATGGCACGTCGTGAGGTGCAACGTTATAATAGGGGGTCAGCTGATAATGAAAGAGGGGCAACCACCACATGGCAGATCGAGTTTTGCGCGGTAGCCGCATGGGCGCTGTGTCCTATGAAACTGACCGCGACCATGACCTGGCTCCGCGGAACATGGTTCGTTACCAGACCGAGAGCGGCGAGGTTTTCGAAGTTCCGTTTGCTAACGATGCCGAAATCCCAGGTGAATGGCTATGCAAGAACGGCCAGGTAGGCAAGCTTCTGGAAGGCGAAGGTACCGAAGCTAAGCCAGTCAAGCCACCTCGCACCCACTGGGATATGCTGCGCGAGCGCCGTTCGTTGGAAGAACTCGATGTTCTTTTGGACGAGCGTGTTGATCTTCTGCGCAAGCGTCGTCGTAACGCTGCCCGTTTGCTCAAGCAGCAGCAGGAAGCTGAAGAAGCGGCTAAAGCAGCAGAATAAAAGCTAGCCAAGCTAAATACAAAACGAATGAGGACCAGTAGCAATTGCTACTGGTCCTCATTGTGTTGGTAGGCAACTTTCAGTACAGATACTGAGTATCAGCGACCTGTGTACTGAATGGCCCTATTACTTGCCAAACTTCTTGCGAGTATTGCGGACACGAGTCTTGACCTCGTGCGCACCGAGCTTGCCAAATTCCGTCGCAATATCCCTGACCTGGGTGTAACGGTGGACGACACCCCACTTCGTGACCTGAACCAACGACTGCTTGACGAAGCTGCCGTCCATCTTCGACTCGCCGTGCTCACGCTCGGTGAACGTAATTGGCACCTCACGGACATCAAAACCAGCCTGGACTGACTGCCACGCCAGTTCGGTCTGGAACAGGTACGCAGCCTTGCCGATCGACTCCAGATCCAGTGTTTCCAAAACTTCACGACGGTACGCGCGGTAACCAGCGGTGATGTCGGAAACGCCAGCGCCGAGGGCCATAGAAATGTAGATGTTGCCACCACGCGACAGAACCTGGCGAGAAACTGGCCAGTTCACGGTCTTGCCACCTGGCACGTAGCGAGAACCAATAACCAGGTCAGCGCCTTCGTCGATTGCTGCGAGAAGCAATCGGAGCTGTTCTGGAGCATGCGAACCGTCGGCATCCATCTCGCAGAGAACCTGGTAGTCGCGTTCCAAACCCCATGCAAAGCCTGCGCGGTAGGCACCCCAGAGGCCACCCTTGCCTTCGCGGTGCATGACGAAGATTCGCTCGACCCCGTTGACTGCGGTGTCCTTCGCGGCAATGTCATCTGCAACATCGCCGGTGCCGTCTGGCGACGAATCGTCGACAACCAGGACATGAACGTTTGGTTCAGATTCCCGGAGGCGGGCAATAACACCTGGCAAGTTTTCGCGCTCGTTAAACGTTGGAATGATAACGAGGGTGCTCTCGCTTGGTTGCGACACCTGAAGCTCCTTATACGTTGTGCTACTTCCCTGGCATTCTATCTGAACGCCGGAAAGTTCCCAGTATTGAAAGTACGAGGAGGGCTACACCGCACGCGGCGATTGACCACTCAATGACCCCGCCAAAACGAGTAGCCAATGTGCGCTCAGTATTTAATGGCAACGTGGCAGTCAACACTTCCTGAGTGAAAATTTCAGTCTCCGACTGCACCGTGCCATCTAGAGTCACGAGGGCGCTGACACCACTGGTTGCGGATACTACGACAGCACGCTGATGCTCGATCGCACGCATTCGGCTCATAGCAAGCTGTTGGTACGTCATATCAGTGAACCCGAACGTTGCATTGTTTGTCGGTGTGGCCAGCAGTGTTGCACCATTGTTCACAGCATTCCGGTAGGCACGGTCGAAAACAACTTCGTAACACGTAGCGACACCTATCTTGGCTCTATTGGCAACAATGACACCGTCTCCCGCACCCGGAGTCATGTCACCGGCGAGATCCACCAGTTCAGTCACGTTCCGCAGGAGATCGCGCAGAGGCATGTACTCGCCAAACGGCTGCAAATAGATCTTCTCGTGTCGACCATCTGGCCCACTCACCGCACCCAGTTCCGGATCCCACACAATCATGGTGTTCTGCGTGCCGTGGTCGTACGTGAAAGTACCGACGACAATGGGGGCGTTGATGGCCGTCGCCGCGTCATCGATAAGCCGTTGCGCCGAATAGTCCACAAAAGGACTGACGTCTGCGGAGTTTTCAGGCCACAGCACAACATCCGGTTGCGGTTCTTCACCCGACTTGACCCGTGCTGCCAACATCTTCGTAGCGTGCACATGGTTTTCCAAGACAGCCAAGCGCTGCGCATTGAAATCCAACCCCAACCGAGGAACATTTCCCTGCACAGCCGCGACGCGCACAGTGCGCCGCTCGCTATCCCCTTCCCCAGATACAAATGGCGTTACGACGATCGCTGCCAAGGCGACTGCGATAGTGAGGCTTGCTGCTGCACGGAATCGTCGTAAAGCCAAGGCCACCACGGCACCACCAAGCAATGCGGTAGCAAGGCTGACAATTGGAGCGCCGCCGGCGACCGCCAAGTTCTGGAGCGGACCACCGATCTGCCCCCACGCAAGACGAAGCCACGGAAAACCTCCGAAAGGCCAATACGACAGAACAGCTTCAATGGCGGTAATCCAAGCTGCAGCTCCTACGAGGCGGAGCGTCATCGGAAGCCGTGAAGCAAGAATCCAGGCGATACCAAACGACGTGGGGATGGCAAGAAGGCCGAGAAGAACTGCCAACGCAAGCCACGGAAGATTACCGACAAACGATGCGATCCATGGCAGAGATGTCAACGCTGTGGCTGCTGACCACAGAAAACCAACGAGGAGAATTATCCACCATCGGGGGCGGATAAGCTGCTGGGAATAATTATGCTGGTCGTTCTCGCTGTCGTGGGTTGGCTGGGCAGCTGGCAACAATGCAGCAATCAGTAGTGCAGCTGCACACCACCCAGCCCACCACAGGCCAATAGGCTGATACGACAAGAATTGCGCAACGCCTGCAGCAATGGCAGCGCCAAGCCTGAGGATGTTCACCTTCCACATTCGAGTTAGTTAGTCTTTCGGCTTGTCAGATGGGTCGTATGAGCCAGATTCGTCAGACTCGTCGTCAGAATCTGGGGTCGGATCAGTGAGCTCGCGGGCATCATCGGGAACCACGAAATTCTTGAAGAATTCTTCGTCTGACATCTCATCGATAACGTCTGCGGGGCGTGAAGTCCCCGGCGCACCAGAGCCGTCTTGTGGCGATCCGTTGTTGAAGCCTTCTGGGTAACGGACACCGTACTGTTGAACCTTGAACAACGATTCGTTACCAATCTTGGTGAACCACTTCAGCATTGCCATGCTGCCGACCTTGCGCAATACCCAGCGAGTAGGCGGAAGAATAAGGAACAACCCCAAGATTGATGTGACGAATCCGGGGATGGCCATCAAAACAGAGCCGACGATGAGCATCGCTGAATCAGCCATCACGGTGCCAGCGCGAGAGATAGCACGTTCGGGATCAGCTTCGGCGCGACCCTCAATAATGGCCTGACCTTCGTGCATCTGCTGAGTCAAGGCACGTTCGGTGACACGCTTCATCTCAAAAGCAGAGATAGCCGTGCCGACAATGAACAATCCGAGCAAGGCAACAAAAGCCCAGCCCCACCCCAGCCACTGAGCCACGGCAATAAAAGCCACGATCTCAATGACCACGTAGGCGACTTTTAGAAAGGATGACATAGTGCTCACCCTACTGCCCTGCCCGGATTCATTGATCCTGACGCGCACGCAGGTCGCAGCGTGCGGTTCTAGCGCCTAGCGATCTTCCAGGTCGCCTTCGGTTTCCAGGAACGCTTGGCGAAGGATATCGAGTCGTTCTTGGTCCGGATTTTCCCACAGCTTTCGGTCAGCGGCTTCCAGCAGTCGTTCCGAGATATCATGCAGCGCCCATGGATTCGAAGCATCGAAGAATTCGCGATTTTCCTTGTCCGCAACGTACGTATCCGTCAGTGTTTCGTACATCCAATCATCCATGACACCCGTGGTTGCGTCGTAGCCGAAGAGATAATCGACGGTCGCAGCCATTTCGAACGCACCCTTGTAACCATGCGAACGCATCGCAGCCATCCAGCGCGGATTCACAACTCGGGCGCGGAAAACGCGACGAGTTTCTTCGTGCAGCGTTCGGGTACGAACTGAATCTGGGCGCGTTGAATCGCCAATGTACGCGTCCGGATCGTTACCAGTCAGCGCACGAACGGTCGCCACCATACCGCCGTGGAACTGGAAGTAATCGTCCGAGTCGGCGATATCGTGCTCGCGAGTGTCGGCGTTCTTCGCTGCAACTTGGATGCGTCGGTAGGCAGTGCGCATATCGTCAGCGGCGGGAACACCATCCACGTTGCGACCATACGCATACCCGCCCCACGTGGTGTAGACCTCGGCGAGGTCGGCGTCGTCACGCCAAGAACCAGAGTCGATTAGCTGTAGCAATCCCGCTCCGTACGTGCCTGGCTTGGAGCCGAAGATACGACGTGGCTTTTCCTGCTTGTCTGCGCGAGCATGAGCGCGGACGTAGTTGTCGGCATCCGATTCGTCGAGTGCGGCAACGAGCTGCACGGCGTCGTCGAGAAGCGCGATGACATGCGGGAATGCGTCCCGGAAGAAGCCAGAAATGCGGACAGTGACATCGATGCGGGGGCGACCGAGTTCTTCGATCGAAATGACTTCGAGGCCGACAATGCGGCGCGATGCTTCATCCCACTGTGGACGCACACCCATCAGCGCAAGTACTTCCGCGATGTCATCGCCGGAAGTACGCATCGCCGAGGTGCCCCATACCGACAAACCGACAGACTTCGGGTACTCGCCGTCGTGGTCAGCGAGGTAACGCTCGATGAGACCATCTGCGAGATTCTGGCCCGTCTCCCATGCCAGTCGTGATGGAATCGCCTTCGGATCGACCGAATAGAAGTTTCGGGCGGTCGGCAACGTATTAACCAGACCGCGCAGTGGCGACCCCGATGGTCCCGCAGGAACAAAACCACCATTCAGCGCATGCAAGATCATAGGAATCTCCTGATCCGTCCGCGCCAGACGTGGCAGAATTTCATCGCGTGTGAACTCGAGAAGCTTGACGATGGTCGCAACGTCAGCCTGCGTCGATGCATGCTTAGAGGTTTCGGCGATGGCACGGCTAGCGAGCTCGTCGAGATTAGCTGCTGGATTGTTGACGAGAGCTGCAACCAGTGCCGTGGCAATCGCATCGACGTTATCGAGGTGATCACGGGAATCGGAGCCGTCTTCGAGAAGGCCTAGAGCTTCGCGAAGGCCCGGCAATGTGTGCTCTCCACCCCACAGCTGGCGGGCGCGCAGCATTGTGGCGACCGTGCCTACGAGCTGCTCGCCAGTTGGCGCAGCTCCAAGAATGTGCAGGCCACCGCGGATAGCCACGTCCTTGATCTCGCAGAGCCATCCGTCAACATGCATAAGCATGTCATCAAAGACATCTTCGTCTGGGCGCTGGTCCCAACCAAGATCCTGGTCCATCTTCGCTGCCGACAATAGCGTCCAGATTTCCTGTCGAATTGCCGGCAGTTTCGCCGGATCCATCGCGGAAATGTTCTGGTGTTCGTCGAGAAGCTGTTCCAAACGCGTGATATCGCCGTACGATTCAGCGCGCGCCATAGGTGGGATCAAGTGATCGACAAGCGTTGCATGGGCGCGTCGCTTCGCTTGCGTACCTTCACCTGGGTCATTGACGAGGAATGGGTAGATCAGTGGCAACTCGCCAATAGCCTGATCCGGGCCACACGAAGCCGATAGTCCAGCTGTCTTGCCTGGCAACCATTCCATGTTGCCGTGCTTGCCCATGTGTATAACCGCGTCGGCGCCGAAACCACCATTGGCCTCAGCCAGGGCGATCCAGTGGTAGCACGCCAAGTAATGGTGCGTCGGAGGCAAATCTGGATCATGGTAAATCCCCACTGGATTGTCGCCGAAGCCACGTGGTGGCTGAACCATGACGACGACATTGCCGAAACGCAGTCCCGCAATATAGATGTCACTCGTGTTCGGGTTGACGTACAGCTGCCCTGGTGCTTGTCCCCAATGCTCGACCATGTCGTCGCGCAAATCGGCGGGCAACGTATTGAAGTGTGTCTGGTACGTCGCTGCTGGCAGCCGCAGCGGATTGGCTTCCATGACTTCTTCGGTCAGCCAATCTGGATCCTGGCCGCCGGCATCGATGATGGCGTGCATGAATGCGTCAGGTTCGTCGGAGCCATCTGCAGCGGATGCATATCCTGGAATCTGAGTGGTATCTCCCAGATCATAACCAGCATCCGCGAGCGCATGAAGCACCCGCAGAGTCGACGCCGGTGTATCCAATCCGACAGCATTACCAATACGCGCATGCTTGGTTGGGTACGCCGACAACATCACGGCGACATGCTTATCGGCATTAGCCTTATGGCGCAGCGCAGCATGGCGAACCGCAATGCCTGCTAGACGAGCACACCGCTCCGGGTCTGCAACGTACGCGATCAGATTGTCATCGTCGATTTCCTTGAACGAAAAAGGAACCGTGATGATACGGCCATCAAACTCCGGCACCGCGATCTGCGTGGCGACGTCCAAAGGCGTAAGGCCTTCATCGTTTTCTTCCCAAGCAGCGCGCGGTGACGTCAGCGCGAGGCCCTGGATGATAGGCACATCGAGTTGTGCGAGTGCGGCCACGTCCCATGATTCGTCTTGCTCACCAGCCTGCGCAGTTGCCGGACGGGTGCCACCTGCTGCGAGGACCGTCGTGATCAACACATCACAGGTGCTGAGTTCCGCGAGCAGGTCGTCTCCAGCAGTACGCAAGGAAGCAGCGAAAATCGGCTTGACCGCTGCTCCCCTGGCTTCGATGGCCTGGCACAACAGCTCGACATAGTTAGTGTTACCGGCCAAATGCTGGGCGCGGTAGTACACGACACCGATGGTCGGAGCATCATCCGGCAGTGGCGCTGCTGTTCGATCCAAGAAGCCCCACGTCGGCATCCGCGTTGGCTCACCAAAACCAAAACCAGTGAGTAGGAGCGTGTCTGATAGGAAGTTGTGCAGCTCCACGAAGTTAGATGTGCCGCCTTCGGCGAGATACGTATGCGCGGTCGTCGCAACGTTTGCTGGGACAGTCGAGTACTCCGTCAACTCAGCGTCAGGGGCTTGCTCGCCGGACACGAGCACTGTCGGAATTCCCGAATTGACGAGCCAATCGATGCCCTCTTCCCACGCACGGCGACCACCCAGCAGACGAACGACGGCGATATCGGCTCCGTCTGCGAGAACTTGAAGATCGCCGTCCAAAAGCCGGGTTGGGTTCGCCCATCGGAACTCAACGTCTGTTGACTTCTGGGTTGCGCTGCGAGCGCACAAGAGATCGGTGTCAGACGTGGACAGCAGGAGAATCACTGGTGGCCAGACCTTTCTGGGGAACTACGCGCCCCAAACATTGGTGCCGCATTCTCGACTCGAAGGTCTGACTATCACAGTGGCGCGACCGCCCGGACTTGCACCGGTTTCCCCGACCCGAGAAATAAACAAAGAAAAAGGATGAACTCTTAACAAAAGTAGAGTTCATCCTACCGCTAGTGGGTTTAGCTAGCTCGGTTGGTCAGCGCCGAAGCATTGATCTCTGGTGGTACTACATTTGCGAATCGGCTTCCGTGCGGATCGAGTTCGCTCCAAATGAACTGTGCAATGTAGTCGATGTGCGCGAGCATCGGCAACGCGTGCCCAATGCCGAGATTGCCTGGGATTGGTGGCACCTCATTCTCGAAGTAGTGAATATCTCCACCGGCTGCGATCCAATCGTCCCGAAGGCGACGAATCTGGCCGATTGGAATGACATCGTCGCCAATGCCACCCCACACAAGTGTCGGCGCGGTTGGCGCGGTGTGACCGAGCTTCTGGCGCTTAATCTCTTCAACGATCGGTGGGTACTTTTCAATGATCTGCTTGAGAGTTTCACCTGACTTCGTCAACTCAGAGGTGGAGCGGAAACCCGTGGTCAGGATGGCATTACCCATACAGCCGGAGTTATTCTTGGTGACCACCTCACGACCAGTTTCTGACATTTCGCTTTCGTAGATGTGGTCACGTAGCTCCGGATCCTTGGAAAGCAGCCCATCAATGGCGAAGCCGAGCACGCCTGCCAACATGCCACCTTCAACGGTGTCCAGCACATCCATAAGATCCGACGGTGGTCCACCTACAGCGTTGACTGCGATATTCAAATGCGGAGCATAGTATCCGGCCATCTGTGCTGCGGCACCGGAGGCTGAGCCACCCTGCGAGTAGCCGTATGTCGCAATTGGAGCGGCTGGATCAACGCCAAAATCTTGGGTGGCCTCAGCAGCGTCGAGAAGAGACTGGCCAGATGAGATGTTGTCTACATACTCCTGGGCGCCTGTTTCTGGATTTCGGTGGTGGTCGATGATGACGACGGCTGCACCTTGCGACAAATGAACTGCAATAGGAATGGTTTCGTACGGAACCACAATGTCTGGTGGATTCGTGTGGAATGTTGGGCCTGCAACAGTGGACTGTGATGGATCACAGTATGTGCCTGTTCCCTGCGTACCCGGCGCGATGGCGACAAGCGGACGAGGGCCGTCGCCACGCCATGGGGCCGTTGGTTCGATGTAGAGTGCGCGATCTACACTAGCGCGCCCCATGGAGTCGGTCGATGAGTAGTCGAAGCGTTTCGCTGTGGACTGCCATAGCGCATTTGTGGCCATGAGCTCGACATCTTCAGAGCTGACAACTTGCCCAGCGTTGGCATCACGGGTGGGTTTGAGCGGGAAGTCTCCCATGCCTCCTGGCGTGATCGTCGTCCAGCGTGGGTCTGGCGTCGTTGGAGCCTGCTGCGTGTCCGTTGGTGCAGTTGCCGACGGCAGCTCAGTTGGAAGTTCTGCTGGCAATGCCGGGGCCGGCAAACCAGGAACTGTCAGCGGAGTCGCAAGCGCTGGGTTGCCTGAGACAACGCAGGCAGCCGCAACGCCTATGGCCACGATTGTGCGGGGAATTCTCTTCATGTCACTCACCTACCGAAATCAAAATATGTTTGTAACTGTTTAACACCGAAAGTGTGGCTTTTAGTTAGTTTTGTGAAAATTCCCAGAAAATGGTGCATTTGATTCACTTCCGCGTGTTTCAGAACCGACGGGTTTCGTAAGTCGGTGGTGCTCACCTCCGGAAAATCCCCTGTTTTCCAACGTATGATTGAAGTATGAACACCCTTAATGGCCAGCCTTCTCAGTCCGACGCCGATGACATTTCTGAGGCCCAACCAGGACAGCGCGACCGTGTCGACGGTTGCCCGGGTTCGCGTCGCGTCCACATCGCTGCTGACGGTGCAATTGGCCGACTCCGCTTCCCTGGTGGTCTGCTTCCCGCACCAGGCTTTGCCGTGCTAGCAGACCTGGCGGACAACTTCGGTGATGGCGATATTCACTTCACGTCTCGTGGAAACCTGCAGATCCGCGGTATTCGCAATGCCAGTGGTTTCGCGGACGCTGCTGCAGAAGAAAAGCTCGTTCCGTATCCAAGCCACGATCGAGTCCGCAATATCCTTCAGTCGCCCATGACTGGCCGAGTCGGCGGTCGCGCGGATGTCTCGCAAATGGTCAAGGATTTCGATGCGGCATTGTGCGCAGACGAGTCACTCGCCTCCCTGCCTGGACGAACCTTGTTTGCGTTCGACGATGGCCGCGGCGATGTGCTTGCAGAAGCCCCGGACCTGGGGCTCGTCGCTCTAGGAGACGACGAAGTCGAGCTCATTATTGGCGGTGTTGCATCCGGTGTCGTCGTAACGCAAGAACATGCGGTCGATGCAGTGATGGAGGCGACCCGTCAATGGGCGCAGCAACGAGGAACTGCGTGGCGGGTCGCTGAGGCTGATGCGACGGTCGATCTCGCGGGCGCAGTTGTGGATGCGCTTGGCGACGGCGCTCAGTGGCGTGAACCGTCGACATTGGCGGATTTCTCGCCGGCGGGGCGTCCGGAGAAGCCCGTGGGATGGATTGAACAGCCAGATGGCTTGATTAGCCTTGCTGCAGGCCTGCGATTCGGTATTTTGCCTGCGCGCCTGGCTCGTGCGATTGCACAGACTCAGACGACGGTGCATGTCACTCCGTGGTATTCGCTCATCATGCATGACCTGCAGGAAGAGGTCGCTGAGCAGGTCGTTCGAGTGATGGCCCCCAATGGGTTGATCTTCGATCGGAAGTCCTCGTGGCTCAAGGTCACGGCATGCACTGGCCGTCCAGGTTGCGAGAAGTCGTTGGCTGATACGCGCGGCGACGCGGCGCATGCAATCGCCGCCGGAAAGCTCCCGGATGGTCGGGTTCACTTCTCTGGTTGTGAGCGCAGGTGTGGGCGTCCGAAAGGTGGCTACTTTGACTACCTGGCCACCGGCGATGGCGAGTATGACGTGACCTCGGTCGACTGATTACGGCGTTGAGCTTTCGGCTACTCTCAATTCCATGAGTAGCTTCGAGTACATCACGGATGGTGCGGAGATTTACCGCAACTCCTTTTCCATTATTCGCGCTGAGTCTGACCTCTCGGCGTTTAGCCCTGATGAAGAGGTAGTTGCGGTTCGCATGATCCATGCTGCCGGTCAGACGGATTTGGCGCAGGACATTGTCTTTTCTCCGAATCTGGTAAGCGCTGCTCGTGACGCACTTGATGCTGGAAAGCCCATCTTTACCGATGTCAACATGATCAAGGCAGGCATCACCCGCCGTCGACTGCCGGCAAACAACGATGTCATTTGCACGCTTGCCGACGAGCGCACGCCAGCGCTCGCTGCCGAGCTTGGCACCACGCGAACTGCGGCTGCTGTTGATCTGTGGGGCGATCAGCTAGAAGGCGCTGTCGTCGCCATTGGTAATGCCCCTACCGCCCTGTTCCACCTGCTCGATCGCTTGCGCGAAGGAAAGCTGCCGATGCCCGCTGCGATTCTTGCGATCCCGGTCGGATTCGTTGGCGCAGCAGAGTCGAAGCAAGCGACCATCGATGTTGCTGCCGAATGGCCTGACCATCTGCCTGAGTTGAATTACCTCACGGTGACTGGCCGTCGTGGCGGCTCGGCTATCACATGTGCAGCTATCAACGCATTGGCTACGAAGCAGGAGATCCTGAAGTGACCGATCACGCCTCCGTCATTGCTGGTCACCTGTACGGAGTGGGATTGGGGCCTGGCGACCCCGAGCTGATTACCCTGCGCGGTGCCTCGATTATTCGTCACGCTGATGTGGTTGTATATCACGCCGGTACGCATGGTCGATCTACTGCACGAAAGATCGCCGGCGACCTCCTTGATTCCCGCGACACCCCAGCGATTGAAGAACTCCTTCGCTACCCTGTGACGACCGGTGGCTCAGCAGATTATGCAGAGCGCATGGCAGCGTTCTATACAGAGGCCACCCAGCGGCTGGCAGAACATTTGCGCGCCGGGCGCAGCGTTGCTGTGCTGTCCCTGGGTGATCCCATGTTGTACAGCTCCTACCAGCATCTTCACCGTGCGTTAGAAACGGAGTTCCCTGCACACATCGTGCCGGGTATTTCCAGCGTCTCAGCTGCTGCCGCGGAGCTGCGCCACCCGCTGGCAGAAGCCACCGACATTTTGACCGTTCTGCCAGCAACCGCAGATCGCGGCCAATTGCTGGCTGCGGCGCAGGCTGCTGATTGTCTGGTCATTATGAAGCTCGGCGGTCACGTCGAAAAGATCCGTAGCATTCTGGATGAAGCCGGAAAACTTGATCGCGCACAGGTAGTCGTGCGTGCGACCATGGACGGCTCGTCGATAGCTGCGCTTGCCGACGTCGACGCTGATGCAGTGCCGTATTTCTCGGTGGCGGTCGTCGGCACGCAGCGTACTGGGTATTTGGCGCAGGATGAGGCCGACACTGTCAGTCCTGGTAGCCATACAGCGGATAATGATGCGTCAGGTGAGTCTTCGTATGAGGCCCCACGCGGTGAAGTCGTCGTTGTCGGGCTGGGCCCGGGCGCCGAGCGTTGGACGACGCCAGAGGTCTCAGCCGAGTTGGCTGCTGCGACGGATATCGTTGGCTACTCCACGTATGTCAATCGAGTTCCCGATCGCGCCGGTCAGACGAAGCACTTGTCAGATAACCGGGTGGAAGCTGAACGATCGGCGCTGGCTTTGGATTTGGCGAAGGCCGGCAAGCGCGTGGTTGTCGTCAGTTCTGGTGATCCGGGAGTATTCGCTATGGCCTCAGCTGTTCTGGAGACAGCTGACGATGACGCCTGGCGTGACATCCCCGTTCGTATCGTCCCAGGTATGACCGCTGCGCAAGCTGTGGCATCGCGAGTCGGTGCTCCACTGGGTCATGACTACGCGATGATTAGCCTGTCAAATAGGTTGAAGCCGTGGGACGTCGTCGAGAAGCGAATCCGTGCGGTGGCAGGTGCGGACATGGCGTTTGCGGTGTACAACCCGGCGTCGAAGTCACGTCGTCAGCAGGTGGTTGATGTCAAGAACATCATGCTTGAGTATCAGGATCCGCAGACTCCGGTGATTGTTGCGCGTGCGGTGGGGTCGGATCAGGAGAAGGTCACCATCACTACTGTGGGTGACTTTGATCCTGACATCGTGGACATGCGAACCATGTTGATTTTCGGTGCCTCGTCCACGCAGCGCTATACCGCTGGCGATGGCAGTGAGCGCGTGTACACTGCGCGACATTATGCCGGTGGCGGTACCAACGGCACAGGTGCATTGCTGTAGCCGTAATTAAGGCCGTCGTGGCAGCAGCTACATGAAATTCCGGCGGATGTAATCGAAGGCATCGTCCACCGTGTGCGTCACGGTGGCGATGTCTGCTCCAGGCAAAGCTGGGCGATCCACGATTACGACAGGCTTCTTCAGATCGCGCGCTGCCTCAATCTTCGCGTACGTCTGTGGCCCACCGGAATTCTTCGTGACGACGCAGTCCACAGCGTAATCCCGCATGATTTTCCGCTCACTAGGTACATCGAACGGACCTCGGGACAGTACGATCCGCCGGTTGCGCGGAAGCGGCCCAGATGGAGTCTCGACACTCCGAATGAGGTAACGCCCCTCGCGGTCATCTGCAAAATGGGCAAGTTGCTGACGTCCAATGGTCAAAAACGGCGCGCGGAATCGGCGGCGGACCAGCTCCGCTGCCTCCTGCATGTTGGCGACGTGCAGCCACTGATCGCCACGAACCTCATCCCATGCAGGTCGATGCAGCGCGACCAGCGGAATGCCTGTGGCCCGAGCAGCTTCGGCTGCTGATTCGCTGATACGTTCTGCGAAGGGATGAGTGGCATCGATGATGACCTCAGTGGCATCGGCAAGAAGCCACTTTGCCAAACCAGCTGGACCACCGAAACCGCCAATGCGCACATTGCCTTCTGGCAGCTTTGGTTCTGACACCCGACCCGCAAGCGACGATGTGACGTGCCATCCCGCCTGCACCAACTTGGAGGCGAGTGCTCGGGCTTCGCCCGTGCCACCGAGAATTAGTGCGCGCATGGAATGGTCCTTCCGTGTTCATCTCGTGGTCGATCATCGCTGTACAAGTAGCTATCAGGGAACGCGTCAGCTCCGAGTACTTTCCCTACAATAATCACAGCGGTGCGAGTCACGCCTGCATCCTTGACCTGTGTCGCGATATCCCGCAGCGTGCCACGGAGGACGACTTGTTCTGGGCGAGATGCAAAAGCAACGACGGCAACTGGGCAGTCATCGCCGTAGTTGGGGGTCAATTCTGCGACGACACGGTCAATGTCATGTGCCGCCAGGTGGATGCACAACGTTGCGCCAGTGCGACCGAAGTTGTCTAGGGTCTCCCCCACCGGCATCTTGGATGCCCGACCTGACACACGCGTCAGAATCACGGACTGCCCGACTGTTGGCACCGTCAGCTCATGGCCAAGGGCTGCAGCTGCTGCCGAAAACGAGGCGACACCTGGAACGATTTCATAGTCAACTCCCGCGGCGGTCAAGCGTCGTGCCTGTTCCGCTAGCGCCGACCACACTGATGGATCGCCGGACTGCAGACGAGCGACATCCTTGCCTTCCGCATGAGCTTTGGTGATCACCGCGATGATGTCATCCAACGGCATGCGCGCAGTATTGATCACCTCCGCGTCGGCAGGACAATTCGCTAAAACCTCAGGTGGCACAATGCTGCCCGCATACAAGCACACCGGGCATGACCGAATGAGCCGATCAGCTCGCAGAGTCAGCAGATCCTCTGCACCTGGACCAGCACCAATGAAATAGACGGTCACGTGTGTTCCCCTTTGTGATGTTTTCTATTTTCGAACGACAATCGGCAATTCTAGCCGCGCTCAGGATGGCTTCGTCAGCACCCATTGCACGACAGGAAGTGCTGGCCTCCACGCTGTGAATTTACCGACCTCACCAGCGCGTTCCACACTCAGTCGAGTCACGGTGCCACCGAAACGACGTTGCGACGCCCACAGCACCGCTTCTGACTCAATAGTGACCGTGTTTGCCACGAGCGTGCCGCCCGGCGCGAGAGCTGCGACGCATGCGTCAATCATGCCGTCAGCGGTCAGTCCACCACCAATGAAGATGGCATCAGGTGCTGGTCCCAGATCGCTAGCACTCAAGACCTCAGGAGCCGAACCACAGATGACCTGTACTCTGCCGGAGAGCTTGTCGACGTTGCCTTGAATACGCGTCGCGCGTTCTTGGCTGCGTTCGAACGTGATGGCCCGACCGCCATGGCGAGCCCACTCGATACTGATGGAGCCGGTGCCACCACCGATGTCCCACAGGAGTGCGCCTGGCTGCGGGTTTAATGCCGTCACAGACAGTTCTCGGATGGGCGATTTGGTGAGCTGACCATCGGTGTCGAAATCAGTATCGCGGAGCCAACCACGACGTGCTCCGCGTGGTTCAACGGCCAGGACGGTCAAGTCTCCAGCTGGAACCGGAGGATCGGCGACGGTACCAGTCACGATGACTTCAGCCAGGTCTGTGCCCGGTAGACCGCCGAGATTAGTTAACGCGGTGAGTGTGGTGTCTGGTCGGTCGCCCAGCACACGGGCGATGTCAGCGACCGAAGCAGCATTTCGACACAACACCAGGAAACGCTGCCCGGAGTCAGCAACTGGCACTACTTCGGCAGCACCTGCAAGACCAGCTGGTGCCGTCACCAGCGAAATCAACGGAGTGCTATTGAGAGCCCAACCAAGCCGAGCGCAAGCAAGCGACACTGACGACGGTGCCGGAATAACGGTAATGGCGTGTGCACCGAGTTCTCGGACCAGCGACGTGCCGATGCCATGGAACATGGGATCACCACTGGCGACGACGCAATCCTCACCGGGGACGAACGGCGCGAGTACGTCATCCCAATTGGCCCAAAACTTTTCTGGCCACGGTAGGAGTTGTGCACTGATCTCGGGAACGTCGTCAAGCAAAGACAGCTGACGAGGCGAACCATGGATACGTTTCGCCGAGGTAAGCGCAGCCTGCGCGTGGGGGCTGAGCCCCTGCCATCCGTCGCAGCCGATGCCGACGACGGGAATTGTGGATGTAAATCCTGGGTCTGTCATGTATTGAGAGGACATTGAATTAGCGAGGCATCCGTCGCCAAATGCCGCGAGGTACAAACGTCGTTGCTGTTGCCAATGCGGATAGTCGGCCTGGAATCCAGACGTGTGGCTTGCCACCGTCGAGCGCTGTCACGGCGGCTTCAGCAACGACATCGGGAGTGGACGACATCGGCGCAGGATCCATACCTTCTGTCATCTTTCCGATTACGAAACCAGGACGCGCAATGGTCAGCTGAATAGATGAACCATGTAGACGATCCTGCATGCCCTGCAGGAATCCATCGACACCTGCCTTCGCAGAGCCATACACATAATTGGGGCGACGTACTCGCGCTCCCGCGATAGAAGAAAATGCGAGAATACGTCCGGACACTCCATCGCGGACAGGAAGATCACCGTTGGCGGTGGATTCTTCCATTCGCACTACCAGCTCTGTGGCAATCGCCGCGTGTGCAGTGAAGTCGGTGTGAATCACCTTCGCCACAGCAACTCCACTGCGCTCGCACTCATCCTGGTTACCGAGAATGCCGAAAGCAATCACCGCAGTATCGACAGGTGCGATAGCCCATGCTTCTTCCAACACTCCAGCATGGCTTTCGATATCGTCCGCATCGAAGTACAGACGATGCACTGCGGTTGCTCCCGCGTCGGTCATGCGCTGAGCAACCTCATCGAGAGCGTCGATCCGCCGAGCTGCCAACGTGACGACGTTATGATTCGCCAACCTCGCCGCAACCTCGCCACCGATCTCGCTGGTGCCACCCAGAATGAGTACGTGTCCCATTGACCGACTACTTCCCTTCTACGTCTGCTGCGCTTGTGCTGCCGTTCGCGCACAACAACTCATGCGAACCATTATTCATGGACTTGCAGCCATCGCTTGTCACGACCACGATGTCTTCCAGCCGCAAGCCGAAATCCCCATGCACATAGATGCCCGGTTCAATGGAAAAGGCCATGCCTGGTTCCAACACCAGATCGTTGCCGGCCATGATGAATGGCTCTTCATGCGTGGACAACCCGATGCCGTGACCAGTGCGGTGAATGAATTGCTCGCCGTAACCAGCCTGCGTAATAACTTCCCGAGCAACCGCATCAATGTGTGCCGCCGTTACACCCGGACGCACCGCAGCCTTCGCAGCTTCCTGCGCAGTACGGAGGATGCTCCATGCCTCGGCGACGTCGTCGCTAAGCTCACCAACAGCAAAAACACGTGTGCAATCGGAATGATAGCCAGCGCCCCACGTGCCTCCGATGTCAACAACAACGATGTCCCCGTTGCGCAGCACTCGGTCCGAGAAGTCGTGGTGCGGATTCGCGCCATTCTCCCCCGAACCCACGATGATGAAGTCCACCGCAGAATGTCCTTCAGCCAAAATCTGGCGCTCGATATCGGCTGCCACGTCTCGCTCCGTGCGACCTGCGACAAGCCATTCCGGTACGCGCTCGAAAACCCGGTCGATGGCTGCTCCGGCTTCGCGCAGCTGCGTAATCTCCGCCTCATCCTTGCGCATGAACAGCTCCCGCAATGCAGGAGTGGCAAGCACGAGCTGTGCCCCGGTCAGTTCCATGATTGGCAGCAGATGATCAGCCGTCAGCGATGAGCCAACACCAATGGTGTCAGCGCCAGCCAGAAGCTTTGCGACGATCTCGTGTGCATCTTCCCCGTCTTCCCAGAGCACGACGTCAGCGTCGAGATCCCCGATTGCGCAGGCAGGAAGATCACCGCGTTCGACCGCAGGGAGCACCAACGTGGGGCGACCGACGGTTGGCACGACTAAAGCAGTGAGTCGTTCGTGAGAGCTGACTGTTGAGCCGATCAGGTATTGCAAGTCAGCCCCGGTCCCGAAGACTAGTCCTCCTAAGCCGCGGTCAGCGGCTAGTCGAGCTGCCTTGGAGAGACGAGCTGCGTAGACGGATACGTCGAAAAGCTGATTACTCATACCCTCTACAGTAGAACCTGTTGTGGATTAGTTTCCGAGCACCACGACTCCACGGCGAATCGCTTGAATAGCTTCGGTCGCATGGTCGCGGATTTCCCGGGAATATCCGGTCTGCTTGATCTGTTCCAAAAGGTCAATAACGCGACGGCAGGCACGCACGAAATCGCCCGGGGTGAGCTCTGCACCAGCTTCTGCAGCAGCCTGAATGCAGTACCCGAGCGGCGCTCCTGCAGTCCACTGGTGAATGGCCGTAGCAAACGCAATATCCGGCATGTTCGTGATCGGCAGGCGGTGGCGACGCTCGTCGGACGATAGCTCTTCCCACAACCGGTAGGTGTGGCCGAGCGCGTCGGCGAGTGGCTCGGTTGGTACCTCGTCAGAGCCTTGATTAGCGCGCCTGTTTTCAAACGTCAACGACGAAGCAGCACCTGCAAGCTCCGCCGGGTCAAGCCCGTCCCAGATACCGCGACGCAAACACTGCGCCACCAACAAATCAGAGCCATTGTGGATACGTGCGAGACGCTCGCCTTCCTCCGTCACACTTGGCTTGCCCGCGTCATCCCATTCGACGTAACTCTGCTCGCCGAGCAAAGCCAGTACGCGGTCAAACATCCGTGCCAACGAGTCGTTTGCCTGCTCAACCCGACGCTCCAAAGCAGCGACCTTCATACGCGCACGACGCAACGCAGCGGCATCCTTTGCCACTGCCTCGACAGCAGGATCGTTGTGCAATGGATGACGGCGCATCTCGTCGCGCAACTTCTTCACTGCAGGCGACTTCACCGCACTGCGACGCTGTAAACGCTTCGGCGCACGCAAATTCTGACGAGCCATCTCCGACTTCACAATCGCCAGCGACTTCCGTGGCTTTCGCGCAATGTCATGTGGCACCTTAATCCGGCCTACCACCGTCGGAGCAGACGGGAACCAGTCCGGCTCTACCCTGCCTGTGAAACCACTGACACCCAAAACCGATGGCCGTGGGTTCTTAGCCGACGTATCTTCACGCGTGACGACGGCCAGCTGAGCCTTCCTCCCCGATGGGATGGCAATGACCTCGCCACGGCGGAGTCGTCGCAGCGCAACAACCGTTTCAGTGTGACGGTCTTCAATATTGCGACGCTTGGCGTTCTTTTCTTCTTGGGACAGCTTCGCGCGGATATCCAAATACTCGAGAATGGCATCCATGCGGTCCGTCTGATCGCCGGACTTGTCCAGAGCCTCGATACCTGCGGTGAGCTCAGCGACCTTCGCGCGGGCGCGGTCGAGCTCAGCAGCATCGCCAACGACATCGCCGTCAGTTTGGAACTGGGCAAAGGAACGCTCCATCATCTTTTTGCCGTCCTCGTACCCAAGGGTGCGCAGCAAGTTGATGGACATGTTGTAGGTTGGCGCGAACGTCGAAATCAACGGATAGGTTCGAGTCGAAGCAAGACCTGCCACCCACTTCGGATCCATTGCTGGAGCCCACTGCACCAGCGCGTGGCCTTCGGTATCAATGCCACGACGACCAGCACGACCCGTCATCTGCGTGTACTGGCCCGGAGTAAGATCAACGTGAGCCTCACCGTTGTACTTGACGAGCTTCTCCAACACGACGGTGCGCGCAGGCATATTGATACCTAGCGCCAACGTCTCCGTCGCGAAGACGACCTTGACCAGACCCTTGTTAAAGAGCTTTTCGATGATGTGCCGGAACGCCGGCAACATCCCCGCATGGTGCGCAGCAAAACCGCGCATCACGATGCGACGCCAGCGACGGTAGCCAAGAATCTGCAGATCATCGACGGGAATGTCCGCGACACCCGCGTCCATGATTTGCGCGATCTCCTGTTGCTCCTCGGGCGTGGTGAGTTCCATCCGAGAGGCAGACAACTGCTGCAGAGCACCCTCACAGCCCGCACGCGAGAAGATAAACACGATCGCAGGCAGCATCGACGCGCCACCCAACATGCGAACGACATCGCCGCGACGCGCCGGGCGGAAGCGCTGTGGCTTCTTCTCATCGTCCCATTGCCGACGCTTTTGGTACTCGTACCGAGCTCTGCCGCCGGCGTCACCGTAGTTGCCTTCGGCTCGTCGACACGCTTCGGCTAGATCACGGTTGACTTCGGTGCCGCCTGCCTCGAATAACGGGTACATCCGATTGCCCACCAGCATGTGCTGTGTCAGCGGAACTGGGCGAAAATCCGTCACGACGACGTCGGTCTTGCCACGAACCGTCGTGAGCCAGTTGCCGAACTCTTCGGAGTTCGACACCGTCGCTGACAACCCAACTACGGACACCGCCTGGTCGAGGTTCAAAATGACCTCTTCCCAGACCGCACCGCGTTCTTTATCTGCGAGATAGTGAATCTCGTCCATGACCACATGCGAAAGCCGGCGCAGCGTCGGTGAGCCTGCATAGAGCATGTTGCGCAGCACTTCGGTTGTCATTACGACGATGTCCGCATCTCCATGAATGGATACATCGCCAGTGAGCAGTCCGACCTTGTTCTCGCCATAAACATCGACGAGGTCATGGTACTTTTGGTTGCTCAGAGCCTTGATTGGTGTCGTGTAAAAGCACTTTCCACCCATGTCGAGCGCTGCGCGCACTGCGAATTCGCCAACCACGGTTTTACCCGCGCCGGTGGGTGCACACACGAGAACGCCCCGCCCTGCCTCAATTGATTGGCAAGCGCGGAGCTGAAACTCATCGAGTTCGAACCCTAAGTCGGAGACGAAGTCACCAAGAAGTGTCATAGATATAGGGTGTCACAAAACGTCATCGAAGTCTGAAGCGGGGCGCTGTCGGAGATCTGTCCGTTCTGTTTGCACTGGTGCCGGAGGCGCGATCGGTCCCGCTACCGGTGGTGTCGAATTCATTGGGCTTTGCGACGTCGTAATTGGGCTTGCTCCCTCAACTGGCGTTGGTGCGCCAATTCCGCCGTTACCGGCGAGAGGCGATGCTTGTTCGTCGTCAAGGTCGAGCCATTCTGGTCGTTCCCGGTTGCGACGCTTGTCGTTGATACGCGTGAATTGAATTGCGACTTCCATGAGGATCGTCAGCGACAGCGCTAGCACCAGCATGGAAACAGGATCCTGGCCTGGTGTCATGAATGCTGCGAAAAGGAACAGCAGCAAAATGATGATGCGTCGCTTATCCTTCATCGTTTCGTAGTGAAGAACGCCCGCCACATTCAACATGATGATGAACAGCGGCAGCTCGAAGCTCACGCCGAAAATGAGGATCAATGCGAGGAAAAAGTTAAAGTACCGTTCGCCAGTGAGCGCTGCAATCTGTGCGTTATCGCCCATCTGCAACAAGAACTCGAGGCCATACGAAACAACGAAGTACGCCAGAACCGCACCAGCGGCGAAAAGCAGCGCAGCTGCGGAGACAGCAAGAAGCGTGAAGCGTCGTTCCTTGCGGACCAAACCAGGCGTGACATAAGCCCAAATCTGGTACAGCCACCACGGAGATGAAAGAACGAGGCCGGCAAGTGCGCCGACCTTCATGCGCAGCATAAACATCTCGAATGGGCTGGTAGCAAGCAAACGGCACTCACCGTCATTGCCAAAACGCTGCTCCTCTGGCAGCGCGCAATACGGTTCCTTCAACAACTCGCCGAGGGAGTTGAAATGCAGCGAGCCAGTCGAGGCTCCCGTGAACGGAATCTTCCAGGGGCCAAGAGTGAACGCCGCTTGGTACCACATGAAGCCCAAAATAGTACCGATCAACAAGCCGGCTATAGCTTTTAGCAGCCGGGAGCGAAGCTCCTGGATGTGCTCAACGATCGTCATTACGCCTTCGGGATCCCGCTCCCTCTTCTTACGGGATCGCGAAGGTTTAGTTGGCGAAGTCACTGTCCCTACTGGCGCCTACTGCTGTGGCTGGCCAGAGCCTGGGTTCTGGTCCTGCTGTGGCTGCTGGATCGGCTGAGCCGGCTGGACAGGCTGCTGTGCCTGAGGCTGCTGCATTGGCTGTGCCTGTGGCTGCTGTGGAGAAACTGCCTGCTGAGCCTGCTGATCCCAGTAAGACTGTGGCTGTGCCTGTGGAGCCTGCTGAATTGCCTGTGGCTGCTCGTCGTCGTTACGCATTTCCTTCACTTCAGACTTGAAGATGCGCATGGAACGACCCAGTGAACGTGCAGCGTCTGGGAGCTTCTTCGCGCCAAAGAGCAACACAATGACGACGAGGATAGCCATGATTTCCCAAGGTCCGAGATTTGGCATTCGCTTATTCACCTTTCACGGGAACGATAAGACTAAGAAATACTCTGCCACTATCGTGCAGATGAAGTCTGTGGTTGGTAACCATACGCTTCAAGACCCTCGCGTGCGCGAGCGATAACGGCCTTGTGCAACGATACCGGTTCTATAACCTCTACGCTTGGCGCACGCCGCAGGACAAAAGAAACGGCCTGGTCAACATTCCCCATCGGGATAAACGCTGGGTACCCCTGTTCACCATCGTCTTCTTCGTCCGACCAGAACACTGGGTCGTAGTCCGATACCCAGGTCGCATCGGCATTCACCATAATGCTTGCCCACTTCTCCGGAGTCTCATCCTCGTTGAAACCATACGGGTCGAGCGGGTCCACACTTCGAGGGGCAATCCATCGAGCTTGAGCGTCCGTGGCGCGCACAGACTCGATGCGATCGATACGGAAAGTCTTGACTGTCTTGGCATCGTCGTCATGGTCAGCCGCTTGCAGATAGGTGATGTCCTCTACCGCCATCACCTGAACTGGATCCAGCAATCGAACTGATCGCTCGTCTGAGGCATTGCGGTATTCGACTTCGATGACGTTCCGGTCCCGGATTGCTGACTGAATGACTTGTGCAAACTCAATGTTGCCCGCCGTCGCTGGAGTCGTATCCACGATCGCACCAGAGGTCCAGCTAATCTCCCGCAGCTTCGCGGCCGCCGACCGCACCACTTCCGGATCATTCAAAGCTGCCGATGTTTCCAACGTCTCCAACGTAAGCAGCAGCGTCGCAGCTTCTGCTGGAGTGAGTTTCATCGGCTGCGCCAGTGCTTCCACAGCCGGGATGACTTGAGCAGTCCACGGTCCCGAGTAAGTCACCGTGTATGCATTGCGGGTAGTCAATCCCGGCCTAGAGAGATTCGCCAACTGCTCCAGCCCGGCGCGTACTTGCGCAACGGTAAGCCCCAAGTCGGTCGCTGCCTCTGTGAAAGTTTTCGGCTCCTCAAAGTACGGTGCCAGATTCAATAACTGTGGCAGCGTCAGGTCTGGTGAATCATTCTGAGGCTTCATTTAGTTGTCCTCCCCGGCAGCATCCGCCGCGATGATGTTCTGCAAACGCTTGACGACGGCCTCCCGCACGCTCACTGGCTCGATTACTTCGAGGAACCCCGCGTAGTGAAGCCCATGTTCGACCAACTGCCATTCAGGCACGGGTGGGAGCTTCCAGACATCGTCGTGAAGCAGTTCCGCATGACGGGTGAGGTCGAGGCATCGGCCTGGCGCGACTCGAACCACGCCGACCACGGGCGATTGGCCACGCGACAGGGTGCGTTCCACGATGTCTTGCAGATTACCCTTCTCACGCGGGTACATTGCTTCGGTGCCGGTATCAACGACATCGTGGACGCGCGTGAGCCGGAACGTACGGACGTCCTTGCGGTCCAAGTCGAAGCCGACGAGGTAATAGCGACCGCGCAAATTGGCGATCCCCCACGGTTCGATCGTGCGCAGCTCGTCATCGGCACCGTGCTGCTTGGCGTACCAGAACTGCACTTGTCGACGTGGCGGTTGAGCAGCCTCCAACAGAAGCTCAAAATGCGCACCGTCAAGGTCAACGGTGTCGGCAACGACGACTGTAGATTCGCTACCGCGTAGGTCACTGCGCCGAGCCACAGAGGCGAGCTTTCCCCAACCCGACTTCGCGAACTGCGCGAGGTCAGGGCTATTAAAAGCAACACGGGCAGCCATAGCGATGACTGCTGCTTCTTCTTCGCTGAATTCAGGGTCGCTCAGACGCCACATGGCATCGTCAAGACGGAAACGACCACCAGATTCTTGAATGGGCACACCGTAGTCCTGCAGCATGGCGACGTCGGTACGCAAATATCGTTCGACACTCTCCCGCTTGATACCTGTATACCCGTCGACGTTGTGGCCGATCCAGTCGGTGGAGATCCAGCCGGGATCGTCGGCAAGTGCAATGACCAATGAGGCCATACGGGAGCGAGCTGCGTCTGTGACTTCCGTCGCCATAAAAGATCTCCTTCTCGCGAGTGAGAGTTCGGTGTTGTCTTCCGGTCTTAGGTTTCGCGTCCGACCATCGTCTCGATAAGAGCTGCGACCTTAGCGTTGTCGACCTCAAATGGGTCATCGACAACGACGGTCTCTGGCTCATCGCCGCTGACTTTCAAATGCGTCCAGTCCACAACGGTTTGCGCCTTCGATGCACGCGCCGCGGCGAGGAACTCACCGCGCAACTTTGCTCGCGTAGTCTGCGGAGGCTTTGCGACGGCACTTTCGATAGCAGCATCGTCAATCCACCGGGTTACGGCGGCCTTTGCTTCGAGCATTCGGAAAATACCGCGACCAGGGCGGATATCGTGATACGCGAGATCGATCTGTGCGAGCTTGGCATCATCGATGGCCAGGCCACGATCAAGATAGCGCTTGATCAAAGACCATTTGATAGCCCAGTCGATGTCTTTGTCGATGGTTGAGTAATCGCCCGACTCGATAGCATCCAGTACTCGTCCCCACAGCTCGATAATGCGAGCCATATCCACGTTCGGTGTGCCTCGACCTGGAATGCCTTCAACGCGGCTGAACTCTGGACGCTGCTGCAACCACTGTTTCGCCGCGTTCAAGAATGCAAGCTGGATCTCCAGCGCTGTCGCTTCTTCCCCGTTGCGCAGCGCAATCGGGGTGGTGCCTGTCAGGTCGCGACTCACTGCGCGAATCGCCTTGATTTCGTTTGCGACTTCCAGATCCGGCAGTGCAAAGCCTGCCTCAATCATTTCCAACACCAGCTGGGTCGAGCCGACCTTGAGGGCAGTCGTCGTCTCGCTCATGTTGGAATCGCCGACGATGACGTGCAGACGACGGAAACGAGTCGAGTCCGCGTGTGGCTCATCGCGGGTATTAATAATTGGCCGCGAACGCGTCGTCGCAGATGAGACACCATCCCACACGTGATCTGCGCGCTGCGAGAAGCAGTACTGGACAGGATCATCAGCATGCGGAGAATTCGGGTACGGATGCCAAATACGTCCGGCACCACAAATCAACTGGCGCGTAACCAGGAACGGCAGCAGCAACTTTGACAGTGCCTTCAGCCCCATGTCGCGACCAACGAGATAATTCTCGTGGCAACCGTAGGAATTGCCGGCGAAGTCGACGTTGTTCTTGAACAAGAACACCTTGCCGCCGATGTTCTCTTTCGCCAGGGCATCTTCCGCTGTGACGGCGAGATCGTCGAGAAGCTTCTCTCCTGCCCTGTCATGCGCAATGAGCTGGCTCACCGAGTCGCACTCAGCGGTCGCGAACTCAGGATGGCTACCCACGTCGAGGTACAGGCGACCGGAATTCGCGGTGAAGATATTGGTCGCGCCATATTCCTCAATCACTGGGCGGAACATGTAGCGAGCAATCTCATCCGGGCTTAGCCGCCGTGAACCATCGACTGTGCAGGTGATTCCATACTCGGTTTCGATGCCGTTGATACGACGGACAAGAGCAGCAGCAGGCGCGGTGGCAGCGGGCACGGTAGAAGCGTCCCCGGTCACGGCCTATTCGCCGCCCTTCTGAACGTACGAACGGACGAACTCCTCAGCGTTGCTTTCCAGCAGGCCGTCGATCTCGTCGAGAAGATCGTCAGTCGAGCTCACATGAGCCTGCGCCTGACCGCCACCGGAGACGTCGCCGAGGACATCGTCGTCGCCACCGCCGGAACCGCCACCGGAAATCTGGGTGCCCTTCATATCAGCCATATTCTTCACTCCTCAAAAATTATGTTTGTTATTCATATGCTAGTTCGCAGGTGCTGCTACTTGCGTGAGCACGGCGCAGTGCGCGATGGTCGCGTTACTCCTGCGCGCCGAGCCCTGCGAGCCCTCGCTCAGAGAGGACATCGACAAGATCACTGATGCCCGATGCGGATTCCATAATGTCGCCGACTTCATCCTCATGCAGTCCATCCACTTCACTGAAACTCAGGCGCACAAGATCCGCGTCATTGATGTCACCGGATTGCTTGTACGTGCCCGATCGATCGACGACTGCGCTTTCCCAGCTCGCCGCCACGATGTCATCCGAGAACCTGCGCAACAACCCACCGCGTAGATACGCACGAGTAGTGGTCGGCGCGTGCGTCACAGCATGGAGTACGTCCTCTTCCGGAACCAGCGTCTGCATTGCCCCACGACGAACCAGTGCATGATACAAACCACGCGCCGGATCAATATCCGAATACTGGAAATCAATCAATGCCAACTTCGGATGATCCCAACCAAGACCGGCGCGACTGCGCAGCCCTTCCATGAGCTTCAACTTCGCAGTCCAGTCCAACAGGTGTGAAGTCTTCACCGGATCGTCGGCAAGTAGATCAAGAACTTGTGCCCACAGCTTTACGACGGTCCCCTCGGTGTCGTACACGCTCACTCGGCGGAGATACTCGCGCTGAATGTCGATGGCGGTGAGGTGAGTCGTGTGATCGGCTAGTTCCAGTTTGTGCGTACACGTCAGGTCATGTGAGACGCGGTGTACTTCTGCTACGGGTTCTCGCAGTGCGAGGTCGGAGAAGTCAACGCCGTCTTCGATAGCGTCGAGAACCAACGCAGTGGTGCCGAGCTTCAAAAACGTTGCGTACTCGCTCATGTTCGCATCGCCAATGATGACGTGCAGGCGACGCCACTTGTCTGGATTCGCGTGTGGTTCATCGCGGGTGTTGATGATGCCACGGTTCAGGGTCGTCTCCAGAGAAACTTCCGTCTCGATGTAGTCGGCGCGCTGGGAAATCTGGAAACCAGCTTCTTGGCCACGCTGGCCAAGACCTACTCGTCCAGCACCAGTGAAGATTTGGCGAGTCACGAAAAACGGAGTGAGACCGACAACGATGTTGGCGAAATCTGTCTCGCGACGGAACAAGTAGTTCTCGTGTGTGCCGTAGCTTGCGCCCTTGCCGTCTACATTATTGCGGTAGATCTTCAGTACTGGGCCTGGATTGCCCTCGTCATCGATTTCTTGCGCTGCAAGCTTTGCGGCTTCCAGCATGATGTGGTCACCTGCGCGGTCAGCAATAACAGCATCCCACGCTGATGTTGTCTCTGGTGCGGAGTATTCAGGGTGCGCATGGTCAACATAGAAACGCGCACCATTGCGCAGCAAAAGGTTGGCAGCACCCACTGCATTGGGGGCAATGATCGGAGTCTGGTGATAGCGACGCAGATCAAAGCCACGGCTATCTCGCAGAGGCGACTCTGGTGCGTAGTCCCACCGGGTGCGCCGATCCAAGCCCCCCTCATGTGCCTTGGCGTATGCCAGCACCGCTTGCGTTGAGGTCACGATAGGGCTCGCCGTGGGATCCTCCGGCGACAAGATGCCGTACTCGACCTCGGTGCCAAAAATACGGCGCTCGCCCCCGTTGGTCTGCTGAGCATTAGTGGTCATGGTGAACGACCTCCACAGCGGCTACCTTGCCGGAAGGACGACCGGAAATACGCGCCCATTCGTCTGGGTTCGACGTATTCGGGAGATCTTCGTTCTGCATGAACTCTTCAGCGACAGCGTCCATCAAATGCTGCTCGCAAATACCGTCAGGTCCACCAGCAATGACACTCTTAATTGCGGACTTCTTTGCGCGATCCACAATGTTGGCAATCATGGCGCCCGAGTTGAAATCACGGAAGTACAACGTTTCCGCCGAACCATCGACGTAGCGAATACGCACGTACTCGTTATCTGGCGTTGCTCGGTACATACGCTCCACGACGGCGTCGATAAGCGAAGCGATGTTCTGCTCTACTCCACCGTGGCGGGCAATATCGTCCTCGCGGTACGGGAGCTCCTGAGTGAGGTACTTGCCGAAAATGTCGCGAGCGCCGTCGATGTCCGGGCGCTCAATGCGGATTTTGACGTCGAGACGACCAGGGCGCAGGATGGCCGGGTCGATCATCTCTTCGCGGTTCGAGGCGCCGATGACGATGACATTTTCCAGTCCCTCGACACCATCGAGCTCAGCGAGCAGCTGCGGCACCACAGTATTTTCCATGTCGGAGCTCACACCGGAGCCACGGGTGCGGAAAATGGAATCCATCTCGTCGAAGAAGACAATGACCGGGCGACCATCTTCCGCGATGTCGCGGGCACGGTCAAAGATCAATCGAATCTGACGCTCGGTCTCGCCCACGAACTTGTTCAACAGCTCCGGGCCCTTGACATTAAGGAAGTACGACTGTGCGCGGGCTGCTTCCTTCTCGCTCTTGCCGCTCTTCAATGCAATCTTGCGAGCTAGCGAATTCGCCACGGCCTTCGCAATCAGTGTCTTACCGTTGCCTGGAGGGCCATACAGCAGGACACCCTTAGGCGGGCGCAGGTCATACCGAGTAAAAAGCTCAGGGTGCAAAAATGGCATCTCGACGGCGTCGTGAATCTGGCCGATCTGCTTATCCAAACCGCCAATGTCGGTGTACTCGACATCAGGGACTTCCTCCAGCACCAGGTTCTCAACTTCGGCCTTCGGAATGACCTCAAAGGCGTGACCTGATTTACGGTCAATCAAGACCGTGTCACCGACCTTGGCGTTCAGATTCCCCGCCAACCGGAGCACAAACTCTTCCCCGTGATGATCCGTCGCAAGAACACGCTGCCTATCCGCGAGGACCTCACGCACAAGCGCCAAATCACCATGATCTGGATAACCACAGTCCTCGACCACTAACGAGCCGTCGTTAAGCCGAACCAGGCTTCCCGGAACAAGAGACTTCACATCGATCGATGCCAGCACCTGCAGGCGCATCCGTCGATTACCAGCAAAAACTTCTGCAGAGCCATCTTGCGCGCCGGGCTCCAAGAAAATGCCATACGTCGAGGGCGGCTCCATCATCTGCTCGATGTCCTGGCGCAGCAGTTCGAGCTGATTTCGAGAGTCCCGCAGCAACTGGACAAGCCGGTTATTGCGGATCCCCAACGTATGATTCTTGTGCTCTAAGTCACGGATTTGTTCTGCGGGGTTGGTCATACACTTAGGTTACCGTCACCCGGGTGTGAGTCACGTAACTACCGCTGGTTACGGCGTTGCGGACGTGGCGGAACCGTGCCATCAGCCAAGCGACGCGCCCACACGAGAAAAGCAGTATGCGCTTGCATGCGGTGTGCTGGGCGAACCGACAGATCCTTGACGTTCCAATCCCGGACCAATGACTCCCACGCGCGAGGCTCCGTGAAACACTTCTGCTCACGGATACCTTCCATAACCTTCATGAGCTGTGGCACCGTCGCCACGTACACCATCAGCACACCACCTGGCTGCAGTACCGAGCTGACGGTATCGAGGCATTCCCATGGCGACAACATGTCCAAAATAATGCGGTCAACTGGGCCTCCGAGCTTTTCGACGGTCGCCTCATTCAGATCACCGAGCCGTAGATCCCAGTTTGCAGGCTTCTCGCCCATGAAGTCGACGACATTGCGCTCGGCATGCTCGATGTGATCCTCGCGAACCTCGTACGAAATGAGCTGTCCCTCTGGGCCAATAGCGCGGAGCAAGCTGAGGCTCAGCGCACCGGAGCCGGCACCGGCTTCCAGGACGCGGGCACCTGGGAAGATGTCTCCCTCAATGACGATCTGAGCTGCATCCTTTGGGTAGATGACGGCTGCGCCTCGCGGCATCGACAGGACATAGTCGACCATGAGGTGGCGAAGCGCCAGGTAGATGGTGCCTTCCGCTGATGTCACCGTGGTGCCTTCGGCAGCGCCGATGAGATCGTCGTGTGCAATGGCACCACGGTGGGTGAAGAATTGGCCGCCTTCTTCAAGAATGATTGTGAAATGGCGGTTCTTCGAGTCTGTCAGTTGAACCCTGTCGCCTACCTGAAATGGTCCGCTATCTGCCATGTGGAATACAAGCTCCTTGTGAGTTGAGATGCCGGGCTACGCGGAGGCAATCCGGGTCGTGCTTTAACGTAGACAGTATGCCTGAGGTAAGTGGATATTCTGGAACTGAAGCTAGCGCCGGCGCTGAGTCCGCTCCGAAGCGCAAGGTAAGCAAGCTTGCGTTATCGCCGTCGCGTGCAAATGACTACCAGCAATGCCCGCTGAAGTATCGATTTCGTGCCATTGATAAGTTGCCGGAGCCGTCCACGGTTGCTCAGGTCAAGGGCACGCTGGTTCACGCTGTCTTGGAGGAAATGCATAGTTGGCCGCGTGAGGAGCGCACCTATCCAGGCGCAGTCCTGCGCCTGAAGCCACATTGGGCTGAGATGAAAGCGAAGGATGAGTCGCTGCATGAGCTGGTGCCAGAAGACGACTTGATGGAGTTTTTGGTCGAGTGTCGTGCCCTTCTCAAGGGGTATTTCTTCATGGAAAACCCAGCCGGTTTCGATGCGTCAGAGACCGAGAAATTCGTGCAGCTCATTCTTGGCGACGAGTCGGTGGGCACCACCGTGCCCGTTCGCGGTTTCATTGACCGCGTAGATATCGCGCCAACAGGTGAAGTTCGAATCGTTGACTACAAGACGGGAAAGAAGCCACATCCCCGTTTCCAGGATGATGCGCTCTTCCAAATGCGCTTTTATGCGCTCGTGTGGTGGCGCCTGACGGGTCGGGTGCCAACGCAACTTAGGTTGATGTACCTGAAGGTTGCAGATGACCTGGTACATAGTCCAACAACATCGGAGCTCATCCAGTTTGAGGCTGAGCTCGCGACGTTGTGGGAAAACATTGTTAGGGATGGCGAATTCGGTGACTTTGTTCCGAAGAAATCCAAACTATGTGGTTGGTGCTCATTCCAGGAATTGTGCCCAGCATTCGGAGGGGTTACTCCGGAGTATCCAGGCTGGCCTGGTTCCTTCGGCGACTGATCGGCATCCAGTTCGTCCTTGTTGCTAGAGCACCACACTGCCGATGGCGAAGCCGAACATCACGGCAAGCACGATGCACACTGTGCCCGGAATGATGAACGAATGGTTGAATACGTACTTGCCAATGCGAGTCGTGCCAGTGTCATCCATTTCGACTGCGGCAAGCAATGTTGGGTATGTCGGCAAGATAAAGAGTGCTGAAACCGCTGCAAACGATGCGACGGCTGTTAAAGGCGATACGCCTACCGCCAGAGCGGCCGGCATCAGAGCCTTCGACGTGGCAGCCTGCGAGTACAGAAGCGCTGCGGCGAAGAAGAGAATAATGGCGAGCATCCACGGGGATTCCTTCAGCAGTTCTCCGGAGCCACTCTTGATTGCATCGATGTGCTCGTTGATGATGGTTGTTCCGAGCCATGCCACACCCAGGACACAGACGCTGGCGGACATACCAGACTTGAACACTGGAGTATTCAGAATTTCTGCGGCATCGATCTTGCAGGCCAAGACGATGAATGTCGCAGCACTCAACATGATGGTCATGATTGCCTCGTTACGAGGCAACGTTGGATCGGTGATCAGACCTACCTGTTCCGCACTGATGGTGGCGTATGCCATGACGAGGAGAATCGCACCAAGGAAAATGCCAACCGACAGCTTGCTGCCCTTTGGGGCGACATATTCTGCGAGCTGGCCTTGCGGGGGCTTGACCAAACCTCGTGCGAGGCGATCTTGGTAGACCTCGTCGTCGGCAAGCTCTTTGCCCAAATGATTCGTGATGAGTGCGGTGGGCAGAATCGCGAGGAATGTTGAAGGGATGACAACGGCAAGCAGGGACAGATAGCCGACGCCTTTCGGCTCCAGCAGGCTCGCCATGAACACAACGGCCGCTGAAATAGGTGAAGCAGTGATGGCCATTTGGGAGGCGACAACTGCGATCGATAGTGGTCGTGATGGGCGGACCTTGCCTTCCTTTGCGACTTCTGCGATGACCGGCAGCGTGGAAAAGGCGGTGTGGCCGGTGCCTGCGAGCAAAGTCATCAAGTAGGTCACGATGGGCGCCCAGTACGTGATGTGGCGTGGGTTCTTGCGTAGTAGTTTCTCCGCGACGTGGACCAAATAGTCCATACCGCCAGCTTTTTGCATAGCGGCGATCGCTGCGATGACCGACATGATGATGCCGATAACGTCGAATGGGATGTCTTCTCGGGTTACTGGGATGCCGGTGAGGCCCAACAGTAAGACTCCGAGACCGCCTGCGAGGCCGATCGCAATCGACCCGAGACGTGCGCCAATGATGATGGCTGCTAGAACGATGACAATCTGCAGGGTAAGCAACATGTCAGTTCCTCTCTGGGGAATTGGTGATTATGAATCTATATTTACTTTTGGTGGGGAATGCACCAACGCTAAAGGGCCTCCCCCGGGTTGTTTACCCTGGGAAGGCCCTTCGCTGCGCTCATGCTGTCACACGGATTTACGTGGTTTTGTTTGGTGCTTCAATGCCGAGTGCACCAAGTCGGGTCTCGCCATCGATGTAGCGCTTGCCTCTGTACTCGGGATGCATGAGGTTGTGAGCGGACAGAATCTGATCCAACTCTGCTTCGTCCAGCAACTTGCGTTCCAGGACAATGTCTCGAACCGACTTGCCAGTTTTGGCCGACTCGCGACCCACGACATCACCTTCATGGTGACCGATCACTGGATTCAGGTACGTGACGATGCCGATCGAGCTATTGACGTAATTGCGACACACTTCTTCGTTTGCGGTGATATCGACGACGCACTTTTCCCGCAAGGTATCTGCTGCGTTCTTCATCAGGCTGATCGACTCGAAAATGCACTGGCCGATAACCGGTTCCATGACGTTCAGCTGAAGCTGACCAGCCTCTGATGCCATGGTCAGAGTGACGTCGTTGCCGAAGACCTTGAAGCACGTCTGGTTGACAACCTCAGGAATCACCGGATTAACCTTTGCTGGCATAATCGACGATCCAGCGGCGCGTTCTGGCAGGTTGATTTCATTCAATCCAGCCCGTGGCCCCGATGCCAACAGTCGAAGGTCGTTGCACATCTTGGACATCTTCATAGCAGCGCGCTTCAGTGCAGCGTGGACATTGACGTACGCGCCAGTGTCACTGGTTGCCTCGATGAGGTCCTTTGCCGAGGAGACGTCCAGACCTGACACTTCGCGCAACGCCTGAGTAACTGCTTCGCGGTAGCCGGATGGAGCATTCACTCCGGTGCCAATTGCCGTAGCGCCGAGGTTAATTTCCAACAGACGAGCAGCAGCCTGAGAAATAGTGGCCTGCTCCTCCTCCAGGTTCGTGGCAAACGCATGGAATTCCTGGCCGAGCGTCATTGGCACAGCATCCTGCAGCTGGGTGCGACCCATCTTGATGATGTTGCCGAACTCATCGCCCTTAGCGTGTAGTGCGGTAGCAAGTTCCTGTAGATGCTCCTTCAAATCCTCCAGCGCCATGTGGACGGCTAGTCGGAAACCAGTTGGGTAAGCATCGTTAGTGGACTGGCACTGATTGACATCGTCATTTGGGTTGATGATGTCGTAGCGACCCTTGGGGAAGCCGAGATGTTCCAGCGCGAGGTTCGCAATGACCTCATTGGTGTTCATGTTCAAGCTGGTGCCAGCGCCACCCTGGAATACGTCGATAGGAAACTGATCCATGCAACGGCCGTTTTCCAGAACCTCGTCGCAAGCGGCAATGATTGCTGCAGCGACATCATTAGGGATCGTGTGAACACGCTGATTGGCAATTGCCGCGGCCTTCTTGACCATCACCATGCCCCGAACGAACTCCGGAACTTCGTTGATGGTTTTTCCCGAAATTTGGTAGTTGTTGATGGCCCGGAGGGTATGCACCCCGTAGTAGGCGCCATTGGGAACTTCGAGTTCACCTAGAAGGTCAATTTCTGTGCGGGTGTTCGACATAGATAATCTCCTATGGTTCGGAAATTGTGGACTCAAGCCAACTACTCTCGAGCCTACACTTGAACGAAAAAGACGGTTGCGCGCTCAACGCGTGCAACCGCCTGTGACCAGCTATTTTACCCTAGAATTGCTGATGGGAAGACCGCTATAAGGAAAGTCACAGTGAACTTCCATTGACAGCAGTCGTGGTGATGTTCCCCTAAATTCGAGCGATGCGAATTTCCGATGCGAGGATAGCCTGAGCACCGAGCTCGGCCAGTTCGTCCATGATCGGGTTAGCCATCTTCCGTGGCACCATTGCGCGGACAGCAACCCAATCATCATGCGCAAGCGGAGAGACCGTTGGACCCGACAAGCCTGGCGTGACCTTGGTCGCTTCCTCTAGGTGCAAACGCTTGATGTTGTAGTCCACCATCATGTAGTTCTTTGCGTGCAGAATGCCGGTCAGGCGACGCAGGAACACATTCTGTGCGTCCGTGACTTCCTTGTTTTCGCGGCCAACAACGACTGCCTCCGACGTGCACAGTGGCTCACCGAATGGAGCGAGACCTTGCTTGCGCAGCGTACGTCCGGTCGACACGACATCAGCAATGACATCGGCGACACCCAGTCGAATGGAAATCTCGACTGCGCCGTCCAGGCGAATGACCTCCGCGGACATACCGCGAGCCTTCAGATCCTCACGAACGAGGTTTGGGTACGACGTCGCAATGCGCTTGCCATCCAGAGCTTCAATGCTCCACTCTTCGTTTGCTGGCGCTGCGTAACGGAACGTCGAACCGCCAAACCCCAGGGTTAAGACTTCCTTGACCGGAGCCAAGGAATCGGCAGCCAGGTCACGACCCGTGATACCCAAATCGAGATGGCCGTTGCCCACATAAATTGGGATGTCCTTCGGGCGAAGGAAGAAGAACTCAATGTCATTGTCTGCATCGGCAATGGTCAGGCTCTTGGAGTCACCACGGCCCGGGTAGCCAGCTTCTTCGAGAATCTCGACAGCAGCTTCGGACAGTGAACCTTTATTAGGGACTGCAACGCGCAGCATCAAGCGGGTCCTTTCCTACAGGTACTTGTAGATGTCTTCAGGAGTGAGTCCGCGACCCACCATGACTACCTGCAGCCAGTACAGTAGCTGCGAGATTTCCTCCGACAGTTCCTCGTCAGATTCGTACTCGGCGGCCAGCCACACTTCGCCAGCCTCCTCGACGATCTTCTTTCCCTGGAAATGGACGCCCTTGTCCAGTGCTTCTACAGTTCCGGAGCCTTCTGGGCGGGATTCTGCCTTTTCTTTCAATTCGGCATAGAGGTCATCAAAGTTCTTCACTCGGCCTATTGTTCCATGTCTTCAGATCGCAGGCGAAGGCAGCCCGCAGATCGGCGAGCCGCCACCCCTCCAGGGTGCCTTCATAGTGCCGGGCGAATGGTGACAACGCCGTTATTGCATCGGCTGGTGGAGGCGCGCCTTCCATTGGAATCCACAGCACTTCACACTGTGCGGCCAGTGCGGATCGCGTACCAGTCGCAGAGTCTTCAAGAGCTAAACATTCCTGCGGTCGAAAGCCAGCGATCTCCACGCCACGCAAATATGGATCTGGTGCTGGTTTGCCATGGGGAACGTCATCTCCACACACGGTGGCGGTAAACATGTGCTCGCCCATCGCTTCAATGCACGGCGTAGCGACTTTACGGCGCGTATTCGTCACCAACACCACCGGGATACTCTCCGCATGCGCCTCGGCGATAATGTCCCGCACTCCTGGTAGCCACACGACTCCGTTCTCGCGCACCAGCTCAATCACACGGTTTTCCAGGAAATTGGATTCTTGCTTCACGACGTCGTCGTCAAGCGGAACACCGGCGTGTGCAGCACAAATGGCGACGGTATCGCGCAGTGTGTTTCCGACGCAGGTGGCGCGAAGCTCGGGAGTAAGGCGACGGCCGAGTCGTTCGGAGCACTCATAGGTTGCGATTTCCCAGAAGGGTTCGGAATTGATGAGGCTGCCGTCCATGTCCCAAAGTAGTGCGCGCACGATCGCCAAGCCTAGCCCGGATTGGTACCTGGTGATAGTCGGAGGAAAATCCCCACTTCTAGTGATGTAAATCACCATTAACTGATAGTGTGCGCCATATGAGCGAATCTGCAGATCAGCCACAGGCATACTTTGAATTTCTTGGCACCGTCGAGGTGGATACCAAGCAAGGACCAGCAACGTTCGAGCGCTTCCTTTGTACCGAGCTGGCACATGGTGCGTGGGGCCCATTCCAGCACGGTGCTCCCCCAGCTGCGTTGCTGACGCGTGCACTGGAACGCGGACCAGGATCTGACTCGGGAATGCGCACCACGCGAATCGCGGTGGACCTCCTCGGCCAGGTGCCTTACACCGAGATTCGCACTCGTTCGTGGGTGTCTCGCCCTGGTCGGCAGATTCAGAAGATCGAGGGGGAGATCTTGGCCGAAGACAAAAACGGCAATTGGCGTGCAGTCGCCTCCGGCGCTGCATGGCAGATGTCAACGATTGATACCAGCGAGATCGAGCGAGCTTTTGACCGCAGCATCCCGGGGCCAGACGAATGCAATGATGAGGTTGTGCCACTAAAGCAATGGCCAGGCGGATTCATTTCCTCGGTGGAAGCTCGCTCCGGCGAAGACAAGAGCCCAGTTCATCATTCCGGCCCTGGAACACGCATCCACTGGGTGCGTACCCCCTACCCAATCGTCGAGGGCGAGGTACCAACGCCTATCGAGTACCTGATGCAATTGACTGACACCGCCAACGGCATTGGCGCGACGCTGGACTACAACAAGTGGGCGTTCATGAACACCGACTTGGTTGTTCACATCCATCGCCAGCCGAACCTCGATACCACCGACCGCTGGATAGGTATTAGCGCCCGCGGTTCCGTAGGGCCGGATGGAATTGGCATGACTTCCGGCGAACTTTACGACGAATACGGCCCGATCGGCCGCTCCGTTCAGACTCTCCTGGTCCGCCCGCAGGCAGCGCCACTGGCATAGGTAGACGCAGCCTAGCCGGGCTTAACTAATTATCGTCGAAGTCGGATAGTCCCTTTCGGACTATGCCGACTCGCGCTGCATTGGAGATTGCCAGGATATCGATGATCTCCTGTGCAATCGCACCCATTATAGGCGTGAATAGTCCGAATACAGCCAAGATCATGCCGATGATGGATAGCCCCATGCCGCCGATGACGCTCTGCAACGCGATTCGACGCATACGGGTACCAATGTGCAGCAGATCGTCGAGCCTTTCCAATGACGAATCAAGCACGACGGCATCAGCAGCTTCACTGGTGACATCCGAGGTCGCGCCAAAGGCGACACCGGCGGACGCGGCCGTCATCGCCGGCGCATCGTTGATGCCATCGCCCAAGAACAGGGTTGGCCCCTCCGTGGTCTTTTCTCGAACCATGTCGAGCTTTTGCTCAGGCGACATGCCACCAAACACCGTGTCAATACCGACCTGTTGGGCCAGGTGACGAACCTCGGCTTCACGGTCACCCGACAGAATCATCATTTCCTTGACACCGTGCTTCTTCGGCAGGTGCTCGATAAAGCTGGAGGCGGTCGACCGTGGCTCATCTCGGAACTGCAGTGTGGCGGCATACGAATCGTCGATAAGAATGACCGATTCCATTCCTGCTGCGGTGGGTGGCAGCTGCACAACGGATTGCGGATCAAACTTCGCGAGCCCCGCACGATTGGTAATTCGCACTGCTCTACCTGCGACTTCACCTATTAGACCCTGACCGGGATGTTCGGAAATTGTGTCAACTTCGGGTACCTCAAGGTTGCGATCAGCTGCCTCGCGCACAATCGCAGAAGCTAGCGGGTGCTTGGAGTACTTTTCGACGGCCGCTGCAAACGCCAACACTTCATCAGCGGAGATCGCAGAACGGTGTGGTGTGATGACTTCTGTGACCGAAGGGCGACCGTACGTCAACGTGCCTGTCTTGTCGAACATCACGGTGGTAACTCGTCCGACATCTTCGAGCATGGCTGGATTCTTGATGATGATACCGCGTCGGGCGGACAAGGAAATGGCGCCAATAATGGCGACTGGAACGCCAATAAGCAAAGGGCAAGGCGTTGCGATGACGAGCACTGCCAAGAACCTAGTTGGGTCCCCCGACATTGCCCACCCGAGGCAGGCAAGAATGAGCGCGATGACCGTGTACCAAGCACCCAACCGATCAGCCATGCGTCGCATAGGAGGACGATTGTTCTCAGCCTCGCGCAAGACACCAACGATTTTTGCGTAGCGAGAGTCCTTTGCAGCAGCGGTAGCCCTAATGGTCAGCGCTGCTTCCCCATTGATTGCGCCGGAAATAACAGTCGAACCTTTCGACTTCGGGACGACATAAGGTTCGCCGGTTAGGTACGACTCGTCCATTGAGCCGTGTCCATCAACGACCTCGCCGTCAACAGGACTGAGCTCGTGCGGCAACACGACGATCAGGTCGTTTACGGTGATGCTGTCGGCGTGGACGTCGTCAGTGCCGTCGGCAAGCGTAGTGCCACGAAGTTTGTGCGCAACCGTAGGACTGCGCTTCGCTAACGCGTCTAATGTTGCGGACGCGCGTTTTGATGCGGCTTCTTCGAGAGCTTCACCGCCCGACAACATGAGGACAATGATGGCAGCGACCAGCCATTCGCCCATGAGCACTGCAGCAATGATGGACATCGCAGCCAACATGTCAGCGCCACCACGGGCCTTAATCGCCCCCTTGATGACATCAATGGTCAGCGGAATGCCACCGACTACGACCATTGCAATGAGGGGCCAGTGTGCAGCCCAGCTGTCGTAGTGCAGCCCGTAGCGAAGCACGAGGTGCAGCACTATCGCGATGAGTGTCGCTGTGGCGATGGCCCCATCGGCCGACGTAAAGAATGCTTTGACGCCTCGGCCTGGTGCCGAAGCTGTCGTAGCAGTGGGCGCTGTGGAGCTACGGGAATGGATGGTCATTTCGGTGCTCATATAACTATCGTCGCACAAGTCTGCGCAGGTTCGCACACATGTTTAGGCTATCTGAACAGGAAAAATAACGGCATTCCTAAACGTTTGTTCGAAGGCTAGGGTAAGCCAGAAAATGAAAAAGGCGACCTGCATGAGAGGCAGGTCGCCAAAGTTGTGCACCCCGGTGGGCGTGCACGAGTTGTTGAAGCGTTAGTGGTTAGCGACCACCACGGTAGCCACCACCGCCACCGCCACCTGGGCCACGACCGCCACCGCCGCCACCCTCGAGTCCACGGGTGAATGCGACGATATGGTTTTCGGAGCCAGCAATCAGGTGCTCGTACATTGCCACAAGTTCGGTTTCGCCTGCTGCAGCAGCACGATCCTTCATTGCAGTGAGGTCGATAATGTCTTGTTTTTCAAGGTCGACAGCAGCCTGGAAGGCCTGCTTCTTGCTGATCTTTCCCTGGAGCAGCCATGCATCGTACATTGCCTGAACTTCTGGGAACTGGTACTTGCCAGGTTCTCCGTAGTAGTTCGAACCGTCAAGGCCACGTGCATCGATCTGCGCCTTGATGGCATCCATGTGGCCCTGTTCGCCACGATTTGGAATGTTCTCGAACTGGTTGGTGCCTGGGTACAGCTTGTTGAACTCCAAGTAAAGGTCACGAGCCATGCGCTCTTCGTCCAGCGCGACTAGCAAATCCTTGTCGACTTCGCTGAGCTGGTCGTTCTCGCCTGGAAGTTCAGGTGCAGGAATCTCAATGCCTGGAGATTCTGGAAGCTGTGGGGATGGGAAGCCTGGGGAATCCACGGAAGGGCTGCCCAGTGAGCCACCAAATGCAAGCAGGGCTGCGAGGCCACTGGCAATGAGTGAGTTACTCATAGCTACTCCTAGTTAAATGGCAGGTCGCAGGTTTGCAGATTCAATACTCTGCAGACGGACCAGCGACCCGGCATAACCAAATATACCGCCAGGGGCATAGGCATGTCTAGATAGGCCTATAGCAGTATCGTGAAAAATCTATAAGTTTTCACTGAGGGAGATAACGCTGTTGAACTGGCGATTATGCAATTGGTATTCATCGTTGACCGCTCACCGGCCCCGTCACACGTTAAAATACTTCGCCTCGGGATGGTAAAGAACGAAGGCATCAGTCGACTGCTCGGGATGCAACTGGAGCTCCTCTGAAAGCTCTACCCCGATGCGCTCAGGCTGCAAAAGATCGATCATGCCCTTGCGGAACTCCAGGTCTGGGCAGGAACCGTAACCGAAGGAATACCGTGCACCGCGATACTTCAGATTGAAGAAGTCTTGCGTGTCATCCGAGTCGTCGCGAGCTGCTGTTGTGCCGTCTGTGAACGCGAGTTCAGAGCGCACGCGCTGGTGCCAATACTCCGCTAGGGCCTCTGTGAGCTGGACGCCAATTCCATGGACTTCCAGGTAGTCCCGGTATTCATTCTTCGCGTAGATATCATTTGCGAAATCCGCGATTGGCTGACCCATCGTTACCAACTGGAATGGCAGTACGTCCACTTTCCCCTCGTGAATTGCAGTCTCCTTCGAGCGAATGAAGTCCGCGATGCACAGGAAACGGCCACGCTGCTGGCGTGGGAACTCCCAGGTCACGACAGGCTCGGCATGCGGATCTGGCTCTTCGCCGGCCGCTGGTAGTGGCAAAACGTGAACCTTGTCTCCTTCGCTGATAGCTGGGAAATAGCCATAGACGACCGCAGCGTGCTGCAGGATGTTTTCGGCACGCAGACGCTGGAGCCAAGCTCGGAAACGCGGACGGCCCTCTGACTCGACGAGCTCCTCGTACGACGGGCCGTCGTCGCCACGCGTGCCACGCAAACCCCACTGGCCCATGAAAAGAGCGCGTTCATCGAGGCACGTCAAATAATCGTTGATTGGAATTCCCTTGACGATGCGCGTACCCCAGAACGGTGGCTTTGCGACGGGCACGTCTACAGCAACATCCGAACGTGCGGGTACTTCTGGCGCGTTGGCAGCTGCTTCCGCCGCGCGCTTAGCGGCGATACGCTTTGAGCGCTCATTACGGGCGCGTCGCTTTTCCTTCTTCTCTGCTGCAGCGATAGCTTCGGGAGACGTCGGGTCAAGGCCTTCTCCCCTCTTTTCTGCCATGAGCGCGTCCATGATGCGAAGTCCCTCGAAAGCGTCACGACCGTAGAAGACATCGCCTTGGTAGATTTCCGAAAGATCGTTCTCGACATACGTGCGCGTCAGAGCCGCACCACCGAGGAGAACCGGGAAGCGCTGGGCATCGCCCGTGGAATTCAACTCTTCGAGGTTCTCCTTCATGATAACGGTTGACTTCACCAGCAGCCCGGACATGCCGATCGCATCAACGTCATGGTCTTTCGCTGCCGATAGGATCGATGACACCGACTGCTTAATGCCCAGGTTATGCACGGTGTAACCGTTGTTGGACAAGATGATTTCGACCAGGTTCTTGCCGATGTCGTGGACGTCGCCCTTCACCGTCGCAAGGACGATGGATCCCTTCGAACCGGTTGCATCTTCGGCATCCATGAAGCCTTCGAGGTAGCCCACCGCAGCCTTCATAGTCTCGGCGGATTGCAGTACGAATGGCAGCTGCATTTGCCCCGAACCAAACAAGTCGCCGACAGTTTGCATACCGCGGAGAAGATCCTCATTCACGATCGCGAGGGGTTCCTTTTCCTTCATCGCGAGGTCCAGGTCCTCTTCGATGCCGGTGCGCTCGCCATCAATGATGCGCTGGGCAAGTCGGTCCAACAAAGGCAGTGCTGCGAGTTTTTCGGCGCGCGCATCCTTCGCGTCTGCTGCCGACACGCCTTCAAATAGTTCCATGAAGGTCTGCAGCGGATCGTATTCACCATCTGGGTGGGACGCGTCACGACGACGGTCATAGACCATGTCGAGCGCCACCTCGCGCTGGCGCTCGTCGATACGGTTCATCGGCAAGATCTTCGAGCTGTGAGCAATCGCCGAATCCAGGCCGGCGTTAATGCACTCATTAAGGAAGACGGAGTTCAACACCTGCCGGGCGGCAGGATTCAGCCCGAAAGAAATATTCGACAAGCCCAGGGTGGTGTGAATTTCTGGGTGGCGATCCTTCAACTCTCGGATCGCGTTGATGGTTTCGATGCCGTCGCGACGCGTTTCTTCCTGGCCGGTAGAGATTGGGAAGGTCAAGCAGTCAACGATGATGTCTTGCTTGCGTAGCCCCCAGGTGCCGGTGATATCTGCGATGAGGCGTTCGGCAATCTCCACCTTCTTATCGGCGGTTCTCGCCTGCCCCTCTTCGTCGATGACAAGCGCGACGACGGCTGCACCATGCTCGACGACGAGCTCCATGATGCGCTGGTAACGAGAATCTGGGCCATCGCCGTCTTCAAAGTTGACTGAGTTGACTGCGCAACGGCCACCGAGATGTTCCAGGCCAACCCTCAGGACATCTGGCTCAGTGGAATCCAACATGACTGGCAGCGTCACTTGCGTGGCGATCTGCGACGCTAACGTCGCCATGTCTTCGCGTCCATCGCGGCCAACATAGTCCACACAGAGATCCACCAGATGTGCACCATCGGTGACCTGGCTACGCCCAGTGTTGAGGCACTTTTCCCAGTCGCCAGCGAGCATTGCTTCGCGGAATGCTTTCGATCCGTTGGCGTTGGTGCGTTCACCGATCATGGTGATGCCGGTGTCCTGCGTAAGTGGCATCGGAGCGTACAGCGAGGAAACTTCGTCGATCGCAGGTGCGTCGGCAGCTTCACGCTCACGTACCGCGCGAACAGCTGCACCCTCGCTCTCCCATGCGCCACGTCCGAGAACTGCATCTCGGACAGCGGAGATGTGCTCCGGAGTCGTACCACAGCAGCCGCCGACCATGGATAGCCCGTAGTCTTCAATGAAGCCACGCAGTGCGGTGCCCAACTCGTCCGGCTGGAGTGGATATGTCGCACCGTTCTTCCCAAGTACAGGCAATCCTGCGTTGGGCATGACGGAAACAGGGATCGACGCATTCGTAGAGAGATAACGGAGATGCTCGCTCATCTCGTCTGGGCCGGTGGCACAATTCAGTCCGATCATGTCAATGCCGAGTGGCTGCAAAGTAGCAAGTGCAGCACCGATTTCAGAGCCCATGAGCATCGTTCCAGTTGTCTCTACTGTGACGTGCACGATGATCGGAATTCGCTTTTCCAGCTGGCGCATCGCTGCCTTGACACCGTTGACAGCGGCCTTGACCTGAAGCAGGTCCTGGCACGTCTCGATGAGGAAGGCATCGGCACCACCATCGAGCATCCCGAGTCCAGCTTCGGTATACGCGTCGCGAAGTGAAGCGTACGGTGCATGGCCAAGCGAAGGCAGCTTGGTGCCCGGCCCAAGTGACCCCAGCACGAAGCGTGGAGTGCCGTCCTCCGAAGGACCCATCTCGTCGGCTACCTTGCGAGCAATCGCGGTGCCCTTCTCCGCTAACTCACGAATACGATCTGCAATGTCATAGTCTGCGAGGTTAGGCAGGTTGCAGCCGAAAGTATTGGTCTCAACGAGGTCAGCCCCCGCTTCGAAATAGCGACGATGAATCAGCTCGAGAATATCCGGGCGCGTGTCGTTCAGGATCTCGTTGCACCCTTCCAGGCCAAAGAAATCTTTCTCGACATCCAGGTCAAACGACTGCAGCTGAGTGCCCATGGCCCCGTCGCCGATTAGTACTCGGTTACGAAGGGCATCAAGGAATGGGGATGTCAGCTCTGTAGTCATAAGTAGACACCTTAGTCTACTTTTTTGAAATCCCTACTTTGAGCCCACTTAGACACGAAGAAAGGGCACCCGGAAAATCCGAATGCCCAGGGATACGTGCCTTTTCCCGGCGTCTTACTCGCCGTCGCTACTCGCCCTCGAAAGTCTCGATGCTGAAGAAATCAGTCGGAACTTCGTCGGAGTCGACCCCCGCAGTCTCGATAGCGACTGCGAAAATCCTCGACAACTCGTCGTACTCTTCGATGTCAAGGACAGCCTCTTCGTTCGCCTCATTAATCGAACGGAGCTTTTCGACGGTCGCCCGCACAGCATCATCAACGAGACCGATCTTCGCTTCCTCGTCTGCATTGACGACTTCGTTGTCGAGGCGAGATACGAAACCAATCAGGGTGTTTCGCACCTCATCGGCGACGTCGGTGGGAAACGGCTGTTCCCAATGGGTGCGTTCGTTGTCACGCAAGTAAGAACCTTCAGCGAAGCTTCGCAGGTCCTCGGTAAACTCATCGATGGCTGGCGTTAGTCGTTCACGAATCTTTGACTGCTCTGTGCCGGTCATACCTCGATTGTGGCAGGACTGGCAAAAACGTGCAGGACGGGGTGTCTACAAGGCGATGCCCAATAGGGCGTCAACTGCAGAACTGACGATTACGCCTGCCGGAGTGATCTCCCCCGAATCGACAGTGGCGGTGTCTGCGGTGTCGTCGTCAAGTCCGGTGACAAACAGCACCGAATCAGCCCATGCAGAAATCGCGGCGAGTGCAGCAGGCGTATCCAAGTCGTTAGCCAGCGCAGAGCGTACTAACTGAACCGTTCGCGTCGCTGCCTCCGTAGCTTGTGCGACGCGAGCGGCCCGTCGCCACCGCTGCACAGTCTTCTCGGCGGTGGCGAGAACCTGCTCAGACCAATCGCGATCCGTGCGGTAATGGCTGGCGTAGACACCCAGTCGGATAGCCGACGGATCAGCACCAGCAGCAACCAGCTTTGACACGAACACCAAGTTGCCGAGGGACTTCGACATCTTGACGCCGTCCAAAGCAATCATGCCCGCATGGACGTAATGGTTAGCCATGCGCTCACAACCTGATGCTGCCTCCGCGTGTGCAGCCGAAAACTCGTGGTGTGGAAAAGCGAGGTCGCTGCCACCACCCTGAATGTCGAAGGCGTACGTCGCGTCGCTCTCCCGTGAGTCTGCAAGGCGATTCATGGCGATCGCCGAACACTCGATATGCCAACCCGGTCGGCCTGCTCCAAATGGTGCGTCCCACGACGGCTCACCATCGCGCGCAGCACGCCACAGTAGTGCGTCCAAAGGATCCTGCTTGCCTGCGCGATCCGGGTCTCCGCCACGCTCGGCGAAGAACTCTGCCATCTGTGCCTCTGAGTAGTTCGATTCATAACCGAAGTTCTCCGTAGCGTTACGACGGAAGTAGATGTCCCGGTACTCGTCGTCAAGCTGATACGCAGCACCGAGATCAAGCAAACGCTGAACCATGTCGACTACTTCGTCGACAGATTCCATGGCGCCGATGTAATCGCGGGGCGGGATGACGGACAGATTCTTCATATCCGACCGGAAGAGATCGATCTGGGAAGCACCAAGCTCGCGCCAATCAACACAGTCGCGCTCAGCGCGCTCGAAAAGGGGGTCATCGACGTCCGTGATGTTCTGGACGTAATGAACCGTGTGCCCATTGTCGAGGAGCACACGGTGAATGAGATCGAAAGTCAGGTAGGTAGCGGCGTGGCCCAAATGGGTGGCGTCGTACGGCGTAATGCCGCAGACATACATTTTCGCCTCCTGCCCCGCTTTTACAGGCTTGATCCGCTGATCCGCAGTGTCATACAAATTCAGCGGAATCGGGGTTAACGAAGGTGCAACGTCAGCAATACGGGAGACTTTAGGCTCAGGCCACGAATACATGTTGACAAGACTACATCGGCTGCATGACTCCGAAGAGAAGCAGACCCATCACGATGATGCCAACTGGGATGCGGTAAGCAGCAAACCACGCGAAAGAGTGGTTTGACACGAACTTCAACAACCACGCGATAGCGGCGTAACCCACTACGAAGGCAATGACCGTACCCACCAGAAGCTGGGCTGCCGACGCCGCCTGTCCTGCGGATGGAGCAAATGCGTCAGGCAATGAAAAGATGCCGGACGCCAACACCGCTGGAATTGCCAACAAGAACGAAAAGCGAGTTGCGACTTCACGATCCAAATTCAAGAACAAACCTGCTGAGATTGTGCCACCCGAACGGGACACTCCAGGAATCAACGCCAAGCACTGGGCGAAGCCCATGACGAGGGCATCCTTCATCGTCAACTCGTCGAAGCTGCGCTTGTGCTTGCCCACCTTCTCCGCCCAAATGAAGACGAAGCTGAACAAGACCAGCACCGATGCGGTGATCCACAGATTACGGAGGTTATCGCGGATGAGGTCCTTACCGACAAAGCCCAACACAGCAATGGGGATGGTGCCAGCAATGACCATCCATCCCATGCGGTAATCGAAATCCCGAGCGTCTTTGTTAAACAAGCCACGGAACCACGCGGTCAGGATGCGCCAGATGTCCTTGGCAAAGAACACCAACACAGCAAGCTCAGTACCTAGCTGGATCACAGCGGTAAACGACGCACCAGCGTCTTTACCCCACAATAACTCCGACACGATGCGGAGGTGTCCCGAGGAGCTGACTGGCAAGAACTCGGTAAGTCCTTGGACGATGGACAGGACAATGGTCTGCGCCCAGGTGACTCCACCTGCGTCGCCAGCCACTGCATCCGTCGCGGTCTGCGACGCTGAGGCAAGCATGCTGATATCTGTCATGACGAGAAACCTTACTCGCAATTCCTTGCTGTGCCCGTACCTGACGCTCCACCTATTACAGTGGCACTGTGCGTAGACGACTTCTCGGCGCAAGTGGATTGCGCGTTTCTGCATTGGGTATTGGTACCGCTACCTGGGGCGCGGGCACGTCAAAAGACGAAGCCACCGCAATTCTCAACGAATTCGTCGATGCAGGAGGCACTCTCGTCGACGCAACCCCCGTGCATGGCGCCAACCCCCTCAGTAACGCAGTACCTGAAATGCTCGGCGCGATCCTGCGACGTCGTGGCTTGCGTGAAGATGTCATCATCTCAGCGGCATCGGGTGTCGATGCAACTCAACCCGTTGGACGTCGAGTCGATTGTTCGCGCCGGGCACTCATTCAGGATTTGGACCGCACGCTATCGAGGTTGAACGTCGACCACATTGATGTGTGGTCTCCCGGCTACTGGGATGCCTCAACCCCACCTGAAGAAGTCACTGACACGTTGGAATATGCGGTTCGGTCCGGGCGAGTTCGCTATGTCGGTGTTCGTGGCTACAACGGATGGCAGGTTGCAGTAACCCATGCGTCGTCAGACAGGATTCGTCCAGTGATGGCGCAGCATGAGTACAGCTTGCTGCAGCGACGACCAGAACAGGAGATTCTGCCTGCGTGTGAGCATTTAGGGCTCGGTTTCATTGCAGGTGCTCCCCTCGCTCAGGGTGTATTGACCGGCAAGTACCGGACGAGCATCCCTGAGAACTCCCGAGGTGCATCCGAGCACGCCGATGCCGAGGTTCAGGACTACCTGGATACTCACGGCGTAACGGTTGTTGGGGCATTGTGCACGGCGGCGGAAGGCCTTGGTGTTACCCCGTTTGCAGCTGCGCTCGCGTGGACCCGCGATCGTCCGGGGGTGACATCTGTGTTGATGGGTGCGCGCACCCCGGCTCAACTGCGGGAACTGTTAAAGGCGGAGGATGTTGCATTGCCTCGCGCTATCTGCGATGCGCTTGACGATGTTTCCCTCTAAGGCACTGCGTCACTCGATGGCTAGCTCCAGCCGTGGTCAGTGGTAGCGTCGTGAGTTGTGAGCAGTATCAAACGACATCTCTTGGCCAGTAGCCTCGCGTTGGCTCTCCCCCTCGCTGCATGTGGCGGTGCTTCCGAAGCGGAGGGAGACGTTTCCGAAGGTATGGGAAACGCAACTCCTATTCCCGCAGTAAAGGAGCAGGAAAACGATCTCCCTGGTGAAGTTGTGGCACTTCCCAACGATGTCACGGGTGCGGTTGTCGTAGCTGACAACGTGTTGCTGCGTGCGGGCGGCGAGGTGCTGTCGGGCACCGTCGATAAGCCGAATAAGAGCAGTTCGAAGGTGGATTCCTCCTGTGGTGAGTTAGCGCCCGCGCATGATGTGGCGGTGCTTCCATGTGGCGATGGCATCCATGTGATTGCCGCGGATAGTACGGATACGGCTGTTATTGGTCGTGGCACTGCATATTCGTCCGCTGTGGGACTGAAGGATGGTCGCATTCTTGGGCACCGCGCGGACTCCGACCGCATTGATGTTTACGGAGCCAATGGTGAGTTGTCGGAGGACTTCGCAGCGTCGCGTCATGGTTCTCAGCTGATCGAGGTACCAAAGGCTAAGGCTGGCGAAGGCGCGAACGACGACAAGGTCATGCTGCTGGAGATCAACCGACCTGAGACGTCGATTCACGAGATCGTGCTCAGCGATTCTCGCTCTGGCAATGGATTGCGCGCCGGCATCGGCGTGGGTCCTGCCGTTGCTGCCGACGACGGCACTGTCGCAGCTGTCGACACCAAGGGAAACCAACTGCTGATTTACACCGCAACTGATGTCGTCCGTCTGCACCAAGCTTCTCCGGTGCCGGATGGCCCGTGGGGCGTCGCAATCGATGAAGAACGCGATCTCGTTTGGGTCTCCTCCACCGTCGATGGTGTACTCACCGCGTGGGATATTTCCTCGGGTACCGCGGTAAAGGTCGCGAAGATTCCGACTGTCGCAGATCCTCAGGGGCTCGTTGCGCTTTCCGACGGCTCTATTGTGGCCTACTCTGCTTCTGGGGCAGGTGCACATGTGTTAGACAAGGCTGCCATCGACGATGAGATCGATAAGCAAAAGTCTGACGCTGACGCGGATGCGAAGCTCAAGGAGCTCCGTAAGCCAGAGCATCGATTGCCTACCGGAGAAAAGAACTAAATACCTTTACCCAAGGAGCACAGCTATGGTCCACCCAGCACGCGCAGCGGCATATAGCCTGGCGTTGAAGGCAATGTTCAAGCTTGATCCAGAACGAATCCATGTTCTGATGAACGATGCACTTGCACAGTTGCAGAAGTCGCCAAAGCTGCAGCGTGCGGTGGGGCGACTGCTCATCGTCGATGATTCGGTATTGAGGCAGACCGTTTTTGGAGTCGACTTTCCTCGCCCAATGGGCTTGGCAGCTGGTTTCGATAAGGCGGCTACGGCATCGGATTGTTGGGCACCGATCGGCTTTGGTTATGCCGAATTAGGAACCGTCACGGGTGAGCCCCAGCCTGGTAACCCAGCCCCACGCTTGTTCCGGTTGAAAGCGGATCGCGCGATCTTGAATCGGATGGGCTTCAACAATCCTGGGTGTGAAGCTGTTGCGAAGAATTTGAAAGCTCGCCGGAGTGAGGATGTCATTGGCATCAACATCGGCAAAACCAAAGTCGTTGAGCTAGAACATGCTGTCGAAGATTACCGCAAATCCGCGCGTACTTTGGGTGAGTTGGCGGATTACGTTGTCGTGAATGTGTCGTCTCCGAATACACCAGGGCTACGAGAATTGCAGGCAGTGGATTCACTTCGCCCAATTCTTGCTGCCGTGCAGGAAGAGACGGAGACACCAGTTCTGGTGAAAATTGCCCCAGATTTGGCGGATGAGGATGTCATCGCCGTCGCAGACCTCGCCCTTGAGCTGGGCTTGGCTGGCATCGTTGCCACCAATACGACGATCTCGCGTGAGGGGCTTTCCACTCCTCAGGTCGAAGTCGAAGCTATGGGACCCGGTGGAGTGTCGGGCGCTCCCGTCGCAAAGCGTTCGCTGGAAGTATTGAAGCTGTTGCGCGGGCATGCCGGTGACAAGCTCGTGATCATCAGTGTTGGTGGCATTGAGACCGCGGAACAAGCGTGGGAGCGTATTACAGCTGGCGCTACCCTGCTGCAGGGCTACACGCCGCTTATTTATGGTGGCCCGGATTGGATCCGCGACATTCACCTTGGTTTGGCGCAGCAGGTTCGCGCTCACGGTTTGCAGTCGATTGCTGATGCCGTGGGCACGAACCTGGAGTGGCGCGCTAGCTAGCTGATAGTTCACCTAGCCCTTGTTCTCCCACCACGGAGTGATGATTGCACGCGCAATCGAGTGGAAGTACAGGTTAAACCCAAGCACCGTCGGTGTTGCGTCCTCTGGAACATCGAGCTTTTCGACGTCCACCGCATGCACCGCGTACATGTAGCGGTGAGGGGCATGTTGTGCCGGTGGATTAGCTCCGTAATGGCCACGAACGCCGGAGTCGCCCACGAGCTGAATAGCGCCCTCTGGGAGGTCGGTGCTGCCTTCGGTGCCTGCGCCCTGTGCGATTCCCTGGGCATCAGCAGGGATGTTGAATACGGCCCAGTGCCAGAAGCCTGCAGCTGTTGGAGCATCCGGGTCGTAGCACGTAATTGCAATGGACTTGGTGCCCTCAGGCAGGCCTGCCCAATTGAGTTCAGGGGAAACGCTCTCTGGCGCACGGAACTTGTCGTCGAGTGGTTGTCCGTCGACGATGTCTGGCGAGGACAGCTCGAACGAAGGAAGGTCCTTCAATGGAGCGTACGGATCTGGTCCGGGAAAATTGGTTGGTGTCTGTGCAGTAGTCATGCTTCCAGTGTGCCCAGTCTCGGGTGGCTCCGCTAGGAGTTTCGCCGGAATCAGATTCAGTCACGTGTCACGGTGAATGTCAACGATGGTATTTACTTCGACATATTGTGCTGTGACCTGCAGATTTGTGTTCTTATCGAAATCTGGGGTACATTATCCGAGGTCAGCACGAAGGGGCTCGATAGAGTTCCGTGCTTGTCACCTGTCCGGGTGGCGGAATGGCAGACGCGCTAGCTTGAGGTGCTAGTGCCCTATTAACGGGCGTGGGGGTTCAAGTCCCCCTCCGGACACAAAGAGAGAAACCGAGTCGCTTAGCGGCTCGGTTTTTGTATTGCGGGAATTACTGCAGAAACTACTGCAGATCCGAGGTCAGGCGGAACACACTATCGAGGTAGCGCTGAGTCCAGGGCCGTTTGTTCCACTGTTCTTTGGTCAGCTGTGTGGAAGCATCGTGATACTCCTCAGCGATTGTGATGAGCTCGTCGACGATAGGTCCCTTCATGGTCAACAACGTGATCTCGTAGTTCAGGCCGAACGAGCGCATGTCCAAGTTGGACGAGCCAAACACCGCCGCATCCGAATCCACAACCATGAACTTGGAATGCAACACAGTAGGCGCTGGATAGCGATAAATCTGTACACCGGCGTTCAACAGCTCGTGATAGTACGATTGCTGCGCATGCCCCACCATGAACTGGTCGGCTTTTTCGTTGACATACAGTTGCACATCAACACCGGCATACGAAGCCGACGTCAAGGCCATCAACATGGACTCGTCGGGAATGAAATACGGACTCACCACGAGAAGACGCTCGCGCGCCGAGTAAATGAGGTCGTTGAATACTCGGAGGTTTGGTTCGGTCGTATAGCCAGGACCAGAAGGTAACACCTGCACCACGTTGTCCTGCTCAGTCGCAGCCAGTTCTGCTGGAACCCGAGGCAGCTGCTGAGGTTCAGGTGCGGTATGAACTTCACTGGACCAGTCGACAGCGAATACGGCGTCAAGCGCGAAGACGACTTCCCCGGTGAGCTCGATCCAGGTATCTATCCACTCGCGACCGATCGTATGGTTCTTGCGGCGCTGATATGGAGGCTCGATGGCATTCATCGACCCCATGAAGGCAATCTCGCCGTCCACTGTGACGATTTTGCGGTGATTGCGCAGGTCAAAACGGCGCCAGGATAATTGCACGATAGAGACTGGCAACATGGGGTGCCACGGAACCCCGGACTTCTTAAAGCGCTTCTTCAACCGGTAATAGCCGGGGTACTTCCAGGACCCAATCGGATCCACCAACACTTTCACCGTGACTCCCCGCCAGTGTGCGCGCTCGATCGCGGCGACAAAAGGTTCTGTGCGGTCATCGAGGGCGAAGATGTACATCTGCACGTGAACAGTCCGCTGTGCAGCATCGATGACGTCGATCATGCGATTCAGCGATTCGTCGAAATCCGTGTAGATGCCATGACTCACTGCCGACACTGCAGGAATGCCCGTGAGCTTTCGGGCAAGTCTGACAGTTGAGATCACTTCACTGCTTGGATCAATGTGCGCAGGCGCATCCGGCAAATGCTTCGTACGTTCCACGATGAGCTTGTTAGCCTGTGCCTGAATACGGTGCCGTCGTCCAGTGATTTGAGCTGAACCAAACAAAAGAAACAATGGAAAGCCGACAAACGGGAAAAGCAGAATGACCAGCAACCACGCGGTTGACGTGGACGGTTTTCGGTTCTCTGGTACCCAGCCCAGAGAAATAAAAATAATGGTGTAGTTGGCTATCAGCAGAGCGATCTGCCCCCAACCAAAAGACGCAGCAGCATCGAGTACTGTGCGCACCATTTCTTCCATGAGTATTGAGTCTACTGTTTTCAGTACTTCCCGTAAGCATTGACCATTTTCAGGGATTACCAGGGGAACCACTACTCTTAATCTCGTGAGCATGCTTGATCCCACTGAACTTGCTATCTGCCTTAAAGTCCTTGAGCAAGGCGGGCAGCTACCTGTCGACGACCCCGATTCAATAACCCTCCAACGGGCTGTTGGACGGCTGTTCAAGGAGGTAAAGCGATCCCGACGTAAAGAAGCACGACGCGCCCGTATCGAAGCCGATCGTGCCGTCATTTCGGCTACAGCAACCGGCTCCCCTGCCCGCATCGATGACGAAACCATGGGACTCGATATCACTCGTGCGAAAGCTGCCATCGATTCTGGTCACGGTAACGAGTACGGAACGCCGAACTTGCAGTCACGTGACCTGCCCGCCGATGGTGGCCAGGAATTCGACCCCGCGAAGCATGCAGGCCGTCTAGTCAGGTCGCAGAATTGCTACATCTGCAAGCGGCCTTTCACGCTCATCGACAAGTTCCACCATCAGCTATGCCCTGATTGCGTCAATGAAAACAACATGTGGCGCGATGCACGGTGTGATTTGCGGGGCCGTCGCGCTCTCCTCACCGGTGGACGGGCGAAGATTGGAATGCACATTGCCCTGCGTTTGCTTCGCGACGGCGCACATCTGACCATCACCACTCGTTTCCCTAAAGACGCTGTGCGCAGGTTCGCAGCCCACGACGATTCGCCGGAGTGGCTGCACCGTCTCAAAGTTATCGGCGTGGATCTGCGCGACCCCGCCCAAGTCATCCGTCTTGCGGACACCGTTGCCGCAGATGGGCCGCTAGACATTCTGATCAACAATGCGGCACAGACCGTGAAGCGATCAGCTGGCGCATATTCAGGTCTGGTTGACGCTGAGTCTGCTCCCCTGGCTCCAGAACTGGAGGAAGCAATGAGCGACGGTACTGGTGCGCAGTGGATTAGCCTCGGAGCGACGATGCAGCTACATCCGAATCAGCTCGTGGCTAGCGTCAATAATGATGAAAAGGCAGCGAATGCTGCCGATGCGCTCGTTGCTGCTGCACTCACCGGCGGTTCTGCCTCCTTAGAGAGAGTTGCTCAGGGCACCGCAGTTGATGCTGGCGGACTTATTCCCGATCTAGTCGCTCATAATTCTTGGGTGGCAACCGTCGGCAATGTCGATCCCGTGGAACTGCTCGAAGTGCAGTTGTGCAACTCAGTTGCGCCATTCATCCTGGTGAACCGGCTCCGACCAGCGATGGAAGCATCCACCTTCGCTAACAAGTACATTGTCAACGTTTCGGCTATGGAAGGCGTGTTTGGTCGCGGTTATAAGGGGCCAGGCCATCCGCACACGAATATGGCTAAGGCCGCTCTCAATATGTTGACGCGGACATCGGCAGGTGAGCTCAAAGAGCACGGAATCTTTGCGACGGCGGTCGACACCGGTTGGATCACCGATGAACGTCCACACGTGACAAAACAACGACTCGCCCAGGAAGGCTTCCACGCGCCATTGGACCTTATAGATGGAGCAGCCCGCGTCTACCATCCCATCGTTGCTGGTGAACGAGGAACGCTATACGCGGGCGTTTTCTTGAAGGACTATCAGCCGAGTTCGTGGTAGGACGTGTCAAACGCCTTCATGATGCGCTCTGCTCCGAGTGTCGGAGTGATTTGTCCGTGACGGATTTGATCCTCTACAAGCGCACGAACTTCTGTCACGCCTTCATTGGTATTCAGGCGCTGTAACAGCGTTTCGTGAACCATCGACCACATCCAACCGATCTGCTGGCTCGCTCGATGGGTATCAAACATTCCAGCTTCGACCATCGCATCGCGATGCTCTTCGATCGCTTCCCAGAACTTCTCGATGCCGTCGCCTTCCAAGGCTGACATTGTCAGCACTGGTGGAGTCCACACGGCATCCTTTGGGCGCACCATTCGCATAGCGGTAGCCAAATCGCGTGCAGCCCGCTTGGCTGGACGCAGATTCGCACCATCTGCCTTGTTGATGGAAATGACATCTGCCATTTCCAGCACACCTTTCTTGATGCCCTGCAACTGGTCGCCAGCTCCCGCCAGCGCCAGGAATGCAAAACAATCAACCATTTGGGCTACTGCGACTTCTGATTGACCAACGCCAACGGTTTCGACGATCACGACATCGTAACCAGCCGCTTCCAATACGACCATTGCCTCACGCGTTGCCTTGGCAACACCGCCAAGGGTGCCCGCGCTTGGCGACGGTCGAATGAAGGCATCATCCTGCGCGGATAGCTTCGCCATCCGCGTTTTGTCACCCAGGATTGAGCCACCCGACTTGGTTGAGGATGGGTCAATCGCGACTACGGCAACGCGATGACCCTTCTCAATCAAGTGCATGCCGAGAGTCTCGATAGTCGTTGACTTACCGACTCCAGGAACACCCGTGAGACCCACTCGCAAAGCATTTCCGGAAAACGGAATGAGCTTCACCAGTAACTCTTGAGCCAACACTTTGTGGGCAGGCGCTGTGGACTCTAACAGCGTGATCGCTTGCGCCAACTTCGTGCGGTTACCCGAACGGACGCCGTCAAAGAGATCATCGATATCGATGCGACGACGAGCGCGCATCACCTTTTCAGGTGCTACTGCCGTCGTTCCGTCAATGACGGTGCCACCAGTGGTAACTAGTGTTCCTAGATTTTCTTCGAGATACTCGGTCATTACACTCTCGCCTTCAAAGACTGACGGACTTAGGACTCTTCATCGACAGAAACGTCGATGCCGAGGTCAGCGCCCAGCTTCTCCAACATGTCGATAGCAGCGTCGGCGATGACGGTACCCGGTGGGTAAATTGCTGCAGCGCCGTCGTCGTAAAGCTCCTGGAAATCTCCTGGAGGAATAACGCCACCAACAACAATCATGATGTCTTCGCGACCCAGCTTGGCCAGCTCTTCGCGCAGTGCAGGCACCAGAGTCAGGTGACCAGCAGCGAGCGAAGAAACACCGACGACGTGAACGTCGGCATCGACTGCAGACTTCGCAGCCTCTTCTGGAGTCTGGAACAGAGGTCCCACGTCGACGTCCATGCCCAGGTCAGCGTAGGCAGAAGCAATAACCTTCTGACCACGGTCGTGACCGTCCTGGCCCATCTTCGCCAGGAAGATACGCGGACGACGACCTTCCTCTTCAGCGAACTTGTCAGCCATGGCCATTGCCTTGGAGACGTTAGACACAGCACCCTCCTTGCCGACTTCCTCCTTGTAGACGCCGGACAGAGTACGAATCTCTGCCTGGTGACGGCCGAAGACCTCTTCCATCGCGTCGGAGATTTCGCCGATGGATGCCATTGCACGAGCACAGTCGACAGCCAGCTTCAGAAGGTTCTTGTCCAAGTCGCCTGGCTCGCCAGGGTTACGGCAAGCATCAGTCAGAGCGGCCAGAGCCTTCTGAACTTCCTCTTCGTTACGTTCAGCGCGCAAGCGCTCGAGCTTCTCGTTCTGTTCCTGGCGAACGCGAGTGTTCTCAACCTTGAGAACCTCAATCTCGGAGTCTTCCTCGACCTGGTACTTATTAACACCGATAAGTGCCTGACGGCCGGAGTCAATTCGTGCCTGGGTACGAGCAGCAGCCTCTTCAATACGCAGCTTAGGAATGCCCTCGATGGTTGCCTGAGCCATGCCGCCGGCTTCTTCAACTTCTTCGATGTGAGCGCGAGCCCGCTTCACGAGCTCGTTAGTCAGCCACTCGATGTAGTACGAACCAGCCCATGGGTCAACAGGGCGAACCGTGTTGGACTCCTGCTGCAGGAGCAGCTGGGTGTTACGTGCAATACGAGCCGAGAAGTCAGTTGGCAGTGCCAGAGCTTCGTCCAGAGCGTTGGTGTGCAGCGACTGGGTGTGACCCTGGGTAGCGGCCATTGCTTCAACACAGGTACGGGCAACGTTGTTGTACACGTCCTGAGCGGTCAGCGACCAACCCGACGTCTGCGAGTGGGTACGCAGCGAACGGGACTTAGGGTTCTTCGGATCGAAGTTGTTCACCAACTCAGCCCAGAGAATTCGACCAGCGCGCAGCTTCGCGATCTCGGTGAAGGTGTTCATCGAAATGCCCCAGAAGAAGGACAAACGAGGAGCAAACTTATCGATGTCCAAGCCCGCATCCATACCAGCGCGGATGTACTCGACACCGTCGGCAAGCGTGTAAGCAAGCTCGAGGTCAGCCGTCGCGCCAGCTTCCTGGATGTGGTAGCCGGAGATCGAAATCGAGTTGAACTTCGGCATCTTCATAGAGGTGAACTCGAAGATCGACGAAATGATTCGCATCGATGGCTTTGGTGGATAAATGTAGGTGTTACGGACCATGAACTCCTTGAGGATGTCGTTCTGGACCGTACCGCGCAGTTCCTCAGTAGGAACGCCCTGCTCTTCTGCAGCCACGATGTACATAGCCATGACTGGCAGAATGGCGCCGTTCATGGTCATGGACACAGACACGCCGCCGAGGTCGATGCCCTCGAACAGCTGGCGCATGTCGTAGATCGAGTCAATAGCAACGCCGGCCATGCCGACGTCACCGGTAACACGGGGGTTGTCAGAGTCGTAGCCACGGTGGGTAGCCAAGTCGAAAGCGACCGAGAGGCCCTTCTGACCAGCCGCGAGGTTACGACGGTAGAACGCATTCGACTCTGCCGCGGTGGAGAAACCAGCGTACTGACGAATCGTCCAAGGCTGGTTCGTGTACATGGTTGGGTATGGGCCACGCATGAATGGAGCGATACCTGGGAAGGAATCCACTGGATGTCCTTCAGCGGCAGCTGCTTCACGATCAGCACGGTTGTACACGCGCTTGAGGTCAATACCTTCAGGAATGGTCCACGAGTCGTTGGAGACATCTGCAGAACCAGGAGCGACTACACCAGTAGCTCCGGCTTCGTCAGAGGTACGTGGCACATCCGCAAAATTTGGGATGGAGGTCATCTTTTACTTCACGCTCCCAGTGCGTCCAGCAGTCGCGAAAGTTCCGCGACGGCATCGATGTTCATGGTCAAGAAGCCGTCAGGGCGTGCATCGCCTTCGGCTTCTGCGAAAATCTTCTCTGGGCCAGCGAGGAGTACTTCCTTAGCACCAGCAGCGCGAGCAGCCTCCACTGCCGCAGAGCCAGATGCTGCGTACTCGCCGTCAGCGCCACAGAGAATAACGATTGGAGCAGCCTGAGCTGCCTCCGCGAAAGCATCCTCGCCTGGTACAACCTGACCAGGGTTGATGGTCTCGATGCCACCGGAAGCCATGAGGTTGGTGGTGAAACCAGTACGGATGTTGTGCTTAGCAAGCGGACCCAGTGGCAGCAGTGCTACCTTCGGGCGCTCGCCGTTAGCTGCCAAGAAATCATCGGAGCGGTTACGCAGTGCTTCGAAATCCGAAGCCCAACGACGAATTGGCTCAGCCGCTGGACGAGCAGCTGGAGACAACGGAGCCTCGAGCAAGTTAGGGAACTCGTTGATTGCGGTGACCTTGGTGCGACGGTGGGCGATGTCAGCGCGACGCTGCTCCCATGCTTCGTCGATAGCTTCGCGGATAGTTGGCTCTGCCTTGACGAAACCGTCTGCAGACTCAACGCCCTGGAAGATCTCCCAAGCGCGGTTGCCCATCTCAGAGGTGAGCTCTTCTACGTAGTACGAACCGCCGGCTGGGTCAGCAACATAACCCAGGTGCGACTCTTCGAGAAGCAGCAGGTTGGTGTTGCGAGCAATACGGGTCTTGAACGTGTGGGTAACGCCTGGCTGGCCACCAACAACGGCGTAGTCGAACGGAAGAACTTCGACCGAGCTTGCGCCGCCGACACCAGCTGCGAAGGATGCAACGGTGCAACGAAGCATGTTTACCCATGGGTCACGCTGCGAGAACATGACTGGAGCAGTAACCATGTGCATCGGTGCTGCACCAGCTTCAGGTGCACCCAGAACCTCTGCGACGCGAGCCCACAGGGCACGTGCAGCGCGGATCTTTGCGATGGTGTTGAACTGGTCGTCAGTAGCCGTGAAGCGGAATGCGATCTGGCCAAGGGCTTCAGCTGGTGTCAGACCAGCATCAACGAGAGCACGTAGGTACGTCACACCGACGGACAGTGCGTAGCCAATCTCCTGAGTATCGGTTGCACCCAGGTTCGAGAACACTACTGCATCAACCAGGAACGCGCGGACGTTACCTGGGCGACGGGCTGCTGCTACAGCTAGCTCTACTGCCTTGTCCATGTCAACGCTGTCAATGCCAGCGAAAGTACAGGTCAAAGGAGCTGCGGACAGGGTGATGTCGATGCTGTCAGGGTTTGAAACCTCAGCCTTGTCGACGAACTCGTAGAGAGCTTCAGCGACCTCAGGTAGGTCAGCCCCCGCTTCCAAGTAGAGCGGTGCGAGATCTGGGTACACACCGTCGAAGACAGTGGCTAGATCAGCAGCGGTCAAATTGTCACGGAAGTCGATGCGAACATCGGTAGTGCCATTTGCGAGTGCAGACAGCAGCGCTTCGTTGATGTTCTTCGCCGAGAAATCGTTTGCAGCGGTGGCATCGCCACGGCCGAACGTTTCCATAACTCCCCAACCAGCACGGTCGGTTTCGCGGAGCTGTGCGCCACGAACGAATGGGAACTCTGCTGGAGCTGGTGCCTCAGCGAGATCGTCGGCACGCGTGTACAGCGGACGAACATCTACTCCGTCGTACGTGGTTTTGATGAGCTTCTTCCAGACATCCGTTGGGACATCTGCAATGTCTTTCTTCGATACACGGGCAAACACCTTGGCTACAGCTTCGTACCAAGAAGACTGGTTGCCTTCGAAGTCCGGCGGTAGTGGAGTCCCGGCGGCTTCGGGGGCCGTACGGTCAGTCACGACAGACCTTCTCCCTTGCTTTTGCGTTAGCGCTGTATCCCGTCATGCTTCACCACTTCCGCGCAATTAGGTGCGACAACGCGGTGGTGGCAATGGCACAAAAGGCCAGCGACCTCCAATGAATTGGACCGTATGTGCTTGCTTTACCGATAGAAACTGGCAAATGGGCACACTGGCCACTGCAACTATCCTAATTAACCCTCAGTTTCCAGGTTGGTTGACCCGGGGTTCGACACCCCCGAGTACGCAGGTCAGTCGTTTTCTGGTGTTCCGCAAGTAACCTCAAACGGGTGAAAGACAGCGAACAGTGGTCGCCGGATCGTGTCGCCGGACACGATTTACAGGGTTCTGTGAGGCAGCAGAAAACCGCTCCAGTAGGTCAGGAGAAGAGTCGCCCACATGCGATTTTTCGGCGTGTGCTGCTCGTCATCTTGGCGTGTGCTGCAGTAGCTGTTGTCATCTTCATTGATGTGCCAGCCGTCTCGGATATTCGGCGCTGGGCAGATGAAACGGGTAACTGGTTCCCCATCGTCTTTTTTGCTGCCTACATCGGCCTCACTCAGTTTCCTATTCCCCGTACTGTCTTTACCTTGTCGGCTGGGCTTCTTTTCGGTCCGGCCTTGGGAATACTCATTGCAATCGTCGCAACGGGTGTATCGGCTGCCCTTTCGCTTAGTGTCGTTCGGTGGTTGGGGCGCGATTGGATTCGCGAGCATATCCGGCACCGACGCTTCTTAGAACTTGATTACCACCTTGAACAGCGCGGATGGCTAGCTGTGCTATCGCTGCGGATGATCGCGGGCGTCCCATTTTCAGTGCTTAACTATGCTTGCGCCTTATCATCGATCAGATTCTGGCCGTTCGCCCTGGCGACGGTCGTTGGCTCTGCGCCCGGCACCATCGCGGTGGTTTTGCTTGGCGACGCCCTCACCGAAGGCATGAACCCATGGCTAGTGGTAGTGACGGTGTTCTTTGTTCTTGTGGGAATTGCCGGATTAATTGTCGACTCGCGCATGCCAGTGGTCGAACGCGTCAAGGCTAACAACTAGACTGTCGAGTATGTATGCAGTGTTTGCTCGGTACCGTGGACGTTCGCGTCGTCGTGCAGATCATGTGCGCGCTTCTGCAGAAGCCTTGTCATCGCTGGAGAACGTCGGCGATGTTTCTGTTGTTGGTGTTGAGGAACTGCAGGCAACGCCTGAAACCGCAGTAGCAACGACAACGTTGGTTCTCGCACTATTGGCTGCAGGTGACTGGGCAATGGGCATTGGAGTCTGTCCCCGTGCAAAGACGGCAGACAGTGCGACTTCAGCAGCACAAAGTGTGCTAGGTAAAGGCGGTCGCGCTGGAACTGTCAAGGTCCGAGTGCGTACTAATGACCCTGCAGGCAAGCCATTCGGTGATGACATCTCAGCGGCATTCACTCTGCTGCACCACGTTATTTCGCGACGATCCCCCGAAGGTCGTGAAGCAACCAGCCTCGTTCGCGCGGGCTGGACGCAGGTCGAAGTTGCGGAAGAGCTCGGTGTCTCGAAGCAGGCTATCAACCAGCGTCTGCAAGCTGCTGGTTGGCATGCGGAGGAAGCTGGTTGGTCTTTGGCCGTACACCTGCTGGAACGCGCAAACGAACTATAGGAACGCGGCATCAGTTGGCCGTCCTGCACCGGGTTTCGTCACCTCGGCGCCACTTTTGTGCTGTAGCGACTAGGACGATAGTTTTTCTCGTCCATGCTCCGTCAGCCACCAGGAATTGTCTGGTCCTGCTGGAATAATCTGCGTCGGATTGATGTCGGCGTGCACGACGTAATAGTGTGCCTTGATCTGGTCGAAGTCGACTGTCTCTCCGAAGCCAGGCGTTTGGTACAGGTCGCGGGCATACGCGCCCAGGTGCTCCATCTCTGAGAGCTTGTTTCGATTGCACTTGAAGTGGCCGTGATAGACAGCGTCGAAGCGCACTAGAGTGGTGAACAGTCGAATATCTGCCTCGGTGATGGAGTTGCCCATCAGGTAGCGTCGTGAAGCCAAGCGTTCTTCGAGCCAATCCAATGCGGTAAAGAGTCGGTCGTATGCGGAGTTGTACGCATCCTGACTACCCGCGAATCCACAGCGGTACACCCCATTGTTGACCTCGGTAAAGATGCGCTGCATGACCGATTCCATCTCATCGCGCGTCTCTTCTGGCCACAAGTTTGGCGCACCCTCTTTGTGGTGTTCAGCCCATTCAAACGAGAACGCACGGGTGATGTAGTCGAAATCATTGGTGACTACTTCCCCGGTCTGCGTATCGACGATCGCAGGTACTGTAATCCCGCGCTCGTAGGACGGGAATCGTTTGAAGTAAGCCTCTTGCAATCGCTCAATGCCGAGTACTGGATCCTTGCCGCCGGGATCCAAGTCGAAAGTCCACGACCGAGGATCATGGATAGGGCCAGCAAGACCCAAGGAAATCACGGAATCAAGACCCAGTAGTTGTCGAATAATGATTGAACGGTGAGCCCACGGGCAGGCCTTGGCAGCAATAAGCCGATAGTGTCCCGGAACAACAGGGATGCTATCGGTTATGTACCGCATATCGCGAGTGAACTCGCGATCCTTCTCGACGTACGTGCCTGGCGTGGTGTGTGCTTTAGAAGTTGTGTCCATGTCAACAATGATAGTTGACATGTCCACAACGGGCAAGGGTTGCTACTACCAGCGATTCTCGTCCTGAGGGGGTTGGAAAGGCTTAGATTGCTCGGCTGGCGCTTGCTGCGCGTGACGCGGCTGAACTGGCTGCGACTCCACTGGCTGTGCAGATGGTGCAGATGGTGCCGTTTGAGCTCCTGCTGCGTGTGCCCCGGCCTGAGGTGCTGCAGGTGGCTGGAATGGCGCCTGAGCTGGTAGTTCTGGCATATCCTCCAGTGATTCCTTGTCCTTTACGGACTTCCGCTTCGACTGGGCTTCAGCCATCGGGTCAGCTACTGGGCGATTAGCGACCTCGTTTGCCGCCGCCACGGCCTTTGCAATCTCAGGGTTGGTCGACATATCAAACCAATCGTCATCCTTGCCTTCCGCAACTTCACGGCGATCAGACTCGGACACAGCCGGTGGCTCGTAACGGAAAACGCCATCGGCATCCATCTTGCCGAATGCGCGGGCAAACGCCTCGAGGGAATCGCCGAACTGCGCTGGCACCATCCAGACAGTATTTCCGTCCTTGTTGGCAAGCTCTGGAAGCTTCTCCAAGTACTGCCAGGCAAGCAACTCTGGAGTCAGCTGGGAAGCCTTGACTGCAGCATTGACCTTCTGAATTGCACGCGCTTCGCCCTGCGCCTGCAAGTACTTAGCAGCTCGCTCACCTTCGGCGCGCAACATCGTCGCCTGGCGCTCAGCTTCAGCAGCCAAAATAGCAGCGTGCTTGTTACCTTCGGCGGCGAGAATCTGAGCCTGCTTGCGCCCCTCAGCGGTCTTAATATCTGCCTCGCGAGTACCCTCTGCCGTCAGAATCATGGCGCGCTTTTCGCGGTCAGCCTTCATCTGCTTTTCCATCGACTGCTGAATAGATGGAGGTGGTTCAATTGCCTTCAGCTCGACGCGGGCAATGCGCAGACCCCACTTCGCAGTTGCCTCGTCCAACTCGCCACGAAGACGGCGGTTGATGTAGTCACGCGACGTCAGCGTCTCTTCAAGAGTAAGACCACCGACGACGTCGCGAAGTGTGGCAGTTGTAATCTGCTCAATACCAAAAATGTAGTCGGCAATACCGTAAATGGCGCGCGCTGGATCGTTGACCTGGAATGTCACCACCGTGTCGATTGCGACCGTCAGGTTGTCCTCCGTGATCACAGCCTGTGGAGGGAACGTAACCATACGTTCACGCGTATCTACCTTTTCACGAACCCTGTCGATGATGGGGATGACGAAGCTAATGCCACCGGACACTGTGCGGGTGTAGCGTCCGAGTCGTTCGATAACTGCAGCTTCACCCTGTGGAATCAGAACAATTGTCTTGGCTACGAGAACAATGAAGAGAACCAGAAACGCGATGATAACTATGGTAGGACCCACTGGTTCACACCTCCTTATCTACGACGGCGGTATTGCCGTCGATATTGATGACCGTGACACGCGTACCAGGATCGATAGTGATGCCCGGGTCAATGGGGCGGGCAGTCCACAAATCGCCCGACAGCCGGATCAATCCGGAGTCGGCTGTGATCTTTTCGACGACCATCGCCGATTTTCCTGGAAGTGACTTTGGCGAAGACTCGACCTCATGCGAATGGTCGTTTGCTGTCATCTTGCGACGCAAGACCGGGCGAACCGCGCCCATCAGACCTGCAGTGCTGACAACGAACACGATGATGTCAACCCATACCGGAGTATCGGCTAGGGAAACGCCAGCAGCTGCTAGCGCACCACCGCCCAACATGAGCATGGACAAATCGCCGACAAGAAGTTCAGCGAATACAAACAGCAAACTCAGTCCGAACCAAATTAATGAAGCCACGCCCTCAGGCTACATTCATTCACGGATTTCCGAACGAAGAGTAATCCGTATTAACTATTTGCGATAACTAGAAGTCCAGGTGAGGTTCTGTAACAAAGTCGACGAGACGCTCAACTGCCCCGATAAGCGATGGCTCTAAATCACGGAAACTATTCACCGACGAGTACACGCGACGCCATCCGTCGGTCGGATCTCCCCAACCAAGCCTCTGGCACACCCCAGTTTTCCAATCTTCCCCATAGGGAACACTCGGCCACTCCCTGATCCCCACCGAAGCTGGCTTCACGGCTTGCCAAATATCGATGTAGGGATGCCCAGTTACCATCACGTTCTCTCCTACTCGTTGGGTCATCTTCGTCTCCTTGGAACCATCGACGAGGTGGTCGGCCAGCACACCAACCCGACGCTTAGGCCCAGGCTGGAACTCTGCGAGCTTCTCTCCCAAGTTGTCCAGTCCTTCCAAGTGTTCGACGACGACGCCTTCTACCCGCAGGTCGTGCCCCCAAACTCGCTCGACAATGGCCGCGTCATGGATGCCCTCCACCCAGATTCGGCTTGGCAGCGCAACTCGTGCCTGCACGTTCTCCACCTTGCGGGAACCAGAAGCCGATCGCACCGTCCGCGGATCGACCTTCTTGGGTGCCGGGCGGGTGAGCGTAACTGGGGACCCGTCGATAAGAAAACCGCCAGGGCGCATTTTGAACAATTTGTTCTTGCCGTGGCGATCTTCGAGGCGCACAAACTCTCCGTCCGGCGTGCGCTCGCAACCAATAATGGCACCGACATAACCATCGAGGATTTCTTCAACGACCAACCCATTGTCCGCAGGCACTTCTGGCACTACCGGCCGTTGGCGGCGCTGATGCCCCTTCGCACCTGCGAAAATGTCTTGTCCTGCATATGGATCGCGAGAAGAATGTCGGTAGCTCATGGTGGCACTAGATTAGCAGCAACAAGGCGTCACTCGATGTCGCCCTTTGCCCTGCACACTTATCAAATCCCGCGCACCCATCGGCTACAGTGTGAGCGTTATGAAACGTACAGTCATCCACGAAGTTTGGACTCCAACTCAGCACCTCGCGCTATGGCTTGGTGCCTGGGTTACTGGTCACGAGGGATATGACTTCGTTTACGATGCCCTCGGACGCCTCGGCGGACCAGGCGCTTTGCTTGACGACGGTCCCAGCGTCGGCTTCGAGCTCACGGATGCGACAATCCCCGATGTTCTCGATGCGGATTCAGGCCTTGGCCGTGCAGACTTCCTGCGGTTGATTCGTGCGGTCACAGATGGCTCGGAATGGTCGCGCGAAACTGAGCCACCGGTACGCCTCATCTTGTCCGGTGCGGGAGATCCCCCAATGTTGCCTGCCGGCTTGGAGGTGGCACGCGAGGCGGCTGCTGCGGGAGCCGCGATCGTCGTCAAGGATGCCGAGCCAGAGTGGTCACACATCATTGTTCCAGCTCATGGGGGGAAACCGTGGCAGTGGTTTTCTACGGATGAATTGCTGCCGCAGCCACATCACCTGGGAATTGGTGAGGCTGACTACATGCTGGCGGAAGCGACCCGCCAGACCGCAGCCACGATTGCAGCGATGAATCCAGGTGCTTCAGCAGTTTCTGCACGGGGGATTCGTGGTTCGTCGACCCCCGATCCCCAGCTCATGGTTGGCATGCTGGATGATCACTTTGACCTTGCCCACATTCCTGATGCGGTGCCACGGCGGGCAGCATCGCTCATTGCTCGGGCAGACAAAGTGGCCTCCATTGTGACCGTTGCCCAAGGCGCGGAATCAGGCGTCGGTTCGGCAACGTTCGATCCGCAGCTCATTCCGTTGTGGTGCAACATTCGCATGGCCAGAATCGCAGCCGTTGATTACGCCGTGCGAGAATGGGCGGCTGACTTCTAGCTGGCGTTTCGCTGACCACTAGCCACCGCTGAGCGGGTTACTAGCGCTGTGGCCGGCGCGTGGGCGTGCAGCAATTCGCTGCACACGAAGTGCCGTTGCACTGGGCACCGAGCAATGGCTCGGTGCCCAATCTACGGGCAGGAGCCCCTTCGGTTCGTTCCTTGATCAGTTCCACAACCATTTCAGCAAAAGACCTTGACGGCCCTGGCGTTGCTACGCGTTCGATCGCGATGTCATGATGAGCCATCTCATCCTGCAATTCAGAATCGAGATCCCACACCACTTCGATGTGATCCGAGATAAAACCAATCGGACACACAACCGCGGCATCGCAACCGTCCGCGACCAATGCCTCAACATGATCGACGATGTCCGGTTCCAACCACGGCACATGCGCCGGACCGGAGCGGGATTGCCAGACCACATCGAAGTCAGACACGCCAACCTGCTTTGCGACGAGCCCCGCCGCTTCCCTCACCTGACGCGAGTACAAGAAACCGCCGTCAGCTACAGGACCCGATGCCTTATCTGCAGAAACAGGAATGGAATGAGCAGTGAAGACGAGGCGAGCTCGGTAGCGACGATCATCTGGCAACTTTGCGTATGCAGCCTCTACTGCAGCCGCGTACTCTCCGATAAACAATGGGTGGTCGTGAAAACCACGGAGCTTTTCCATATGGAATGCTGCGTCACCGAGACTTTCCCGTGCAGCGTCGATATCTTCCAGATACTGGCGACACCCTGAGTAGCCAGCCCATGCGCTCGTTGCAAAAACAAGTGCGTTCTGTACCCCAGCGTCTGCCATTTCACGAACAGTGTCGTTCACCATCGGATGCCAGTTGCGGTTACCGAAGTACACAGGCATCGATATGCCCTGACGGGTCAACTCTGCTTCGACGTTGGCAATGATCTCGCGGTTCAAATCATTAAGTGGGGATTTGCCACCGAAATGGAAGTAGTGCTCGCCTACTTCGTCGAGACGCTCTGGCGGAATACCACGACCGCGGGTCACGTTCTCGAGGAACGGACGAACATCTTCGACCTGCTCAGGACCACCGAAAGACAGGAGCAATAATGCGTCGTATGGCACGTGCTCAGCATCTGCATGTGAATCGCAATGACCCGATGAATTCATGGTGTTGAGCATATCCGTTAGACGAAAGAGAAATGAAAACGAGTGCCTACTCCGGAACGCGTCGAGCCGACCACAGCGAACCCGCAGCTGATAACGCAAGCACAGCAAACGCTGCGATCAGCCATGGCCGAGGGTTCTCAGCGCGACGGAGTTCATAGCCGATGTCAGCTGTGAGTTCGCTATAGACATCGCGGAGCTGTTCCAACGACGATGCAGCGTAAAACTCCCCTTCAGTACGACGTGCAATCTCCATCAGCGAGTCATCATCATTCGGGACAGGTATCGTTTCGCCGTCGACCGTGATTTCACCTTCCCGCGTTCCAAAGGAAATCGTATTGACGGGAATGCCCGCCTTCGCAGCTTCGTCTGCCGCGGTGTACGCGCCACGAGGGTCGTCGAGTTCAGTAGGAATTGTCTGCTTTCCATCGCTCAGCATGACGACGGTCGCAGGTGGTGCGCCTTCGGTACCTTTGATTGACTCGCCAAACTGAGTAATCGCGTTCGTTGCCGCGGCGATAGCGTCGCCGGTTGCTGTGGCTGAGTCTAGGGTGGCACCTTCTAACGCTCGTGACACCGTCTCATGATCAGTTGTCGGGGTGACAGGAGTCTGCGTTCGACCTGAAAATGTCACGAGTCCAACGTTCAGATCATCCGGCAGTGAATCGATAAACTCCCGACCTGCTTCCTTCGCTGCGGTCAATCTATCCGGCTTGACATCTGTGGCTGACATTGAATATGAAACATCCACTACCAGCATGACTGTAGCGCGATTACGAGCCACTTTCGTCTCTGAAATGGGCCCCGCAATAGCAATCACCAACAGTGTCAAAGCTATAAGCGCTGACACTGGCCCGAGGTGTTTCAACCACGGATTACCTCTACCGCTGACGGACGCAACGATGGTGAAATTGCCGAAAGCAATCGCTCGTTCCTTCCGTTTGCGAACCACCCACGCATAGCCAACGCCGAAAACCACGGGTACTACCAGCGCGAGCAACCACCACGGATGCGCAAACCACGCAGTCATCAGCGCTCTCCCATCTGTCGGGCAAAGTCAGCGACCCAGTCATTATCTGTGCGCAGCGTGATTACTCGGGCACGTGCTCGTCGTAACGCAGTAAGCACGTCAATCTTATGTTCGGTTGCAGCCTGTTCATACCGGGCGCGGGTCTTGTCATCAATGGTGACTTCGAGAACTTCACCCGTCTCTGCATCCGCCATGACGACGGGACCATGCCCAGGCAATGCCTCATCCGCAGGGTCAACCAGTCGGATAGCTAGCACTTCGGTACGTGCACCTGCAACGCGAAGGGCCTGTGCCCAATTTATAGGGCCCAAGAAATCGGAAATGACAACGATGAGGCCTGCGCGTGGGGCCCGGTTGGCGATAGATGCGATATCCGAGTCGAGCGTTCCACCACCTTCATGTACGGCGACAGCCTGCACGAGTCGCATGGAGTGAGCTCGACCGGCCGATGGCGGTATGACTGTGGAATCAGCGATCAACCCGGTTCGGTCGCCTGGCCCGTCGTTGAGCAAAGCAACGGCCGCAGTGGCGGCGGTAAGGAGATGGCGCTTCGATGTTGGACCCGAACCCGTCGACAGCCTCGCTGCGCAGTCAGCGATCACCCAGCATTCGAGTTCGCGCTCCGCCTCTGGATCACGAACATGCGCAATGCCCGTTCGTGCAGTGACCGCCCAATCCATTCGCCGGATATCATCGCCAACGACGTACTCGCGGGCGGAATCAGGATCGGTACCAGGGCCTGGATCTGCAGACGGAAAGGAACCACGCAGAAGACCATCGAGGCGACGAGTGACCGTGAGCTCCAGAAACCGGAGAACCCTACTCAGGTCCTCGGTAACTGGTTGCTGCGCTGGCTGCTCACTCATGCCTGGCCGGATACCTGTGGCAAACGAACTCGAGACAGCACCTGATCAATAATGTATTCAGGGGTAATGCCATCGGCGAGGCCTTCGTAAGAAAGAACTAGTCGGTGGCGCAGGACATCAGGAATCACCTCGGTGATGTCCTCTGGGATTACGTAGTCGCGTCCCTTCAACACGGCATTGGCTCGAGCCGCAGCAATAGTGCCGAGTGTCGCACGTGGCGACGCACCGTAACTGAGCCAACGCCCAACATCGGTCAGTTCTGCGCGCGAAGGATTACGCGTGAGTTCGACAACCGCCACAACGTAGTCGATCAGAGAATGATGCACAAAGACTTCCCGAGTCTTCTTCTGCAGCTCACGAACCACAACAGGTGTCAAAATCTGTCGCGCAGTCGGAGGTGTTGACCCCATCCGATAGACAATTTCGCGTTCCTCCGCAGGTGTTGGATAACCGACCTGAACTTTGAAGAGAAAACGGTCGCGCTGTGCCTCCGGCAATGGATACACGCCTTGGTTCTCAATCGGATTCTGCGTTGCCAACACCAGGAATGGCTCTGGGACACTACGGGTTACACCGGCGATTGACACCTGGTGCTCCGCCATGACTTCGAGAAGTGCAGATTGAACTTTCGCTGGTGCTCGGTTGATTTCGTCGGCAAGCACAACGTTTGCCATCACCGGACCAGGTTCAGTGATGAACTCGCCAGTGTCCTGCCGAAAAATACGCGTGCCGACGATGTCAGACGGCACTAAGTCCGGAGTGAACTGGATTCGCGAGAACGAACCGCCGATAACGGTGGCAAATGTTGAGACTGCCAGCGTCTTTGCAACGCCCGGAACGCCCTCAAGCAAAACGTGGCCGCCGGACAGCATCGCAACCACCAACTGGCGGCAGAGATGCTCTTGTCCGACGACCACCTGGCTCATTTCGGCCAGTACTCGCTGCAAATCTGGAGCAGATTCTGGAACCGTTGCGTTGGTATTGACGTTGACGGTCACAGAAGAACTCCTTTAGGCGGTGATTAGAGCAAACGAACGACGTTTGGTGTCATTCCGTTATAGCGGACTGGAGAAATCTTCACGACATCACCAGACTGCGGTGCTTCGATCATTGTGCCATCACCGAGGTAGATGGCGACATGTCCGTGTCCGTTCGGTCCCCAGAACAGCAGGTCACCACGCTGCATCTGTGACACTGGGTAGTGGGTGCCCTTCTGGTACTGGTAACCCGTGTAGTGCGGAAGCGTAATACCAACTGCCGCATATGCGTACAGGGTCAGGCCAGAGCAGTCGAAGCCAATTTTGTTGTAGTCACCGTGAGAGTCTGCAACGCCACCATCGCGGATACCCTTGGTAGGGCCGTTAGCGTCACCGCCACCCCAGGCGTATGGCTGACCAAGCTGAGCCATGGCCCGAGAGATGACCAGTTCAATCTGCTGGTCGCGAGAGCCGGAGCTGGTGGAACCCTCTTCTGGGTTGCTTGGGGTCGAGGTCTGAACGGTCGTGCCTGTGGTGGTACCGGCCGTCGATTCGGTGCTATCCGAAGAAGACTCAGCGTTATCCGTCGTGGAGTCAGACGAGTCAGAATCCGTCGAGTCAGAATTGGTGGAGCTGGTGTCTGCATCGTCCGTGGATTCCGCTGCATCCGTTGGCTCTGCGTTGTCCGTGGATGCTGCCGAGTCGGAGGAACCAGTGGAATCAGACGTTTCTACTTCCTCGGTCGACTGTGCGGACTCGGAAGACTTCGGCGTAGTCGTCGATGGAGTCGTTGTGGTCGTAGATGTCGACTCTTCGGACTCTTCAGCAGACTCGTCCTGAGTAGTGCTGGTGGAACCATTCGATCCGTTCGACCCGGTCGACTCGTGTGCAGATTCAGAATCAGTAGAGGTAGATCCGGAACCCACGGTACCATCTTGCTCGGCCTGTTCAACAGCGGAGTCCGCTGCCTTCTGAGCTGCTTCGTTCTCTGCCTTACGACGTTCAGCGTCATTACTCCAACCAGGGCTGTCGGCATTTAGTGCCTCAACTGCCTTACGAGCTGCATCCAGGGCTGCCTGTGCAGAATCACGGTCAAAGACAGCCTTGTCGTACGCCGCCTGTTCGGTCTGCAACGCAGCAGTCGCCTCATCAAGAGCAGTCTGAGCATCCGTCTGATGCTTCGCTGCGACGTCCTCGGCCTGCTCGGCTCGATTCTTCTTCGCACGAAGATCCGATTCAGCGTTTGCATCCTTGGAGCGGGCACGGTCGAGGCGTTCGACGATCGCGCGCTGCTTATCAGCTTCACGACGAAGCGCAGCCGCACGGTTCAAAGCGTCCGATACACCCTCAGCGCCATTCAGCGATGGGCTGCCGTTATTGCCCTGTCGCATGACAGACCGAGCTATCTTGTCGAATTCTTGCTGTGCTTCTCGAAGCTGCTTACGCGTCGAGTTGAAAACCGCGCGGGCATCGTCAACTGCGCTACGTGCCTTGTCTGCATCGCTGCGTGCACGGTCCAGGTCAACCATCGACTTGTTGACGTCCTCACGAAGCGTTCCCATGCGAAGCTCAAGCTCCGCTACGGCACGCTCTCGTGTCGAGACGTCGGACACCAGGGTCTGCAAGACATTGTTGGCATCGCGTGCGGCACCTTCTGCCTGTGCAATGGTGTCGTCAGATACACGCTGCGGAGTTGCAGACGCGGTCTGTGCGTTCGTCGCGATGAATGCAGCGACAACGACACCTGCTACAGGCCGTGTCCAGCCTTTCGCATAAGAATTCCGGCTCAGTGCCACCTGGTCTCCTCGGTTAAATCAGCAAATCGTAAAGGGGTGACACTTGACTATCAATGACATGCGTACGAAACCGAGCCTTGCGACGATCGCCTCGTTGGCGACAGCGTAAAGCGCAGTCATGCACCCATGTCTGCGTAACGACATGCATTTTGTCCGAGAAGGCAACTTCCCCATTGCCTGGATGTGCATGTCTGCGACGCGAGTGACAGGAGTCAAGCATCATGACTAGAAAAGAATCAGCCAAATAGGCTTCTTCCTCACTAAGCATCATGGGAAACGCTACGGCACAGATGCAACTAAAAGAACAGTTGTCACAGAATTCTCATGCAATGCATTGGCTGTGACGATTTCGTTATCTATCGTGGCCTGCACTTTTGCTGGGGCATAGGAATATTGTGAGATGTGTCACATTTAGGGTGAAAGTCCGCGTGTCGTCGTGACTGGATCGTGATAACAGGTAGTCGAGACTGTCGCCCGTCAAGGAATGTCGCTTGACTAAGGGTGGATTTGTTACCAAAGAAGAGCGAGTTATCCAGAGTTTCAGTTGGAACTAGGCGTGGGAACGCTTCCACCACTGGACAATGAGGGTCGAGAAAATGGCCACGATGGCAATGCCGACGATCAGACTGTAGATAGTCCATGGGATCACCCAGTCAGTCAGCTCGGTGAGAAACTTGTTAAGTCCGTCCGGGTATTCCGATCCGGTTGAGACCATCGCGTACTGGGCCCGATCTAGCGCGGCGCGCGGAAATTCATCTGATGCCGCTGCGGCGAGTGATGGAGACCGCACTACCGCAGTACCGCCATCAGCCTCGACGATCTGGCGGGCTAGGTTCATGAGTTGTGCGTCGGACTGTGGATCTATGTCAATGGCGATAATTTTGAGGTTCTCGATACCTCGGCCATTGGCGTCGTCGACAAGTCCGCGGAGACTAGCTTCTAGTTGTGGGTTACTAGTGAATATCTGATCCTTGTGGAGTTCGCTCATAACCGAGTCGAAGTTGAGGTCCGAGACGGATACCTCAGTATTCGACTGCTGTGCTGCAGTGGTTGGCATGGTGCGCTCCTCGCATATCTCTTGATTTCCATAGGTTTACATAAGATCTACGGAAATTGATGGAAGCGTGGCCGGACTGTGTGGGATCACGGGAAAGCAAACGTAACGTGGCATCTCGGTGTCCGATTAGTGATCTGCGGGTGTACCCCTAATGCGGCGCGCCACCAGAAGGTAAATGCAACATAACGCTCGTACTGTTATCCTGTTGGATAGGACGATTGAGAGTAGCCGGGCATTACTGTCTGATCTCTTTCGCGCCATGTGCTGGCACGCGGGGCCTTAGGTTTTTCGAGTGCATTTGGCCTTTGGCCGGTACACAACTCACCCGAGCAAAGAATTGGAGCATCCTGTGACTGATAGCAAGAACTCCTTCAATGCCAAGAAGACTCTCGAGGTTGGCGGAAAGTCTTATGACTACTTCGCTCTCGATGCAGTTGAAGGCATGGAGAAGCTTCCATACTCACTGAAGGTTCTTGGAGAGAACCTCTTGCGCAACGAAGACGGCGCAAACATTACCGAAGAGCACATCAAGGCTATTGCTAACTGGGATGCTTCGGCTGAGCCGTCCATCGAGATCCAGTTCACGCCAGCTCGCGTCATCATGCAGGACTTCACCGGTGTTGCATGTGTCGTTGACCTCGCAACCATGCGCGAAGCAGTGAAGACCCTGGGTGGCGACCCAGACAAGGTCAACCCGCTCAACCCAGCCGAAATGGTCATCGACCACTCCGTCATCATCGAAGCATTCGGTTCTGCCGATGCTTTGGAGAAGAACGTTGAGATCGAGTACCAGCGCAACGAAGAGCGCTACAAGCTCCTCCGTTGGGGCACTGGCGCATTCTCTAACTTCCGCGTCGTTCCTCCAGGAACCGGTATTGTCCACCAGGTCAACATTGAGTACCTGGCTCGCGTTGTCTTCGACAACAATGGCCTGGCTTACCCAGATACCTGTGTTGGTACCGACTCCCACACCACCATGGAAAACGGCCTGGGCGTTCTGGGCTGGGGCGTTGGTGGCATTGAGGCTGAGGCAGCAATGCTCGGCCAGCCAATCTCCATGCTCATTCCTCGCGTTGTCGGCTTCAAGCTGACCGGCGACATCAACCCAGGTGTTACCGCTACCGACGTTGTTCTCACCATCACCGACATGCTGCGCCAGCATGGTGTCGTCGGTAAGTTCGTTGAGTTCTACGGCCAGGGCGTCTCCAAGCTGCCACTGGCAAACCGTGCAACCATCGGCAACATGTCGCCAGAGTTCGGCTCGACGGCCGCAATGTTCCCGATCGACGATGAAACCATCAAGTACCTGGCACTGACCGGTCGCGATGAAGAAACCCTTGCTCGCGTCGAGGCTTACGCCAAGGCTCAGGGCATGTGGTTGGACGAGAACACCCCAGACGCTGAGTACTCTGAGTACCTCGAGCTGGATCTGTCCACCGTTGTACCTTCCATTGCTGGCCCGAAGCGTCCACAGGACCGCATCGAGCTGACTTCCTCCAAGGAGCAGTTCCGCAAGGATCTGCACAACTACTCCGATGGCCAGGTTAAGGACGTCGTCAAGGCTTCCGCTCCAGAAGGCATCGAAGTAAATGACTACAACGAGTCCCGCGAGGGTAACGGCGAGTCCGCAGCTTCATCCGCTGAGGGTCGCCCATCGTCCCCAATCACCGTTCAGTCTCCAAAGGGCGGCGAGTACACGCTCGACCACGGCATGGTTGCAATCGCTTCCATCACTTCTTGCACCAATACCTCTAACCCATCCGTAATGGTGGGTGCAGGTCTGCTGGCTCGCAAGGCACTGGAGAAGGGCCTGAAGGCTAAGCCATGGGTCAAGACCATTATGGCTCCAGGTTCGCAGGTCGTTAACGGCTACTACGACCGCGCTGACCTGTGGAAGGACTTCGAGGGTCTGGGCTTCTACCTCGCAGGCTTCGGCTGTGCTACCTGTATTGGTAACTCCGGCCCACTGCCAGCAGAAGTTTCCTCTGCTATCAACGAGGCTGACCTGGCTGCAACCGCAGTTCTGTCCGGTAACCGTAACTTCGAAGGTCGCATCTCCCCAGATGTGAAGATGAACTACTTGGCTTCGCCAATCCTGGTCATCGCCTACGCAATTGCCGGCACCATGGACTTCGACTTCGAAACTGACGCACTTGGTCAGGACGCAGATGGCAACGACGTCTTCCTGAAGGACATCTGGCCATCCACCGAGGAAATCGAATCCACCATCCAGGCTTCCATTTCCTCCGAGCTGTACGACGAGGACTACAAGGACGTCTTCGCTGGTGACGAGCGCTGGCAGAACCTGCCAACCCCAGAAGGCAAGACCTACGCATGGGAGGACTCCTCGTCCTACATCCGTAAGGCTCCTTACTTCGATGACATGGACATGGAGCCAACTCCAGTTTCTGACATCCAGGGTGCTCGCGTTTTGGCTGCACTGGGCGACTCGGTCACCACCGACCACATCTCCCCTGCATCTTCTATTAAGCCAGGCACTCCAGCTGCTCAGTACCTGGATTCCATGGGCGTTGCTCGCCACGACTACAACTCGCTGGGCGCCCGTCGTGGTAACCACGAGGTCATGGTTCGCGGTACCTTCGCTAACATCCGTCTGCAGAACCAGCTTCTCGACGGCGTTACCGGTGGCTACACCCGTGACTTCACCCAGGAGGGTGGCCCACAGGCATTCATCTACGATGCCGCTCAGAACTACAAGGCTGCAGGCACCCCACTGGTTGTTATCGGTGGTAAGGAGTACGGCACCGGTTCGTCCCGTGACTGGGCTGCAAAGGGTACCCTGCTGCTCGGCGTCAAGGCTGTCATTGCTGAGTCCTTCGAGCGTATTCACCGTTCGAACCTGATCGGCATGGGCGTCGTTCCACTGCAGTTCCCTGAGGGCGAGTCCTGGAAGTCCCTGGGCATCGACGGCACTGAGACCTTCGATATCGCTGGTATCGAGGAGCTCAACGAGGGCACCACGCCTAAGACCGTCAAGGTCACTGTCACCAAGGAAAACGGCGAGTCCTTCGACTTCGACGCTGTAGTCCGCATCGACACCCCGGGTGAGGCTGATTACTACCGCCACGGTGGCATTCTGCAGTACGTTCTGCGCAACATGATTAACGGCTAAGTACTTCGTCGTTAAGCTCATGTGCTTGACAACGCAGGGGCCGAGTTAGTTAGTTGCTTTTGCGACAGCTGACCCGGCCCCTGTTGCGTCTCACAGTGCGTTCAGCGGAATCAACCAACTACATAGTGGATAGAAGGTAGTTCCCATGCCGAAGGTCAGTGTTCAAGACCTTGCGTTACGTCGACGGGAGATTCTCGACGGTGCACGACGCTGCTTTACGGAGTTCGGCTATGACGGGGCGACCGTCGCCAGGTTGGAAGAAGCCACCGGTAAGTCTCGTGGTGCGATTTTCCACCATTTCGGTTCTAAAGAAGGTCTCTTTCTTGCACTCGCGGAAGAAGACGCTTCTCGAATGGCGGAGGTGACTACCAGTTCTGGATTAGTTGAGGTGATGCGAGATATCGTGACGCATCCAGAGCAGCATGGCTGGCTCGGTACTCGACTAGAAATTGTTCGTCGGCTACGCACTGACAGTGAGTTTCGCGCGCAATGGATGGAACATCAGGAGCAGCTTGACGAGGCTGTGCAGCTTCGACTGCAAGAGACTGCGGCTACTGGTTCCCTTCGGTCGGATTTCCCGCCGGAAACATTGCAGCTATTACTCGAGTTGGTGCTCGACGGCATTATCTCCAGGCTGGCGTCGGGACGCACAGTTGAGGGAATGGATAGAGTTCTCGACCTGGTAGAGACGTCTCTTCGTTCTCATGACTCGTAGCTCGACACCTATAGGTGCCCGGTAGACCCGCTTCGTGTGCAAAAAGACCCCCGGATAGTTGGTTCAGGCCAGCTTTCTAGGGGTATTTTTCATGAATAGGTAGTGGTCAGGCTAGAATTTTCGTTATGGAAAATGGTCGGTATTTGTTGGTTGCTATGCGCGATGGCGAAGAAGCCGCTCGCTCAGAGTATCTCGATTTTCTCGAATCCTCGGGTTTGGCTGAATCCGACCTTGTGCATTTTCCCATTACCTCGCTGACCGTCGATCTTCCCGACTTATCCCAGTTTGACGGTGTGTTTGTTGGTGGCAGCCCATTCAACGTGACGGACTGGGAGCACAGCGACCTGCAGAAGCATTCCCATGACCTACTGTTCGAGATCTTGAACTCTCCTGTTCCAGCGTTGCTGACCTGCTACGGCACGAGCTATACCGCATTTACCATGGGTGGCCAGGTCAACCGCGAGTTTTCAGAGGAAGCTGGCACGACGGAAGTTCAGCTCACACCGGAGGCGGCAAGCGACCCCATCGCGTCGACCTTGCCGGACACCTTCTTCGCACTGACGGGACACAAAGAATGCGTCGTACAACTTCCAGATGAGGCAGTTCTCCTCGCTACCGGACCATCCTGCCCGCACCAGATGTACCGGATTCATTACCGAAATTGGGTGACGCAGTTCCACCCCGAGATGAATGCCGATGGATTGCTCCGCCGTATGAACTTTTATGCGGACAAGGGGTATTTCGATCCTGCAGAGCTCGATTCTATTGAAAGTGAGATCCGGTCAGTAGACTTGACCGCAGCAGGTCAAGTTATTACTGGTTTTATGAACTATTGTTCATTTGTGAAGTCGAAGAACTCGTAGTCGAACGGGCGTGAGCGTTGGTGTTGCAGAACCAATTGACTAAATTGCCATTTCGGAGCGCATCGCCGGTTCCTTCGGTGGAAGTCGCGATTCTGCGTGCTGGTGCCCTTGTCATCGCTCTCACTGCAACTTTGTGGAAGCTTGAGTCGATCACGAAGTCCTTTCCCGATGGTCTACTTTTCGAGCATTGGTATCCCGTCAGTTCGGTTCTCCTCTTTTTCTCAATCAACTTCGTACTCGTCTACGCCGCGATTGTCGGACACAAGGCACTACTGCAGCTGGTATTGCGCTTGCCACTAGTTGCCACGTTGCTGGCCGCGTGCGGTGTTTTTCTTTACGACGGCTACCAGTCGGTCGAATCCGCCAACGCGGTGTGGTTCCTCAGCTTCGCGGGCATCGCTGCGGTGAGCTTTTCGCTGACATCGTCCTTCCGCGCCAGCATCGTTGTCCTCATTGTGTTGCCTGGCCTACTGGCGATCTTGAACTCGCTGCTCATGGATGTTACGGATCCAATAGAGATCTTCGCGGATTCTGGCTTTTCCGTTGTTCTTTCCTTCCCTTTTTTGGTTTTCGCGGGTGCGGCTAGGCGAGTATCACAGCTGATCGACGCCACGGATGATGTCACTCGTCGTACCAATGCTGATGCAGTCCACGCACGTATTCGCGCCGAAGAATTGAAACGTTTCGGTGCCTACGTGCACGACTATGTACTGACTGAACTGTCGGCGATCGCCAATGGATTGAAGACCGATTTCAAGTCTGACGAAGCCATCGCTACCGTGTTCAATTTCAACGAGCGAGTCGAGGTGTCGCGTCTTGTCACTGTGGTGGAACGCAGAATCGGTCAAATCACACCTGGTTGCAAAGTAAGTTTTCAAGCGACGGAGTCGCATGCATCTCTGCTTATTCCCGGTAGCGTTGCCAACACGATGTTGCTTGCGGTATCCGAAGCCGCTCGTAATTCTTCCCGGCATGCTGGTCAACGGGCTCGCCGCTGGTGCACAATCAACATCAAACCTGGTCAGTTGGCAATTGCGTATAGCGATGATGGTGTCGGTTTCGAAGTCGAGGACATTAATCCAGGCTCTGCTGGTGTACGGCTCAGTATCGTCGGGCGAATGGACTCGTTGGATGGTGGCCGGGCCGTCGTTAGCTCCGAACCAGGTCGTGGGACCAGCGTTGAGTTGGAATGGGAAGGCGAGACTGTCGAAGCGACGAAGCCACTCGCCGAAATGAATGCCGATATGCCAATGTACGACCTCATGGGCATGGCGATGGTGTTCTCCCCTCAATACTGGCTTGCGCTCAACGTTGTGTTGTTGCTGGTAGCGCTTACCTCTGGCCAGTTGTTGACCCCTCTGGGTTTTACGACGTACGCCACTTGCGTCGTATTACTCGGTGTATTGATGCAGGGGCACTTCGATACGTTGCCAACGCGTCGGTCGATGCTGATCACCGTCGGAATGATGATGCTGTCTGTTGTTGGCCTCTATCAGGACTTGGGACCACTCACCGAATGGGTGACGCTGTGGCACTTCAGTATGGTGTCGCTGCTGGGCGCATTGTTAGCGATGAGAGGTCGCCCCTTCATGGCCGTAATTGCTGTTTTGGGAGCCGCGTTAGCAATCGAACTACTACGATTGACAGGCCTCATGGATCATCCCGATATCAATGGTTTCGCCTTGCTTACGCGATGCGTAATGACGGCCGCTGGCGTGCTATCGATCGTGACGGTTCGGTACTTGCTCCGTCGCCTCCCCGATGCCATCAACCATTACAACCTAGCCATCGCAGATGCCAGTGCCGCTGAAGCATACGAGGATGCACGACGCTCGAACTACAGCTGGTTGGAAGACCAGGTATCGCCAGTTTTCGATGCAGCTCGTATCCTGGACACGCCGACGCCCGCACTTCGTAAGCGAGCGCGACTGACCGAACTGCGACTCCGCGATCATTTGCGTTCACCACGACTTAATCAGCCGAGTTTGCAAGCATGCGTGTGGGATGCGCGTTCCCGTGGAGTAACCGTCACCCTTCTCGACGATCGCAGCCACAGCCCTATCGACCAACAAATGGAATCCACGACACAGCGGCGTGCGGTCGATTCTGGTCTGGCTCGGCTCATGCCAGAGTTTATGATGGCACTAGATGCTGCCGAGACAGGGACTGTGACCATTCGATTGCTTCCTCCCGGTAGGAAGGCCTTTGCATCAATTTCTGACGAGAATGGAGTGCAAAGATTTACCTCGGAGGGAACAAAACTCTAGTTTGGTGCATCTCATCTACAGACGCGTCGCAAAGCTTCATTTTGTGACTGCGTGTCCGTAGTACGCCGACAGAAACGAAAACGAGAACAATGACCACCTCAGACTTCACTACCGGTTCCCACTTCTATGACGCATCAGCGGCGAAGCGCCGGATCGTGGCGATCGACGATCATGAGTTGTCTTTGCGTGGCTTGTCCGCATTGATCGCGGAAGCCTCTGACCTGGAATTAGTTGGCACGTATCCGACTGTGCCAGCGCTACTGCAGAGTACGGACAGTACTGATCAGCTTGATCTTGTCATCCTTGATTTGCGGTTGGCTGATGACTCTGACCCGGCTCAGAACGTTTTGGCTTTGGAGCTGGTAACCGAAAACGTACTAATTTTGTCGTCGGCGGAGAGCCCGTACCTCGTTCGTAAAGCGCTGCGAACGGGTGTGCTGGGAGTCGTTCAAAAGTCGGAGAAACCCGAGAATATCTTGGATGCTATTCGGCTTGCGTGTGAGGGCAAGGGTGCTTTGTCAACGGAGTGGGCATCTGTTGTTGATTCTGATCCGCTTATCGATACTGTCGATCTTTCGGACCGGCAGCGCGAAGTCCTGGAACTATACGCTTCCGGTGAATCGACGAAGCGGGTAGCAACCATGACCGGGCTGACATCAAATACTGTTCTCGACTATTTGGGTCGAATTCGAGCAAAATATGCTGCTGCTGGTCGCGCCAAGCACAGCCCCAACAAATCGGAAATGTATCGATTAGCTCAAGAAGATGGGTACCTTCCAGGTCCAACTGATCCGCTCAGCAGGTAAATGCCCAAGGAAATAGAGCTCCTACCTGAGTAAACGGCGCAAATGGCACCACCCAAACAATTTCTTGCCGTGCTGCCCCATTAACTTGTGTCTTTTCATACACGATGAAATGTCGGGATACTATACTGAGGTAATATCGCTGGTGAATACAATTCAGCTAGTTCAGTTGATGCATTGATAGGGAGCTAAATAATGACGCGAACAATCGATCTTTCTTCTGCCATCCGTGGTGGTGCGGGTCGTGCGTCTGTAGATGTACCTCAGCTGACTGAGCGGGAAGCTCAGGTGCTGCGCCTATGGTTGACATCGCGGAGTAAGGCCGAAGTAGCTGAAGCACTCGATGTTTCTGAAAATACCGTGCGCACTCATATCTCTCGTGTTCGTGCTAAGTACCAGTATTTTGGGCACAACGTCTCGACGAAGCAGTTGCTTTTCCGTCGGGCAGTTAGTGACGGATTGATCTAGAAACAGCGTGTGGCGCTTCGGCTTGCTGTCGGGTAGCGGCTGTGAGCTATAGGATGCGACCGCCACATTCTCTCATGCCAACAATGTATTTGTTGGTGAAGTGGCGTTGAGCTGCCCTAGCTACCGGCGCGCCCAGTCGTGCCAACCACCAAGCATGCTTTGAGAAAGCGCGACAACCTCCAGTGACGCTAGCGTCGTCGTGAAGCTGCAGTTCAAAGGTTTCCTCGCCACATTCCACATGCCCCGCCATGGTTCCGTACGTGAGCCGAACCAAACGACCAGTTCGCTTAATGTCGAAGACATAACATGGTGATTGTGTCCCTGCGATTGACAGCGTGACGACGTCGCCGACGGTGGCTTCTTCCGTGCTGCCGCTTGATAACACCGAGATGCCAGCGAGCGCGTGGACTTGCCACGTCAGCAGGCCACGAGCTGCGGACTCAAAAAATTCGCGGCCATGGCCGATGTGCCGATGCTGGTCAACGATGTGCCAACCACTAAGCGTCGCAGTTGTACGCAGAGAACTGCTGTCAGAAAGGTCGATAGACAGCCCTGCTAGTTCCTGCGGATACGTGCATGGCCACGGCTCGATCATCTCTATGTCTTCCCTTTTGTCAGTGCTTACGCTAGTTCGACGATTTCCATGTATTCGTCGCTCCACAGATCCTCAGTACCGTCCGGCAAAATGATGACTCGCTCCGGTTCAAGCGCCTCGACAGCACCTGGATCATGGGTAACCAGCACGACAGCGCCCTCATAAGTCCTCAATGCGTCCAGAACCTGCTCGCGAGAAATGGGGTCGAGGTTGTTTGTCGGCTCGTCGAGAAGCAATACGTTGGCGCGGGAACTGACTAGTCCTGCGAGAGCCAATCGGGTTTTTTCACCACCAGAGAGCGTGCCAGCTGGTTGCTGCAATTGGTCACCGGAAAACATGAATGCGCCGAGCAGGCTGCGAAGCTCAGGTTCGTTAACATCAGGGCAGGTTGCGACTGTGTTTTCCCAGACAGACCAATCGGGATTGATGGTGTCGTGCTCCTGGGCAAAGTAGCCGATCTTGAGGCCATGTCCGGTGACGATGCCACCTTCGCCGTCGGTGCGCTCCACTCCAGCAAGTAGTTTCAGCAGCGTGGTTTTGCCCGCACCGTTAAAACCTAGAACAACAACGCGAGAGCCCTTGTCGATTGCGAGATCGACACCCGCGAAAACTTCTAAGGACCCGTACATTTTGGTGAGGCCTTTGGCGTTCATCGGCGTCTTGCCACACGGAGCTGGCTCCGGGAAGCGGATGTGCGCGACCTTGTCTGCGACGCGAACCTCGTCGAGGCTATTGATCATGCGTTCAGCACGAGCAACCATCTGCTTTGCAGCCTTGGCCTTTGTAGCTTTTGCGCCCAACTTGTCCGCTTGTTGACGCAGCGCTGAGGCCTTCTTCTCCGCATTTGCGCGCTCCCGGCGGCGACGAGCCTCATCGGTCGCCCGCGCATCGAGGTACTTCTTCCAGCCCATGTTGTAAACGTCAGCTTCAGCGCGCACCGCATCGAGGAACCAGACCTTATTACAAACGGCCTCGAGGAGCTCCACATCGTGCGAAATCATAATGAGTCCGCCTTCATGCTTCTGCAGGAATCCACGCAGCCAGGTAATTGAATCAGCATCGAGGTGGTTCGTCGGCTCGTCGAGAAGCAGAGTTGTGGCAGACTTTCCTGCACCTTCTGAAGCCGCAAAGAGGATTTGGGCTAGTTCGACACGACGGCGCTGGCCACCAGACAGCGTCCGTAACTCCTGATCGAGAACGCGTTCTGGCAAACCCAGCGCATCACAAATACGCGCTGCCTCAGAGTTTGCTTCGTAACCACCTAAGTCGTGATACCGCTCTTCCAGCCGAGAATACTTGCGAATCGCCTTGTCCCGCTGGGAGTCATCGAGAGTCGTCTCCATGATCTCTTGTTGACGGTCCATGCTGCGCAGGATCTGATCCAGCCCGCGAGCAGAAAGGACACGGTCACGAGCCGTCTGCTCGATATTGCCTTCGCGACTGTCCTGTGGCAGATAGCCAATCGGTCCCGACGAGGTCACCGTGCCACCATATGGTTCCGTCTCACCTGACAAGATGCGCATGGTAGTGGTCTTACCGGCGCCATTTCGGCCGACAAGACCGATGCGGTCGCCTGGCTGCACTCGCAGCTGCTCTCCTGGCGCGGTGAGCAAGGTGCGAGCGCCGACACGGACTTCGAGATCATGGGTGACAATCACGTCGGGAAAGCCTACCAGCGTGTATCCCTGATTAAGGTATAGGCATGTCACCCATGCTTCATGTCGCAGGCCTTGGCCCCGCCGGAAGGATTCTCGCTCATCGCGCTGCTGCGCATGGCTGGAGCGTCACGGCCTTCGATCCGACTGGCGGATCACTGCCCTCGACAATAGGCGTGTGGGCTGATCAGATGCCCGACTGGGCGCCTGCCAACTTTCTTGCATCAAGGTTCGCTCCACGCATTGTGCTTTACGACGGCACTGAGCGGGCGCTTTCCCATCTCTACGGCATCGTGGACCCACAGGTATTCGGGTCATTATCCGGTTTTGCGGTCGAGGAGTCTCAATATCCTTCGTCCCATCGAGATGAAGCCACAACGGACCTCGTTGTCGTAAATGCGACGAACTCTGGGCCACATCTGCCTATCCGTCAGATTGCGTATGGGCAGGTCTTCCCTGCGTCCGCGATTCCGCTAGAACACAGAGTGCCAGTTCTCATGGACTTCCGGTCGGTAGGCGAAGCTGAGGCAGATGACACGTCAGTCGCTACTTTCTCTTATCGACTGCCGTTGGGCGATGGAACATGGCTAATTGAAGAAACAATCCTCGCAGTACAGATAACCGATTCAGTCACTGGAACGGCATGCGAAGGACTGGTTCGTTCCAATCAGAAGCATCGGTTGGCGCGGCTGGGCATTGACGCCACTATGGCTGTCGATGAGGAATACGTGAACTTCCCTCTTGGGCCAGCGAGGATTCCTATGCACCTTTCAGTCCTCCATACTGTCGCTACGCGACTCCCATCGTGGGCTAAACCGCGGACACAAAGGGAACCTGCGCAACGATTCGGTTCCGGCGGTGGCTGGATGCATCCTGCAACTGGCTACAGCGTTGGTCAGGTACTCAGTGACGCCGATGCCGCACTCGCGCTACTCCGCGCTGGGAAGCACTTGACACCGCCAGGAGGATGGTTGCTAGCTCACATACGCCGGCGGGGCCTGGCAGCACTCCTGTCCTTTTCCCCCGAGCAACTTCGATACTTCTTTACTGCGTTCTTCTCGTTGCCAGAGGAAGATATTTACACTTATCTCGCTGGTGGCCGTGAGCGATTCGTCGTCATGCGAACACTGGAAGTAATGGCCAAAATAGCGGTGCCGTTGGGAAAGAAGTCACCGTCGACCTTGTGGCGATTGATTGTTTCTTTTCTGTGGGGGCTTTAGGCGCCGAGGAGCGCACTCTATCGATTAAGTACTGTAAGAGCGGGATTACGGTCGTCAAAATGAATCTGCGATGAGGAATTCACGAGCTTACCCAGCAAAAAGACCGCGAGGTTAACTTAAGGTAAACGTCCGTTCGGGATATGCTTGCAAACATGAATTCCACGACGTCGGAGAACCCGACTACTGGTGGCAGCTATTCCGGTGACCAACTTCAACGAAAGTTGCGTACGCGCCACCTCAACATGATTGCTATTGGCGGTGCCATTGGTACCGGCCTGTTCGTCGCCTCGGGTGCCACAATTTCGCAAGCTGGTCCTGGCGGTGCACTCGCAGCATATGCACTGATTGGCCTGATGGTGTGGCTTGTTATGCAGTCGCTTGGCGAAATGGCTGCGTATTTGCCCGTTGCAGGCTCATTCCAGGAATATGGAACCCGCTATGTCTCCCCTAGCTTCGGCTTCGCAATGGGCTGGAACTATTGGTTTAACTGGGCGATTACCGTCGCTGCTGAGCTGGTCGCGGCATCATTGGTCATGCGGTATTGGTTCCCCGATACTCCGGCGGTTTTATGGTCTGCGCTTTTCCTTCTCATTCTCTTCCTGCTGAATGCGCTGTCCGCTCGAGCATTTGGTGAAGGCGAATTTTGGTTCGCAACCATCAAGGTTGTCACGGTTATCGTCTTCCTCGTGCTCGGTGTGTGCATGATTTTCGGAATCCTCGGTGGTAGTTCGCCAGGATTCGAGAATTGGACCGCGGGTGAAGCTCCGTTCGTCAACGGCGGCATGGGCCTTCTAGCTGTGTTCATCGTCGCTGGTTATTCATTCCAGGGCACAGAGATGGTGGGTGTTGCTGCTGGAGAAGCCGAGGATCCAGAGCGCACTATTCCACGAGCTATTCGCACGATTTTCTGGCGTATTCTGCTGTTCTACATCGGTGCCATTGCAGTTATCGGTTTCCTCATTGCCTACACAGATCCGAATCTTTTGAACTCAGCGGAAGACAATATTGCTGTTAGCCCGTTCACGCTGGTCTTCGATCGTGCTGGTATCGCGGTGGCTGCAGGTCTTATGAACGCCGTAATTTTGACCTCGGTTCTGTCCGCAGGAAACTCGGGACTCTATGTATCCACGCGCATGCTGTTCTCCCTCGCCCGTCAGGGCCAGGCTCCGCGTATGTTCGGCGAACTCAATAACCGTGGCATTCCAATGAAGGCTCTCCTTGCGACGACCGTCATCGGCATGGCTGGTTTCATTACTTCGCTGGTCGGAGATGGCGTAGCGTACACATTCCTGTTGACGCTGTCGGCACTCGCTGGATTTATCACGTGGATTGGTATCTCGTATAGCCACTACAAGTTCCGGAAGTGCTTGGCAGCTCAAAATGTGTCGCTAGAGACTTTGCCGTACAAGGCTAACTTCTTCCCTGCTGGCGCTATCGTCGCCCTCTTCATGTGTTTTGCGGTCGTCATTGGTCAGGCGTATGAACCGGCAACGACCGGCCAGAACTGGTTTGCGATCCTGACCCCATACCTGGGCATCCCAGTGTTCTTGGCACTGTGGTTGATTCATAAGAAGGTCACGGGGTCGTCTGCAGTAGATCCGAAGACCGCTGATCTCAGCCGCGAGTAAGTTCGCAAAACCCGGTTACAACAAAGCGCACCAACCACGTCGTGGAAAACGACAGGTTGGTGCGCTTTTGTTTATGGTCGCTCTACGTCAATCCGCAGGTTTACACAGAGAAGCCGAGGGCACGCATTTGCTCGCGTCCATCCTCAGAGATCATGTGAGGACCCCATGCTGGAGACCATACCCAGTTGAGCTTGTATGCGGTGATTCCCTCCACCTGCATCACTTCAGATTCTGTCTGGGCAGTCAACATGTCCGTCAATGGACACGCTGGAGAGGTCAGCGTCATATGGATGACGGCTACCGACTCGTCTTCGATCCAAATGTCGTATACGAGGCCAAGATCAACAACATTGATGCCCAGCTCCGGGTCTACGACTTCGTACATTGCCTCTTCGACGTCGAATGCGAGTTGCTCATCGGCCTGAGTCTGATCTGGGCGAGGTGGCACAGTCATCGACTGGCTGGCATCACTATCCAGAGAAGATTCTGGCATCTGCTCGGTTTCTTCTGGTCGTGGCTGGTTTGCTTCAGTCATGAGTTCATTCACTCCTTTGGGTGAGCTACAGCGTAACCGTGGCGGAACCTTCGCCACCGTTTTCCTGAGCATTACTAATTGCTTCGGCTGCAGCAGCCTGGAATGCCTTCCATCCCAGCAACGCGCACTTGACGCGTGCTGGATACTTGGACACACCTGCGAAGGCGACACCATCACCAATGATGTCTTCGTCGCCCTCAATCTTTCCGCGGGAAGTTACCATGCGCTCGAATTCATCGAGCTTTTCCATTGCCTTTGCGACGGGTTGCCCCACAAGCTCTTCCGCCATAACAGAGGTGGAAGCTTGCGAAATAGAGCATCCCACAGCTTCGTACGACACATCAGCAACCTGAGTGCAGTTGTCAGCCAACTTCACGCGCAATGTCAATTCGTCGCCACACGAGGGGTTCACGTGGTGTACTTCGGCATCATAAGGATCGCGAAGTCCGCTGTGCTGCGGGTGCTTGTAGTGATCCAGGATGACTTCCTGGTACATCTGCTCTAATTTCACGGTGCTACTCTTCCCGATCTACACGCCAAAGAATTTCTTCGCGTACTCGATGCCCTCAATGAGAGCATCGACCTCTTCCTTCGTGTTGTACAAATAGAACGACGCTCGAGCCGTCGATTGTACGCCCAGCGCCTGATGGACTGGCCACGCGCAGTGGTGACCAACGCGGATGCAAATTCCACGATCGTCGAGAGCCTGGCCCAAATCGTGTGGATGAATCCCCTCGACTTGGAACGAAATCGCAGCGCCACGCTGCTCGGCTGTCTGCGGCCCAACGATAGTAAGGCCCTCGACCTCGCGCATTTTCTCAAGCGCGTATGCGGTGAGCTCGTGTTCATGCTGAGCGATCGCATCCATACCGATGTCAGTCAAATACTTCACAGCAGCACCGAGTCCCACGACCTGGCTGGCCATCATCGTTCCTGCTTCGAAACGCTGAGGCGGAGGCGCGTACGTCGAGCCCTCCATCTTGACGACCTCGATCATCGAACCACCCGTCAAGAACGGTGGCAGCAGCTCCAGCAGTTCAGATCGGCCGTACAAAGCGCCGACGCCAGTCGGACCACACATCTTGTGACCGGAGAAAGCGAGGAAGTCGACTCCCAACGCTTTCACGTCCACCGGCATGTGTGGCACAGATTGGCAACCATCAAGCACAACCAAGGCACCAACAGCTTTGGCTCGCGCGACGAGTTCGTCAACATCGGCAACCGCACCAGTCACGTTCGACTGATGGGTAAATGCGACCACCTTCGTGCGCTCGGACAGCTCTAAGGAATCTAGGTCGATCCGACCATCAGCGGTCACGGAGTACCACTTCAACGTCGCGCCGGTCCGTCGTGCGAGCTCCTGCCATGGCACGAGATTCGCATGATGTTCCAGCTCCGTGACGACGATCTCGTCGCCCTCGGTGACCTGGTACTCGCCCGCGCGATCGTCGCCAAGCGTGTACGCCACAAGATTCAAGGCTTCAGTAGCGTTCTTCGTGAACACCAGCTCGTCAAATTCGGCGCCGATGAAGGAAGCGATAGCGTCGCGGGCATCTTCATATGCGTCAGTAGCCTCTTCGGCCAACTGATACGCACCACGGTGAACCGGAGCGTTGTGCTCCGTGATGAAGTACGTTTCTGCCTCGATCACCTGGCGCGGACGCTGCGACGTTGCACCAGAATCGAGGTAGACCAAACGCCGGTCATCGCGCACCGTGCGCGCGAGAACCGGAAAATCGCCACGAAGAGAGCGACTAAGCATTGGTGAACTTCTCGTAGCCGTGCTCTTCGAGCTCGTCAGCCAACTCTGGACCACCGGAGGCGATGATCTTGCCGTCAGCGAATACATGCACGTGGTCAGGCTTGACGTAGTTCAGAATCCGCTTGTAGTGCGTGATGATGAGGATTCCACCATCGTTTTCATCCTGGTAACGGTTGATGCCCTCGGAGACGACGCGCAGTGCATCGACGTCCAAACCGGAGTCGGTTTCGTCGAGAACTGCGAACTTTGGCTTCAGCAGATCAAGCTGCAGGATCTCGTGACGCTTCTTCTCACCGCCGGAGAAGCCTTCGTTGACTGAACGCTCAGAGAAAGACGAGTCGATCTCGAGATCAGCCATGGCCTCACGGACTTCCTTAACCCAGTGGCGCAGCTTAGGAGCCTCGCCGCGGACCGCAGTTGCTGCAGAACGCAGGAAGTTGGACATAGAAACGCCAGAGACCTCGACTGGGTACTGCATGGCCAAGAAAAGACCAGCGCGTGCGCGCTCGTCAACGCTCATCTCAAGAACGTTTTCGCCGTCGAGAAGGATCTCGCCTTCGGTTACCTCGTACTTAGGGTGACCAGCGATGGTGTAGCTCAGGGTCGACTTGCCGGAACCATTTGGCCCCATTACTGCGTGGGTTTCACCGGACTTGATAGTCAGGTTGACACCCTTCAGGATTTCCTTTGGCTCCGATGCCTCGTCGTTAGGCAATACCTGTGCATGGAGGTTACGGATTTCAAGCGTGCTCATTGTTGCTGTGCTGTCCTTTGTGTATTTTCGTCGCTTATATCGTGACTATGTGGAAACTGCGAAAGTGGAAACTGCAACGTATTCCGACGGCTAGACACCGGCAGTGTTCAACTCTTCGTCGATGAGGGATTCGAGGCGGTCACGGATGGCTTCGACAGGAATCAGGTTGATGACTTCGTTGAAGAATCCGCGAACAACTAGACGACGCGCAACATCCTCTGGGATACCGCGGGACAGCAGGTAGAACAGCTGTTCATCGTCGAAGCGGCCAACAGTTGCAGCGTGACCTGCACCCTGAATTTCGCCAGTTTCAATTTCCAGGTTCGGAACCGAGTCAGCGCGTGCGCCTTCGGTGAGAACCAGGTTGCGGTTCAGCTCGTAGGTGTCGGTACCTTCGGCCTCTGCACGAATGAGTACGTCGCCTACCCATGCGGTGCGGGCGTCGAGTTTGGACGACGGATCGCCCTGCAGCGCACCCTTGTACATCACGTTAGAGCGGCAGTTCGGTACTGCGTGATCAACGAGAAGACGCTGTTCGAAGTACTGACCTGCATCTGCGAAGTAGACACCGAGAAGTTCGGCGTCGCCACCTGGCGCGGTGAACTTCACGCGAGGGACAACACGAACAACACTGCCACCGAATGTAGCCAGGGAGTGACGAAGCGTTGCATCGCGCCCCACCGCTGCATGGTGTGCCGACAGGTGCACAGCACCCTCATCCCAGTTAGTCAGCGTGACGACGGCTAGTCGCGAGCCATCACCCAAAACAAACTCAACGTTGTCAGCAAAAGTGCCGGTACCGCGGTAATCGAGAACGACCACTGCTTCAGCGTTTGCCTGGACGTCAATAACCAAGTGGCCATAAGCAACTTGATCGTCGCCGGGGCCGGTGACCGTAACGGTCACAGGATCCTTCGATACAGAGTCCTTCGCGAAAGTCAGGACCTGGGCCTTGTCGAAGGTGGAGAATGCGCGGGCCGCAACGATATCGACTGGTGTTCCCGCACGGCCTAGAAGCTCACTGCCACGGTCTACCTCGGTCACAGTCACCGAGTCGTTGGCTTCGACACCGACGAAAGCGTACGACGAGGCTACTGGCTCGGCGGCGGTGTCGTCGTGAAGCCCGTTCAGACGACGCAGCGGAGCAAAGCGCCACTCTTCATCGCGGCCACCAGGGACGGCGAAGTCATTGACATCAAAGGATGCGAAGACATCGCCCTTGTTCGCGAGAACACGACGCTTGGCAGCTGGCTGACCTTCAGCCGCCTGATTCTCTTCAGTAATGATGTTGGTCATTGGCTTAACCGACCGAACCTTCCATCTGCAATTCAATTAGGCGGTTGAGCTCCAGTGCGTATTCCATTGGCAGCTCCTTGGCGATTGGCTCCACGAAGCCACGGACCACCATCGCCATTGCTTCTTCCTCTTCGATACCGCGGCTCATCAGGTAGAACAGCTGCTCATCGGACACGCGAGACACGGTTGCCTCGTGGCCGAGCGTGACATCGTCTTCACGAACATCGACGTATGGGTACGTATCAGAACGAGAAATCGTATCTACCAGCAGTGCGTCACACTCGACGTTCGATGCGGAATGCTTAGCGCCCTTGTTGATCTGCACCAGACCACGGTAGGCAGCACGGCCACCATTGCGAGCTACAGACTTCGACACGATGTTGGACTTCGTGTTTGGAGCCATGTGCACCATCTTGGCGCCCGTGTCCTGGAACTGTCCTTCGCCAGCGAAGGCAACCGAAAGCACTTCGCCGTTAGCGTGCGGACCAGTCATCCATACAGCTGGGTACTTCATGGTGACCTTGGAGCCGATGTTGCCATCGATCCACTCCATGGTTGCGCCTTCTTCACACTTGGTGCGCTTCGTGACCAGGTTGTACACGTTGTTCGACCAGTTCTGAATGGTCGTGTAACGGCAACGGCCACCCTTCTTCACGATGATTTCGACAACAGCCGAATGCAGTGAGTCAGACTTGTAGATCGGAGCCGTACAGCCCTCGACGTAATGCACGTATGCATCCTCGTCGACAATGATCAAGGTGCGCTCGAACTGGCCCATGTTTTCCGTGTTGATGCGGAAGTAGGCCTGCAAAGGAATATCCACGTGGACACCCTTTGGCACGTAAATGAAAGAGCCACCGGACCAGACAGCGGTGTTCAGGGCGGAGAACTTGTTGTCGCCAGAAGGAATGACGGTACCGAAGTACTCCTTGAAGAGCTCTGGGTGCTCCTTCAAAGCAGTGTCCGTGTCCAGGAAGATGACACCCTGCTCCTCCAGATCCTCGCGAATCTGGTGGTAGACAACCTCAGACTCGTACTGAGCTGCGACACCTGCAACCAGACGCTGCTTCTCAGCCTCAGGAATACCCAGCTTGTCGTAGGTTTCCTTAATATCGTCCGGCAGGTCTTCCCAGGTCTGGGCCTGCTTCTCGGTGGAACGAACGAAGTACTTAATGTTGTCGAAGTCGATCCCCGACAGATCCGCGCCCCACGTTGGCATTGGCTTGCGATCGAAGATATCCAAGGCCTTCAAACGGCGCTCGAGCATCCATTCCGGCTCGTTTTTCTTTGCGGAAATGTCGCGTACTACAGCTTCAGACAGGCCACGCTGGGCCGAAGCACCAGCAGCGTCCGAGTCATGCCAGCCGTACTGGTAAGCACCAATAGACTCGATGATTTCTTCGTCAGTCTGTGGCGTACGCACCTTCGCGGCTTCGTCATGGGCGAGAGTCATTGTCCGCTCCTTTCTTGTTGTGCACTGGTTGAGAGATCTTGAATGGGAATCAACGGAACATGAGTTGTACAAATGCCATTGCCGTCCGCAATCGTTGCCAGCGGTTGAGTGTGCTGCCCTAATAAACTACTCACTGCTTCGTGCTCTGCGGCACAGAGCTGTGGGAAGTCGTGGGCCACATTGCTAATTGGGCAATGATGATGGCAAATTTGCACGCCACCAGTGTTTTCATTCACTGTTGCTGCGTACCCGTGACGTCGAAAAGCTGTGACAACTGCTTCTACAACCTCGTGCGTCTCCGCGTTCTCACCCACCGGCGTAATGCCGGCGAGGATTTCGTTCACGCGACGCTTAGCGAAAGCTGTAACAGCTGCATCCCCGCCCGCTTCTTGCAGTGCTTCCAGCGCAGATGCCGCAAGCAGATCGTAAGAATGACCGAAGTGTGCCCGGCCCTTGTCTGTGAGACGGAAGGACTTTGCTGGGCGACCTCGACCTCGCGGGCCGTGCTTCGGTGGAGGCGCAGTTTCTGCTAGCCCCTCCGAAACCAAAATGTCCAAGTGGCGGCGCACGCCTGCAGCCGAAAGGCCGAGTTGATCAGCAATCAGGGTTGCTGATGCCAGGTTGTGTTCCAACAGGAGCAAGAGAATACGGCGGCGTGTATCACCGTCGCCGTTCGACTGTGGCTCCGAAGCTGGTACCTCAGGAGTTAGTGAGTCGGTCATGTCGGTGGTTCACCTCCGGGAAACTCATGCACATTCGTGGACTGCGCGGTATTAGACAACACAAGTGTTCCGTAATTCATCTGATATGTCCAGCGTCCAGAGATCGCTGCAGGTAGCTGGCGTGTCATCATGGCTGAACCTATGTTTATCCGGTTAATTATTAGCGAGACTCACCCTGTCGCTGTGATTCCAAGTCCTCAGGAACCAGAACTGTAAGATCGATTTCGTGCGCCCATCCCTCATGTCTTTTTCCGGTCAACTCCGGTTAGCGAAAGACGCGATCCCTCATGTGGGTTTGGCAGGTTCTCGAAGCTCCACATTGCACACCGGTACCGAGCAGCCCTTCGCACACCGAATCAATCACCGGGAGCTACGACGATTTACGTGGCTCCGCTGGCTTGGCACGCTCGGTGCGATCATTGTGATGGTCGGCGGTATTGGTGCCGGTGCTACCCCAGTCGTTGGCAATGTGTTTTGGCAGACTCCGGCCGGCGTGACCCTTGGGCGCATGCTCGTTGCGACGACGATGGTGACGTTTGTCGGCATCGGAATGTTGATTGTTGCTTGGTTGGGCGTGGGTGCCTTCGTTCTTGCGGGTGCGCGGACTCGCGTGACATCGGTAAACACATCGATGCTGGTGCGAACCTTCGCCGGGTGGGTCACACCACTTATTCTTACTGCTCCACTTTTTACGCAGGATATCTATTCCTATCTCGCCCAAGGTGCGATCGTGGATCGAGGGATGGATCCGTATGCTGCTGGTCCTGTTGACTTACTGGGGGCCAACGATCCGTTGGCCCGATCGGTGCCGTTGATTTGGTCTCATTCCCCTAGCCCATACGGCCCGACAGCCATGGTGGCGGCGTGGTTCATCTCTGCTCTGACCAACGATTCCCCCCTTGCCTCGGTGTTCTTGCACCGAATCATCGCAGTTGCTTCCTTATACGTGGTGGCATGGGCATTGGTCCGTTTAGCCCAACGTTGTGGCGTTAGTCCTCAGTTTGCGCTGTGGCTGGGTGTCTTGAACCCGCTGACGCTTCTTCATCTGGTTGGCGGTATCCATAACGAAGCTCTGTTGTTGGCGCTACTGCTGTCGGGTATGGAGCTATGTCTACGAGCCATTCATGGTCGATCAGTTCCGGGAGTTCCAGATGGCGCCCCGGGGGAACGCGGATCTTCAAACCCCGAGTTGAAGAAACGACTGCTGTTCGCAGCCGGGCTCGTCTTGATTTCCTTAGCCGGCATGGTCAAAGTCACGGGGTTCGTCGCATTGGGCTTCGCGGGGGCATGGCTGGGTCGACGTTATGGACGCTCAGTGTGGTCGCTTCTGAAAGCTGCGGTGGTGACTGGTGGCATTGCCGTCGTCACGTGTGTCGTGTTTTCGCTTGGTTCTGGCTTGGGTTTTGGTTGGATCACTAGCCAAGGCGGTGCCGCGACCGTGCGCAGTTGGATGTCGTTGCCGACACTGCTTGGAATATTGTCGGGTTTTGTTGGACGGCTACTGGGCCTCGGTGACATTTCGGAGTTCGCGCTGTCTTTCACCCGTGGTGTCGGCATCGTGGTTGCGGCGGCATGGCTTATTCGCATGTTGTGGGCGACGTTCAGAGGCCGAATTCACCCGTTGGGTGGATATGGCCTGGCCATGTTCGCGTTGGTGCTGCTCTTCCCCGTTGTGCACCCGTGGTATCTGCTGTGGGCACTGGTGCCACTGTCGGCATGGGCTGACCGCGCGCAGTTCCGCATGGCAGTGGTGATCTATTCGGCAGTGTTTAGTTTGACGGTGTTGCCACGTGGCTTGGGACTGCCACCAATGACGGTCGTACAAATCTACGTGGGCGCTATCGTAGGCTTCATCTGTTGCATGGGCATCATCCTCGCGGTGTCGTGGCGAACCCGCGTCTTCCGGATCCGCTAGACGACGACTCATCCCTGTAGGGGTGATCTGCAGCTACGGAGAGGCGGTGGCCTACTATGGGGCATCGTGATCAAAGCTGATGAATCTCCTGCGTTGAAGCTGCGAGGAGTGACTAAACGTTACGGTGACGTCGAAGCCGTTTCTGGTCTCGACCTCACGTTGCAGCGTGGTCAGGTGTTGGCATTGCTTGGACCTAATGGTGCTGGCAAGACAACGACGGTCGAGATGTGCGAGGGGTTTGTTCAGCCCGATGCCGGCGAGCTGCGAGTATTGGGCCTCGATCCGTGGCGGGAAACAGACGAATTGCGAACCCGTATTGGTGTCATGCTGCAAGGAGGCGGCGCATACCCTGGTGTTCGCGTGGGCGAAATGCTGAAGTTGGTTGCATCGTATTCGGCTAATCCGATGGATATCGATTGGCTACTCGACGTTGTCGGGCTGTCCAAGCATGTCAAGACGAGTTACCGTCGCCTCTCCGGTGGCCAGCAACAACGATTGTCCCTAGCGTGTGCTCTTGTCGGACGTCCTGAATTGGTATTCCTCGATGAACCAACGGCTGGGTTAGATGCCCAGTCTCGGTTGGCTGTGTGGGATTTGGTCAATTCCATGAAGCGCGACGGAGTGACCATCGTGTTAACGACGCATCTCATGGACGAAGCAGAGGCCCTAGCCGATGAAGTCATCATCATCGATAAAGGCCACGTGGTTGCCTCTGGCTCGACTAACGAGATCACAGCGAGTAGTAACCCAGATACCTACTTCGCTGCTGATGAAGACATTGATGCGGCTGGGCTCAGTGCGCAGCTGCATGCCCAAGGATTCGATGTCACGGTGTTGCCAGTGAGTCCAAATCGTTGGCGAATCTCGGGCAAGACCACTCCCGCGATCATCTCGGCAGTAGCATCCTGGTGTGCCCAGCGCGACGCCTTGATTACCGAGCTCACTGTGTCCCGCCGTTCACTCGAGGATGTTTTCCTCGACATCACTGGCCGTGAAATGAGGAACTAACCAGCATGTCAACGACTCGTTTCCCAGGAGGTACGTTCACTCCCTCCCCAGTGCGTGCCCCTATTGGTCGGATCATTGCGTCGCAAACCAAGATGGAAGCGACACTCATTCTTCGTCACGGTGAACAGTTGTTGCTGACACTGATTATTCCGATGGCAATGCTGGTTGGCTTTACTATCGTTCCCGTCTTGGATGACCCGAATCCATTGCAGCGCGTGTTCCCCATGGTTTTGTCGGTAGCTGTCATGTCCGCCGGATTTACCGGGCAGGCAATTGCTGTCGGTTTTGACCGGCGTTATGGAGCTCTGAAACGCATCGGTGCTTCGGCGCTACCGAAGTGGGGCATCATCGTGGGCAAATGTTGCGCGGTGGCGATCGTCGTCACGCTGCAGTTTCTTCTGTTCTCTGCTGTTGCTATCGCACTGGGCTTCTCAGCGAGCGTTGGTGCCTGGTTGATGGCCTTCATCATGGTCTTAGTTGGCACCGCCACGTTTACGTCACTAGGTCTACTGATTGGAGGCACGCTCGGAGCGGAGCTCATTCTGGGCCTTGCCAACTTGATTTGGTTCATCCTCCTGGGCGCCGCGACGTTGTTCGCTGTTGGCCCGGAATTGAGCAGTCCAGTTGAGTTTGGGTTGAAGCTGCTGCCGTCTGTTGCGTTGACGGATGTGATTACCCAAGCCTTCGCAACACGCATGGCATGGCACTCCCTAATTGTGCTGGTCGTCTGGGGAATTGTGAGTGGTGTGTTGGCTACTCGCCTCTTCCGTTTCGAAGCCAAGGGTGACTAGCCTGGCAGCGGTATCCCGGTGCTCACTGTGAAACGCCGAAGCGGTAGTATCGGACGGTGTGAGTGACCTCCAGAAAACTTTGCCGTTAACCAGGCTCCCTCTTCCAACAATCGCGAAGCAGAAGCTCTTTGCCTTGTTGGTGCTCATTGCACAGGCAGCCATCGCAGTCACTGGCTCGATCGTCCGCGTTACAGGATCGGGTCTGGGCTGTGACACGTGGCCGCAGTGCCACCCGGGCAGCTTCACACCGGTTCCGGGACAAGCCGAAATGATTCACCAGATTGTTGAATTCGGCAATCGTTTGCTGACGTTCGTTCTCGTGGCATTGACCCTGATCTTGTTCCTCGCAGTCATTCGCACGGGACGTCGCAAAGAAGTGTTCTGGTTGGCCTTCGCCAATGGCATGGGCGTTATCGTCCAGGCAATTGTCGGTGGTATCTCGGTTCTCGTGGACCTGAAGTGGTACGCCGTTGCTCTGCACTTCATCCCATCGATGATTCTGGTGTGGTTGGCGGGCATGCTGTTCGTCAAGATTCAGGAACCTGACGACGGCCACGTGGTGCGCACCTACCCGACCTATCTGCGATACACGGCGGTTGGATCAGGCCTGGCGCTTCTGGTTACGTTGATTACCGGCACGATGGTGACTGGCGCTGGTCCGCATGCTGGTGATGCCAGCGTCCTGCCGGAAGATCGCTTGCAGCTACCTATTACGGAGCTTTCCCACGTCCACGCGGGATTCATGTACCTGTACTTGGGATTGACCATTGGCCTTGTGTTCAGTCTCTTGGCGGTGAAAGCCGACCGTGGCGCGGTCAAGATCGGTTGGTGGCTGGTGGGCATGATCATTGTGCAAGCTGGCGTGGGTATGGTTCAGTACTGGTCTGGCGTGCCGGAAGCGCTGGTACCAGTTCACGTGGCTGGATCCGGCATTGTCACGGGCTTGACTGCGATCCTTTACCAGATGGGGCGACGTTACGTAGGTGGTAACGCTATCGTGACTGGCTCCCCAGCTGGCGATGCCGAGTACAAGGCAGTCGCAGCAACGAGCTAACCTCAATCGTGGCGTTACGGGAACAAGCCCGACTCTGCCGGCCACGTTGTACTTCTCACTGACGGACCCACGGTCCGTCAGTTTTTTCATATCATCGCGGTATGGACGCAATCGTTATCGAATCATTCGGTGGGCCCGAGCAACTCTCGTTTCGCACGGAACTCTCCTCACCAGCTCTGCTCCCTGGCCACGTGCTTATCGACGTTGCCACCGCAGGCGTCAATTTCACTGATGTCTACCAACGCGAAGGCATCTACCCTCGTCCATTGCCGTTTATTCCCGGATCTGAGGGCGTTGGCCGTGTGGCAGCAATCGGCCAGGACGTAACGACTCTGGCTGTTGGTGATCGCGTTGCGTGGTGTACTGGGCAAGATAGCTACGCATCGCAGGTGGTCTTGGCCGAGGACATCCTGGTGCCTATCCCCGACTCGATTGCTGACGATGCCGCCGCGTCCATTCTTCTGCAGGGGCTAACAGCACACTTCCTTGCATACGACGTCGCAAAGCTTGGCGCACAGTCCACCTGCTTGATTACTGCCGGTGCTGGTGGTGTCGGATTGCTGCTGACCCAAATGGCGAAGTCTCTCGGTGCTCGGGTGCTGAGCGTCGCTTCCACATCCGAGAAACAAGCTCTCGCACGCGCTGCCGGTGCTGATGAGGTGTTCGCCTACGGGGATTCCCTTGCCGACGAAATCCGAGCCACCACCGATGGTCTGGGCGTCGATATTGTTTTTGATGGTGTTGGTGCTGCAACGTTCAATCAGTCGTTGGAAGCTGCTCGAGTGCGAGGGCTTGTTGTCCTCTTTGGTGCTGCATCTGGTGCAGTGCCACCTCTAGATCCTCAAGAGTTGAATAAGCATGGGTCGTTGTTCTTGACCCGACCGCACCTTCGACACTTCACCAGGACTCGCGAAGAACTCATGGAGCGTGCCTCGGCAGTTCTAGGCATGGTTGAAAATGGGACGCTGAACGTCCGAGTATCTGCAACCTATCCGCTCCGCGATGCAGAAAAAGCCCATCGTGATCTGCAAGCGCGGATCACAACAGGCTCTATTGTGCTGAAGCCGTAACAGATTACGACAGCATCTGGGAAATGGTCTGGAGGCCGAACACTGCGTCGACCGACAGGCCAACACACACCAACGCGAGGTAGTTGTTGGAGAGCAAGAAGAGCTTCATCGGCTTGATCTCCCCACCAGCCTTGACGTCGCGGTGCAGCATGATGGCCCCATACAGGAACCAAATACCTGCGATCACGGCCGACGCCAGGTAGATCCAACCTGCAGCGGGGACAAGCAGCAACGTCGTTACGACCGTAGCCACGGTGTACCAAATGATGCGAACAGTGACGTACAGCGGTGGGCGAACTACTGGCATCATTGGGACGCCTGCAGCTTCATAGTCGTCCTTGTACTTCAGCCCCAGAGCCCACGTGTGCGGCGGAGTCCAGAAGAAGATGACCATAAACAGAACAATCGCCTGCCACCAGTGGAACCAGCCGGAGACATCAGGGTTGTTGTCAGTGATGACGGCCCAGCCGACGAGAACGGGCATACAGCCAGCTGCGCCACCCCAGACAACATTCTGATCAGTGCGACGCTTCAACCATAAGGTGTACACAAAAACGTAGAACGCAATGGTCAGCAAGATAAAGATTGCTGCCAGCAATGAATTGCACAGCAGCCACAGCCACAAGAAACTGGCAATGGTCAGCACAATGCCGAAGATCATCGCACTAGTGTTGGATACTGTTTGCTTCGCCAGTGGGCGCTTGGCCGTTCGGTTCATCACCTTATCGATGTCCGAATCGGCAACCATGTTGAATGTATTGGCCGCAGCCGCACCCATCCAACCACCTACGAGCGTCAGCAAAATCAGGCCAACATGCACGCTGCCGCGGTCAGCCTGCAGCATTGCCGGAATTGCGGCGACCAGCAAGAGCTCAATGACGCGAGGTTTCGTCAGCGCCACATACGCCTTAACCGTATCGAGCAAAACTGATCCCTTCCAAACAACTACTAGTGTCCCTTACTAGTCGGACACTCACCCTGCTTAGTTCCAGCAGGAGTCGTAATAATTCACGAAATTCTGGAACGCGCGACATGGACAGTATTCAACTGTGTACATAGGGCATGCAAAATCCAGACTCGGTCCATGGTAGCGCTTCTCCACTGTAAACCGTGTATCGGCCCACCCGATATTCCAGCGGATTGTTGATACCTCCACCGGTAATTTTCGTAACCGTGGCGGGTGACACATTATTTGGCCAATTCGCGGGAAACGCCCCTGTGTAATAGAGCTGGTTCCCGGATTCGTCGTGAAGCGGATTACACTAGGCACAGAATTAGCCTCGAGCGAGAACACAGGAGCTCATACCGTGACACTCTCCCCAGAGTTGCAGTCCCGCGTGGAACAGAACTATCCAGCAGACTGGACCGAACTGGACACTCGTGCCGTCGACACCGCCCGCGTACTGGCTGCAGATGCAGTACAGAAGTGTGGCTCCGGCCACCCAGGAACCGCAATGAGCCTGGCGCCATTGGCATATACCCTGTACCAGCGTGTGATGCGCCATGATCCGAAGGATCCAAACTGGGCAGGCCGTGACCGTTTCGTGCTGTCGTGCGGTCACACCTCGCTGACTCAATACATTCAGCTGTACATGGCTGGCTTTGGTCTTGAGCTCGATGATCTGAAGGCTCTCCGTACTTGGGGTTCATTGACTCCTGGTCACCCGGAGTATGGCCACACCGATGGTGTCGAAATCACCACCGGTCCTCTCGGTCAGGGACTAGCTTCTGCTGTCGGTATGGCAATGGCATCGCGCCGTGAGCGTGGCCTGCTAGACCCTGAAGCACCAGCGGGCAAGTCACCGTTCGACCACTTTGTGTACGTCATTGCCTCTGACGGTGACGTTCAGGAAGGTGTCACTGCTGAAGCGTGCTCCTTGGCGGGCACTCAGGCTTTGGGCAATCTGATTGTGTTCTGGGATGACAATGGCATCTCCATCGAAGACGACACGACGATTGCCTTCACCGAAAACGTCGCAGATCGTTACCGTGCTTACGGGTGGCAGGTCATCGAGGTCAACGGCGGCGAGGATGTGGCAGCTCTCGAAGCAGCTGTGGCTGAGGCAAAGGCTGATACCACTCGCCCAACTTTCATCCGCATGCGCACCGTGATCGCATACCCAGCTCCGAACGCGATGAACACCGGCGCTTCGCACGGTGCAGCCCTCGGCAACGACGAAGTTGCGTTGATTAAGAAGGAACTTGGCTTCGACACGGAGCAGACCTTTGAAGTTTCTGACGAGGTCATTGCACACACCCGTGCTGCAGTAGAGCGCGGTGCGGAAGCACACGCCGAGTGGCAGAAGTCCTTCGATGCGTGGGCAGAGAAGAACCCAGAGGCCAAGAAGTTCTTCGACCGTCTCACGGCAGGCGAGCTCCCAGAAGGCTTCGCTGACGACATGCCGTCCTGGGATGCCGGCGCAAGTGTTGCTACTCGTAAGGCATCCGCAGCCGCTTTGCAGGCTCTTGGCGCTACCATGCCAGAGCTGTGGGGTGGCTCCGCTGACTTGGCTGGTTCCAACAACACCGTCATCGAAGGTTCTCCTTCGTTCGGTCCTGAGAACATCACCACCGACACGTGGACTGCGACCCCATACGGTCGTAACCTGCACTTTGGTATTCGCGAGCACGCAATGGGCTCGATCATGAACGGTATCCTGCTGCACGGCAACACCCGCATTTACGGCGGTACGTTCCTCATTTTCTCGGATTACATGCGCCCAGCCGTTCGTTTGGCATCGCTGATGGGAATCTCCCCTATCTACGTCTGGACCCACGACTCCATCGGTCTTGGTGAAGATGGCCCAACCCACCAGCCAATCGAGCAACTTGCATCGCTGCGCGCCATCCCAGGCATGACTACGTTCCGCCCAGCTGATGCCAACGAAACCGCAGCCGCCTGGGTAGCAGCACTTGAAGGCGAAGCTGGACCGAAGGCTCTGGCACTGACCCGTCAGAACGTTCCTGTACTGGAAGGCACCAAGGAGAAGGCTGCCGAGGGCGTTCGTCGCGGTGCTTACGTCCTGGTCGAAGGTTCCAAGGAAACCCCAGATGTCATCCTGATGGCTACCGGTTCCGAGGTTCAGTTGGCGGTTGCAGCGGCAGAAGAGCTTGCAACTGACGGCGTTTCTGCGCGTGTCGTATCTGTTCCTTGCCTGGACTGGTTCGAACAGCAGGATGCCGAGTACCAGGAGCAGATCTTGCCTAAGGCTGTTACCGCTCGCGTGTCCGTCGAAGCTGGTATTGCAATGCCGTGGTACCGCCACCTTGGCACCACGGGTCGTGCGGTATCGATCGAGCACTTCGGTGCTTCCGCTCCATACGAGAAGCTCTTCGAAGAGTTCGGCGTGACGACGAGCGAAGTCGTTTCAGCAGCTCGAGAAACCATTGAGGCTTCTAAGTAATTTTCTGATGTCGGCCCTGTGGCCGATGGGTTAAGCCTTTACCGAAAGCGCCGTGAAGCATGGGCCATGAGAGTCCACGCGGTTTCACGGCGCTTTTCGCGTCCCGAGGGTAGCCTGAATTGGTACAGAGAAAGTTGTCGATGGACGTGGGGACTCGTGTATGCGGGCTCTGCGTGGAAAGTTGATTGATCGTGCCAAATAGGAATCTTGAAGCGCTCGCAACTGTGGGAACCTCGGCGTGGTTGGACGATTTGTCCAGGCAGCGTCTGTCTTCCGGTGATCTTGTCCAGCTCATCGACGAGTTGAATGTTGTTGGTGTTACTACTAACCCGGCTATTTTCTCTTCGGCGATGACCGCTGGTGAGGATTACGATTCTCAGTTGGCAGAGCTCACCGCTTCTGGTGCCGATGCTGCTGAAGCGGTCTTCGCCATGGCTATCGACGATGTTCGTGACGCGTGTGACGTGTTGGCTGAGGTGTCGTCGGCAAGCAATGGTGCGGACGGACGCGTCTCCATTGAAGTTGATCCGCGTTACGCAGACGACTACGAGAAGACGATCGCTCAGGCTCGCGAATTGTGGACAAAGGTTGGCAAGACCAACGCGATGATCAAGATTCCTGCGACGGATGCTTCCCTGCCTGCGGTTACTGATGCGCTGGCTGAAGGCATTTGCGTGAACGTCACCTTGATTTTCTCCCTGGAGCGTTACCGCGAAGTTGTAGAAGCATTCATCGCTGGTATTGAGCGTGCGAAGGACAATGGCCAGGACTTGACGGCGATCCATTCGGTCGCTTCCTTCTTCGTGTCGCGTGTGGATACCGAAGTAGACAAGCGACTTGAAGCAATTGGCACCGATGAGGCGCTCGCACTGCGTGGCAAGTCTGGTATCGCTAATGCACGCTTGGCCTACGCCGAGTTTGAAAAGGCTTTTGCAGCGGACACCGAGCGTTGGGCTCCACTTGCTGCAGCTGGTGCGAATGCGCAGCGTCCGTTGTGGGCCTCGACGGGTGTGAAGAACCCTGACTACCCTGCAACGCTGTATGTCACCGAGTTGGCTGGTCCGTTGGCCGTTAACACCATGCCGGAGAAGACTTTGCGTGCAGCTGCGCAAAGCGAAGTCCCAATGGTCGCAGATACCTTGACTGGTACGGGCGACGATGCTCAGGCAGAGATGGATGCGGTTGCACAACAGGGCATTGCGTGGACTGAAGTCTTTGAGATTCTCGAACGAGAAGGCGTCGAAAAGTTCGTAAACAGCTGGCAGGAGCTGCTCGACTCCATTGCAGGTCGAATGGATGAGCTGAAGAAGTAGTCGGACTATCAATCTACTCAGTGCTCGTGGCGATGGTCGCGAGCACTTTTCCATTCTATTTGTATGACTTTCCTTGTTCGTGCCTACACGGAATAGTCGGTGTGAGAGGCTAGCCTCGTAAAGACTAGTCTCTACTTGTGTTTACTCTGCCCTTAGAAAAGGAAGGCCTTCTATCGTGACAGTTCCTCCTCCGGCCGATTCCTTGGCAAGCGCATGGACGAACCCCTTGCGTGATCCTCAGGACAAGCGTCTCCCACGGATCGCAGGCCCTGGTGGCATGGTTATTTTCGGTGTGACCGGTGACCTTGCTCGTAAGAAGTTGCTTCCGGCTATTTATGACCTTGCCAATCGAGGGCTACTACCTGCTTCTTTTGCCCTCGTAGGTTATGGCCGCCGTAACTGGTCGAAGGAAGAGTTCGAACAGTACGTGCGCGACGCAGTGGAAAGTGGCGCCCGTACTCCTCTTCGAGAGAGCGTTTGGAGCCGTCTCGCAGAGGGCATTCACTTCGTCCAGGGCACATTTGTCGACGACGAAGCCTTTGACCGACTCGCCGAGAAGCTGTCCGAGCTCGATGCCTCCCGTGGCACCGCTGGAAACTGGGCATACTACTTGTCCATTCCGCCCGACAATTTCCCCGATGTGTGTAACCAGCTTGATCGTGCTGGTTTGGCTCAAGCGGGTGAAGAGAATTGGCGTCGAGTGATTATCGAGAAGCCATTCGGACATGACCTCGAATCTGCGCAAGAACTGAACCATATCGTCAACTCGGTGTTCCCCGAAAAGTCGGTCTTCCGCATCGACCACTACCTGGGTAAAGAGACTGTTCAGAACATCTTGGCAATGCGTTTTGCTAACCAGCTGTTCGATCCGCTGTGGAACTCGCACTACGTCGACCATGTTCAGATCACAATGGCTGAAGACATCGGCCTAGGTGGCCGTGCTGGCTATTACGACGGAATCGGTGCAGCCCGTGACGTGATCCAGAACCACTTATTGCAGTTGCTAGCGCTCGTAGCCATGGAAGAACCAGTCGCATTTACCCCGGAAGAATTGCAGACCGAAAAGATCAAGGTGTTGCGAGCGACGGAGCCTTTGCGTCCGCTGTCGAAGACCACTGCGCGTGGTCAGTACTCGGCAGGCTGGCAAGGGTCTGACTACGTAGTAGGCCTCCGCGAAGAAGAAGGCTTCGATCCAGAATCAACGACCGAGACATATGCTGCCTGCACCTTGCAGATCAATTCTCGCAGGTGGGCAGGCGTGCCATTCTATCTTCGTACCGGCAAGCGACTGGGGCGACGAGTGACGGAGATTGCGTTGGTGTTCAAGTCTGCGCCGCACCTTCCTTTCGCTGACACGATGACTACTGCTCTTGGGCAGAATGCAATGGTCATCCGCGTACAGCCGGACGAGGGCGTCCTCATGCGCTTCGGTTCTAAGGTGCCAGGTTCCGCGATGGAAGTACGCGATGTGAACATGGACTTCTCCTACTCGGAGTCGTTCACTGAGCAGTCGCCAGAGGCTTACGAACGCTTGATTCTCGACGCACTTCTCGACGAAGCGAGCCTCTTCCCAACTAATGAAGAAGTGGAGCTGTCCTGGAAGATTCTCGACCCGATCATTGATTACTGGGCAAAGCGTGGCCGCCCAGATGAATACCCTGCGGGTACGTGGGGTCCTGCGTCCGCCGATCACATGTTGGAACGGGAAGGACGTACATGGCGACGACCGTAGTCAAAGAGCACGTCGTTCTTGACCTATCACCCTTCGGCCCTTCCATCATTGACTTCATTGTTGACACCACCACTGACACTGCTGCGAAAGTGCGTTTGCCATGATCATTACTCTTCCTGACACGACTACTCGCGCTATCGCCAAGCAGCTCGTTCAGCTGCGCGAACAAGGTGGCGATGGTGCCACCGGCCGTGTGTTGACCCTCATCGTGCTGTCTCGTAGCGAAGATGACCTCGAGGACATTATTGCAACCGCTAACAACGTCTCTCGTGAGCATCCATCCCGCGTGCTTGTACTCATCTCAGGCGAGCCACGCGGGGCAAACCGACTCGACGCGGAAATCCACATGGGCGGAGATGCTGGTGCAGCGGAGATCGTCGTCATGCATTTGGAGGGTGAGGTGGGTGAACATCCAGAAGCCCTGGTCACCCCTCTCCTGCTGCCCGATACCCCAGTTGTCGCGTGGTGGCCGTCGACTGCTCCGCAAGTTCCTGCGGCTACGTTGATAGGTCAGATTGCTCAGCGACGAATCACCGATTCCCTGACAGATCCAGACAAAGAAGCTGTGTATACGCGTCGCACAGGTTACACGCCGGGAGATTCGGACTTGGCGTGGTCCCGACTCACTCCGTGGCGCGGTGTGCTGGCTTCCGCATTGGATTTGCCACCACACGAGCCGATCATTGCCGTGGAGATTTCCGGTTCCGATGACAATCCATCCGTGGATCTTGCAGCTGGTTGGCTGGCGGACCGCCTGGGTGTGCCAGTCCATCGAGTGATGAACGGATCCCCGATGGTTCCAGTCGATGATCGCGATCGTCCCATGAATTCCATCGAGTCCGTGATCCTGCGCCGTGCTAGTGGTGCTGACGTCGTGTTCTCAATCGAAAATGCAACGACAGCATGTGTGACCATCGGCGATCGACCACCGTTTAAGGTGGCCTTGTCGCGTCGCTCGACGGTGGACTGTCTTGCAGAAGAGCTCCGCCACCTCGACCCGGATCTCGCATATGCTCGGGCCTTGCGTGGCCTCAGCCGAATTCGCTTGGTCAAGCCCGGATCAGAGCCCTCCCGCGCCGGCTCCACGGCAGCGGGGACCCAGTCCCCGATCGGTACATCTTTTGCTAAGGAGAACTCCAATGACAGCCAGCGCTAATGCTCACGATGTGCACTTCTCCCGCCATGACGACCTCAATGATCTCGTTGAGGCCGCACGGGATGCCTTCGCCTCTACTGTCGTAGCTGCACAGCACGATGGAGCGGTAGCGCGCGTCGTACTCACTGGTGGTGGCGCAGGTATCGCTTTGTTGGAAGCATTACGACGAAACTCTGCCCCATCAACACAGCCGGACGAAGCTATTGATTGGTCACGGGTGCTCGTATTCTTTGGCGACGAGCGATTCGTTGCTGCTGACGATTCGGAACGCAACGAGGGCCAAGCACGTGAGGCGCTGTTGGACCACATCGACATTCCAGCTGGCAATATCTTCGGGTACTTAGCCGACGACGGCACCGCCACCCCAGAGGAAGCAGCGCGCGCCTACGAGGAGCTCGTCGTCACGCATGCTCCTGACGGGTTTGACCTGCATTTGCTGGGCATGGGCGGCGAGGGGCATATCAACTCGTTGTTTCCCCATACGGATGAGATTCGGGAGGAATCGCAGCTCGTTGTGGCCGTGCACAATTGCCCAAAGCCACCTCCGACGCGGGTGTCGTTGACGATGCCGGCGATCGCCAAGGCGGATCGGGTCTGGCTGCTGGTCTCTGGCGGTGCGAAGGCCGAAGCCGTTAGAGCTATCTCTGATGGTGCTGCTGCCGTGGACTGGCCGGCTGCTGGAGTTCGTGGTCGGACTGAAACTGTGGTGTTTGTCGATGAAGCTGCAGCTGCGCTACTCTAGCTGCCACTCAGCGCGTCGACTATGAGCGCCTGCTGAAACAATGAAGCCCTAGGTCAATGACCTAGGGCTTTACTCATGCCGGCGGATGGCACTCAACTAGAGTTGTTACCATCCAAATGCGTTGAAGAGACCAAGCAGAATGATGCTGGCAATCCACAAGATAGCGGTGACGATTGTGACATAGTCAAGGTTCTTTTCCACCACGGTAGAACCCGAGAGGTTCGACTGGACACCGCCGCCAAACAGGCTAGACAGGCCGCCACCCTTACCCTTGTGCAACAGAATAAACAGGCACATCAAGACAGACGTGACGACCAAGACGATCTGGATGGCGAGGTACACGCGCACTTCCCCTCAATTGACGCCCACTTGTGATGGGCAACTAAACCTAACAGGGTTCCACACTACCGCAAAACCCTCGTTGGACACACATACTAGCCAGAGTTTCGCAGCGCAGTGGCGAGGCCATTCATGGTCAGCTGGATCCCACGGCGAACCTTATCTCGGTCATCACCTGCACGGTAACGTCGCAGCAGCTCAAGCTGGATAGCATTCAGCGGCATCAAATATGGGAAACGCATGTCAACGCTTCGCGCCAAAAGCGGGTTGTCTTCCAGCAGCGTTGTATAGCCGGTGACCTTGAGAAACATCTCATAGGTCAGTTCGAACTCAGAGCGAATCGCGGTATAGATACGTTCGGCACCCTCGCGGTCTGAGCACAAATTCGCGTACAGCCGAGCCAGGTCCATATCCGCTTTACTCATCACCTGAGCCATATTTGATAGCACCGAGGCAAAGAATGGCCACTTCTCGTTGAGTTCGCGCAATTCGGCAAGACGAGTTCCATCCGGATCCTCACCGATCCACTGCCTCAGCGCAGTTCCAACGCCGTACCAGCCAGGCACCATCGAGCGTTGCTGCGACCAGGATAAGACCCACGGAATAGCACGCAGATCAGAAATCGACGTCGTTTGTTTACGCGACGAAGGACGTGAGCCAATATTCAAACTGCTGATTTCGGCCACGGGAGTCGAGTCTTCGAAGAAGCTGATGAAACCAGGGTCCTCGTGCATCAGCGACGAGTAGGCGCCGCGGGAAAGCGCAGAAATTTCCCGCATCACTTCATAAGCGCGTTCTTGGTGTCCAAAGTCGTTGACATCAAGCATCGTTGACTCGATTGTCGCCGAGACCAGGGCCTCCAAATTACGTCGCGCGGTCACTGGGTTTCCGTACTTCGCAGAAATAATCTCGCCCTGTTCCGTGACACGCACAGCACCCTGCACTGCACCCTTCGGCTGAGCCAAGATTGCATCGTACGACGGGCCACCGCCACGACCCACCGTGCCACCACGACCATGGAAGAGGCGTAAGCGAATGTGGTGCTTCTTGGCGACGTCGACAATTTCGGTTTCAGCGTCGTACAAGGCCCAGTTCGCCGCGAAATAGCCACCGTCCTTGTTGGAGTCGGAATAGCCGAGCATGACCTCCTGAAGATCGCCCCGGGCTCGCACGTACGACCGGTAACAATCAACATTCCATGCAGCTTCCAGAACATTCGCGCCTGCTTGGAGGTCCTCAATCGTCTCGAACAGCGGAATAATGTCCAACGTGCCGTGTAACTGTCCGTTTGTTGAAGTGATGAGACCCACTTCTTTCAGCAGGATCATCGGTTCAAGCAGATCGGATACAGACGAGCACATAGAGATAATGCAGTGCGGTACGGAGTCAGGGCCATAAGCCTCGACAGCATGCGCAACTGCCCGCATGATGCCCATTTCCCGTTCCGTAGCTTCAGATAGTTTCGCGCCGAGCGGAATCAAGGGGCGTGCGTAGGCAAGTTCCTTCGAAAGAAGAGCGACCTTCGCAGTCTCTGACAACGCAGCATAGTTCTCGGTCACACCCGCAAGTGCGAAGAGCTCGGTCAAAACGCTTTCGAAACTCTCCGAGTTTTGACGAATGTCCAGGGAGTACAAGTGGAATCCAAAAGCGTCGAGAGCAGCTTGAATGTCCGCCAGTCGGTAGTCTGCAACCAAATCATCCTGGCTAGCGCGCAAGGAATCCTCGACAATCTTCAAGTCAGACCGCATCTGCTCGACGTCGTCGTAAGGCTCGTGGACAGACCAGTCGCCCTCGATGATCGTGGTCCCCAACATGGCCTTTGCCGTTGCGGCCATTCGCCCACGGATGCCATGCACAGCTCGTCGGTACGGTTCATCCTTACGATTCGGAATATCGTTATGACCCCGGCTAGCCAAACCAATCAGATCCACTGTCGCCTTCGTCAGCCGGTCAGAAAAGCTCAGCTCGCGTTCCAGTGCGTGCAACTGTCGCAGGTAGTACCCGAAAATCGTCGTCGTCGCACGATCCGTTGCATACTTGACCGTCTCGGCTGTAATGAATGGATTGCCATCGTGGTCTCCGCCAATCCACGAGCCCATCCGCACCGCCGGCTTGTTCGGAATATCGGTTCCGCCCAGCTCACGCATGTGCTTGACGACGTCCCTATTCAAGCGTGGCACCGTTTCCAGCAAAGACAACTGGTAATAGCGCAAACCGACTTCGACTTCGTCCCTAATGTCCGGGCGGTTGAGGCGGATCAACGCGGTCTGCCACAGTGTCAAGACACGGCGCTTGATTTCCAAATCGATGTCGGCGATACGAGCTTCCGTTCGCGCGGTCCGCGGTGCTGACATCACTTCACGACGGCGACGCATCGCCTCACCGATATGCTTCTGCGCATCGAAAACAGTACGACGGCGCGTCTCCGTTGGATGCGCAGTCAGTACTGGTGAGATCATCGCTTCATTCATCATCTCCGCGAGCTGTTCGCGTGGTACCCCGGCCGCTGCCAGCTTCTCCCACGTTGCTTCCAACGTTGAATCAACGGCAGAAACACCTTCATCCAGCTTTTGCTCCAACAAGCGCTCTTCGTGCAAATCCTCTGCCAAATTTGCTAGCAGCGCGAAATGAGTGAACGCACGAATGATCGGACTGGCTTCAACTGGATCAATGTCCCGGAACAGTGAGGTCAGATCCTCAATCTCCGCTTCGCCACGATGCAGGCGAAAAGCAATACGGCGAGCGTTTTCTACCAGCTCGAAAACATCTCCGCCTTCCTGCTGTCGAATAGTGTCGCCAAGAATCTTTCCGAGATGTCGAATGTCTTCACGCAAGGTCTCTTCGGTAGCAGAGTTCATATCCCCATAGTGCCGGAGGGACCGGGATGCTGCAGGGCAAGTCGTCGAAAAGCACAAGCCCCGCTCACCAAAAGTGAACGGAGCTATACATGATGCGCAACTTCGTCACACGCCTTCGCGTGTACGCACGCTACGGCTTATACAGCAGAATCTGCAGCAAGTGCGCAGAGCTTAGCGAACGCTTCACCATCGAGGGATGCGCCACCAACGAGGCCACCGTCGACATCAGGCTGGCTGATCAGCTCAGCGACGTTGTCAATTTTCATGGAGCCACCGTAGAGAACACGCATTGCCTTTGCGGTTTCTTCGGAAGCGACCTCGGCAATGGTCTCGCGGATAGCCTTGCAGACTTCCTGAGCATCGGCAGCAGAAGCAACCTTGCCGGTACCAATTGCCCACACTGGCTCGTAAGCAATGACGGTCTTGTCAAGGTCAGCCTCGGACAGATTCGCAAGCGAACCCTTAACCTGCTCAACAACGTACTCAACATGCTTGTTTGCTTCACGGACCTCTAGAGGCTCGCCAACACAGACGATTGGAGTCATGTTTTCCTTGAGCGCAGCCTTGGCCTTCTTGGATACAATTTCGTCAGTCTCTGCATGCATCTCGCGACGCTCGGAGTGACCAACTACGACCCAGCGGCAGCCGAGCTTAGCCAACATCGTTGCCGAAATCTCACCGGTGTAGGCACCAGATTCGTACATGGACACATCTTGCGCGCCATAGGTTACGCCAAGCTTGTCGCCCTCTACGAGCGTCTGCACCGAGCGGATGTCAGTGAATGGCGGAATCACAACGACATCAACCTTGTCGTAGTACTCCTTTGGCAATGCGAAGGCGAGCTTCTGAACAACGCCGATGGCCTCAAGATGGTTGAGGTTCATCTTCCAGTTGCCAGCGATAAGTGGCTTGCGTGCCATAGTGTTTGTCACTCCTGTTTACTTGTTTACAAAGATGAGGCGAACGCGCGACTGGATGCCGCGCGTCAGGTCTAGGATTCGAGAACTTCCACGCCTGGAAGAGTCTTGCCCTCGAGGAACTCGAGCGAAGCACCACCACCGGTGGAGATGTGGCTGAAGCCATCCTCATCCAAACCAAGAGTACGTACTGCAGCAGCAGAATCGCCACCACCGACGACGGAGAAGCAGCCCTTAGCAGTTGCGTCGATGATCGACTGAGCTACGACGCGAGTGCCTTCTGCGAAAGCTTCCATCTCGAAGACACCCATTGGGCCATTCCAGAACACAGTCTTGGAGTCTGCGAGCTTCTCACCGAATGCCTTTGCGGACTCTGGTCCGATGTCGAGGCCCATCCAACCTTCTGGGATCGCGTCGACTGCAACAACCTTGTTCTCAGCGTCCGCTGCAAACTTGTCTGCCACCACAACATCGGTTGGTAGAACGATTTGGTCGCCGTAACGATCCAGCAGGTCCTTACAGGTGTCAATCATCTCTTCCTGCAAGAGGGAGCCACCAACGGAGTAGCCCTGAGCTGCGAGGAAGGTGAAGCACATGCCGCCACCGATGACCAGGTAGTCAACCTTTGGCGCGAGTGCCTCGATAACACCGAGCTTGTCAGACACCTTCGAACCGCCGAGAACGACCGCGTATGGCTTCTCTGGGGTCTCTGCAACCTTGCGGAGAACTTCGAGCTCAGCCTGAACCAGGCCACCAGCGTAGTGTGGCAGAGCCTTAGCGACGTCGTACACAGATGCCTGTGCGCGGTGGACGACACCGAAGCCGTCGGATACGAATGCGCCTCCAGGAACGAGTGCAGCAAGTTCGTTTGCGAATTCCGCGCGCTCCGCATCATCCTTGGAAGTCTCGCGAGCATCGAAACGAATGTTCTCGAGCAGCAGGACATCGCCGTCCGTCAGACCGTTTGCGCGCTCGTGGGCATCTTCACCAGAAACGTCGCCAGCCAGGGCAACATAACGATCCAGGCGCTCGGACAGAGCCTCTGCAACTGGTGCCAGCGAAAGTTCAGGCTTGACTTCGCCCTTTGGGCGGCCGAGGTGAGCACACACGACAACCTTTGCTCCGGCCTCCGACAGTGCCTTCAGCGTCGGTACAGAAGCGTCGATGCGACCTGGGTCGGTAATAACGCCGTCCTTCAAAGGAACGTTGAGGTCCGAACGAACGAGAACGTAGCGACCTTCCACACCTTCAGCCAGCAGGTCCTTAACAGTCTTTACAGCCATTATTGAGTTTCCCTTCAATTGGATATGCGACGGGCCGGGGTGCATGCGCGAGGCGCTGCACCCCGGCTGGGGGGGGGGAGTGGGGGGCTGGGGTTTGTCCCTTCCCCCCCCCCCCCCCCTCCCCGCAGGGTTTAAGAGGTGTTCAGTAAAGAACAGGTCTACTTAGAGACGCTCACCGACGTAGACGGAGAGGTCGACGAGGCGGTTGGAGTAACCCCACTCGTTGTCGTACCAAGAAACAACCTTGACCTGGTTACCAATGACCTTGGTCAGTGGTGCGTCGAAGATGGAGGAAGCTGGGTCGCCCTCGATGTCCTTGGAAACAATTGGATCCTCGTTGTATACGAGAATGCCCTTCATGTCGCCCTCAGCTGCTGCTTCCTTGATTGCAGCGTTAACTGCGTCGACGGAAACTTCGTTCTTTGCAATGAAGGTGAGGTCGGTGACCGAACCGGTTGGGGTTGGGACTCGAAGTGCGTAGCCGTCCAGTACACCCTTCAGCTGTGGGAGAACCAGAGCAACTGCCTTAGCCGCACCTGTGGAGGTTGGAACGATGTTCAGTGCAGCTGCACGTGCACGACGCAGGTCCTTGTGAGGAGCGTCGATCAGGCGCTGGTCACCGGTGTAAGCGTGAATCGTGGTCATCAAACCGCGCTCGATGCCGAACTTCTCGTCCAGAACCTTGGCCATTGGAGCCAGGCAGTTGGTGGTGCAAGACGCGTTCGAGATGATGTGGTGGTTCTCTGGGTCGTAGTCAGTGTGGTTAACACCAACGACGAAGGTTGCATCTTCGTTCTTAGCTGGAGCAGAGATGATGACCTTCTTGGCACCACCGTCGATGTGAGCCTTCGCAGCCTCAGCATCGGTGAAGAAGCCAGTCGACTCGATGACAATGTCAACGTTCTGCTCGCCCCATGGCAGGTTCTTTGGATCGCGCTCTGCCCATGCGATGATGCGCTTGCCGTTGACGGTGATGGATTCATCGTCGTAGGAAACCTCTGCGTCAAGCTTGCCCATGACCGAGTCGTACTTAAGCAGGTGAGCGAGGGTCTTGTTGTCAGTCAAGTCGTTGACTGCTACGACCTCGATGTCAGCGCCCTGTGCCACGATGGAGCGGAAGAAGTTACGACCAATACGACCGAAACCATTGATACCTACACGAACCGTCACGATTATCTCCTTAGTGGATCGCTTTTCGTTTGCCACTGATGCGTCCAGATTTCGCGCGGATTCAAAACCTTGGTGGACACCCATTAAAAGCGGCGACCGGGGTAAATCCGTGAAACTCAACCATCAGGCTCAATTGAAAAGTTTACGTGTGCTTTGACTACTTCGCAGGGGGATGCAATAGAGAAAGCCGCGCTTCAGGCATGCTACCTGCATGAATGTAATCCAAGTTTTTATGAATTGATCAAGCTAGGCAGTAAGTGAGGCGCGGTGATGATTCATTTTCCAGCCGATACCAATTACCGAACTGTCGTAAGACTACTGCTCATTTGTAGCTTCCGGAGAGTCAGCAAAAAGTTCATCCGTGACTGCTGAATTGGTATCTGGAATTCCGGTCTCCTGTGCCCTGCGGTCCGCCATAGACAGCAAACGCCGAATACGACCCGCTACGGCATCCTTTGTCATCGGAGGGCTAGCCAGCTGTCCTAGCTCCTCCAGAGATGCCTGACGATGTTCCACACGCAGTTGGCCAGCCGTTACAAGGTGCTCAGGGACATCGTCGCCAAGAATTTCCAACGCTCGCTCTACACGGGCAGCAGCCACAACAGCAGCGCGAGCAGAACGACGGAGATTGGCATCGTCGAAGTTGGCCAACCGGTTAGCAGTGGCACGAACTTCGCGGCGCATCCGCTGTTCTTCCCATTCTAAGCGGGTCGTCTGTGCGCCCATCCTGGTTAGCAATGCCCCAATTGCCTCGCCATCACGGATTACGACGCGATCACCACCACGAGTCTCGCGGCTCTTGGCTTGGATGCCAAGTCGACGAGCACAGCCAACGAGCGCAAGTGCTGCTTCCGGACATGGAGCAGACACTTCCAATGCGGATGAGCGTCCAGGTTCAGTCAATGAACCATGAGCCAGGAAGGCACCACGCCACGCAGCCTCGCAGTCAATGGCGGTGCCGTTGACAACCTTCGGAGGCAATCCACGAACCGGGCGACCAGCTCGGTCAATCAACCCAGATTGACGAGCAACCTGTTCCCCGCCGTCGACAATTCGCACCACGTATCGAGCCGACTTACGCAATCCACCAGGGCTCAGCACGTGCATCTGGGCATCAACGTTGTACAGACTGGAAATAGACGTGCGAAGACGACGAGCGACGGCGCCGGAATCTACCTCTGCTTCAAGAACAATGACACCACCGACAAGGTGCAGGCCCCCAGAAAAGCGGAAAAGTGCTGCTAGTTCTGCAGCCTGAGCACTCTCCTGCGACACCGGAACACGAGCAAGCTCGTCCTTCACCTTTGCCGTTAACGCCATGGGCGCGTTCCTCCTCGCATGAATAGCAAAGCCACACAGTGAGGCCGGTGCGAATCGACTGCAACCGGCCTCAGATTATCCATCAGGTTAAACAGCCTAGCGTGTCATCAATTCAGACAGCGCGTCGGCTAGCTTCGCAGGGTCATGGCGCACGGTCCACGCTCCGTCGCTAGAAACCTCGCGAACGTCGGCGTACACGACTTCCGCGCCTAACGATGACGCTGCACGACTGAGAAATTCCCGCTCAGTCTTACCCGTGACAATGGTTTTATCAACCAGAATGTGGTCGACCGTCAGTTCTGGGGCATGCTGAGCAATCATATGAATATGGCGCTCAACAGAGAAGCCGGCAGTCTCCCCTGGCTCCGCTACGAGATTCAGTACGACGACGCGACGCGCCTTTGTCGTCGTCAATGCTTCCCGCAGTTCTGGCACCTGCAGATGCGGAAGAACGGACGTGAACCAGGAACCTGGCCCGAGTGTCACCAGATCTGCCCGATGAATGGCCTCCAACGCTTCTGGGGTAGCCGCGGGGCTATCCGGAATCAATCGAATTCGCCGAACCTGACCAGGCGTAGTCGCTACAGCGACCTGTCCTCGTACTGGGCGGACGACGCGAGCATCGTCTTCGAGGCCGACCACTTCAGCCTCTATATCCAGCGGAATGGGCGACATCGGCAATACTCGACCTCGTATATTCAGAAGCCTTGCTACCTCGTCAAGCGCAGCGACTTCATCACCCAACACACTGGCAAGCCCAGCGATGAGCAAATTTCCCACCGCATGTCCCGCGAGCGCACCAGTGCCACCAAAGCGATGCTGCAGGGTTTGTTCCCACAAGCGTCCGTGCTCCGTGTCGTCGGCAAGCGCGGCGAGAGCCATACGCAAATCGCCAGGTGGGATCTGCCCTAATTCACGACGCAGCCGACCGGAAGAACCGCCGTCATCAGCAACGGTTACAACAGCGGTGACATGATCGGCGATCCTTCGGACCGCTCTTAATGTGGCGAACAGACCATGCCCACCGCCGAGTGAAGTAATGGCGGTCATCTACGGTACTTCTCCTTTAATCACGGGCAACACTGCCGTCCACCACGTGACGACGCTGCCCCACGGCAGTTATTCCGATACTCCAAGGTTAATCGCGATTGATATCGCGGTGGCTCACGGAACACTGCACACCAGGTAGTTCTGATAAACGCTTGTTAAGTTCTTCGGCCATAGCCACACTGCGGTGATGACCACCGGTACAACCAACAGCCAGCGTCAAAAAGCTCTTGCCTTCCCGACGGTATCCAGGGAGGACAAGACTGACCAAGTCCGTCACGGTACTCAAGAACTTCCCTGCATCTTGCTGACCCAAAACATAGTCTGAGACTGGTTTGTCGATGCCACGTCCACCACGCAGTTCCGGCACCCAATATGGATTGGGCAAAAAGCGAACGTCGAAAAGCAGATCGGCGTCTCGCGGAGCACCATGCTTGAAACCAAATGACTGAATGGTGATCTGTTGGTACCGCGTGTGTGGATCGGCGAACTGCCGCTCCAATTCACGGCGCAGGTCATGCACCGACAAATGGGAAGTATCCACCACAATGTCCGAGTTAGCGCGAATCTGTGCCAACATCTCCCGCTCGGCTTCAATGCCCTGTGACAGCGTGCCATTTTCTTGCAATGGGTGGCGACGTCGCACGGAGTCGTAGCGAGCAATCAGGACATCGTCCGATGCGTCCAAGAAGATCAAATATGGTGAGCGACCCGCTTGCCGCAGATTTTCCAACACCTCACCCAAGTTGCCGGCAAAAGCACGTGAGCGAACATCTGTGACGATGGCTAGTCGTTCAACCGGCGAGTCTGCCTCGAAAGACAACTCGACCATGCGCACGATGAGCTCAGGTGGAAGGTTATCGGCAACATACCAGCCCATTTCCTCCAGAACTGCTGCAGCCGTGTTTCGGCCAGAACCAGACATTCCGGTGATGAGGACCAGTGACGTGTCGGGGTTGGGCACCCCAGCGGAGGCGTTGGTCATATGCCCTACATTACGTGGCTTAACGACGTTGCGTGCGGTTCACCGTAGATCCCTAGGCTCCGTTGGAATTGTCGGGTTTCTCGGGCACGTCCGGGTGCAATGATTCGAAGACCGTCACAGCGAGTTGAGGGCCAAAACCTGGCACCTCCTTGATGTCGTCAACGCTGGCGCGCTTCAAAGCGGCGACGGAACCGAAATGCTTCACCAGGTCAGTACGCCGTTGCGGCCCAAGCCCCTTGATCCCGTCCAATACGGAAGAAGTCATGCGCTTCGACCGTTGCTGGCGGTGGTACGAGATTGCAAACCTATGAGCTTCATCACGAATGCGCTGGACTAAGTACATTGCTTCGGAATTTCGGGGCAGAATCACTGGCTCGTCGTCGTCAGGTACCCACAGTTCTTCGAGCCTCTTCGCGATACCAACGAGCGCGACATCCGTGACCCCGAGCTCGTCTAGTACTGCCTGAGCAGCTGCGACCTGCGGTGCGCCACCATCGACGATGAGCAGATTCGGTGGGTATGCGAACTTTCGTTGCGACGCGGACTCCTCCACCACCTCAATGGACTCCTCGACAAACATGTCGTCGGCTTCTTCGGGCACAGCGAGTTTGTCTTCCTTATGCCGGCGGAAGCGACGGCGAACTACCTCGGCAATTGATCCAACGTCATCGCTGCGTCCATCACCAGCTGCTTCTTTGATTCGATAACGACGGTAGTCAGACTTCTTTGGCAGACCGTCTTCGAATACAACTAGGGAGGCGACCACGTCCGTGCCCTGAATGTGGGAAATATCAGTGCATTCGATACGCAATGGTGCGTCATCGAGGAAGAGTGCATCTCGAATCCCCTCCAGTGCCTGGGAACGTGCGGTGAGATCACCGGTGCGCTTCAACTTGTGCTGGGCAAGCTTCTCTTTCGCGTTTCGGGCAACGGTTTCCAGCAGTACTCGCTTGTCACCTCGTTGTGGAACGCGAAGATCGACATGTGCGCCTCGGAGTTCTTCCAGGAACGCCGTCACAGTGTTGCTGTCTGCAGGCTCAGCCTGGACCAGGATCTCTCGTGGCACGACCTGTGCTGCTTCGGTAGCTTCGTCGCCATCGATTTCTGCGTGCTTAGCTGCGTCGCCATAAAACTGCGCAATAAAGTTCGATAGCAACGTTGGCAGTGCTGGATCCGGGCCGTCCTCCGGCAACGGACCAGTTTCCATGTCGCCAGATTTCTCGACGACCCAGCCCCGTTGACCAAAAATCCTTCCTTGGCGCACGTGGAAAATCTGCACTGCCGCTTCCAGCTCATCTGTGTGAAACGCAATGAGATCAGCATCGGTCGCGTCTGAAAACACGACTGATTGCTTTTCCATGACCTTTTCGACAGCGGCGAGATCGTCGCGAAGCCGGGCTGCCTTCTCAAAGTCCAGCTCTTCCGCGGCTTGCATCATGTCGCCTCGGAGTTGTCGCGTCACAGCACCCGTGTTGCCCGACATGAACGAGGTGAAACCCCGGACAATCTCTCGGTGTTCCTTCGCACTGACCCGGCCAACGCACGGTGCAGAACACTTATCGATGTACCCCAGCAAACACGGTCTGCCCAACTGTTGCTGACGATTGAACACCCCTTTGGCGCAGGTCCGGGCTGGAAACACGCGGGTCAATAAGTCCAGAGTTTCGCGGATTGCCCACGCGTGCGAATAGGGTCCGAAGTACCGGACACCTTTACGACGAGGCCCCCGATACAGAAACAACCTCGGATACAGTTCGCCCACGCTGACGGCAAGCATTGGGTACGACTTATCGTCGCGATACATCACGTTGAAGCGCGGGTTGAATCGCTTGATCCACGTGTACTCCAACTGGAGAGCTTCAACTTCAGTTTGGACGACCGTCCAGGACACTTTCGCAGCAGACTGCACCATTTGCCTGGTTCGCGGGTGCAGGCGCGTTAAATCCTGGAAATAGTTAGAGAGACGGGCACGCAGGTTTTTGGCCTTGCCGACGTACAGAACACGGCCATCCTGATCAAGAAAGCGATAGACCCCCGGCTCCACAGGAATGGTGCCAGGGGGTGGTCGATATGTTGCGGGGTCTGCCACTAGTCCTCCGGCATGTACCGTTCTTCAAGGGCGCGGAAGTTCTTCACATCACGGACGACAGTTGCCTGATCGGCTGCCTGTAATGCCAGAACTGGGACAAACTCAAAATCTGGCAACTCCAGTCGTGCCCAACGTGAATCCTCCGGGAAAGACAGGCCGTATACATCGTCCCAGCGGTAGAAACGTGGCGTCAGCAGATTGCGGACTTCAACACCGCGAGAATTAGCGCGGATGCGGGGGCGCAACAGCAAGAGGCACGCAGCAGAAATGATGACGCCAATGGCGGGAAAAGCGAAGCGGTCGATCAATGTCACCTGCGCACCGGTGTCACCGATGTCGACCACGTAGCCCATGAAAATGTGGATTGCCATGACAACTGCAACAGCACCCCACGCCCAAAACTTGAGGATGCGCGAGGTCGCCACAAACTCCCATTGGTCATTGTCGGTCGACTTCTGAGTCGCAGTCACGGTCACAGATCCTCTCCCAGATCAGCTAAGTCTTGGTCTGCCAGGTCACGGAGCAGACTCGCAGTATGCAGCGCAGCGATCATCGCTTCCCTGCCCTTATTCTCCACGGACCCCTCAGCTCCAGAGCGCTCAACAGCCTGCTCATGCGTATTGCACGTCAGCACACCATTGCCTACCGGGGTGTTCTTATCCAAAGCAATGCGGGTCAAGCCCTGCGTCACTGAGTCACACACGTAGTCGAAATGAGGCGTGCCACCCCTGATGACACAACCCAGCGCTACCACAGCGTCGTGATAGGTAGCCAACGATTGCACAACGACTGGAAGCTCTAACGCACCAACGACGGTGACATCGGTGACAATCGCCCCAGCTTCTTCAGCTGCGGCGAGGGCTTCGGAACGGAGCTGCGAGGTGATGTCCTCATTCCAATGTGCCGTAACCAGCCCAACGCTCATTCCTTCTGCGTTTGGGATCTCAATGGGTGGCAAACCTGCACCGCTCACTGCTGTGTCTCCTTTTCGCTTTGCTTCCCAAGGTAGTCGTTCAACCATGGCAATTCATGTCCCATACGCTCGCACTTGGTCATGAGGTAGCGGACATTGTCTTCATGGACCTCCACAGGAACTGCTACTCGACGAGTCATCTCTAGGCCATAACCGCCTAGACCAGCGCGTTTCGTTGGATTGTTCGTGAGCAATGCCATCGACTTGATTCCGAGATCGCGAAGAATTTGGGCACCAGTGCCATACTCGCGCGCATCTGCTGGCAAACCAAGCTCGAGATTCGCATCGACAGTGTCAGCGCCATTATCCTGCAGCTCGTAGGCACGAAGCTTTGGAATGAGACCAATGCCCCTTCCCTCGTGGCCACGCATGTACAAGATCACGCCACGGCCTGCGTCCTGGACCATCTGCATAGACTTGTGGAGTTGTTGGCCACAGTCGCAACGTCGTGAAGCAAACACATCGCCGGTGAGGCACTCGGAATGGACGCGGACCAACACATCCTCGCCATCGTTCGCGGTGACATCGCCGACAACCAACGCCACGTGCTCAATGCCAGTGACTTTGTCTTGGTATCCGTAAGCGCGGAATGCGCCGAACTCCGTGGGCAGCTTGGTTTCTACCACCCGCTCGACAAGGATCTCGTGGCGACGGCGGTACTCGATCATCTGCTCAATGGAAATGAGTGCGAGATCATGTTCGTCGCAGAACCGACGAAGCTCAGGTGAACGAGCCATTTCTGTGGGGTTCTCTTCGGAAACAACCTCACACAGGACGCCAGCAGGTCGCAGTCCCGCGAGTCGGGCAAGGTCGACAGATGCTTCAGTGTGACCTGCGCGAACAAGAACACCGCCGTCACGGGCACGAAGCGGTACGACGTGACCTGGACGCGCGAACTCATGTGGCGTGGAATCTGGCGACGCCAAAAGCCGAATAGTCCTCGCACGATCGGTCGCGCTAATACCGGTGGTGCCTGTATTGGCATCGACCGTAACCGCGTAGGCGGTGCCACGCGCGTCCTCATTCTGAGTCACCATAGGTGGCAGCTCTAGGCGGTCACAATCTTCGCCTGGAAGCGTCGCGCAGATATAGCCTGACGAATAGCGAACCATAAAGGCCACCAGTTCAGGGGTCGCCTTCTCGGCGGCGAAAATAATATCGCCTTCGTTTTCACGGTCTTCATCGTCAATAACGACGACGGCCTTGCCGGCGGCGATATCGGCGATCGCCCTCTCCACTGAGTCGAGTTGAATCACAATCGTTAGCTTATCTAGGTAGTAGTTTCTCGATGTACTTGGCCACCACATCAACCTCTAGATTGACGGTAGCTCCCACTGGCAGCGCCCCAAGGATAGTATCCGCAAGCGTTGTAGGAATGAGAGAAATCTCGAACCAATCCTCGCCGACTGCAGACACAGTCAACGACGTACCGTCGACTGCGATCGAACCCTTTTCGACGACATATCGGTCCAGCTCCTCCGGAAGTGAAATGCGGACAACCTCCCAGTGCTCGCCAGGGGTTCGACTAACAATTGCGCCGGTGCCATCGACATGGCCCTGCACAATATGACCACCAAGTCGACCGTTGGCGGGCATCGCACGCTCCAAATTCACCGGAGAGCCAACCGTCAACTGACCGAGACTTGTTCGGTCCAGAGATTCTTGCATGACATCCGCAGTAAACGACGTGTCATCGAACTCGGCAACAGTCAGGCACACACCATTGACAGCAATGGAATCGCCAAGACCCACACCGTCAAGAACGGTGGCGCAATCAAGAGTCAGCCGGATCGCATCACCTTGGTCCTCGATAACAGCGACTTTTCCCTTTTCTTCCACGATTCCCGTGAACAAAGTGCGTCGTTTCCTTTCCGCTCTTTCAACTACAGCAAGTATGCAGCCTGGTACTGCCTGCTGGTGCTGCTTTTATGAATAAACCAGGTTGCTTAGTCAACCTCAGGTGCGTACTGCTTTGATGAGGACATCGTCGCCAAGCGTGGACACACTGACCGTTCGGAACCGAGTGATGTCCGCGATGTTGGTGGTCTTGCCGGTGTCAACAACAGCGGTGCCGGCGCCCAACACACTTGGGGCTACGTAGCTTTCGATAGCGTCCACGAGTCCTGCGTCAAGGAATGCGCCCGCAAGACGCGGTCCGCCTTCGACGAGAACGTCGATAAGCCCTAGGTCAGCCAGCACATCAACGACCTGTTCCATGTCGCGTGCTCGAATATGACGGAAGTTGTCGCCGAGAATGGCAGCGTCCTCAGGAATTTCGCTGTGTCCGACAACAATTCGTAGTGGCTGATGCTCGTACAACTCACCATTCGGTTTGCGGGCTGTCAACCGCGGGTTATCAGCGAGCACAGTGCCAGTGCCGACGATAATCGCATCTCGACGCGACCGATCCAGATGCACTTCCGTTCGTGCCTTCTCCCCGGTAATCCACTGCGACGAGCCATCGGTTGCCGCTGCCAAACCATCCACAGTGCCCGCAGTTTTCAGCGTGATGTGCGGCCGACGAGTCGCCTGCCAATGCAACCACGGCCGCAACACACCATCAGCGACGTCGGCTGCAAGCACACCACGAACAACCTCAATGCCTTGGTGCTGCAGCCACTCTTCGCCACCGGTTGCCACTGGATTCGGATCCGAAACAGCGAATACAACTTTCGCGATGCCAGCATCCTTCAACGCCGTCGTACATGGCGGAGTCTTTCCATGGTGATGACACGGCTCCAGCGTGACGACGGCCGTACCCCCTGTAGCGCGAGCGCCCGCCTGGCGGAGCGCCTGAGGCTCGGCATGAGGACCGCCTGCCGGATCAGTAGCAGCGACACCCACGGGGATTCCGGTCGCGTCGAGTACGACGCAACCTACCGCAGGGTTAGGAGATGTCGTTGCTTTGACCCGCTTTGATGCAGCGATAGCAGTGCGCATCGCTTGGTCAATAGACAACGGCGTTGCTGCCGTGAGATCAGTAAAGACAGGCATGACTGAACACTAGGCCTTGCGTGCAGCGGTAGCGAGTGCGCGGAGGTTCTCGATTTCATCGTTAGGAACGGCTGCACCGTAGACCGCAGATCCAGCAACGAACGCATCACAACCGGCTTCAGCAGCAGCTTCGATGGTCTTCGCAGAGATACCGCCGTCAATTTCGATGATGGTATCGATGCCATCGGCATCGATACGCTGGCGAAGTGCGCGTACCTTCTCCAACTGGTCCGGCATGAACGACTGGCCACCAAAGCCAGGCTCGACACTCATGACCAACACCAAGTCAAACTCTGCCAACTTGTCTAACCACGGCTCAATAGGCGTGCCAGGACGCAACGAGATGCCTGCTTTGACTCCGCGCTCCCGCAGATGACGAGCAAGTGCAATGGTGTCTTCGGCGGCTTCCACATGGAAAGTCACACCTGCAGCACCATTATCGATGTAGCCGTCAACCCACTTTTCAGGGTTTTCGATCATTAAATGGACATCAAGTGGCTTATCCGTGACCGTGCCCACCGCTGCCATCACAGGCACACCGAAGGACAGATTAGGGACAAAGTGGCCGTCCATGACGTCGACGTGAATCCAGTCAGCGTTCGACACTGCTTCGATCTCGCGGTCCAGCTTCGCGAAGTTAGCGGAAAGAATTGACGGGGCAATGATCGGGTTGCTCATGCCTTGAGCTTACCCGTTGCAGCTCCGTCCCTAGCGTTAACCCTTCTTGCGCAGAACCGCGAAAAACATTGCGTCCGTGCCGTGACGATGCGGCCACATCTGTACCGATGGACTGGCTCCCACGTCGGTCATCGGTGCAACGAGATCGTGCGCATCGAGCTCTTCGACATTCAACGTGCGGACTGCCTTATCAACGATGCCCCTCGTCTCTCGAAGATGCGGAGAACACGTCGAGTAGACAATGATGCCACCTGGCCGCGTCAACTCCACAGCCTTGGCAAGAAGCTCATTCTGAAGCTTCACCAAACCGGCAATATCCTTGTTTGACTTACGCCACCGAGCTTCAGGGCGACGTCGTAAAGAACCCAAGCCGGAACATGGAGCATCGACCAGAACGCGGTCGTAGCCTGGTTCCATACCAGGGTCGCGACCGTCGGCAACGTGGACCGTGACAGGTAGTCCCTTAGTGGAATTCGACACCAGGGTGGCACGCTTTTCGCTTACCTCAATGGCATCCACAGTTGCGCCATCTATCGCTGCGACGGAACCTAAGTACGCAGCTTTACCGCCCGGACCAGCACAAAGATCTAGCCAGCGACCCGTATCTTGGCCCTCAACTTCAGCCTTGACGACGGCGCGCGCAATCAGCTGCGACCCCTCATCCTGCACCGCAGCGAGGCCGTCTCGAACGGGTTCTAACTGGCCTGGATCGCCGGATTCAATGCGGACACACGTCGGCGACCATGGCCCCTGCTCACCGCCAGTGATGAGCGCGAGCTCCTCCGCGGTGATCTCACCGGGACGAGCGACGAGATGGACAATTGGGCGTTCGTCGTCTGCTGCTAAAGCGCTCGACAACTCTTGAGCCTGAGCGCCAAGCGATTGAGCGAACGTATCGGCAATCCACCGCGGGTGGCTGGTCCTCAACGCGAGATATCCAACCGGATCCTGTTGTGGATCTGGGCCGATCTTCTGTAGCCACTCCTGCTCCGTATGCCGGGATACATTGCGCAAAATTGCGTTGACGAAACCCTTGGCACCCGGCGAACTAACAATTGCAGCTGCCTTGACTGATGTATCGACAGCAGCATGTGCACCCACACGGGTACGAAGAAGCTGATAGGCCCCCAGACGAAGGACATCGAGCAACGGAGGGTCGATGTCTTCCAACGGGCGCGTGGATGCAGCTGCAAGAATCTGATCGAGAAGGCCTTCAGCACGAAGCGTGCCGTACGTGATTTCAGTAGCGAATGCTGCATCACGGCCGGATAGCTTGTGCTTGCGCAGCAATTTCGGCAGGAGCAAGTTGCCGAACGCGCCCTGCGAGCGGACTTCGCTCAAAACGTCCAGTGCAATCTTGCGGGGAAGATCAATGCGATTCTGACCATTGTTGTGACTGCTTCGCTGGCCACCGCCACGGCGGGCACCCTGATTGCGCCCACCGTGGTCCCCGCTGCCTCGCTGACCACGACGCTGACCATCCGAATTGCGTCGCCTATTGCCCCGTGACTTTCCTTCTTCAGCCATCTAGCCCAAGACCTTTCCCGTTGGGTTTGCGCCACGCGCCCAATCAATAGCATTCATCATCTTCTTGCCAAATGGCTGCGCGCGCACCAGCTCTACCGCAGTGTTTCCACCCGCGCCAACGAGCACCCGCTTCTTTTCTACGTACAACTCACCGGGTGCAAGCTGCTTCTCGACGTCGCTATCAGCAACGTTGGCTAGACGGAGCTCACCTACCTTGAAACGCTCGTCGTCAAGCAGAGTCCAGGCACCAGGCGCTGGCGTGTGGGCGCGCACCGCACGGTCGATGATGTGGGCAGGAAGAGTCCAATCGATCTGGGCGTCTGCGGGGTGAATCTTGGCGGCGTAACTCACTCCATCTGCAGGTTGAACTTCGGGGCGGAGCGTGCCGGCTGCGAGGCCGTCCATCGTGGCGCACAAAAGGTCGGCACCGGAGTAAGCGAGCCGAGTAAGCAGATCATCGGCTGTATCAGTTGGCTTGATCACTTCAGTGACTTTGCCGAGGACAGGGCCAGTATCGAGACCTTCATCGATGCGGAACGTGGAGGCACCGGTGATGTCATCGCCAGCGGCGATTGCCGCTTGAACTGGTGCTGCGCCACGCCATGCTGGGAGCAGCGAAAAGTGCAGATTAACCCAACCGTGAGCGGGCAACTCGAGTAGGTCTTTCGGAACGAGATTGCCGTAGGCAACAACCGGAATACAGTCAGGAGCCAGTTCAGAGAGTCGCTCGCGAGCCGACTCGTCGCGCAGATTCTCCGGTGTAAGCACCTCGATACCGTGCTTGACTGCAATTTCTTTCACTGGAGATGGGCGCAGCGTACGCTTCCGCCCGAAAGGGGCATCGGGGCGGGTCAATACCGCAACGACCTCATGGTCAGGGTGCGCAATCAGTGCTTCCAGAGCTGGAACTGCCGGCTGTGGTGTGCCCGCGAAAATCAACCGCATTAAAACCACTCCTGCTGACGAAGCTGCTTCATAGCTGACTTGCGCTCTTCCTTATCGAGGCGCTTCAAGAACAACACGCCGTCCAAGTGATCCGTCTCGTGCTGAATACACCGGGACAGCAGGCCTTCACCTTCTACTGCCACTGGAACGCCTTTGCAATCCTGACCGGTAACCCGCACCTTGGCAAAACGAGTGGCCTTTGCATTGACGCCGGGAATGGAGAGGCACCCTTCCTCTTCGAACAGAGTGTCTTCGCCGATAGCTTCCCACTCGGGGTTCACAATGTGCCCACGGACACCTTCGCAGTCGTAGACGAATACGCGCTGGAGCACTCCGACCTGGTTGGCGGCGAGGCCGACCCCGCCTTGCTCATCCATGGTGTCCAACATGTCGTTCACCAATGTTTCCAATGTGTGGTCAAAATCTGTGACCTCATCTGCACGAGATACCAAGACGGGATCTCCAAACAAGCGAACACTGCGAACGGTCATGTGGCTACACCAACTCCTCTACCTAACTTCTAGAGTTTCATCGTATCCCAGCAGCTATCCGAAACGAACTGGGTCAACAATCACCCGCACAGGTGTTGGCTCCTTGTTTGTGGCTCGAACGCTTTGTGCTTCCCGCAACCGAGCGCCCAACTCTGCAGCTTGGGATCGTTGCACCCGTACTAGCAGCCGACGAATCGGCGTTCCTGGCTCAACACCTGCTGGAGGACGCATAGTCGCTGGCAGCTCAACTGGGCCCAGCAGCTCTGCCCCTTCCGGAGCGCGGAAATCAGCCGCGAACCGATCGATCGCCCGCGCGGTGCCGTCGATAGCCGCCATCGATGTCGCTGGTGGCAACCCAGCGGCTGCCCTATCTGCAAGTTCACGTTCCGCAGCGGCGACAATATTCCAGCCCAGCAAGTCATGCACCACGGGAACCGCCGCGTCCGCATCGATGATGACATGTCCGCCGTCAACCCCAGGCCGAGTTAAGGCTACGGCTTTTGCCCAGGTCGCCAGCGCGTCTTCGTCGGCACGCAGATCCTGATGTCCCAGCGTCACCCAGGTATCCAGAATCAACGTGGTTCCGTACCCTCCCTCAACGTGAGGTTCAGCACCCGGCGTTGCGACGACGATCCGTCCACCAGTGGGAATCTCCGTCACAATGTGATCGCCCGACGACATCACAACAGGAAAAGGACGAAATGCGAGTCCCATCTCTTCAGCCGTGCGATCGGTTCCGAGAATCGTAGGCCTGATGCGCGGTGAACCGCACTCGTGACAACGATGATGGACATCGATGCGGCCACACCAACGGCACGTTGGTGGAGCGGGTTCATCAGGATTCTTACTTGTCGGAATACCGAGCGGGCCATTGCAGTGACGGCACCGTGCGGGCGTGCCACAGCGTTGGCAGGACAGCGTGGGCATGTAGCCCTTGCGTGGAACTTGCACGAGCACCGGTAGGTCAGCGCGCAGTGCCGCGCGGGCATGTCGAAATGCTGCAGCAGGAAGTCGGGAACGAGACATGTTTTCTGGATCAGCAATCGAATCTGACGACGCGATCATCACAGGCATGCGTTGTTCCAAAGCTTCCGTGGTTGCGACTAAATTGTGCGCCCACCGTGAATCGACCAGTTGCTGCATCTCAGCTGAACGGGTCTGTGATCCCATCAGCAGCGCGCATCCCTCTTGTTGACTACGTGTCACTGCGACCGTGCGGGCATGCGCATATGGTGCACGCGGATCGGCGAGGTTATCGTCGGCGTCGTCAAGCACCACTAACAGACGCAGATTGAGCACAGGAGCGAACACCGCAGACCGTGTGCCAATCACGAGTCGGCCCTGGCCATGCAAGATGTCAAGGTAGCGGCGATAGCGAGATTCCGGACCCGTGCCTGCTGCCAGCGTCGTGATTTGACGTGGCGACACGAAGTTGCGCAGCTCTACGTCGAGCTGGTCGATGCGTCGCTGATCGGGCACCACAATCAAGACACCGCCACCTGCACGCGCCACAGAGGCAGCTAACTCAGCGATGCGGAGTGTGGTGTTCTCCCCTGGTGTTGGATGCCAAGCAGCACGCGCCGGCTGCCCGTCAAGTACAGCTGCAATATAGGACTGCGCATACGCGTAGGCATTCCAGGAACTAACATCGATATCTTCGGTAACAAGTGCGCCCAGCTCCTCCCATGTCGGAGGCTCATACGGTTCGTTGTCATTGCTGTGGTGCTTCAGACGTTGCTTCTCTGCACGCGCGTGCCGCGTCGGTACTGCGGACCGGATGATATCCGAACGCACCCCACCGTAATACTGCGCTAGCGTATCGACGAGTCGAGCCAGTTGAGGTGGATAGACAATTTCTGGCGAGATCACGTCTTTCAGAGGTGTCAGCCGGCCCTGGTGAGCTGGCTCCTTCACTCTTTCCAACACGATGCCATTAACGAGCTGGCCATTGAAACGGATCCGAACCCGAACTCCTGGTTGTGCAGCTGCGTCGTGTTCCGGCTTCACCAAGTAGTCGAAAGGCCTGTCCAACTGGGGTAAACCCAACAAAGGCAAAACCCGAGCGACGGGCAACGCGGGGGTTGCTTCATCGGCTCGGGTTTCGTTACTCACGGTGGCCTATCATAGGCCAGCTGCAGCCTTCAGGTCATCAACGCGGTTCAGTCGTTCCCACGGAAGATCAAGATCGGTACGACCAAAGTGGCCGTATGCAGCTGTCGCTGCGTAAATAGGACGCTTCAAATCAAGATCACGAATGATGGCTGCTGGACGCAGATCGAATACCTTGTCTACAGCCTGTTCGATGACTTCGGCCGGTACCTTTCCGGTACCGAAAGTCTCGACATACAGGCCAACTGGATTCGCGCGGCCAATGGCGTAAGCAACCTGGATCTCAGCACGGTCAGCGAGGCCAGCGGCAACGATGTTCTTTGCTACCCACCGCATGGCGTAGGCAGCGGAGCGGTCCACCTTCGATGGGTCCTTACCGGAGAATGCGCCACCGCCGTGACGAGCCATGCCACCGTAGGTGTCCACGATGATCTTGCGTCCCGTCAGACCGGCATCGCCCATCGGTCCACCGACGACGAAGGAACCTGACGGGTTAATGAGCAGTGTCAGCTCATCAGTGACCATGTGTTCCAGGTTGGTTTCCTTGATCACCCACGAAATCACGTGCTCGTGTAGTTGTTGCTTCAGCCAGTCCTGAGTGATGCCTGGATCGTGCTGAGTAGAAATTACGATCGTGTCGATGTACTTCGGGCTGTTATCGACATCGTAAGCAAGCGTCACCTGGGTCTTTCCATCTGGGCGCAAATGCGGGACAATGCCCTCCTTGCGTACCTGTGTCAGTCGACGAGCCAGTCGATGTGCCAGCGCAATGGGCAGTGGCATGAACTCAGGAGTTTCATTTGTCGCATATCCGAACATGAGGCCCTGGTCACCAGCACCAGCGAGGTCTTCTTCTTCGAGCTCGGCTCCTGCGGCATCACGCGCTTCAAGCGACGTCGTTACGCCATCCGAGATTTCAGCGGACTGCTCGCCAATAGATACCGATACGCCACACGTCGTGCCGTCGAAGCCCTTTTCAGACGAGTCGAAGCCGATATCACGCAGTCGCTCGCGGACAATGCGTGGAATATCCACGTAACCTTCCGTCCGAACTTCACCGACAACGTGCACCAGGCCGGTGGTAACGACTGTCTCGACAGCAACGCGGCTATGCGGATCCTCAGTCAGCATTGCGTCCAGGATTGCATCCGAAATGGAGTCGCAAATTTTGTCCGGGTGGCCCTCAGTGACGGACTCACTGGAGAAGAGGCGCAGGTGACGTGCCACGGTACTTCCTTCTATTGCAGCGATAATAACCCTGCTCAGTCTAGACTAAGCGGTTCACTATTGTCACAACGTGGTCCAGCAAATGCGACGCCACTTCATACTTTGTGCCGAAAGGCACATCAACTACTGCACCGGTCGAATCTAACAGCCATCCGACGTTGTCGTCCGAGCCAAATGTCTTGCCTGCGGAAACATCGTTACACAGCAAAACGTCACAGCCCTTCTTTGCCAGCTTGACCTTTGCAAACTCCAGCGGAGTGTGGCTGTCGTCGCCAGTTTCGGCGGCGAAGCCGACCAGGACAGTGGAGGCAGGAATCTCTCCAGCTTCACGACGCTGCACCGTCGTCGCCAAAATATCTGGGTTCTCAATCAGATCAATCCGAGTCAGCGCATCATCGGCACTGCCCTTCTTCATCTTCGAGGTCGCTTCGTTAGCCGGCCGGAAATCAGCGACCGCCGCCGCGAAAATGCACACGTCCGCTTCTGGTGCAGCGTCTGCTACCGCCTTCTCCATCTCGCGAGCTGAACCAATTAGGACCACATTCGCGCCAGCAGGTACCGGCAATTCGTCGGTAGCGCCGGCAATGAGCGTGACATCCGCGCCACGCGCAGCTGCCACTTCAGCAATAGCGTAGCCTTGACGCCCCGACGAATGATTTCCGATAAAGCGCACCGGATCAATCGCCTCGCGGGTACCACCCGCAGTGATTACGACGTGCTTGCCCGCGAGATCCTGTGCAAAAGCCTGTGGTGCACGTGCAGCCAACAACGCCAACTTTGCAATTTGTTCGGGCTCTGGCAAACGTCCGGGACCCGTGTCCTTGCCTGTCAATCGGCCATGTGCCGGTGGTAGCACGATCTTGCCATGGCGACGTAACGTAGCGACGTTATCCTGAGTCGCCGGATGGTTCCACATCTCGGTGTGCATGGCCGGAGCAAAAACTACTGGGCAGGTGGCAACAAGCAACGTTGCAGTCAGCATGTCATTGGCCTGTCCATGCGCCGCTCGAGCCATCAAATCTGCGGTGGCAGGCGCGATGACGATAAGGTCTGCGTCCTGACCGACGCGAACGTGCTGCACTTCGTCCACTGCTTCAAAGACTGTCGTCGCTACGGGGTTGCCTGATAACGCTTCGAATGTCGCAGCGCCCACAAACTTCAGTGCAGATTCCGTTGGCACCACGCGGACGGAATGACCCCGCTCGGTGAAGGCACGTACCAAATGGCAGGCCTTATACGCAGCAATGCCGCCGGCTACACCGACGACAATCTTCAACGAAGTGGAATCATCGGGGTAGCCAGCGGCCATTGTGTTGAGTTCTCCTGTGTACGTACCTGCGGGTTAATTACCCAAGGATACGTGCAAGGCTAACTAGTTTCTAGCTGTTTTCTAGCCTTCGGTGTGCTCCAGCAGACCTGCGTTGATTTCGCGCAGCGCGATGGAGAGTGGCTTCTCAGCCACAGCCGGCGTCACCAGCGGACCTACATACTCCAACATGCCGTCATCGAGCTGCTGGTAGTAGTCATTGATCTGGCGAGCGCGCTTCGCAGCGAAAATCGCGAGGGCGTACTTCGACGATGCCTTGTCCAGCAATTCATCGATTGGTGGGTTGGTAATACCAACTGGCGGGTCAAAGACTGCCTCAGTGGTGGTGCTGTCCTGGGTCACGTAAACGATCTTCCTGAACTAGAAATTAATAAGAATGAGAAATTGGCTAGAGCCGTGATATCAAGTGTATCCCTGTGAACTCCAGCCCAAAATAGTCCGCGTCAGTTCGAACCCGTCAGTGCGGCTGCGATAGCTGCAACTGCATCGTCAACATTGTCATTGACCACGACGGTGTCGAATTCTCCTTGGGCATCCATTTCGGTGCGTGCGGTTTCGAGACGCCGAGCGATATTCTCTGCCGATTCGGTACCACGTCCGGTAAGACGCTCGACCAAAATGTCCCAGCTAGGTGGGGCCAAGAATAGCAAATGTGCATCTGGCTGAGCCTGACGAATGCTGCGAGCACCCGCGAGATCCACCTCCACGAGAACAGGACGGCCTTGCGCCAATGCATCTTCTACTGGCTGTCTCGGTGTGCCTGAACGCTGCAAACCACCATGAATATCAGCCCACTCCAGCATCTCATCGTTGTCGATGCGATCCTGGAAATCATCAGCACTGACGAAGAAATAGTCGCGTCCTTCAACCTCTCCCGGTCGAGGTGACCGGGTAGTCATAGAAACGCTGAAATACAGCCCCGGAACTTCGGAACGAAGCCGGCCAACAACGGTTGACTTCCCGACTCCGGCAGGACCCGCAAGTACCACGAGCCTGGCAGATTCAGTCCCGGTCATATTGCCTAGTCCTCGACGTTGTAGCCGAAACGCTCCAGCAATGCACGACGCTGGCGGTCGCCCAGACCACGCAGACGACGGGTCTGTGCGATCTCGAGGTCAGTCATGATGTCCTGGGCCTTGACCTTACCCACCTTTGGCATTGCCTCAAGCAGTGCCGAGACCTTCATCTTGCCGATGATCTCGTCTTCGTCAGCCTGCTTCAGGACCTCTGGCAGATCGGTTGCGCCACGCTTCAGCTTGTCCTTGAGCTCTGCACGGACCTTGCGAGCCTGAGCTGCCTTTTCGAGGGCTGCTGCACGCTGCTCTGGGGTCAACTGCGGAAGGGCCACGGTTCCTCCGTTATTTCGTAGGTTAATTGGTCGGTATAAAAAGCTACCGGTTCGATGATTAGTCGAACTGGAGGGTGACCGTACACGAGAACGATTGAGGTTTGTCAATCACTCGCGGTGACACACCAGAAAAGTGAAATATATTTCACCGCTTCGGGTGGTGCCACCTGCGTGAACAGGTCAGCTTTGGCGATTGTAGCACCCAAATGCCAGATAATTCGAAACAAGTAAACGACCCCAGCCTGTTTGTATCCAATTTGAATACCTGCAGGTGGGGCCGTTTCGCTCTGAACGACACGGATCGTAGCGTCGCTACGGGTGCTCATGGTTTAGACAGGGAACTCCGAAGCAATCCGCGCAACGGCTTCCCGAAGCGCCTGAACACTCGGTCCAGTCTTCAAAATCCCACGTGAGACGCTTGGCAGAGCTAACCGAGCAGACGCTCCCACCAAACGGTTCACATCCTCCGCTCCGGCACCCTGTGCACCCACACCAGGCAACAGAATCGGACCTGACAGCTCGTCCAAATCGGGCGACTCCACCAGGGTTGCACCAACGACGACACCCACTGATCCAGCACGCGCGCCGGCCGCCATCGACCGCTTGTTAACACTCGATGCCGAATCGACAATCAGCTGTGACAGGGAGCGCTGTTCCCCATCTTCCCGCGTGACGACGGCTGTCTGCACACTGGCACCCTCTGGATTTGAGGTGGCAGCCAGAACAAACAGACCACGGCCTGTCGCTTCAGCCATCTCGAGGGCAGGATCCAGGGATCCGAATCCGAGATACGGAGACACAGTGACGGAGTCCGCAGCCAATGGCGAATCGTCGGAAAGCCAAGCCTGAGCATAAGCAGCCATGGTGGACCCGATGTCGCCTCGCTTGGCATCAGCAAGAGTTAACGCTCCACCGGATGAGAGATCGGCTAGTGCTTGCTCCAGCACTGCGAAACCACCGGAGCCGAAGGCCTCGAAAAAGGCGACCTGCGGCTTCACCAATGCTGCGGTATCGGCAAAGGCCTCTACGCAGGTGTTAGTGAAGGTCTTCAAGCCGTCAACATTGACTGGAAGTTCCCATGCCTCGAGGAGGCTTGGGTGTGGGTCAATGCCTACGCACAGCCGACCACGCTGCTCGGTAGTGTCAAGCAGCCGATCGCCGAACGGAGCACGAGGTGTACTCATCACTTACCCCTTGAGCGACTGCAGCTGCTGCAAAGCGCGGACAGTAACAGTGTCGTTAGTGATGGCCGAGATGCCCTGAACAGCGGCGACAGCTCCCTGAACAGTGGTTACACAAGGAATGCCCATCTTCACTGCTGCTGCACGGATCTCATATCCGTCAGAGCGAGCACCTGCAGAACCGGAAGGAGTATTGATGATCAGGTCGATTCCACCGTCCCGGATGATATCCACGATGGTTGGTTCGCCTTCCACCTCTGATCCCTGAGCCGTCTGCTTATTGACGACCTCGCAGTCGATACCATTGCGACGCAGCATGCCTGCCGTGCCGTGCGTAGCGACGATGCGGAAGCCCTTCTCTGCCAAACGCTGGATTGGGAAGACCAAGGTGCGCTTGTCGCGGTTAGCGAGCGATACGAAGATTGTTCCCTCGGTCGGCAGATCGCCGAACGCTGCCGACTGCGACTTCGCGAAGGCAGCTCCAAAGTTATCGGCGAGACCCATAACTTCGCCGGTGGACTTCATCTCTGGGCTCAGCAGGCTATCGAGAGCCTTGCCATCGAAGCCCTGGAAGCGATTGAACGGCAACACTGCTTCCTTGACTGCGATTGGAGAGTTCTCTGGCAACGAGCCACCATCGACGCCCTCTGGAATCATGCCTTCAGCGCGCAGTTCCGCAATCGTGGCACCCATCATGACACGAGATGCAGCCTTGGCCAGCGGCACAGACGTTGCCTTCGAAACGAATGGCACAGTACGAGAAGCACGTGGGTTGGCTTCGATGACGTACAGAGTGTCGTCCTTCAGTGCGTACTGAACGTTCATCAAGCCCTTGACACCGATGCCATGAGCCAAAGCCGCGGTGGATTCACGAACAAGGTCGATGATGTTCTCACCCAAGGTCATTGGTGGCAGCGCACATGCGGAGTCACCGGAGTGAATGCCAGCTTCTTCGATGTGCTCCATAACGCCACCGAGGTAAACCTCAGTTCCATCGCACAGAGCGTCGACATCGATTTCGATGGCGTTGTCCAAGAAGCGGTCCACCAATACTGGGTGCTCGCTGGACAGTTCCGTTGCGCGGTTGATGTAGTCTTCGAGAGTTTCCTCGTCGTAGACAATCTCCATGCCTCGGCCACCAAGAACATACGAAGGACGAACCAACACTGGGTAACCAATGCCTGCAGCGACTTCGCGTGCCTCTTCGAAAGACGTTGCCGTGCCAAACTTTGGCGCTGGCAGACCAGCAGCTTCCAGGACCTTGCCGAACTCACCACGGTCTTCTGCAAGGTCAATAGCCTGTGGCGACGTACCGACGATTGGCACACCAGCAGCTTCAAGACGCTCGGCGAGACCCAACGGAGTCTGGCCACCCAACTGGACGATGACTCCTGCGACGGTGCCCGACTGTGCCTCTGCGTGGTAGACCTCCATGACATCCTCGAACGTCAGTGGTTCGAAGTAGAGGCGGTCGGCGGTGTCGTAGTCAGTAGACACGGTCTCTGGGTTGCAGTTGACCATGACGGTTTCGTAGCCCACTCGCGACAGCTCGAGTGCTGCGTGGACACAGGAGTAGTCGAACTCAATACCCTGGCCGATGCGGTTCGGACCCGAACCAAGGATGATGACCTTCTCGCGCTCGGTCTGTGGTGCCACCTCAGACTCTGCGGCGGAATCAAGCTCATACGCCGAGTAGTGGTACGGCGTCTTCGCTTCGAACTCAGCGGCGCAGGTATCAACAGTCTTGAATACAGGGTGAATGTTCAGACGCCAGCGCAGCTGACGAACGCCCTCCTCGCCTGCCATCTCTGGACGAAGCGCTGCAATCTGGGCATCCGACAGACCCCAGTACTTTGCTTCGCGCAGTAGTGCCTCATCGACGACTGGTGCGTCGAGAAGCTGTTGACGAATGTCCTGCAGGTTTTCCATCTCAGCGATGAACCATGGATCCAGTCCGGAAGCTTCGTGGATCTGCTCGATTGATGCGCCGAGGCGCTGTGCCAACTCGACGTCGTAGATGCGGCCTTCGGTTGGTCGCTTGAGGTCTTCCAAGACAGCGTCGAGGTCGTTGGCGCGCTCGCCTGCGAAGGACTCGTCGGATGCGGTCCAGAAACCGTTTGGCTTGTTCTCGAGGGAACGCATGACCTTACCCAGCGCACCGATGTAGTTGCGCCCGATGGACATAGCTTCACCGACGGACTTCATGGTGGTGGTCAAGGTGTCGTCGGCGCCGGGGAACTTCTCGAAAGCAAAGCGTGGAGCCTTGACGATGACGTAGTCTTCGACAGGTTCGAATGCAGCAGGCGTAGCACCAGTGATGTCATTGGTGATTTCGTCCAGCGTGTATCCGATTGCCAGCTTCGAAGCAATCTTTGCGATTGGGAAGCCAGTTGCCTTCGATGCCAGTGCCGAGGAACGAGAGACGCGAGGGTTCATCTCAATGGTGATGATACGGCCATCGCGTGGGTTCACAGCGAACTGAATGTTACAGCCACCGGTATCGACGCCGACCTCACGAATGATGGCGATACCCTGGTCACGCATGGTCTGGTACTCACGGTCGGTCAGGGTCATGCCTGGTGCAACAGTGACAGAGTCACCAGTGTGGACACCCAGTGCATCCACGTTCTCGATGGAGCAGATCACGATGACGTTGTCTGCGCTATCGCGCATGAGCTCCAGTTCGAATTCCTTCCATCCGAGGATGGATTCTTCGATGAGGACGTTTGCTTCTGGAGATGCAGCGAGACCGCCACCTGCAATGCGCTCCAGGTCTTCCTGGTTATATGCAAGACCAGATCCGAGGCCACCCATAGTGAATGATGGGCGGACAACAACGGGCAAACCAAGCTCGGCGACAGTTTCGTGGACTTCCTCCATGCTGTGGCAGACACGGGAACGAGCGGACTCGCCACCGATCTTGGTGACGATGTCCTTGAACATCTGGCGATCTTCACCGCGCTGAATAGCTGGAATATCAGCGCCGATGAGCTCGACTCCGTACTTTTCCAACACGCCTTCGCGATCAAGCGCGATAGCTGCATTCAGAGCAGTCTGGCCACCGAGGGTTGCCAAAACAGCATCGATTGGGTGGCCTTCAGCCTTCTCCTTCTCGAAAATCTTCTCGATGTAGGAGGTTTGAATTGGCTCGATGTACGTTGCATCAGCGAACTCTGGGTCCGTCATGATGGTTGCAGGGTTCGAGTTCACCAAGGTGACCCGGAGTCCCTCTTCCTTCAGTACGCGGCAAGCCTGGGTACCGGAGTAGTCGAATTCACAAGCCTGTCCGATAACAATCGGGCCAGAGCCGATGACCAGTACGTGATTAATGTCTGTACGACGTGGCATGGTGTTTTGCTCTAGCCTTTCCTAGTTCTCGGAGTTCTTGGTCGATGCGATGAGCGTCATGAAGCGGTCAAATAGATTGCGTGCATCATTCGGACCAGCTGCGGACTCCGGGTGGTACTGCACCGAGAATGCCTTACCGTTCAGCAGGGATACGCCCTCGACGACGTCGTCGTTAAGGCAGGTGTGGGTGACCTGTGCTGGGCCCCAAGGTGTCTCAAACGTCTTGCCAGCTTCACCTTCGAGCGCGAAGCCGTGGTTCTGCGCGGTGATGTAGATGGTGTCGTCGGTGTGATCCTTAACAGGCACGTTGATACCGCGGTGTCCAAAGCGCATCTTGTAGGTGTTCATACCGAAGGCGCGGCCAAGGATTTGGTTACCGAAGCAGATACCGAAGAGTGGCATATCGTCGTTCATGACGTCCATTGCTACCTGCACCATTTCATCTGCAGTTGCGGGGTCGCCTGGGCCGTTCGACAGGAACACACCGTCTGGGGAGTACTTTTCCTTGATCTCCTTGTACGGAGTATTGGCAGGCACCATGATGACCTCTGCGCCCCGCTTAGCTAGCTCGCGTGGGGTGTTCTGCTTGATGCCCAAGTCATAGGCAACAATGGTTGCCTTCTTTTCGCCTTCTGGCTTGACGACGTAAGCTTCGTCGCACGTAACGTCTGCTGACAGGTCTGCGCCTGCCATGGATGGCTGCGACTTAACGATCTCGACGAGTTCTTCGACCGGCTGTGTTGCAGCTTCACCGCTGAAGATGCCGGCTGCGATCGAACCATTGTCACGAAGATGGCGAACCAGAGCACGAGTATCGATTTGGCGGATACCAACGATGCCCTGTGCCACCATCTCGTCAACCAGGCTGCGCTTAGCTCGCCAGTTGGAAACCGTACGAGACAGGTCACGAATGACGTAGCCAGCTACCCAAATCTTTCCGTCACGAGACTCAGAGTCTTCGTCGTTCCAACCGGTGTTACCGATCTGCGGGGCAGTTGCCACCACAATTTGACGGTGGAAGGAAGGGTCGGTCAGTGTTTCCTGGTAACCGGTCATTGCAGTCGTAAAGACTGCCTCACCGAGCGTCTGCCCGGTTGCGCCGAATCCACGGCCTCGGAAAACTCGGCCATCGGCTAGGACCAGTACGGCGGGAGTATTAGCCCCTGCTGGCTCTTTACTCACTTCACTGCCTTTCTGCATTGGGGTTTCAAGTTCGGTGGTGCGAACACCATCGCTAATGTTTGTGGAAGAGGACGACGAACTCACGCTTCGACCTCACCGTCGAGTGCAGTGACTCGGCCACGCAAAACTGTAGCGGCCACAGAAACTGCCATCTCCATAGATTCGTAGGGCGTGTTGGACGACTTCGATGCGAGCTCTTCTCCAGATACCGTCCACTTCTTGCCTGGGTCGACAACCGTCAAGTTGGCTGGCTCGCCAACTGCGATTGGCCGACCATGGCCAGGAAGCTTCACGATCTCAGCGGGGCGTTCACTCATTACCTTGGCCAGCCAGCGCCAGTCACATGGTCCGTTCAGGACGAACTGTTCAGCGATGATTGGCATTGAGGTTTCAAGACCGAGCATGCCGGGCTTCGCGAACTCGAACTCGCAGCACTTCTCTTCAGAGCCGTGTGGCGCATGGTCGGTGGCTACACAGTCAATGGTGCCGTCGATGAGGGCATGGCGTAGAGCGATAGTGTCGCGATCCTCGCGAAGCGGTGGATTGACGCGGTACACACCATCGTAGGTTTCCAGCACTGCATCAGTGAGAATCAAGTGGTGTGGGGTCACTTCCGCCGTCAGCGGAATATCGTGTTCCTTAGCCCACTTCACTAATTCGACCGTGCCTTCCGTTGAGGCATGGCAAATGTGCATGCGCCCGCCGTAGTCACGGGCCATGATGGCATCACGCGCAACAATGGACTCTTCCGCAACGCGAGGCCATCCCGTCAACCCCAACCGAGCAGCTGTTGCGCCCTCGTGTGCACTTGCATCCGCGGTGAGGCGTGGATCCTCGCAGTGCTGTGCAAGCAATACGTCTTCGCCGCGGGCGTACTCAATTGCGCGACGCATGATGAGTGGATTATCTACGCACTTGCCATCGTCAGAAAACATGCGGACCTTGGCCTGAGAGTCAGCCATCATGCCGAACTCGGTCAGGTTCTGGCCCTGCAGCCCCTTTGTGATAGATCCAACCGGGTGGACATCGCACAGCCCCAGGGCCTGTGCCTTGAGCCAGACTGATTCAGCGATCGACGGATCGTCCGTCACTGGCGAGGTGTTGGCCATGGTGAATACGGCGGTGAAGCCTCCAAGCGCGGCAGCTGCCGAACCCGTAGCCAGAGTTTCAGTATCTTCGCGTCCTGGTTCCCGCAGATGTACGTGAATATCAACGAGACCTGGCAACAACACGAGCGAATCAAACTCAAGAATGCGAGCTTCTTCGCTAGATGCAGCGACATCAGCGCCGATTTCGGCGATAACACCGTCCTTCACTAGGACGTTGACGTCGTCACCTTCGCCGTATGGGCGCACACTCTTTAGCAAGAGCTCGCCGGTCGCTGGTGCTGCAAGCGGACCTACTGGTGGAAATTCTTTGTCGCTGTGATGTTCAGTAGTCACTTTGCATGTCCTTCCGAGGAAGACTCGATACCAGCTGTGAGCAGTGTGAACAGGACCGCCATGCGGACATGCACACCATTAGATACCTGCTGCAAGACAGCTGTGCGTGGCAAATCTGCAACGTGGTCGTTGATTTCCATGCCACGCAACATTGGACCAGGGTGAAGCACAACGCAGTCGTCGCGAAGCATCTTTTCCCGAGCGCGTGACAACCCATAACGGGTGGCGTACTCGCGGTGAGATGGGAAGAAACCACCGTTCATGCGTTCCTGCTGGACGCGGAGCATCATGACAGCGTCGGCATCGGGAAGCTCAGGCTCCATGCGGTGAGCAACCTGAACCGGCCAGGTCTCGACGCCAAAAGGCAACAAGGTCGGCGGTGCCACAAAGACAACCTCGGCACCGAGCTTGCTGAGCAAATCAGCGTTCGACCGCGCCACGCGCGAATGCAAGATATCGCCAACCAGGACGATCTTCCGGCCCTTGATCTCGCCCAGGCGTTGACGCAACGTCACTGCATCGAGCAGTGCCTGCGTTGGGTGCTGGTGCTTACCATCGCCAGCGTTGATCACCGATGGGCCGTTGCCGAACTCATCGGTCCAACCGGCAATCAACTTTGCGGCACCCGAAGATGGATGCCTTACGACGATCGCGTCGCCGCCAATCGCATCCAGGGTCAACGCGGTGTCCTTCAGGCTTTCGCCCTTCTTCACAGACGAAGACGATGCCGAAATATTGATGACATCGGCGCTCATCCACTTACCTGCGGTTTCAAATGACGCGCGGGTGCGAGTGGAATTCTCGTAGAACAAAGTAAAAATGGTACGACCTCGCAGGGTCGGCAGCTTCTTGATTTCGCGACCCGCAAGGGCCTCTCGGAATCGATCTGCTTCATCCATCAACTGAATGATTTCGTCCTGCGACAAATCAGCAATGCTGAGCAAATGCTTCACTTTTTACGCTCCGCCCCTAGTGAGGATGACGGAATCGACGCCATCAATGTCCTCTACAAGTACCCGGACGTCTTCACCACGCGCAGTAGGCAAATTCTTGCCGACGTAATCAGCGCGAATTGGCAGCTGACGGTGGCCTCGATCAACCAAAACCGCGAGCTGAATAATGTCTGGTCGACCAATATCGTTCAATGCATCTAGTGCAGCGCGGATGGTACGACCCGAAAAAAGTACGTCATCAACCAGGACAACAATGGTGCCATCAATACCTGCAGCAGGAATGCGCGTAGGCAATAGAGCTCGGTGTGGTCGATCCCGCAAGTCGTCTCGGAACAATGTGATGTCCAGAGAACCAGTCTCAGGGCGTATGCCCGAATATGTCTCGATACGTTCCGCCAGCCTCTCGGCCAATGGAACGCCACCGGAAGGAATACCCAGCAAAACAACGCGTTTTGCATTCGTTCCATCCAGAGCAGTCTTCTCGATGATCTGGTGCGCGATGCGCGCAACGGTCCGACTAACTTCTTCTGCATTCAACAATTCAGTTGAAGTTTCCGGAATCGTGCTGTCGCTCATCGTGACCTCCTTCCCCGCCTCTCAGTGCGGTCCGTTAAAGGATGTCCCGTGTGGACACGGATCCGAGAACAAGAATACCACCCGAGCTCCCAATCCCTGAAGGGACTCGGCGCGGGTGGTATCAAGAGTTCTACTCGCGTGACGACGAACTAGTCGTTCTTCTCCTGCTCTGAAACTTCTGCTACAGCGTGCTCGGGGGTGGCTTCGCCGTCCTGAATAACTGGTTCTGCAGAATCTGCTGGAGTTTCCTCAGTTGGAGCCTCCACCACGATCGAGCTCACGGCAGCTGCAGCCAAACGTGCCTGATCTGCAATATCAGCCTCAGCATCAAGAACAGCATTGATGTATGGCGGAGCAACATCAGTGGAGTACTCCGAGGCCAATTCAACGCCCTCAACCACTGCGACGCGAGGTGGGACCTCAGAGTTGAAGAACAGTTCCCAGGTGCTCACCCGCAAAATGGCACGGTCAACCGCCGGGATTCGGCGGAGTGGCCATTCATCCGTCAAATACGACGCAATTGTCTCGTCGATTGTGACCAGTTCAGCAGCCACGCCACGTGCGATCGTCTCGGCGTATTCCGGAACCGGGTTTACACCCGATTCTGGGTCGCGTGCCATGTCCAGGCGCTCGTCGACAAGCCTGTTGATGTCAACGCCACGCTGCTCGGCTTCGAAAAGCAAGTCAACGGCGCGACGACGCGCGCGGTAGCGGGAACCATGACGCTTGTAGTTGGTTTCCCGCTTACCCTTGGTGTCCTTATCGGTCATTGAAAATCAGATTCTGCTTTCAACCGAGATGGGTTAGTTGTTGACGCGAGTGACGTACGAGCCGTCGCGCGTGTCGATCTTCAGGATGTCGCCGGTCTCGATGAACAGTGGAACCTGAACCTCTGCGCCGGTTTCCAAGGTAGCTGGCTTGGTGCCACCGCTGGAACGGTCGCCCTGCAGGCCTGGGTCGGTGTGCTGCACTGCAAGCTCAACTGCGACAGGCATTTCCGCGAAAAGAACCTGACCTTCGTGGAAAGAAACCTGTACCTGGGTGTTCTCGATCAAGAAACGAGCACCCTCGCCCATGAGAGCTGGAGCAACGTTGATCTGGTCGTAGGTCTTGTCATCCATGAGGACGAAGTCTTCGCCTTCGCGGTACAGGTAGGTCATGTCGCGACGGTCGACCGTTGCCACATCGACCTTGACACCTGCGTTGAACGTCTTGTCGGTGACCTTGCCGGTGACGACGTCCTTCAGCTTCGTACGAACGAATGCTGGACCCTTGCCCGGCTTAACGTGCTGGAATTCAACGATCTGCTGCAGCTTGTTGTCGATCTGCAGCACAAGGCCGTTCTTAAAGTCAGACGTGGATGCCACGGAATCTCCTGTAAATGATCTAAACGCGAGTATTGACCTGTTAACGATACCCCTCAAGCGGTTCGACTTGAAATGGCACGCCGAATCCTGTGGACATTTATCCACATTTGCCCAGGTGGGTGGTCGCTACGCCGTGGTCTCTACTTTGGAAATTCCGTGATGATCTCGGGTTCCCCATCAGTAATGATGAGTGTGTCTTCAATGCGTACGCCACCCATATCCGGTACATAAATTCCCGGCTCAATTGTGAGCGTCATACCTGGCTCCAGCGTGCCACTCCCCGACATTGCAGCAAATGGAGCTTCGTGGACATCAATACCAATGCCATGTCCAGTCGAATGAACGAAGAATGCTCCGTACCCGGCCTTGTCAATCACGGAACGGCTAGCTTTATCTACGTCAACAAGTGCAGTTCCGGCTCGTGCTGCGTCTATACCGGCACGCTGCGCCTCCAGCGCAATGTTGTAAATCTTCCGCGAAAACTCACTTCCAGATTCGAAGCCACCGACAATGAACGTGCGCGTCATGTCAGAGTTATAGCCACCGGCAAACGCTCCGAAGTCAATGGTGACCAGGTCGCCGTCGACAAGCTTTCGGTCTTCAGCGCCGTGATGTGGGCGCGCGGAATTCGGTCCAGAAGCCACAATGGTGTCGAAGCTAGGCCTGTCCGCGCCCCGAATCCGCATCCGGTATTCAAGTTCCGCAGCAACTTCGCGCTCGCTCTTGCCCGCGACAATCAGATCCGCAACTACGAGATCGTGGAGAGCCTCTACTGCAATCGATGCCGCGTGACGCAGTGCGTGCAGTTCAGCTGCGTTTTTCACTTCCCGAAGTTTTTCCACCACCCCGGTGGTATGAACCAGTTCGGGCTTGACGACGTCTTCTCGTGCATCAGCATCTACTGCGGTGGTGAGCTTGGCAAGCTCTGCGACGCTGACATGCGCTGCTTCGACACCGATGCGACGTGGCGTGGCTGATGTGGTGTCGCCGAGGAGCGTTCCAATCAAGGCAGCTGCGCACGCTCGAGCTCGAATCGATGGAACATCTGGTGCTTGAGCTTTGACTTGTTCTGTATAGCGACCATCAGTTGCGATCGTCGCAGTGCCATCTGCCGTGCATAGCAACGCAGCATTGGAACTTGCGAAGCCTGTCAACCATTGAACATGAGTAGGCAAGCTGGTGATGAAGCAATCACAGCCACTCTCGGCCAAGGCTGCTGCAAGTCGGGATCGTCGTTCAGCGTGGACTGAGCTCATATCTCATCAAGCCTTTGCCCAGTTGGTAACGGCCTTCGCGGCTTGGCGCAAAGCAAGACCATAGCCGTCAGTACCACAGCCAACGATAATGCCGGAGGCTAGTGGCGAAAGATAGGAATGCGCGCGGAATGGCTCGCGTGCATGCACGTTTGAGATGTGAACTTCCCAGAAACCAGCTTCGTCAGCGACTTCGGCCAACGCGTCTCGAAGGGCAACTGACGTGTGGGTAAAGCCACCTGGATTAATGATCACGGGCAACTTCTTATCGGCAGCCTCATGAGCCCACTCGATGAGTTGCCCCTCGTAGTTTGACTGACGGCAGTCCACCGACACGCTTAGATCTTCCGCGAGTTCGTGCAGCTCTGCTTCGACGTCGGCAAGGGTCGTGGCGCCGTAGATGTCTGGCTGTCGCTTTCCTAGACGATTGAGGTTAGGTCCATTGAGAACAAGAACTGTTGGCACGTGCTTTTCCGCCATTAGAGCCCCTTCCTCGCTGATGCAGCTGCAGCAGGAACACCATTGTCGACCGTTGTTTCATAAGCGGTACGCAACAGTTCCTCGCTTGGGCCGACCAAACGGTCGGTCGCACCAGGAGCGGTCAACACGACAAAGCGAATGTTGCCGGCGCGATTCTTCTTGTCACGGGCCATGCCGTCGAAAAGTTCGTCGTAAAGTCCGGCATCGTAAGTGGTGGGAAGCCCGATGGATTCGAGAATTGTGCGATGGCGATCTACAAGCTCCTGATCAATGAGGCCAGCTGCCTTCGCAAGCTCTGCAACGTACACCATGCCAACGGCAACTGCGTGGCCGTGACGCCAGCGGTACTCTTCGTAACGCTCAACAGCGTGGCCGAACGTGTGACCGTAGTTGAGAATCTCGCGGAGACCAGCCTCCTTCAAATCTTCACTCACAACATGTGCTTTGACTTCGACCGCGCGTTGGATCAGCTCTGGAAGGTGCTTATCGACGTCCAAACAGCCCGCTGGGTCAGACTCGTACAAATCCAAGATCCTGGTGTCAACAATGAAGCCTGCCTTGATGATCTCTGCAGATCCGGCGATCAATTCTTCTGTTGGCAACGTGCGCAGGAAATCGAGGTCGAGGAACACTGCGCGTGGTTCGTGGAATGCGCCCACGAGGTTCTTTCCGGCTGCCGTATTGATGCCGGTCTTGCCACCAACAGCTGCGTCGACCATGGCCAGCAACGTGGTGGGAACCTGGATGACATCAATGCCACGCATCCATGCTGCAGCTACGAAGCCACCTAGGTCTGTCGCAGCGCCGCCACCCACTGCGATCACTGCATCCTTGCGGCCCATGCGCTTCTCGCCAAAGAGATCCCACAGGCGCTCGCACACATCAAGGGTCTTTCCTGCCTCGGCATCCGGGACTTCCACCAAGAATGCGTTCTTGCCGAGAGCGACCAATGCGTCAGAAATCGCCTGCGCACCTGGCGCCACACTACCCTGATGAATGATGGCAATATTCGCAGCGAAGGATGCAGCCTCAGCAATGTCCTTCGTCAATCCGTAGCCCATATGGACCTGGTATGGAGCTGGACCGTTGACGTCAATGATGGTCATTGTGAAGTAAACATCCTTTCGCAGATGAAGGCACTCTACAACAATTTACGCTTCGTCTTCCTCAACATCGAGATAGCTCAGGATTTCAGACACGACGCGCTGGGGAGAACGCTGATCTGAACGAACCTTGAAGCTCGCTGCCTCTTCATAAAACGGTGTTCGATACTCCAACAGAGCCCGGTAGTGCGCCGCCGGATCCTCTGCTGCCAGAACGGGGCGGGTGTTCTCGTTTGCTGTACGACGAATCCCCTCTTCGGCACTTACTTCGAGGTACACAACGGGATGATTTGCCAACCGCTCACGGGTCGCTGCTGACAGGACCGCACCACCGCCCAAAGAAATGATGCCTTCATGAGTAAGCGCTTCAGCAACGACATCTTCTTCAACACGACGAAACTCAGGTTCTCCGAGACGAGTGAAGACATCGCCACATGTCCCGTTCTCGCGGGCCTCGATCATGTGATCTGTGTCCGTCAAGGGGACGTTCATGGCCCGCGCTAGACGACGTCCAATTGTCGATTTTCCAGAGCCTGGTGGGCCAATAAGTACGACTAATGGTGTAGCCATTCCTGCGTTTGCGTCCTATTCCCAATCGAGACGACGAGAGACCTGCTCAAGGTAACCCGAAACGTTTCGCTTTGTCTCGGTGAGGCTGTCCCCACCGAACTTCTCAAGTACAGCCTTGGCAAGCGTCAAGGCCACCATTGCCTCGGCCACAACGCCGCCAGCAGGTACAGCACACACATCTGAACGCTGGTGAATTGCAGTCGCTGCAGCACCCGTAGCCATGTCCACGGTCTTCAGCGCACGAGGAACGGTGGAAATTGGCTTCATGGCAGCACGGACAACCAGTGGCTGACCGTTAGTCATGCCACCTTCCAAACCACCAGCGCGGTTTGTCAGACGATCGACACCGGTTTCGGTACGCACCATTTCGTCGTGTGCCTTCGTGCCTCGACGGCGTGCTTCCTCAAAGCCATCGCCAATTTCGACACCCTTGACCGATTGGATGCCCATCAACGCGCCAGCAAGCTGTGCATCCAGGCGCGCTTCGCCCGAAATGTGAGAGCCGAGTCCAACTGGCAAACCATGGACGACTACCTCAACAATGCCGCCAAGCGTATCGCCTTGCTTCTTCGCAGCCTCAATCTCAGCGACCATCGACTCCTCGGCGTCCTTGGCGAACGCGCGGACTGGAGACTCATCGATAGCTGTTTGGTGTGCAAACGTTGGCAGCGGGCCGTCGTAAGGCTCGGACTCACCAATTGAGATCACATGGCTGGTGACTTCAACGCCGAGCGTCTCTCGGAGAATAGACCGAGCGATGGTCGCCGCAGCGACTCGCGCGGCAGTTTCGCGCGCGGAGGAGCGTTCCAAGATGTTGCGGGCATCGTCATGGTCGTACTTCAACATGCCGTTGAAATCTGCATGGCCTGGTCGTGGTCGCGTCAAGGTCGCACCGCGAGCGGTGTCGAGTTCCTCTGGATCTACCGGATCAGCGGACATCACGGTGGTCCACTTTGGCCACTCGGTGTTGCCAATCATGAGAGCAACTGGGGAACCCAAAGTTTTTCCATGGCGGATTCCGCCAACCATCGTTACCTCATCTGCCTCAAACTTCATTCGCGCGCCGCGCCCATAGCCGAGCCGGCGTCGAGCAAGCTGGTACGAAATATCCTGAGAGGTAACTGGGATTCCGGCGGGTACGCCTTCGATCATGGCAATCAAAGCCTGACCGTGCGATTCGCCTGCGGTAGTCCAACGAAGCATGGCTAACATAATGGCATGACATGGCAACGATTGGGTTTTTGGGTGCCCTTAACGCGTGGCGCAACTCCCCCAAATCGGGTTTCTTAGACTGGTAACACCAACAACGCTGTTGCTAGCAACATGCCGGGCCCATGCGGAACATGCCCTATACGCTGCATTTTCGTGGGGTCACGGGGGCGCAGCAGCGTGCTCGTCCCCCACATCATTATCCCGAGCGTGCCAGTGATAACTCCAGCGAGTGCTATCGCCAGAAATACGGCCAGCAATGTTTCCCACCCCGGACGCGCACTTCCGAAGAGCGCTACAAGGGCTCCAGTGGTCACCGCCAACTTTATGTCTCCGCCACCCATCGCTTGTGGCTTGACGACGGCTATGCCCGCATACAACAACGCCCACACCACGCCACCAGCAATTGCTGCTCGAACGTCACCTACAACGAAACTTACGATGAGCGCGCCGATGCCACCGATGAGGGTAAGTGAGTCAGGCAAACGCCGGTAACGGAAGTCATACCAGCACAACGACAGTGCCCATACCAGCCCCATCAGACATAACAGCCCCGATCCCATGGCTGTGACCTTAGGTCAGGCATGAGAACGAGGCTGAAGAGTCGAACTAGCTATCCACAATGAGGGAACAATCCACAAGTTCTAGTTAGCACCGTCAACATCGGCATAGAGCGCTGATCGCATCGCATCTGCGGGGGCTGAGACTCCAGTGAACTGCTCGAACTGGCCGAGCGCCTGATGCAGCAACATCGACAGGCCGTCCACAGCAGAGTGCCCGTTGGCGAGTGCCGCTGCAACCAGGGCCGTCGGACGAGGATCGTAGATGACGTCCAAGACTTTAGGTGCTCGGGCCAGTTGGTTGGTCACGCCTTCCAATGCGGCTGCCGGCACCGTCGATACAAGAACATCCGCAGCACCCGCAATATCCGCAAGGTTTGGCACAGTGAACTCCACCCACACAAACTCGACACCAAGCTGAGCAGCGAGCGGCTCCAAGGCATAAGCGCGTTCCGACCGCGCTACAACAGTCAGATGAGTGACACCAACCTGAGCTAACGCCCACAATGCTGGCCGTGCAGTACCACCCGCACCAACAAGCACAGCACGACCGTTAGAAAGCTTCGTGATCCCGAGTTCTGCCAAGGCCCCGGTGACACCATCGCAGTCCGTATTGTCAGCTCGCCACCCACTATCAGTTCGAACGAGGGTATTCGCCGAACCAATGGCGCGGGCGCGCGGAGTCGATTCCGTCGCAAAGTTTAGTGCAGCGAACTTCCCTGGCATGGTTACCGAAAAGCCACGGTAGCTTTCGTCGCACGTGCCGACGAGGGCTGGCAACGACTCGGCATCACATTGGAAGCGACCGTACTCCCACTCCGATAGCCCCGCGGCGGCGTAACCAGCGTTGTGGATCAAAGGCGATCGGGAGTGTTCGATTGGATCGCCGAGTACGGCAGCGCGATAACGCACGCTCATGGATGTCCTCTCGAAGGAAGTGGCGTGAGGCTAGGTGCGGAAAACTTACCGGTTTGAGTCTAGGACGCCGTTCTGACGCGACAACTCGATTGCAGCCTCGTGTTCCTCGAAGGTCGTATTGAACACGGTGGTGCCTTCAAGGTCGATGGTGACGAAGTACAGCCACGTGCCGTCGGCTGGGTTCTCCATAGCCTGGATAGCTTCCAGCGATGGAGATGAAATTGGAGTCGCAGGCAGTCCATCCATCGCGTAGGTATTCCACGGTGTCTGACGAGCACGATCTTCGTCAGACGTTGCAACTTCCTGCTCGGTCAAGTCGTAGTTAACCGTCGAGTCGAACTGCAGCTGCATCGGCTCGTGCAGACGGTTCAAGATCACGCGCGCTACCTTGTCAAAGTCGCCGTCTGGCGACTCCATCTGAATCAGCGACGCAGCCGTAATCAAGTCGTATGGAGCGAGGCCGACCGTTTCTGCAGCCGTAGTCAGTCCGGTCTCTTCATAAGACTCGGTGGATGACGTAATCAGCTTCGTCAAGATCTCCTTGGCGTTGCTTTCTGGGTGGAACTGGTGGATGCCAGGAGTGATCAAGCCTTCGATACGACGAGGATCATTGCCCTGCGCCAGAACTCGGTCACGCGCCCAGTCTGGGACACCGAGCTCAGCTGGATCGGTATTAGCTGCGACCTGTTCGAACTCTTCCTTGGTGATGCACTGGTCTTCCCCAGTGCACGACGCCTCAGAGAGCAACGTGTAAATGCCCTTACGAACGTCGTTTGCCGCGACAACCTTGATGTCGGTCAAGCGGGTGCCCGTCGGAATATCGACATTGCCAGCCTGCTTTTCCGGGTCAAGGAGAGCAGCTACCGCTGATTGAGCCGACATGTGCTCTTCCAGGCGGTAGAAACCAGGCTGTAGGTTGTCGGAATCGGGGTTGTCGTTGGCTGCGGACATAAATGCACTTGTCGTTGCGACGATGCCCTTGTCCACGAGCTCCTGAGAAATGTCCGACAGCGATGAGCCCTGTGCTACTTCAACAATCACCGGTTTACCGTTGCCGTCCCCATTGAAGTCTCCACCTACACCTCCGCGTGTCCACATGAGGCCTACACCGGCAATGATGATGACGCTGAGAAGGATGGACGTAATGTTGATGGCGAGCGCCGTCTGGCGACGACGAATCCTCTTAGACTTACCCTTACGCGCCTTCGTGGTACGGGCAGCGTTAGCGCCACGCCTCATGTGGGACTCCTCAGGATGCGGATATGGACTAATTCAGAAGTGATCGAATGGCACGAGAATGTGGGCATGCCACAGCGTGCCTGCCCCGAACTCTAAACCAAACATTCAGGTTCTCTTAGTAATAAAACCCTATGTGGGCACCAAAAGTCACCTTTTCGTTATCGACGGCGAGTCGAAATGTTACAAATTCAGGTTGCGTTTGCGGGTATCCAACCACATTTGGAGGATTTCCACCGCTGCAGCCTGGTCAATTACACTTCGCCCCTGCTTTGTGTTGATGCCAGCCTGGTGTAACCGCGATTGGGCAACGACCGACGTCATACGCTCGTCCGCGTAGCTAATCGTAACGTCGTCGCCGAGTCTCCGCTTCAATCGGAAGCCAACTTCAGCTGCCTTGCGAGCAGACGTTCCGAACTCACCGTTCAACATCTTCGGAAGCCCGATCACAATCTCAATCACCCCGTAACTGGTGGCGATCTCCACCATTCGGTCAATATCGGGACCATCCGGATCTTTTCGACGAGTCTGTGTCTGCACATTCTCGACGGGAGTGGCCAAAATACAGTCAGGATCAGAAATAGCCACCCCGATTCGGGCATCTCCAACATCCAAGCCAAGTCGACGACCTGGTCCTGGATCATTGACTCCTGGAGTATCGAATGCGAGGCGGCTCATCGCTGTTCCTCTGGTTCTCTCGTTCTGTAGCGTTCTTCGCGATGCTGCTGGCTACTGCAGTTCGTCGGCAATCGCGTTCAAACCGGCATCAATGCCCGTGGCGTCGGATCCGGAACCCTGTGCCAACTGAGGCTTTCCGCCACCGCGGCCACCGATCTTGGCTCCAAGAACTTTCACGAGATCGCCAGCCTTGTAGCCCTTCTCGACGGCGCCGTCGGTAACAGCAACGGCGAAAGGTGCCTTGCCGTCGGTGTCCGCAACAAGTGCAATCACCGCGGGCTTGCTGGACAAGCGGCCACGAAGGTCGTTTGCCAAGGAGCGAATGTCCTTCGCCTGCGTACCGTTTGGCAACTTCAGCCCCAAGTAGGTGATGTCACCAATAGTGCGTGCCTGATCCAGATGCGAAGCGGCATTTGCCAGTAACTGCTGTGCCTTAAGTTCTTCCAGCTTCTTCTCTGTTGCCTTCAACTTCTCGGCGAGCTGAGCGATACGATCTGGAACCTCAGCCGACGGTGCCTTGAACTCGGCGGACAGACGCTCGGCCAGAAGTCGCTCGGTAGACAGGTAACGGAACGAATCCATACCGGAGTATGCCTCGATACGACGAATACCCGAACCTACCGACGATTCTCCCAACACAGCGACAGGGCCAATCTGAGATGAGTGCGTCACGTGGGTACCACCACAGAGTTCCATCGAGAATGGGCCACCCACCTCGACGACGCGTACACGATCGCCGTAATTTTCGTTGAACAGGGCCATGGCACCCATCTTCTTAGCCTCGTCCAGAGAGGTCTCGATGGTGTTCACTGCCCAGTCGTGATCGACAGCCTGGTTGGTGATCTGCTCGATCTGACGCAACTGATCAGGGGTCAATGCCTCACCGTACTTGAAGTCGAAGCGCAGGTAACCCGGCTTGTTCATGGAACCAGCCTGTGTTGCTGTCTCGCCAAGAACCTGGCGAAGCGCACCATGAATCAAGTGAGTGGCAGTGTGTGCCTGACGTGCAGAGTGACGCCATGCCTTATCGACCTGAGCCTCTGCGGCTTCCCCAACTACTACTTCACCGTTGGAAACGACACCCTTGTGCAGCCAGACCTTCTTACCAACCTTCTGCACATCGGTGATGTCTACGATTGCGCCCGAAGCCGTAACAATACGACCCTGGTCCGCGATCTGACCGCCCGATTCTGCGTACAGAGGAGAGCGGTCCAGGATCAGTTCCACTTCCTGACCTTCGTGCGCTGCTGGCAGTAGCTCGCCAGTCGAAACCAGGCCGATGACCTTCGACTCGTCGACAAGCTTGTCGTAGCCGGTGAAAACGGTTGGGTGCTCGTCGATGAACTCGCGGTAGATACCGAGGTCTGTGTGCGACTTCTTCTTAGCCTTGTTATCGGCCTTTGCACGAGCGCGCTGCTCGGCCATTTCGCGGTCGAACTCTTCTCGATCTACAGAAAGCCCGGCTTCGGCGGCCATTTCCATCGTCAGATCGATCGGGAAACCGTGCGTGTCATGGAGTGCAAAAGCGGTGCTGCCAGCAAGCTCGGTTGCGCCCGACGACTTTGCCTTGGTGGCAGCCTCTTCAAAGAGCTTCGTGCCAGCTTCGAGGGTCTTCAGGAATGCCTTTTCCTCACCCAATGCAACAGAGCGGATGCGCTCCCAGCTGTCAGCGATTTCTGGGTACGACGGGGTCATGGTCTGACGAGCGGTATTCAGCAGCGCCTCCAGGGTCTGTCCCTGCGCGCCCAGCAGACGTGCCGAGCGAATGATTCGGCGCAACAAACGACGCAGAATATAGCCACGGTCAGTGTTCGACGGCGTAACGCCGTCGAGCATGAGCATCAAGCCGGTACGGCAGTGGTCAGCGATAACGCGAAAACGGATGTCATCGGTGTTGTTGGCACCGTACTTCGAGCCAGTCATTTCTTCGGCAGTATCAATCACTGGACGAAGCAGGTCAGTTTCGTAAACGTTCTCAACGCCTTGGAGCAAGAACGCTACGCGCTCAATACCCATGCCGGTGTCGATGTTCTGCTTAGGCAATGGGCCGAGAATCTCGAAGTTATCCTTGCCGGTGCCTTCGCCACGCTCGTTCTGCATGAACACGAGGTTCCAGATTTCGATGTAGCGGTCTTCGTCGGCTACTGGGCCACCCTCGATGCCGTAGTCAGGGCCACGGTCGTAGAAGATCTCGGAGCATGGGCCGCATGGTCCTGGAACGCCCATGGACCAGTAGTTGTCTTCCATGCCACGACGCTGGATGCGCTCTTCCGGAATGCCGACCTTGTCTCGCCAAATGTCGTGCGCCTCGTCGTCATCCAGGTACACGGTCACCCACAGCTTTTCGGCTGGGATGCCAAAACCGCCGTCGTCAAGTGAACCAGTCAGCAGGTTCCAGGCGTGGGTGATGGCACCCTCCTTGAAGTAATCACCAAAGGAGAAGTTGCCTGCCATCTGGAAGAACGTATTGTGGCGAGTCGTAATCCCGACTTCTTCAATATCCAGCGTACGAACACACTTCTGAATCGACGTTGCGGTCGAGTACTCAGGCGTTTCATTGCCAAGGAAGTATGGCTTGAACGGCACCATACCTGCGTTGACGAACAACAGGTTTGGGTCATCTAAAACGAGAGACGCGCTAGGAACCTCGGTATGTCCAGCTTTGACGAAATGCTCGATGAAGCGCTTTCGAATTTCATGAGTCTGCACGGTGGTTTCGTCCCTCGTTTCACGTCGTGCTCGAATGTTGTTTTACAAATTGGAAAGCATACCCGCTTATCCCCCGGCACCGTGTATTCACCCTGGTCAAACTTCGGGGCTTTACGACGGTGCTCGTCGTCAACGCTTATCCCGCACAATGCGCCGAATATTGCCGAGGTGCGTTGCCATCCCGTTTTCCCGGCCGTGGGTGGTCGGCTCATAGTAGATACAATCTGCGAGGTTGTCCGGCGGATACTGCTGTGCCACGACACCACGTGGGTCGCTATGCGGATATTGATAATCAACCGCATTGCCCATTGCTTTGGCACCCGAGTAATGCCCATCCCGCAAGTGCGGTGGCACGGCACCGGTCTTTCCTCGGCGAACGTCCTTTAATGCAGCATCAATAGCGTTGATAACCGAGTTGGATTTGGGCGCTGTTGCTAGATGGATGACGGCTTGGGCAAGAGTCAACCGTGCTTCTGGCATGCCGATCATCTGCACAGCGTGAGCTGCTGCAACCGCGGTCTGCAAAGCAGACGGATCGGCCATGCCAATGTCCTCGCTGGCCAAGATGATGATGCGACGCGCAATGAAACGAGGGTCTTCCCCGCCGTCGATCATTCGAGCCAAATAGTGCAATGCGGCGTCAACATCAGAACCACGCACTGACTTAATGAAAGCACTAGTGACATCATAGTGCTGATCGCCATCGCGGTCATACCGCACAACTGCCTTGTTCACTGCAGCTTGGACAGTCGCTTCATCCAATGTTTCACCATCGGCGACGCCTTCAGCTGCAGCTTCCAAATAGGTCAACGATCTGCGCGCATCGCCTGAAGCCAGTGCCACGAGTTGCTTCAACGCGCCGTCGTCAAGCGTGATCCGGCCGGCAAGACCACGCTCATCGGTAGCGGCTCGAGTAATGACATCGGCAATGTCATCGTCTGACAATGGTTCCAACTGCAGAAGTAGCGACCGGCTAAGTAACGGCGACACAACCGAAAAGGATGGATTCTCTGTGGTCGCTGCCACCAATAAGACTGTGCGGTTCTCGACAGCGCCCAAAAGTGCATCTTGCTGCGTTTTGGAAAATCGATGCACCTCGTCGATGAACAAGACTGACTGCACGCCCTCTCGAACCAAGTGCGTGCGCGCCCGTTCGATCACCGCACGGACTTCCTTCACACCAGCGTTGAGGGCACTGAGTGCTTCAAAACGACGGCCCGTTGACGTAGAAATCAAACTCGCTAGCGTGGTCTTACCCGTTCCCGGCGGGCCAAACAAGATCACGGAGGTATCCCCGCCACCTTCTACGAGACGACGGAGCGGTGCGCCTTCGCCCAATAAGTGCTTCTGTCCTACGACTTCAGACAGATCTCGGGGACGCATCCGTACAGCCAGTGGTGCGTGTCGTCCCGGATGGAAAAATTCCGATGGCGAAGACACGTCAGGCTGGCTGTTGCTTCCTGGGGTATCGAACAATCCTGGTTCAGTCATTTGCTACCAGGGTAACTGGTGGCCCGGATTGGTCGAATTCGCAAGCGACAATGCAACCTACAGTCCCCGTGGCAGGGATCCGCTACGCCCCCCCCCTTAGCGACCGGGCGGGAAATACGGACGACGCCCGACGTTATGCGCTCAAATGAGCAAGCAGGTCTTCGGCAAACTGGCGTACTTCTTTTGCTCGGTTGTCCTCGCACATAGAAGCAACATCTAGCAACGCCGACGTCGTATTCTCTAGGTCTGCTCGCTGATGGTCGCCACCGCCAAGCTCTGAAGTGGACAAGTCTATCTCTCCCCGCTTCACGCCAAGCCCTTGCTCAGCAGAGCCAAAGTGCACGACAGAAACAGAAATCAACGTCCAACCAATGAGTGCAGCGATAACGCGGGTATGCAGTACCCGGTCATCAGCACTCTTGTGCCAAATGCTGCGCACCTCTTCCGCCCACGCACGGATAAAGACCTCCGTCTCGGCACGGGTTGGTCGAGTGGAGAAGGAATGCAAAGGGAACCCAGCCACGACACTCGCAACATCAAAAACTGCGTCGCGGTAGCCTGCCCACTCGTAATCCAAGAAGACCACGCGGTTGGCCATCAAGATATTGCTTGGGTCCAAGTCGAAGGGAGTGAAGGCGCGGTGATGGCCGGAAGCGAGTCGTCGAGAAGCATCGAGAGCAAAGCTTTCCACACCTGGCGGAACGTCGATTCCCGCCGAACGCAGCACATCGAGACCGAACTCGATCGACTCCACGATGCCTCGATCACGCGCGCCGACTACATCTTCTTTGCCGCGATGCTTCGACCACAGCCTGCGCAGCAAAGCATTGAAACCGTCTTCCCGGTGCGCTGTGCCAACATGCATCCGGCCGAGCGCACCGCCGAGTGAACGGTAAAGCTTCATCCGCTGTTCGTCGTCTGCACGTCCCAAAACATCCATGAGGGTGTCTGCGTCGCCTGCATCGGAGATCACCAGAATTCGCTTGTCGACGTCGTATGCGAGCAGCTCCGGCCCAGGCCGAACTGACTCCGGAAGCGAGGTGGCAAATTGATAGGCGACGATTTCTCGCAGCAGAGCTGGGTCAGCACCTTCCGCAGAGCTCTTTGGAAGCTGTTTGACCACAATGGATCGGTTTGGCAGGAACGGATTTGGGGAAACGCGCATTCGTAGTACCAACGAGCGCCCGCTTCCGCCTAGATTCTCGGGATCGGTCAGTTCAGGCCGACCACCGAAACGGCTTGCCAGGAGGTCTCCCGCCAACGAAATGGCATGGTTGAACTCTTGCAGCTCTTCTCCGTCCAGTGACTGATCCATAACACGCGTGCGCGTAAGCGCCTTTCTCTATCAATTAAGCAGTACCAGTGGCGTCGTTACGCCTTGTTGCTGGTAGCTTCCTTTTCACTCTTGTTTACTGGACGCTTTGGCTTAGCGTCAATGCCGGACTCCTTGCGCTGCTGAGGCGTGATCTCCGACGGTGCATCGGTCAATGGGTCAACGCCACCACCCGACTTAGGGAACGCAATGACTTCGCGGATCGACTCGACACCCGCAAGCAACGAGACGATGCGGTCCCAGCCGAATGCAATACCGCCGTGGGGTGGTGCGCCAAAGGCGAAGGCGTCGAGCAGGAAGCCAAACTTCTCCTGAGCTTCTTCGGCGCCAATTCCCATGACGTCGAAGACTCGTTCCTGTACAGAACGCTGGTGAATACGGATGGAGCCGCCACCAATTTCGTTGCCGTTGCAGACAATGTCGTACGCGTATGCGAGCGCCTCGCCTGGTTCCTTGTCGAAGGTGTCCAAGCACTCCGGTTTTGGCGACGTGAAGGCGTGGTGCACTGCAGTCCACTTAGAGTGGCCGAGAGCAACATCGCCCGAGGCCTTAGCATCAGCTGCTGGCTCAAACATTGGAGCATCAACGACCCAGGTGAAGGCCCAGTCGCCTTCCTTGATCAGACCCAGCTTGTTTGCGATCTCGCCACGGGCTGCGCCAAGCAGCGCACGGGACGACTTGGCATCGCCAGCTGCGAAGAAGATGCAGTCGCCTGGTTTCGCGCCGACGTGAGCTGCAATTCCAGCGCGCTCTTCATCAGTGATGTTCTTGGCTACCGGACCGCCCAATTCGCCGTCCTCACCAACGAGAATGTATGCAAGGCCCTTGGCGCCACGCTGGCGTGCCCAGTCCTGCCATGCATCCAGCTGACGACGTGGCTGGGAAGCGCCACCTTCCATGACTACAGCGCCCACGTACTCGTTCTGGAACACACGGAAGGTGGTGTCCTTGAAGAACTCAGTGCACTCCACAAGCTGAATGTCGAAACGAAGATCCGGCTTATCGGAGCCGTACTTCTCCATCGCGTCCTTGTAGGTCATACGAGGAATCGGCGTGGAGATGTCGTACCCAGCTTCCTTCCAGATCGCAACCAGAATCTCTTCAGCAAGCGCGATGACATCGTCCTGCTCGACGAAGCTCATTTCGACGTCAAGCTGAGTGAACTCTGGCTGACGGTCAGCGCGGAAGTCTTCGTCACGGTAGCAACGAGCGATCTGGTAGTAGCGCTCCATGCCAGACACCATGAGTAGCTGCTTAAACAGCTGTGGTGACTGTGGCAATGCGTAGAAAGTACCTGGCTTCAAGCGGGCTGGGACGAGGAAGTCACGTGCGCCTTCTGGGGTCGAGCGGGTCAGCGTTGGGGTCTCAATTTCCGTGAAATCATGAGAATCCAGGACTGAACGAGCTGCACGGTTGACAGCAGCACGCAAACGCATGATCTTGTGTGGACCTTCACGACGCAGGTCGAGGTAGCGGTACTTGAGTCGGGTTTCTTCGCCGACTTCGTTTGCACTGGACTGGTCATCCAACTGGAAAGGCAGTGCTGCAGACTCATTGAGAATCTCAAGCTCAGTGACGTTTACTTCAATGTCACCGGATGCAAGATTAGGGTTTTCGGAACCTGCTGGTCGCGGCTCAACGACGCCCGTGACCTTGATGCAGTATTCGCTACGGAGATGGTGCGCGCGCTCGGCAACATCGGAGTTACGGAATACGACCTGAGCGATACCGGAACGGTCGCGCATGTCAATGAAGATCACTCCACCATGGTCGCGGCGACGAGCCACCCAACCGGTTAGGGTGACGGTATTTCCAGCCTGGTCAGCACGAAGTTCACCAGCGAGATGCGTACGAAGCACTGCTTTACGGTCCTTCCACATAAATGGGGTTTCAGTAGCCCAAAGACCAGTCTGAAAATGACTGGTGGGCAAGCGTCCAAAAGATTCTACCTGTTACCCCCGCAACGATAGTTCTTTGGGGCATTTTTGGAGATTTGGAGCAAGCATGCGCAGGAAACGCTTCGATACCTGCCATAATTGATGGCATGACATTTCGTGGGGATTTTCAGAAGGGCTCGAATCGCGCTTCCACTGGCGGTCGCGCCGGTGGTGTCGCGGTCGGCGGCGGTATTGGCAGTCTCTTGCTTGTTGGCCTCTATCTCCTATTCGGAGGCAACCCGGGCAATGTAGATGACATCATGGGCCTCGGCGCTGGCGGTAACGAACAGGGCCAAATCGAACAGGGCGCTGGAGGTCTCGAGCACTGCAAAACTGGCGAAGACGCGAACAAGTACGTCGATTGCCGTATCGAGTACACCGGCATCTCCGTAGACCGAGTATGGCAGGAGCAGCTGCCTAAGCAGGCCGGCATCGAGTACGAGGTTCCCGGCATGGTGATTTTCAAGAACTCTACTCAGTCGGGTTGCGGCATGGCGTCGTCGTCGACAGGCCCGTTCTATTGCCCTGCAGATAACACGTCGTACTACGACACTTCGTTCTTCGACATGCTAGAGCGCATGGGCGGTGGCGATGGCCCGCTTGCACAGGAGTATGTCGTGGCGCACGAGTTCGGTCACCACATCCAAAAGCTTGAAGGCACGTTGGGTCGTTCCAATTACAACGAGCCAGGCCCAGAGTCTGATGCAGTGAAGATTGAGTTGCAGGCAGACTGCTATGCAGGCATGTGGGCGCACTATGCAGACAAGGGTCCAGACGCAATCATTGAGCCGTTGACCGACGAACAGGTCTCGGATGCCGTTCAGACTGCACAAGCCATTGGCGATGACACTATTCAGAAGCACAGTGGTGGCGAGATTCAGCCAGATTTGTGGACGCACGGATCATCCGAGCAGCGTATGCAAGCATTCTTGACGGGATACAAGACCGGCAAGATGTCTCAGTGTGACACGTTGAACCGCGGTGTTTATCGCGACTAGTCGACGCTAGCTTTACGACGATCCCCTGAAGGCCACTTCCCCTCTTGGCGGCGGTGGCCTTTCACTAACCCCCGTTGTTGACATGTCACATACATGCTACGGTTGGACCTAATCGACAAAAGCACACCCAGATATCCCAACGGGCAAAGGATTTTCATGCAGTTCGGCATTTTTACCATCGGCGATGTCACCACCGACCCTACTAATGGCACAACTCCCACAGAGCACGAACGCATCAAGGCCACCATTGCCATTGCCCGCAAGGCGGAAGAAGTTGGCCTTGATGTCTTTGCTACAGGCGAGCACCACAATCCGCCGTTTGTCGCGCCCGGCACTCCCCCTATTCTGTTAGCAAGTATTGCTGCTCAAACCGAGAAACTGATTCTCTCTACTGCGACGACACTCATTACAACGAATGACCCTGTCAAGCTTGCTGAAGACTATTCCTACCTCCAGCATCTTGCAGACGGTCGAGTTGATCTCATGCTGGGACGAGGCAACACGGGTCCGGTGTACCCATGGTTTGGTAAAGATATTCGCCAAGGTATCCCACTAGCTGTCGAGAATTACCACTTGCTACGTCGCCTCTGGCGCGAACGCCCTGTGAACTGGTCCGGCGAATTCCGCACCCCGCTGCAGGGATACGTCACTACCCCATGGCCACTAGATGACACTCCGCCTTTCGTATGGCACGGTTCTATTCGCTCAGTCCAAATTGCGGAGCAAGCAGCCTTTTACGGTGACGGTTTCTTCCACAACAACATCTTCTGGTACAAGGAACACACCGCGAAGATGGTGAGTATCTACCGCCGTCGTTACGAACAGTTCGGCCACGGTCGCGCTGATCAAGCCATCGTTGGCCTTGGCGGTCAGGTCTTTATCGGCGACTCTGAGGCGGAAGCAAAGGAATTCTTCCGTCCATATTTTGACAATGCGCCTGTCTACGGCCACGGGCCATCCCTCGAAGAGTTCACAGAAATGACTCCACTGACCGTGGGCACTACTGAGCAGGTCATCGATAGAACTCTTCAGTTCGCGGATTGGGTTGGCGACTATCAACGTCAACTATTCCTGATTGACCACGCTGGACTACCTCTCGACATCGTCCTTAATCAGATTGAACGCCTTGGTCGCGATGTCGTTCCTGTCCTTCGTAAGAAGTTTGAGGAACGCCGACCAGAACACGTCCCTTCTGATCCACCAACCCATGCCACGCTGTCGGCTAATCGTGAGCATCCACACCACCGCATTCAGCCTGGTCGTATCGAAAACTAGGCATTGACCAGCACACCAGCACAGTTTGGAAAGGATCCCTACGTGCACAAAATCGTTGTCATCTCAAGTGGTTTGTCGACGCCATCCACAACTCGCCAACTCGCTGACATGCTCTCGAACGCAACCAGCACAGCGATTTCTGCACGAGGCGAAAATGCGGAGATCCACGTCATCGAGCTGCGTACTCTAGCTCGGGATCTTGCGGACCTCTTTACCGCCGGCGGCATCGCGTCCGCAGCCTTGGATGACGCGCGCAATCGCACCGCTGCTGCCGATGCGATCATCGCCGTGACTCCGGTGTTCAAGGCATCGTACAACGGGCTATTTAAGATGTTTATTGACTCTCTTGATGACGATGCCTTGCGCAACGTCCCCATTCTTCTCGGCGCCACGGCAGGTACAGCGCGACATTCGCTGGTTATCGACCACACCCTTCGCCCTCTCTTCTCCCACTTCGGAGCGAGAATTGCCCCGACCGATGTTTTCTCGGCGACAGACGATTTTGGAGAGTCAACCTTTACAGGCGACCTGCACCAGTCCGCTCCCCTGGCTGAGCGCGCCCAGCGAGCTGGTCGAGAACTCGCCGAGATGATCCTCACGACTCATGTTGATGGCTTAGCCTCTACAGACCGCCCTTCAGGCGCTGGACTGAACACTTCTGGCGTGTCTTTCACGGATCTCTTGGCCGACCATTCGGGCTAGTCTCGGTAGATATGTCCCGACCTGGTATCCGCTTTACGACGATTGCCGTCACCAGCATCGTCGTTGCGTACTTCCTTGGTCTGGGTAGCCTCATGGCTCAACATCCGCCTGGCTTAGCTCCTGAGCTCGACCCGGCCACGCCGTACCAGGGCTACATCAATCTAGATCGCGAGGTTGACACAGCTAGTGACGTCCCTTCCATGTATACGCAAACTGGCGACAGCGTTCCATTCGGAGGCATCTCGGGGATCGATCATCTTCAGGGCTCACGATATCTAGCCATCAGTGATGATCGGGCGCTTCAAGGTCCGGCTCGGGTGTACGAATTGGAGATTGCTGCTGGTGAGGATTTCGTCGCAAAGCACACGGACGCGCGGATAACCAGAACGATCGGTCTCACCGACACGCATGGAATCCCATATGACCGTGGCAGCGTCGATCCGGAGTCCATTCGTGTACTCCCTGATGGAACATTCCTGTGGACTTCCGAGGGGAACACCCGCAAGGCCATCGAAGCGGAGATCATTCATTCGTCTCCAGACGGTCGGGAGCTGCGTAGATTCTCGCCGCCTCCGTATCACCGGGACTTTGCGACGCGACGTGTCGTGAAGAATAATCGCGCCTATGAAGCGCTCGCAGTTTCTCGTGATGGCCAGCGTGCGGTCGTTGTTACCGAGTTTCCTCTGAGCCAGGATACAGAGGCGCAACAGATCCCGGCGGGCTCAAGTGGGCTCAGCCGTGTCACTGTCTACGATGTGCCAACGGGTCAACCGCTGAGCGAGTTTGTGTATCCATTATCAATGGAGCTGCAGAACACGGGACATCCTGGTGTTTCAGAGATCATCGCCGTCAATGATGATGCGACAGAACTCATATTCCTGGAACGCACCTATGGATTCGTAGCCGGAAACCGTGCCTCGCTGTTTCGCGTTTCGCTGGATGCCATCGCTCGGAATACTGCCACGAATGTACTTGGAAAAGATCGCCTTGACGGCAAGGAGAAGCCATTGCGCAAACGACCCATCTTCGAATTTCCGTACTTGCCGACGCACCCCGACAATGTGGAGTCGTTGGCGTGGTGCGAAGGTCGTCGTGACGTTCTATTTGTCGGTTCGGACAACAATTTCAGCTCACTGCAACGCAGCCTGCTACACGCCGTTAGCTGGCGCTAAGCAGTGCTGAGCATTCTTGCTGAACTCTACTGAGCGAGCTTGGCAGAAAGAACCGACGTGAGCTTGGAAAGTGAGACGGCTTCCTGATCATGGGCTGCCAAGTCCTTCAACTGAACTTCGCCAGCCTCCAACTCCGATTCACCCAGGACAAGCGCGAAGCGAGCGCCAGCGCGGTCTGCACCCTTCATGGCACCCTTGAGACCACGCCCGCCGTACGACATGTCGGCACGGATACCTGCGTTGCGGAGCTCGTTGACGAGCGCCGCCATACGACGACGGGCGGCGTCGCCAAGTGCAACACCATAAACATCGACGCGACGACCGTCCGAGACCTGCTTCTGCTCCGTCTCAAGAGCGAGCATGGCGCGGTCTACACCCAGGCCGAAACCGATGCCCGACAATTCTTGACCACCGAGCTGCGCCATCAGACCGTCGTAGCGACCGCCACCACCAATACCCGACTGTGCACCGAGACCATCGTGAACGAACTCGAAGCACGTTTTGGTGTAGTAATCCAAGCCACGTACCATGCGTGGATTAATTGTGTACGCAATGTTCATGTCATCAAGCAGGCCAGTGACTGTTTCGAAGTGTTCCTGGCACTCAGCCGACAAGTAATCCAGCATGAGCGGAGCGTCGGCAGTTATTTCCTTGACTTCCGGACGCTTGTCATCGAGGACACGCAATGGGTTAATCTCTGCACGCTTACGAGTCTCTTCGTCGAGAGGCAACGCGAACAGGAACTCCTGGAGCTTAGTGCGGTATTCAGGACGACAGGAATTGTCGCCGAGGCTGGTGAGTTCAAGACGGTACCCGGTCAGACCAATTCCGGAGAAGCAAGCATCGGCCAAGGCAATCACCTCAGCATCGAGGGCTGGATCGTCGACACCGATGGCTTCGACGCCCACCTGCTGCAACTGGCGATAGCGACCGGCCTGCGGACGCTCGTAGCGGAAGAACGGGCCAGCGTAGGACAGTTTGACTGGCAACTGACCGCGATCCAAGTTGTGCTCGATAACTGCGCGCATCACACCTGCAGTACCTTCTGGGCGCAGAGTTACGGAGCGGTCACCACGGTCTGCGAAGGTGTACATCTCCTTTGACACAACATCCGTGGATTCACCGACACCACGGGCAAACAAACCAGTTTCTTCGAAAATAGGCAGCTCGATGTGCTCGAATCCAGCTAAACGGGCACGATGCTGGAAGTAGTTGCGCACTGCCTCAAACTCGCGGGATACCGGTGGAAAATAGTCCGGTACACCCTTGGGCGCGGAAAACGGCTGAAACTTGGTCTTCTTCTGCTCGGTCACGTCCGATACTTTACCGTTCGTTACTGAGACGAAGTTACTTGACCTGCGCCAGATACGGATTTGTTGCCCGCTCTTGGCCGATAGTCGACGTTGGGCCGTGTCCGGGAAGGATCATCAGGTCGTCGTCTAATGGGAGGACCTTCTCACGGAGGGACGTCATCATGTCCTCGTGGTTGGCACCTGGAAGATCGGTGCGCCCAATGGATCCGGCAAAGAGGACATCGCCACTGAAAACAACCTCATCTGCGCCGTCTGACGTGCGAAGCATCAGACAACCTGCAGAATGCCCTGGGGCATGCAAGATCTGAAAAGCAAGACCAGCAAACTTCAGTTCATCGTCACCTTCGAGATCTCGAATATCCTCTGGGACCTCCATCTCGCCGGCACGGAACATCGCGCCCAAGTTGCGACCTGCCCCAACCAGTGGATTTGCAATCATATGTCGGTCTGCCGAATTGATATACACCGGAATATCCCAGTGCTTGGCGACGGAGTCAGCATCGCGGGTGTGGTCAATATGGCCGTGAGTGAGCAACACTGCCTCGGGCACCCAACCGCGCTTTTCACATTCGGCCTTCAGCTGCTCGAATGCGCCCATTCCCGGATCGATAATCACGCAGGGCGTGGACTCACCTTCGATAGCAGCATCGGAATGAAAACCAGTTGCCACGTAACAATTTGTTTGAAGCGGTCCAGCCGCGAATCCAAGAATCTCCATGCCTGAATCGTACCGACTTACCCCGTGCCTATTCACAGAACAACTGTTAACAACAGTATTGTGACGTTAAGCGATATACGTACTTTGAAAAGAGGCATCTGTGACTGACAACAAACAGCGGCGCCACGATTCGATGAAAGAACTCGATCGTGCTTTGGCACGCCGCGACCGTGCAGAGAAGACAAAGCCGTTGGGTGTTGTCGTTGCGACGCTAGCTATTCTCGTCGTCATCGTCGGTGGTATCTGGCTACTAACGAAGCAAGGTGGTGAAGCCGACACCACAGCAACCGAGACAAAAAACAACGAGCCTAAGGCCGTTGAACTCATGGCGATGCCGGTTGACGGCGAACTCATCCCAATGAAGCGCGAGCAGGCATTGCCTGACACGGTCACCTGCACCTACGACGATGACGGCGAAGCAGCGAAACCCGTCGACAAGCCAAAGACGGAAAACGTTCCTGCTAAGGGCAAGGTAACGGTAACCCTGAAGACCAACCAGGGCGATATTCCAATGGAATTGGATCGTGCGCTCTCCCCTTGTGCAGTTAACGCAATTGAGCACTTGGCCAAGTCCAACTTTTACGACGACTCCATTTGCCACCGAGCAACTGGTGGCATGTTGAACGTCTTGCAGTGCGGCGACCCAACGGGCACTGGTTCCGGCGGACCAGGTTTCAAGTATGCAGGCGAATGGCCAATCAAGGATGCAAACCTGGATATGCAGACGCCGATGATCTACCAGAAGGGTTCCATTGCAATGGCAAACCCAGGTGATCCAGATGCGAATGGTAGCCAGTTCTTCTTGAACTGGGCTGACTCCAACTTGCCTCCGCAGTATGTCGTTCTCGGCTCAATGTCCTCTGAAGGTACAAAGGTCGCTGAGAAGATTGCCGGCAACGGCATTGAAGGTACCGAAGGAATGACCGACGGTAAGCCATTCAAGGAAGTTCGCATCGAGAAGGCAGAAGCCAAGTAACTCGATCACCTCGAGCAGCATCACACACCGCAATTGGGCCTCAGCCGGGGCTTAGTTGCGGTTTTCTTTCTGTCAAGGACTATTCCTATCTCATCCCCCGTGGTTGGTACTACCGTCGCTACTGTGTGGCTGCTTCTGCTGGTGTCTCGAATCCCCCAATTCAAGCCGACACAACACCACAGTGAGGTCGGGCAGAAACGCGACGGAAAATACCGTGTGGACGACCCCGAATCCATCAACGCAATAGGACTGCACTGACGAAACGTTGCCTTCCAACTGCCACTATATGTAGCTGCTCAACAATTAACGACTGTTGTCTATAAAGCAGTCGAACATGGAATCGTTACACTCTTTAGGCCTTGTATCGAATGTGAAGCCAATCGTTTGCCAAACCCTCAGGAACCGGGGTCTTGGCCGGACTTTTGGCTACTAGCAGTACTTCCGCGGGCCGGTTCGAGGTCAGCTAGTTTTAACCCCACGTTTAGCTAACGGGGGTAACAATTAGCCGCCACTAGTGACCCGGAACACGTCGTACACGCCTTCGATGCCACGTAACACCGTGATGATGTAACCAAGCTGCTTAATATCAGACACCTCGAACGTAAATCGCATGACTGCGACGCGGTCGTCAGCTGTATGCGAAGAAGTCGCGGTAATCGGCACCTTCTGATCCGAAATGACGCGCGTGATCTCTGACAGCAACCCATGACGATCTAGAGCTTCTATCTGTACGGTGACAGTGAAGACTGCGCCACTGGCACGATCTGCCCATGAGACATGGATAATCCGTTCTGGCTCTTCTTTGAGCTTTGCTGCATTTGTGCAGTCAATACGGTGTACGCTGACGCCACCACCGCGTGTCACGAAACCAAAGATCTCGTCTCCAGGCACCGGCGTACAACACTTGGCCAACTTGGCCATCATGTCTGCTGACCCTTCCACCAAGACTCCTGCCCCATCAGCACGTGAACGCTTACGGGGCTCTTGGAGCTTCGACAGCGGAGTACGCTTTGCCAACTGATCGACAGCATCGTCTTGGCCTGAGAACCGCGCCATGAGCCTGTTAGTGACGTGGCGTGCCGTAATAGTACCGTCACCGATAGCCGTGTACAGAGCGTCGACATCAATCAGATTCAGCTCAGAGGCAATCTGCTTCATTGATTGCGGAGTGAACAAGCGGTGCATTGGCAAGCCACCACGCTGGACCTCCGCAGCCAGAGCATCCCGGCCGGCTTCCAGAGCCTCTTCACGACGCTCCTTCGCAAACCATTGCCGAATCTTGGCCTTCGCTCGCGGAGACTGAACGAATTCTAGCCAGTCTCTCGATGGGCCCGAATCAACGTCCTTTGACGTGAACACTTCGACGCGATCGCCGGTCTTCAACGAAGACTCGAGCGCGACCAACTTGCCATTGACCTTGGCGCCAATACAGAGGTGTCCAACTTCAGTGTGGACTGCATATGCGAAGTCAACCGGTGTTGAGTCTGCCGGAAGCGTAATCACATCGCCCTTTGGCGTAAAGACGAAGATCTCGTTAGAGGCCAGGTCATAGCGAAGTGAGTCCAGGAACTCGTTTGGGTCCGCTGCTTCTCGCTGCCAATCCAACAATTGGCGCATCCACGCCATCTGATCGACTTCAGCTTTATCTCCCTTGTGGGAGCCTTTGCTTTCCTTATAGCGCCAGTGCGCCGCGATGCCGTACTCGGCGTTGAAGTGCATTTCTTGCGTACGAATTTGCACTTCAAGAGGTTTGCCACCAGGTCCAATTACCGTAGTGTGCAACGACTGATAGACACCAAATCGTGGTGCCGAAATGTAGTCCTTGAAACGCCCAGGCATCGGCTGGAACAACGAATGCACAGCACCCATCGCCGCATAGCAATCCTTGGTGGAGTCCACCAATATGCGAATACCCACCAGATCAAAAATCTCGTCGAATTGATGACCTCGAACGATCATCTTCTGATAAATCGACCAATAGTGCTTCGGTCGACCCATCACCTGAGCCTGAATATGGCTGGTCTTTAAACCTGCGGTGAGGCTTTTCGACACTTCTCGCAGATACTGATCACGCTGCGGAGCACGATCGGCAACGAGACGCACAATCTCTTCGTACTTCTTCGGATAAAGAATAGCGAACGCTAAGTCCTCAAGTTCCCACTTGATACTTGCCATACCCAGTCGGTGCGCAAGTGGAGCGATGACTTCCAGGGTCTCCCGAGCCTTCTTGGCCTGCTTCTCCGGGGGCAAGAAACGCATTGTCCGCATATTGTGCAAACGGTCGCATACCTTGATCACCAACACCCGAGGGTCTTGGCTCATAGCAACAACCATCTTGCGAACAGTTTCTGCCTCGGCAGCGGAACCTAACGCGACCTTGTCGAGCTTCGTGACGCCGTCGACAAGCCGAGCCACTTCTGGACCAAAGTCTTGAGTTAGATCATCAAGCGAATAGTCGGTGTCTTCGACCGTATCGTGCAACAAAGCCGCGACCAGAGTCGTGGTATCCATACCGATCTCTGCGGCGATCGTTGCAACAGCGAGTGGATGGGTGATGTACGGCTCGCCAGACTTACGACGAACTCCCTCATGCAGCCGCTCCGCGGTGTCGTACGCCTTTTGCAACTGTGACAGGTCAGCACGCGGATGAACCTCTTTGTGTACAGCGACGAGTGGGTCCAATACTGGACTCACCTTGGTCCGGCCACCAGTCAAACTGCGCGCCAAACGAGCACCATATCGGCGCGGAGAGAGGTCTGCCATGCGTTTCTACCCCTTTTTAACCACAAACACTGGCAGATCAGACAGACGCTCACGTCCACCAAGACCAGCCACTTCAAGGACACAACAGAAGCCGGAAACTTCTGCCCCACACTTTTCCAGAAGCTTGCGGGCTGCGCCCATAGTTCCGCCAGTTGCAAGCACATCATCCACCAAAACGACGCGCTTTCCCTTCAGCTCAACACCATCCGAAGGGATTTCCAGTGCGGCCTTGCCATACTCCAGTCCGTACTCTTCGGTATGAACAGGCGGAGGCAATTTGCCCTTCTTGCGAATAGCTAACACTCCAAGGCCCATTTTGTACGCCACCGCTGAACCGATCAGGAATCCGCGTGCGTCAAGGCCTCCGATAAGCTCCGCACCGTACTCCTCGCACGCCGCAGCCACCTCATCGACGATAAGGCGGAATCCCTCAGGATCCGCCAAAACCGGGGTCAGGTCTTCGAAAAGCACGCCCTCCTGAGGAAAGTCAGGAACCAAACGGATCAGGTCCTCTAGGGCTTCCTTCGCATTCGCGTATGACACGAAACTCCTCACTTTCAGAGGGCAAAAACCAGCAATGACGCGTATCAAATCACGATACCCGTCATTGTCTCACAGTTGGAATTAAGTTATTACTCAGATGGACGGTGTCCCCCGGTGGCTACGTGCTTCTGACGTGAAAACCTACCGACCAGGGCGCCACGACAGCGAACCGCTCGGGCGATCATCGTCACCTGGGCTCAGTTCTGGCGTGACGACGCGTCGTCGTGAAGCAGCAGACTCAGCTGGAGCCTTGGTGGCTGGAGTTTCATCCAGATCTGCCATTGCCTCGATACCCTGATGGTCTGCGCCACCAGCGCGTGCCTCGGCGACCTTGGCATCATGATCCCGGAAGGACTTCTGGCGATTCTTCAGCGAAACCAAGAAGGGTGATGCAAGGAAGATTGATGAGAACGTACCCTGAATAATGCCAATCAGCTGGACCAATGCGAGGTCCTTCAGGGTACCGACGCCCAACATGCCCACAGCGATGACCATGAGCGCAAGAATTGGCAGTGCGGTCGACACCGTGGTGTTAATAGAGCGCATAAGCGTCTGGTTTACCGCAAGGTTGACCAGCTCTCCGTAGGTGCGCCGCGTTGACTGTTTGAATCCAGCGGTGTTCTCCATGACCTTGTCAAACACCACGACGGTGTCATAGAGAGAGAACGATAGGACGGTCAACAAACCAATCACAGTTGCCGGGCTCACCTCGAAACCGATGAGAGCGTAGATGCCTGCGATGACGATGCCGTCGATAAGCAAAGCAGCAATGGCGGAGATAGCCATGTCACGCTCGAAACGAATGGCGATGTACGCAAAAACGAGGCCAAGGAATACTGCCATCGCCAGCAACATGCGGTTGGTGATCGCACCACCCCAGGACTCAGACACCGTGGAGTCACCGATCGCATCGGGCGATGGATTGCCAGTTGCATCCTTTGGCTGGAACTTGTCAAAGAGAGCGGCGCGAGCATCGTTGATCTTGTCTTCGCCTAGACGCTCAGACGTGATTTCAAGAACTCGGGCGTCGCCAGCACCAATGATCTGCACAAGCTGCGGAGAAACGCCGGTTGCTTCCTTGAATACCTGCTCGACCTGCTGTTCATTTGCAGTTTCTGGTGGCATTGTCATTCGCGTGCCACCCTCAAAATCGATACCAAGGGTGAAGCCGCGAATAAGCATCGCGCCAATAGCCACCACCAACACCATCGCGGTGATGGCATACCAACGACGACTACGCCCGACAATGTCGAAACCGCCAGCACCAGTGTGCAGCCGGTTCAAGAAACCGCCCTTGGCATCCGCATCGAGTGATGCGTCGATAGTCGACTCGTGGGACTTGGTAGAAGTGTGATCAGACATAGTCTTTACTTCTCCTCTTTGGTCGAGGCGGCAGCGAAACGACGCTGATGATTCTGCTCGGCAATCTTCATGATTCCACCAAAGCCATTCATCGATGGCTTAGCCAAACCAGGGAACTTCCTGGTTGCAAGGATCACCAATGGGGCGGTGACCAGGAAGGCGGTGATGATGTCGAACGCCGTCGACAAGCCAAGTGTGAACGCGAAGCCACGGACATCGCCCACAGCCAGAATGTACAAAACCACAGCGGCGATAACGGATACGAAGTTACCAGCGAGAATCGTACGACGAGCATTACGCCAAGCATGTGGCACTGCGGATCGGAATGTCCTGCCGTTGCGGATCTCGTCCTTGATGCGTTCGAAGAACACAATGAAGGAGTCAGCGGTCGTACCAATCGAAATGATAATGCCTGCGATACCCGCCAGATCCAGCGAGTAGCCGATCCAGCGCCCCAGCAATACGAGGAGTCCGTAGATCATGGCACCTGCTGCAGCCAAAGAAATAATCGAGATAGCGCCAAGACCACGGTATAGAGCAACGGCGTAAACGATGATGAGCAAAATACCCACCAGGCCTGCAATCAGACCAGCCTGCAGCGACGCGGAACCAAGCGTTGCTGGAATCGTCGTTGCGGTGCCACCTGGTTCGCCATCTTCACCCGCGAAGCTCAATGGTAGAGCACCATAGCGAAGGTTATTCGCAAGCGTCTGTGCTTCGTCAATGGTGAAGTCACCAGTAATACGAGTCGCCTGGCCTACACCAGTTGCTTCCTGAATGACTGGTGCAGAAATCACCTGAGAGTCAAGGACAATGGCAACCTGCTTCTGCAGGTTTTCCTCGGTCAGCTTGGTCCAGGTACGCCCACCAGCTTCGCCCTTATTGGACTTGAAACTGAAGGAAACTTGTACCTCGCCCGACTGCTGATCAAAGCCACCGTTGATTGGCGCATCGGTATCAATCTGGTTACCAGACAAGCGCTCAGCATCTGGCTTTCCTTCTTGCCCGACGAGTTCTGGTGCAGGTGCCAGAATGATGGCACCCTGACCGTCTGGGCTACATGTCACCAGCGGCTTGGCGGGATCATCAGCACCCTGCAGCGCATCAGTGCCATCATTTTGACCACACTGCATCAACGCCGCAGCTGCGACCTGCTCGGTTGGGTCTTCCGTCTGGCGTGACTCAAGCAGTACGTCTCGGACCTTTGTGCGCAGATCCGCGGCTTCGAGCGAGTTGGAAGGAGTTTCAGGAGCCTTAGCGTCGATTTTCGGCGCTTCACCGACATTGACGTTCAACTCAGCTGGTACTGGTTGTCCTGGGTTCTGCTGCTTGAACTGATCGATGGCAGCCTGGCTGCCCTTCTTCACTTCACTGTAGAAGTCGCCAACTCGCTTGTTAGCTTCCTCTGGAGTCAGCAGGCCAACTTCTACCCACTGTGATGCCATGTCAGTGAAGATGCCCTCTAGCTTGTTCTGGTCAGGTGTACCAGGGTTTTCCAACACTGGACGGAAGAACAACTGCGAGGTTTGACCGAGCGCACGGGCTTCCTGCGAATCTTCGCCTGGCACTGTGATGACCAAGGTGTCGCCATCGGCGACCACCTGAGCGCCTGTGACGCCCATGCCGTTGACACGGTTCTCCAGAATGGTTCGTGCCTGATTAAGCTGATCTGCAGTCGGCTGTTCGCCCTGCGGCACCAGTGTCACCCGCGTACCACCCTGCAGGTCAATGCCGAGTTTCGGAGTTGCTTCGCGGTTTCCTGTGAAGAAAACCAGTGAGTAGGTTATTGCCAGAATGAGCACGAACAGCGCGAGCAGCCATTTCGGCCACGATGCGTTCATTCGGCGCCCCTTGACGCGATTTGAGCTAGCCAAGGAAATGCTCCTGTAGAAAATTTGACGTTTAGTGGGAATAAGAAAGGACGAATTAGTCCTTCTTGGTTGTGTCCGAGTTCTCGTTGTTCAACTGAGCTGCGTCGTCCGCAAACTTCTCTTCTTTGGCAGCCTTGTGCTGCTCAACAGTGAGATTGCGAGCGACGGCGCCACGCTGCCAACGCGTTACGACGCCGTCCGCTACAGCGAGATCGACCGTCTCGTCGGTCGTATCGACGACGATGCCGTGCATGCCGGAGCCAGTAACAACTTCCATGCCAGGAACGAGCTGTTCCTGCATTTGACGGATCTCACGGAGCTGCTTGTTCTGTCGGAAGGTCTGCCAGAGCGGTACTGCCAACAAGATGGCAATTAGTACGAGAAGCATGAATGGTTCCATGAGGCACGAGTCTATCGGGGTATGCCTAATCGTGACCCAATTGACCCGGCGTGGCGGTCTCCCCCGTTGACCCCACTAGTACTGGCCGAGTGCCCCTTCAGGTGGTGTCAAGCCGAGATGATGCCACGCTGCGCCTGTTGCTACCCGACCACGTGAAGTGCGTGCAATCATGCCTGCTCGCACAAGATAGGGCTCGCAGACCTCTTCGACGGTCGACGATTCTTCACCGACAGCCAATGCCAGCGAATTAACTCCAACGGGGCCACCGCCATGACCCTTGACCAATGCAGTGAGCACTGCCCTATCTAGCCGGTCAAGCCCCAGTTCGTCGACATCGAAGACAAGGAGTGCCGCTCGCGCCGCACCCAGGTCGATGACACCGTTGGCATGTACATCAGCGAAGTCACGAACACGACGCAGTAGTCGGTTCGCGATACGTGGCGTACCACGCGATCGAGATGCGATTTCTTCGGCCGCTTCCGCAGTGATGTCAACGCCCAGGATTCCTGCTGCACGGGTAACGACTCGCGTCAGGTCATTCGTATCGTAGAACTCCATCTGAGCTGTGAAACCAAAACGGTCGCGCAACGGACCTGTGAGCATGCCAGAGCGAGTTGTCGCCCCAACCAGAGTGAAGGGCGGAATCTCCAGTGGAATAGACGTTGCACCCGGCCCCTTGCCGACGATCACGTCGATACGGAAATCCTCCATAGCCATGTACAACATCTCTTCGACGGGCCGGGCGATGCGGTGAATTTCGTCGATAAACAGGACATCGCCTTCGAGGAGGTTCGACAACATAGCTGCCAAGTCACCTGCGCGAATCAATGCTGGCCCGGATGTCATCCGTAGCGATGAGCCCATCTCTTGGGCAATGATCATCGCCATTGTCGTCTTTCCCAAACCTGGCGGTCCGGACATCAAAATGTGGTCGGGCGCTACACCACGTCCTTTGGCACCCGCCAGTACCAGGCTCAGCTGTTCCCGAACCTTGGGTTGGCCGATGAACTCGTCCAGTGATTTCGGACGCAGACCAGAGTCTGCATCTACATCGTCAATATGCGCCTGTGCATCGACGTCGCGCTGAAAGTCCACGGACATGTCACGGGGAGACGGCACATTGAACTCTGTGCGCTCGACATCACTCATGTTCTACGTTCCTACTTCTTCCCTGGTTCTACTTGGCTACCCTTAACGACCCAACACTTTGAGTGATGCCCGCAACGCCGCCGACGTGTCCATCGTTGCATCGTCTCCAACAACCGCCTCCACCGTGACCTGCGCTTCGTCTTCCTTGAAGCCAAGACCCACCAGCGCGGCTACTACCTGCGGAATATCAGCTGCCAATGCTACGCCCGCACCACGTGGAGTTTGACCTTCTGCGCTTGCGTCGGCACTGCTTGCCGACGCATCGACGTACACATCAACCTTGCCCTTTAATTCAACCAACATTCTTTCGGCCATGCGCTTGCCCACACCGTTGGCAGCCTGCAATCGCTTCGCGTCGCCGTGCATCACTGCGTGCGCAATCTCACTCGGAGAAAGCACGGTCAAGACCGCCATGGCAATACGAGGACCCAACCCCGATACGGTTTGCAACAGGTCAAACATCTCGCGCTCAGGGGCGTTGGTAAAGCCATACAGCGTCATTGCATCTTCACGGACAATGAGCGTCGTCAGCACGAACCCTTCTTCACCACGGGTGAGTTGAGCCTGAGTTTTCGGCGTCACTTGTAGCAGGTGACCAACACCAGCACACTCGATGACAACGAAGCCAGCGCCCATGTCTAAAACCGTGCCCCGCAACGATGCGATCATTTCTTTTCTTCCTTCTGCCTGTTGTGTTGGTTGTGTAACTCTTGCAGCCTGTTAGTGACAGCAGATTGAGCCTCCCGCTGACGACGTAGCAGTGGCGCACGCCAGCAATGACAAATAGCGATTGCCAGTGCATCGGCAGCATCCGCTGGTTTTGGAGGTGCCGACAACCCAAGGATACGAGTGACCATCGCGGTCATTTGCTTCTTATCTGCCCGCCCGTTGCCGGTAAGTGCCTTCTTCACCTCGGACGGTGTGTACATGTACACCGGGATTCCGCGACGAGCTGCGGCTAGCACGAGAACCCCCACCGCGTGTGCCGTATGCATGACAGTGGACACATTGCCGCGCTCGAACAAACGCTCCATCGCCACAACATCGGGCTCATACCGATCCATCCACTCCTCGGCGGCGTTGGACAACCGAAGCAAGCGATCCTCCAGGGAAGCATCCGAAGGAGTGCGTGCGACACCCACTGCAATGGGCACGACCCCACGGCCTTGTCCGCCGTCCGCGACTGACAAGCCACACCGCGTGAGGCCTGGGTCAATACCCATGACGCGAATGTACTGGGGCGTAGTTGCCACTCGGAGTTGTCTCCTTTGTTGTCTGCGACCGGGATCCTGTCGATCGGTTGATCTTGTGTTGTCGATCTCAGTGTGAATCCCACGCCAGAATTACCCGAACATGTGTGCGTTCGATAATACTATCGAATACAGAGTAGCGCAGTTAGCATCGGGCGAGCTGGCACAGTACGTTAATGGTTATGAACTCACCCAAGAGCTTGTACCGTCGCCTAGCTATTGCAGAAATGGTGACGTGGGCCCTGCTGTTGTTCGGTCTTGTGTTGAAGTACGTAACAAAAACTACCGAACTGGCATCGACCATCTTCGGCGGTATTCACGGCTTTGTCTTTCTTTCCTACGCCGCTGTGACGATTATCGTATGGATCAATCAGCGTTGGTCGGTCGCGCGTGGCATCCTCGGCCTGGCTTCGTCAATCATCCCGTTCATGACCGTTCCGTTCGAGCGTGCCACTGAAAAAGCTGGGCTCCTCGACAGCCCATGGCGCTTCACCGACCTCAACGAAAATCCTCGCGGCATCTTCGAAACGATCCTCGCGACGATTGTTCGTCGCCCTGGCTTTTCAGCCGCAATCATTGCTGCTGTAGTCATGATTGTGTTTGTGCTGCTTCTTCTTGCTGGTCCACCGACGCAGTGGTTTGCCTAGCGACAACACGGTTCAACAATAAAGTCCGTAGCGCCTTCCCTATTTTGGGCAAGGTACTACGGACTTTTCGCGTATATGGAGCTACACCGGCAACACGCACGGCGTTGGCTCACGTCACTGACACACTAGTCGTTGTCGAGTTCCGCCATGACTTCGTCACTGATATCAGCATTCGAGTAGACGTTCTGCACATCGTCAGAGTCTTCTAGGGCATCAACCAAGCGCATGAACTTGCGGGCACCTTCAGCATCAAGTGCGATGACGTTCTCTGCGCGGTAGTCCTGTTCTGCGGAATCGTATTCGATGCCGGCGTCGACAAGCGCGCTACGCACGGCCATCATGTCGGTGAAGCCGGCGACAACCTCGAAGTGGTCGCCGAAATCATTGACTTCTTCAGCGCCGGCATCGAGAACTGCCATCAGCAGATCATCTTCAGTCAGCTCGCCCTTTGGCACCATGATGATGCCCTTGCGTTCGAACATGTACGACACCGCGCCGTTATCGGCCATGTTGCCGTTCTGCTTGTTGAAGGCAGAACGTACATCTGACGCTGCGCGGTTACGGTTATCCGTCAAGCACTCAACGATGACTGCGACACCACCAGGTGCGTAGCCTTCGTACGTGATGGTCTCCCAGTCAGCGCCACCAGCTTCTTCACCGGAGCCACGCTTCCGAGCGCGCTCGATGTTATCGTTTGGAACCGATGCCTTCTTGGCCTTGCGGATCATGTCTTCCAGCGTCGGGTTCGCGGAAGGGTCGCCGCCGCCGGTACGTGCAGCAACTTCAATGTTCTTGATCAGCTTTGCGAACTCTTTACCGCGCTTAGCGTCGTTAGCCGCTTTCTTGTGCTTGGTAGTAGCCCACTTTGAATGGCCAGCCATCTGGTGGTTCCCAACTCCTTGTTGAACAAAATAAGAACTTTCGCTGAACCACTATAGCCCTGTCGGGAGCCAGGCCCTATGCCACGCGCACGCACTCACGCAAAAAATACTCATGAACGCGCGTTTCTCCCGTCGACTCTGGATGAAAACTCGTCGCCATCACATTGCCTTGTCGCACTCCGACTATTGCTTCGCGACGATCTACGCCCGGCACCGACACCGTCGACAGCACTTCGACGACGTCGCCGATGCTTTCCACCCACGGCGCACGAATGAACGCTGCATGTAGTGGTCGCGAATTCTCGCTGATGGTTCGGATACCAGCGAAGTTTAGGTCCGATTCAAAAGAATCAACCTGACGACCAAATGCGTTTCGGCGCACGACAATATCCAACGCCCCCAGTGCCACAGCGTCGTCGCGAGTATCCAATATTGACGAAGCCAACAGAATCATGCCAGCACACGTCCCAAATGCCGGCAGCCCGTTGTGGAGTGCAGCCCGCAAGGGCTCCTCGAGCTCATTGAAGACCATCAACTTGCTCATGGTCGTGGACTCGCCACCAGGCAAGATCAGGCCATCAATACCGTCGAGATCGCGCGGTAGCCGTACCTTTCGGGACTCGACTCCGAGAAGATTGAGGATATGCCGGTGTTCTTCTACTCCGCCTTGTAGCGCTAAAACGCCAATTGTCGGAACAGCCACTAGTCGAAATTCTCACTTTGCCGTTCAAACTTAGGCAAACACGGCACTGGCTGAACTCCCGGCTCGAGCTTCCGTGTCAATCCCTCCTGTGTGACCACTGCGACGAGATCGCCCTGTTGGTTGAAGATGCGTCCATGTGTCAATGCCCGTCCGCTGTCTGCAGAAGGCGAAATCTGGTCGTACAGTAGCCATTCATCAGCGCGGAATGGACGCAAGAACCAGATGGCATGGTCAAGGCTGGCTTCCTGCACCTCTACGCCCTTATGCGGCACTAACGCCGATGACAACAGCGTCATGTCGGACATGTAAGCGAGGGTGCACATGTGGAAAGTCTCGTCGTCAGGCAGCTTCTTCTTCGACTTGAGCCACACGACCTGGTGCGATGCTGTGTAAGGATTGTGCGGGTACTGGTCTTCAGGAATGACGCGGATGTCCCAATCCTGCCACTCTTTTAACAGCAGCTTTCGCGTGTGCGACATTTCGGAGGTATCCATGACGACGTCGTCTGGGTGCGGAACTTCACGCATGCGATCTGTGTGTTCGATGCCCTCGTTGCCACGACGGAAGAAGCTCACTTGCATCATAAAAATGGTACGACCATCTTGGACTGCACGAACGTGCCGGTGACACAGCGTGCGACCATCTTTGATGCGGTCTACCAGGAACGTGGTTGGCATGTGCGGACGGCCGGGGCCCACGAAATAAGCGTGCAACGAGTTCACGGAGTATTTCGGCTCCACCGTCTTCGTCGCGGCGACCAAGGACTGTGCAGCTACCTGTCCGCCGAACGTACGCTGCAGGATCGACTCAATAATAGGGCCTCGAAAAATGTCGAGATCGATACGTTCCAGATCAAGAATCTTGCGAATATCCGCCATAAACTGCTGCCTGCCCCTAGAAAAGAATCAGTTAAAAAGAACCAGAAATGCAAAAGGAAGTAGTCCCGCGTGCAGTGCTCACTCGCAGTGCCCGCGCGGACATACTTCCAATATTAGTGGGATTTGCCTAGCGCTGGCTTACCAGCCACGCTCAGCCAACCGGTGTGGTTGTGGAATCTCGTCAACATTGATTCCGACCATTGCCTCACCGAGGCCACGGGAAACATCCGCGATAACCTTCGGATCATCGTAGTGCTGGGTTGCCTGCACAATTGCCTTTGCACGCTCGGCAGGGTTTCCAGACTTGAAGATACCGGAGCCAACGAATACGCCTTCAGCACCGAGCTGCATCATCATTGCAGCGTCAGCTGGAGTTGCAATGCCACCCGCAGTGAACAGGACGACTGGCAGCTTGCCAGTTTCGGCTACTTCGCGGACGAGTTCGTATGGAGCCTGCAGTTCCTTTGCAGCAACATACAGCTCGTCTGGAGCCATCGACTTCAGACGGTTGATCTCCGCGCGAATGGTACGCATGTGGGTCACTGCATTAGAAATGTCGCCCGTACCTGCCTCGCCCTTCGAACGAATCATGGCAGCGCCCTCGTTGATACGACGAAGTGCCTCGCCCAGGTTGGTAGCACCACAGACAAATGGAACTGTGAAATCAAACTTGTCGATGTGGTTTGCGTAGTCCGCTGGAGTCAACACCTCGGACTCATCGATGAAGTCAACACCAAGAGACTGGAGAACCTGAGCTTCTACAAAGTGTCCGATCCGAGCCTTTGCCATCACCGGGATGGAAACTGCGTTGATAATGCCCTCGATCATGTCCGGGTCAGACATTCGAGAAACGCCACCCTCTGCACGGATATCCGCTGGGACGCGTTCCAGCGCCATCACTGCGGTTGCACCGGCATCCTCAGCGATTTTCGCCTGTTCCGGGGTGACGACGTCCATGATGACGCCACCCTTCATCATCTCCGCAAAACCGCGCTTTACGCGAGCCGTGCCCTGCTTGATGTTAGCTTCGTTGCTCAACTACGAACTCCCTGTTTTCGTCAATACATTCACTGTGTTTGTCAAGGCTAGATTTCAACGCGGTTGACGACGGACAACCGCGACAAACCACGGCCCCATCCCTAACCTATTTCAGTCACTATACCTGCCGATATGTGGCGCTGTTCACGCGCCTAGTGGTGAGCAAATACGCGAAGCACGACTGCTAATCGCTCTGCGAGGCGACAAACATATCGACGTACTCAGGAACTGGCGCGGTACCGGCCAGACGGAGGTATTTGACAAACGGCTGTCGTCGCAAAGCTCGAGTATCAGTGACCGCATCATTGTAGAAGCGACGGGCAAGCTCAACGCGCGTGTACGCATCGTGGAGTTCGATAGCAAGCGCTGGTTCCGGGCACTGCTTCTCGACGAGCTGGGTCAATTGAGCAGTGAGCTGATTTTCAGCATCAACGCGCGCAAAGGGATCGTCTGCAGTCAGTCGCAGTGCTTCAGCCTTCGTCGTCATCTCGGCGAGCTCCGGGTATGTTGCGCGGGCAATTGCAGCGCGACGGCCAAGAGCAGCTTCCAGAGCGCTACGAGCGAGGTCAGTACGGATATGCATCCGGTTCAGTCGCGTTGCTGTCGCGGATGCAATCAAGCCCACAAAAGCAAGAACAACGAGAAGGATACAGAGGACTACTGCCCACACCGGAACTGAAACCATGCTGGATACCTTAGCGGTAAATGCTTAGGCCAACACGACTCGCTCGCCGTCCATACGAACAGTGTCGTACACGGTCAACACTTGGTCAGCGATGCTGGACCAGTCGTACTCCCAGGCACGAACGTGGCCCTTGTCAATGAAGTCTGCTGCCAAGGCGTCGTCACTAAGCATGCGCAAAATCTGACGGGACAAATCTGCAGAGTCTCCATTGCGGAAGTGCAACCCGTACTCTCCATGGTTCAGAACGAGTTGGAATGCATCAATATCGCTAGAAATCACTGGAGCGCCAGCAGCCATCGCTTCCACCAAGACGATGCCGAAGCTCTCTCCACCAAGTTGTGGCGCAATGTAGGCGTGCGCGGACTTCAACGCAGCAGCCTTTGCTTCTTCAGACAAACGACCAACGAAATTCAACACGTCTGCATTTTCGCCCGCGCGGCGAACAGCCTGAGATTTGTCGCCATCACCGATAACCATGACTTCTAGGTCCGGGAACTTACGACGCACTGCGGACAGTGCATCGAGCAACACGGGAAGGCCTTTTCGGGGTTCGTCGAAACGCCCGAGAAAAACTAGCCGCTTCGTACCGTCTGCAGGAAGGCCAACTTCAGGAACTTCCTCAGGCTCTGGGGCATCCTCGTAGTCTTTCACTCGGACGCCATTGGGAATCAGCACCGGATCGCCACCGAGTTGCTGCACTTGCCAGCGTCGAGCGACTTCAGACACTGCTATGCCACCGCGAATGCGCTCGAGCAATGGCCGGAGAAATGGCACAGCGAGCTTCAAGATCAGTGACTCGGTTGCTGCCGAGTGATACGTCGCAACGATTGGTCCCACTGCCGCACGCAGAGACAACATTGAATAACTGGGCGAATTGGGCTCGTGAATATGGAGCACATCGAAGTCATTGCGCTCAATCCATTTTCGAACTTTGCGCTGGGTGATCGGCCCGAAGGACAATCGCGCGACAGAGCCGTTATACGGAATGGGAATCGCCGCTCCACCGCGAACAACGAATTCAGGGACATCAGCGGAATCGCCTGCCGGCCCGATCAGACTAACGTCGTGCCCTCGACGAATGAACTCGTTACACAAATCGACTGCATGTGCCTGAACTCCACCCGGTACATCAAACGAGTACGGACACACCATTCCAATTCGCATGGACAGACGATTCCTTTCTAACTGCACGTGGTGGGGCTTCGTACCAGCGACTCTACGGTACGGCTCAGCACGACCGTCGTTAACGATCTTTACGACGACGCTTCCGATCTGCCATCCACAATGGCTGGAGCATATGCCAGTCAGCTGGATGAGCCGCGATATCTTCCTCCATACAGGTTGCGATGTCTTGGACGATGGCCGGAAGCTCACGTCCCTGCGTCGGGATCTGCTCCGCGATCTTCATGCCCCAACCGCCATACGTGTCGATAGCCGAGGGCGGTGTGAACCACAACCCCACTGAGTGAAGTGTTGCTCCGGTTTCTCGAGCGAGTAAAGCTGGGCCCGCTGGCATCGTTGTCTTCTCTCCGAAGAAGTCGACTTCGACACCGCGTGCGCTCATATCACGGTCACCAAGAAGACAGACAATGCCACCATCAGTGAGTACTCGCTTCAATTCATCGAAAGGAGGCTGACCGCCGATGTGCGGAAGAATGCGGAAACCCAGGCTTTCGCGGAACTCTACGAATGCATCGTAAAGAGACTCTGGCTTCAAACGTTCGGCGACTGTCGTGAACTGCGCGACTTCTTCGGCGAGCCACATACCAGCCATGTCCCAATTGCCCATATGTGGTAAAACAAGGACTAGTCCTTTACCGGAAGCGTGTGCAGCATAAACCTGATCGAGTCCGATCCCATGCGCCGTGGCTCGTTCGGCCATATATGGTCCGGCTACCCGGGGCAGGCGAAATGCCTCAACCCAATAGCGAAGGTATCGTCGCATCGATTCTCGAACCAGAGAATCTGGAACGTCTTCTGGTTGACACTTCAACACGCGGGCCAGGTTTTTACGTAGCTGAACAGGGCCAGCACCCACGCGACCTTCTTTGTCAGTTGTCGCTTTATCTGCCACCTTGCGTGCAATCGCATGGACCATGCCCTCTGGAAGGCGAGCAACAACCTTCCATCCCGCGATGTAGCCGTAGGCTGTCACCGTTGATTTAATACTGTCGAGTATTGACATAGCTACTCAGCTCCTGCGGGTGCAGCAATGGGATCAGTGGCACCTGGCTGGCGCGCCACCATCAACAGCCGCTGAATCACGGTGAACACAGATCCAACAGCCAGCAGCCACAGTGCGATGTCAATGGCATACGGAATGCCTATGCCTTCCAAACCAAGGCCAACCAAGGAGATGATCAAGCGCTCCGCACGCTCGATTAAGCCACCATCGACTTTGAGGTCTGACGCTTCAGCACGTGCCTTGACATACGAGATCACTTGCGAACACACCAACGTCACAATCGTTGCGACGATCAATGGCCCCGGAGCATCATGCGAGTAAATTAACCACCACGCGATGGCGCCAAACAGAGCGCCGTCGGTAAGCCGATCGCAGCTAGCATCAAGGGTGGCACCGAATTTCGTGCCACCACCACGCAACCGCGCCATCGTGCCGTCAAGCAGATCCAACGCGGTAAACAGGCCAGTCAGAATCGCTGCGGCCAGTAGATGGCCGGTAGGAATCAGAACGACGATAATTGCAATCGCTGCCACTGTACCGATGATGGTGACAGCATTTGGGCTGACCCCAAGATTGTTCAAGCCCCTCGCAAGAGGTTCGACGATAGGCCGAATCGGCTTGCGCCCGCGTACGCTGAGCATCCTGGTTACGCTCCTTCGCTTTCAGCCCTAAACATCGTCGATAGCACGACGAAAACTACCCGCCCCACGACTTTGCTAACAGCGCCCGGGTGTCCCGCAGCAGCTGTGGCAAAACCTTGGTGCCATCAATGATCGTCATAAAGTTCGAATCTCCGGACCACCGCGGCACCACATGCATATGCAGATGATCACCGACGGAACCTCCGGACGCCCGTCCTAGATTAAACCCAACATTGACAGCGTGCGGGTTAGAGACACGCTTCAGCGTCCGAATCGCCTCCTGACCGAACGACATCAGCTCCGCCATCTCGGCATCCGACAGGTCTTCCAGGTTTGCGACCTGGCGATACGGCACCACCATCATGTGACCCGAGTTGTACGGGAAGAGATTAAGCACGCAGTACACCAATTCTCCGCGTGCCACGATGAGGGCGTCTTCGTCGTCACGCTCCGGCAGTTCCACAAATGGATTGTGGCGCTTCGACGTGTCGTGGACACCCTTATCGGCGATGTAGTTCATGCGGTATGGTGCCCAGAGCCTTTGCAGGCGATCTGGAGTACCCACACCTGAATCCACGTAATCGCTTCCCGACGACTCGTCTGTCACAGTTACTCCTCTGCTACGTCAGCACCGGCGCGCAATGCACCAACGGTGTCGTTATTCGGCTGCTCGTTGCGACGCTCAGTAATCCAGGCACCAATGAGCTGGGCTGCTTCAGCAACCGGGACACCATTGATCTGAGAGCCGTCAAGGAAGCGGAAACTCACTGCACCGGCTTCAACATCGCGAGCACCCGCCAGAATCATGAATGGAACCTTCATCTGGGTGTGGTTGCGGATCTTCTTTTGCATGCGGTCGTCAGAAACATCGACTGCCGCGCGAATACCCTGTGCCTTCAGAGCCTTGGTGAACTCTTCCAGGTGTGGAATGCAGTCGTCTGCAACTGGAATGCCGATGACCTGCTCTGGAGCCAACCATGCTGGGAATGCACCGGCGTAGTGCTCGAGGAGGACACCGAAGAAACGCTCGATGGAGCCGAAGAGCGCACGGTGAATCATGATTGGCTGCTGCTTGGTGCCATCCGGTGACGTGTACTCGAGATCAAACCGATCCGGCAGGTTGAAGTCGAGCTGAACAGTTGACATCTGCCACGTACGGCCGATCGCGTCGCGAGCCTGAACAGAAATCTTTGGACCATAGAAAGCAGCGCCACCTGGATCTGGAACCAGATCAAGCCCCGAAGCATCTGCGACGCGCTGGAGGATCTCGGTCGACTTCTCCCAAATTTCGTCCGAACCCACTGACTTCTTCGGGTCGCGAGTAGACAGCTCCAAGTAGAAGTCATCCAGTCCGTAGTCCCGCAGCAAGGAAATAATGAAATCGAGCACCGAGGTGAGCTCTTCTTCCAGCTGATCCTCACGGCAGTAGATGTGCGCGTCGTCCTGAGTAAAACCACGTGCTCGCGTCAGACCGTGGATGACACCAGACTTTTCGTAGCGATAGACCGTACCGAACTCGAACATGCGGATTGGCAGTTCGCGGTAACTACGGCCACGCGACGAGAAGATCAGGTTGTGCATTGGGCAGTTCATTGGCTTGACGTAGTAGTCCTGCGCAGGCTTCGTCACGTTGCCCTCTGCGTCTACTTCCCCATCCAACTTCATTGGAGGGAACATACCGTCTGCATAGAAGTCCAGGTGACCGGATTTTGCAAACAAGTCGCCCTTCGTCACGTGTGGCGTATTGACGAAGTCGTAGCCAGCCTCAATGTGGCGTCGACGCGAATGCTGCTCCATCTCATTGCGAATGATGCCACCCTTGACATGGAAAACTGGGAAACCTGAACCAATCTCATCTGGGAAGCTGAACAGATCCAGCTCAGATCCCAAACGACGGTGATCGCGCTTCTCCGCCTCTAGCATGCGATCCAAGTACTCATCCATGGCTTCCTTGGATTCCCAGGCAGTGCCATAGATGCGCTGCAGGTCATCGTTTGCCTGGTCGCCACGCCAGTACGCAGCAGAAGAACGCGTTAGCTTGAAGGCTGGAATGTAGCGGGTCGTTGGTACGTGCGGACCACGGCACAAATCAAACCACTCAGTCTCACCGGTACGCGGGTTAATGTTTCGGTACCCCGTGAGCTGATTGCCACCTACATCGACGTTTGCTTCATCGTCACCATCGACATCGCCGCGAGACTTATCGACGATCAGCTCGACCTTGTACGGCTCGTCGGCAAGCTGTGCAGACGCATCCTCCGGACCTTCGAAGGCGAAACGCTCGAAACGCTGTCCAGACTTGATGATCTTCTTCATCGTCTTTTCGATACGCTTCAAGTCTTCTGGAGTAAACGGCTCTGCAACTCGGAAGTCATAGTAGAAACCGTTGTCGATGGCAGGTCCAATGCCCAGCTTGGTTCCTGGGAATTCCTTCTGCACCGCCTGCGCCAGCACGTGTGTTGTGGAGTGGCGGATGACAGAGCGACCCTCTTCAGTGTTTGCAGGCACTGGCTCCATGGATGTTGCTGCTTCAGGTACGTAGGACAGGTCTCGGAGGTTGCCCTCAGGGTCCTTTACGCAAACGATGGCTTCAGGTCCCTTGTTTGGATATCCGAGATCCCGCATGGCCTGACCAACAGGCTCTCCTGCAGGAACAGAAAATGGGGCAAGGTCAATGGTCGAGTCAGACACGGCGCGCGTGTTCTCCTTTGTGAGTTCACGGGATGTCACATACCTGGTGACATCCCTCAGACTCGACCTACCTTACCCCTGCTGAAGCTCTAAGTTCGGACTACCCCTCTAGTAGGTCCTGGGCCCAGTACTCGTCTTCCTTCGTGCCACGAGGCATAACGAAAACTGCAGACCCAATGTGGAAAATCCACTGATTAAGTCGATCCAGTTCGTCTAAGCGCTTCTGAATTGGATCGAACTGCTTCAACGGATCCTTCTGATAACACGCAAAGATAAGACCTGTGTTTGATGTAAACCGATGGTCAGGCTCTGGTGGCAAGTCATAGGTGTACACACGCCGGTGCAGCTTCTGCTCTGGATCATCCTTTGGAGGCATCGCCAGAGCTACGTGAGAATTCTTGTCGATAAGTGGCAGACCATACTCGTCGGTCGCGTCTGGATCGACTGGGTCAAACTCATTCTTGCCACCAAGAGGTGCACCAGTATCAAGAGTGCGGCCTGTGACTTCTTCACGGCTCGGGCGGTCGAGAATATCCCAACCGTCAATGTCCATTTCAATGCGACGAACAACGAGGCACGAACCGCCGCGAAGCCACGCCGGTCCTTCGTCAATCCACACTTGATCGTTGAACTCGTCATCAGTGCGAGGGTTGACTGTGCCATCAAGCTGGCCGAAACGATTGCGTGGCGTTTCGCCTGGCTTCAAGGAACCATGAGCAGGCAGGAAGCCTTCCTGCACCCACTTCACGTCAACATACGGGGCGCCATTGCGAATCATGTAACGGCTGGCGTGAGACAACATCATTGGATCGTCCGCGCACACCTGCAAACACAAATCGCCGTCGTTCCACTTTTCGTCAAGCTGATCAGTCTTGTACTCAGGAAGTGGCTTCAACCATTCAGGCTTCTTGTCCTCTACGCCTGCAGCCTTGAAGAACCCTTCGCCAAGACCAAGAGTGATGGTCAAGTTCGCCGGAGACTGGTACATCTCTGGCTCTAGGTCGGTACGAGGAGCCTTACCTGCGGCCATATCGCGAGCATCAGTCGTCCACACCGACAACAGTCGGCGAAGCTTCTCCTTGTCGACGCCTTCCTTAATGGAAAACGCGATCATCCATAGATGCGCCTGTGATGCGGTCTGGATGCCTGCTTGGTGCACGCCGTCGAAAGGAACGACTGCCTCCTGCAGTGGAGGCTTTGGCTCCTCAGGCTTAGGTCGTTCCAATCCAACCGCGTTGGCGACTGGAGCTCCCTGGGATACGGCAGCACCGGTGGCGGCTGCTCCGATACCTAATCCAGCGAGGAATCCCCTACGCGATACGTGTGCACTCATGGTGTGCAACTCCCTCCACGAAAACTAAATCAAGTCTATTGTGTAGCGTCGCGGCCACGGCCAATCAATGATCCGTGTCACGAAAACTACGTTAAAACCTAAGGTCTAGATATACGTAACGGGATCGTCGTAACTCATGTTCACAAGCCACTAGCGTGACGTAAACTTCTTTACGACGACCCCGTCTACAACGACATGAAGCCGTCTAGAATTCGGCTAACACAGAATATGAAACGCCGGAAACTAGTTTCCGTGCTCCATGTTTTCCATGTTCATGTTCTTCATTTCTCCGTCTTCCATGCCTGGATTACCGAGAGAACCGTCACCAGCGTAGTCCTCCTCGCCAGCGGCCTGAACGCGAACTGGCAGGGACTGGGTCAGCTCAGAGCCATCAGACAGCTTAATGACAACCGTGAATTCCTGGCCCTGCTCCATGGCCTCGGAGTTCTTCATGATCATCAAGTGGTCATCACCTGGAGCCAGCTTGTGTTCACCGTTAGCTGGGATCTTGTGTCCACCATCGATCTTGTACATCTTGCCATCCTTGGTGGCGTGCTGTTCGAAGACCGTGCCATCAGCCAAACCTTCGACATAGAAATCGGTAACTTCGATTTCCTTATCGGTGTTGTTCTTCAAGGTGCCGAAAATACCGGTCATCATCTTCTCGGCTGGCTTCTCCTTGATGTAGCCGTCTTCAAGAGTGACAGACGCTGCTGCCTTCTCATCTGAAGCCTGAGACTCAGATGCTGCCACAGAGGACTCAGTCTTAGTAGCGTCTTCAGTACCATTATCTGAAGAGCAACCGACGAGTGCTAGCGACAGAGCAGCAAAACCGGAAACTGCAGCGTAAACGGGACGGGACAGTTTCATTGTTAGTTGTCCTTTCGGTTCAAGATAGTTACACCGACAATGACGGCAATAACCACGACGATGAGACCTCCACCTAGGCCATAAGCCCATACGGGGATGGAAGTTTCAGATGATGACGAAGCTTGCACATTCGAGCCGTCTTCAACGCCAGACTGAACGTCGCCTACCGTGAACGAGGTCTTCCCGCGAGTTGAATGCCCATCGGAAGACGTGATCTGGAAACCAATCATGTACGAACCATCAGTCGCAGTGATGTTGTCAGGAACATCAAGCGAAATGACATTGCCGTTCAAATCTGGTTCACCAGTGAAGAGAATCTTCTTCGTCTTCGTATCACTGATAGCCAAGGTATTGAAGTTTGGTCGTGGCTCACCCGAGAAAGTCAGCTCGATGCGCTCAGGGAATTGATCGACATTTCCACCGTCTGCCGGATTCGAGGCAACGACGGAGTCATGCGCTTCAGCGACAGGTACGAACCCGATTCCGGACACGCCAATACCAACGCCTGCGGATGCAACAGCTGCCACCGCGACGTTTGCCCAGATACGACGCCACCAGGGAGCCGAATTCGCACTAATCACTAAGAATTTCCCCTTCGTCAAAGGTTTGGTCACATACTTCGCCACATTCGCCACGACAATCAACCGTGCTTATTCATGGCAACTGGAAAGTGATGGCAAATATTCCGCTGATGCGAACAAAAGGGCGTTTGTTAGCCCAGTTAATGAGTCGGACGCGAACGTTGGTTAGTTCCCACAACCTCCGCTACGACGGAACCAAATACCCCCGTTCGTATTCCGAAAGAGCAACTATCAGGAGTTTTGACGAAAACCGTTGGGGGTAACCGAAATCCACTAATCGATAATCACGTTCAGTCTTTCCTGCTGGCAGTCCACAGTACTTGTGGCGCAACAAAAGATTTGAGCCACCTGGAAAATCCAGGTGGCTCACTATCGGTAGTCCCAACTGGGTTCGAACCAGCGACCTTTCCGGTGTGAACGGAACGCTCTTCCACTGAGCTATGGGACTGCAAGTTTGGAACTAAACGGCCTTGTTCCACAAGAAAAGTTAGCACGCTCCAAGAACCAGCTCATAATTGCCCTAGTTGCAGACACAAGAGTCGCACGAGGTCGCTCCCCACTCCGACTTGCACCCACACAATGTCTGAAATTGACGTTTCCAAAAGCAGGTCGCGGCCAGGTTGGAGATGCATGCACTCGAAACCTCCCCTTCTCCCTACAAAAAATGAGGCCCTTACCTGGGGATTTGTTTTACCCACTCAAATCACGCTATTGTTTTTCTCGCACCGCAAACGGGATGCAGGGAACTTCTCCTGAGTACCGATTGAGGATTGCAATGCGGATGTAGCGCAGCTGGTAGCGCATCACCTTGCCAAGGTGAGGGTCGCGGGTTCGAATCCCGTCATCCGCTCGGATTTTCCATGAGGCTAGACCATCTGGTATAACTTCAAGGCGAATCACTGAGGCGGTAAAACGTCACGGTGGAATGGCCGAGTGGCGAGGCAACGGCCTGCAAAGCCGTGTACACGGGTTCGATTCCCGTTTCCACCTCCAATAATCCAGAAATGGTTTATTTCCCGCGCGATTAGCTCAGTGGGAGAGCGCTTCCCTGACACGGAAGAGGTCACTGGTTCAATCCCAGTATTGCGCACCAAGCACCCGCTTCGGCGGGAATGCTTTTGCGGATGTAGCGCAGCTGGTAGCGCATCACCTTGCCAAGGTGAGGGTCGCGGGTTCGAATCCCGTCATCCGCTCCACTACCCCGGTACCTTCTGGTGCCGGGGCTTTTGTCTACCGGCCATCTACACTTGCCTGAATCACTAGTGCCTGGATCGAGAACCTAGAGAATTCGACCTACCTGAGCACTTCGGTCCGACAGTGACTGAACGGGCAAGCGACTCTGGGGCAGCGTATGCTGCCCGCAAAGAATGCTCACCCGTTCATCGGTGCGCCCTTCTAGCGACAAAAATCCATGGTGCCTGCCAGAAGTGAGAGTTGGGAAGACTACTCGGAACTAGCGCATTGCCAGTTCGCGGTCGATTCGCAGAATGCCGGAGCCATCGTCAGCGACCATTTCCAGGCGGCCGACAATGGTGCGTACGGTGTCTTCTTCTTCGATCTGCTCATTCAGGAAGAAGTCCAACAGTGGACGAGAATCGATGTCACCTTCGTCTGCTGCCAACTGGTAAAGATTGCGGATCGATTCCGAGACCTTCTTCTCATGCTCCAGCGCGAGACGGAAGGCGTCGATTGCCGTGCCAACCTTTACTTCTGGCTTCTCGATGGTGCCGATCTGCGCGCGGTTGTCACGGTTCGCAAGGTGTGCAATGAACTTCTCTGCGTGCTGAATCTCTTCCTCGGCCTGCGCGCGCATCCACGCGGACATTCCGGACAGATCCAGCAAGTCGAGCTCAATTGCCAACTGGCGGTAAACGTTTGATGCCTGCATCTCGAGGGTCAATTGGTCATTGAATGCTTTTTCAAGAGTGTCATTAAGTCGCATGGCGCAAGTATATGTAAAACCTGGTTTCCCAACAAGCATTATTAGGTTTACCCGCTTAGTGAGCCCTTGCCTATTGTCCGTAGGTTTCAATACTCTTGGTTCCCATGGGAGCCTCACAACCGCAGCGTACAAGCATGCATTCTGAGATACATGCTCGTGCACACACATTTCTTGGGCTACGAAACGATGGCACCCGAGTTTCACCGGCCGTACCACCGCACATTTTTGCCGTTGCAATCGAGTCCCTCGACGCACGCGCAGCACTTCAGGGTACCTCCGGCGGCCTCGGAAATGCCTTCGATCAGATGGTTCTTACCACTGCTCGTTACACCGCTGACGTCGTCGTACTCGGCGCGAGCACCGTCACCGCCGAGAATTACTGTCTGAACTCCCCCGACGAAATAGTTCAACAGGCACGCATCACTAACGGCCAATCCCCGATTCCCCGGATACTGATTGTTTCCGGTCAACTAACCGTTTCCCCCGACGCACCCATTTTCCGCTCAGCTACGTGCCCCATCTTTCTCACCGCCCCTATCGAAACTGGCTCGCTTCACGACGATCGTCGCAAAGCGATTGAGTCAGCCGGTGGCACTGTCATCGAGCTCGATGAAGTTAGTCCGGAAGCAATTGTGCAATCTGCGATGACATTGTGCCCTGGCACAACCCGGATCGCAGTGGAGGGCGGACCAAGCATCTATGGAAGTTTCATGGCTGCTGAGCTGATCGACGAAGTGGTCTTGACGGTAGCCCCGGTTTTCGTTGGCCAGGGCCCACATATATTCGGAGATCACGAAGCGAAACTGACCTCGACTACCGAAAAACAGCGTGCACAATCCTGGGAATTGGTGGCCATGGAACGCGACAACTCGCACGTGTTCTTGCGCTATTTGTTGAAGAGTCACCGGTAAGTTTGACTCCGTGAACGATTTGTCTATCAAGCGAGATCCAGAAACGTACGTCAACCAGGGCAGAGTTGCCTCATTGTTGTCCCCACTGTTTTGGACTTTCGCCGTTCTTACTGTCGTTCATCGCACCTGGGTCATGCCGTTAAACCCATTGATTACGGACGACTACACCACTGTCTGGAGTGCAGTTCGTCGCTTTGTCGACGGCGCGCCCGTGTATACGGAAAACTACCTCGACGTTGATCCGCACTATCTGTACTCCCCTGGCGGCACGTTGCTACTGGCGCCGATGACGTGGTTCGGTGATTACGACATGAACCGACTGTTCTTCGTCACGGTTCAGTCCGCTGCAATTGTTGCGGCCATTGTCATCCTGCTTCGCTGGTTTGGCATCGGCTGGAAGAGTTGGGTAATACCCGTAGTTCTCACCGCTGCCTACCATGCCGAGCCGGTCATCAACACGTTGAGCTTCACCAACGTCAACGGTTCCTTGTTATTAGCGGAAGTGCTGTTTTTACTGTTCGTCGTCAAGCGAAAGAATATTCTGGCGGGCATCATCATCGGCCTCGCGATCACGGTGAAACCGGTCGTAGCACCGCTGCTGTTCATTCCGTTTATGCGCAAGCAATGGACGACCGTACTCAGCGCGATAGCTGTCCCTGTCATCGCTAATGCAGCTGCATGGCCACTCATGAATCGAGCCTCTGACTACGTGAATGTCACAATGCCGTATCTCGGTGTCACCCGTGACTATTTCAATAGTTCGCTAGGTGGCCAATTGCTGTGGCTCGGTGCTCCGGAACCGCTCATTCTTATGTGGCGCGCGGCATTCGGTCTCGTCGTCGCAGTGGCATTACTTCTGCTGCTCCGCTGGATGCACCGTGATGAGGTTTTCTGGGTCACGACCACCGCGGGACTACTTATGGTCGGTGTCTTCTTCTTGAGCTCGCTCGGCCAGCAGTACTACTCCATGCTCATCCTGCCGATGATTCTGAGCGTGGTTCGCCCTCTCCGCGGAGTCGTCGACGCTTACGGAGCCCCCGTCAAGACGGTCGTCGCCAACTGGCCCGCTGCTACCGGAATCACGATGTGCTTCTTCTACGGCTCGTGGGTGTTACCGATCGCGCCGATTTTCTCCGGCTGGATCAATATCGTTATCGCAACCATTGGCTGGGGCATCATCTTGCTCGCCATCATGGGCTGCATGATTCGTTGGACCATCGAAGATCACGCGGCTGGAATTGATTGGTTCGGTCGCCAACCGGCAACCACACGGGGTCGGAAGCACGGCGATGATTCGACAAACAGCACCGGTTCCGTTGCAACTGCAGCTACGCTTGACGACGACTCCCAGGAAGGAACTCCCCATGTCCACATGGAAACTGAGTGAAGAAGAATGGAAGGCCCGACTCAGCCCTTCTGAATTCCAGGTGCTTCGTTTAGGTGGTACCGAACCACCTTTCGTAGGCGAATACACCGATACGGAGACCGAAGGTGTCTATTCGTGTCGCGCGTGTGGAACCGAGCTGTTTCGTTCCACCGAGAAGTTTCATTCGCATTGCGGATGGCCATCTTTCTTTTCGCCTGCTGACAGCGATGCCGTCATTGTTCGTGAAGACCGCAGTCACGGCATGGTCCGTACCGAAGTTCTCTGTGCCACGTGCGAATCGCACCTTGGACATGTCTTCGCTGGCGAAGGGTACGACACTCCTACCGACCTGCGTTACTGCATCAATTCGATTTGCCTGACGCTAGACACTTCCGCATAGGCTGAAGACTCAACCGAGGTCTAGCCGCTGACACCGCCCGCTGACAACGCCCACCGAGCGCGCAAAAGCCCGCGAAGCCTAGTTTCTAGGCTAGATCGCGGGCTTTCTCCATCATTGTGCAACGACGAGCGTCATGCACGCACATTTATGGAAGTGCGTTGATGATCTCTGCGATGTCGTCGACGCGGCGTCCTGCGTGGAACGGAATTTCTTCACGGACGTGCAAGCGCGCTTCGGTGTAACGCATCTTCCACATCAAGTCGACAATGCGATCGAGCTCTGGGCCTTCGAACGCGAGAATCCACTCGTAGTCTCCCAATGCGAATGCTGGGACGGTGTTTGCGCGCACATCTGGGTAGTCGCGAGCAGCCTGACCGTGCTCAGACAGAATCTTACGACGCTCCTGTGGATCCAACAGGTACCAGTCATAGGAACGAACGAATGGGTACACGGAAATCCAACGGCCTGGCTCTTCACCCATGATGAATGATGGCAAGTGCGACTTATTGAATTCTGCAGGGCGATGCAGCGCTGCATTGGACCAATGAGCAGTCGATGCCTGTCCGAGTGGGGTTTCACGCAGGAACTTGTTATAGAAGGCCTGGAGATCTTCCATCTTCTCTGCGTGGATCCAGAACATGTAGTCAGCCTCAGCGCGCATTGCTGAGACATCGTAGAAACCGCGAACGATCAAGTCAGCGTCTTCATACTGAGCGAGGAACTCGCGCGTCGCTGCAATAGCTTCTTCGCGGTTGTCTCCCAGCGCACCCGGGGTGACCTTAAAAGTCGACCACATGGTGTAACGGATCGTTTCGTTGAGCTTCTTAAAGTCAAGCTTCGACATGAAGCGGTTTTCCTTTCACAGTGGAAGCTCCCGAAAGTGCCTGTCACAGCAAAATCAGGAGCAACAATCTTCGTTTGCCAGGGTACCCTAATTACGCCACTTCGCGGATGACCTTAGCTGCAGCGTCCTTCGCGTCCGCAATACATGCCGGAATGCCTGGACCGTGGTGCCATGCCCCTGCCACAGCCAGCCGTGGTGTCTCGGCAAGTGCATCGTCTACGAAACGCATGAACTCAGGATGGCCCTTGCCGTAACGAGGCAGCCCTCCCCACCAACGCTGAACAATTACCTCTACTGGTTCGACTGCAAAGCCCGTTGTCGTAGCCAAGTCCTGCTGTGCCTTCGCGACGAGTTCGTCGTCACGCAATCGCACCGTGGAATCATCTCCGAAGCGTCCAAAACTTGCTCGGACTACAGCGCCACCACGCTCACCAATATGTGGCCATTTACGTGACGACAGCGTGAATGCCTTTGCACTCAAGTCTGCATCGGCAGCGACCAGGATGCCATTGATCTGCGGCAACCCCTCGTCAGTGTCGAAGCGCATTGCGACGACTGCAGAGTTGGCAAGGTCAATCGCACCAATGAGTTCAGCAGCGTCAGGTGCGACGTCAGTCAACAGTGTGCCGGTTTGCGGAGCAGGTGCCGCCACCACTACTGCATCGACGTACAGGCTGTCGGCCACGGCTGCCTCATCAGTGCGGATTCGGTAGCCACGGCCGTCTGCAGCAATGGCTGACGGCATCACACCGAGCTTGAGCTCAGGAGCAGCGAGCTCGAGTAGTCGGTTGTAGACGACACGGTATCCGCCACGGAACGTCTTGAAAACAGGCATCGGTTTTGCCGGCTTTGCTTCATCTCCCGACGTTGCGGCTTCCGAACCGACGCGAGGCTGAGCGGCTGCTTTACGCGCATCCAGTACTCGCTGTGCTGCCCCAGTCAATGACACTGGGTCTCCGAGCAGAACCAACTCGTCCAAGGCCTGAGCCAGCTGCGGAACGGTCGCTCGCAAACCTAGGTCGTCAGCGAGGGTTGAATACACTCCACCGATCAAGGGCGACACGACGTGATCTACCACTTCACGTCCCAACCGAGCCTCGACCAATTGGCCTAGATTGCAGTCATCGCCAGGAACCCAGTGCAGAGGTGGAGTTAGAGCTGGGTCGCCTTCCGTGTCAATACGCTTGGCAGTCTCTTCGCTAATCAGCCCGTCGAGCCCATCCGAGGACACTGGCACACCCATCACGGTTGTGCGGGGCATCGACACCAACTGTCCATTGGCATACAGCTTGGATGGCAGAGTCGATGGAAGGACGAATTCGTCGGCAAGTCCGATATCAGTAAAGAAGTCCACGGCGTCCTTCCGGAAACCAAGGAATGCCTCAGCGCCAATATCCAAAGCACCATTGTCAGCATCGACCGTCTTAAGTTTGCCACCGATCTCGGTCGCAGGATCCATGACGACGATTCGCGCCCCAGGGCCTAAACCACGTCGTAGCTGGTACGCCGCGGTTAGACCAGTAAGCCCGGCTCCGAGGACAGCAACGGTCAAAGGATTCGTCATGGACATAGTGAGGTAAACATCTCCTACTGGATGGTGCGAACGAGTTGCCTGGATGTGACCCGGCTAGTGACAGTTCAAGCCTAATGCTGGTGAATGATCTCGACAGCGCGCGTGATGGTCTCAGCGTCAGTATTTGGCAAGACTCCATGACCCAAGTTGAAGATATGTCCCCTTGCGTGACCTGCAGCAATCGCTGCGTCGGCTTCGCCACATACTCGAGCGATTTCATCGTGCAAAACAGATTCGCCAGCAAAGAAGATCGCTGGATCAAGGTTGCCCTGTAGGACACGAGCGCAATCTTCTGTCGACGCACCCGGGTTCGCTGCCAGCAACGCCGACTGAATACGAAACGCAGCCTGATCCAACGGAACACGCCAGTCCACGCCGACTACCTCAGACCCTGCTTCTGCCATTGCACCGAGCAACTCGCCTGTGCCAACACCGAAGTGGATACGTGGAATATTCGCGTCGCCCACTTTTTGAATGATCTGGGTTGAGTATGGCAACACGAAGCGTCGGTAGTCGCGTTCCGTAAGGAAGCCAGCCCACGAATCGAAAAGCTGCAGCGCATCAATACCTGCGTTGATCTGCACGCGCAAGAACTCAATCACGATTGGCGTAATGCTCTCCATCAGCGTGTGCCACAGTTCTGGCTCACCGTGCATAAGAGCCTTCGTGCGTTCATGATTCTTCGATGGTCCACCTTCAACCAAGTACGATGCGAGAGTAAAAGGAGCACCGGCGAAACCGATGAGCACCTGCGTATCCGAAAGCTCATCGAGGATAAGACCGATACCCTCTGCAATCGGTGCCAACTGATCAGCGGTGACCTCAGGCAAACGCTCAATGTCCGACTTGGTGCGGATAGGCTCTGCAACCACCGGGCCACGACCAGGAACAATGTCGAGGTCTACGCCAGCAGCCTTGAGTGGAACCACAATGTCAGAAAACAGAATTGCCGCGTCGACATCATGCCGACGAACTGGCTGCAACGTAATCTCGCTGAGCAAGTCTGGGCGGAAGCACGAATCAAGCATGCCGATGTTCGCACGAATCTCCCGGTACTCCGGAAGGGAACGACCCGCCTGACGCATAAACCACACCGGACGGCGCGAGGGTGCCTTACCAGCAGCGGCATCGAGGAACGGAGCGGATTGAAGAGTACGTCGATTAGTCATAGCCCTATCATGCCGTACTTCTCTATAAATGCGGCATTCCGGGAAGTTTCCACGGGGTATCGGCGCGCCTCCTGTTGACACCGTGACCATACCGCTACATTCTGGTGCGTGACCGTTTCCGAAAATGCACCACAGACCTTCCGTGATGCCGTTGAGAGCATGCACGCAGCACAGCTGCGCGATGAGATCTCCCTCGGCTCCATTCGGCCACCACAGAAGTTAGCTCCATTGAGTTATGCGGTTGGCTTAGAGGTTCTGCATCCTGAAACCGCCATGGTGCCAGAAACCACCGAGGGTGATGCCTTCGGTCGTTTGATTCTGCTGCATGATCCCCGTGCGGAGGAAACGTGGGACGGCGCAATGCGCTTGGTTGCTTACATCCAGGCCGACATGGACGCAGCTGTCGCCGAGGACCCACTTCTTCCTCAAGTGGCATGGGAATGGCTGACCGAAGGCCTTTCCGAAGGAAACGCGGGTTTCACAAACCTTGGTGGCACTGTCACCACAACTAACTCGGTTCGTTACGGCGATATCGGTGGCCCTCCACAGGCATTTCAACTTGAACTGCGCGCCTCCTGGACAGCTGAGGATAATAACCTTGCCCCACATGTCGAGGCTTTCGCGGCTGTGCTGGCCAACATCGCCGGGTTGCCTCCAGTAGGCGTCACCATGTTGGGGCAGTAGCAGTCCGCCTATGTACCCTGTCCTCACTACTCCTGCCGACGGCACCCCACAGGTGCTTACTTCGCCTCGCGACATCGCCGCCGCAGGAGCAGTGTTGGCCAATGGTTACGGCCCACTTGCTGTAGATACCGAACGCGCTTCGGCCTTTCGTTACGACGACCGCGCGTTTCTTCTCCAATTCCGCCGTCAAGGGGCGGGCACCTTTCTCATTGATCCTGAGTCGATTCCGGGGTGCACGGATTGTCTGCCTGCCCAACTGAATGACCTGACGTGGATCATTCACGCCGCCCATTCCGATCTACCGGCGCTCCGCGAGCTGGGTCTGTATCCCGCGAACCTCATCGACACTGAAATTGCAGGTCGACTTGCAGGCTTTCCCAAAGTGGGATTGGCGAGCTTGACCGAAGAGTTGCTGAGTATCAGCTTGGCGAAAGGCCACGGCCAAGAAGACTGGTCTTCTCGCCCACTTCCTTCAGACTGGTTGGACTATGCCGCCCTCGATGTGGAGCTTCTCATCGAATTGGCGAATTCGCTGACCGATGTACTTGTCGAACTCGACCGTTATTCGTGGCTCGTTGAAGAATGTGAAGCGGTTCGTCTCGCCTTCTCGCCAGACTATGTTGTACCTCTTGCCGACGATGACCGGTGGAGGCAACTGCGAGGAGTAGGTAAACTGCGTCGCCCGGAACAGTTGGTCGTCGCAAAGGCCTTGTGGAATCAGCGAGATCAGATCGCGCGACAGCGTGATGTGTCACCGACATCTGTGCTTCCTCATCAAGTGATCATTGCTTTGGCGGAGCATCCAGCACGGACTAAGGGTGACATCATCAAGACTCGTGGTTTTCCGCGTAAACGTCGCGGTGCCGTCGATCAGTGGTTTGCTGTTGTGCAAGATGCGTTGGCCACGCCCAAGCGGCAATGGCCGAGGCAGGTTCGTCAGAAAACAATCGGACGTCCACACCATAAGCACTGGCCCGAGTGCGCGCCACGTGCTCAGCGTTGTTGGGAAGCACTGCAGGCAGCACACCAGAATCTGGCCGACGACCTAGGAATTCGACCAGATACCATTTTCAAGCCGTCAGATCTTCGCGATGTCGCATGGGCTTTCGGGGGCTGTGGCAATAAGCCTGTGCCAACTCATGCCGATGAGGTACGTGAATTGCTAGCAACGTTCAACGCCCGGCCATGGCAAATCGAACTCATGACCGGGCTCATCGCCGAAACAGTTTTGCTGCCTAGGCGTCAGCCGCTGCCGTAAACAAGGCGATGGTTTCGAAGTGGTGCGTTCCAGCGAATGCGTCGACAACTTCGAGGTTGGTCAGCTTGTACCCCTTATCCAGCCAAGCGCGCGCGTCACGGGCAAATGTCGCTGGATCACAGCCGACATGCACCACCCGTGACGGCTTTGCCTCCGCAATAGCGGCGATAGTCTTGACACCTGCGCCAGTGCGCGGTGGATCAAGGACAACATAGTCAACGGCACTGCCACCCGCGCGCTTGTCAGCAGCAAGCGAACCAACCACCGCTTCTACTCGGCCAGTCACGAACCGCACTGGACGTTCCGCGAGAGCCTCCCGGCCAGATTTCGCAGCTGCGCCAAACGATTCGACAGAAACCACTTCACCGTCATTGCCAACCAGATCTGCCAAGACGTTGGCGAAGACGCCGACGCCACCATAGAGGTCCCATGCCCGACCTCCTTCGAGCTCAGGAAGCAGGGACACAATCTGATCAGCGTAGTATTCCACGGCATTGATATGCCCCTGCCAAAAGCCATCAACCGGTACGTCAAAAACCACGCCACGGCACTCGTGCTTGCTGGTCTCGTTTCCTTCGACCACCGTCCGACGCTTAAAGCGCCCCTTCCCGACGACGTGCATCAGATGGCGATTGCCATCCTTATCCAACACCGCGAACAGCTCGCCATCGGCTGGGCATGCTCCGGACTTGTCCAAACCAACCAGCAGCCCTGGCATGTTCTGATTGCAGTTTTCTCCAATGATCAAGTCCTGCGACTTCATTTTCCGAAGTCCCGCGCGACCTTCGCTGTCTACACCTAAGCGCACCCGATTTCGCCATTGTGTCGCCGGAGCCAATGGCGTGACGACGATCTCCGGTACTTCAGACTCCTCGCATTTACCGATTCGTCGTAAGGCATCTGCCAACACGAGGCTTTTGAGCTGAGCTGCACGCTCCGGTGCGATGAAGTCCCAGTCGCAACAGCCAGCGCCAGCGCGTGCGGCTGCGCAGGAAATGTCGGTGCGATCATCGGATGGCTCGATGACAGCAGCTACTTCGCCACGCCACAATTTGGCCGCTGGGTTGTCGATACGGATGGTGACCTTTTCGCCAGGGATACCACCCCGCACGAGCACAATCCGCCCATCGATAGTGGCAATAAACTCTCCACCGTGAGCTGGGCGGTCAATGACCACATCGGTAATAAGTGGTTCTTGCTTGGTCATTTAAACATTGCCTTCCGTGGATCCACTTGGATCCGTCATATGAAGCTGTGAAGTATCAGGGGCGGCCGTATCTGCGCTGTCGTGGTCAGATTCCGAACGACGACGCGCCCTGCGGATTGCCCAGATCGTGATGATGAAAACAATCGCTGTTAGTGGCCAACCCATGAGAATCCTGGCAATGCCCAGCCAGGTGACATCGTCAGCGTTGTAAATCTTGTTCTGGACGAGGAATCGTGCTGCGAAAACAACAGCCCATGCCCCTGTCGCGATTTGATAGCCGACGTAGAGGTTCTTGTCGGAACGCCACGTAGAGTCTCGTCCATTGAGGGATTCCCAGATGTATCCGACAGCCGGTCGACGAATCAGCATCGATAGTAGGAACAATACCGCGGCTACAGCCGAATACCAGATTCCGTAAAGGAAGAAACCTTTGGTATCGCCCATTGCGAAAGCAATAGCAGCGCCAAAAAGGACACCGAAAAGTCCGGACACTGCCGGCTGCAAAGTTTCCTTACGAGCAAGTCGCCACACAAAGATGGCAAACGCCACAGCGACGGCGGCAATCATTGCAGGAATCAATCCCCAGACCGAATTTACGGGGACGAGCACCATCACCGGAAGCGTCGACGAAATGAGGCCGGACACTCCACCCATCTGATCAAGTAGGGTCTGACCGCCCTCTTCTGGCGACTCCACGTCTGCATCGACGTTGTCTTCTACGTTCTCGCTCACGCTTTTCCTATCAAGAAACGATTGCCACGCGATGAATCGCTGTGCAACAAACAAAAAGGCTGCAGAGCCACGTCCCTGGACGTGGATGCAGCTTAGTCGGAAGTGTATTAGCTCTCCTGGGAAGATCCGTCCGGTGCGATACCAGTGGCCCCTGGCACCTGACCAGGAGCTTGTCCTGCCTGGGAAGACTGTGCTTGCTGCTGTGCAGCGTATGCCTGTCGAATCTGTTCTGCCATCGCTGGTGGCAACGTCACTGGCAGTGGCTGGCCTGCAGGCATTGGATTATCACCACGCGATACAAAGCTTCGCGCCATAACACCACGACCAATGTGCGCAAGCTTGTCAGCATGCTCTGCCGGGCCCGACACTGTCATACGAAGCATCCACCGGTAACCATCGGCACCGATGATGCGCATTTCCATGTCGCCATCCGCGGTCTTTGCGACGATCTCGATACCCCACGGACCATCTTCGGTGTCTACTGCCAGACCGTCGTTTTCAAGTCCCGTACGAATCTCGCCGGCAGACTTCTCCCACTGGCCACCGGACGTTGGAGCTGCAAATGCAACAGGAGTAATGCGGCCGAATTCGGTGGCAATGTGCAGCATCGTTGGGCCCTGCGGTCCCATCTCGACCTGAATATCACCCTCATGTGGGATTGCCAGAAGAACCGAACCAAGGTTGACGCTTGCCTTTGCGAAGTCAGAGAAGTCGAACTCTTGCGGGCTAGCGTCCTCCGCATCGAACGGTCCGCCACCAGACTTGGTTACACGAGGAAACTCGTCCACATCAGCACCGTCCACGCCCTGAACAGCGTATGGTGCCCGTGCTTCTTCGTCGCCCAGCGGAGCGGAGGACTCCGCCGCATCGTCGACAACTGGTGCTTCCTTGTCCGCCATCTCTGTTGCGACGGTCGACTCAGCTGCATCGGCGTTGTCAGCGTCGTTCTTGTTCTTGCCAAAAGGCCACATAAAATACTCCTACTTCGGGTCGTACCCTCTCTCACTCAGAGTAACGACAACTGCCCTATATTGCTGGCACACACCAATGAAGACTCGCTAATAGCCATCATTCGGGTGTATCAATCAACGCGGTTTCCTACTGGTCTAGCTATTTACGCGAGCGCATTCTTAATGCCTGTGGAACCATGCCCGCCAGCACCACGCTCTGTTTCGTCGAGGCTGTCTGCTTCAATGAAATCGCATAGCTCTACCTTCTGCACCACGAGCTGGGCAATACGGTCGCCCTTGCCGATGATGATCGGCTCAGCCGGATCCAAGTTGATAAGACACACTTTGATCTCTCCGCGATAACCTGCATCCACGGTTCCTGGAGCGTTCACAATGGATAGCCCCTGTTTGAAAGCAAGGCCGGAACGCGGGTGCACCAGACCAACTGTTCCAGTCGGTAGCGCGATAGCGATACCGGTGCCAACGAGACGACGCTCACCTGGAGCTAATGTCACGTCCTCGATAGACGAAAGATCGACACCTGCATCATCGCTATGTGCGCGCCGTGGAATCACTGCGTCAGGGGTGAGACGCTTCACCAGCACGCTGTCGTATTTTTGTGCCTCAATACTCATGCGAATAACGATACGCAACCTGCTAGCCGAGACATGGCGTTGACTCAGCTATTCGCCAAGCCAGTTAGTATGGATGTGTGACTAAAGAGAGTGAAACTGAGGGAAGCAACCAGCCTGCACGCGCCTTATCGCAGGCTACGGGCGAAATCTACCGTGAACGGTTGTGGGTTCCTTGGTGGTATTGGCTGCTTGGCGTTGCTGGTGTCATCGTATGTACCGCGCAGGTTGCATTTAACCGTGATGTCATCTGGCTCATCGTAGGTGGCGTTATTATCACCGCGGTGGGAGTGTGGATCCTGCTCACCATGTCTAAGACAGTCGTAGCTATCGAACGTGATGCGACTGGCGAACGGTGGCTGCACGCTGGCTCCGCTATTCTGCCTGCGTCAGTTGTATCTCGTTCTTTGGTTGTGCCGAAGTCCGCACAGCGTAATGCGCTTGGCCGTCAGCTTGACCCGGCTGCGTTCCTCGTCACTCACTCGTGGGTGCCGACGATGGTGCTGTTGGTTCTCGACGATGCGGATGATCCGACACCATATTGGCTGGTTTCCACTCGACATCCAGAAAAGGTCCTTGAGCTTTTCCTCGGCAAAAGATTTGAGAACGAAAAGAGCGAGTAAGAGGCGCAACAATTAGCAATCGCCAATGACAAAGCCCCGGAGAAATCTCCGGGGCTTTCCTCATGCGCCACTCACGCGCCTCGTAGAACGAGCAATTGCCGTTTAACGCACGTTTAGGCGCAGTCGCGGCAAATGGGGAACCCATCGCCTGGGTCATGTGCAATCATCTTGCGGTTCATGACCAAGAAGCAAGAGCCACAGGTGAACTCATTTTCCTGAGCAGGGACAACATCGATCTCAAGCTCTTCGCCAGTTAGATCAGCAACTGGAATGTCGAAAGGCTCAACAATTTCACCGTCGTCAGTATCGTCGATTCGCTTTTCCTCCGATGCAGCCTGGAGTCCTTCAAGAGAATCAGTTGTGATGCCATCTTCTTCGCGAGTGCGAGGAGAGTCGTAATCTACAGCCATGTGGTTAGACTTTCTTCCTGGGCGCTGGCCAGCATGTACAGAGGTTTCTCAGCGGATATTAAGGCAAAATTGCCCTGATGTCATCTCCCCAGGTTAAGGGCCATTTTTCGTGCAACTTTTAAATTCACGTTAGAGTTATCCATCATGAGCCGACATGCACGGAAGGATCCTTCCGCAACTTCTCCGATTGTGTACTTCGTAATCGTGATTGCGTTGCTCATTTCCGCGACCGCAGCATGGTTCTTCGCATTCACACGCGATAGCACTGCTATGCCCGTGAACTGCTATCTCCCCGATTCCGGTCCGGTCGTTTCCTCTGCAATGCTGATCGGTGAGAACCCAGCACCACCTTCGAATGTCGGCGTCCGGGTGTTGAACGCCAATGGACAGTCGGGCCAGGCCACAGTTGTTTCAGAAACACTGCAGTCACTGGGGTTTGCCCGCGTGGATGACAATGCTGTTGGAAACGATCCATTGACCCCATCGCAGAACTTGAACTGTCACGGCCAACTGCGCTTCGGCGCGGAATTCAACTCGCATGCCGCCACCTTGCATGCCCTTTTCCCTTGTTTTGAGTTGGTTCACGACGCTCGTACCGAGGGCAACGTCGATGTCGTGCTTGGTAAGGGCTTCAAAACTCTCGATGATTCCGGCCCTGTTCACGCCGTGATGCAACAACTGAACAATGGCGAAGTCGTAGACTCCGCCACTCTGAGTTCCCTAGTGTCCCGAACCTGCGACTAGCCCGCTCCTCAGCAGTATTGCGCGGTCACTCGTGGTCGTCGATAGGCTCCAGCGCACCCATCGCTCCCAGTATCTCGTTAAACTCACCCGCCACACTGTGTGCAGTCGCCACCACAGCGCGCCCATCAGCTGTGCTGCTTCCTGGAGCGGGAAGCGTAACGACGGCCCCCGCCTCTATAGCAATAACCGCCCCCGCGGCGTAGTCCCACAGGTTCAAACCGTGTTCCAGGTAGCAATCCAACTGCCCGTCCGCCAGCATGCATAGGTCGAGTGCGGCAGATCCCATCCGGCGAATGTCACGCACGTGACCCAACAACTCTGTGACTAGAAGCCCCTGTTTGCGACGTCGTTGTGCATCGTAACTAAATCCGGTAGCCAGCAAGCTGACGTCCAGTCCAGCCGGTCGCGAGCACTCAATAGGCCTACTCCGGCCGTCAGCTTCGGTGACTGCTGCACCTTGCGCAGCTGCTGCGTGATAGACGCGGTTGTGTGGGATGTCTGCGACAGCGCCAGCCACAAGCCTGCCATCCACTTCGCATCCCACGCTCACGGCATACGCGGGCACTCCGTAGAGGAAGTTCACGGTCCCATCGATCGGATCAACTAACCACCGCACCGTGCCAGGTCGTACTTCCTCACCACCACCCTGTTCTTCACCAAGCACAGCATCGTCGGGGCGCTGCGTTGCGACGAGATGCCTGATGAGCTCCTCCGATTCCTTATCCACGACCGTCACGGGATCGACGTCAGACGACTTGGTTTCCGTCTGCGAGTCCAAATCCAGGCCCAGTTCGACACGACGTCGCCGGACATGGGCGGCGGCAGTCGTCGCTAAGAAACAGGCGAATTGGCGCAGTTCATCGAGCTGAGCAGGGTCCAGGGTAATGGGACCGTCGAGAAGTTCGTTGTGGAGGTTCATAAGCCTATTGTGGCTTGTTTCGTACAATCGGGGCCATGGGACGAAACATTGGTTTTGGCGTAGATGTCGGTGGTTCCGGCATCAAGGGCGGAATTGTTGATCTCGATACTGGTGAGCTAGTTGGTGAACGCATCAAACTGCTCACACCCAAGCCTGCAACTCCGCAGGCTGTTGCGGAGACAATTGTGAAGGTTGTCGACAAAGCTGAGTGGTCTGGCCCGATTGGTATCACGGTACCGTCGGTGGTTCGCAATCAGACGGCTCTATTGGCCGCGAATATTGACCCAAGTTGGGTAAATACGGATTGCCAGGAACTATTCTCCGCCGTTTTCGGGCCTGACCGATCAGTCCATGTGTTGAACGATGCCGATGCAGCAGGCCTCGCTGAAGTTCAGTACGGCCATCCAGAGGCTCGGCAGGGCGCAGTCATCCTGCTCACTTTTGGCACCGGGATTGGCGCAGCTCTTCTTAACGACGGTGCGTTATACCCCAACGCCGAACTTGGCCACCTCGTCATTGACGGGCAGGAGGCGGAGCATTTTGCTTCTGCTCGTGTCAAGGAAGTAGAGGGGCTTTCCTTCGAGGAATGGGTACCTCGTGTATCCAAGGTCTTGCGCACGTACGAAGCATTGTTCTGGCCACAGCTCTTTATCGTCGGTGGCGGCATTTCGCGCGAACACGAAAAATGGGTTCCGAACTTGGATTGCCGAACACCAGTGATTCCAGCAAAACTCCACAACAACGCAGGAATTGCGGGTGCAGCGCTGGCCGCCCACCGGGGTTTATTGCCGTAACCAATACGGTGTGATTGCGCGGTACTTTCGCACTTTGGGTTACACTGGGGAGTTGATTCACGGACGGTTGAATTAATCGGCCTCCGGCGCAGGTTCAATATGAACACTTTGTGCCTCTCCTCGCAACCGGAATTCCGTGGCAAGTAACTGATGGCAAGACCTATTCGTGAAAGGGAGTTCGTGGCAGGCAACGAACCGGATCAGCCAAACGGTCAAAGCACCGCTGGTGGCGCAGCCGACTCCTCGGCCCCCGCCAAGACGGCTGTGAAAAAGGCCATTAAAAAGGCAGTGAAAAAGTCCGCAGTGAAGAAAACTGCTGCGAAAAAGACCGCTGCAAAGAAGACGGCTGCGAAAAAGACCACCGCTAAGAAGACAGCTGCGAAGAAAACTGCGGCTAAAAAGTCGACGGCGAAGAAGGCAACCGCTAAGAAGGCTGCCAGCTCCAAGGCTGCAGCTTCAAAGTCGGCTGCGGAGGCAACCAGCGCTAAGGCGAAGGATGCCCAAGCAATCGAAGCTACCGATGACGAGGAGCTGGAGGACGCGGACCTCGAAACTGACTTCGATCCCGAACTCGACGAAGGCGAAGACGATGTCGATGATGTCGACGACGTTGCTGATGACGATTCGGATGAGGTCGACGAGGTATGGGACGAGGACGAGTCCGCAGCGCTGCGCCAGGCACGTAAAGATGCCGAGCTCACCGCCTCAGCCGACTCCGTTCGTGCATATCTGAAGCAGATCGGTAAGGTCGCGCTGCTCACGGCAGAGGAAGAAGTTTCTCTGGCGAAGCGCATCGAGGCCGGCTTGTACGCGCAGTACAAGATCGACGAGGCTAAGGCTGCTGGCCAGCGTCTTCCCCACGCTCAGCGTCGCGATCTCCGTGATATTTCTCGCGATGGTCAGCGAGCGAAGAATCACCTGCTCGAAGCTAACCTTCGATTGGTTGTGTCACTGGCTAAGCGCTATACCGGCCGTGGCATGGCGTTCTTGGACTTGATCCAGGAAGGCAACCTTGGTCTGATTCGTGCCGTCGAAAAGTTCGACTACACGAAGGGCTACAAATTCTCCACGTATGCAACGTGGTGGATTCGTCAGGCTATTACCCGTGCGATGGCTGACCAGGCTCGTACCATTCGTATTCCGGTACATATGGTCGAAGTCATCAACAAGCTGGGTCGTATTCAGCGAGAGCTTCTGCAGGACCTTGGTCGTGAACCTACGCCTGAAGAGTTGGCCAAGGAAATGGACATCACCGAGGAGAAGGTGCTGGAGATCCAGCAGTACGCTCGGGAGCCAATTTCTCTGGACCAGACCATTGGTGACGAAGGCGATTCCCAGCTCGGTGACTTCATCGAAGACTCTGAGGCTGTCATTGCTGTAGATGCTGTTAGCTTCACTTTGCTGCAGGATCAGCTGGGCGATGTTCTCGAAACCCTGTCCGAGCGTGAAGCTGGTGTCGTACGCCTTCGCTTCGGTCTTACCGACGGTATGCCCCGTACTTTGGACGAGATCGGCCAGGTGTACGGAGTCACTCGTGAGCGTATTCGCCAGATCGAATCGAAGACGATGTCGAAGCTGCGTCACCCATCTCGATCCCAGGTGTTGCGCGACTACCTCGAGTAGCGACTACCCCTGTTCTTGCCATACAGAATCGATGTCAATGGCCTCCCCTGGTTATCCAGGTGGAGGCCATTGCTGTTGGATTGATTAGCTTTGTGGGCCTGCTAGTTGGTCTTGTTTTCGCCACGACCATAGGTGAGACGCCTATGTAGTGCCTCAAATGGCCCTGGTTTGTCCAGCTTTGCCAGAATGTAAGCGAACACCAGCGTGGCTACCCACACGCCCGTGGCAGACAGCGAAACTTGCGTGAGCGACGCGTTAGCAAAGATATCTGCACCCCAAGCGGAAGCAAGTGGAAGCAGCAGGATGCTTTGGCCAACGTAACCTGTCATCGACCTTTGCCCGAGGGCCTGCAGCATATCCAGTGGGAACGGAGCCTTAACGACGATGCCCTGATTCGCTCCCGCCTTCACCCGGCGTTGAATAGGAATCAGGAGCAACGCAATAGCAGCGATAATGCCAGGGCCTGCAAGCACGCCAGCCAGGTCACTGATCATTGACCAGGTTCCGGGTAATCCCGCTACCCCGTCGGGGATTTTTGATAGGCCAGACGGAATACCCGTAGCCACCGCCGCAATCACGCCGATCGCTGCGACGACAGATAAGAGTGGGATGTGCTGTTCGGCATTCTGCAGAATCTGCTGACGCGCTGCGACCAGTCCCACAATCATGAGCGGGAAGATCATCAGGCCAGCCATCATCGCGGTGAAAGGCGACGTCAACGCAATAACGAAACCCATCAATACCTGTCCGGTGAGATAGCTGGCGGGATCGCCGAAAGGCATTGCACCCGCATCACTAGCCATCGGATTCATTGTCTCCGAAAAACTCATCAGCCAGCTTGTCATCATATGTAAGCCGATAGCACTAATGATGTTGAGTACAGCCAAAATGCCGGCTACCCATAGCAAGACTTTGTCTCGCAGGGGTACCAACAGAATGAGGAGCATGCCAAGCAAAGCGTACGTCAACAGAATGTCCCCGAAGAAGAGGAAAAGTGTATGAACGACGCCAAAAAGGGCAAGCCACCCATAGCGCTTGAGCATGAGCTTTCGGCACTCCGGCCATGGCGTACCCCTCCGGCTTTCACGCATTGCCAACATGCCAAGACCAAAGCCAAAGAGTGTGGCAAACATTGGGAGGCCGCGACGATGCACGAGGACGTCGTTTAGCACCGCAACAATGCGATCTGGTCCTTCCAGAGGCTCGGTCGTAGGTCCGGTTGAGCCATAGAGCCACCACGCAGTTGTTGCGTTGGCGACAACAATTCCAAGAAGCATCAGTCCCCTGGCGATGTCTGGCGACAGAATGCGTTCTTTGGTGGTCGTATGGTGGAACTCCTGTTGTACAGGCGTGTTTGGTGGTACAACCGGAGGGTACGTAGTCATGGTGTCACTTACTTCGTTCCTAGTTCGTCGCTGAGGCATTTCTGGTACTCAGCGGTTGTCTTGTCGATGTGTTCGCAGGCGTCAATAGCGTTCTGCGCCACAAAATAAATTGCGAGATTAATAGCGATGGCAATTGCACCTGTGAAGACACCGATGAGGCCAAGCCCGAAAGCACCGCCAGTGCGCGCTTCCCGGCCAGCGGCCGTCACGCGCTTCTTGGCACCGAGTGACTTGACGATGGCTGTGATGCCGAGAACGAACGCTACGATTCCAAAAACCGATCCCATGATCGGAACCCACGAAAACAGCAAGGCACCGATACCGAGAATCAGTGAAGACAGCCCCAGGGTTCTACCAACGCCAGCACCATCAATGCCGTCTTTTCCGTAGGTGTTTTCGCGCGTTGCATTGTTTGCCATGTGAGACCTTTCAAGTGCAGGCTGAGCTGCGTTTATCAAAACAAAACCGGATACCTTTGGCTGCACAAAGACAGGTACAGAGGTATCCGGTATTCATACTGTCAACTCTAGTTGACTTAGTTGACGCCAAACTTTTCGTTAATGGAGTCTTGAATGCACTCTTGCATCAGTTCTGGATCGTTTTGGTACTGATTACACTGTTCAACCGCTCCAAATACAGAGCCAAAGATGGCCGTCATGAAGAACGCACCGATAATTGCGAGTACTGCCAACACGATGGCGAACACGCTCATGACAGTGGTGCCGGTGGTTTGAAGCCCCAGCTTACGAGCCTTTGATCCTTTCACCAGCGCCACTACAGCCAGAATCAGGGCGATGAGGCCTGCGAAACCTCCAATGACAAAAAGGCTGGTCAACAGCGCAATGATGCCCATGATGAGAGCCGCAATTGCCCAGCCCATGCCTGTACTTGCGACCGAAGGTGGTGGTGTTCCGTAGCCTTGGGCGTACGAAGCGCCTGCATAGCCCTGTGGCCCCTGAGCCTGGCTGCCGGGCTCCTGGTTAAAGGAACCTCCTGCTTGTTGATTGGCGCCGTACTGAGCACCAGAGTTATCGTCGCCGAAGGGGTCGTAGCCGCCTGTGTATCCCGAATTTGGTGAATTCGTCATACATCCGACACTACAAGCAAACACTAATATTTTCGTCTTTAACTAATGAATGTCAGCGATGATCGAGAGCCATTACCAACGGCGCAAATACGCGATTCGGTCTCGTAGTTGCTCCGCTGAGCACAGCGCTGTTGGCGGGCCTCCGCAATTGCGTCGCACTTCATTGTGAATCTGGCCATGTGGTCGGCCAGTTCGCGCAGCGGTCATTGACACCAAGGTGTTAAGTTCCTTGCGCAGCTTCGGCAATTCCTCACTAGCCACACGCTGTGGGCGTGGGTAGGCAGTCCCTTCAATCTGCGTGGGGCCATTGCTTTGCGACGATTCGTCGTCACGCAATTCCCCCTGCGAACGGTGCTCCTTTTCCCGTTCGGAGGCAGCCTTGAGCTGCTCCTCCTGCCGTTGCTGCAACAGGGTGCGCATGGATTCGGCATCGAGGAGGCCAGGTAAGCCGAGGTATTCTTGCTCTTCAGCGGAGCCGGCAATGGTTGCGGTGCCGTAGGATGATCCGTCGTAAATCAAATAGTCGAGCTCAGCGTCTGCGCCTATAGATTCGTAGGCAGGGAGATCGTCCGGTTCGTTTTGCTGACGGTTCGCTTCGGCGACGAGATCGTCTTCCCAGCCTTCACTTGGGCGATGCGGCTCTCCCAGAACGTGGTTGCGTTCCACTTCCATTTGAGATGCCAAGTCGAGCAGCACAGGAATACTGGGCAAAAACACAGACGCGGTTTCCCCTGGTCGACGTGAGCGTACAAATCGACCGATGGCCTGCGCGAAGAAGAGCGGAGTAGACGAACTTGTCGCATACACGCCAACAGCGAGACGAGGCACGTCCACGCCTTCAGACACCATGCGGACAGCAACCATCCATTCGTCGGTCGAGTCTGAAAACTCTTTAATGCGATCCGACGAGCCAGGTTCATCCGACAAAATCAGCGACACCGGCGTTGACGACACTTGTTCCAGCATCCGCTTATACGCACGAGCCGTAGTCGCATCGGTAGCAATCACCAATCCACCAGCGTCGGGAATGTGTTGGCGCATTTGCATCAAACGACGATGTGCGGCATTCAAGACAGATGGCATCCAGTCGCCGTTCGGATCGAGCGCCGTGCGCCACGCGCGAGTCGTTTCCTCTGGACTCATAATCGTGCCCAGCCGAGCAGCGAACTCCTCACCTGCCGAGTCACGCCACCTGGCTTCTCCCGAGTACGCCAAAAACACAACGGGCCTAACGACGCCGTCGTTAAGCGCATCCGAATACCCGTACGTGTGATCGGCGACGGACTTCAGATGCCCCTCGCCGTCGTCGGCGTAGCGGACGAATGGGATGGCGGCATCGTCAGAACGGAAAGGAGTACCAGTCAGGCACAACCTGCGGGTAGCGTCGCCGTACGCTTCAGCGATACCGTCTCCCCAGCTCTTGGCATCGCCACCATGGTGTACCTCATCGAGAATGACGAGGCTACGTCCGGCAGTCGTGATGGCGTAATGCTTCGTGGGGTGCACAGCGACCTGCGCATAGGTCACCACAATTCCGTTATAGGAACGGTTAAATACGCCCCGCGAGTTGGAGAAATTCGGATCGAGCGCGATCCCGTTCCTCGCGGCAGACGCAGCCCACTGCACCTTCAGGTGCTCGGTAGGCACGACAACGATAATCCTGTCGACGACTCGACGGGACAGCAGCTCGGAAGCAAGACGAAGCGCGAAAGTCGTCTTACCAGCACCTGGCGTTGCCACCGCAAGGAAGTCCTTGGGGTTGGTGGCAAGATACTTATCTAGTGCTTCCTGCTGCCATTTACGAAGCCCACTCACTTGCGACGCAGCGACTTATAGATTCGCTCGCAGTCTGGGCATACCGGCGATCCAGGCTTAGCTGACTTTCGTACCGGGAACGTCTCACCGCACAAGGCGACGACCATGGCGCCCGAAATGGCAGAATCCACGATTTTGTCCTTCTTTACGTAGTGGAAGAACTTCGGGGTGTCGTCACGCTGTTCGGTCCGTTCATCGGTCCGTTCGATAGTTTTCGTTGTCTTCAATGGCGTGCTCACAGCAATCGATTGTGCACTATTGAGACACCAATGTGGGCAACCGCCCCCGAACTTCTCCCCGATTGTGGGCAACATGCACAGAGAATAGCCCTGGGCGTATTGTCAAGACATGGCCACATTGCGAGGAATCAAACGAAAGCGGGACGTCGCTCTTATTACCGACGCCAGCAGTTCGAGAATTCGCAACTACAACTACCGACGACACACCTACGCGGTCTTGCAATGGTCCCGTATTCCGCTGCTACTTGCCTGCGGTGCCGTCATTATGTGGACCGATTTGAAGTGGCTGGCCGCAATCCTGCTGGTTGTTTCCGTTCCGATGCCGTGGATCGCCGTTGTCATCGCCAACGGTGTTGGTGAGCCGGAGGACAAGCGCGCTCCACGCGTATACAAACCCGGCGTAGCAAGGCAAGAGCAGCGTGAATGGGAAAGACAACAGGTTGCCCTTCACGATGAAAAGAGCAAGCAACGTGCTCTGCCTACGGTGATTTCTCACGACGATGGCGAGGTGCACGACAACGACAGCACACCGCCAGACGATGATGCTTCGCCGACCTCCCCTAACGATGCACCTGATGACACCCGTACCACTGAGCCTGTCGTAATCGACATGCCCGAAGATTTGGATTAGATGACTCCACCTGCCTTAACTCCGACGCCTGCACGTCCACCCCATGTCGCACCCAGTGATGAGCAGCTTCATTCGTTCCTTGATCACGCTGCTGCTCTGGCTGAAGCCCTTCGTTCTCACGATTACTCAGTCGCCGGCATCGAGGCTTTGCTCGGCACCGAGGGAATGGCTGCTCTCGACCGTGGCGAACCTGAAGCAATCAGCCTTACGCTCGATGTCGCTGCAAACTCCACTGTCGCGGCTCCGCTAATTTCACTTGTTCGTGCGCTTATCATTGGTGATCCCGCGGATCTGACTTCCGCACTCGATGCCGAACTTCTTTCAGCGTGCGCATCATGTGGTGTTCTCCGTGCCGACGATGCCTACAACTACTACGCAACCATCGATATCCGCCCGGTGGTTATCAATGACATCGAACGCATTGTGTTTTCTGACCGCGATGCGTCCATGCGAGACATCGTGCCGGGCCCTAATCATGTGTTGGGTGTTGGTCGCGCCTCTCGTTCACTGCTAGACATCACTCCGTCTGATCCAGTCGGCTCGGTTCTCGACCTCGGTGGCGGTTGTGGCGTGCAGGCTCTCGGCCAACCTGAGGCGTCCTCAATTACGGTCACAGATATTCATCCACGCGCGAATCTCTTCGCTCGCGCTACGCTCGCTGCCGCGAACCTTAAACAAGCTGACGTCATCGAGGGTTCCTGGTTCGAGCCAGTGGCCGGGCGCACTTTTGACCGTGTCGTCGCAAATCCACCGTTTGTTGTGGGCATGCCGAAAGTCGACCTTGTCTACCGTGATTCCGGATTGAACCTCGATGGCGCTACGGAACTCGTTCTGTCCAATGTTGCAGACCATTTGACACTCGGCGGAACAGCTCACCTTCTTGGGGCTTGGGCTCATGTGGACGGCGAATCGTGGCAACAACGAATCGCGTCATGGCTACCTGATCACGGGGTCGAAGCATGGATCGTGCAACGCGATCTCGTCGACCCCGCCACCTACGTCGGCACCTGGCTTCGCGACGAATCCATCGATCCACGAAGCCATGAAGGTCGAGCAAAGACTCGAGACTGGCTCACTCACTTCGCGACGAGTGGTGTGGCAGGCATCGGATTCGGATACATCACTTTGCAGCGTATTGACGCTCCGTCGTCAATTGTTTGTGAGGAAATGCCCCAGGCGCTCGCTGGACCGTTCGCTGCTGAGGCACGTGAATACCTGCTCCGCGCGGAATGGCTGCGCGATAAGACAGCTGACGACATTCTTGCGACTGGTTTTGCAGTACGCCCAGGAGTCGCAATCGAGAATGTCTCGGTGACGGATCTGGAATTCGGCCAAGGGTTCACGCCTGCAGCACTGCGAGTCACACGAACAGATGGCCCCCGCTGGAGTCACGATATTGATGAGGCGGTGCACAGGGTTCTCTCTGCGCTGATGCCCGAGGCTTCCCTAGCCACCACCATCGATGTCATGGCCATGCTGGGAGCAATCGACGAGAGCCTTGCTGACGAAGTCAAAGAGGGCATGGTCCCTGTCATTGTTGATCTCATGCGCCATGGCATCGTGTTGCCAGCAGACCTACTTTCCGATGAAGGAGACGACTAGTGAAAGCCGTATTGACTCGTGTGACCTCAGCCAGTGTCACCGTTGATGGAGAAGTCGTCGGCGCTATCGATTGCCCTGACACTGGAGGCCTACTCGCACTCGTTGGGGTCGGTCGCGACGATGCCCCTGAGGCCTGGGAGACGATGGTCCGCAAGATCGCTGAACTGCGCATTCTCGACGGCGAAGCGTCTGTCGAGGATGCTGGTGCCCCGGTTCTCGTCGTAAGTCAGTTCACGTTGATGGGTGCGACGAAGAAGGGACGCCGTCCATCGTGGACGGAGGCAGCACCTGGAGACATTGCTGAACCGGTTGTCGACAAAATCGTGGAGGGACTACGCAACCGCGGTATCCAAGTTGCGACTGGTTCGTTTGGTGCAATGATGAAAGTAGCTTCGGTAAACGATGGACCTTTCACTGTGCTTGTCGAGTGTTAGCGATTCACTGCTGCAAGGCTAACTTTCCGGTAACAAAGCACTAACTTCCGTCGCTTTTTGTCGGTTCTTGAACTAATTTTCATAAGTGGGAACAAATGTGAGCGCGATCGCGTTGTACATTGTGAACGTCGACATCTAGGAGGCTCAATTCCATGACGAGTGCCGATATCCGAAATGACGAGCAAAGCGATCAGGCTCCCGCCAAAGATCGTGGACGCAGAAGCGGAAATAATAATAATCCTTCAGCAGACTTGGTTCGTGTCTATCTGAACGGTATCGGCAAGACGGCTCTTCTCTCGGCAGAAGAAGAAGTCGAGCTCTCAAAGCGAATTGAAGCTGGTGTTTACGCAGAGCACCTTCTGAACTCTGGTGCAAAGATGACTCGGGCTATGAAGCGCGATGTCAAGATCATTGCAAAGGAAGGCAAGGCAGCTCGCGCCCACTTGCTGGAAGCAAACCTCCGCTTGGTCGTATCGCTGGCTAAGCGCTACACCGGTCGCGGGATGCCATTGCTTGATCTCATCCAAGAAGGCAACCTTGGTCTCATCCGCGCGATGGAAAAGTTCGACTACACCAAGGGCTTCAAGTTCTCCACGTACGCAACGTGGTGGATTCGCCAAGCGATTACTCGTGGCATGGCAGACCAGTCCCGCACTATTCGCCTTCCAGTCCACTTGGTAGAGCAGGTCAACAAGATTTCGCGGATTAAGCGTGAGCTGTATCAGCAGCTTGGCCGTGAGGCTACAAATGATGAGTTGGCAGAGGAATCGGGCATTCCAGAAGCAAAGATTGAAATGTTGCTGCGTCAGTCCCGTGACCCAGTGAGCTTGGACATGCCAGTCGGTACTGATGAAGAAGCACCTTTGGGTGACTTCATCGAAGACTCTGAGGCTACGGATGCCGAGGAAGCTGTTGTGGCTTCGCTCCGCCACCACGATGTCCGTAAGGTGCTGTCCACACTGGAGATCCGCGAGCAGGAAGTAATTAAGCTTCGATACGGTCTCGATGATGGTTTGCCACGCACGTTGGATCAGATTGGGCGCCACTTCGGACTATCGCGCGAGCGCGTGCGACAGATCGAACGTGAAGTCATGGCAAAACTGCGCGACGGTGAACGCGCTGCCAAGCTCCGCGAGTACGCACGCTAGTAACGCACCTGACTAGGCGCTTAGCCTGATCATCCGGTTCAGTTATTCCCTCTGGGAACACACGAACCGGATTTTTCGTTGAATGGGCCGTGGTACCCAGCACCTGTTGCACCTGTTATGTGGTGTCACCAGCAATCGGCGGTCTTTTTGGTTACCCTATAGATAGTTGTCAGATTGTTTCGCGTCTTCTCTTGTTGAGTATTCAGTTTTGAATATTCATTGAGGCGCCTCGCAGTCTCATGTTCCTATGCCAACGCACATTTGGTAAGCGTTGGTAAGCGTAGGCACAAGTTTTCAGTTCATTACCGCACGGAGGACAGTGTGAGGGATCTCGTCGATACCACGGAGATGTACTTGCGTACCATCTTTGAGCTCGAAGAAGAAGGCATCGTTCCGCTGCGTGCCCGTATTGCTGAACGACTCGAGCAGTCTGGCCCTACCGTGAGCCAGACGGTTGCTCGCATGGAGCGAGATGGCTTGCTCACCGTCGCGCCTGACCGCAGCCTGCAGCTTTCCGACACTGGTCGTGCCCTAGCAACAGCGGTCATGCGCAAGCACCGTCTTGCCGAATGTTTGTTGACTGAGGTCATTGGCCTGGAATGGGACAAGGTCCACGACGAAGCGTGCCGCTGGGAACATGTCATGAGTGACGAGGTTGAGGAGCGACTCCTTAAGGTGCTCGGCGACTACACACGCTCACCTTTTGGCAACCCCATCCCTGGACTCGATACCCTAGGTGCCCCAAAGTCTCCACAGCCCATCGAGAATCAGGTTCGCCTGTCTGAATTACCTAGCGGCGGCCCCTACACGGTGACGGTCATCCAGATCAACGAGATCCTGCAGGTTGAACCGACATACATGAAGCGTCTGCACACTGCGGGCATCATGCCGGGTGCCGATGCCGAGGTTGAAGTCCATCACGGCCGTGTAACCATGTCCCGTGGTGGTCACTCCCTCGACATCCCAGATATTCTGTCGCACGCTGTCATGGTGATTCAGAAGTAACCACGACAGTAACCACCACGCGTTCGCTCTTACGCTGCGTCGCGGTGGTCGAACACCGAATCCACAACAGATTCTGCAGTCTCCACCATCGTTTGCAGTGCATCCCCCATGATGTGCGCGAACAGTGCTTGTTCGAGAAGCCTCGTCAAGGAGTGTTCGGGGTCAGTTTCCATTGCGACGAATAGCGCTGCCTGTGCAATCAGTGACATGCCAGCGTGAAACCTATCTAAGGCATAGCAGGCCAACGCATTCGCGCGGGCTGTTCCAGCAAACACCCGGGCGCACTGCAACCACACGTCCCGAGCTGTATCCGCAGTGTCATCGGCCAAGGCAGTCAGCGTCATGTCGCGCAAGATGACATTGTCGAGGCAACGAGCAATCACTCGCAGGCTTGCCTCATCGTCAAATACCTGATCGAGAGATCGAGTGCCTGACCGAATCTCGTCGATAAGCTCTTGCCATTCGGTGAAGAAGACCGCAAGAGTCTGATTATGCTTCCCCAATCGCAACCGAGTTGGGCGACGGACATCAGCCCGAGCAAGCTGCAACGCGCGTGCCGCGAGCTCACGACGTGGCACGGTATCCTCAGCAAACCGATCCAGTACCTCATCGATGCTCGGGGCAATAGTTTCGCCTGCTCGGGTGTATTCCAATGCTGACGGGCTCACTGACACGCAACCGACTTCGCCAATGGCGTTGCCATCGCGATCTGTGACGAGTTCTCCCTGGTACAGCTCCTGAACTCCGTAGTAGCCAGCGACCGAAATATCATGCGGGTGAAAGATATCGTCGAGGGTTTCCTTGTCTGGAGCAACCCCCATTGCCCCTCCCCATCCGTCTTCAACCACAAAGATATCCACCCGATTGTGCCCTTCACGACTCAGCGTGACAGCGACGTCAATGAGATGATCGACCAACGATTCGTCACCACACAGCGGTCGTACCAGTAACGGACCTGGCCGCAAATGTTCGGTCACCGATTCTGGGCCTGCGACAACTTCCCACGTCGATCCGAAAACGAGAATCTCGCCTGCCGGATAGTAACCAATCAGTCCTGGAATATTCGTCAAAAATGCAATTGGATCAGTGATATCGAAAGGTAGCGTTCGCAACGACGCTTGTGTCATGGTTCCCCCAGATCTCTCCGCACGATTCCTCTGTTGGAACCGTGTGCGTGACGACGAGCCGCCGTCGAGAAGCAGTCTCCCAAGACCTGACCAACAACGATGGCTCGAGCAGGAGCTGAGCACGGAACCTGTGGATGAATCTTTGGTTGTGGAATACATGTGTGTGATTTGTCGTTGTGTCCACTAAAGGGTTCTACGAACAATCACTCGCAGGTGATATAAAATCGAACGATTAAAGAGAGCTAGTGTGCTGTCTTTGCAGGATTACGGAAGGGAGTAGCCCATGGAACGCAAGAATGAACAGCCGGCAAACGGCATGTACGAAATGCAGTTCCCCGTCCCAGAAGTTGGTGGTGACAAGGGCGGTCTCACTTTGGTGGTAGCTCTCCAGGGATACGCTGACGCCGGTCTGGCTGTGGCGAATAGTGCGACACATTTGCTTGATTCACTGGAGCATCGTCCGCTCGTCGTATTCAATAACGACGAGCTCGTTGATTATCGATCTCGCCGCCCGGCAGTCACGATGATTGGCGATGAAGTTGCGGATATGACCGATCTCCAGTTGTCGCTGCAGGTTGTACAGGATAACGAAGGGGCCCCTTTCCTGCTCCTGTCTGGCCCTGAACCAGACTTACGGTGGGATGCGTTCTCGTCTGCAGTCGTCGAGTTAGCTGAAAAGTTCAACGTGACGAAGACCATTTCGCTGTATTCCGCACCAATGACCGTGCCGCACACTCGCCCGATGGGCTTGATCGCGCATGGCAATGATCGAGAGATCTTGGCCAAGCATCGCACGTGGGGTCAGAAGGTGACGGTCCCCGGTGCAGCGAGCCTTCGTTTGGAGCTCGAGATGAATCGCCGCGGTCGCACTTCATGTGGATTTACTGCTCAGGTGCCACATTATGTCGCGCACGGCGAGTACCCACTTGCTGCACTTCGCCTTTTGGAAGCTGTCGCTGATGCTTGTGGGCTCACTTTCCCACTAGCGTCGTTGGAGTCTGAGTCAAAGCACGTCGAACAAATGCTTGCGCAACAGATCGACGAATCGCAGGAGATCATCCGCATCGTTGGCATGCTTGAACAGCAGTACGACGAAGATGAGCAGCGACGTCGCACACTCGAATCAAACCCCTTGATTGGCCCGAATGGCGATATTCCATCTGCTGACGAATTGGGCGCAGAATTCGAGAAATTCCTTGCGTCACAGCTATCTCAGACCTCGGAGCCTGACGACGACGTCGCCAAGCCAACCAATCCTAAGCACGTGGTTGAGAGCATTGCGGAGGCGATTCAGCGGCTTGAAGCAGACGAGCACGTGGCTGAGGAGCGCGCGTTCGAAGAGGTTGACGCAGAGTCTGAGGTGGACGCTGAGCTCGACAATGAGGACGAATCCGACGCCAACGTTGCTTCTACTGAGCCGTCTTCCGACACCATTGCAGACGGATCAACAACGGAGCCAACTGATCTAGACAATTCGGCGGAGACTACACCGAATTCAGCGAACGCCGAGGAGTCGAATCCTGAGGACGACGACCGTCGTAAGAAGGGACGCCGAGGACCACGACTGCCGTGGTTCCGCTTCTAAGCGCGATCCGCAGGTGTTGCTAGGGTTGAGGCGTGTCAGAAAACGCCAAGACCCCGCTTGTTTCGCTGCTTCGTGATCTCAAAGATGTACCTGAGTCGCTGATGGATGATGCCATTGCGGACTCGTTTATTTCATGGACGAAGTCCCAGGGCATCAGTTTGTACGAGGCACAAGAAGAAGCAACGCTGTCGTTGGCTGGCCAAGATCACGTGATCTTGGCCACTCCGACGGGTTCCGGCAAGTCAATGGTCGCAATTGCAGCTCACTTCATGGCTCTTGCTCGCGGCCAGCGCAGCTTTTACACCGCCCCAATTAAAGCTTTGGTGAGTGAGAAGTTCTTCGCATTGTGCGAGGTATTTGGCGCGGAGAACGTCGGAATGATGACTGGTGATGCCACAGTCAACGGCGGGGCGCCAATCATTTGTGCGACCGCAGAGATTGTCGCAAACATTGCATTGCGGGATGGCGCAGATGCTCGAATTGACCAAGTCGTCATGGACGAGTTTCACTTCTACGCCGAACCAGACCGAGGCTGGGCGTGGCAGGTTCCACTACTGATTCTGAACAAATGCCAGTTTCTGCTGATGTCGGCCACTTTGGGCGATGTCTCGATGTTCCAAGAGGATCTCAAACGACGTACCGGTCGTAATGTCGAGCTCGTCACAGGTAGCACGCGACCAGTGCCACTGGATTTCCATTACGTCTATTCGCCAGTGCACGACACTATTGATGACCTGCTTTCATCGGGTAAAGCGCCCATCTACGTGGTTCATTTCTCCCAACGTGAAGCTGTAGAGCGTGCGCAGGCTCTGACGAGCCTCAAACTGGTGACGCCTGAAGAGAAAGAGCGTATTCGCGAAGAAATCGGAGATTTCCGTTTCACCACAACTTTTGGCAAGGTGCTGTCCAAGCTGGTGCGACGTGGCATTGGTGTTCACCATGCAGGAATGTTGCCGAAGTATCGGCGACTCGTCGAGAAGCTGTCTCAAACTGGCTTACTCAAAGTGATCTGTGGCACAGACACATTGGGCGTTGGCATCAACGTTCCAATCCGTACGGTACTGCTGACTGGCCTGGCAAAGTTTGACGGCACGCGGATGCGCACACTGAAATCGCGCGAGTTCCACCAGATTGCGGGACGTGCTGGTCGCGCTGGCTACGACACTGAAGGCACGGTTGTTGTGCAGGCCCCTGAGCATGAAATTGAGAATGTGAAGCTGCGGCGGCGCGCAGGCCAAGATGAAGCAAAGTTGAAGAAGCTTCGACTAAAGGCTGCTCCCAAGGGCGAAGTGACTTGGTCCGAAACCACCTTTGACCGCATCGTAGTGCAACCACCTGAACCATTGACCAGCCGTTTCCAGGTGTCCAATGGAATGTTGTTGAACGTCATTGCGCGTGGTGGCGATACGTTCCAGCACATGAAGGAGCTTCTGCGTGGTAACCACGACACTCGTCACCAGCAGAATCAGGCAATTCTGACGGCGATCGAGCTCTACCGAGGACTCGTCAATGCAGGCATTGTCGAAGTCAACGATGGTCGTCCACAGCTCACCGTCGAACTCCAGCGAGACTTCGCTCTTAACCAACCACTGTCCCCTTTTGCTATCGCAGCGCTGGAACTGTTGGACAAAGAATCCGATACCTACGCGCTTGACGTGATTAGCGTCTTCGAAGCTATCTTGGGCGATCCGCGCCCACTGTTAATCGCGCAGCAGAAAAAGGCACGAGGCGAAGAGATTGCTGCGCTCAAAGCCGAAGGTGTTGATTACACCGAACGGATGAACTTGGTCGAAGACATTACGTGGCCACAACCACTTGCAGATGAGTTGGAGGCCGCATACCTGACGTATGCTGCAGGCCACCCGTGGGTTCGGGAGTTTGAGCTCTCACCAAAGTCTGTCGTGCGACAGATGGTTGAAGAGGGAATGACGTTTTCGGATGTCATCAGCGAGTTCGGGATTGCTCGCGCAGAAGGCGTCTTACTTCGCTATCTCACGGACGCTTGGCGTACCCTACGCCATACCCTGCCCCTGGAAGCTTCAAGTGAAGAGCTCGATGACATTGTGACGTGGCTCGGGGAGCTCATTGTCCAGGTGGACTCGTCGTTGGTCGACGAATGGGCTCAAATGGCAGACCCCGACAAGCCGCTGGATGAAAAGACCCTCGCGGAGGCAGCCTTCGGTGCCGATGACGAGAATCGTCCGCTCACCGGCAACAAGCGTGCTTTCACCCGTATGGTGCGAAATCTCATGTTCCGGCATGTCCAGCTGTTTGCCTTCGAGAAGGAGAAAGAACTCGCAGCGATGGACGCGTATCTGGACGATGCCCCAGATTGGCCCACTGCAATGGACGACTACTTCGACGAATACGACGATGTCGGCATCGACGGAGCCGCGCGCGGCGGCGACATGTTTGTACTGGACACTTCCCAGGCGGACTCCAACGGTGTTTGGCTTGCAACTCAGATCATTGCGGATCCAGAAGGCGACCACGGATGGCGGTTCGTGGCAGAAATTGACCTCGCCGCTTCAGACGAAAACGGCGAGGTCAGGATGCGTAAACTAGAGGTTCAATCTGGATAGAATTTTGGGGTGGAGCTGCAGGTTGAAGAAGACTGCTAGGCGTGAGCCTTCTCCGCGGTGTCGGAGTCGCCACCAACGTCCACACTAATGTTGTTGGAGATAGTTTCGTTCGCAGTATTGTTTCCGATCGCGGCTTCATACGAGCGACGGACAATGTCAGCAATCTGGTTGAATTCACCGCCGCGAACAGACGACGCTCGGTGGATCAACGCGATGGTACGACCCGGTCGGGTTGGACCTTCGAAACGAGCCGTCGCCAAGCCAGGGCGCTGGGCTTCGACTGCAAGCGCTGATTCCGGCACCAAGGTTTCGCCGAGACCACCAACTACGCACTGCACGACTGTCGACAAAGAAGCGGCCCTTGTCTCCAAACCAGTAGCAGATGCCTGCATCGCATCAACTGACCTGCACAGATCAAGTACCTGGTCACGGAGGCAGTGCCCATCGTCCAGCAGAAGTAGTTCCATTTCGCTCAAAACACTAAGGGGGACATCGTCTCGACCAGCCAACTCGTGTCCTTCCGGCACGACGATATGGAACTCCTCCTCGTAGAGCGGGACCTCTTCAAAAGACGTGACACCACATGGCAGTGCCAGTACAGCTGCATCAATGGCTCCAGAACGCAGCGCGTCGACCAGGTGGCTCGTCTGCTCTTCTAGGATCCGAGGCTGCAATTCGGGCAGTTCATCTCTTACCGTGCGCAAAAAGTTCGGAAGAATATATGGCGCGACGGTGGGGATGAAACCAATGGATAACGGTCCGGAGAGGTCGTCAGTACGACCTGCTGCCCTATCAACGATGTCATCGACAATTTCCGATGCTTGACGCGCCAATGGAATCAGTCCACGGCCGAGAGGGGTAATCAGGACTCGACGTGTCGACCGTTCAACAAGTTGAACGCCCAAACCCTGTTCGAGAGTAGACAATGCTTGAGAAAGGGACGGTTGTGAAATACCCAGGCGTTGAGCTGCCTGACCGAAGTGACCGGTGTCCGCGATAGCCACGAATGCCCTCAGCTGTGGCAGCGTCGGGCGATAATCTCTATTACGCATACCTATCATTGTACACAACACTTTTTAGGTTTTCCTCTTGACGGACTGAACTTTGATAGGCATAATTGAGGGCGGACCGAATAACCGGCACTTATGTTCCAGGAGGATCACATGGCCATTCTTACCGTTGGCGACAAGTTTCCAGAGTTTTCCCTCACCGCTCTGAAGGGCGGCAACCTGCGCGACGCTAACGCACAGGCTCCAGAAGACTACTTCGAGCAGGTCGACCAGAACTCTTACGAGGGCAAGTGGAAGGTTGTTTTCTTCTACCCGAAGGACTTCACCTTCGTATGCCCAACTGAGATCGCTGCATTCGGCAAGATTTACGACGAGTTCGAGGATCGCGACACCGTCGTTCTCGGTGGCTCTGGCGACAACGAGTTTTCGCACTTTAACTGGCGTGCAACCCACCCAGAGCTGCTTGAGGTTCCTTACCCAATGTTCGCTGACGTTCGCCACGATCTGATGCGCGCACTCGGTGTCGAGAATGCAGACGGTGTTGCAGACCGTGCAACCTTCATCATCGACCCAGATGGCATCATCCAGTTCGTTTCCGTTACCCCAGACGCTGTTGGCCGTAACGTTGACGAGGTTCTGCGTGTTCTCGACGCTCTGCAGTCCGAGGAAGTTTGTGCTTGCAACTGGCAGAAGAATGACCCAACCAAGGTCATCGACAAGATGGACGTTCTGAAGCAGGAGCTGAAGTAAATAATATGAGCATTGATAACCTTCGCTCTGGTCTCCCAGAGTACGCAAAGGATCTGAAGCTGAACCTCGGTTCGCTGACCCGATCCACCGAGCTCAACGAGCAGCAGCTGTGGGGCGCACTGGTCGCATCCGCTGCAGCCACCAAGAACGCCACTGTGTTCTCGGAGGTCGCAGATGAGGCTAAGTCTCACCTTTCCGACGAGGCATTTGAAGCCGCTCTCGGCGCTGCGTCGATCATGGGCATGAACAACGTTGCTTACCGTGCAAAGCACTGGCTCGGCGACGACTTCGCCCAGGTGAAGTTCGGTCTACGCATGAACATCATCGCGAAGCCTGGCGTCGAAAAGGCTGACTTCGAGTTGTGGTCCCTCGCTGTTTCGACCATCAATGGCTGTGAGCAGTGCACCGTCGCACACGACAAGGTCGTTCGCGAAGAGGGTCTCACCAAGGAGCAAGTCTGGGAAGCTGTTAAGATCGCTGCAACCATCGAGGGTGTTGCACAGGCAATCTTTAGCGAAGAGACTCGCTAAACACTTTCCTGGCACGTCACTTCGGTGACTTTGCCATTCAAAGGAAGAGCTCGTGTCCGGTCAGTCCGGATCACGAGCTCTTTTGCTTTGCAGCGGATCTTTGCTTTGCGACGGCCGTTACCTAGCAACTTCCGCTGAAAGAATGGAATGCTACGGCATTGGCACTGGGCGACGTCCACCAATCAGCTGGCGGTACAGGTGAACTGTTGCAATCAAGCCAATTGGCACGGTGTAGATCAAGCCAATGTACAGCGCGAGTGCACCGATTCCAGACACGATGCTGATAAGGATGAGAGCAATAAGGACTTGGAAGAACTTTGGTTTGACGATCTTCCATGCCACTGCAGGAGAACCCATGACCGAAGAACGACCGTCCATGACCAGGAGTGGCATAAACGTGGTGATTGTGGAAATCACAATCGCGAGAGCGATCATGATGACATAACCGAGAATCAAGAGAATGACTCCTGGAGTCGAGCCATTCTCCCCCATCATGATTCCGCCAATTGCAATCAGAGCAAGCCCTGGCAGCATTCCGACGAAGGAAACGACTCCAGTCAGAATATAGACGCCGATCAGTGAACCCCACCGGTTTACCTTGAAGAAGGACTTGAACGACGCAGGTCGACCATCCACTTCCTCGAATGCGCCACGGTAGAAAAAGATGTTGATGAAGAAACTGAAGACGAACAGCAGCAAGTAGAAGATACTGATCGAGCTCATCATCACCCCAATGTCCTCACCGGTAGGAGACATTGCGGGTGTGTCGGTGGCAGGATCCATTGGCATAGTGGCAAAGATGGTAGCCACCATAGCGCCGACCAGAAGCAAAATCACGGCGATGAAAACTAGGGTGATTCCCAGCCACGTGCCAACATTCGCGTTCATCCGCTTGAATCCGACTCCAATGCTTTCTGTGATCGAAAACGGTGTCTCGCCAGACATCACTGGGATCTGCGGTGGCTGATCACCTCCTGGCTGCTTGACACCTTCGCCAGGATTCATAGTTTGATTCATTCCACCTTGCGGATACCCTGCACCTGCAGCATAGCCGGGGTTATAGCCCTGGTAACCAGGACCTTCCGTGTAGCTGCCCTGGCCGTATCCACCCTGGCTATATCCGCCTTGGTTTTGGCCACTCTGACTGTAGCCGCCCTGGCTATATCCGCCCTGACCGTAGCCGCTCTGGCCAGTGTAATCCTGATTCTGCGGGTTGGTGTTCCCCTGATTCTGCGGGTTGGTGTTTCCAGACTCCTCAGGATTGAACGGGGCATCACCGAACGGATCGTATCCGCGGTTGTCATCAGCCATGATGTTGCTTCTCCTCGTATTTCCAGCGCATCGCATGCTTTGATAGGAAGTGCGCAATGCGTTGAACGGTAAAATTAACGTCCACTGTCAATATTGCACGGGTTAGTTGAGGTCCGCACTATCAAGGGCTCCACAATTTCTAATGTCCCTGATTTGCGGTGCCAGCCCTAGCGGACTTCGACTTCTGCGGAACCTGTGAATGGGGTCAGTGCCCCGTTCGCACCTCGGGAGGATCCGTGGAATTCCACGGTGTAGATGCCCGGCGCGACGCCTTCTGGAATCCACGTGATCGTCGTCATCGTGACCGCACCGTTCTTCGCAAATTCGATGACAGTGTTCTCATGGCAGTCATCCGCGACGACTACGCCAGCACTATCTCGTACCGCGAGGAAGCCCTTTTCATGTCGCAGATCACTGTTCGGGTTCGCGCCAACAAACGTGATCGCAGCTGCTGTTCCCATCGATACTGGTGATTCCGGCTCTTCGACGACTGCCCCAAAGTCTTGCCCTAATGGAGTGAGGTCGACCGTCGGATTTCCGGTTGGCGCTGGCGGGATAATGCCAGTGAGATCTCCGGCAGCTTCCCCTGAGTTGACGGGGATGCCTGCGTGCAATGCCGTCGTCAAGTGGTGGAACGTTTGTTGCGCCGCAGGCAAGGTGAGGCGCCCAAAAGCGGTTGCACCACCTTCGTAGTCTTGACCATCGTATTCTTCGGGGGTCGTGATGTAGTGGCCATAGCCGGAGACATATCCCTGAACGATAACTGTCTCAATGGGTACTTCGAGCGTATCGGCGACGAGACGGCGCATTCGGTAACCAGACATTGTCGTAGGTTCGAAGGCGAGTGAAGCGATGGTAAGTCCGCCGATTCGATGTACATGGAAGATATGCTTTTGTTGCAGCAGGCCCGGTACAAATCCCACAGGTAAAAGCATTTCTTTTGGGCTGTGGATATCGGCAGCGTGTGGTGGCACTACCACTTTGTTGACAGCATCGACCCATCGCGTACCACCCCGTTCGCCCTCGTTGAAGCCGAGCATCGGTTCGCCACCGCCGTCTTCCTGACTTGATGCGGCGAAGGCAGCACCGAGAATCGCTGGGCCCGTCTTTCCTGGCTTATGGTCTGGAGTAAATTCAGCTGCCACTTCGACGTTTGCCATATCGACCCACTGCCAACGCATGTCTACGTCGGTGCCGTGGATGTCAATCGCTCGACCTTTGATGCCTTCTACTTGTCGACGACCGAGTTCCCGTGCCGATTCATACTGATTGCCCGGATGTGGGCCAGTGTCTGGGATAAGACCATGATTTGGGCTGACGTCTCCCGGAGTGGACATTGCAAATGCAGCCACGAACGGCGCGTCTGCTGGGGTCATATGGTCTACCCCAGCTCGATGTTCAACAAGCCAGGCAGCGTACCCCTTATTGTCTCCCGACACGATTGTGTGTTCTGGGCCGAACGTCGTTGGGTGGATGCCATACCAATTGATGAACCCCACGCCTTGCCCATTGCGATGGACGTGCAAGGTGGCTGCTTCCCTATCCACGCCGTCCGGGAACAATGCCTTCTCGGCATCTGGGTTGAGGTCAAAGCTCTTCTTCGAGCGGTTTACACCCGCATCGTCAACGTCTGCTCGGGTGAAGGAGATGTTCGACGGCTGGAGATCCGTGTGCGCACGGTCGATGGCAAGCACAATCCCCTTTACATAGGCCTCGAATGTGACCGGCCGGAATCCAAGTGTCGTCAGGTCAACCATCAAGTGACCGGAGGTCCCGCCCGGTGCAACGTGCGTATGAGAGGCACCGATTAATACGTTGCCTTCGTGATAGAGATCCCCATAAGTTGCTGCCAGCCGGCGGAGCACTTCCATCTGGATTGACTGGAACATCAGCCCCATATCTGCTGTGACATGTACAACCCGCTCACCGTTGTCGCCCTCAAAGATGAAGGCACGTGCGAATTGACGCTGTCGGAATCCTGATGCCTGCTGTGAAAGCACGGCATAACCATTCAGACCCGCCCCGAGTGGTTCGCCCGTCATATCGGCCATTCCTCGTCCCACATTCATGGTGATCTGAGACTTCCCACTATCCGCGGGTGGCGCGGAATACGCCGCCGGTACTGCCCCCAGCGCCGGAGCTACGACAAGCCCAGCTGCTGCAATGCCGCTTACCCCGAGAAATGCGCGTCGGTTGATGGTCCTGGTTGAGTGTGATGTTTGTGCCACGATGGACTAGTTCCTATCTACGCCGGTTGAGCCCCTCGATTCGCAGATACTAAACGACATTCATTTGGAATTTTGCGTTTTGAAAATAATATTTCTACATCATTCATTTCAGACATTGAGTCAACCGGATCATTAAGGCTAGGCTTTCCTCATGAACAAGAAGTCAACAGTCGGTCAGTCTCAAATGAAACCATCACCAAAGAGTCGTCCAACTCACCTAGCAACTGTCGTCGACAAGCGAGGCCTTTCACCTGAACTATTAAGGGTTTACCTGCACTGCGAGGTCCTCCAAGAACTACACCTGCCACATTCCGACCACTACATTAAGCTCGCGTTTCCGCCAGCAGAAGCGACGTATACCTGGCCATTTTCAGTGAGTGAGATCCGACAAGAACTCCCCCGTGAACAATGGCCTCTGACACGCACGTACACAGTGCATTCAGTCAATAGCCACACAGGCTCCTTTGCCTTGGACTTTGTACTCCATGGTGATGACTCCGATAACGGAGGCCTAGCAAGCACGTGGGCCCGTAATGTCGAACCCGGCGATACCATCGCTTTCCTCGGCCCCGGTGGAGCTTGGCACCCTACCGATGACTATGAACACTTCATTCTTGCTGGCGATGAAACAGCAGCACCTGCAATGATGACGGCCGTCGAGATGCTACCCGCCACAGCAACCGCCGATGTGTATCTAGAAGTCGCTAGTCCCCAATCAACCTTCGATTTCCCTACTCGCGAAGGGGTCAATCTGCACTGGATTACTCGTGGCTCATCGAGACCAGGTTCGCAACTCTCAGATGTCCTCCGCAGTAATGGCATTCCAGCTCAGCGAACGGCATGGTTCGTCCATGGCGTTGCCGAAATGATTAAGGATGTCCGAAGGTTTCTTTTCATTGACAACGACGTCGCAAAGTCAGATGTTTCCATCTCTGGATACTGGCGCCTCGGCATGACCGAGTCAGAATGGCAAGCCACCAAGAAGAGTTTCAACGCCACGCTTGAAGCAGCAGAAGATAACTCGAGAACAGAAAAGGTCTAGACTCCCATTAGTCAGGATCCGTCCCTCTGGGAAAGGCCAAATTTGCAGCACCCTATTGGTTTTGACCATCAAAAGTACATTGACATGCAATCCGCTCACATCAAGGAGCGGCGAGAAGCTATCGGTGGCGAACGAGGATCAAACGGCAAGCTCTACCTCGAAATGGGTGGCAAGCTTTTCGACGATCTCCATGCATCCCGCGTCCTCCCTGGATTCACCCCAGACAACAAGATCGCGATGCTAGACCGACTACGCGACGAGCTCGAGATCATCGTATGCCTCAACGCCAAGGATCTTGAGCGCCAGAAAGTGCGCGCAGACCTCAATATCCCTTACGAAGACGACGCCCTTCGCCTCATCGACGTATTCCGTGAACGTGGTTTTTTGGTTGAACACGTCGTCGTCACGCAGCTCACTGATGACAACCATGTGGCAATTGCGTTCATCGATCGCCTCCAGAGGTTGGGGCTGAAGGTCACACGCCATCGAGTCATCCCTGGCTACCCGACCGACGTGGAAACCATCGTGTCAGACCAGGGTTTCGGCATGAATGAGTTCGCTGAGACAACCCGTGATCTCATCGTTGTGACTGCACCGGGTCCCGGGTCTGGCAAGCTGGCCACCTGCCTGTCGCAGATCTACCACGAGTTCCGTCGTGGCGTTCCTGCCGGATACGCGAAGTTTGAGACCTTTCCAATCTGGAATCTGCCTCTTGAGCATCCGGTTAATCTCGCCTACGAAGCCGCCACGGCCGACCTGGACGACATCAACCTCATCGACCCGTTTCACCTGGCTGCGTACAACACCCAAGCAACCAGCTACAACAGGGATGTCGAGGTATTCCCGCTTTTGAAGGGACTCCTCGAAAAGTTGGATGGCTCATCGCCATACCAGTCGCCAACTGACATGGGTGTCAATATGGCTGGCTACTGTATTTCCGACGACGATGTCTGCAAGGAAGCAAGTCGCCAAGAGATCATTCGCCGCTATTACAAGGCTCTCGTCGAAGAACACCGCGACGAGCTCGATGACACCGTCTCAAGTCGAATCGCGATGGTCATGACCAAGGCGGGAACGAAGGCCCAGCACCGGCGCGTCGTCAAGCCGGCCCTAGATGTGGAAGAGGCAACCGGCGCACCAGGTTCTGCCATCGAGCTGGCTGATGGCACGATTATTACCGGTAAGACATCTGCACTGCTGGGTTGTTCGGCAGCGATGCTTCTGAATGCATTGAAGTACCTCGCCGACATTGACCCAGAGCTGCATTTGCTGTCACCAGCATCAATTGAGCCGATCCAAACACTGAAGACCGTCCATTTGGGCAGCCGCAACCCACGCCTACACACAGATGAGGTCCTCATTGCGCTGTCCGTATCCGCTGGGTCTAACGACGAAGCGAAACGCGCACTTGCCGAGCTGAAGAATCTGCGCAACTGCAATGTTCATACGACAACCATTCTCGGTTCTGTCGACGAAGGCATCTTCCGTAATTTGGGAGTGCTCGTCACAAGTGAGCCGAAATATCAACGAAAGACTTTGTACCGGAAACGATAGGCGTCACATGCATGATGCATCGTGCGTCTAGTCAAAATTTTTTTCACGGAGGGGTTACACCAGTTTTATGGTGCGACCCCTCTCCTTTTGCTTCTCAGCTCAACGTCTGGTCGCGAACTACCACCAACATAATTGCTGCTAGGTCAACTAAACTTCCGATCAGATCAGAGTGGCCCATCTACGCCAACGGCGAGATTGCAACTTACGCCACTAGGTAAGGTTTGACTTACCGAACCCTACATGTGTTAACTTCATTGTTACCTAAAGCTGACCTACAAAGTTGGGTTAGTGGGGGCTATCAAGAATTGGCACTATCAAAAAGGACATCATGGCGAACACTCGAATCAAGCTTCTTGCTACCGCCACCGCTCTCGGTCTTGCGCTGACCGGCTGCTCCAACGCTGGCGGAGCAGAGGGCGACAAGGAAGCACAGGCAAACGGTGACACCATCAGTGTTGAGGACAACCACGGCACGCAAAACGTTCCAGCAAACGCTGAGAAAGTTGCAGTCACTGACAACCGTTCGTTTGAAATTCTCTCCCAGTGGGAAATCCCATTGGTCGCTGCACCAAAGGCTTTGATTCCTTTCACGGTTGACAGCTACAAGAACGACGACAGCATCGCAGATATGGGCACCCACAAGGAGCCAAACCTTGAAGCACTGGTTGCAGCACAGCCAGATCTCGTTGTCAATGGTCAGCGCTTTGCCAAGCAGTACGAAGACATCAAGAAGCTGAACCCGCAGGCTGCAGTTGTGGAATTCGAACCGCGAGAAGACAAGCCTTTCGACGAGGAGATCAAGCGCCAGACTGAGCTGCTCGGCACCACTTTCGGCAAGGAGGAGGAAGCAACCAAGCTCATCGAGGACTTTGACAAGGCTCTCGAGCGCGCCAAGAAGGCATACGACCCTTCGAAGAAGGTCATGGCTATCAACGTTTCCGGTGGCGAGATTGGTTACATCGCACCTAGTGTCGGACGTACCTATGGTCCCCTCTTCGACCTCATTGGAATGACCCCGGCTCTCAAAGTTGAGAATGCATCCGACAACCACGAAGGTGACGATGTCAGCGTTGAGACCATCGCAAAGTCCAACCCAGACTGGGTCCTGATCCTCGACCGCGATGCTGGCACCAACACCCGCAACGAGGCTGAATACAAGCCAGCCAAGGATGTTATTGAAGGCAACGAAGCGCTGAAGAACGTGTCGGCTATCAAGGATTCCCACGTTGTCTACGCGCCAGAGGACACCTACACCAACGAAAACATCATCACGTACACCGAGATTCTTAACTCGATGGCAGATGCTTTCGAAAGCGCAAAGTAGCAGCGACTCCCTGCGAGTCTTTCTCGCACAATAGGCAGCTCACGGAAACCGCACGGCACCAGCCCCCTCGCCCGACGGTTTCCGTTGCTTAGTTTGATTGGAAAACACTTACTGTGTCTGACCTCCTCCACGTCCGACCCGCGGTCACGCGTTCCCGTCTCTTCGATTGGAAGCTGATCGCGGGCCTCGTCGTTGTTTCTGCACTATTGGCCGTATCTCTACTGACAGGCCAGTACGACATCTTTGGCACCGATGACGGTGGCGAAATGTTTGCGATTACGCGCGTGCCACGCACAGTCGCACTCATCCTCGCTGGTGCAGCCATGGCGATGTCGGGACTTGTCATGCAGATGCTCACGCAAAACCGCTTCGTGTCACCGACAACGACGGGCACCACAGAGTGGGCAGGCCTCGGTTTGCTGGCCACCATGGTTCTCATTCCATCTGCAACCATCTCTCAACGAATGATGGGCTCGGTGCTGTTTTCCTTCATCGGAACCATGGTGTTCTTCATGTTCCTGCGACGGGTTTCCCTACGGTCCTCATTGATCGTCCCGATTATCGGCATCATGCTGGGTGCCGTCGTCAGCTCTGTTTCGACCTTTTTCGCTCTACAAACCGACATGCTCCAAAGTCTGGGCATCTGGTTCGCTGGCAGTTTTACCTCTGTGTACAAAGGCCAGTACGAGATCCTGTGGGTTGTGCTGTTAGTAGTCGTTGCGGTCTTCTTCTATGCAGATCGGCTCACAGTGGCCGGCCTCGGTGAGGACATTGCTACCAATGTTGGACTGAATTACCAGCGGCTCCTTCTCATGGGCACCGGTTTGATTGCCATCGCTACAGGTGTCGTGACGGTTGTCGTCGGCAATCTGCCGTTCCTCGGCCTTATCGTGCCGAACATCGTGTCCATGATTCGTGGCGACGACCTGCGCAGCAACCTCCCGTGGGTATGCCTCACGGGTATCGGCGTGGTGACGGCCTGCGACATCATCAGTCGAATCGTCATTGCACCTTTCGAAATCCCCGTTTCGGTGGTCTTGGGTGTAATCGGTGCAATCGTATTTGTGACATTGATTGTGAGGCAGCGAAGCAATGGTTAATGACACCCGCACCACCCCAGAGACACCGTTGACTCCACAAGAGCTGCACTTCATGCAGCCAGTTGAGACCGTCGAACCTGTCGCTGAAGCACCAGTTCGGTCTGCCGCTGCGTTCCAAACGAAGCGTGCAGCTCGCAAGTACTGGATCATTCTGGCAGTTGTTACCGCGCTCGGACTTCTTGCTGCTTTCGGTTTGCTCGCTTACGGCAATCCCATGCCGGTAGGCACGGAACAGTTCTGGCTGCTTGCAGAACGACGACTCGAGGCAGTCATCGCCATGCTCATTGTGGCTTTCTGCCACTCTTTCGCCACCGTCGCGTTTCAGACAGTGACGAATAACCGCATCATTACACCGTCGATCATGGGTTTTGAGGCTCTCTATACGGCTTTGCACACAGCTACCGTCTATTTCCTTGGCATCACTGGTTTGATGGAAGCACGTTCGATGCAGACGTTCCTGGTGCAGCTGGTCTTGATGATCGGCTTCAGCTTGGTTTTGTACGGCTGGTTGCTGACGGGAAACAAGGGCAACATTCACGCCATGCTTTTGGTAGGCATCGTCATTGGTGGTGGCCTCGGTTCCTTATCGACATTCATGCAACGGTTACTCACTCCAAGCGAGTTCGATGTTTTGACTGCCCGGCTCTTTGGGTCTGTCAACAATGCGGAAGCAGAGTATTTCCCGATCTCCATCGCACTCATCGCTATCGCGTGCATTGGCATCTACGGCATGTCCCGCAAGCTCAACATCATTTCCCTGGGACGCGATGCCACCACAAACTTGGGGCTGAATCATCGCCGAATCTCAATCTTGACGCTCATCTTCGTTACCATCCTGATGGCCGTCTCCACCGCCCTGGTGGGACCCATGAGCTTCCTCGGCTTTCTCGTCGCAACGCTCGCGTATCAGTTTGCTGATACCTACGACCACCGGTACATCTTGCCGATGTCGTTGTCTATCGCGTTCATGGTCATGACCTGCGCGTACTTTGTCATGAACCACATCTTCTACGCACAAGGTGTGGTGTCCATCATTATCGAGCTGGTTGGTGGCTCGGTGTTCCTCTTCGTCATCCTTAGGAAGGGCCGACTGTGATTACTCTGACGAACGTCCGTAAGCAGTACAACAGCGAAGTCGAGATCGGCCCCGTCAATCTTGACATTCCCGCCGGAGGCCTCACTGCGCTCGTTGGTCCCAACGGCGCCGGCAAGTCCACTCTTCTGACCATGATTGGTCGCCTCATGGACATGGACGAGGGCGCGATCTCCGTCGCAGATTTCGACGTATCGACGACAAAGTCCAAGGACCTCGCCCGCGTGTTATCGATTCTGCGCCAGGAGAATCACTTCATCACTAAGTTGACGGTTCGTCAGCTTGTCGGATTCGGTCGATTCCCTTACACCCAAGGGCGCCTGAACAAGACCGATGAAGAAATCATCTCCCGCTACATCGACTTCCTAGGCCTGACAGAACTGGAAAACCGCTATCTCGATCAGTTGTCGGGAGGTCAGCGGCAGCGTGCATACGTCGCAATGGTGTTGTGCCAGGAGACAGACTATGTGCTTCTCGACGAGCCACTGAACAACCTCGACATCGCGCACTCAGTTCAGATGATGCAGCATTTGAAGCGCGCAGCTGAGCAGTTCGGCAAGACCATTGTTGTGGTCCTGCACGACATCAATTTCGCGGCTCGCTACTCCGATTACATCTGCGCCGTGAAAAATGGAAAAATCGCGGAGTTCGGCACGCCCGAACAGATCATGAAGAACGAGATCCTATCCGAGATTTTCAACACTCCAGTGGAAGTTATCGACGGCCCTAACGGTCCCCTCGCCTGCTACTTCTGATTTAGGGGAAGCTCCTACAGAGCGCTAAAGTTGAAGGCGTGTCCATTAGCAAGATTCTCCTGTACTACTGTTTCGCACCGCTGTCCGATCCGAAAGCCGTGATGCTGTGGCAGCGTGACTTGTGCGAGTCGCTCGGCATGCGAGGTCGCATCCTCTTTTCCGAGCACGGAATCAACGGCACCGTGGGCGGTGACTTGGATGCGTGTAAGAAGTACATTCGCAAAACTCGGGAATACCCTGGCTTCAAGAAGATGGAGTTCAAGTGGTCCGAGGGCGGTGCTGAGGACTTCCCTAAGCTTTCGGTGAAGGTGCGCGATGAAATCGTCGCATTCAAAGCCGCGGGCGAGCTAAAGGTTGACGACCACGGCGTGATGGACGGCGGCAAGCACCTGAAGCCGCATGAGGTCAACGAACTCGTCGAAAAGCATGGCGATGACGTGGTGTTTTTCGATGGTCGCAATGCCATGGAAGCGCAGATTGGCAAGTTCAAGAATGCCGTTGTTCCCGATGTTCGCACGACCCACGACTTCATCGACGAGCTGGAATCTGGCAAGTACGACTGGATGAAAGACAAGCCCGTCGTCTCCTACTGCACCGGTGGTATTCGCTGCGAAATTCTGTCTGCGCTGATGAAGAACCGTGGCTTCAAAGAGGTTTACCAGATCGATGGTGGCATCGTTCGCTACGGCGAGAAGTACGGCAATAAGGGCCTATGGGAAGGCTCGTTGTATGTGTTCGATCGTCGCATGCACCTCGAATTTGGGGAAGGCATCGACGATGAGGACTACGTTCAGCTCGGCCACTGCATCCACTGCGGTGAACCAACAAACAAGTTCCAGAACTGCATTAACGAAGACAATTGCCGGAAGCAGGTACTGATCTGCGACGACTGCTGGTCCAAAACCGAAACCCAGCATTGTGGCCAGGACGAGTGCATAGAGGTTGCGCAGAAGGCTGCAGCAGAGGCAACGTCCTAGGCTCGTGGCCTCTCGCGGCTTCACCTCGATCACATTCCGTAGTCATGGTGATTCGAGTCGTCGGCAAGCCTGTACGATTTGTGTGAATCACCATGACTAACTCTGCATCTCACTCCAAGCGTTCCAATCACAACGCTTCACGACGGCCCCAGTCCCCTCAACAACGCACCAATAAGGGACCACGACGAGGCGCGGGCAAGAGCTCTCGCCGAGTGACGCCAGAAGTTGCCGACGCAAAAAAGCGCCTGCACGCGGAGCTCACCGAGTTGCCGTTCGCCGAGGCGCGCAGTTTCCGTCGTCGTTTGGGTCGAGCTGGCTCCCCCAACGCTGTTCATGCCATCGGCGAAGACATTGAGCTGGCGAAGATGCGGTGCGAGGATCGTCGTCAAGCAATGCCTACGGTGACGTATCCGGAGCAATTGCCGGTTTCTGCACGTAGGGACGACATTGCCGAGGCGATTGAGAAGAACCAAGTTGTCGTCATTGCCGGTGAAACGGGTTCGGGTAAAACGACTCAGATTCCGAAGATTTGTCTCGAACTTGGGCGTGGTGTGCTGGGCAAGATTGGCCATACACAGCCACGTCGTCTCGCAGCTCGCTCCGTGGCAGAACGTATTGCTGAGGAGCTGGACGAGAAAATCGGGCAGCACGTCGGTTACGCGATTCGCTTCGATGATCGTGTCGGAGACAACACGGCGATCAAACTGATGACAGACGGCATTCTGCTGGCAGAGATTCAGCGTGACCGGTTGCTTCTCGATTACGACACCATCATTATCGACGAAGCGCATGAGCGTTCACTTAATATTGACTTCTTGCTCGGTTACTTGAAGCAGCTATTGCCGAAGCGCCCTGAGCTGAAGGTCATCATTACGTCGGCAACGATCGATCCGGAAGCATTCGCCCGACACTTCGCCGATGCTGACGGCACACCTGCCCCGATCATTGAAGTTTCGGGGCGCACTTATCCAGTTGAATTGCGGTACCGCCCGCTTGTGGATCAGGTGACGGACAAGCACGGCAACGTCAAAGAGATCGACCGCGATCCTCTCGATGGTGTCCTCGATGCGTGTCGCGAACTCATGCGTGACGGCGACGGGGACATCCTGGTCTTCTTTTCTGGCGAGCGCGAGATCCGCGAAGCCAAAGAAGCAATCGACGGGCAGCATTGGCGTGGTGTTGAGGTGCTGCCATTGTTTGGTCGTTTGTCGAACGCTGAGCAACACAGGGTTTTCGGTCCACATTCTTCGCGACGAATCGTGTTGGCAACCAACATTGCCGAAACTTCGCTGACGGTGCCGGGTATCCACTACGTTGTCGATACAGGCAGCGCGCGTATTTCGCGGTATTCAACGCGAACGAAGGTGCAACGCTTGCCAGTCGAGCCAGTCAGCCAAGCGTCAGCTAATCAGCGTTCGGGCCGATGTGGTCGTGTCGCTGATGGCGTAGCTATTCGCCTGTACAGCGAAGAAGATTTTGTTTCGCGTCCGGAATTCACAGATCCGGAGATTCTGCGCACCAATCTTGCGTCTGTGATTCTGCAGATGGCCAATTTGAAGCTGGGCCGCGTTGAGGACTTCCCGTTTATCAACCCACCAGATAACAAGGCCATCCGAGATGGTGTCCAACTTCTTGACGAACTCGGCGCGCTGACCGCCACAACTAATGAAGCACCAACGCTGACCCCACAGGGACGTGATATCGCGCGTCTACCTGTCGACCCTCGACTAGCTCGCATGTTGGTCGAAGCGAACACTAATGGCGCATTGCATTCTGTCATCACCATTGTCTCTGCGTTGAGTCTGCAAGATGTACGGGAACGTCCACTGGAGTTCCAAGCTCAGGCGGATCAGCTCCATGCCCGATTTAAAGATACGACCAGTGATTTCGCCTCCTATCTGAAGCTGTGGGACTATCTCACGGAGAAGCGGCGCGAACTTTCAGGAAACCAGTTCCGCAAACTGTGTAAGCGGGAGTACCTGCACTACATGCGTGTTCGTGAATGGCAGGATCTCCACCGCCAATTGACTCAAGTGGTGGGTGAACTCGGATGGAATTGGTCATCCGACACCAACGGTTCTGACACGGATTCCATCCACCAGAGTCTGTTGGCCGGAATGCTGTCGCAGATCGGTGTTCGAGAAGGCGATGGCAAGGAGTTTACGGGTACCCGAAATACAAAGTTCCTCGTACATCCTTCGTCGGCGCTGAACAAGAAGCCCCCTCGTTGGGTCATGGCAGCCGAGATCGTCGAAACTTCGCGTACCTTTGCCCGCAGCGTCGCTGTCATCCAACCGCAGTGGGTGGAGAAACTAGCCGACCATCTGCTGAAAGACCAGTATTCCGAACCACATTGGTCCACTAAGCGTGGTGCCGCTATGGCTTATCTAAAGCGCACTTTGTACGGTGTGCCGGTTGTTGTGGAGCGCATTGTTCCCTATCACCTTGTCGATCCTGTGGCAGCCCGTGAGATGTTCATTCGACATGCCCTAGTCGATGGCGAGTGGACTACCCATCACCGCTTTTTCCACGACAATCGTGCAAAGCTCGATGACGCAGCACTCATTGAGGACAAAGCTCGCCGTCGCGGCATTGTTGTTGACGATGACACTTTGTACGCCTTCTACGACGCCAAGTTACCCGCATCCATCACAACCGCGGCAAACTTCGATCGTTGGTGGAAGAAGACTTCTCAAAAGAGCCCCACTCTTCTGGACTTCGATCCTTCCAAGTTGGTTAATCCGGATGCCCACGATGTATCCGAGGTCCAGTTCCCTGATATGTGGCAGCAGGGTTCTTTGGACTTCACGTTGTCCTACAAGTTCGAGCCGGGTGCCGTCGATGATGGCGTGACTCTACACATTCCGGTTCCATTGCTCGCCGGATTAACTTCCGAGAACTTCGATTGGCTTGTCCCGGGTCTCCGGTTAGAGCTTATTGAGGCTCTGATCCGTTCCCTTCCGAAACCGTTACGACGTTCCGTGGTGCCAGCTCCGGATTTTGCTCGCAAGGCTTTCGATGTCATGGTGCCGTATAGTCGTCCTCTCACCGAAGCGTTGGCCGACGCACTTCGCCAGTTTGGCGGTACGGGAATTTCGGCTACTGATTTCGATCTGGATAAGCTCCCGGATCACCTGCGCTTCAACTTTGCGACGATCGACCGCCGAGGAAACATTACTGACCAGGATCGGAATTTGGCAGCACTGCAAGGGCGTCGTGCAGGTCAAGTGCGGACTGCGGTGTCACAAGCAGCAGCACATTCTGAGCACGACGCTGTGAAGGAATGGACTGCTGACAACCTAGGGGCAATCCCGGAAACGGTCGAGAACAAGGTCGATGGCCAAAAGGTGACAGCGTTTCCTACGTTGGTTGCCACCAAGGACGGTGTCGCAGTTAAGGTCATGCCAACGAAGGCACAGGCAGAAGCATCGTTGGTCACCGCATGCTTGACCATGTTGCTGCGGGACTGCACAGTGCATGTAAGTTCCATGGTGAAAGGGCTGCCTTTGCAACAGCGGGTTGCCGTGGATTCTTGGCCACACGGCGGAGCCGAAGGACTTGTCGAGGACTGTCGTGTCGCAGTTGTTCGTGATGCCATGATGACCAATGGTGGCCCCGTCCGAGATCCGAAGGACTACGAGAAGCTTCGCGATGCCGTAAAGCCCCTCGTCAATGCCGGTGTCCGACAGCTGGTTGTAGGAATGGCAGCAGCGTTGCCCCGCTATTACACGGTGGTACAGGAACTTAAAAAGTGGGAAGGACCAGCTGTTGACGATATGCGTCGCCAGTTGGAGTTCATGCTTCCTCAAGGTGCGGTAGCACGGCACGGCTGGACGCACTTGCGTCACTTGCCTCGGTACTTCGAAGCAATGGAGATCCGTATTCAAGATATGGATCGCGATCCTTATCGGGACGCCGACTTGGAAGATGAAGTCGCCGAGGTTCGGGCGCATCTGGAGAACAAACTGAAGCAATTGCCTGTTGCTCGCCAGAAGTCCGCTGCAGTTCGTGATATTGGGTGGATGGTTCAAGAACTCCGAGTGAGTCTGTTTGCCCAACGCCTAGGCACCGCCCGAACTGTGTCTACAACGAGGGTGAAAAAGGCAATAGATAAGCTCTAGTAATCGTGCTTGGGTCGATCCCTGTGTTCCCGGAGGTAGCGGATTTCGTTTTCGAAATCTTCGGCCGAACTGAAGGACTTGTAGACGGATGCGAAGCGTAAGTACCCGATTTCATCGAGGTCACGCAGTGGCTCAAGAATTGCGAGGCCAATATCATTGGAATCTACACGGGGAGTCCCTTTAGCTCGGAGAGCTTCTTCTACGTTTTGAGCAAGCTTCTTTAACTTGGACTCAGGCACGTCTCGCCCCTGACATGCACGCCGAACACCCTGAATGACCTTCTCGCGACTAAATTCTTCAGCGATACCGTCGCGTTTCACTACCATGAGTTGTGAGCGTTCCAGAGTCGAAAATCGCTTTCCACATGCTAAACACTCGCGTCGACGGCGAATGGTCATGCCGTCATCGATCAACCGGGAATCGATTACCTTGGTGTGGTCATGGTGACAGTATTGGCAATGCACGCTTTCATCTTACGTGCAGCAGATTCTTCTACCCCGCAGCCGTTGTCGCAGTAGCGCCGATAGAAATTACCGTGGCTGGCACAGGGGCTTCGTCAGGGGCGGTTGCAGAAGCGAGAGCTCCGAGCAGACCGGCTGCGCCAATCATCGCGGCTGCAACACCCATATTGGCGCGGCTCCTGCGAACACCACGCAAAGGACCCACGCCCGCACCACCCGAGGCAGCCGCTACCGGAGGCAGAACCGCACCTGATGCCCCTCCGATGTAGAACAAATCGTGGCCACCCCTTGGTCGCTGACGACGTGCCGCACGGTGACCCAACGGACGAACAGAAGTCCGCCCGTGCGTTCGAATAGCTCGACGTGACTCCTTCACGGCACGAGCACGCCGGGTGGCGCCAGAAAATGCCGGACGCGAAAAGTCGAGTTCGACAATGGACGTATTGCTCGAGGTCTGTACATCATTCCGGTATTCTGCAAGAAAAACAGTCATTGCTGAATCCTTCCTACTTTCCGTTCGAACAATAGTCGAACAACGATGCAACCATATGTTCGATTGCGTTCCTATGTTCGATTTATAGCACCCTTACCGGACAGTGTCTACAAAGTTTTCGAAAATACTCGAACAGTTGTGCCATATTTCGAACACGTCGTGTATTGTCGAGACCAAGGTGTGAGTTAGAAAACACAGGACAGTTCCTCGATTCCGACGTTGACTTGGATGGCTACGTGGGCGTCAACTTTGGCGCCAACGTGGACATCCAATGCGGTATCAAGAGCGGACAGCAGACTGGATGCAGAGTGGAGATAACAACATGGCAAGTAGCAAACCCGACATGAGTCCCCTTACCGAGCGGCAGCGACGCATTCTCACTTTCTTGAACGATGCGCTGACGTTGCGGGGTTATCCACCAAGCATTCGGGAGATCGGCGATGCAGTTGGCCTTAGTTCTACCTCGTCGGTGGCATACCAGCTGCGCGAGTTAGAAAAGAAGGGTTTCGTTCGGCGCGATGCCAATAAGCCTCGGGCAGTCGATGTTCGCAACCTCAATGACAAGCTTGATGGCATGGACAGCTCTTCGAAGCCGGGCCCACAGCCACGTCCTCAAATCCAGACTCCAGATCTGCCAGAGGATATTCCTGCACCGACGGTGGTTCCAATCGTTGGCCAGATTGCAGCCGGATCCCCTATCCTCGCCGAGCAGAATGTCGAAGATTACATGGCTTTGCCTGGAGAACTCACTGGATCGGGCGACCTGTATCTGCTGAAGGTCGTCGGCGACTCCATGATCGATGCGGGCATATTGGATGGCGACTGGGTGGTCGTCCGCTCTCAGAACGTGGCACAGCAGGGAGACTTTGTGGCCGCCATGTTTGACGACGAGGCGACGGTCAAAGAATGGCACGAGGATGCTGCCGGTAAGTGGCTGTTGCCTCATAACCGGGCATTCGAGCCACGTCGCGCAGAAGAAGCAACAATTCTTGGCAAGGTCGTGACTGTGCTTCGCAGTCTCTAAGTTTTCTCTGTTTGACCTGCTCCTAGCTACGTTCTTTAATCTATCAACTCACCCCGTTTATGCCCGTTTGAATTTTGTTGTGGGTTTTCATTGCCCTAAACACAATCAAACGGGCATACTTCTATTAGTACGGTTTTCGTAGCGTTTACCCCTAGTAAACGTGCACGGTCATGGCCAGATGGAGGCTCTCTCACATGTACGCAGAAGAACGACGCCGAAAAATTGCAGCGCTTACTGCGGTAGAAGGCCGTGTGACAGTCGCCGATTTGGCGCTGAGCTTTGACGTAACTGCCGAAACTATTCGCCGTGACCTCGCACAGCTTGACGCTGAAGGTGCGGTACACCGAGTCCACGGCGGAGCCGTCGCAACGAAGTCATTTCAGACGCTCGAGGTTTCAGTAGACGCGCGGAAGAACGCGCAGCGTGATGCTAAACAGTCGATTGCTCGAGCTGCGGTGGACTTTCTTCCACATTCCGGTGGTGGTGTTTTCCTCGATGCAGGCACGACTACCGAAGCTCTCGCAGAGCTTATGGCGCATGCTCCAGATGAGCGACAGTGGTCGGTGGTGACCAATTCCCTGCCCAACGCACTGACGCTAGCCGCCGCAAATTTCATTGAGCTTCAGTTGCTCGGGGGTCAGGTTCGAGTGATCACGCAGGCGGTGGTGGGTGATGCCGCGCTACGTACTCTCGCATTGATGCGCGCTGATGTTGCCTTTATCGGATCAAACGCCCTCACTGTGGATCATGGCCTATCTACTGCCGATCCGCAGGAAGCTGCAGTCAAAAGGGCAATGATTACTAACGCGCGGAAGGTCGTCGTTATGTGTGACTCCACGAAGTTGGGCCGGGATTTCTTGGTCAGCTTTGCTGGTTTGGATGACATTGATGTCGTCATTACCGATGATTCAGCTCCAGAGGCGTTCGTTCAGAATCTCCGAGATCACGGTGTGGAAGTAGTTATTGCCTGATGATCTTGACCCTTACTCTCAACCCGTCGATTGATCGAACGGCGCGAATCAACGCGCGTCTCGAACGCGGTGGGGTCTACCGCTTACCTATGCCAGATGATATGGCTGGCGGCAAAGGAATCAACGTTTCGGAAGCTCTCTTCCTGGCAGGTTATGACACCTGCGCGTTGTATCCGGCAGCTGCTCACGGTCGCTTTTCACGTTTGCTGGGGCTCGCTGGTATTCCTCACGAGGCAATTGATACAGGCAATGATGCACGCATCAACTACACGCTTGTCGAAGATGACGGCACCACCACGAAGTTGAATTCGCTGGGCATGACTATGACCAAGCACCAGCGTTATCAGGTATTCAATCGATTGGAAGTCCTCGCTCCTGCTGCTAGTTGGGTGGTACTTGCTGGGTCCCTGCCTCCTGGTGTCCCACGAGACTTTTATGTCGCGTGTCTGCGCCACATTTGGTCTGCCAATCCGAGTGCCAAAATTGCCATTGACACCTCCGACGGACCGCTGTACACAGTCGGCAAGAATCTGAAGCTCATCGCCCCTACCCTGCTCAAACCAAACGCGCACGAGGCCGGGCAAATGCTTGGTCTTAACGGAGATGCCATTGAGCAAAACGCCCTCGCGGGCGATTACGGGCTTGCTGTTGATGCAGCTCGTACCCTCAACGACAAGGGCGTTGACGAAGTATTGATCACGCTTGGTCCAGCTGGCGCCGTACTTTCCGTGCGTGATCAACCAATCTACGTAGCGACCCCACCGCCCATCACACCAGTGTCAACGGTTGGCGCAGGCGATTGCACTCTCGCGGGCTATTTGCTTGGACGCGTCGGGGACAAGCCACTCGATGAATGCCTGGCATTGTCCATGGCATACGGTGCAGCCGCGACGGCTTTGCCAAGCACCCAGATTCCAACTCCAGATCTATTACGCACCTCGGAAGCTACCGTCACACGGTACTCCGCTGACTAGGGACGATGCACCATGACACTTGACACGAATGATCTCATTTCCCCGGAACTCATTCGGCTTGATGTCAACGTTGGGTCTACGACGGATCACGTCCTGCGATTTCTTACGGGACTTGTGAAACATGCGGGAAGAACGTCCAACAGTGCGGGTTTGCTTGCCGACGCCCAATCCCGTGAAGCCACTTCCAGCACTGGTTTTAAAGGTGGCATTGCCATTCCCCATTGTCGCAGCTCTCACGTAGAGTCTCCGACCCTCGTCTTCGTCCGCTTGTCCAATCCCGTGGATTTTGGGGGCCCGGACGGACCTGCGGACCTCGTATTTTTTATTGCTGCCCCAGCGGGGGCCGATGACGCACACTTGACTATCTTGTCGAGTCTTGCCCGTGGTCTGATCAAGAAGGACTTCCGCGCAGCACTGCGTGGCACTGAGTCTGCCGACGATGCCATCAACATCATCGCCACCAAGTTGTCAGCTTCCCCGCGCACGTCGAATACTGCCCTGACAACGGCGTCGCAACGCGAGGCGGCGGTTGAGCCGATTCAGACTCGTGAGGTCACGCACATAGTTGCAGTCACCGCATGTCCCACCGGCATTGCCCACACATACATGGCGGCCGATGCGCTCACGCATGCTGCAACCAAACGTGACGACGTGTCGCTGTCCATCGAGACTCAAGGCGCTTCAGGCAAAGTGCCATTAACCGACGCTGCTTTAGCGAACGCAGATGTAGCGATCATCGCCTCAGACATCGAGATCCATGCGCCCAGTCGACTCGATAACATTCCCACTCTTTCGATGTCGGTCCGGAATGCCCTTGATCAGCCAGACAAGGTCATCGCTGATGCAGTTGAGTTAGCTGCATCCCGCCCCGTTGCATCCTCCAGGGTTGAATACGGTTCCCCACGTCAAACCGGGACGTTCGAAACTGTCCACAGCCAAGCCGACGATGGCCCCGGCACATCCACTCCACGTGGCTCGAGTGGCATTGGTGCTCACTTCTTGCGACGTATCAAACAGGCAATGCTCACGGGCACGAGCTATATGGTGCCGTTCGTAGCGGCTAGTGGCCTTCTCATTGCCGTGAGTTTCCTTTTCGCAGGCACGCAAGTTTCACATTTTGCAGAAGCCGTCGTCCAGGATTCGTCGTTGTGGAACCTTCCTCATCCAATGTCTGGGAACGAATACCACTTCAGTAACGGACAGGTTTTCGACATCAATCGCCCTGGTTTGCTGGTCTACCTGGGCGGAGCACTATCGCTCATCGGTGGGTTCGGCATGCAAGCGATTGTGCCGATTCTCAGTGCATATATCTCATACGGATTGGCACATAAACCCGGAATTGCACCCGGTTTTATTGGAGGTGCCATCTCTCTGAGCATGGGTGCAGGGTTCATTGGAGGAATGGTTACCGGCGTGCTCGCTGGTCTCTTGACCAGCTGGTTAGCCAGCCTAAAAGTGCCGAAAGCCCTCGACTCGCTGATGCCGATGGTGGTCATCCCACTCCTCAGCTCCATGGTTGTTGGCCTGTCCATGTACCTGGTCCTCGGTAAACCCCTCAGCAGTGTGATGTCAGGTCTTCAATCCTGGCTCACCGGGATGTCGGATTCGTCCGCAGTGTTGTTGGGCTTGGTCCTCGGCATCATGATGAGCTCCGACCTCGGAGGCCCCATTAACAAAGCTGCTTATATCTTTGCGACGGCCGGCCTGTCCTCTGGCACAGAGAGCTCTCAATTGATCATGGCCGCAGTGATGGCGGCCGGTATGGTTCCCCCACTGGTCTTGGCTCTAGCAACATCACTAACACCGCAGTACTTCAATGCCACGGAGCGCGATAACGGCAAGGCGGGTTGGCTGCTAGGTGCCTCGTTCATCTCTGAGGGCGCCATCCCGATCGCCGCAGCCGATCCGCTTCGGGTCATCCCCGGAATCGTTATCGGCGGCGGTGTTACCGGGGCTATGTCGATGGGACTCGGAGCAAGCACTATGGCACCACATGGCGGTGTGTTTGTCCTGTTTGCCACAGCGCATCCCTTGTCGTGGATTGTCGCGATTCTTGCGGGCTCACTCGTAGGTGCGCTATGCGTTGTGACTTTAAAGAAGTGCTGGCCGCAGCGCATTTCCCCTACAACTGGTTAGGCCTCGCTTGCTAGCCCTTTGAGGTCAATCAGAGTCTCTGTCGAGCCACTTGCTGGCCCTCCCCGACGCGTTCGTAGAGGAACTTCAGAAGTGGGTAACCAATGATGATGCCGACCGAACCCCAAGCAATGCCCTCCAACTGGATGGAACCAACATTGAGGGTCAAGTTGCCAATTCCCGCAACTAGGGCGACTGCTGCTGCCGTCAGGTTCACTGGGTTATTGAAGTCGACACGCTCATCGATCCAGATTCGAACACCGAGCAGCCCGATTAAGCCGTACAACACCAGCGTTGCCCCACCCAGCACGCCTTCAGGGATTGTCAGGATCAACGCACCAAACTTCGGAATGAACGCCAACGCGATAGCGGTTAGTGCTGCTACCCAGTACGCAGCAGTTGAATACACCCGGGTTGCCGCCATGACACCGATGTTCTCGGCGTACGTGGTCGTACCTGATCCGCCTGCACAACCGGCGAGGGTCGTCGCAAAGCCGTCAGCGATTAACGCATCACCAGCAAGGTCATCCAGATTTCGACCAGTCATTGCGGCCACGGCTTTCACGTGGCCGACGTTCTCAGCAATCAGCACGACAATCACCGGGAGTCCAATCAGCATTGCATTGAGATGGAACTCTGGAGCGTGGAAGTCCGGGAGACCAATCCACTGGGCCTCGGACACCGTCTGCGTTGCCTCTGGCGAGAGGTTGCCGGTCACAGCAGCGAACAACCAACCGACGAGGACACCGACCAGCACGCCCAATCGAGCCAACATGCCACGACCAGCGACGGTCGCAATCAAAATGGTGGCCATAGTGACAAAGGCGACGAGCGGCTGCGTCGCAAAGTTCGTTGCAGCCGTCGGCGCCAAGTTCAAACCAATCAGCGAGACGATAGCGCCTGTCACTGTCGGTGGCATCACTGCATCGAGAAAAGCCTTACCTGCAAGCTTGACGACGAAGCCCAGCGCCATCAACACAGCACCAGCAGCGATGATCACACCCAGCTGGGCACCAATACCTTGCGCCTGCGTCGCCGAGAGCGGAGCAATGAAAGCAAACGACGAGCCAAGATAGCTCGGTAGTCGGTTGCGGGTAATGAGCAGAAATAGAATCGTGCCGATACCCGAGAAAAGCAGAGTGGTGTTGACGGGGAAACCCGTAATCAGTGGGACCAGCAGCGTAGCACCGAACATTGCGATGACATGCTGCATGCCGACGCCAATGGTGCGCAGCCAGGTCAATCGCTCTTCAGGTGCAACGACAGCGCCCGGTGCAATACGACGGCCATCGCCGTGTAGCGTCCAGCCCATTAAGTGGCCTTGATCAGCGTTACGTGAGTTCACGAAGCCATATGTTACGCCCTAGAGGCTACTTTTCTTCAATGATGAATTCGCTGAGCTCACGTGCCATCGACTTCGGCAATCGGACTTCGATGTGCGTGCCATCACCCTCGTACGTCTCGGCCAGGACGGTAGCTTCCTCGTGCAGTCGAGCCACGATATCGCCACGTTGAAAAGGAATCATCATGGTGACGTGTGCGTCCAAAGCATTGAGAGCAAGTTCAATGCGTGTCTCCAGCTCCGGGATGCCTTCGCCTGTCTTTGCTGAGGTAAAGACGACGTCGTCAAGCTCAGCGCGTAGCTGCGCAAGGGTGATGCCATCAGCTTGATCAATCTTATTGACAACCAACAACTCTGGTGGCACTTCCATGTCCTGCTCGGCAGCGATGTCATTGATGACATCATTGACTGCCTGAATCTGATCCAACGGAAAAGCATCAGAGCCATCAACCACGTGCAGGATGAGATCCGCTTCCAGTACTTCTTCCAGGGTGGACCGGAACGCCTCAATGAGCTGCGTTGGCAGGTGACGTACGAAGCCCACGGTGTCGGTCATGATCACCGTGCGACCGTCGCGAAGCTCCGCGCGCCGGGTCGTTGGGTCCAGGGTTGCAAACAGTGCGTTCTCGACTAGTACACCGGCATCAGTCAAGGCATTAAGCAGTGACGACTTACCGGCATTCGTGTAGCCAGCAATGGCGATTCGTGGCAAATGCCCAGCTTTACGACGCGCGCGTTTAATCTCACGCGCCGTCTTCATAGCAGCAAGCTCTTTACGGATTCGAGCCATGTCCTGGCGCAGACGTCGACGATCAGTCTCAATCTTCGTTTCACCGGGACCACGCAGACCCACACCGCCATTCGAGCCAGCGCGACCACCAGCCTGACGGGACAGGGAATGTCCCCAACCACGCAGTCGCGTGATCAAGTACTGCATCTGCGCGAGGGACACCTGTGCTTTACCCTCTTTGGACTTGGCGTGCTGAGCAAAAATATCCAAAATCAGCATCGTGCGGTCAATGACCTTGGCATCCAGGCGGTCTTCCAATGCAACCAGTTGGCCAGGCGACAATTCACCGTCGGCAATCACGGTATCTGCGCCCGTCGCTTTCACGATGTCGCGAAGTTCGGCGACCTTACCCGAGCCGATATATGTGCCCGGGTCTGGCTTGTCACGGCGCTGCAACACCGCTTCCAGTACCTCGGAGCCGGCGGTTTCTGCCAAAGCGGCGAGCTCATTCATCGCAGCTTCCGCCTCTGCAAGTGTGCCTTCCGTCCACACACCCAGCAGGATTACTCGTTCCAGTCGTAGCTGGCGATACTCGACTTCAGTGATGTCCTCCGCATCCGTCGTGTGGGTCGCAGCTCGCGACAACCTACGCAGCGACGAACGCGCTTCAAGATCAAGATCACCAGTTGATGGAGTAAATTCAGTCATGTTGCCACGTATTGTCGCACGTTGACCGGGTAAAACCCCAATTCGACACGACGTAAGTGCCTGCTTATCGACGTCGCTGTGGAGCCTGCAGAGTCAACACGACGGGCCCACGTTCCCCGCCTGGTGCAGCCGGCCCGCATGCGTCGCCACTGGAGGTCGCATGACTACACGAAGAACAACCACTTGACGGGCACGATGCCGCTAACCGTTCCCGCTGCACCTGCCCGGTCCGTTCCAAGTGCTCAAGCACCGCGTCGACGGTAACCCTGGACAGCCCTGTTTCCTGCGCAATCGCAGCACGAGACAGCACGCCTCGCGCCATGGCTGCCTTCACATCGGCCAATGGTGTCCGACGTTCTTGCTGTGGTGCTTCGGTTTTGACTGGCGACGATTCGTCGCCACGCGTTTGTCGAAACCACTTCATTTCTGCCCTGCGATTCTTAGAAGAAAAGTCTTAGAGGAAAAGCTTCAGTATCTGGAACGCTGCTACGGCCAACACCCACGCGCCAATCAGCTGGGAGCCAAGCCCAAACAACATCCATTTGGTACCGATCTCTCGCTTCTGCGCGGCTAGCGTGGCGACACACGGGGTATACGCCAGCATGAAGAGCATGTATGCCCAGACTGCTGCAATCGTGTGCCCTCCCGAAGACTCTTCGAAGTCGGCTCGGATCCGGGTTGCCAATTGGCTTTCAGCTTGTTCTGACTCATCGGCATCAGTCACGTCTTCAACTGCATAAGTCTGCGCCCAGGTGGAGATGACTGCTTCCTTTGCGACGAAACCAGTAATCAACGAACCTGACAGAGTCCACGACCCAAAGCCAGCTGGTTCGAACACCGGAGCAATGGAATGGCTGACCTTGCCATAAGCAGAATCCTGTGGAGCCAAATCCTCGCTACCGAAGCTATGACCGGGCACGACTGGCATGGCCAGCAAGAACCACACGACCACGACGGTTGCCACGATGATGCCACCGGCAGTTTTGAGGAAGCCCTTCAAACGAATCCACATCACGCTGGTAACGAGGCGCACCGTTGGCAATTGGTAGGTTGGCAGATCGATGACCAGTGGTTCCGATGGCAGTGCGCGCCACAAGGTGTTGCGGAGGATCAAGCCAGTAAGAACGACGAGCAAAATCGAGATCACGTACATCGCGAACACGACGTTGCCAGCGTTGTCTGGGAAGAACACCGCGCCCATCATGACGTAGACCGTCAAACGCGCACTACACGACGTAAACGGAATGAGCAGCGACGTGAGGATTCTATGCCGAGGATTACCCAACACTCGGGTCGCCGAGATTGCTGGAACATTGCAACCAAAACCCACGATGAGTGGAATAAACGCCTTACCGGGCAGCCCAATCGCACGCATGACCCGGTCAGTGACCACTGCTGCACGAGCCATGTAGCCAGAGTCTTCCAACACAGCGAGACACAAGAACATCAGTGCCATCAATGGAGCGAACGTCAGCACCATGCCAACGCCACCGATCAGGCCATCAACGACCAATCCAGTTGCGATAGGCCCGTCAAGACCAATAGCGGCCAAGCCAGCCGTAGCCCATTCCGACAGTGGACCAGTAAAGAAAGCATCCAAACCGTCCTGTAGTGGAGCGGCCACGGTCGTCGTTATGTTGAAAACAACCCACATGACGAACAAGAACAACAGCGGGCCAAGGAAAGGATTGAGCGCAAACTGATCGATACGATCGCTCCATGTCACGCGTTCATTTTCGGTATGAACAGACGCACTGACGGCTGCATCGATAGCAGCAAAACGAGCTTCGTCAAGTGCTTCCTGATCTACCTCTGCGACCGGCACTACCTCAGCGTCACAGCTGTTGCAGCACGACCTATCTTCGTCCTCGCTGCTCTGACAATCGGTAAATGATTCAGGGCTTTCGTCGAGAAGCTGTTCTACATGCTGTGGATGAGATGGCTGTGCGATGGGGCGCATCGTCACCAAGCAGCCTTCCAGGGCAGCTTGAACTGTCTGCCCAACCCGAGCGAGCCCAGCTTTGCGACGCGGATCCACCGGCACCACCGGCACGCCCATCGCTTCTTGCAGTGCAGCTGGATCGACGGTGACGCCTTGCGCTGCAGCAACATCGAGTTTCGTCAACGCAATGACTAAGCGGTTTGGATGCTCGGCGATTTCTGTAGCCATGTACAGACCACGTGCCAGCGACGTTGCGTCGACGACGACCACAACGAGGTCAGGCCGCTCTTCCATCGGCTTTTCGATGAGCATCTCGCGAGTGAGTTCCTCGTCAGGACTCATCGCATCCAACGAATAAGCTCCTGGAAAGTCAATGACATCCATGACGGTGTTACCGACAGTCCATGCGCCACGACTAACTTCTACAGTCGTGCCCGGCCAGTTACCCATTTGAGCTTTAGCGCCGGTCAGCGCATTGAATAGTGTGGATTTGCCGGAGTTCGGCGCGCCCACCAAAGCAATGATGGGCGATCCAGCGGGCGCTACTGATCCGCCGGGGCACTCGTGACAGCTTGGCGCAGCCGAGAACTTACGCTTGCTATTGCCCAAGGACCCTTCGGTACCTATGACAACTTTGCTCATTGAAGAACTCCCATGAGTGCGAGGGTCTCTCGATCAATTGCATAACGAGAGGTGCCTGACTTGACTACTCGCCCACCGCCGGCTGTCTTCTGTGCAACTGTCACTCGCATTCCTGGACGCAATCCGAGTTGAGCAAGTCGGCGACACAATCCTGCTTCGGCCTGTGGAGCAGCGAGAACCACCGACATTCCGGAAGGTACTTCCGCGAGTGAATCCCACTGCGGACGATCAGCAGGTGTCTGAGCTGGTACGCCCATCGGAGTCAGCTCGATAGTCATCGAGCCTGTCGAGCTGGTGGAAAACTGCTTCCCCATGTCGATCTCCCTAAGTATGTCAAGCCTGATATTTGGCAAGCCTTGAAGAATTAACTAAGGCCACCCTACCCCACTTGTATAGGTAGACCCCAAATTGACATCAGGATTTCACTATCGGGGTTACCCACGTCTCCCATCTGACGCGCGTCACAGGAGGTGGCGACCAGTTTCCACACCCGCCCGTACTACAGTGGAACACTATGACTTCCGACCTACGCAGCATTGGCCTCGGCTACGACCGGTGGCAGGATGCCATTGAAGCTGCCATCGCCAGTGATTACCTGTCCGTTATCGGTGAAGTGCGAGGCGGCCAGCTCGTCCGTTTCGAAGATCCATCCGGCGCCCGACTTCATGTGCTCGGCGTGGAACCGTTCGCCACTTTTGCTGGCTTTGCGGGGCTCACACAGGTCACAGCCCATGTTTCTGCACTAGATGATGTCCTTGCACTCATTGAAATCGTCGAAGATGACCCGGCATCGGAGAAGTTCGATCAAGTTCTGCACTCCGTTACGTGCGCGTTGGCACAGAGCCCGCTGCTTGTCGACGAAGGCACCCAGACCTTCGAACACGTCAACCTCGCAGCTCTCGCTGTGGATGCACAGGTAAGCGACAACGACGGATCGAACCCACAGCAACTCCGCTCCCTCGGAGCTGAGGCAATCGTTGGGCCGAAAGCGGGCACCACTGCCCCTGACGCATCAGTCGAGATCTCCGGCGTGATCAACCAGGTTAATAAGCGAACCAATCGCTTGACTGGCCAGGACTTTTGGCTGATCCATGCTGATGTACCAGTCTCAATTGACATTCTGCTGCCTGCAATCGACGACGAGCCTGAGCCTGCACCTGGCCAGATCGTCACCGGCCGCTTCCTGATGGTCGGCGATGTGATTGCACCACAAGGTTGCGGCGACTCTTGTGGCGATGGTGGCTGCAGCTGTGGCTCCGGTGGGTGCAGCACTCACTAGTCCACGCCGACGACACAACCCCACGTACGTGTTACGCAGTGTCCGCAACCAGCACTTCCATAGCCTGGTCGCGGACACTTTTTTCTGCGTTAGTATCCAGCCACTGCACGCGGGGATCTCGCTTGAACCAGGACTTCTGACGACGCACATAACGCCGCGTGCCCGTGATTGTCCTGTCGACGGCGTCGTCAAGCGAATATTCCCCATCGAAATATGCCAACACTTGCGCGTAACCAATCGCGCGTGAGGCAGTGACTCCGTCACGAAGTCCGAGTGCAATCAGCGACTCAACTTCGGCAAGAAGCCCCTTCTCAAACATCATGCGCGTGCGAAGCTCAATACGCGGATTGAGCCACTCCGGAGTTGTAGCAAGCCCCAGAATCCGGGTTCCCCATCGAGCAGGAGCATCGATGGGGGGCTTTGCTGCACCAAACGGCTTACCCGTCAGCTCGATAACTTCCAATGCGCGCACGATTCTTCGCGGATCCTTGTGCTCAATGATCGCAGCCGCCGCTGGGTCGACCGTCGCCAAGTGCTGATGCAGAGCCTCGACACCAATGTCATTCTGCACTGCCTCCCACTTTTCCCGCACCGCGGAATCTGTCGGCGGAAATTGCCAGTCATCGACGAGAGCTTGGACATATAGCATCGAGCCACCGACCAGGATCGGCACTTTCCCGCGTGCCCGGATCTGCTCAACGTCAGCTACTGCTTCCGCTTGATACTTGGCGACGCTCGCAGTCTCAGTGATATCGAGAACATCGAGCTGGTGGTGTAGGATGCCACGGCGCTCCTCAACAGTCAACTTCGCGGTACCGATATCCATGCCTCGATACAGCTGCATGGAGTCAACGTTGACGACTTCACCATCGAGCTGTTCCGCCAGATAGAGACCAAGATCAGATTTCCCGGACGCTGTCGGACCAACAACAGCGATTGGAGTGGTATCTCTCATCATGTCCTACTTCCAGTGCCACACCGCAACGTGATAACCCACGCCATACGTATCGCAGTGGTACTTTTCTGCACCACTGAGTTGGCTAGTCGGGTCGTCGTAAAGCTCCGCCCCAAAAGCCGTAATATCTTGCCAGATCCCTGCCGTGTATAAGCCGACACTCGCACACGTGGTTGGACCGAACTCACCAAAAGGATCAGTGCCAAATTCCAGTACGGAGGAATCGCAGCCTCCAATGGTCGAGCACACCGCATCAATCTCGCGCGCGTGCGGGAGCAGGCTCAATGGAGCCTCGACGTTGAGGGCCGCTGGACCATCTGCAATAGCGACGACGACCGTATTTGGGTCGAGTGTCCACGGGTCAGGAAACTGCGCTAATGATTCCGCCTGCGCAAGAGACGAAGCATCGCATCCTGCTTCGCGCAGCACCCATCGCGCAACAAGCTCTGGCAGATGGTTGCCATAACCAACACTGATATCTGTGCCCCATGCCTTGAACGAACCCGTATGAGATGTTCGGGACTGCTCGTCGGGTCGATAGACAAACACAATGGGGAAAGAACCTGACTCGGACTCGGTCAGAGCGTCTGACTTAGCCCCCGATAGAACCTCTCGAGCTGCAGTAAGAACCGCTGCGCGGAGGTTCGCTGCAACCTCATCGCCACCCGAAAGTTCAGGAATCAGCAGAGGTGCTCCCGGAATAAGTAAAAGTCGTCCTGACACGCCTCTACGCTACCGCGCCCTCATCCACGCGGTCGCATCGCGGTCGCATCGACCACCGCCCCCATACGCAGAGATTCTCCCGACGAAGAAGACACAATTCTGGGATACTCAATAAGAGGAATGTGTTCCGGCAGCCGTGCCGCGCGGCGATTTTGATGAAATGGAAAGTACCACCAGCGATGACTAACAACAGCAATACTCCGAAGCCTGGTCCAAAACCTGGCCCACGTCCTGGTTTGGTACCAGGCCCACACCCGAACAAGACTCCAGGTGTAAGCCCATCTGCTATGGCAAAAGCTCACACTATGGCTGCTCGCAAGCGCTCCAACCCCGCACAGTGGGGTCGCGTCGATGACAACGGTACGGTGTGGGTTCGCACGGCTGACGGCGAACGTGAGATCGGATCGTGGCAGGCTGGCACGCCGGAGCAGGGCCTTGCCCACTTTGGTGCTCGGTACGACGACTTGGCTACCGAAGTCGAGTTGTTGGAAGCACGCATTGTGTCGCATCCAGAGGAAGCTGCGACCATTCGTAGTAGTGCCCTCGAGCTGAAGGAACAACTTCCAGAAGCTGCGGTTATCGGTGACCTGGCGGCACTTGATACCGCACTGGATGCTGTTGTGAAGAATGCTGATAGCGCTGGCGAAAGGGCAGCTCAGGAGAAGGCTGAACGTCGCAAGAAGGCTATTGCTCGTAAGGAAGCACTGGCAGCCGAGGCCGAAGACATCGCCGAGAACTCCACTGAATGGAAGACCGCCGGTGACCGTATCCGCGCGATCCTCGACGAATGGAAGAGCATTCGGGGCATTGACCGAAAGACGGATGATTTGCTGTGGCGTCGCTACTCTCGCGCCCGTGATGCGTTCAACCGTCGACGCGGGGCACACTTCGCCGAGCTTGATCGAAATCGCGCCTCCGCTCGTCGCGAAAAGGAAGCTCTGATCGAGGAAGCTGAAGCTCTCAAGACTTCCACCGATTGGGGTGCCACGGCTGCGGCTTATCGTGAATTGATGCAGCGCTGGAAGGCCGCAGGTCGTGCTCCTCGCGAAATCGACGACAAGTTGTGGAAGCGTTTTAAGTCCGCACAGGACGAATTCTTTGCGGCTCGCAATGCTGTCAACGAAGAGCGCGACCGCGAATTCGAGGAGAATGCAGAAAAGAAGGAAGCCCTCCTCGCAGAATTCGAGCCAAAGATCGACCCTGCCAAGGGGCTTGATCATGCGCGCAACGAGCTCCGCAAGCTCCAGGAACAGTGGGAGGAAATCGGTTTCGTTCCTCGCGCCCGCATCCGGGAGTTCGAAGATCGCATTGGCGCCCTAGAAAAGCGTGTTTCTGAGGCTGCTGATTCCCAGTGGCGCCGCACCGATCCAGAAGCTCAAGCAAGAGTTCAGCAGTTCGCCGACCGCGCTGCCGAGTTCGAAGCCAAAGCTGCCGAGTTTGAGGCCAAGGGCAAGGCGAAGAAGGCCGAAGAAGCGCGCACACAGGCTGCGCAGTGGCGCGAATGGGCAGACACCGCAGCTCAGGCACTCAATGAGCTGTAGCTAGATCTCGCTCACCCAGCGCAACTACTGCGGTAACTCGCGCTGGCGAGCAGCATGAGGCGTGAATGGCATAAAGCGAAGGGCCGGGGTTCTCCCCGGCCCTTTTGCTATGTCTGTGTTTCGCTAGCTACTACCGCTTGCGAGGGTTACCTGCTATCCCTTGCAACAATCGACTGCCACTACTTTTCAGTCTCAGACCGCTGTTCTTTACGACGGCGAACGCGGTCACGGCGATCGTCGACAAGCGTGACGTCCGTAGCAGTGTGTGGAATGGAACCGCCGCGCAGGTACTGCTGCTGCGCACGGAGCACAGGGTCAGCGTCGGCTTCGTCGCGCCGGGCTGTTTCGAGTGCCGATTGGAATCGAGTCTTCTTAAAGGTCACGAATGACAGAGTGATTGCGAGAAGAAGGCTCAACCCAATAGCGATGGCGAGGCCGTACGAGATACCTTCACTTGCTTCGCTTGGCGGACGAGATTGACGCATCCACCCCGCGAATACTGAATACACCGCCTGAATACACACGACGACCCAGTTGATGAACGCGACGAGGGTCGTCCTGGAAAGGATGGTGGCGATTGTCATCAGAATTCCCACCAACATAATGATGGAGAAAATCCGCTCCGGGAGCTTGGTGAAGTACTGCTGTGCCACATCAGTGTTCAAAAGAACATCGAACCCGAGGACGTTGCCGGCGTGAGGCAAAAAGTACGTCATCACCAAACCGACAACAGCGATGCCCATTGGCACCACTGCTGCACCTAGCTGCAACTCAGCTGCTGCTTTACGTTCAGCGCCCCGTAGATCATCGCGGAATCCCGCGAGACGATCCTTTTGTTCACTCACAACCGCAACCTCTGTCATTGTCTGTAGAACTGCTTGCGCAGCATCCTTGCGATGACTCTGTCCCAGCAACTGCTGGACGACGACCCACCGTGGGTAAGCCTAGTCCGACTCCGATCGGTGCGGTCGTTGGGGTCTCCCCCAATTCGTGCATGTCGCCAGCTTTCGTGCGCCTATGCCGGGACACGCCCGAGTCGGCGAACAGGAAGTAGGTCGCTGAATCGGTGATGGCTACCGTTACGTAATCGCCAGGGCGGATCTTGGTATCGATGGCCCCTGGGGACGATGGGGCTGGGGTGAAGTGAACCAATCGTCCGTCCATGGCTCGACCTGACATGCGTTCAGTCTGGCTGCTCTTCTTACCTTCAGTAGCAGTGACAAGGAGTTCAACTTCCCTGCCGATCAGCTTCGCATTCTCTTCCGCAGCAACTCGTTCCTGCAGTGCAATCAAGCGACCATAGCGGTCCTTGACGATTTCCGGTGGCACCTGATTGTCCATCGTTGCCGCCGGAGTACCTGGTCGTGGGGAGTATTGGAAGGTGTAGGCGAGCGAAAAGCGCGCCTTTTCGACAACGTCGAGAGTCGCCTGAAAATCTTCTTCTGTCTCCCCCGGGAAACCAACAATGATGTCAGTGGTGATTGCAGCGTCTGGCATTGCTTCGCGGACTTTATCCAAGATCCCAAGGAACTTCTTTGAGCGGTACGAACGGCGCATTTCCTTCAAAATACGATCTGATCCCGACTGCAACGGCATGTGCAGTTGATGCGCAACGTTGGGTGTCTCCGCCATAGCTTCGATGACATCGTCAGTGAATTCTGCAGGATGTGGAGATGTAAATCGGACCCGTTCCAATCCCTCAATGTCGCCACAAGCGCGAAGTAGTTTGGAGAAGGCGCTTCGGTCGCGATCCAGCGTCGGGTCATCAAAGTTGACTCCGTAGGAGTTCACGTTTTGTCCAAGCAGAGTGACTTCCGAAACTCCCTGGTCCACGAGCGCTTGTACTTCCGCCAAGATGTCGCCAGGTCGACGGTCACGTTCTTTACCCCGAAGGCTGGGGACGATGCAGAAAGTGCACGTGTTATTGCAGCCAACGGATACGCTGACCCACCCTGCATACGCGGATTCGCGCTTTGCAGGTAGCACCGAAGGGAACTCTTCAAGTGAGTCCTTGATTTCTACCTGTGCAGTGTGATTATGCGATGCCCGGTCCAGAAGAGTTGGCAACGACCCTAGATTGTGAGTGCCAAAGACGACGTCAACCCACGGCGCCTTCTTTACGACGGTGTCCTTATCCTTCTGGGCAAGACAACCGCCGACCGCGATCTGCATACCTGGGTTCGCGTCTTTGATGGGCTTCAAGTTGCTGAGTGTGCCATACAGGCGGTTGTCCGCATTCTCACGAACAGCGCACGTATTAAACACAATGAGATCCGCGCGTTCGCCATCGGCAGCCGCGACATAACCGTTCTCTTCCAAGAGCCCCGACAACCGTTCCGAGTCGTGAACGTTCATCTGACATCCGAATGTCCGAACTTCGTAGGTTCGCTTGTCACGCGCATCCATATTGTTTTCCATCAGCACGTCTGGAAAGTCTAACGTCAACTCTCCTGATGAGGTAATTCCGCAATTCTGTTATCAATCGCTTCGCGAGCAAACGCCAGCGACATTCCCTGCGAAAACCCACGTCGTGCCGCAACACCGACAACCCGACGCAAACACTTATCGTACTCTTTGCGATCCGCAGGACGAGTCTTGATCGTCGCTGCCTTCTTTTCGACAAGCACCCTCAAGATCTCCGCTTCACTGTCACGCGTTACCTGGCCGAGAGCATCGTCGATAAGAGATTCCGCGATACCTTTCTCTTTCAGCTCACGGCGCAGTACCGAGCCCGACTTCTTCTTGTACAGGTGGCGCTGACGCACCCATTCTTGTGCAAAGTACGCATCGTTGAGGGCACCGGCTGCGGTCAGGTCATCCAACACTTCATTGACAACCCCTGGCACCACTTCCGGATCCTCACAGATCCGGTCGAAAAGCTCCTTCCGCGATCGCGCACGCTGGTTGATCAGGCGCATCGCTTTGGCACGAACCGGTGCTTTTAGTTCCTCTGTCCCATGATCAAAGAAGCGACTACCATCAGACTCAGCGATCTTCGCGATTGCTTCACGTAGTGCTTCAACCTTTGTGCTGCTACTCATCGGCATCATCGAAATCGATGTCAGGGACAACATCGACCGGCGCATCTACATCAACATCATCTTCAGCATTTGCATACTGCCCAACACCAAGCTTCTTCAGAATCTTGATCTCGATTTCCTTAGCGAGATCCGGATTCTCCTTCAGATGCAGGCGCGCCTTTTCCTTTCCTTGTCCCAGCTGATCTCCCTCATAGGTGAACCACGAGCCGGACTTCTTGACGATGCCGTTGTCAACGCCCATGTCGATGAGAGAACCCTCACGGGAAATGCCCTCACCGTAAATGATGTCGAACTCGGCAATCTTGAATGGTGGCGAAACCTTGTTCTTCACAACCTTCAAGCGCGTACGGTTACCCACCGCATCCTGACCATCCTTCAAGGTCTGGATCCTTCGGACATCGCATCGAACCGAAGCATAGAACTTCAGTGCCTTGCCGCCCGTGGTGGTTTCTGGAGAGCCGAACATGACGCCAATCTTCTCGCGCAGCTGGTTAATAAAGATCGCCGTGGTTCCAGTCGAGGACAGTGCGCCCGTCATCTTTCGCAACGCCTGGCTCATCAATCGAGCCTGCAAGCCAACATGGGAATCACCCATCTCGCCATCAATTTCAGCCTTTGGCGTTAGTGCAGCTACCGAGTCGATGACAATGATGTCGATAGCACCGGAGCGAATAAGCATGTCCGCGATTTCCAACGCCTGTTCGCCCGTATCCGGCTGTGAGACCAGAAGATTGTCCGTATCAACCCCGAGCTTCCGTGCGTAATCAGGGTCAAGCGCATGTTCCGCGTCAACGAAAGCAGCAATGCCACCAGCTTTCTGTGCCTCAGCAATAGCATGAAGCGCGACTGTGGTCTTACCCGAAGATTCCGGCCCATACACTTCAACAACACGACCGCGTGGAAAACCACCAATACCAAGTGCCACGTCAATTGCCGTGTTACCGCTAGAAATCGCCTGGATTGGCGGGCGATTTTCCTCACCCAAACGCATAACAGCGCCCTTGCCAAAGTCCTTTTCAATATTCGCCAAAGCGACATCAAGTGCCTTGAGACGATCTCCACCAGCGTTTGCAGCCGACGTCGACTTTTTACGTGCCACCTGATTCTCCTGTTCAGAAACTACTTCTGTCTGTTCCATCTGACTGATCTCCCCACCCATAGATATGCAGTGCTCAAAATATGCAGTGCTTACCCATACGGACGGTTTGCGAACCACAACGGTTCCATCCGGTGCAGTGCGTCAATCACATGATTTCGTTGTTATTCACGATCTGTATATCGCCGACAGCGGACTGCGGACGTTCACACTCGACACTATATACGAAACTACGTTCGAATAGAACTTAATCGCGCCATCTTTTTCGAACATTCATCCGACTACTCGTCTGGCCCCAGCCAACGATCTTCTGGAATGTCATGATCGCGACACAGTGCCCACCAAATCTCTCGTGGCTCGGTGCCACTCTCAAGCAACTCAGCTGGCGTTGCCCCTAGTTCAGACAAAACATGAGAATCAAGTAGCCATGCCCCTTGAGGGTCTCCGAACTCTGCTTCCACCAGTCGGTGAAACTCCGCTAAACGCATGCTATTCAGGCTAGCGAACGGATTCTGCGAATCGGTCGCGCCACAGCCAATAGCGATAAATATTCGAAAGCAATCCCCGAGCGCTGAACATTGCTCAAGTCAGACTATGCTTCGATACGTGAACAATTCTAAAATTCGCGATATCGCAATGGTAGCGACTTTCGCAGCCCTCATCATTGTGCTCGGTGGCGTCTCGATTCCGATCGGCTCAGCCGGTGTCCCTATCGTATTGCAGAATATGGGCATCGCACTTGCTGCAATGCTACTCGGATGGAAACTTGGTGGACTGTCTACCCTTCTCTTCCTTGGCGTGGGTCTTTTCAACGTGCCAAACATGGCTGGCTGGAAGCCACTGCTTGCTGCCCTTCCCGGCCCGACCGTTGGCTACATCGTTGGCTACGCCATCGCTGCTTTCGTCGTTGGTGCGATCGCTCAAACTGCTCCGCGCAACAAGCCTGCTCGGGTCGGTGTCTTCGTGTTTGCGGGCATCGTCGGCGTAGCTATTCAGTACTTGTGTGGTGCAGCAGGTCTCGTTGCTCGTGTTGGCTTGACTTACACCGATGCGCTCATCTCCAACGCCCCATATGTGCCCGGTGACCTCCTCAAGGTCGTCATGGCGGCGCTTATCGCAACAGCGGTATTGCAGGCCTTCCCTGCGCTACTGCCAGATCGCGAGAATCGTCGTGAAGCAAAGGCTGTCAAGATCGCCGCAAACGCACAGTAAGCTTAGATAAATGTCGACAATTTCGTTTCAGAGTGCCGAAGCCGTCTACAACGGCCGACGCATCCTGCACCCGCTGACCGTCGAGCTAACCGAGCACCGAATCGGAATTATTGGCGCTAATGGTGGTGGCAAGTCGTCGTTTGCGCGACTCATAAATGGGCTTGGCGCTGCGACCGGCGGCTCCGTCTTTGTCGATACACTGAATGTCGCGAAAGACAGCAAGTCCGTGCGCAAGAAGGTCGGTTTTATTTTCTCGGATGCCGATAACCAGATCGTCATGCCAACAGTTGCTGAAGATGTGGGCTTTTCTTTGCGACGGCACAAGCTCAGTAAAGCAGAACGGCAGACCCGCGTGGCGGCAGTGTTAGAGCGATTCGGACTTGCGGACCACGCTGACCAATCACCGCATTTGCTCTCAGGCGGCCAGAAGCAGATGCTGGCTCTGGCCTCAGTGATGGTGCTAGAGCCAGAAATCATCATTGCCGACGAGCCAACAACGCTGCTTGATCTTCGGAACCGTCTGCACATTCGCTCGGTGTTCGAAGAGCTGTCGCAGCAAGTCATTGTCGTGACTCATGATCTCGACTTCGTGCGTTCCTACGACCGAGTCTTGTGCATTGATTCTGGGCGCATCGTGGATGACGGAAACCCAGCCTCAGTGATCGATGCCTATGTCGACCGCATGACGACGACGGAGCGTTAGCAAATGCTGCACCCTGCAAACGTTCCCCTTGGTCTGTATATCGACGGCACATCCGTATTTCATCGCACGGATCCAAAAGTAAAGATACTGATATTGTCTGTATTCCTCATTGCGACCGCAATCTGGATCAAGACGTGGCAAGCAGGACTCGTGTGTGTTGCCGTGGTCCTTTGCGCCTATGCTTTCGCGCGTATCCCTGCGTCGGCGCTGTTTAGACAAATGATGGGAGCATTTCCCATTCTGGCGTTCTTCGGGCTCATCTTGTGGTGGCGAGCTGGGTGGGAAACCGCACTGACGAGCTTCAGTGTGTTGCTTGCTGCGATCCTCGCAGCGATACTCTTCACACTGACCACTCGGATCACGGCAGTCATGGACACCGTTGAACAAGCACTGCTTCCCCTGGCTCGGTTCGGATTCCCTGCAGAAACGGTTGCTTTAGCGCTCGCACTTACGCTGCGATTGATTCCGCTACAAGTGCAGTCGATTGCTGAAGTACTGGAAGCCAGGAAAGCCCGCGGTGCAAGCTGGTCTGTAACAGCATTCGGAGTCCCAGTTGTTATTCGTTCCATTGGGCGTGCGCAAGCTGTAGGTGACGCACTTATCGCCCGAGGAGCCGGGGACTAAGAACCACATCAGATACGAAAAGACCCAGTGGGGACACAATCAATGTTCCCACTGGGTCTTTTTGTCAAGAATCAAGCTTAGTTGCCGCCACGCAACTCGCGAAGCTTAGCTTCTACCGCAGCGTCGGAGCCCTGAGTCCTCCCGGACTCGATTGCCTCTTGCTGTGCTGATGGCAACTCATTGACACCGCGCATCTCGGAACGAATCTGTTCAAGACGAGAGTGACCAGCCATCTGAACACCAGCGGCCTCAACCTCAGCCATTCGGCCCTGCACAGAGTTCTGAGCAAGCTCAGCCTGACCCAGTGCGTTAGCGTAACGACGTTCGATCTTGTCGCGGACCTGATCCAGGTTAGGGGTCGATCCAGCAGACAACTCGTTCATTGACTGCAGGGACTCGGACACCTTCTCTTGCATCTTGGCCTGCTCGAGCTGGCTAAGCAGCTTGGTACGCTCTGCGACCTTCTGCTGCAGCGCCATGGAGTTGCGCTCCACAGCCTTCTTAGCCTGAGCAGCCTGCTGAAGCGACTGGTCATGGAGCCCCTTCAGATCTTCGACCGACTGCTCTGCAGTGACCAACTGCGCTGCAAATGCTTCTGCAGCATTCTCGTACTCAACAGCCTTAACGTTGTCGCCTTCTGCACGAGCCTTATCTGCAAGCTGAAGCGCCTGGCGGGTATTCCCCTGGAGCTTTTCGATCTCAGCCAGCTGACGGTTCAAACGCATTTCCAGCTGACGCTGGTTACCAATAACAGCCGCAGCCTGCTGGGAAAGTTCCTGGTGCTGGCGCTGAGCATCCTCGATAGCCTGCTGAATCTGAACCTTCGGATCAGCGTTCTCTTCAATCTTCGAATCGAACGCTGCCATCAGGTAATTCCACAGCTTCACGAAGGGGTTTGCCATATTCGCTTCCGTACCTTCCTTAAAGGGATATTGTGTTGCTATCCGGCGCCCCAGATTACCCTGTGGCAACGCAGCGTGCAGGAAGTACCCTGCAAAATCACCCGCGAGTGACCATATTATTTCTACATCACAGCAAGCTCTGGGCTCGCAGCATGAAGAACCATAGCCCCCGCAGCTTCAATGATCACGTCAGATACTGCAACATCCAGCGCATTACACACCGATGCCAACAGCTCAGACGAGACTTCCTTGCGACCACGTTCAAGTTCAGAAAGATAACCAGGGCTAATCGCCGCCCGGTCGGACAATTCACGAAGTGTTAAACCGTTGCGGTTACGAATATCGCGCAACGCCCCACCGAGCGCCTCACGCAACAGAGGCTCACGCGACGGCGTAAGTGGCGCAGCTGGAGTCGTGGCAGGTGTTGGAACTGGCTTGGTCAGAGTCATCGTTGTATTACTCATCACTATCACTAACGACCGGCCCATGAGTTTTGTTCCCAACCCGGAAAACTTCCTCCAGCAGCAACTCAATTGCACGCGTCACTGCTTCAGATCGTATCCCCCATCTGCCAGATTCAGGAGACAGCTGCAACCGCTTTACGACGGTCCCCTCTGCCCTACTCAGCCCACACCACACTTCGCCGACTGGATGCCCATCTTGCTCAGTAGGACCGGCCACACCTGTCAGTGAAACTCCGAAATCTGCATCGCAGCGCTGACGGGCACCGTCAGCCATCGCGGCCGCACACTGTCGGCTCACTGGACCGTAATCATGGAGAAGCTGTACCGAAACGTCGGCAAGCTGGTGCTTCATTTCGGTGGCGTAGGTGATGATGCCACCACGCAATACTGCAGACGCACCAGGGACTCCCGCAATGGTGGCGCTGAGAAGTCCAGCAGTTAATGATTCGCAAGTAGCAACTGTGAGCTTCTGTGAACGCAGTTCAGCCACCAGCTCCGTCGCAGCAGTTGCTGGAATTAACGGATCGCTGGTGGCCGACATTTCACAACCCTGCTTCTTCTCTAGGAGGTTGGAGCACCCGAGTTTGTGGCGCGGGAGTCAAGCAAATACTGAACGCCGGTGAATACCGTGACTGCAATTGCCAACGCCATGACAAACCATGCAGGCCAAAACATCCACGACAAAGGAGCCAAAAACATTGCGACGGCGACGCTCTGCAACACCGTCTTCAGTTTGCCACCCTTCGATGCTGGAACAACATGACCACGACGTAACAAAACCATGCGCCAAACGGTGATGCCGAGTTCGCGCACGACGATGATTACGGTGACCCACCACGGCAACACGTCGATGAGATTCAGGCCAACAAGAGCGGCAATCATCAAAGCCTTATCCGCGATCGGATCAGCGATCTTGCCAAAATTGGTGATCAAATTGCGACTACGCGCAAGGTGTCCATCCAACTTGTCGGTTGCCATGAGCAAAGAAAAGATGGCGAAAGCCCACCAACGCCACGACGTGGATTGACCGTCTTCTTGGAGCAACGCCCACAAGAAAATTGGCACACCGATGATGCGCAGAACCGTCAGAATATTGGGAAGATTCCAGTTTGACGGCTGGTTTTCCGTAGCCTGCGACGATGCTGCCGCTGCCTCGTGGGCAGACGATGAGTCCAATGCTCCTCCTTGAGTTACGACAGCGAGTGTAGTCGCAAGTGAATTAATCTGCGTATTCACGACGAGGGGCAACTGCGCCCATGTTCTCGTCGCGCTTAATCTTGATCCAGGAAGCCACCACGGTGACAACCAACACTGTCACAATGACACCCAGCGAAGTCCACGTACCAATTTCCGGTACAGCAACATTCTGACCACCATTGATGAATGGCAAGTTATTCTCGTGCAGCGCGTGCAGCAGAAGCTTCGCGCCAATGAACGCAAGGATAATGCCCAATCCGTAGGCGAGGTACACCAGGCGGTCGAGAAGACCGTCAAGCAAGAAGTACATCTGGCGTAGACCCATCAGAGCCAATGCGTTTGCTGTGAAGACAATGTAGGCCTCGTCAGTCAGACCGAAGATTGCTGGGATCGAGTCGAACGCAAACATCAGATCGACAAAGCCAATGGAGACCAAGGCCACGGCTAGCGGGGTCAGTGCGCGCTTCGCATTGACCTTGGTAGTCAAACGATCTTCGTCGTACTCAGGCGAGACTGGGATGACCTTACGGATGATCTTGATGATTGCCATATCGTTCGGGTCAGTTTCTGGCTGATCGCGAACTTCATCAACGACCGTCTTGATTGCCGTGTACAGCAAGAAGATTGCGAACAAATAGAAGATGTCGGACCAGGCCGAAATGACAGCAGCACCAAGCAAGATGAAAACAGTTCGGAAGATCAGTGCCATTGCGATACCGAACAGCAGTACCTTCTGCTGGAACCTGCGTGGCACCTTGAATGCGCCCATGATGAGCGCGAAAACGAAGAGGTTATCAACACTCAACGCCTTCTCGGTGACATAACCCGAGAGGAACTCGATACCACGTTGATGATCCCAGAACAGCCACGTGAACAAGCCGAAAAGCAGGGCGAGCACGACATAGAACAGCGTCCAGCCGCCTGCTTCCTTCAATGAGGGTTCGTGCGCGTGCCTGACGTGCGCAAAGAAGTCAAAGGCAATAAATCCGAGAATGATGACAATCGTGATTGCCCAGACGTACATAGGAACATGCACAGAAAATACCTCCGGTTGAAAAGACTAAAGAACCGGAGGTCTCTCCCACCACTGCCAACTGCTCAGTGGTCGACGGTGCCGGAGCACCTCGCCCACATCACCGTAAAGCAATGCAGAAAGTGCTCGTGCTGACGACATCCGTCTCGAGTGGGATACTCCCCTCCACGACCCGCCACTGTACACCAAGTGGCGACAGATTAGGCGATCCCGCCCGTTGGATCGGCATCGACGACGGACGTGTCATCCTTCGGTGCTGTTGCAGGGTCCGCACCCTTCAGCATCCAGATGATTGTTTCCATCTCTTCAGGCTTCACCAGAACTTCGCGAGCCTTCGAACCTTCAGATGGCCCCACAATGCCACGGCTTTCCATCAAGTCCATAAGTCGTCCAGCCTTAGCGAAACCAATGCGCATCTTGCGCTGCAGCATTGAGGTCGACCCGAGCTGAGCCGTAACGACAAGCTCGACGGCATGCAACAAGTCTTCCAGATCGTTTCCGATATCTGGGTCGATCATTGCCTTAGCTTCGGCTTCCTTATCCTCAGTCACACCTTCGGTGTACTGCGGTTCCGCTTGATCCTTGCATGCCTCTACGACTGCTTGTACTTCTTCGTCGGTGACGAAAGCACCCTGGATTCGACGTGGTCGGCCAGCACCCTGTGGGATAAACAATCCGTCACCCATACCAATGAGCTTTTCCGCACCGCCCTGATCCAAAATGACTCGAGAGTCGGTGAGAGACGACGTCGCAAAGGCAAGGCGAGAAGGAACGTTGGTCTTGATCAGACCGGTGACAACGTCGACAGATGGACGCTGCGTAGCCAGCACCAAGTGGATACCAGCTGCACGTGCCTTCTGGGTAATACGAACGATGGCGTCTTCGATGTCACGAGGAGCGGTCATCATGAGGTCGGCCAGCTCGTCAACAACACACACGATGTATGGATAAGGACGGTACTCACGTTCGGAGCCGAGCGGAGTTTCAATCTCACCATTCTTGATCTTGCGGTTGAAGTCCTTGATATGACGAACGCGCGTGGACTTCATGTCCATGTATCGCTGTTCCATCTCCTCCACCAACCACTGCAAAGCAGCTGCAGCCTTCTTAGGCTGCGTGATGATTGGCGTAATCAAGTGAGGAATACCCTCGTATGGTGTCAGCTCCACCATTTTCGGGTCGACGAGGATCAGACGAACGTCGTCAGGAGTAGCGCGAGTAAGCAGCGATACCAGCATCGAGTTCACGAAGGCAGACTTACCGGAACCGGTCGAACCTGCGACGAGCAAGTGCGGCATCTTCTGGATCGAGTGGCTAACAAACTCACCCTCGATATCCTTGCCGAGACCAATCAACATTGGGTCATCGTCAGAAACGGTCTTTGGCGCATTCAGAACGTCGGCGAGGCGAACCATTTCGCGATCGTTGTTTGGAACTTCGATGCCCACTGCAGACTTGCCCGGAATCGGAGCCAGCAAACGAACATTGTCCGTTGCCACTGCATATGCAATGTTGGACTGCAGGTTCGTGATCTTCGAAATCTTCACACCTGGTCCGAGTTCTACCTCGTAGCGCGTCACCGTTGGACCACGAGAGAAACCGGTCACATGTGCGTCAACCTTGAACTCGGAGAACACATCAGTGATCGCCTCAATCATGCGATCATTCGTAGCCGTACGAGTCTTAGGACGATCGCCATCGATCAGAAGGTTTGTGGACGGCAGGTGGTAGTCACTTTCCGGCACGATTGCGGGAGCCGGAGCCTCGTTCTTTTCCAGCTCAGACTTCGGGGTTGTCGCTGGAATCTTCGACGCATCAACCCCTGAGCGAGCAGCGATTGCTTCCATCGTGCGACGAGTCGTTTCACTCACCGCGTCATACGGGTCGCTGTCAACCTCAGGCTCCGACTGACCTACTGACGCCGACACAGCCCGTGCTGGCGCAGCAGCTGAAGCTTCCGACTGTGGCGCCGAGACACCGCGCGCTGCTGCAAAACCTGAGGTAGCTACATCGTCGTAGCCAGCGTTCTGATCTCGCCCAGGTCGTGCAGGCTCCGCCAAGGATGTCTCTTCAGCGTCGGCATCGTCGGAATAGTCTGCGTCGGCGTAGTCGTCGCTAGCGTAGTTGTCGCTAGCCACATTCTCACTAGCGTAATCAGCGTCTGAATACTCGTCATCGGCATACTCGTCAGCTGCGTATGCTCGTGCAGCTGGCTCTGGCCGCTCGAGAATTTCAGTTGGCTGGTAGGACTCGTCAACTGGATACGCTTCCATCGGCGTTGGCGCGCCTACAGCGCGGTCGTCACCATCTAACAAGTCGTAGAGATTGTCGTCGTTGCCAACGGCTGGCTTGTGACGACGCTCCCCACGCTCGCCGAACAACGTCGAATGTCGCTGCGACTCAGCCCTCTTGGACCGAGCGTGACGACGCTCGTCGTCCCTACCCGACCCGGCCGTGCGACGGCGAGTACGCTCGCGTGGCGCTTCGTAGTCGTCGTCTTCGTCGTAGCTGTCGCCAGTTTCGTATGCATCGGCGCGACGCTCCAACTGATGGTCGACGTCTGCGTATGGATCGTCGTCAAGGTAATCTTCGTCAGCGACGCGACCGGTACGGCCTCGCCATTCACCGAAGTTGAAATACTCGCGACAGAGTTCGATGAGCTGGGCGACAGTAATCCCGGTCATGTGCAACGCGCCGTAGAACACGGCACCAAGCAGCAGGATTACGGCAACCCAGGGAGTGAACCCGGCAGCTAAAGGAGAGCCGATGTAGCCTCCGATAGCGCCACCCGCTTCTCTACGTCCATCCCAATCAGCTGGTCGTCCAGCAATGATGTGAATGATCGCGAGCAGGCCAGTGCCGATCAATGTTGCACCAATTGATACTGGCTTGATTCGCTCGCCACGTGGAGCTGCTCCAAGCATCAGCATGACAGCAACGATCACAAGAATGATTGGCACGAGGAAGACTCCAGCACCAATGATCGTGCGTACGAAAGTCTCGACGAGAGCGCCTACCGGGCCAGCCAGCGAAAACCACGTTGCTCCAGCCAGGACGATCGCAACAGCCAGCAGCAACAGCGCAGGACCATCGTTATTACTTGGTTCGCGTGACTCTAGGCGATCATCACCGAATCCCTCATCGTCCATATCAGCATCGACGGCTTTGGAACCACGTCCCTTTCGGGACGCTCCACCACGTCGCGACGACTGTGCTGAATCCAGCTCTTCTGCACGCTCCGCACGCTCATCGCGGCGACGGCCCATCTTCTTCCTTCCAGTCTTTGACGCGGCATCAAGATCATCGACACCGTAATCGTCAGCAAAATCAACGTCGGGATCCGCAGCAGGACGCGAGAAAATTGAACGCGCTCCCGAACTTACGCCTCGGGTTGCGCCTGCTACTCCCCTCGCCGTCGACAGCCAAGCTGTTTTTAGTGCACCACCGACAGCCCCGAAGGCGCTGCCAGTGCGCTCAAAATCATCGAAGCCGCCCGTTTCCGGACGGCGACGAGAACCAGGTGCACCAATGAATTCATCTTGGTGTTCTTGCCGCGTCGTGGTTCGACTACTAGAGCGTGTTCCCCCTGTTGTCCGAGGGGATCGCCGAGAGTTCGCGGAGGAACGCCCTGCGGGGCGCTTCTCCGAGCTGCGGGTGCGACTGGTGACTGACATGCCCCCTACCCTAGCGTGAAACTATCACTTGTTTCACATCAGTCACACGCGTGTCATTAATCGGCTGCGAGAAGCGACTCCACAACGCAGGATGAGTCTCCTAGATTGCTGTGCGTTCGATCAACGAAGAATCCCCGTCGAAAACAACCCTCACTGCCTCGCGACCGAATAGCCACAGCAGGAGTTCACCTGGTTCTCCATATACCCGCACATCTGGGAGAATCGGTTGTCCGTCCTTTTGTCGCGCCCCCGCAATAGTTGACCAGCCATGTGGAGACTCCATGATGACGCGCGCCTGTGACTTACGTAGCATCGGCCTACTCATCATCTTGATGGTTCGCTGCAATTCCCGTTCATCAGACGGCGAGAGCGAGCGTGGCTCCCAGGCATCGCGCGCACGAAGAACATCCTCATGATGAACAAAGTGCTCTGAGACGTTCACAAATTGGTCAAGGTACTTGACTGGATTCCATGTCGAAGCGCCCTTTTCCCATTCGCAGATGAGCTCCTCGAACGGACGTGTCTCGTACTCGTGGGTCACTCGATCCAGTCGAGGCTGCAGCTTTCCAATGAATAGGCCACCAATCGCATCTGGTCGATTCTCACGAATGAGCAAGTGGACGAGCAGGTCCTTCGCAGTCCATCCCTCGCACAACGTTGGTGCGTCTGCGCCAACTTCCCGAAAAGTCGAGGCAAGGGCGATGCGTTCCTTCTGTGCAAGATTCATGCCACCAGGATAAAGAAAAGACCCCGACATGACCGCTGCATTCTCTGACAGCGACCAGCCGGGGTCTGATTTACACCTGAGTGACTATATGCCTACAGGCTTTCGCGCGATTCCTGTACGTCCTCGTCCGTCACAGACTCAGCCGATTCTGACGACATTGGCACAATCGTCGGTACCACCATTGGGTTGCGACGCCACTTCTGGTTGATGTGCTTCTCGACGCGACGGCGAACTTCCTGAGCCATACGGTACGGGTTGTTTTCGCCGGTACCCGCCAGGTCAAACATCGTATCGTCGACAAGCTTCTGAACATCGGCCAGGACCTTGTCCGTGTTGTCAGAGAAACCACGAGCCTGAGCGCTTGGCTTCTCCAAAGGACGGCCGGTGCGGTTATCGATCACCGCGGTGACAGTAATGAGGCCGCCTTCACGCATTTCTGCGCGATCAGCGAGAACATCAGCGTCGACCTCCCCCATGGTGACACCGTCGACGTAAAGGTTACCGACTGGAATCTGGCCGACAACGCGAGCTCGACCGTCTACCAGGTCGACGACGACACCGTTTTGCGCCAGAACAACATTCTTCTCTGGCACGCCCGTGGAGATTGCGAGATCCTTATTTGCACGCAGGTGACGCCACTCACCGTGGACAGGCATTGCGTTGGAAGGACGAACTGCGTTGTAGAGGAACAAAAGTTCGCCCGAGAAACCGTGACCCGACGTGTGAACCTTCGCGTCCTTGCCGGTGATGACAGTTGCACCAATCTGAGCAAGCATATTGATGACGCCGAACACAGCTTCTTCATTGCCCGGTACGAGTGACGAACTCAAGATAATGAGGTCGCCATCGCGGACGGTGATCTGGCGGTGCTCACGACGAGCCATGCGCGACAAGGCGGCCATTGGCTCACCCTGCGTACCAGTGGTAATTAGTACCACCTTGTGCGGTGCCATACGCGAAGCTTCGTTCATTTCGACGATGGTGCCGCGTGGCGCATTCAAAATGCCCAGTTCTTCAGCGATGCGCATATTGCGAATCATCGATCGGCCATTGAACGCGACCTTTCGGCCAGCCTTCACTGCTGCGTCGATAACAGCCTGAACACGGTATACGTTCGATGCGAATGCAGCGACAATAACTCGCTGCTTGGCATCGACGATCAGACGACGAAGTGTTGGCGCCAAGTCAGCTTCGGAACCTGAAAATCCTGGGGTTGTCGCATTCGTGGAGTCACACAGGAAGAGGTCGACGCCTTCATCGCCCAAACGGCTCATCGCAGGCAAGTCGGTGGGCTTGCCATCGGGTGGAGTCTGGTCCATCTTGATGTCGCCGGTGTGTACAACCAGGCCAGCACCAGTCTTGATTGCAATACCAAGGCAGTCTGGGATCGAGTGGTTGACATTAAAGAAGCGCAGATCGAAAGGACCGTACTGAACTCGGCTCTGATCGTTGACTTCAATGGTCTTCGGGCGAATGCGGTGTTCCTGCAGCTTCGCCTGAATTAGAGCGAGCGTGAAGCGCGATGCAACGATTGGAATGTCATTGCGCTGCTTCAGCAGCCATGGGATTGCACCAATGTGGTCTTCGTGACCGTGAGTAACTACCAGTGCGTCAACGCGATCCCACTTGTCTTCCAAGTAGGAAAAGTCCGGCAGAATCAAGTCCACGCCTGGCTCATTCGAGCTTGGGAACAGTACGCCACAGTCGATGATAAGCAGTCGGTTTTTGTACTCGAAAACGGTCATATTTCGACCGATTTCAGAAATACCGCCGAGCGCCACAATTCGAAGGCCGTCTTTCGGTGCCTTCGGTGGCTTCTGCAAACGCTGCGTCAAGTCAGCGCCCTGCATGGACTGAACTACGTTACGACGACCGCGGTTGTTGTTACCGCCACGTCCACGGCCATTGCCGCCACGACCGCGGTTGCTATTGCCACCGCGATTACTGGCGCCACGATTCTGATTGTCGCGGTTCTGGTTCTCGCGATTCTGGTTGCCACGATTCTGATTGTCGCGGTTCTGGTTCTCGCGATTCTGGTTTTCTCCACGACCCTGCGCACCCTGCGCAGCTTTCGCTGGCTGCTTGCCAGCGTCAGTGGTCTTCTCGGCACGTGCCATTTCCGCTTCCTTCGGAGGTCCAGCCTTTCGGGTTACCTTCCGGGAGCGGCTACGGTTCTCAGTCACTTAGAGGACACCGGCCTTTCGAAGATCAGCGGCGAGCAGTTCAATCTGCTCTGGGTTTGGTGCAATTTGAGGCAAACGAGGGTCTCCTGTCTCGATGCCCTGGAGACGAAGCGCAGCCTTCGAGAAGCTCACGCCGCCAAGTCGTCCCTGGGCTTTGAAAAGTGGTGTCAATGAAGCATGGGTCTTCTGTGCAGCTGGGAGATCTCCCGCGTCGAACTGTGCTCGCACATCGGCGAGCTGTCGAGGAGCTGCATGGCCAATCACGGAAATGAAACCTGTGGCGCCAATAGACAACCACGGCAGATTCAGTACGTCATCACCGGAATACCACGCTAAATCGGTATTAGAAATTAGTTCGGCTGCTGCACCCAAATCGCCCTTGGCGTCCTTTACTGCCTGGATACGTGGGTGTTCAGACAACTTATAAAGAGTGTCAGTCTCGATAGCCGTTACCGAACGTCCCGGAATGTCATAAAGACATACGGGTAGTTCCGTAGCGTCTGCAACAGCCGTGAAGTGGCGGTACAGGCCCTCCTGAGGTGGCTTCGAGTAATACGGGGTAACCACGAGAAGTGAATCCGCACCGGCTGCAGCGGACGCCTTAGCCAGTTCGATCGAAGAAGCTGTGTCATTGGTGCCTGCACCAGCCATCAGCTTCACCGAGTCACCGAGTTCCGCGCGAACTGCCTTCAGCAGCTCTAGCTTCTCGTCGGTGGATGTCGTTGGAGATTCCCCGGTAGTGCCTGCCAGGATCAACGAATCACAACCATTGTCGGTGAGATGCGCTGCCAGGCGAACTCCGGCATCGATGTCCAAGGCGCCATCCGAATCAAACGGGGTCACCATGGCTACGGCGACGGTACCGAAAATATCGGCACCTCTGTTTGCGGCGATTCCAGTGGTCATTGTGTTGAGGCTACCTGTTCTTTATCCAGAGACCTGCATACGGTCCCGTGTGTCTATCCTTCGAACGCGTACGGGCTTGAAGCTACAACTGAGCCATCGCGCAATGTCGATACCTCAAAGTCCCCAAAAGCCACAGGCGCAACTTGCTTTAGCTCCTGTAAACAAGCCACGGCAAGCTCTCGAATCTCGGCATCGGCGTGCTCGACAGCACGCATCGAAATGAAGTGACGCCACGATCGATAGTTTCCAGTGACTACGATACGTGTCTCTGTGGCGTTCGGCAGCACGCTTCGCGCAGCTTGACGTGCTTGTTTTTTCCGTAACACTGCATTTGGTTCGTCTGCCCACTTCTCTTCAAGCTCGTTCAAGAGCTCTTCAAAGTAGTATCGCGACTGGTCAACCGCGCCTTCAAACATCGACAGCAAATCAGGATCATTGGCAATTGCTGCAGGCGCAACGACGCGGTTTTGAGCATCAGGAACATAGCGCTGTGAAAGCTCGGCGAACGAAAAGTGCCGGTGTCGCACTAGCTCATGGGCACACGACCGCGACAGTCCGCGAATGTATAGCGATGCAGACGCATGCTCGAACAACGAGGTGTGACCTACTTCGAGCACGTGTCGCAGATAGCCCTGGTTCGTCGACGTGCGTTCATTGGGCTTATCCCACGTCTCGTAGCAGGCGCGCCCAGCGAACTCGATAAGAGCCTCGCCACCATCCGCATCCGTCTCCCATTCGATATCGGCTGGAGGATTGAAGGAGGTAGCGGCGATCAGCTGAACCTGGAGTGGCACAACGTCCGACATCTTAAAGTCCCAAGTACGATTCGAGACCAATCGTCAGTCCTGAGTGCTCCGCAATCTTGCGCACGCCGACCAGAACCCCTGGTACGAAGCTGGTTCGCGAGTACGAGTCCTGCTTAATGGTCAGAGACTGTCCCTCCGTGCCGAAGATGACGGTTTCATGTGCCACGGAACCAGTCATGCGCACTGCGTGTACGGGGACACCTTCAACCTCTGCGCCGCGCGCACCGTCCAGGGTCTGTTCCGTAGCATCTGGCTGATCGCCCATCCCCGCTTCACGACGAGCACGTGCGATGCCTTCCGCCGTGTGGATGGCAGTGCCCGACGGTGCGTCCTTCTTGAACGGGTGGTGCATCTCGATGACTTCCGCCGACTCGAAGTATGGTGCGGCAATTTCAGCGAAACGCATCGTCAGCACAGCTGAGATCGCGAAGTTTGGCGCAATCAACACATTTGCTGGCTGCTCAGACTCGGCAATCCACTTCTCTACCTGCTCAAGACGCTCTGGAGTAAATCCAGTCGTTCCAACCACAGAATGAATGCCGTTGGCGGTGCAGTATTCCAAGTTCCCCATGACTGCATCTGGCTGCGTGAAATCAACAATAACCTCAGCGCCCGCCGTGGTGAGCTCTGCGAGGTCATCCCCGAAATCGATACGTGCAACCAAGTCGAGGTCGTCGGCTGCTTCTACTGCGTCACAAATGGTCGAACCGACCTTGCCTTTCGCGCCGAGGACGCCCACCTTGATATTGCTCATGCGTAGAATCCACTTTCTCTGTTCAATGGCCTATTTCAGAATTATGGCGAGATCTCTAAAGCAACCTCGCAAAATTTGTTCCCCGTCAACCTTAGGCGTGTTCGATCCTTTCGTGCACCTACGGGTCGGCATGTACACAATTTTTCTTGTACGATTACCTCTTCCCTACAGCACTTACAAAGAGGATTTGATGAACTTTCCTTCCGCTAGCGACGAACCGTCGCAAAGCGAAACAACTAAGGCTGCAACACCGTACTTAGCGATCTACGTGTTGTTGGCCGCCGCATTCATCGCGATTCTGAACGAAACAGTGATGAGCGTGGCTATCCCGGTGATTAAGGATGACGTCGGTATTACCGCTACCACCGCGCAATGGGTAACAACGGCGTTCCTCCTGACGATGGCCGTCGTTATTCCGATAACTGGTTTCATTATCGGGCGCTTCCCGTTGAAGACAGTATTCGCACTTTCACAGGGCCTATTTGCTGCGGGTACGGCCATCGGTGTGTTCGCACCATCGTTTGGTGTGGTGCTGGTCGCGCGTATTACGCAGGCTGCTGGTACAGCGATCCTCTTGCCATTGCTCATGACGACGGTGCTGATGCTCATTCCTGTCCACAAACGTGGCGCGATGATGGGCAACATGTCCATCGTCATCGCTGTCGCTCCTGCGATCGGTCCGACGGTGTCTGGTTTCATTCTGAAACTCTCCAACAACAACTGGCATGCATTGTTTGAGAGCATGCTGCCACTGGGGCTCATCGTCCTCGTTGTAGGATACTTCCTCCTACCGCGTGACGACGCCCCGTCGGCAAAGCCGATCGACCTGCTGTCAGTGGCTCTGTCGGCGGTGGGATTCGGCCTGTCTGTCTACGCATTGAGCCTCATCGGCACCGATTCTGGTACCACCGTGTGGATCGTCGCGGCGATTGGTGTGCTGGGCTTGGTGGCGTTCGTTATTCGACAACGCAAACTCGCAGTGACGGATTCCGCACTACTCGATCTACGCGTTTTCAAGACACCAAGCTTTACTTTGTCAACGATTCTACTGGCGCTGGGCATGATCGCCATGTTCGGCGTGATTATTGTGCTTCCGCTCTACATGGCTTTGAAAGGCGTGGAAGTTCTCACCATTGGACTCATCCTCATGCCGGGGCCACTGGTAATGGGCCTCATGGGACCTTTCGTTGGTCGTGCCTTCGACCGCGTTGGTCCACGCCCTCTCGTGATCCCAGGTGCCGTCATGCTAACGCTGGGCATCTTTGGGCTCGGATTCATTGGCATGGACACACCACTGTGGTGGATCATCTCATGCCATGTTGTGTTGGAAATCGGTCTTGGCCTACTGTTTACGCCCCTGTTCACCTGGGGTCTGGGTGCCTTACCGCAGAAGCTCTACGCTGATGGTTCGGCAATCACCAACACCATTCAGCAAGTGTGTGGTGCTGCCGGCACTGCCCTCTTCCTCGCTGTTGCCACTATTGCGACGGGGATGCTTTCCGATTCGTCGGCAAGCGTAGTGCCTGCGCCGGATGTCATCGCCGGATATCGCGTGGCGATGTACGGAGGCGCAGTCCTGGGTGTGCTCATTATCTTCTTGGCTGCAATGGTCAAACCGCATCCGAAAACTGACGCCGACGTCGTTGCTGAAGTTGCCGGATAAGGGCAGCCAAACCGGATCTGCGAGAAAACACAACCCGCCGCCACTCCAAGGTATGGAGTAGACGGCGGGTTTTTCGTGGCCTATTGAGGGGGCACGAGCGTTAGTTCCAGCGGATTAGTCTTCCTTCACCAGAACCAGCGAGATCTTACCTCGGTTGTCGATGTCTGCGATTTCGACCTGAATCTTGTCGCCAACATTGACTACGTCCTCGACCTTTTCGATGCGCTTGCCATCGCCCAGCTTCGAAATGTGGATCAGACCGTCACGGCCTGGAACCAGCGACACGAATGCGCCGAACGCGGTGGTCTTGACGACGGTGCCCAGGTAGCGTTCGCCGACCTTTGGCAACTGTGGGTTAGCGATCGCGTTGATCTTCTCCACAGCAGCATCTGCCTGCTCGCCCTTTGCAGCCGAAACGTAGATAGTGCCATCGTCTTCGATGGAGATATCTGCGCCGGTCTCCTCAGTAATCGAGTTGATGGTCTTGCCCTTAGGTCCAATCACCTCACCGATCTTCGAAGGTGGAACCGAGATGGTGGTGATCTTTGGTGCCAGTGCGCTCATCTCGTCTGGTGCCTCGATGACCTCAGCCATCGTTGCCAGGATGGTTGCACGGGCTTCGCGAGCCTGTTCCAGAGCATCAGCCAACACGCCGGAAGGAATACCGTCCAGCTTGGTATCCAACTGCAAAGCCGTAATGAACTCAGCGGTACCAGCGACCTTGAAGTCCATGTCACCGAATGCATCTTCGGCACCGAGGATGTCAGTCAGCGCAACGTACTTAGTTTCACCGTCAACGTCACCGGAGACCAGCCCCATGGCGATACCCGCGACAGGTGCCTTCAGTGGCACACCAGCGTTGTACAGCGCCATCGTCGATGCACAGACTGAGCCCATCGAAGTCGAGCCGTTAGAGCCCAGCGCCTCAGAGACCTGACGAATGGTGTACGGGAACTCCTCGCGGGAAGGAATGACTGGCGTCAGAGCGCGCTCTGCCAACGCACCGTGGCCGATTTCGCGACGCTTTGGCGAGCCAACTCGACCGGTCTCGCCGGTGGAGTATGGAGGGAAGTTGTAATGGTGGAAGTAGCGCTTGTGATCCACTGGACCCAGCGAATCGATCTGCTGCTCCATTTTCAGCATGTCCAATGTGGTGACACCCAGAATCTGAGTCTCGCCGCGCTCGAACAGTGCCGAACCATGTGCGCGAGGAATCAAATCAACTTCGACACCCAGGTCACGAATGGCATCTACCGCGCGACCGTCGATACGGAAGCCTTCAGTGAGGATCATGGTGCGGACGATGGACTTCATCAGAGCGTTGTACGCTGCTGCGATTTCCTTCTCGCGCTCAGGGAACTCGCCCTCGAGCTTCGTCAGGATCTCTTCCATGTAGGCGTTAGTAGCTTCGTCGCGGTCCTGCTTCGAAGGCTGCTTCAGCAATGCTGGCAGCTTGTTGGCAGCCAGCTTCTCGACGCGCGCATACACATCATCTTCGTATGCAGGGAACAGAGGGAACTCACGGCGTTCCTTAGCAGCTTCTGCTGCAAGAGCCTTCTGAGCGTTGCACAGTTCTGCGATGAATGGCTTCGCTGCTTCCAAACCTTCAGCCACAACGGACTCGGTTGGAGCTGGGCGCCCCTCCTTGATGAGCTCGGTGACCTTATCGGTTGCGCCGGCCTCAACCATCATGATGGCCACGTTATCGTTCTTGCCCTTGCGACCACGTCCGCGGCCACGGCCACGTCCGCCCTTTGGAGCTTCGTCGGTCAAACGTCCTGCGACGACGATCTCGAACAGAGCCTGCTCGTGCTGCTCGTGGGTTGGGAATGCTACCCACTGGCCCTTCGGATGCGCATCGTCGGCAATGAGTGCCATGCGGACGCCACCAACTGGACCAGAAACTGGCAGACCAGAAAGCTGAGTTGCAGCGGAGGCAGCGTTGATAGCTACTACGTCGTACATGTCCTTCGGATCGAGGGACATAACGGTGATGATGATCTGAACCTCGTTGCGCAGACCCTTCACGAAGGTTGGGCGCAGTGGGCGGTCGATCAAACGGCATGCGAGAATCGCGTCAGTGCCTGGGCGTCCTTCACGACGGAAGAACGAGCCAGGAATACGACCTGCTGCGTACATGCGTTCTTCCACATCAACGGTGAGGGGGAAGAAATCAAAACCCTCACGAGGGTTGTTGGAAGCACACGTGGTGGCGAGCATCATGGTGTCGTCATCCAAGTATGCAGTAACCGCGCCATCAGCCTGTCGAGCCAGCTGGCCGGTTTCAAAGCGAATTTCACGGGTACCAAAGTCACCATTGTCGATGACTGCAACCGTTTCTACGATGTCGTCAAAATCCTGGTCGTCGTAGTCAAACTGGTTATCGCTCATGCGGGGTTAATCCACGCCTTTCGATTAGCGAAGCCCCTAGGGCAATCGTCGGTGCCGCCCTAAATATTTTCGTCTCGAGGCATCGCGGAAATTCTACCAGGAAAGAACTACCAGTTGAGAAACGAAAACCCCCGCACGACCGTGTCACAGCACGTCGTCGGGGGCGAAACTCTAATTAAAGAGTGAAAATTAGCGGCGCAGGCCGAGGCGCTCAATGAGCGAACGGTAGCGGTTGATGTCGTTGTCAGCCAGGTACTGCAGCAGACCCTTACGACGACCAACGAGCAGCAGCAGACCACGACGGGAGTGGTGATCGTGCTTGTGGTACTTCAGGTGCTCGGTGAGCTGACGAATACGGGTGGTCAGCAGTGCAATCTGAGCTTCTGGGGAACCTGTGTCGGTCTCGTGCAGACCGAATTCCTTCAGAACTTCAGCCTTCTTATCAGCGGAAAGCGCCATGGCTTTTCTCCTCTTTCGCAATGTAATGGTTATTTCAGTCCACTAGGGCGACAGCACACACGCGAAATTGTGGAACTGTCTGGCTTATCCGCAACTGTTTGTGGACCACAGTCACGACCGAGGCGCTACTTTACCAGTCACCCCCGTCAGCAACCTAATCGCAGTTCTGCGTCTATGACCGAGTAATAATGCCCAAGAATTCGCGGGTCTGTTCCACGTCGAGATTCATCCGTTCAATGAGTGGCTCAATTCCATCGAACTTCTCCATGCCACGGATTCGCTGAATGAAGTCGATAGAACCGTACAAACCGTAAAGGTTCGCGCTGCGATCAATAACGAACGCTTCCACCGTTCGCTCTGTGTCTCCGAACGTGACATTCGTGCCGACGGACACTGCTGCCGGGTACGCAACACCAAATTCGATGTCACCGTCAGGATCAATATCCGTGCGATGCTGCCCCGGTTCGACACGGAACCAAGCCGCATAAACGCCGTCTGCAGGAACCGCGAGTCCCTCCGAGTAATCAATGTTGGCAGTTGGGAACCCGAGCTGAGCGCCACCACGTCCCTGCCCGTGCACCACTTCACCTTCGATCCGGTGCGGGCGATCAAGGCACTGTGCTGCACCGGCGACGTCACCGTCGGCAAGGCATTCGCGGACTCGGGTCGACGAGACACGTTCGCCTTCACATGTCAACAGTGTGACGACGTTGATGTCAATCCCCGCTGCCTTTCCATGCTCAGGCATCGTCTCAGTGGTACCTGCTGCTTTTGCTCCGTAGGAAAAGTTCTCACCGACGAAGACAGCCTTTGCATGCAGGGTCTTTCCCAGTATGTCCGATACGAATGCCGCGGGCTCAATCGACGCGAACTCGCGAGTGAAGTCGACGATCAAGAAGTAGTCGATACCCAAGGCTTCGGCCAACTCTGCGCGACGGTCATATGTTGCCAACGCTGCTGGTGCTCGATCCGGCGCGAACAACGCGATGGGATGTGGCTTGAACGTCATGAGAACTGCAGGCAGGCCACGTTCCCGCGCATGTTCAACAGTTTGCGAAATGAGCTGCTGGTGTCCCTGATGAATGCCATCAAAGACACCGATGGTGACGACGGTATCGCCAAGCGTCGCGGGTACGTGTTCAAGTCCGTGCCAGATTTCCACGCGCTTTAGCCTACCGACATCTATTCGCTCCCACGACATGGGCTGGGCATAGGATGGGCTGTTATGACAGAAAATAAGGCACCTGCCGACGCACCTGCCGTGGACCCACTTGCTGATTCCGGTGTTGTCATCGTGGATAAACCTGCGGGAATGACGAGCCACGATGTCGTCGGCAAGCTTCGCCGGGTGTTTAAGACTCGTCGTGTTGGACATTCGGGCACCTTGGATCCGATGGCAACGGGTGTCCTCGTCATCGGTGTGAATCGCGGTACCCGTTTCCTGCCTCATGTGCATGCAGATTCAAAGTCGTACGACGCGACCATTCGACTCGGCGCTGCAACTCTCACCGATGATATGGAAGGTGAAGTTCTCTCTACTGCCGACACTTCACACGTGACTGATGAAGCCATTCATACCGAGGTGGCTGCTCTGACCGGCGACATTATGCAGCGTCCAGCATCAGTATCGGCAGTCAAGATCGACGGTGTTCGTGCTCACGAACGTATTCGTCGTGGTGAAACTGTTGTGCTTCCCGAGCGTCCCGTCACGGTTTCGCGTTTCGACGTACTGGATATCCGCCGCCACACCGATGACGCCGGTAACCATCTCGACATTGATGTCAGCGTCGACTGTTCTGCTGGCACGTTCATCCGCGCGCTCGCCCGGGACCTAGGTGCTGCGCTAGGTGTTGGCGGTCACCTCATTGCGTTACGACGAACCGCCGCAGGCACCTTCACCATTGCTGACGCACAAACACTGGAGTCACTGCAGGAAGCAACACATCCGCGCATGTCATTGAGCCTCGATGAGGCGTGCGTGCGCTGCTTCCCTACCCGAGATATCACTGAGGAGCAGGGACGCGACTTAGCTCTCGGCAAATGGCTTGAGCCGATTGGTTTAGCAGGTGTCCATGCTGCACTAATGCCGAATGGTCAGGTGCCGGCCTTGATTACAGAGTCTGGAAAGCGTGCGAAGACGGTGTTCGTCGTCAGGCCATCGACCCTGTAGCTGCGGGAATGATCGCCGCCGTTGCCACATAGCCATACCCCACGCGCCACACTCCCCGAATGGTGCTCAAGTGTTCAGCAGGAATGCTGCTGGTGTCAGGAATACTGCGGAGCACTCGCGCAGTAAAGGTATGCCCCGCTTCGATTCGAAGATCTACTTCGTCGAAACCTAGCCACTCATGTGTGAGTGGAAACCACGCTTTATAAATCGACTCTTTAGCACTAAATAGCACTACGTCAAGGCTGTGCGAGTCCACACATGACACACCAAGTGCTTGAGCGTCTGGAGTCTGACACGACAACGCATGCAAATGCCGACGTTCGCTGTCGCTCGCGACCTCTTTTAATGTGCTCGGTGGCATCGTGCGCGCTGATTCGACATCGATACCAACGGACGCGATGTTGCTGCTCAGCGCCGTCGCAGCAGCAACCCAGCCATCCGTATGGGTGATCGAACCGACGATATTCGCTGGCCACAGTGGCTCCCGCGTCGCGCCCCGCAGAATCGGCGCCTGCGCGTCTACCGGCATGCCCGTCAACGATTCCATCGCGGCATGCGCACACCATCGCCCATCTGCGAAATCCTGCATTCGCTTTGCGACGGAGCCCTCGACCAGCACAGCTTCTTCAGGGAATTGCAACCCGTGATGACAGGCAAACCGGCCGCCTTCTTCCACAACTGCAATCGGCAGTCCAGTGGTAGCGATCATGGGGCCGACAAGTGCTTGCTTCACGATCCCTGCTCCTGTTCCGAAGGGGCTGCAACGTCTTTGTGCCATGAATTACCACGGTATCGAGCGACAACGAATACGAGGCGAATAAACAGAAACGCCAGCAGACCGCACCAAATACCGGTCAGCCCCCAATCGAAGAAATAGGTCGCCCAGACTGGTGGCAAGAATCCGAAAACCACTGCCGTCACTGTTGCGTTGCGCAAGAAAGCAGCATCACCTGCTCCTAAAAGGACACCGTCGAGGGCAAACACGATGCCGCCAATGGGAATCATCGCTACTAGCAGCCACCAGGGACCACTAATGATGGCATCCTGCACGGATGGATCTGCAGAGAACAATGCCGGGATGATGGCAAATCCAGCTGCGAAAACAACTGCAAAGAACAGTGCGAATGCAGTTGACCAGGCAACGACTCGTCGTGAAGTCCAGCGAGCAATGGCAATCGAACCGAAGCCGAGTGCTGCGCCGACCAGGGTCTGAGCGGCGATGGCGAGTGAGTCGAGAAGAAGGCTCAGGAGGTTCCACAACTGCAGCAAAATCTGGTGACCGCCGAGAGCTTGCTCACTGATCCGTCCCGCAACCGCAGCTGCCGACAAAAATGCGACCTGGAATGCAAGTGAGCGAACAATGAGATCACGCCCTAGGACCAATTGCTCCTTGATGATGCGGGAATCTGGGCCTAGCGGAATCTCGTGGTGCCGAGTGTGTTTCACTAACTCACGCAGAAACAACGCAGCCGTAATGGTTTCTCCCGCAACTGTGGCAACAGCTGATCCGATCAGCCCCAACCACGCCACGAGCGGAACGATAGTAAGCGCTGCTGGGCCAAGACCACACAGTACGAAAATCAGTGGGCGGCGAGTATCTTGCAAACCTCGCAACCAACCATTGCCAGCCTGAGTTAACAGCGTCAATGGGATACCGATGGAGGCTATCGACAACCACCGCGCCGCATCAGTGGCGACACTGCCAAGTGGAGTAAGCCAACTTGTAAAGACTCCAGCAAAAGTGGCGACAATGGCCATCAAAACCATGCCGACGAAAGCCGCCACCCAGGTCGCTTGTAAACCTTCTCGGACCACACCTGGAGTATCGCCACGACCGAAAGCGCGGGATGCTCGCGCAGTTGTTCCATAGGCCAGAAATGTCAACTGAGTCGTCACCATCGCGAAAATGGTCGAGCCAGCTGCTAGCGCAGCCAATTCGGTAGCACCCAAACGCCCGATGACAGCAGTATCCAACAGCAAGTACAGCGGAGGTGCGGCAAGCACGCCAAGCGCTGGAAGAGCTAGCGACAGAATCGTGCGAGCCGTGACATTGAACTGTGACGCAGAAACCTCCGTGTCGTCGCGACTAAGCATTCGGTTCAGTACCGCTCAATGCACCATCGTCCTCGAGAGACACAGTCGCGGCGGCAAGTTCGGAGGTTGCCAGCAGCTCGGCGAGGATGTCCTCTCGCGAACCACGGAAACTGTAGCCAGCCGCACGCACGTGACCACCACCTCCGAGTGCTGCCGCAACTAATGAAACGTCGACCTTTGCGATCGAACGCAGCGAGACTGACCAGTAGCCAGGCTCGTACTCCTTGAAGACTGCAGCGACATCCCCGCCGGAGGTCGTTCGAACAATATCGATGACAGCATCAACTTCATCGTGACCGACCGTTTCCTGATCTTCGTACGACACCGTCGCATAGACCAGACCAGCACCTTCGCCCCAACCAACGTCCTGGCCTGCCGTGGCCATCACGCGACCGAGGAATGGCAGAAACTCAAATGGGTGATTATCAAGCAGCTGCGCACCGATCGTGCGTGGGTCCAGGCCCTTGTCCAGCAATCGCGCAGCAGCAGAGTGCATACGTGACCGTCCAAACTGGAAGGACGCCGTGTCCGTCAACAGACCGGCGTACAGCGCGTGTGCCATGTCTCGGTTCAGTTTAATTCCCCAGACTTCGAAGAAATCAAGGAGAACCATCGTTGATGACTCACTTTGACAATCAACCATATTGATAGTGCCGTAGCGAGAATTCGAATCATGGTGATCGACCACGATAAGGCGGTCTGACGCCATCATTCGGCCACGAAGCGCACCTAATCGCTCCGGGCTCGCGCAGTCCACCGAAATCCAGGTGTCAACGTCGGCCGGGATCTCCTGATAAGGGACGAAGCTGTCCCATCCCGGAATAGTCAGCAGTGACTTCGCCGGAAGGCCAGGTTCGCCATACGACGCCACCGCTGGAATTCCGCGTTGTGCCAAAGCCATCACCATTGCCGAAGCAGCTCCGATGGCATCGGCATCCGGGTGCACATGGCACACAACCGCTACTTTCTTTGCGGTTGCCAGCATGTCCTGGGTTTGCTGAATCGGAGCCGACATACGCCGGCTGATTGCCTGTGACAATTGATATGCGGCGCGGTCTGCAATAGCGTCGTTCATCAGCTAGCCCTCCTCAGGGTCGTCGCTGTGAATATACGGATCCTCACCGCCAGCAGGCTTTGCGTTCGCTGCCTGCTTAGCCAACTCCGCATCGCGCTGGCGAGTCTTTGCCAACAGTTCCTCCATATGGGCCGATGCTGCCGGAACCGTATCCACCTTGAAGTTCAACGTCGGAGTGTAACGAACTCCCGTGCCACGCCCCACCATCGAACGCAGCTGGCCACGAGCACGATTGAGCGCTTCCTCCGCCATCTCCCAATCAGGTTCTTCATCAATCGTGCGACCACGAACCGTGTAGTACACAGTTGCGTCGTGAAGGTCGCCCGTAACACGGCAATCAGTAATAGTTACTAACTCCAAGCGGTGATCCTTGATTTCCCGTTCAATGCCGCTAGCGACGATCTCGAGAATTCGCTTTGCCAAACGGCCAGCTCGTGCTTGATCTGCCATGCCGGATCAACTCCTCATTCACAATTCACAGATGTAAGTGCTGTGTTCAACTCTAAATTAACTGTTTCTATAAACGGGCACCGACATCGTGTGTTAGTGCCCGTGATGCCGACCCATGATACAGAACCGGACTACACCGTCAGGTGTAAGTGTGGGTCGCAGGGTTCGTCGACAAGCGCCTGTCCCCTAATAGCCCAGGCACGAGAAAAGCTCCGGCCCCGGCTCTGCCTCACGTGGCTGCAGAACTAGGACTGGAGCTTTTTACTCACCAATAGCAGGTGCCTGCTAGGTGCGTGGTACCTCGACCATCTCGTATGCCTCGATGATGTCGTCTACCTGGATGTCTGGGTAAGACAGGACCATACCGCACTCGTAACCAGCGGAAACCTCGGTTGCATCGTCCTTCTCACGACGGAGAGATTCGATGGTTGCGGAATCCGTGATCACGTTGCCGTCGCGTACCAGGCGAACCTTGGCATTGCGACGAACCTTGCCCGAGTCGACCATACAACCGGCGATGAGACCCACTGCGGAGGACTTGAACAGTGCGCGAATTTCTGCGCGACCCAGGTCCTTCTCTTCGTAGATTGGCTTCAGCATGCCCTTCATGGCTGCTTCCACTTCTTCGATAGCACGGTAGATAACCGTGTAGTAGCGAATCTCGACGCCTTCAGCGTTGGCGTACTCGGTGGCCTTGCCCTCTGCACGGACGTTGAAGCCAATGATGACTGCATCCGATGCGGCTGCCAGCGACACGTTGGTCTGAGTTACCGCACCAACACCGCGGTCGATGATGTTCAGCTGAACCTCGTCGTCGACCTCGATCTTGAGCAGCGCCTCTTCCAGTGCTTCGACAGTACCGGCGTTGTCGCCCTTGAGGATGAGGTTGAGGGTATTGGTTTCCTTCAGGATCTCATCCAGCGTCTCCAGGGAGACACGCTTACGGTTGCGCGCCTGCAGAGCGTTACGACGACGAGCGTCACGACGATCCGCAATCTGGCGTGCAGTGCGGTCTTCGTCAACGACGAGCAGGTTGTCACCAGCACCTGGTACCGAGGTCAAACCAAGGACCTGTACCGGGCGAGATGGGCCAGCTTCTGCAACGTCATTGCCGTGCTCATCGACCATACGACGGACGCGACCGTAGGCATCGCCGACAACAATCGAGTCACCGACGCGGAGGGTACCGCGCTGCACGATGACCGTTGCCACTGGGCCACGACCTCGGTCGAGGTGAGCTTCAATGGCAATACCCTGTGCGTCCATATCTGGGTTCGCACGGAGATCAAGCGAAGCATCTGCAGTGAGCAATACAGCTTCCAGCAATGCATCGATGTTCGTGCCCTGCTTCGCAGAGATGTCGACGAACATGGTGTCGCCGCCCCACTCTTCGTCAGTCAAGCCGTATTCAGTGAGCTGACCACGGATCTTCTGCGGATCTGCAGATTCCTTATCGATCTTGTTCACTGCAACCACGATTGGCACATCTGCTGCCTTCGCGTGGTTAATTGCTTCGACGGTCTGTGGCATGACGCCGTCGTCAGCAGCAACGACCAAGATTGCGATGTCGGTTGCCTGAGCACCACGCGCACGCATAGCAGTAAACGCTTCGTGGCCTGGGGTATCAAGCAACGTGACCTTACGGATGTCATCATCGAAATCGACGTTGACCTGGTAAGCGCCAATGTGCTGGGTGATGCCACCGGACTCGTGTCCACCGACATTTTCCTTACGGATCGTGTCGAGCAGTCGGGTCTTACCGTGGTCAACGTGACCCATGACAGTCACGACTGGAGGACGGATAACGAGGTCTTCATCAACGCCCTCGTCTTCACCGAACTGCAAGTCGAACGACTCAAGCAGCTCACGGTCTTCGTCTTCTGGGGAGACAACCTCAACCTTGTAATCCATTTCGTCGCCCAGCAGCTGCAGGGTTTCGTCGGATACAGAAGCGGTTGCGGTCACCATTTCGCCGAGGTTAAACAAAGCCTGTACCAGTGCTGCTGCGTCAGCGTTGATCTTCTCAGCGAAGTCAGACAGAGAAGCACCACGTGCGAGGCGAATGCTCTGGCCCTTGCCGTTTGGCAGCTTGACGCCACCAACGACGGATGGAGCCTGCATTGCCTCGTACTCGTTGCGCTTCTGACGCTTCGACTTACGACCACGACGTGGTGCACCACCTGGACGGCCGAATGCGCCAGCGGTACCGCCACGGCGACCGCCGCGACCACCGCGTGGACCGCCACCTGGACCACCTGGACCACCCTGGCCACCTGGACCACCAGAGCGACCGCCACGGCCACCACGGCCACCGGCAGCCTGAGCTGGCATCTGGCCGGGGCTTGGATGCGACGGCATCATCGATGGAGATGGACGATTACCGCCACCGCCTCCGCCACCTGGCTTAGGACCTGGACGGCCGCCACCTTGTGGGCGCTGACCGCCCTGACGTGGGCCACCTGGGCGTGGACCTCCCTTGCCTGCACCCTGCGGACGTGGGCCACCTGGGCGACCGCCACCAGGCTTAGGACCTGGACGGTTGCCACCCTGTGGGCGTGGCATGTTCGACGGGCGTGGACCTGGTCGACCGCCACCGCTGTTGCCGGTGGAGAAAGGATTGTTGGCTACCCGTGGTGCACGAGCACCTGGCTTTGGACCTGGCTTTGGACCTGGTCGGTTGCCACTTTTAGCGCCCTGTGGGCGTGGTGCTGGCTGACCTGGAGCCGGCTTATTGGTACGTGGTACACCTGGCTTCGACTGACCAGGCTTTGCGCCACCGTCGTTGAAAGTTGGCTTCGGGGTTGGCTTTGCAGGCTCACCTGGCTTAGGCAAGCTACCTGGCTTTGCTTCCCGTGCTGCAGGCTTCGCCGCCGGGGCTGGCTTTGCCTCCACTGGGGCGCCTGGCTTCGGCAACGATGGAGCCTTTGGCGCTGCTGCTGCCGGCTTTGGAGCTGGCTTTGCTGGCGCCTTCGGACCTGGCTTTGCGCCAGGCTTCGCTGCGGAACTAGCTGCAGGCTTTGCCGCTGGCTTAGCTGCAGGCTTCGCACCTGGCTTTGCGGTCTTCGCAGTTGGGGCATCAGACTGACCACCCTTTGCTGCATAGACTCGCTTCATCTTTGCGACGACTGGTGGTTCCACCGTCGACGACGCGGTCTTTACGAACTCGCCTTGCTCTTTGAGCTCAGCTAGGAGTTCCTTGCTGGTGACCCCGAGCTGCTTTGCGAGCTCATGGACACGGAGCTTTCCGGACACTACTCTCCTCACTTTTGGAGTCGAGCAGTGCCGAATACGCGTGTACTACGCGCATCGGGATAGCTGTCGACTCCCGTTAATTCTTGCCGTTCATCGCTGATGCTTCATCGTGTGCTCATCAGTGTTCAGGTCTTTCTTTTGTCATTGTCCTGTTCCCACATATCTGTGAATCCTGGCGCTGAACTCCATCGGGAGATTCAGCAAGGTTGCGCAAATATTGGAGAACCGGGTTCGCATCTACACCAGTAGACACCTTGAGTGCGCGGCCGAATGCACGACGCTTGTCTGCCACTTCCCACGATTGCGTGGTCGGCGTAATCCAAGCACCGCGTCCAGGCATTCTGCGCCGTGGATCGGGCACAACGGTTAGCTTGCCTTCTTCGTCGCGGTGAGCGACGAGGCGAAGCAGTTCCCTTTCGGGCTTTCGTTGCCGAGTGGCGATACAGGTGCGTTCACGTACATTCATGACTGCCGGAGCTAATTGCCGAGCACATGCCATACGCGCGCCACACCCACCTTTCACCACTACGTTTATTCGGGCCGTCTCATAGTGTAACCCGAAACGACCCGCAAATTACAACCGCGTATAGAGTTTCTTATCACTTTTGCTACTTTTCGACGGCCGTCGTGAAGCAGCGTGGCAGCGAAACTATTCTGCGTCGGAGTGGATATCGATGCGCCAGCCGGTCAGGCGTGCAGCAAGACGAGCGTTCTGCCCTTCGCGACCAATAGCCAGCGACAACTGGTAGTCCGGAACGACGACGTGCGCGCGACGTTCTTCCTCATCGAGGACTTTGACGCTGACGACCTTGGCAGGGGCGAGAGCGTTACCAACGAACTTCGCTGGGTCTTCGTCATAGTCGATGATGTCGATCTTTTCACCGCAGAGTTCATCCATGATGGTGTTGACGCGCTGGCCACGCGGACCGATACACGCGCCCTTCGCATTAAGCCCCTTCACGGTCGGGCGCACTGCTACCTTCGTGCGGTGGCCTGCTTCACGGGCGATCGACACCAGCTCGACTGCTTCATCGGCAACTTCTGGTACTTCCAGCTCAAATAGGCGACGTACCAACTCTGGGTGAGTACGCGACAGGTTGATCTGCACGCCACGTGGAGTCTTATTCACACCCACGACGTAGCACTTCACACGATTTCCGTGCTCGAGCTTTTCCCCTGGAATCTGTTCGGCTGGCAACAGAATGCCGTCACGGCCGTGCGCCTCTGAGCCAATATGAATGATGGCCATGCCTTTCTCGTTGGCATGGACATCACGCTGCACAACGCCGGAAATGACCTGGTTAGTCAAGTCTGCGTATTCGTCGAGAACCTTATCGCTTTCGGCATCGCGAAGGCGCTGGAGAATGGTCTGGCGAACTGGGTACGCGGCGATACGCTCAAAGTTCTCAGGCGTGTCGTCCCACTCAGCAATGAGGTTGCCCTCTTCATCGCGTTCCTGGGCGAACACAGTGACATCGCCGGTTTCTTGGTCGATGTTGACACGCGCGAAACGCGCTGGAGAATCCGACTTCGCGTACGTTTCTCGAAGTGATCGAGCCAGCAGTCCAATCATTTCTCCGACGGGAATACCTCGCTCCTTTTGCAAGGTGCGTAGTGCGGCGAGCTCAATCTTCACTTGTTAATCCTCCAGCCGAGAAACGGCATCATCAAATTCTAGACCCGAAAGCTCAGCTTCAGCTTCGGGAACATCAGAGAACTCAACTTGTACCACTGCTTGGCCTACAGTTTCCAATTCGAGAACCGACAGATGCGCTTTCTTCCTGCCCTTAGTGCCCGAAGTTGTCACCAAAATCACGCTATCGTCAGAGTCGTTCAGCGCACCGATTCGCCCAACAATCTGAGCGCCATCCGCCAAGCGCACCTGCACCAATCGGTTCCGATTGCGCTTCCAATGACGTGGAGCCGTCAACGGAGCATCGATGCCTGGTGTAGACACCTCCAAGGTGTACTCCTGCGTCCCGAAATCAGCGTCACCTCGAGCCTCCGCAGCATCAAAAGCCTGCGAGATCTCTCGAGTGACCTCTTCAATGGTGTCCAAATTTGGTCGCACGTCGCCGTCGACAAGCACAATTACTTGGGACTTACGTCCTGCTCGAACCACCTTGACACCTTCAATGTCAAGGTTGAGAGACGCTACAACTGGGGCGAGGATGGACTCGAGGATTTCTGCAGACGGGATAGCCATGCCTGAAAGTTTAGCCACGAAGAGCTTTCCACAAGAATCCGACGTTTCCGGGTGAGCCAACGGGTGCAGTCCGGGCGGATCGTGGCACGATAGAGTGCGTGATTTCTCGTCGTGTATTTCTTGCCGGTTCAGCGGTCTCTCTAGGAGGGGCCGCGTTCGCGTTGTCGGGGTGTGACGTCGTCAAAGGTCCACAAGCAGACGCAACGCTCGAGGCGCACTGGGCGCTGGCAATCCGAGATATCGAGATGTTGTCCGGCACTACTAGCGAGCTCGATCCCAACGGTCAGTACGCGGAAGCGATCACGGCAGCACTGCACGCACGCAGTGAGCACGAAGGCGTCCTCAGCACTGAGATCCGGCGAGTGTGTGGCACGTATGACGATGGCAGCGTTGATGAGGAGTGCATCGCAAAGCCTGCGCCTGCAGCTAAACCAGCACCAACAGCCGACGCTTCGCCCGCCTCAACGGCGACATCCGCGGCCACATCTGCGACGGCCACATCTTCCCCAGCGAGTTCCACCGCAGCGCAGCCAGCGGACTCTACCCTGGCGATGCTACTGAGTGATTCTCGCTCGTCAGCGTCCCTGCTGGATTCCCTCGCGAAGAAGAAGTCACTGAGCGAGGACTACGAGACCCTTCTCGCCGCTGCCATTGACGGTGGGCTGGTACTGGTTCTCCGCGCAATGGACGTCGACTGGGAAGATCTCGTACCTCGCACTCCCCTCGCGGCCTCTGAACTTCACGACGATCTGCCACACCTCACTACCGCGCTTACCGCTGAGTTTGCACTCATTTACGGGATGGGTGTGGCTGCGCCACGGATAACCGAAGAGTACCGCGAATCAACGGTGACCAGTGCAGATAGGCATCGTCAACTGCGCGACAACGCACTTGCCGTGTTTACCGCATGCAACGCCACTCCACCAGTTGCCGAACCCGGCTACATCGAAGTCAAATCTGCACCTCAGCCGGAAGACGATGCAGCTGGTTTCGCTGCTGCACTAGAAGGCGCTTGCGCTACGGCATGGCGTACTGCCGTCATGGAATGCAAACACCCGCAGGCGAGACTGTTCGCGCTACAGGCGGCAGGAATCTCGCAAGCGGGTGCAGAAGTTTTTGCAGGTAACCCAGAAGCGCCACTTCCGGGCATGGAGCTCGCCAACTCCTAAGCAGTTTTCCTCATGAGTCGGCGGGCTCCCAGTGGTGTACTCAGTTACGCATTCACCAAGTTGACGATGGTGTCAGCAGCACTGGTGTAATCGATTTCGGTTGTCTCGCCAGTCAGGCGGTTACGAAGCTCAACCTTGCCGTCCGCAAATCCACGACCGACGATGACCACAAACGGCATTCCCAGCAGCTCGGAGTCCTTGAACTTTACGCCCGGGCTGACCTTCGGACGATCGTCGAAAAGCACGGAGACACCGGAAGAATCCAAGCTTTCGGCGAGCTTCTCCGCTGCAGCCGCAGCTTCAGCATTCTTGTTGGCGATGACGACGTGCGCTGCGTACGGAGCTACAGCCACTGGCCACCGCAGGCCACGCTCATCAAGGTACTGCTCTGCGAGAACCGCGACCAGTCGCGATACGCCAATGCCGTAAGAACCCATCGTTGGGCGGGCGCGCTTGCCGTTGACATCGAGAATGTCGACTTCAAACGCGTCGGTGTACTTGCGACCCAGCTGGAAAATGTGCCCAATCTCGATACCACGCTCCAGAGTCAGGGTGCCCTGACCATCTGGTGCAGGGTCGCCTTCGCGAACCTCGGCAACATCAATGATGCCGGCTGGGGTGAAGTCACGGCCACAGACGAGGTCAACAACGTGCTTGTTTGCCTCATCAGCACCAGTGATCCACGCGGAACCTTCAACCACGCGAGGGTCGACATACAACGGAACCTCGTTCGCAGCGAGACCGCGAGGGCCGATGTAGCCCTTGACCAAGAATGGATTTTCAGCGAAGTCACGTTCGTCCAACGCACGAACAGTTGCTGGCTCGAAAGCAGCTTCCAAGCGCTTCTCGTCAATAGCGCGGTCACCAGGGACACCGATACCCATGATTTCTTCGGGTAGTGGGTTGCCCTTCTTGTCGACCTGCTTACGGTCCACGGCAATCATGTAGCACTTCAGGGTGTCTGCCCCCACTACTTCACGGCCAAGACCAGCAGCCTCCGAATTAGCCCATTCAACGAGGGCCTCAATCGTGGTCGCGTCAGGAGTGGTGTGCACAACCGCATCAGGCTTGTCATCGATGGCCTGCTTTTGCGGTGCTGGGATCTGTACAGCTTCCACATTCGCCGCGTAATCAGAGGCTGTGGAGCGCACAAACGTGTCTTCACCGTTCGAGCTCACTGCCAAGAACTCTTCGGAGGCAGAACCTCCCATAGCGCCGGATGTCGCTGCGCAAATCGCATATTCAATGCCCAAGCGATCAAAAATCCGTTGATAAGCGCCACGGTGCTTCAGGTAAGACTCATTCAAACCCTCGTCATCCATATCGAAGGAGTACGAATCCTTCATGATGAATTCACGACCACGCAGGATGCCAGCTCGCGGACGAGCTTCATCGCGGTACTTCGTTTGAATCTGGAACAACGTCACTGGGAAGTCCTTGTACGAGTTGTACAGATCCTTCACTGCGAGCGCGAACATCTCTTCATGCGTAGGCCCGAGCAGGTAGTCCGCTTCCTTGCGGTCCTTCAAACGGAACAAGTCATCGCCGTATTCAGTCCAGCGGTTAGACGCCTCGTACGGATCACGTGGAAGCAGGCCTGGGAAGGAAATCTCCTGTCCGCCAATGCTTTCCATCTCTTCACGCACAACAGTTTCCACGTTGCGCAGGACCTTCAAACCGAGTGGCAGCCAGGAGTAGATTCCTGGTGCGTGGCGACGGATGTATCCGGCGCGAACGAGCAACTTGTGGCTTGGTACTTCGGCATCAGCCGGGTCGTCCCGCAAGGTACGCAGGAAGAGCTGAGACATACGCGTGATCATGAATGGGATATTACCCCGCCGTCATTCACTGCTGTTGGCAGGTCGGGCACCAAAACAGATTTCGCCCTTCCATCACCATTTCTGCAATAGGCGTCTCGCATTTGTAGCACGGCTGACCGAGGCGGCGATATACGTACACTTCCCCGCCGTGGTCGTCTTTTCGTGGCGCACGGCCCATCGCTTCTGGCGTGTGTTCGGCTGCCACCGTATCGATCCGACCAGTGACAACGCCCTCTTTCATCAGCTTCGTGAGGTCAGCCCAAATCGTATCGAACTCCTCCGGCTGCACACTCTTCCCCGGCAGAAAGGGAGAGATCCCCAGCCTAAAGAGTGTCTCTGCCCGATAGATGTTACCGACACCAGCGAACAGCTTTTGATCCATCAACAGCGCGCCAATTGGGCGTGAGCTGCGGAGCACCTTTCGCTTTACCGCCTCCACTTTCCCTGCGTTTTCAGGGCTGTGCTCCCGCAGCGGGTCGGCACCTAGCTTTGCGACGGCACTCTCCATCTCCACTTCCGAGACCAGTCGGCACCATTGTGGTCCACGCAGATTGGCCGCTATTTCTTTATGCTCGATATGCAGCCGGATTTGCCCTGCTCGTGCATCAGCTGGCTCAAACTGCAACTTCCCAATTAGCCCCAAATGGATATACACAATATTGGCCGGAGCATCGACATCAAAAGAGAGGAACAAGTGTTTTCCCCATGCCTCGGCGTGGTGCAGTATCGAGCCGTCGAGACGTGCAGCTTCAGAGGCAAATCTCCCTTGCGGACTGGTCACGCGCACCCGATGACCGGCGAAGCTGTGGTTCAGCTCATGGGCAAGACGATGAATGACGTGACCTTCTGGCATAGCCCCATCGTACCTTTTGGCCAAAACTCAAAGGCATACACTATCGGTTACTATCAGTTCCCATGCTGATCGTCCTTCCACCATCCGAAACTAAAGCCGTTGGCGGAAACGGCGCACCGCTCGAATTCTCGGCGCTATCGTTTCCCACTCTCACTGCCACTAGGTCTGACATCGCTCAGGATCTGGTGCAGCTTGCCGACGATGCCGATGAGGCAATGCGCGTCTTGAAATTGGGGCCGAAGCTAGCAAGCGAGGTCGCTGCGAATGCTGAGTTGCTCACGGCTCCAACGATGCCCGCGCTTGATCGTTACACAGGAGTGTTGTTTGACGCTCTTGATGCGAAGACACTTCCCGCTCAGGCACGTGCCCAGTTGGCGGTGGGGTCCGCCCTCTTCGGAGTGGTACGAGCTGAGGACCACATTCCGCACTATCGGTTGTCCGGGACAACGAAACTTCCACGGCGAGGAGCTTCCCACGATTCGACTACGCCAACGATGCGTGCGCGCTGGGGGTCGACGATCACTGAAGCTCTCGCTGACGAGGCGTTTCTCATCGACCTTCGTTCCGGCACGTACCTCAACCTTGGGAAGGTGAAGAGTGCGGTAACGGCAACCGTCGTCACGCGGGAGGGCAAGGTAGTGTCCCATTTCAATAAGCACCACAAGGGTGTGTTAGCCCGAGAGCTGGTGCTCGCCTCGACTCCCCCAACAACTGTTGAGGATGCCGTTGAGATTGCCTGCGAGGCTGGTATGGACGCTTCGGTAGTAGACGGCCACATTCGTATCGTTGTCGATTAGCCGCCGGCTCTAACGGCCTGCCCATTCCTAGCCCGAGACGCTACTAAATGTCATCCTGGTAGCGCTTACGGGCAGCGATTGTGGCCGCGACGAGAGCGAATATCGTCGCAACAATGACTTCGACCAGCCCAGTCCCGCCCGAACCAAGCGCGAAACGCAAGATCAGCATGATGCCGAAGTAGCCAACAAGAGCGACGGCGAAGAACATCCATACCGCGCTGCGAAACTGCTCATTGTTAAAAAGGCTTAGCAGCTTATCCTTCATGGATACCGCTTTCGCGAAGTGCATCGGCAACATCATCGTCACTCAGTTTGACCACTTCTCCGATGACCAAAACCGCAGGTGGCTTGATCTCGTTGGATTCCAGAGCGTCCCCGAGATCCTTCAACTCGCAACGGACAGTCCGCTGGTTCGACGTTGTTCCCTCTTGAACAATCGCAGCTGGGGTCGACGCGCTGCGACCACCATCAAGTAATGCCTGGGCAATTTTAGGCCCGTTCTTCACTCCCATGATGACAACAATCGTGCCGGTCATTTGGGCCAATGCATCCCAGTTCACCAAGGAGTATTCGTGACCTGGTGGTACGTGGCCGGACACAATGGTGAGGTCGTGATTGACTCGACGACGCGTCACTGGAATACCGGCTGCAGCTGGTACGGAAATAGCCGAGGTAATGCCAGGAACCTCGGTTACTCGCACTCCACTTTCCCGCAAAGCTTCCAATTCTTCGAAGCCACGGCCGAAAACGTATGGGTCCCCACCTTTGAGTCGGACCACGAAAAGCCCCTGCTTGGCCCGGTCGACCAACAACTGGTTAATACGTTCCTGTGCCATTGCGCGACCATACGGGAGCTTTGCGGCATCAATGATTTCCACATCTGGTTCCAGCTCGCTGAGCAGCGACAGCGGACCCAAGTGGTCGGCAATGACGACATCGGCGACACGAAGCAGCTGTCGACCGCGAACTGTAATCAATCCCGGGTCACCAGGACCACCACCAACTAATGCAACAGTGCCCGCCAATTCGCCGGCACGCGACGCGCGACGACCCGTCACTGCCATAGGCGTAATCGGTGCTGTACCGCCTGTTTCATCATCGACAAGAATTCCAGCCCGACGCCCCTCCAACGACACTTCCCGCAACAGATTAGGGTCGCAGCAGACCAACAGCGCTTTGCCCCAACTCATGGCAGGGGTAAAAGAAGTTCGGTACAGGGAAACTCGGCCTTCGCCTGCCCACGCCTCGATGACGGTTGTTACTTCGCCACCTTCACATACTGTTACTTCAGCACCTGCATCTAGGAATCGTGGAATTACCCGCTCTGCGCTGGTAGAACCACCAATAACCAGTACACCGCACCCCTTCAGAACCAAACTCATACATGTCACTCTACCCCGCGCAGGTATCCACAAAGTGAGCAATAGCCTGTGGCGCGCTCACCGGATGGATATGCAGGTACGAAGCGTGGATTCGGCCGTCTGTAGAAACGATACCTTCGGTTGTTGGCGCACCTTGCCAGTCGTACCAGCCCCATGCCGGACGGAATCCGGCGGCACGCAGCTTGTCGACGCTGCCCTCAGTCAGTTGCGTCTTATGAAATTCATGGCCCCGGAACCGAGTCCCCGCCGTGGCCAATGCAGAGTCGGTCACGGCCACCGCATCTCGATACCCCAGGCTCAACCGGCTCATCACGGCGTCACCAGGCAATACGCCGCACATTGGATACCCGTCGAGTGAATCGAGCAGCCACAGCAAGCCAGCGCACTCTCCGTGCACGGCGATTCCCCGGGCAACGGCCTCGCGCACTTGCGCAGCCAAGTCTGTGCGCGCCCCAAGCTTGTCGACGTGCTCCTCCGGAAAACCACCTGGCACAACGAGGCCGTCGCACTCCGGGAAGTCGTCGACGAGTGGGTCGAAGACAGCTACTCGTGCACCACATGCTTCGAGAAGTTCGACATGTTCGGCGTAGCTGAAGGTAAAAGCTGGACCGCCAGCCATTGCAATTGTGGGGCCTGCCCCCGGCTCAGTGGCGGTTGACCTGCCCATCGCGGCCACCGGATCCCATGGCTCGGCAGAAACGGTGCATGTGGCCAAAGCCAAAAGAGCCTGGATATCAACATGCTCTTCCACGAGGTCTGCCATGCTCTGCACAGCCTCACACGCGACGCTACCGCCTTCGGCTGCAGTGACCAGGCCGAGATGTCGCGATGGCACCTCAACGTTGTCGACGCGCGGAATAGCTCCCAGTACTGGAATCCCCATTGCTTCAATGGAGCTGCGCATGATGTCTGCGTGACGTGGAGAGCCCACTCGATTCACGATGACGCCCGCAATGTGGACATCCTCGTCAAGCGTGGCAAAGCCGTGGACCAGTGCGGCCACAGACTGGCTCATATGGCGGGCGTCAATCACCAAGATCACTGGCATACCCAACAGGGCTGCGATCTCAGCGGTCGAGCCGTCTGCATGAAGCGGATCTGGCCCGATGCGACCGTCGAAAAGCCCCATCACACCTTCGACTACGCTGATTTCACAACCAGCTGAACCGTGAGCATACAAAGGGCCGATGAGGTCCTTCGTGCACATGAAGGAATCGAGATTTCGGCCAACACGCCCTGCAGCGAGTGTGTGATAGCCGGGGTCGATGTAGTCGGGGCCGACCTTGAACGGTGCGACCTCGGTAAATCGGGCCAGGGCTGCGATCAGCCCGGTTGCGATAGTTGTCTTGCCGGTGCCGGATGCTGGCGCGGCGATGACGATGCCTGGTGTGGCGGAACTTACCACTCGATTCCCTTTTGCCCCTTGCGACCTGCATCCATTGGATGCTTGATCTTCTTCATCTCAGTCACGAGGTCGGCAATCTCAATCAGTTTCGGATCAGCATCGCGACCAGTGATCACAACGTGCTGCTTACCTGGACGGCTCGCAAGCGTTGCGACGACATCGTCAACGTCAACCCAGCCCCACTTCATTGGGTACGTGAATTCGTCGAGGATATACAAGTCGTGGCGCTCTTCCGCCAAGCGACGCTTGATCTCTTCCCAGCCTTCAGCGGCATCTCGAGCATGGTCTGCTTCCGTGCCCTTCTTCCGCGACCACGACCAGCCCTCGCCCATCTTGTGCCATTCCACGGCACCGCCAACGCCTGTTTCGTTATGCATCTGGCCGAGACGCTTAAAGACTTCTTCCTCACCGATCCGCCACTTCGCGGACTTCACAAACTGGAAAATTCCGATACTTAGGCCTTCGTTCCATGAACGCAACGCCAAACCAAAAGCAGCCGTTGACTTACCCTTGCCTTCACCTGTGTGAACTGCGGTAATCGGTAACTGACGACGCTGTCGCGTGGTCAACCCGTCGTTAGGAATATTTGCTGGATCTACTTTGCCCTGTGCCATAGCTAACTATCGTAGCCATTTCCGCTAAAGCCCTGCGCGCACAACTCCCGCGACCGCATCCGCATTGAGCGCATCCAATGCCACGCATGGAGCTTGCAAATGCCGCGCTAATTCATGTGCCAGCCCCAATTTCACGCGACCAGATTCACAGTCAATGACCACAGCTCCTGCCAACCCCTGTCGACGAATCGAACCTGCAGCAGCTTTTGCACGCTGGAATCCACCGCGCCCGGTCGCGCGACCGTCAGACAGCACGACGAGCAGTGCTCGCCGACTGGGTTCCCTTCTACGCTCGCGAGCAATGAGCGTATCGGCTTCCAGTAATCCCTCGGCAAGAGGAGTTCGCCCGCCAGTTGGTAATCCGTCAAGACGACGAGCAGCAATGTCCGTTGACCGAGTCGGAGGCAGGACCGTCGTCGCTTTGTCACCACGAAACGTCACCACAGCGACTTTGTCGCGCTTCTGGTAGGCGTCGCGAAGCAACGAAGTGACGGCTCCGGTCACTGCGCTAAGGCGATCTCGCGCAGCCATCGATCCTGACGTATCGACGACGAACACGATCAGATTCGATTCGGTGCCCTGTCGAATGGCGCCGCGTAAGTCATCGGCGACAAGCGGCACCATGCCGCTAGTAACTGCAGCACCCCGTTCCGCCGCCGCCAACACCGTCCCGGGAATATGAATGCCATGGCCACTGGCAGTACTTCGTACGGTGGATCCCCGTGGTCCGAGTGCCTTTGATCGCCTACCGGCACTGCCCTCGCCAGCGCCTGGGACAACGAAGTCACGAACGCGGAAAGGGAGCGCCTGAAGAAGCGCTACCTGCCTTTCCATCAGACCCCTGGGAGGGTAGCTCTTTTGGTTCCGACTCTGCCGGATTGTGCGCAGAATCTTCGGGGTTCAATTCTTCCGGGATGGAATCAGGTTCCTGTGGCGCCGTCGTTTCAGTTTCGTCTGGGAAGTCGTCGCGAGCTTGCTCCATCGCATTATCGATCTGTTGATCATCGAGCCCAGGTTCATCAAAAGGATCGCGACGACGACGATGCGGCAGCGCCATTTCCGCCGCAATGCGAATGTCGTCGTCGGTTACTTGCAGCCTCGAATCTTCGGAGGCGTTCGGGGTGTCCTTGGAGCTAACCCTGGAGTCATCAGTGGAAATATCGTTCGCGTCAGTTTCGTGCGCCGCCACCCGCCACGCGGCATGCGCCTGAGCGGTTCGAGCAATGACCAAATCTGCACGCATACCGTCAACATCGAATGCAGCGCACAAACTCGCGATGCGTCCCAGTGCAACGTCGTCCAGCTCTACGTCCTGCAACAGCGTCTTCGCCCGCACGAGACGACGGCGTGTCGCTTCCTCAGCATCGGCGTACTGGCTAATGAAAGTACATGCATTGCTGTCGTAGGCCAATCGGCGTCGCACAATTTCCACGCGTGTCGACGGCTCCCGTGACGCAACAACGTCCACGGCCAGACCAAAACGGTCAAGCAACTGAGGACGAAGTTCTCCCTCTTCAGGGTTCATCGTGCCAACGAGAACAAACCTAGTTTGCTCCACGAATGACACTCCATCACGTTCGACGGTGATGCGGCCGGTTGAGGCGGCGTCGAGAAGCACATCTACCAAATGGTCCGGCAACAAGTTCACTTCGTCGACGTACAAGATGCCGCCATTCGCAGCGCTGAGTAGACCAGGCTGAAACTCTGCCTTTCCTGTAGTCAACACCGATTCAACGTTGATCGAACCGACGACTCGATCCTCCGTGGCTCCCAGCGGCAGGTTGACTAGTTGTCCATCCAAGAAGGGTTCCAGAGCCCGCACGGTTGTGGTCTTAGCGGTGCCCTTTTCACCACGAACAATGACTCCACCAATTTCCGGCGAGATCGCCGTGAGAATCAATGCGAGTTGCAGTCGCTCCTGCCCAACAATGGCGGTGAATGGGAAACCAGGTACAGCGCCTGCAGCTGTTGGGCGGGCCAAGGTATCTGGAAAGGAAGCGGTGTGCGAAGTCATATCAATAGTTGTACCCCACCACCGACCACAGCTTTCGCAGTGGTGATCAGTGATGGGGTACGAAGTATGCGCAAATACTTACCGAGTGTTAGCGCTCAAGCTTCAGTGCCTTCTGGGAGGCGTCCCATACTTCGCGGTACAGAGCAGGATCATCGTTGACGTTGCGTCCGTAGGAAGGAACCATTTCCTTCAGCTTTGGAGCCCAGTCGCCCATGCGGTTACCGAAGCAACGCTCCAGCAAGGAGATCATGACTGCAGGAGCAATCGATGCACCTGGGGATGCGCCCATCAGACCTGCAATGGAGCCGTCCTGGGAGTTCACGACTGCCGTACCGAATTCGAGGGAGCCCATCTTCGGGAACTTCTGAGGCTTGATGACCTGAACACGCTGGCCAGCGGTGATCAGTTCCCAATCCTCTGCACGAACGTTTGGAATGTACTCGCGCAGCGCCTCGACGCGTGCATTTTCGTCCTTCAACAGTTCGCTGATGAGGTACTGCGTCAGCGGCATCTCCTGCAGGCCGACGCCGACCATCGAAGGCAGGTTATGTGCACGAAGGGACTTGAAGAGGTCCAGGTTGGAACCCTGCTTCAGGAACTTTGGAGTCCAGCCAGCGTATGGGCCGAACAGCAAACCCTTTTTGCCGTCGATAATACGGGTGTCAAGGTGTGGAACCGACATTGGTGGCGCACCAACGGAGGCCTTGCCGTAGACCTTCGCATCGTGCTTCTCAATGATCTCTGGGTTGGTGCAACGCAGCCACTGACCCGACACTGGGAAGCCACCGAAACCACGGATCTCTGGGATACCGGACTTCTGCAGCAGTGGCAGAGCCTGGCCACCAGCGCCTACGAAGACGAACTTCGCACGAACGACACGCACGTCGCCAGTGTGGACATTCTTGACCTTCAGAGCCCACTTGTCGCCCTGGCGCTCAATGCCCTTGACCTCAGTGCCGTAGTTGATCTGAGTACCGTGGTCCGACATTGCAGCGAGATACTGCTTTGCTAATGCTCCGTAGTTAACGTCGGTGCCGTTAGGGTTCTTGATGACCGACACTGGCGTGGAGAAGTCACGGCCTTCAGCCATCAGAGGCAAGTACTCAGAGAACTTGTCGTTGTCCTCGATAAGCTCCTGGCCCTCGAAGAGAATGTGCTTATTCAGTGCCTCGTAACGACGGCGCATGAACTCAACCTGATCTGCCCCCTGAGCAAACGCAGTATGGTCCACAGCGTTAATGAACTCGCGTGGATCGGTAATGACACCACGATCAACCAGAGTCGTCCAGAACTGACGAGAAACCTGGAACTGCTCGTTGATCTTTACAGCCTTCGCTGACTCGACCTGGCCGTTCTTCTCTGGGGTGTAGTTCAGCTCGCACAGCGCGGAGTGACCCGTTCCTGCGTTGTTCCAAGGGGACGAGGATTCCTCAGCGGGCTGATCAAGACGCTCGAACACTACCTGAGACCACGTTGGCTCGAGCTCCTTGAGCAGAACACCAAGCGTCGCGCTCATTACACCGGCGCCGATTAGGGCAACATCAACTTCGTCACTAGCAGTGACAGGAAGCTTGCTTTCAGCCATAGCTGTCAACATCCTTCATGCTTGTTTTGCCGAGCAACGCCGGAGCGTTCTCGGACTGACACTCGATTTAGACTCTATTCTGTCACAACACGAGGGGTGCCCCTCGTAGCGAGGCTAGACTTGCAGGCATGATGAAGAACGAAAACGATCAAGTTACCCCCATTTGGGAAGCTGATATCTTGGGCGACGGATTCACGCAAACAGTTATTGACCTGGGAAATGACCCAGATGACGAGACTGACATTGCTGTAACCGTCGTTAAGTTTTCACCTTCACCGCTCACATCGAGCGACACTCCTGAGCCCGAATATGCTTCACGTCCGGCGGTGGTGTGGGTTCACGGAATGTCGGATTATTTCTTTCAAGACCACGTCGCCCGTCGTTTCCATGACAAGGGCTACGCGTTTTATGCTGTCGACCTCCGCAAGTGTGGTCGTTCGCTCCGGCCAGGCCAGCGCGCCCATCACATCACTAATCTTGAGCTTTACGACGTCGACATGAACGCAGCCATCGATGTCATACGCGAGGCTGGGCATCCGTCGGTGACTCCATTGGGCCATTCGACTGGCGGCTTGATCGTTGCGCTCTGGCTGCATCGCCTACGTTCCGCAGACCCGGATCGGTTTGGCTTTATCAATGTCGCCGTACTGAATAGTCCGTGGCTTGGCCTACAGTTCAAGAATCCGGTAGGCATCGCAGTCAAGGCACTAACCCGATTGATGGCCGTGATCCGACCTGACCAGCTCACGCCCGACAAGGGAATGAGCGGTTACGGCCAGTCAATTTCAGCTAGCCATCACGGCGACTGGGTCTTCGATGCAGTTCTGAAGCCAGTGGAAGGCCATGTGAAGACGTGGTCGTGGTTCCAGGCGATTCTGGCTGCGCAGGCGATCGTCGCAAAGGGGATCGAGATGGGAGTGCCTACTCTCGTTCTGCATTCGGATGCGTCAATTCTCGGCAAGCCATACTCCCCTGCGCTGGATACAGTGGATGCAATCCTCGATGCGGAACAGATTGCAAGCAAGACGCGTTGCTTAGGAAAGGGTGCGACGAATTTCGAAATCCCCGGTGCACGCCATGATGTGTTTCTGTCACGCGAACATGCTCGCGAACAAGCATTTGCTGTGACGTTTGACTTCTTGGAGTCGCACCTGACTACGGCGAGCTCGTCGTAGTTTCTTTTTCCGCAGCCTTCGAGGCCAGCCTTCAAGGCCGATTTCATTTAGTAATGGTTTCAATCAAGGAGAAGCATGTCTGCTGAGTCGTCTCGCCACTATGACGTCATCATCGTTGGTTCTGGTTCCGGCAACGCCATTCCATCCCCTGCCTACGACGGAGTTCGTATTGCTCTCGTCGAGGAAGGTCGGTTTGGCGGAACCTGTTTGAACGTTGGTTGCATTCCAACCAAGATGTTCGTGCTTGCGGCTGACGCTGCTCGTAATGTTGCGGAAGCTGCTCGCCTTGGTGTGCATGCTCATGTCGACTCGATTGACTGGCCGTTCATCCAGAAACGAGTTTTCGGCGACCGTATCGACCCTATTTCTAACGGTGGCGAGGCATACCGTCGCGGTGACGAGACTCCGAATATCGATGTCTACGATGGCCACGCTTCCTTTGTTGGGTCTCGCACTCTGCTGACCTCGCAAGGTGGCAAGGAATGCACGATTACTGCTGATCAGATCATCATCGCTGCTGGTTCTCGCCCATATGCTCCGCAAGTTGTCGAAGAGTCAGGTGTACGCTATTACACCAACAATGACATCATGCGGATTGAAGAACTACCGCGCGAAATGATCATTCTGGGCGGTGGCTTTATTGCCACCGAGTTTGCCCATGTGTTCTCGTCGCTCGGAGTCAACGTTCACGTCATCGTTCGTTCCGGGGCCATGAACCGTCAGTCCGACGAGGACATTTCTGCACGCTTTACAGAAGTCGCCTCGCGGTCCTGGAACGTGCATCTCAACACTTCCATCGAGTCACTGTCCGAGCAGGACGGCATCGTCACCGCAGCTCTTTCCGACGGCTCTACGGTCCAAGGTGGAGTTTTCCTCGTTGCAACGGGTCGCCAGCCAAACGGCGATCGCATGAATCTGGACGCTGCTGGTGTCAAGTACGACGGTGACCACCGGGTGATCGTCGACAAGCATGGTCGCACGTCGGCTGAAGGTGTATGGGCGCTCGGTGATGTATCAAGTCCGCATCAGTTGAAGCATATTGCTAACCACGAGGCGAAGGTTGTCTTCCATAATGTTTTGGAGACTGCCAAGGCAAACGATGTAGACAGCGTGGACTTGCGCAGCTTTGACCATCGTTACGTCCCGTCTGCTATCTTCTCGCACCCACAGATCGGTCAGGTCGGCATGACTGAAGTGGAGGCACGCGAGTGGGCAACTGAGAATGGCACCGAGATCACCGTCAAAATTCAGAACTACGGTGACGTGGCGTACGGCTGGGCGCTGGAAGATAAAGACGGTTTTGCGAAGCTCATCGCAGATAAGAAGACCGGTCGCCTGCTCGGTGCCCACTTCATTGGCGAGCAAGCCGCTACCTTGGTTCAGCAGTGCATTCAGATGATGGCGATGGATCTCGATGTGCGCGACGTGGTGGAACAGCAGCACTGGATCCACCCAGCGCTCCCAGAGCTCATCGAAAACGCCATCCTCGGCCTGGAATTCGACAACTAGCGTCAGTGTCGACGGTGGCTAGTTTTCATCGCCATCCGTCGGCACTCCAGTTGGAGCTGGTAGGGCGGCCGCGCCCTACTACCCCAGCTCTGCAATTCCAGTAGCCTGCGCTAACGCTGACCCGACGAGATGCTCTTCGATGGCATCCGCAATGAGGTCGAGTTGGCGCAGGCGTTCTGCTGCAAAAGATGTGTCCGGTTTGATCACGAATCCGGTTTTGCCAGCTTCCCGGGCCACCTGAGCAAGCCACTGGCGACGGGTATCGTCATTCTCCATGAGACCATGCCGGTGGGTGCCCCTCACACACCCACGAATGGCACCTTCACCATGTGGCCACTGCGACTCGGCAGAACGAATGACGTGGCCGTGGTGGACCTCATAAGAACCATCGTCGTGACGCACAACCGTCTTTTCCGGCTCAAACTTGATGTCAACATCAAGTAATCCCAGACCAGGTACCGTGTGTTCACCGTCCGCAAGCGCTGCTGCTGATTCGACATCATCAGCAATGGTCTTACACAGCATTTGGAAACCACCACAAATCCCCAAGATTGGACGGTCGTCTGCAGCTCTGGAAATTAAGGCATCCGCGAGTCCGTGCTGTCGTAACCACGCAAGATCACTGACTGTCGCCTTCGAACCAGGCAGCACGACGACATCCGCCTGCATAACTACAGTCGGATCGTCGGTCCATTCAACACGCACTCCCGGTTCCACCGCGAGCGCTTCAACATCAGTGGCATTTGAAATTCGTGGCAACCGGATCGCAGCAATTGACAAAGTTTCGGTGCCAAGTGGCAGCGTCGCTGGCCCAACTCGCCCACCGGTTACCGTTCCAAGCGAGTCCTCTGCGTCAACCCACAGCCCTTGCACAAAAGGCACCACGCCGATGACCGGTAGCCCAGTCTGCTGCGTCACCACATCGAGTCCAGGCAAGAGTAACTGAACATCTCCACGAAACTTGTTCACGATAAAACCGGTCAAACGCGCCCGATCCTCGTCACCCACAATTGCGTGCGTTCCCACAAAGTGGGCCAACACCCCGCCACGGTCGATATCGCCCACGACCACGACCGGGATATCGGCCATCTCGGCAAGCCCCATATTTGCGATGTCAGAGTCACGCAAATTCACTTCCGCGGGACTACCAGCACCTTCGCACACGACGACGTCGTAACGCTCCCGCAAATCCTGCAGCGTTTCCGCAACGATTCCGCGCAATTCTTTACGACGACGCCGGTACGTCATCGCCGACACGTGCCCGCTGACGTGTCCGCGCACGACAACCTGGCTGGTGTAATCAGAACCCGGCTTCAATAACACCGGGTTGAAATCGACGTGAGGTTCCAGCCCGCATGCAAGCGCTTGCAGCGCCTGCGCGCGTCCGATCTCGCCACCATCTGGTGTTACCGCGCAGTTGTTTGACATGTTTTGCGCTTTGAAAGGCGCAACCCGCAGCCCTCGTCGTGCGATCAGGCGACATAAGCCCGCAACAATGACGGACTTTCCGGCATCAGAAGTACAGCCAGCGACGAGAACGGCCGGAGCAAGTGAAGCTGCCATAACGTGCGAGATTAGGCAGGCTTCCAGCCCGTCAAGAACTGACCAGGCAGGTTCTCTTCGTCTGGAAGGGTCAAAATGTCGTATCCCGTATCTGTAACCAAGATCGTGTGTTCAAACTGTGCGGTCCATTTGCGGTCGGTCGTTTGTACAGTCCAGGTGTTATCCCAGATCTCGTAATCCAGGCCACCGAGATTGATCATTGGCTCAACTGTCAATGTCATGCCCGGTTCGAGGACGGTGTTTTGCGACGGGTCGTCGTAATGCAAAACAATCAGTCCGTTGTGGAACGTCGTGCCAACGCCGTGCCCGGTGAAGTCACGGACGGTGTTGTAGCCGAAACGGCGGGCATATGATTCGATCACGCGACCGATAACGTTAATCTCGCGACCTGGCTTGATGGCCTTGATTCCGCGCATCATGGCATTGTAGGTGCGCTCGACCAAGAGCTGATGTTCCTCGGATGGCTCTCCAGCGAAGAAGGTCGCGTTGGTATCGCCGTGGACACCATTCTTGTATCCGGTGACATCAACGTTGACGATGTCGCCTTCCTCGATAACCTGGGCATCCGGGATACCGTGACAAATAATTTCGTTCAAAGAGACGCAGCAGCTCTTCTCAAAACCCCGGTAACCAAGAGTGGATGGGTACGTATCGTGGTCGAGCAAATACTCGTGGACAACACGATCAATGTCATCGGTAGTCTTGCCAGGTTCCACAGCCTTGCCAGCTTCGACCAAGGCGTTTGCGGCAATACGCGAGACCTCGCGCATTGACTCGATATCCTCTGCTGTCTGAATCAGTGACTCGCCTACGCCTTCGGCAACTTCGTCTTTCCAGGCATACTCTGGTCGCGCAATATGCGCAGGTACTGTACGAATTGCCGTGGACTTCTGCTGTGTAAGCGGTGCGCGATTAGTCATGAGGCACACCATACTCGCAACCACAAACTCAGTTCGCGTTAACCCTGCTGTCCACTGACAGCACGAGTTTCACGATGCTGAGCTAGCCTTCGGCCGATTCACTGGCGTCAAGGTTAGACAGAAACGTGTCGGTAATTGCGACTGCATGTTCCGAACCGCCACCATGGACAACGAGTGTCGCAAAGGCGATGTCATCGCGCCAGCCAGTAAACCACGCATGCGAGCCGCCAGAGACTTCAGCCTCACCGGTCTTTCCGTACACTTCGCCACGGCTAGCAATGGCAGTAGCAGTACCCGAGGTAACTACCGACCGCATCATCTGTTTCAGGTTCTCCTGCAACACCGGATCGAGCCGCTGTGCTGAAGAAGAACTCAACGTGCCTGCAGATGGCACCAACTTTGGCGTTGGAGTGCTGCCATGTGCGACAGTTGCCGACACCATGGCCATGCCAAATGGGCTGGCCAAGTCGAAGCCCTGACCGTAACCGGCGTCGATACGCTCCGCGACATCCTCTCCGTCAGACACAGAGCCAGTGATAGTTTCCAATCCTGCGATTTGATAATCCACACCAATGCCAAAGTGCTTCGATATGTCTTTCATCTCGCCCGGTTTCATCCGATACGCGATATCACCGAATGTGGTGTTACACGATCGAGCGAAGGCATCCTGCAACGATGTATCGCCAACACCCTTGCCGTTGTAGTTCGTGACAATACGAGGGCCAATCTCCATCGAACCTGGGCATGGCACTGTTGAACCTGGCGTTAGCTCTTCGTTCTGCATTCCTGCCGCAGCAGTCACAATTTTATACGTCGAACCCGGTGGGAATTGGCCAGTCAGAGCCAAATTGCCCTTCTTGTCCGCCTCCCCGGTCTGCGCAACCGCCAGAATATCGCCTGTCGACGGCTGCACCGCCACCAGCATCACTTCTGCATCAGAGCGCGTATCGACGGCTTGTTGTGCAGCATCCTGCACCTTCTTGCTGATCGATGCCTTGACAGCCGGCTGGACCTCAGGGTCCACCTGGTGCAGCGTATCCAGTTTCACACCGTCCGAATTGGCTGCCACGACGCTCCAGCCATTCGTTCCTGTGGTCTTCTCCTGCACGACCGATTCAATCCGGCTCATCAAATCAGGCGCAAAAGCTGGGTCCGGACGAACCATCGAGGTTTCGTCATTGACCGTCACTGCGTCCAACTCCATGAGCTGATTCCGAACGCTCGGTGGCACAGACGACGGCAGGACAATAACTGAAAATGCACCAGACCCGCCTTGAGCTTGTTTGCCCAATGACTTTGCATCCACCAGTGATGGACGTCCTCCCTCGGGAGGCAGTTCGTTATTCACGATGGTCGCAATTCGGTTAATTGTGCCCTGGACATCTTGAGTCTCATCCCGATTGAGGACAACTCTATGGACAATGCCAGGCTCCAAAAGTGTTGTGCCATCTGAGCCAAGAACAGAGGCTTGTGGCGCTTCAACTGCGCGAAGCTCTGGATGCTGGTTCCGGCCTAATTGAGGGTGCAGCACAGATGGTGCCCAACGGACTGCCCACTCGTCTTCTGTGCGAGACAACCGAATAACAGATGTGTATTGCCACTGACGATTCCGTGGCAGGCTCCACGTCATATCAACCTCTACGGTGGACTGGGACCCATCACCATTAATGCTTGAGGACTGCGCTCGAAGCCCCTCTGCCTGCAAGCCATCCCACGCCGCAGTCAGGTCTCGACGCGCATCCGAGGTTCGATCTGTAAAGCCAACCGCGGTCTCAATATCACCTGCAGACAACGCTTCAAGGAACTTTGACAGCACCTCTTCGCCCATATCTGGGCGTGGCGTACACGACACTGCAGAAAACACCAATGCAATAGATGCGACCAGCGCCGACAATTGCTGGACAAGCGTGTAACCTTGACGCTTTCGCACTGCGTTTTCCCTCATGTGGGGAGGCTAACACTTCACCCGGATCGAACCCCGACGGCTCGCCGCGAATCACTAACCCAACAAGCGAATAGGATTGATGACGTCAGCAGCGATAACGATTACACCGAAGACGAGAAGCACAGCAGTGAAAGCCATCGTCACCGGCATCAGTTTTGTGTAGTCAGCTGGCCCCAGTGCAGGCTTGCCTAGTCGACGCCGAATGAAGTCTCGCACCTTCTCGTACAGCACAACTGCAATATGCCCACCATCCAATGGAGGAAGTGGCACCAAGTTGAACAACGCCAAGAAGAAGTTCAAGTTTGCCAACAGCATGACAAAGCTCGACCAGTAGTTTGCTTCGACCATTTCACCGCCAACACGGGACGCACCCACGACGCTCATTGGCCCTTCTTGGTCACGTTCTGCACCAAAAATCGATGCAACGACTCCAGGAACCTTCGCAGGCAATGACAGCAGGCCGTCCCATACCGCACCGAACATGTGTCCGGTGAAGGTCAATGATCCCCCTACCGCAGTTACCGCATTGTATTCGATGATTCCGTTTTTCGGACGTTCAAACGCGATACCGACACCAGAAACCGTCTTTAGCGACCCATCATTCGAACGACGCTCAACTTGTTCGGGAATAACTGTGATGGTTTCTTCTCGACCGTTTCGAGACACCACAATGGCAATCGATTCTCCTGTGGCCTTTCCAATTTCATCGACAACTTCTGGGTAAGTATCAGTGTCCTTGCCATTCACTGACACAATGACATCGTCTGCCCTTAATCCAGCCTTTTCAGCAGGCCCAACACCACTACATTCAGAGAGTGTGCCATCTGCATTCTGGGTAGCCGGCACACATGAGGTCTGCTGTACACGCGGGGTCATGTCCACGTTCGGATTCGGCAGTCCCCAGGACACGGCAATTGCATAAATCAGAATGACACCAATCAAGATATTCATGATGACGCCACCCAACAACACGACGATCCGCTGCCACCATGGCTGCTTCCACATTGCGTATGGCTCTTCATCAGGTGAGATGGGATCCTGAGCAGTCATGCCTGCGATATCGCAGAATCCGCCCAGCGGTACAGCCTTGAAGCCATACTCCGTCTCATGGCCTCCAGCGCCGTGATGGTGCTTCTTCGTTGACCACAGCGTTGGCCCGAATCCGATGAAGTAACGACGCACCCGCATCCCGCACAGCCGTGCGGCTGCAAGATGGCCCCATTCGTGCAACGCGATCGTGACCGCGATACCGAGTGCAAAGAGAACTACGCCAAAGAGAAAAGTCACGTCGATTACCCTAGCGACTTTCCTACGCAAGCTTTTCTACGCCCTACCCCCGAGAATGGGGCAACATTTCACGTCAGAGATAAGCGACACCCCAAGGAATGAGATTCCTGAGGAAATCTGCGGTATCCTTACCTTCGATACTCAACATTCGCTGAGAATGTGCCAAAATACCCGTGAGTATGGATGGCAATGTTCAGAGTTTCAATCCCACACGTGGGGTTGGTTACAAAGGAACTGACGTAGTCGTTCGACTCTTATCGGCGCTAACAGGAGGACTTAATAGTGGCTAACGCACACGCAACGGAAGAATTTTACAACGGCGTCAGCACCCTAGATGAGCCATCGGCAAAGTGGGGTTGGCATGGCTTGAGCAAGCGCTCGCTTCAGATTGCCGGCTGGATTTCCGTTCTTTTCTTGGTTGCAATGACCCAGGGTAACCACCACGGCAACGTCGAGAACATCTGGCTGCTGTCCATCGCTGGATTGTTCGCTATTGGCCTGCTGTTCCACGCTTTCGCTCCTCGTGGCTCCCAGGTACGCACGGTTACCGGACACAACAAGCCTGCTGGCCATGTTGAGCCGAACTGGACCGAGGATCAGCTGAACGGCACCGGCGTCTACGCTGACCTGACCGAGTCCCAGAAGCGTGCTTGGAACATCGACCCAAGCGCCAAGTAAGCTGTCGTGATCTCCCGCTAGGCACATTCTGCTGAGGTACTGGTCAGCGATTTCGCTGTCTGAGCAGCCCCTCAACTGCCCTAAAGGCACAAGGCCTCCATCGTCACCGCGATGGAGGCCTTACTAATTCCCAATCACGAGGTGTGGCGCCTTTAGCGTTTACTCACCTTCAGCTGCAAGCTGACCACACGCCGCAGCGATTTCGTTGCCACGGGTGTCCCGCACAGTGCACGGTACGCCTTGCGCACGGACGCGTTCAACGAATTCATCCTGCCGATCCTTCGGCGAAGCGTCCCACTTCGATCCTGGAGTTGGATTCAGCGGAATCAGGTTGACATGCACGCGTGATCCCAACGCCTTATGCAGCTTCTTCCCCAACAGATCCGCTCGCCATCCCTGATCGTTGATGTCTCGAATCAGGGCATACTCAATAGACACACGCCGGCCAGTCTTGTCGGCAAAATAGCGCGCAGCATCCAGTACTTCCGAGACTTCGAACCTATTGTTGATAGGAACCAACGTGTCACGAAGTTCGTCGTCAGGCGTATGCAAGCTCACCGCTAGAGTTACTGACAACTCCTCATCCGCGAGTCGACGAATCGCTGGCGCCAGGCCCACCGTCGAGACTGTGACATTGCGCATGGAAATGCCGAAACCGTTTGGCACGGGTTCTGTAATGCGTTTTACTGCCGCAAGCACGCGCTTGTAGTTGGCCAGTGGCTCCCCCATGCCCATGAAGACAATGTTGGTCAGCCGGCTGCCTTCTGCTTGCATCGTTGCAGCTGCTTCGCGGACTTGGTCAACAATCTCAGCGGTGGACAAGTTGCGCTGCAGACCTCCCTGGCCCGTTGCACAGAATGGACAGGCCATACCGCAACCTGCCTGAGACGAAATGCAGAGCGTAGCTCGACCTGGGTACTTCATGAGCACGGACTCGAGCAACGTGCCGTCACCGGCACGCCACAGCGTCTTGCGAGTCTCGCCATCATCACAACTAATATGCCGAACGGGAGTCAACAACGGCGGGAAGAGAGCTTCCTTGACCTTCTCACGTGCTGCTGCGGGAAGGTCAGTCATGGTGCTTGGATCCGCCTCCAGGCGACCATAATAATGACGCGCAATTTGATCAGCGCGGAATGCTGGCAGACCAAGTTCCTTGACCGCTGCTTTGCGACCTTCAGAATCCAAATCAGCCAGGTGAGTCGACGGCATGCCACGTCGAGGTGCGTTGAAAACCAGGGGAAGTTCTTTGCTCATGATGCTTCCATCATCGCACGTCATCGCATAACCGCCCAACCCACGATGCAGCTACGCGCTAGTGCTTTCCTTAGCAAAATGTATGTAGGCCATTCAGCGTTGTTAAAAGAACGTTACGCAGATTGGGTAGAGATGCTGGCCCATACGATGTTCAATAGAAAGTATGAGCAAAAGCGATAACCCACATCACTCCGGTTCCACCGCTGATTTCCCTGCGCAGAATTCGCAGGAACCGGGCCTGGGCGCAGATCACGGCCTGACGGATAACGACGACTACTCGGATTCACGAACCTCGAATTCCCCTGCTCCAGTCGAGGACACTGTCCACAACGACTCCACGAAGAACACTCGCCCGAAGCCACAAAAGGTAGAGCGCTCTTTCGCATCAGGTGCATGGGCAGCGCTGATCGTCGGTGCCTTCCTTCTCATCATGCTGTTGATCTTCATCATGCAGAACCAACAGGCTACCGAGCTGAACTTGTTCTCCTGGACGTGGAACTTCCCAGTAGGAATCGGCATGCTCCTGTCGGCAATTGCTGGTGCCCTGATCATGGCGATCTTCGGCGGCTGGCGAATGTTCGAACTGCGTCGCCAGGTCAAGAAGGCTAATAAGCGTCTGACTCAGCAGTAACACCTGCTTTCGCAGGCACTGAGTCTGCGGCCACTCTCTAGACGGACAAAGATCCCTAGCGCCATGTTGCGCTAGGGATCTTTGGCATGCGGTACGTAGGCCACGCTGCTGTCATCTCCATTGAGTACGAACAACATGCACGATGACGTCGTCAAGCTGAGCGCTGGGCGCACTCGCCACTACAGGAAAGACAAGCTCTCGTACAAAGTAATAACCAGCCACGTCATGGCTGCAGCTGGCAGCATTCCGTCCAGACGGTCCATCAGACCACCATGCCCCGGGAGAAGCGAGGACATGTCCTTGATACCGAGATCGCGTTTGAACTGCGACTCGACGAGGTCGCCAAGCGTGGATGCTACGGCGAGACAAATGCCCAATACCAAGCCAGCCCACCACTCGGAATTAAACGCGAAGATGGCAATGACAACACCTACAACGGCAGCTGCGATAACCGAGCCAGCGAATCCTTCCCATGATTTCTTCGGACTTACCGCAGGTGCCATGGGGTGCTTACCGAAAAACACGCCTGCGGCATAACCACCGACGTCGTTGGCGACGACACAGAGCATGAACGCCAGGATGACAAACTGGGGGCGAACATCCCATGGATTGTCCATGCGGGCAAGCATTGCGGCCAAGGCGATACACGCTGGTATCCAAAACAGAATGAACACGCCAACGGACGTATCGCGAAGCCAATTTCGGGGAGCTTCGTGCGTTCCGTGCAGGAATAATCGACTGACCAATAGCACCAGCACTGTGACTACAAAGCCGAATACGAGCCCCGTGGTCTCCCACGGAATGGTCAGCCAAATCATCAACTGTCCGCCGAGGATGAGCACAGGTCGTGGCACTTGCCAGTCGCTGTCCTTGAGCCGCTCCCCAACTTCCCATGTTCCAATCGCCGCAGCCACAGCCACGATGAGGTACCACGCCATCGGCCCGACAATAAGCCCGCCGATGACGATGGCACCAAGAAAGACACCGACACCAATAGCCACTGGCAAATTTCGACCAGCGGAGTTTCGAGGTTTGGGGACCCGAAGATCCTCTAAAAGACGCTCCCGATTCCTGGGTGGCACGGCGGCTCCAAATCGATGGTGGAATTGAGTAAAGAAAACGGTAGAAAGCTGTGGAGGTACTAGACCTCCATCAACTCCTTTTCCTTGCGCTCAACCAGAACATCGACCTGGTCTACATACTTCTTCGTAATGCCGTCCAGCTCCTTCTCAGCAGTCTGAACTTCATCCTCGCCTGCGTCGCCGTCCTTCTGAATTTTCTTCAGAACTTCCATGCCCTTACGACGAACGTTGCGGATGGCAATCTTCGCATCCTCGCCCTTGCCCTTGGCAACCTTCGTCATTTCGCGACGACGTTCTTCTGTCAGCTGAGGGACAGTGACTCGCAGCACCTGTCCATCGTTGGTTGGGTTCACCCCAAGGTCAGAATTACGGATTGCGTTCTCGATGTCGCCCATCACGCCCATCTCGTATGGCTTGATCAGCAACATACGTGGCTCTGGAACAGAAATAGTCGCCATTTGCGTAATAGGGGTTGGCACACCGTAGTAGTCACAAATGACGCCGTTGAACATGCCGGGGTTCGCACGGCCAGTACGAATGGTGGTCATCTCGTCACGGCAGTGCTCTACGGAGTTTGCCATCTTCTCTTCGCAATCGAGCAGAGTCTCGTCGATCATCGTCGCCTCTTATCTTTGAAGTGGTTTAGTCGGATACTAATTTATCAGCTGTGGACCAAGGTGCCGATGCGCTGGCCAGCAACTGCGCGGGCAATGTTGCCATCGGTCAGCATGTTGAACACCAGAATTGGCATCTTGTTGTCCATGCACAAGGAGAATGCCGTTGCATCTGCAACGCGGAGGTTGCGCTCCAGCACCTCGCGGTGGGAGATCTCGGTGAACAGCTCAGCGTCAGGCACTTCACGCGGATCGGCGGAGTACACGCCATCAACGGCCTTCGCCATCAGCAGAACCTCACAACCGATTTCCAGCGCACGCTGTGCAGCCGTCGTATCCGTGGAGAAGTACGGCATACCCATGCCTGCACCGAAGATAACTACACGACCCTTTTCCAGGTGACGCTTTGCGCGCAACGGCAGGTACGGCTCTGCGACCTGTGCCATGTTGATTGCGGTCTGAACTCGGCAATCAACACCTTCCTGCTCTAAGAAGTCCTGCAATGCCAGGCAGTTCATCACAGTACCGAGCATGCCCATGTAATCCGAACGGGCGCGGTCCATGCCTCGCTGCTGCAGCTGAGCACCACGGAAGAAGTTGCCGCCACCGATGACTACGCACACCTCAACCCCGTCACGCGCGATCTCAGCGATCTGGCGCGCAACATTCTGCACAACGTCAGGGTCGACACCGACGTTGCCACCACCGAACATTTCACCGCCAAGCTTCAACATCACTCGGCGGAAGCCGTTACGTTCGCCTTCATTGTTGGTAGAGGTCACCGCGGGTACTCCTTCAACGCTGGTGTGGATTTTTGTTATACCGGTCGCCCATCCTACCGGGTTTGCGCCTGGACTCATGAAACGTCGCCGTCGATGTTGGGATCAATCGCACAGCAGTGCCCCAGACGCACTTTTGCTTCACGACGAATCGCCGTAAAGAAGACCCTCCCGCAAAAGCAGAACGAGTGGCCCGTACAAGTCATGAGACTTGACGAACCACTCATTAGATCAGCCCCACAGGGCTGTTAGGTCGGGCGCGGTGGCCCTGCGGTCAACTAGTGCTGACCAACCTCGTAGCGAGCGAAACTGGTCAGGGTAACGCCAGCTTCTTCCATCAGCTTGCCGACGGTCTTCTTGGAGTCAGCGACAGATGGCTGGTCCAGAAGGACAACGTCCTTGTAGAAGCCGTTCATGCGACCTTCAACGATCTTTGGAAGTGCAGCCTCTGGCTTGCCCTCTTCACGGGAGATCTTCTCGAAGACAGCACGCTCAGCGTCTGCGCGCTCAGCTGGAACGTCTTCACGGGTCAGGTACTCAGCCTTCAGTGCAGCAACCTGCATAGCAGCGGAGTGAGCAGCAGTTTCAGCAGCTTCGCCCTCACCGGTGTATGCAACCATGACGCCGACGCCTGCAGGCAGGTCAGCTGCACGGCGGTGCAGGTAAACGGAAACCTTGTCGCCCTCGAGGGTGACAGCGCGACGCAGCTCCAGCTTTTCGCCGATCTTTGCGGACAGTTCCTGGGTAGCGTCACCAGCGGTGGTGCCACCCATGTCAGCAGCAGCGAGCTCTTCTGGGGAGTTTGCCTTAACAGCAGCTGCAGCTTCAGCAACCTTGTTTGCGAACTCGATGAACTCTGCGTTCTTCGCAACGAAGTCAGTCTCAGAGTTAACTTCGACCATGGTGTTACCGGAAACCGCGATCAGGCCCTCGGCAGCGGTGCGCTCAGCGCGCTTGCCTACGTCCTTTGCACCCTTGATGCGCAGGATCTCTACAGCCTTGTCAAAGTCGCCGTCGGTTTCAACGAGAGCGTCCTTGCAAGCCTTCATGCCAGAGCCGGTCATTTCGCGAAGCTTCTTCACGTCGGCAGCGGTGAAATTCGCCATGGTTGGCGTTCCTCCTTGGTGTCGTTTTAAAAGAGACTGTCCGTCCTAGACAGTCTTACACAACTGGAGCGACACGTCCGGGCAAGGTATGCCCGGTTGAGTGTCCCCACATTGCGGTAAAGCAGCCAGTACTAGCCCACCGAGGCGAGCAGTAACGACTTACGCTTCGGTGGTGCCCTCAGCGGTTTCAGTCTGCTGAGCCTGGGAGCCTTCGGCATCCATCTCTACAGCCTGGTCGGTGTTCTCAGCAGCAGCCTCGATTGGTGCGTCCTTGCCAGCCTCAGCTGGAGCAGCGTCACCAGCGGACTCGCGAGCAGCAGCCATCTCACGCTCAGCGCGGACCTTGCGGCCCTCTTCCACTGCGGTGGAGATGATGCGGGTCAGAACAGTTGCGGAACGGATAGCGTCGTCGTTGCCCGGGATTGGGAAGTCGACGTCATCTGGGTCGCAGTTGGTGTCGAGGATTGCGACAACTGGAATGCCCAGCTTCTTAGCCTCTGCAATTGCGATGTGCTCCTTGTTGGTGTCCACGATCCACATTGCGGAAGGAACCTTGGACATATCGCGGATGCCGCCGAGGGTGCGCTCCAGCTTGGTGCGCTCGCGGTTCAGCATCAGGATTTCCTTCTTGCCGCGACCCTCGTAGCCGTTCTCTGCAGCTTCCATAGCCTGAAGTTCCTTCAGACGTGCAAGACGCTTAGCAACGGTCGAGAAGTTGGTGAGCATGCCACCCAACCAGCGGTGGTTGACGTATGGCATACCAACGCGCTCAGCTTCGTTCTGAACAGCTTCCTGAGCCTGCTTCTTAGTGCCAACGAAGAGAATGTTGCCACCGTGTGCAACGGTCTCCTTGACGAATTCGTATGCCTCATCGATGTAGGTCAGCGTCTGCTGCAGGTCGATGATGTAGATGCCGTTGCGGTCGGTGAAGATGAAGCGCTTCATCTTTGGGTTCCAACGACGGGTCTGGTGACCGAAGTGCACACCAGCATCCAACAGTTCACGCATGGAAACGACAGCCATGTGTATTCAGGGAAGATCCTCACGACCGGCCTGACTGGGACCGCGGCTGCTTCCCTTCCTCTCTTTCCGAAAAAACTTGGTTAATGTCATATGCAGGTTTTCCCTGCATCCTGGCGCTACCTAGACAATTTTCACCACTTGCCACCTGCGCAAACTGCATGAGTTTCACAAGCACCAAGCACCTGGATCTATTGACCGGAAGTGATAGCGCGCGTAGTCAGCACCTCCGAGGTCAAGCGGACATACTGCGGGCGCAATAATAGCGGACTTCTTGCGCCAATTCCAAAGATGACACGCTGTGATCCACATTTTTGACTGTTTCGGGGGTCACGCCAACGCTGTCCACAACCCCATTCCTGACGCGTTGCGACGATCTTCGCCGTGTCGCTTCATTGCGCTATGAGGAATATTCACGATTCTGTACAACCGCTGGCATCCATTTTCTTATCAATGGCGATGATGGTTGCAGCGCTAGTCGTCGTCACGCAACAGCCGAGCGCGAATGCTGTCCAGGAGTCGACGTCTTCTGTGACGAGCGTCGTACATTCGAAGCCCGTGCCGGGGCAGGTGGCGCGCGGATATCAACCGCCAGAGAAGAGGTGGCTCGCGGGCCACCGTGGAGTGGATCTAGCGAGCAGTGATGGTGATGCTGTTCACGCTTCGGCAGCTGGGGTGGTTCATTTTGCGGGTGTGATTGCAGGTAGACCCAGTATTTCCGTGATGCACGCAGATGGTATTCGAACGACATATCAACCAGTGGATTTCATCGTTCAGCGTGGTGATCGAGTATCTCGCGGGCAAGTACTCGGGCATGTGCGCACGCCCGAACTTTTCGACGAGCGTGGTGTGCACTGGGGAGCTTTACGGGGTGAGACCTACCTGAACCCATTGGACCTCCTGGGTTCACGCACGATTGTGTTGAAACCAGTGACACCTCAGTGACCTAGCCTCGCGGATGAGCTCGTTTATGCACTTCACGGAGTCGGTCAGTAGATACATGCGTATAGATTTGTGTCGTTGCAAGAGAACTGTGCCCAAGCATTTCTTGGACGACACGCAAGTCGGCACCACCTTCGACGAGGTGAGTCGCAGCTGAATGCCGTAAGCCGTGCGGAGATAAGTCGACTCCCGCTTCAGAGGTGCGCCGGTGCACAATCCTGCGTGCCTGTCGTGGATCAAGTCGCCCGCCCCGACGACCAAGGAAGAGGGCGTCAACTGATCCGCTCGCCGGATCCCTTGCGACTAGTTCAGGGCGAGTTTCCAACCATGACCGTAGAGCCCGGAGGGCAGGGCTTCCGAACGGCACAACCCGCTGCTTATTGCCCTTGCCCGTAACGCGCAGGGTTTGTCGTTCGAAATCGAGATCCCCAATATTGGAATCGCACAGCTCGGAGACACGGATTCCCGTTGCATAGAACAACTCGACTATCGCCGTGTCCCGTCGCTGTTCAGCCAGCTGCCGTGGCGATACAGGTTGAGACTGCACCGACGCAGCACCGGTGCTGACGTCACGTGAGCTAGGCCCTTTACTGTCAGCCCCGTGCGCAGCATCCGACTCTCTCGCTCCCTCTGCCATCGCGGCAGCTTGTTGCACGCTCATGATTTCAGGCAAATGTCGATGAGCCGATGGCGTGGCTATCTGCGCAGATGGGTCTGATGTCAAATAGCCGCCAGCGCAGGCCCACGAACAAAACTGGCGAATAGATGTCGTCGCACGCGCGATTGAAGTTCTGGCAGCCCCAGCTTGATGTTTGTGGCCAAGAAATGCACGAATTCGTCGTTTGTCGAGCTCACCAATCGCGTCTAATGGACTCAGCAGTGGAATGAGGTCGGCGCGATATGCAGCGACCGTGCGTTCCGAAAGCCCCCTGGAATGCAATAGGTAGTCAAGGAAATCACCGAGGACCCCATCGATGTTCGGCGAGAGTTGATTATCGGTCGGTGTACCCACTACAACTCCCCTGCTTATGAATCGGCGACGGCGACTTTGAAGTGTACGCATGAAATGCCATACGCCCCAAAGCCGCCGTCTGTGCCTCACCCATGATGCAAGACCTTGATCTCCAGATAGAGCGTGCCTTACAGCGACCCCTGAGACGCTGCAAGGAGCGCAATGCCCTACCCAATTAATGGAAACCATAAGTGAGGAGTACCAGCCCGAACTCCCCACTTACTTAGGCTTGCCTGCCCTATCCTACACAGTGTGACCGATAGTGCAATAGTGTTTTCGGAATTCTTCAAGAGAAAGAAAGTTACGCTCTTCGCGCTCCCCACGATGCAAGGCAGTTAACTTGAATTCATCGAAGCCCTTTCCCACCGAGACCCATGCCTTACGACGAGTCCCTGCTTCATCAATGCGACCAACAAATGCACAGCGAGACCGAGAGGAAGCCCTGCGGCCGTTGCAACGTCGTGAGCATCTGCACCACCGCGTGCAGGCAGACTGTCGTACACCTTTAGCTCTGGTTGAGAGAGTTTCTGTACGGCTGTCGATGCCCATTCAAGCTCCAACAATCCATCTTCATCGACGCTGCCCACCGGACGATAGAGGGCAAGAATGTTCTCAGCGCTGGTCACAAGAGTTGCCTCTTGATTGCGAATCAGATCGTGACAGCCTGTAGAGGCTGCCGAAGTTATCGGCCCGGGTACCGCCCCAAGTGGCTTTGCCATCCGCAATGCCCATGTTGCAGTGTTCCTCGCCCCGGATCGCCAACCGGCTTCGACAAGAACTGTTGCCTCAGAAGTAGCTGCCACGAGTCGGTTGCGGGTGAGGAAGCGATGTCGGGCAGGTCTCATCCCCGGTGGATATTCAGACACGATTGCTCCACTACCAGCGATTCGTTGGAATAATTCGGTATGCGCTGCCGGATACGAAACACCCGCGCCACAAGCTGCAAATACCACTGTGCGGCCTCCAACATCGAGCGCGGCGCGGTGAGCTGCAGCGTCAATCCCTAGCGCGCCACCGCTGACGATCGTTGTCCCTCTCCGGGCTAACTCACCTGCAAGCTTCGTGGTCATAGTGAGTCCATATCGGGTTGCTGCACGTGTACCGACGACCGCTGTGGAATCAACAAAAAGTGAGTCCAGTGAACATCCCTTCACCCACAGTGTCACGGGTGGCCCCTCAGTGAGGGAGCACGAATCCACCACAGAAAATGGGTTAGTCAACGAGGGCATCCACTCGGGGCTGCCCGGCGCGATAATGCGGAAACCATGTCTCGCTGCATCGTCCAGATCATTGTCCTCCTGCCGGAAGTGATGTCGACTTTCGGTAGCACTGCGAAGTTCTGGAGTGAGATTGATTCTGCGTTTGATCAGCTCTGCTGCATCTTCGATGCCGACCCGATGAACTAGTGCGGACAGATGCCGATGTGGCCCTTCCACAACTCGATTAAGGTACGCCAGCGCCCGACGCTCTGTCTTTGAGAAAGTACTGTCGTTCGTCATGCGGGCACCAATTCCTTTCCTGAGTCATGAAGATCGACAGCGTGGGCTACTTCATCGATTGTCGGTTGCGACGTGCCGGCGAGGTCAGCCAATGTCCACGCGACTCGTAATGACCGATCGATTCCCCGCTGGTTAATGTCTCCGCTACTCAGAAGCGCTTCGAGATACGCCATGGCATCGTCTGTTGCGGGTGCATATCGACGTAACAGTGGACCAGGTACGTCGGCATTAGAAGCAATAGTTCTCAGGTCATCGATGCCTTCGATGCCTTGCCACCGCTGTCGTGCTCGTTCTCTGGCGATGGTGACGCGCTCGCGAATAGCTGTCGACGGTTCTCCGAGTTCCGGAGTAATCACTGCATGTCGAGGATGCACAGCAATATTGAGGTCAATTCGATCTCGCAGGGGTCCTGACAGCGGCGTTAGGTGCCGCTTTCTTGCATGTGCGGAGCAGCGACAGTTCTCAGCATCTTGTGCCCCGCAGCCACAAGGATTGGCGGCCATCACTAGCTGGACTCTGCAGGGATAGCGAATTTGTTGCCTGGCACGCATGAGGACGATCTCTCCTAGCTCTAGTGGCGTGCGCAACGTGTCTAATGCCCGGGGGCTCATCAACGACACTTCGTCCAAGAACAGCACTCCATGGTGAGCACGGCTCAATGCCCCGGGCTGCGGGTGCACCCCACCACCTATCAACGCTGCAGGAGTCACAGTGTGGTGGGGTGCTACAAAAGGTGGCTGGTGTCGAACTCCGAGGCTATCGGGTGCGACTTGACCAAGTACCGATCGCACAGCCATCGTCTCTAGCGCTTGCTCTTTCGTCAGCTCAGGGAGGATGCCCGGCAGTCGCTCAGCCAGCATTGACTTCCCTGTACCAGGTGGCCCCATTAAGAACAGGTGATGTCCTCCCGCTGCAGCTACCTCTAGTGCACATCGTGCTTCGTCTTGACCATGAACATCGGCCATATCAGGGAGATCCAGTCGCTGTTCCTCGATGTCTTTAGCAACCGATAGCTGCCCCTCTCCTGTTCTAACCCAGTGCCACAGTTGACTAAGCGACCCCACACAGCCAACGGTCATGTCTTCCACCATTGCTGCTTCTACGGCATTGGCTTCCGGCACGACGATCGTCCGATACCCAGCTTCCTTTGCGACGAGCACAGCCGGCAACACCCCATCGACTCCCCGGACGCTTCCGTCGAGTCCTACCTCGCCAAGTACAACTGTGTGGTCAAGGCGTTCTTGAGCTTCTTCGTCCTTCGTTGAAGCCGCAAGCACGGCACACACAATGGAGACATCAAAAATGGATCCGTGTTTCCGCAAACTCGCAGGAGACATACTCACCACGATCTTCGTTCGTGGCCACGCGATTCCTGAATTCGTTGCAGCGGTACGCACCCGCTCCCGTGCTTCACTGACTGCAGCATCACCCAAGCCACCGATATGCATTCCCGGCAGACCATGCCCGACATCAGCTTCCACGTGCACTATCGTTCCGTCGATACCATTCAGCGCCACTGACACTGCCCGCCCTACAGCCATCTAAAACACTCCTCGAGAATGCTGGAACAGGAAGTCCTGCCCCGCTGATGTCTGCATCGGCGTCACGACGACGATGTCAAAGCGGATCTCCGAAAACCATGCCTCCTGCGTGTGGAGCCATCCCACGATAGCTCGCCGCAAATGTTGCTGCTTGAGTGGAGTTACGGCATCAAAACCATCACCGAAACGATTGCTCGACCGGGTTTTGACTTCAACGACTATAAGCACACCATCGTGAACGAACAGCGCGTCTATTTCGCAATGCCCATGGCGGATATTGCGACCGATCAGCGTTAAGCCTTGGCGTTGCAAGAACTGCGTCGCTGCTTCTTCCCCTTGCTCGCCCAGAAGCGATCGGCTCGTCGCCGATCTCGCCGTCGCCGACTTCCCGGTATCCGTCCCGTAGTCCTCCAGCAATGTTCCCCACCAATCTCCGATAACTCATCCTTTGCGACACCAGAATGACGTAGCTAGAGACGCAAAAATCCCGCCGGAAGTCTTTTCCAGGCGGGATTGTGGATAGAACGGCGACTGTGGATAGATCACAATCGTCGTAAAGAAAACTAGTCTGGGATGCCAAGCTCCGGCTTATCCAGCTCCTCGATGTTCACGTCCTTGAATGTGATCACACGAACGTATCGAACGAAGCGCGCCGGGCGGTAAATGTCCCACACCCATGCGTCAGACATGCGCAGCTCGAAGTACACCTCACCGTCGGTGTTGTGTGGAATCAGTTCAACGGCGTTAGCCAGGTAGAAACGACGCTCGGTCTCCACCACGTAGGAAAACTGGCTGACGACATCGCGGTATTCCTTAAACAGCGACAGTTCGACCTCTGCCTCATAAGTCTCTAGGTCTTCGGCGCTCACGGTCGTGGCTCCCCTCGTCACAAAATGTGGTGTCGTAATTTACAAGTCTTGCAGGTACCGCTGTTGCGCGGCAGCCACATTGGCGTAGCTCATTCGGTGATGCGGTGTCGCACCCAGCTTTTCGACGGCCACCATATGTGCAGCCGTCCCATAACCCTTGTGCGACGCCAACCCGTAGCCAGGGAAAGCATCATCGAGCTCAACCATAATCCGGTCACGCGTCACTTTGGCTAAGACACTCGCAGCGGCTATGCATCGGGCTGCTGCATCTCCACCGATCATGGGCAAATGTGGCGAAGTCAGTCCTGGCACTCGCATCGCATCGGTCAAGACGTACCCCACGCACCCCGATAGACCCGCCACGGCCCGCCGCATGCCGGAGATATTGGCGTGCTGAATCCCATAGGCATCGATATCTGCCGACGAGATCGTCGTCACGCACCATGAATCAGCATGTTCTTTAATGACCGGGAATAGTTTGTCCCGGGCACGTGCAGACAGCGCTTTGGAGTCAGTCAACGTGCTCAACTCGGGAATAATCTTCTGCGGCAGCACGCATGCGGCAATCACAATGGGACCTGCGCATGCGCCACGGCCGGCTTCATCGACACCAGCAACAGGACCGAGGCCATGGCGCGCGAGGCTGACCTCAAACATGCGGTCTTGAGCTAACTTCCTAAGAGCAGGCGGGCGCAACCCTAGTGCAGTGACTGCGGTGCGAGCATCACTTGGACTGAATGTCCGGGTCATCGACACCACCGATGCGGTTAAACGGAAGAATAATGGACTGCACCTTGCCGACGACGTTCTCAACCGGAACCGTGCCCTGAAGTTCATCGCCAATATGGAAACGAGAATCGGCGGAATTGGTGCGGTTGTCGCCCATCATCCACAGGTGCCCTTCTGGAACCTTGACAGGGCCAAAGTAGCCGCCACCGCATTGTTCAGAACCCGTGGTGCTATCGATTGGGAACTGTGGCGGAGTCATGATGAAAGAGTCATCGACTTTCTTGCCATCAACCATGACACCGGGGTCGCCTTCGCGGCATTGCACAGTTTGACCACCTGTGGCGATTACGCGCTTCACCAGGGCGTTTTCATCTGGAGCGGTAAGCCCGGTCCAACTACCGAGGGTTTCGAAAGAATTGCGGATCGGGTTCGTTGATCGTTGCGACACATAACCGGTATTCCAGGAATCGGGACCGTTGAACACCAGGACATCTCCGGCCTCGGGCTCAGAGAACCTGTAGGCAACCTTATCGACCCAGATGCGGTCGCCTGTACATCCTTCACAGCCGTGCAGCGTTGGCTGCATCGACTCGGACGGAATCAGATAGACGCGACCAATGAACGTCTGCACGGCAACGCTGAGAAGCAATGCAATGACGATAATGATCGGCAGTTCGATGTACCACGGAGTCGACTTTTCCTCGTCTGCATTGTCCTTAGCGCTGTCATTACTGCCGACGCTATGAGCATCATCAGAGGTGTCAATGCCGGCGTCCTCATGCTTAATCGAGGAGTCGTCAACAGTTCCGCGTTCATCAGTCATGGTTAGCGACTATACGCCACTGAAGCTGCCCAAAAACGAAACAGGGCGCGTGCCGGAGCCGAGAAAACTCGAGCTCTGACACGCGCCCTGTGGGGCACCGAATTAGCGGCGCTCCTTGATGCGTGCAGCCTTACCGCGCAGGTTGCGCAGGTAGTACAGCTTCGCACGGCGAACGTCGCCCTTGAAGGTGACCTTGATGGAATCGATGTTTGGGGAGTGTACTGGGAAGGTACGCTCAACGCCGATACCGAAGGAGATCTTGCGGACCGTGAAGGTCTCACGGATGCCGCCACCCTGGCGGCGGATGACTACGCCCTTGAAGAGCTGAATACGCTCGGTCTTACCTTCGACGATCTTTACATTGACCTCGACGGTGTCGCCCGCGCGGAACTCTGGGATGTCATCGCGGAGCGATGCTGCATCAACCTTGTCAAGAATGTTCATGGAAGTTATTCCTTTGCTTTATGCATAGACAGAGGACCCTGGCGGCACTTTCCCTCGTGGGACGCTCGGCCGGTTCATGCCCGAAACAGGTAACGCTGCCCTGGCGCGTCACGCACCTACAGACAACTGGCCAAGTATTACATGAGTGGCTGGCCAGAACCAAATCACTGGTATGCTCCTGCCGATTGCTTTACGACGCTGCCTTCCGAGCGCCCGTCGTTACAGGTCAGGTATCTAGGTAGCCTGGCGCTATGATGCCTTTACCAACATGGGATCGTCGTTCGCTGAGGGTTACCATCGTGGTCCCCCTTGTTTGTGTCATAGTGACATACGGATGGACGTTGGCTGTTAGAGATCGCCTACCTGAATCATTTGCTTCTCATTGGTCAGGTTCAAATACGCCCGATGGCTTCACTTCACCGATGGTTTTCGCCTCGGTCCTGTTGGGAATAGCTTGTCTATGCTCGCTTATCGGATTAGCCAGCTCGACCAATAAGCAGCCGTTAGCGCTCCGTAAGTTGACCATGCCTATTGCATATGGTCTTGTCTTTCTGCTCATAGGCATTGTGGTTGGCACTGCGGTACCCCAGTTAGGCATCTCTGATGCCCGCAATGTTGCCCCATCTGCTCCAATTGTGGTGGGAGCTACAATTCTGGGAGTACTTGCAGGCGCGTATCTCAGTCGGTTCATTCACGAAGCACCAGAATTGGCACGAATGCGTGCAGGCACCCCACCACCGCCTGCATTCCCACGCGGCCCTGCCACCGCACCAGTATCAGTCACAGCTGGATCGCTGATGATCATTTTTCTCACGATGTGGCTAATTACTAGTGCGGCCCTGTGCTTCCTGAATCTACTACTTGGGCTCGTTTTTTTGATGTGCACTCCGCTGCTCGCAATGGGCATAACTACTGGCCTACGCATTACTGATGACGAGATCATCATTCACTCTGGTTGCGGCCCAGCCAGGCTGCACTTCTCGGTCCCCATTAGAATCGTGACATCAGCACAGCCGACCTCCTACAACTGGGCCGACGGAGGTGGCATAGGAATCCGCTCCTCCGGTGACGGTGTCATCTACGTTGCAGCCCGTTCTGGAGATGCTGTCCGCATCAATACAGTCTTGACCAACTACGTAGTTGTCGTCCCCGATGGCACGGCAACCGACATTGCTGGCGATATCAATCGCCGATGCGATCTGCGCATTGCCAACAATGGAAACGCATCACATCTCCAGCATTAGTGAGAGATAACAATCAGTTACAAGTCAGCGATCTACTTACCAAATCCCGCTCGGCGAAGCGCATCCGCCATAGAACCGCCACCGCCTTGATTGATGCCTTTCTCCTGGCGCTGTCTGCTTCGTTGCTGGCCTTGACGGCCCTGTTTCCCGTGGCGAGAGCCTCGGCCACTGCCCCGCTGGTCGCCTCGATTCGCGCCACGGCTTCCACCGCCCTGCGACGCCCCTGCTGTCTTCTTCGTGGCTGAATCGTTGCCGGGTTCGTCGTCAAGCCGAAGCGTCAGGCCGATGCGTTGACGATCAACATCGACATCCATGACCTTGACCTTCACAACCTGGCCGGACTTGACGACGTCGTGTGGATCAGACACGAAATCATGGCTCATGTTAGACACGTGAACGAGTCCGTCCTGGTGAACTCCTACATCCACAAAAGCACCGAAGGCCGCCACGTTGGTCACCGTGCCTTCGAGAATCATGCCTGGAGTCAGGTCAGAGACCTTTTCGACGCCGTCCTTAAAGGTTGCCGTGGTGAACTCCGGACGCGGGTCGCGGCCAGGCTTATCCAACTCAGCGATGATATCGGTCACCGTCGGAAGACCGATGCCGGCTGCGTCATCGACGAAGTCAGCAGGGCGCAACCCCTGCAACACCCGGGAGTTACCAATCAATTCCGCGACACCGAGGCCAGCCTGCTGGGCGATACGGTCGACAACTGAGTATGACTCTGGGTGCACGGCAGAAGCATCGAGAGGATTCCTCGCGTCGCGAACTCGCAAAAAGCCTGCACACTGTTCGAATGCCTTTGGCCCGAGACGTGGCACCTTCAGCAATTCCTTGCGGGAGGTAAAGGCACCGTTTTCATCGCGGTACGCGACGATATTCTCCGCAATAGTCGACGACACTCCAGCGACACGCCCAAGCAGCGGAGCAGATGCCGTGTTCACCTCGACACCGACGGCATTCACCGCGTCTTCCACCACTGCATCCAACGAATGCGCGAGCTTCGCCTGCGAAACATCGTGCTGATACTGGCCAACACCGATGGACTTTGGATCGATCTTCACGAGCTCGGCAAGTGGATCTTGCAAACGGCGTGCAATCGACACCGCGCCACGCAAGCTCACATCCATGTCAGGGAATTCCTGAGCCGCAATCTCGGATGCCGAATATACAGAGGCTCCGGCCTCTGAAACGGTCACGGGAACAGGCTTGACTCCACCAGCTTGACCAATGAGGTCCGCAACTTCACGCGCCAACTGGTCCGTTTCCCGCGAGGCAGTGCCATTGCCCACGGCCATCAACTCAACGCGATGCGTTGCACACAGCGTCGCCAGCTTCTCACGTGCGGAGTCCCATTGTTTCTGTGGCTGATGCGGGTAGACAACCACCGTGTCAAGCACCTTGCCGGTCTGGTCAACAACGGCGCATTTCACACCATTTCGGTAGCCCGGATCCAGCCCGAGCGTCGCGCGCTGGCCGGCTGGAGCTGCGAGCAACAGGTCACGAAGATTTCTCGCAAATACCTCCACTGCTTCAGACTCGGCGCGTTCCTTCAATCGCATGCGTGCGTCTAAAGCTGCCGACACTTCCAGCTTCGTTCGCCATCCAAAATGCACGGCCTGATCGATCCACTGAGACTCAGGCAGATCGAAGGACTCACGCACCATATTTTCGTACTGCGTGTCATCGCCAGCGTCGACATTGAGCTGCAAGATGCCTTCAGATTCGCCACGTAGCACGGCGAGAACTCGATGGCCAGGCATCGTCTCTAGCGGTTCAGAATGCTCAAAATAGTCACGGAACTTGGCACCTTCTTGTTCCTTTCCCGGCACAACGGATGCGACTGCTTGACCGTCATTCCATACCTTCTCGCGAACGGCACCGACGAGGTCAGCGTCAGTAGCAAAGCGATCAATCAAGATGGCACGAGCACCAGCGAGAGTGGCTTTGGCATCGGCAAATCCTTCCGTGATGTACTTCGCACCCAGCTCATCTGGATCAGCGGAAACATTGGACAGCAGATCGTCGACAAGTGCCTCCAATCCCGCTTCCCGAGCCGTATCCGCCTTCGTCTTGCGCTTCTTCTTGTACGGAAGGTACAGGTCCTCGAGGCGAGCCTTCGTCTCACAGCCGAGAATCAAGGCACGCAGGTCGTCGGTAAGTTTTCCCTGCTCCTCAATGGCCTTGAGCACCGCTTCTTTTCGAGCTTCCAACTCCCGCAAGTACGTCAGCCGTTCCTCAATTTGACGCAGCTGGGAATCATCGAGTCCGCCCGTGACTTCTTTCCTATATCGAGAGATGAACGGCACAGTGTTGCCTTCGTCAAGCAGCGTGATAGCTGCGGTAACTGACGATTCAGGAACGGAAAGTTCACCTGCAATGGTTGAAGCGATCATTCCGTCGATGTTACCGGGGCTCGCTTGCCGACGATCGCAACAGGGCCACTCCCTTCAGTTGAATATGATCTGCATCTCCTTGATTTGTGCTAGTTCCACTAGCACAATGGGTTGTAAGGGATACGCCATTCTAGAAAGGTTCCAACCATGAACGTCGACGAACTCATGCAGTTGTCCGATGGCCCTCTGATCGCGGTAATTGTCCTCGCAGTGGTGCAAATTGCCCTGCTGGTTATTGCTCTGATCGTTCTAGTTCGAACTCCCCAACAGCGCATTCAGCACCTTTCCAAGGGGCTGTGGGTTCTCATGATTTTGTTGGTAAATATCATCGGCCCGCTGGTGTTTCTGACGATCGGTCGTGAGCGTCAGATCAAAGCAAGGCCGTCAGCTGCAATGGACCAACCGGCCCCCAATGGCTACCAAGTGCGGGACCCCGCCGGCCAAGCATTCGTGGACAGGTATGAACAGCAATGAACGCGATTTCTTTCAAGAATGTCCGCAAGTCTTTCGGCAAGCATGTTGTCTTGAATGACCTCAGCTTTGAGGTCCCCGTTGGCAGTATCTTCGGATTTCTGGGTCCTAATGGTTCAGGGAAAACAACATCGATTCGAATTCTGATGGGTTTAGGTCATGCGGATTCGGGCTCAGTATCTATTCTCGGTAGTCCTGCTGGCAGCATCGAGGCCAGGCGCAACCTTGGGTATTTGTCCGACGTACCAGCATTCGATCCATGGTTAAGCCCTGCTGAATATCTAACTTATGTTGGCCAGCTGAGTAATCTACGGGGACGCGATGTGCGCCAACGAGTGCACGACGCGGTGGAACTGGCACGACTTGAAGATGTTCATAGGCCAATCGGTGCCCTGTCGCGTGGAATGCGGCAACGCCTCGGGATCGCCCAAGCCGTTTTGGCAACCCCATCTGTCATTGTTCTCGACGAACCTACTTCAGCACTCGACCCGATCGCTCGTGCTGAAGTACTGGACTTCATTGGCCGCCTTCGTGGTCACGCCACCGTGTTCTTTTCCACACATTCCATGGCAGATGTAGAAGCCGTCTGTGACAATGCAGCGTTTCTTGGCCATGGTCGCGCTATTGCGCAAGGCACTATCGACGAACTCACGCGAAGGTACGGATCGAATCCAAGGAACCAGTTTGTTGCCACGTTCCGGACCGACTCACCCGACAGCATTCCAGAGATCCTCACAGCTGCAGGATGCTCCGACGTGGTTGTTCACCCTCAACCGTCCAGCCTCGGAGATGCATTCACCAACGCCTTAGGAGACAAGCGATGAACGCTTACACAGTGCGTACTCTCCTTCGCCGTCAATTCACTGCACTTCGATATTCATGGTCACTTTGGACGTTGATCATCGTCGCGCTGTTTTTCGCAGTACTGTCACCTGTCACTGCGCGATATATGCCCGAGATGCTCCAAGCCATGGTTGGCACCGAGGACATCCCCATAGATCTATCAGCGATACCCGACCCCACGTCGATCGACTCATGGACACAATGGGCCAGCAACCTTTCACAGATCGTCGTTATGATCATCGCGATCATCGGCGGAGCTGTCATCTCTTCCGATGTGTCCAAGGGAACAATCGTCGCAATTCTCGCTCGGCCAGTTCGCCGCAGCGCGGTGTGGCTGACCGGCTTTGTTGCAGCCAGCACCACTATTCTTTGTGTACTCATGGCAGCAACTGCAGCGGAAATTGGTGGCACGTTTCTTCTTTTCAGCGATGTCACAGAGCCCTGGCGCCCCATCGTCGCAACAGCTTTGTACTTGGTATTCGCTTTCTCACTTATCGCGATCACTATGGCAGCGTCGTCAGCCGGTGCCAACGCGCTCGGCGCAACTGCTACAGGTATCGGCTATTACGGAACCGTCTCCATTGCCTCCTTATGGCCAGCAGCCCGCCCCTGGTCGCCAGCTGGCCTCCTCAGTGCCGTTGCAGAATTATCATCAGGGTCAACCGTGGAGACACCGGACCTCGTCGGCAGCATCGCCTCCACCGTCATCCTGACCGCATTGGCAATCGCCGTGGGTCTCTACGCCTTTAACCGAAGGGAGCTGTAAGACATGCTCATCGAGCTCGACACCTCGTCGTTGACTCCCCTGTACTCGCAGCTCGTTGCGGCACTTCGCCAAGCAATTGCCACGGGTGATGTTTCCCCCGGAGAGAAGTTGCCCACCGCTGCGGAGCTTGCCGGCTCACTCGATCTCAATAAGAACACTGTGCTGCGTGCATATCGACAACTTCGCGACGACGGGTGGGTAGAGCTGCGACGTGGCCGAGGGGCGATCGTCGTCACGCGTCCTGACCAGAACAGCTACGTGGAGCAAGCTCTAGACGAACTTGCGACTGCTGCTCATTCTTCTCAAGTTTCGCTGCACGAGTTAATAGCTGGACTTACGGTTCGGGGAGTGAAGTAGAAAGATGACCTCTCGGCCGACTCACATGGAATCACCGACACCAGCAGACAAGTTCAGGTTCATTGCCCCGCCTGTCGTACTGATCGCGATCGTCTCTTTGTCGAGCTTGATGTGGTATTCGGTGATCATCCCCGAACTTCCAGATCCATTGGCGACCCACTTTGGCATCAACGGAGTGGCCGACGGCTTTACCTCCGTCGCGTTCTTTGGCATCGGATCGTTTCTGCTAGGGCTAACTGCGGCGGCCTTGCTCATTGGTTTCGCTGCTAGTGGCATGTCTAGTGGCTGGGGCGCACGAGCAATGGCGGGCTCGGCAGTCGGCACGGCAGGGCTCATGTCTGCAATGTTGATCGTGGTTGCGCATCCACAACGAGGCCTCGAAACAGCCAACGGCTTCGTTCTCCCGGGGTGGCACATTCTCACGGTTCTTGCCCTTGCCCTCATCCTCGGCACCATAGGAGCTCTCATCTCCCGCCCCTTGCCTGACAGTGAAGAAGCAAGCCGGGAAGGCAGTTCTCGCGAACTCCCCGAAACGACTCGCGCAGTGTGGTTTGGTCGTGGCGTTATGTCGCGATGGGCTCTATTTATCCTCGTCGGGTTCGGCGCCTTCCTACTCGGTTGGGGTGTCATCGCTGCCACCCGCAGCGACGCTGCAGGTGCCATTATCTTTATTTCGATTGGCTTGGTTGTCATAGTTCTCGGCATCGCCATGAGCTCAATCCGAGTTCGAGTTGATGACAGTGGCATTACGTGGTCGTTCGGCCTCGGCTTTCCACGCAGCCACATCCCGTATGCGCGCATCAAGAAGATCAGTGCGACGAACATCAGCCCCGGCGAATGGGGTGGCTGGGGTTACCGGCTAGGACCCCAAGGCACGGCGATCCTGCTTCGAAAAGGAGAAGCATTGCGTATCGAGCGGACTATTGGGGCCGATCTGTTCATTACCGTCGACGACGCCGACCGGGCTGCAGCACTAGCCCAGGCACTTCACAAGCGTCAGTCACTCCAGAGTTAGCAACTCCCGACGTCACGACGCAGCTTCGTCACACCGCCACGCCACTAACCGACTTGGCTCAGACACGACGACCACCCATTGTGTTCTATCGAGTGCGTATCAGCCGACGAAACCACGACGACCGCAGCACCAATAGGCCGATCAGCAAGCCAACGACACCAACGAACAAGCCAGCAATAACATCCGTCAACCAATGCGCACCGATCCACACCCGGCTCAAGGCGACACATGCCACCAGCGCTAGAACTACGACTTCCAGTAGCCGACGCATAGTACGACGCAACACGGGCATCAATATTTGAAGCAGCGCCATGCTCGCGCTTGCGGTGCCAGCTACATGCGCTGACGGAAAAGCAGCGTCCTGCAAGTTCACCATGGACAAGTCACCTGCTGGGCGCTCACGACCCAAGAACCACTTCATCGCGTAGGTCATCGCGATCGCCGAGCCAAAAGAGACTGGCAATAGCAAGGCCAACGCGCGGAACCGAAACCACAATAGGGCGGCAGCCACCAGCGTCGCAGGTGCAATGAACAGGGGACGAACGATCTGACTGATCTCGATGAAGAACTCATCGAGAGATCCGCCACGTTGCTCGGAAACGAGGCGCGTGAACTGCGTATCCAATTCTGCCCCCTGCGCAGTCGATGCAAACACTGCAACTAACGCAAATGCAGCTATCCACCCCACAACGTGTCGTGGCCTCGTAATATGCAATGCCTATCCCCTCTGCTCTTTCCTCGAAAATCCCTCTAGTCCTCGAGTCCGTCGGGCAACTTCCCAACATCCCTGCTCGGTTACTAATCCCCCGCGCCATCCGTTGGACCAGACCCGTGACTTTACGCCGTAGCCCGTGTAGAAGTGGAGTCACATAAGCCTCGAGTCACGCACGCCGATGCGTCAACGAAACTGTATGTCCGCCACAATCGACACACGATGCCATGTTAGGGAAACCATGTCCCACAGCTCTAGCTATTCCGATCCAGACTTCCGAGACATTCGCCTCATCGACCTGCGCGCTGAAGCTCCGGCAATAAAGCCGGGCGACTACGCCGTCGCAAAGCGAGTGACAACATCCGATGGTGCAACCATCGTGGTATTCCGTTTCGGCCCAGAACAGCGACTACTCGAGCATCATGCTCCGCACGCGATCACAGTGCAAACGATTGAAGGCGCTGTCGATTTCACGATTGGCAATCGCACCGAGGAACTCCAACCAGGCACTGTGCTGTATGTTCCTGCAGGAATTAAACACAGTGTGCAATCAAAACACGGTGCCATCATGCAGTTGATTCTGCACACAGGCGACCAAGGCGGGTTCGATGGCCATCCAGAGTAGATAGATCTGAAACAGTGAAACTGAGCTTTAACTCTTAACCGTTGACGACGACCATCCACACAGCAATCAGGTGAATGATGCCCGCGACAATTGTCGCGGTATGGAAGTGCTCGTGGTAGCCGTACAAACGAGCCTCACGCCCAGGCCACTTAAATGCGTAGGCCATGGCGCCCACTGTGTACACGATGCCGCCCGCGAATAGCAGCCACACGATGGTGGGGCCAGCGTTGTTCCACAGCTCGGGGATCAACGGGACAATAAGCCAGCCAATGACCATATACACGATCACTGCCAGCCAACGCGGATGGTTAATCCATACAAGACTGAGGACGACTCCAACAAGAGCCCCTGTCCATGCAATCGTTAGCATGAGTGTCGACTTGCCCCCTGGTAACGCAATGAGGCACAAGGGCGTGTAAGTCGATGCGATAAAGACGGCAATTGTGGCATGATCCGCGCGACGCCACCACTCAACTGTGTGCCTATGTCTCCACTGGCCACGGTGGTATGCGGCAGACACGGAATACAGGCTGAAGAAGCCGAGAGCGTACACTGTGACGCCCACTGCTTGTACCCACGGCAGAGTCATCCAAGCATACGTCGATAACACCGATCCAGAAATGATCGATAAGAATGCTGCAACAAGGTGGAACCACCCACGGATCAGTGGTCGCTGGCCACGGTCAAAGACGAACTTGGTCAATTGCACAAGCGATTCTCGATCCGGCATGTGATCCGAAATATTGTGGGTTCTCGTGCCTGGGGATTGAGAAGAATTCATGTAGTGCTCCGAACGAGATATAAGCCACAAGCCATGGTGTGCCGTAAATCGGCTTTACTGCGGTTCTGCAAGTCTATCGCTTATCTACATATAGCAATTCATATGAACTTTCTAGGCAACCCCTGTCATTCTTCGGGGCTGCCACCGCGCTCCAGCACTTCCTGGTCACGGTTGCTTAGGTCAATACCATCGAGCAACTCTGGCCGGCGTGCTTGCGTACGCAATAAAGCCTGGTCACGTCGCCAACGATCCACCTTCGCATGATTCCCCGATAACAATACGGGAGGAACCTCTAGTCCGCGCCACTCGCGAGGCTTGGTGTAACTCGGTCCTTCTAAGAGCCCATCGGAGAAGCTATCTTCCTCGTGCGACTTGCGGTTTCCCAGCACCCCCGGCACCAGACGAACGACGGCCTCTGCAATCACGAGGACAGCCACTTCCCCGCCAATCAGCACATAATCACCAATCGAGACTTCTTCCACACGGTATCGATTCGCTGCTTCATCGACGACTCGCTGATCAATGCCCTCGTACCGTCCACACGCGAAAACAATGTGTTTCTCGTGCGACCAACTCCGCGCCATCTCCTGAGTAAATGGCTTCCCAGCCGGGGTCGGCACAATTAACAGCGGCTTGTCCGCTTCGTTCATAACATCGCTATACGACGACTCTCGTGGCAAGCCTTCAATGTCATCATGGCGAACTTTCGTTACATGCGGTGTGGCGCTTTCCAGGGAATCCCCGGTAGCAGCGAGCCCCGTTCCAGTGGCAACGTCGTCAAGCGCAGGCCCCCACACCTCTGGCTTCATGACCATTCCTGGCCCACCACCATATGGTGAATCGTCGACAGCCTGGTGCACACCTGGAGCCCACTGTCGCAAATTGTGGACGCCTACTTCGAGCAAGCCATCTTCCATCGCCTTGCCCAGCAAAGCATGGCGCAGCGGATCGAGGTATTCGGGGAAGATCGTGACGACATCGAGACGCATCGGTGTTTTCTACTTTCAGTCCTGGCCAGTCCGGGAAAGGTCCGCCGTAATTGCTCTAGTTTTCCTAGTTGATGTCCAACAGCCCGTCGGGAGGTGCAATGACGATAGCGCCGTTGTCCACATCCACAATTGGAACGATGGCATGGACGAAGGGCACGAGCACAACTTCCCCAGATTCCAATCGCACTTCCAATAAGCGCTGAGCTGGATTGCGGAGCACCCCTACAACTTCACCAACCTCAACTGGCTCAGGCTGGGCACCTTCGTAGGCACGATTGTGAGCCGTCTGCTCATCAACAGCACCACAGTTCAGCACACTGAGGCCAACGAGTTCGTGATCATAGAAGGCTTCTTCATCGGCATCATCGAACACAGGCTCGGCATAAAAGCGCATTCCCCGCAGCGTCTCCGCTTCCGTTCGATCATTGATTTCCTCAAACACCACGAGCAATCGATTCTGGTGCGGGCGCATGGACTTGACGACGAGCTCGCGCTCTTTGCCACGCTGCTTTCCAACGAGTTTTTCGCCCGTGGCGAATCGCCCGTCCGGGTCATCTGTCGTTGGGTCAATAACGAGTTCGCCACGGACACCGTGGGGCTTGATCACTCGGCCAATCTGCACCAGGTCGCTACTATTCACCCTAAAGATGGTAGCCGATAGGGCACAAAAAACCGCCACTCTGCTCCTTGATGGAACATGAGTGGCGGTCTACTGCGCTAGTTCATAGCTCGAAAGCTACTAAAAGTGCGACGGAGCAGAATTACTCTGCAGCCTCGTCAGCGGACTCTTCCTTTGCTTCCTCAGCCTTTGCAGCTGCTTCTTCTGCTTCCTTAGCAGCCTTTGCAGCTTCCTTAGCTTCGCGACGCTTGGAGGTGATTGCCTCTGCGCTTGGGCCGTTATTAGCCTCTTCGAGAGCCTTGTTGAACAGGTCCAGCTTGGATGGCTTTTCCTCTGCAACCTTGAGGGAGCCTTCTGCACCCTCGATGCCCTTGTACTTCTGCCAGTCTCCGGTGACCTTCAGCAGTGCGAGTACTGGCTCGGTTGGCTGTGCACCAACGCTCAACCAGTACTGAGCGCGCTCAGAGTTGATGTTGATGACGGAAGGCTCAGACTTTGGCTCGTAGGTACCAATGTTCTCGATGACCTTGCCGTCGCGGCGAGTGCGGGAATCCTGCACAACTACGCGGTAGTGAGGTGCACGGATCTTGCCGAGGCGCTGAAGCTTAATCTTTACGGACATAGAAGTCTCCAAATCTTGTGGTCACGGGCAATTCTTATGACACCGACAGTAATGACGTGCGGACACGCTGAATTCTGTTCGGCCGGTTTAGCCCTTAGTTTTTCCTGCGGGTGACCATTAGGTGACCGTGGTCAGTTCTAATGTTCCGCAGTATTGCCAGGTGGCAACCTGAAAAACAGTACCAGTGGGACTCTCCATTTCCAAAAACCGGAATTCCCGCTACTAGCCCACTGGAATCACCGGCACAGACCCAAACAAGGCTTAATTGTTCTTCACTGACTAGAATCTGAACGCTGGACTGAGATTATCCGCCATATTCGCACAACTCATGAGGAGCCCTACGCCAGAATGGCATCATCCAGAGCCTCTCGATACCGCTATGACCTCGATGGCCTACGCGGTATTGCCATCGCACTCGTCGTCCTATTCCACGTTTATGTGGGGCGGGTTTCCGGTGGCGTTGATGTTTTCCTGCTGCTTTCTGGCTATTTTTTCCTTGGCTCGCTGCTCCGCAATGCGCAGCGCCCCGAACAATCGATGAATCCATGGTGGTCGTTTTGGCGAACGTTACGACGACTCCTGCCAAGCTTGCTACTCACTCTGGGAGTAACTACGGTCGCCGTGTTATGGCTGGTGCCTTCGTTGCGAAGTGGTGAAATTGCAGCGCAATTGACAGCCTCAGTTCTTTACTTTCAGAACTATGAACTTGCACAACAGGGTGCAGATTACGAGGCCGCAACGCTTGAGACTTCTCCGCTGCAGCACCTGTGGTCCATGTCAGTACAGGGACAGTTCTATGTGCTCGCAATTACGTTTGTCACCATTCTCGCGTGGCTCCTTCGCAAGCATTCGGTCGACATTGGTTCGACTGCCGCCAAGCGCAATGCTCGATTCCTATCCAAGGGAAAGGACGCGACAGGTGGCCGGATTGTCCCAGCTGCGCTGGCTATCCTCGTGCCAGTGACCATTGCGTCGTTCGTGTGGGCACTGATTCAGCATGGGCAGAACCAACCCCTGAACTACTACTCATTGCCCACGCGACTGTGGGAACTAACACTCGGCGCCGTGTTGGCATTGGCGCTAAGTCTGCGCGCACGCTCTAGCGCGGCAGCTACTACTCGGACCGACGAAACAGAAGCCACACCATTTATTTACCGAATTCTCCCATTCATCGGCCTGGCAATGGTTGTCTCTACTGGCTTCTTCCTCGACGGGGCACGCCTATTCCCTGGCCCGTGGGCACTATGGCCGATTGCTGGAGCCGTTCTCATCATCGTTGCCGGTGGTCGTCCGAGCATGGCAACAAAGATTCTCTCCAGTAGTCCAATGCGTTTCCTTGGCGATATCGCCTACTCGCTGTACCTCTGGCATTGGCCACTGCTGATTGTTTCCACTGTGTATTTCGGCCAGAAGAAGCCAACAGCAATGCTCGGTACCTGGATCATCGTTGTTTCCGTGGTGTTGGCGTGGTTGACGCACCGCTTCGTCGAAAAGCCAATGATGCAATCACGCCGCCGACCGGGCCGAACTGAGCCAGTTGTGGCGAATGCCTGGTTTGATTTGCGACGATCCGGAAAGGCAAAGGCTAAGGCTCTGGCCGGTGTCGCACTGATTGTGGTGGCTGGCTTGATGTTGTCGCTGCAACCGATTCATGATTCGCGGTTGAATGATGCGAAGACTGTAGTTCTTGATGTCAATAAGTATCCGGGAGCGCTCGCAATAACAGATAAGGAACCGGTTCCGAAGGTAACGGAGTACTCGCCAGACCCAGATGTCATTCGTGAAATGTATCCGAAGCCAGGCTTGGACGGATGCGTCACGATGACCCCTGCTCCAGCTTCCGAACTTCACCCATGTATCTACGGAGACAAGAAGTCGAAGAAGACGATGGTGCTGGTGGGCGGCTCGCACAGTGAGCAATGGTTCCCAGCGCTCGATGTGGTTGCAAAGAAGTATGGCTACAAACTCATCACCGTGCTTCGCCAAGGTTGCCCGTCTGCGCTTGGTTGGGTGGATAATATTGCGCGCCCGCAGACCTGCCAAGCGTTTAACCGCAACGTCCTTGACTACCTCGACAAAGTGAAGGCCGATGTCGTGGTAACGACAACCACTCGTGCCGGTCGCGACGGAGTCGACTTTATGCCGTGGGCATACGAAGAATTCCTCAATGAGGTATCCGATCGAGGCATTCGCGTCATCGGCATTCGAGATAATCCGTGGCCATTCGATACCGATGGGCACCGGTTTGCCCCGACTTCATGTATGGAAGACGACAACACCACACAGAAAATGCCTATCACCGACGCTGATCGCGCATCGAAGCACGGAGGTAATGCGCCGACGAAGTGCGATATTCCCCGCAAACGGGCTTTTCCCACCGAGAATGAGTCAAAGGAAGTCCTGGAAAGCCTGCCTGATGCAATTTCGGTGGATTTCACCGATGTCTTCTGTGATGACAACCGCTGCCCCGCCGTCATTGGCAATGTTTACGTCTACCGCGACAACAACCATGTTTCCGTTACGTTCGCAAAGACGCTAGCCACCGAGCTTGATCGCCAAGTGAACAGCTTTTTGAAGGAAGACTCTAAAAAGTCAGCTGCTTCATCGACATCAACGTCGCCGTCGACCTCGCCGTCACGGTCAAAGTCGACCTCAACGTCCCTATCAAAGCCGACGTCAACCTCGCAGTCCAAGTCAGCTACCCCGACTTCTGCACGATAGTCCGCGCCCCCTAATGTAGATAGTAAATTTGTTTAACTTTGCCGATTCCGCTTCCGTGGGTGATGTCAGCTCTATGCCTAGTGCAACGTCCAAATACCGCTTCGATCTCGATGGTCTCCGTGGCATCGCCATCGCCCTTGTCGTTGTATTTCACGTCTATGTCGGCAGAGTTTCGGGTGGAGTCGATGTGTTCTTGCTGCTCTCGGGATACTTTTTCCTCGGCGCGCTAGTCCGCAATGCACAGAAACCTGAGCAATCGATCAATCCATGGTGGTCAATTTGGAGAACGTTACGACGGCTCGCCCCCGGGCTGCTTGTCGTTCTTGCAGCGACCACGATCGCGGCTTTCACGCTTGCACCGACGCTGATAGAGGGCCGGAACGCGAAGCAGCTATTCGCATCGATTCTGTATTACCAGAATTATCAGCTGGCCCGGCACGGTGCCGACTACGCTGCGGCTGCTGACGACACCTCACCATTGCAGCACTTGTGGTCGATGTCTGTACAGGGACAATTCTACCTGGCAGCCATTCTGATCATTTCCGGTCTGGCATGGTATCTCCAACGTAACCTAACCACCGCAGCCTCTCGACTAGCGTCAATTCTTCAATGGATCCTTCTCGCAATCACTTTGGCATCATTTGGCTGGGCATGGCACCTGCATCTCACTAACCAAGCCTTTGCCTATTACTCCACCGGCGCACGACTGTGGGAGCTCTGCCTAGGCGGACTGCTCGTACTCCACCAATCACGACTCACGGTCTCTTCCACAGCTTCACGAATTCTTGCGCCATTGGGCCTCGTAATGGTGATTTCCACTGGCTTCTTTTTCGACGGAGGTCAGCTCTTCCCCGGCCCGTGGGCACTATGGCCGCTACTTGGTGCGGCCTTCGTGATCATCGCAGGTGGACAACCCGGCTTCACGACACGAGTCCTGTCCTCACCACCGATGCTCTTCTTCGGCGAAATCGCCTACGCCCTGTACCTCTGGCATTGGCCGCTACTCATCATTGCGACAGTCTTTTTCAATCAAGCCGAGCCATCGTTCGCGGTTGGCACGGCAGTCATCGTCGCTTCCCTCGTGCTGGCGTGGTTCACTAACCGGTACGTCGAAAAGCCGTTGGCTCAACGACGCCGACGCCCACGCAAAGATGAAGATGTCGTAGCGGAAGCAACAGCTTTACTGAAAACCTCCGCTGCTTCACGGCGTCGCGCGATGGCTGGTATCGCACTCGCAACGATTGCCGGGTCGATGCTGGTTTTGAAGCCGATTCATGCGTACCGAGTCGAGGTTGCCTCTGCATCGGTGCTCGATAAACGTGATTATCCAGGCATGCTCGAAGTAACTGACGGCGCTCACGTACCGGATGTCAAGAGGATTCAGCCGAATCCTTCTTATATCCGCGACTTGTGGCCACAGCCTGCATTTGATGGCTGCATCACATTGGGTCTCGAAGAAGCTGACAAGGTGATTACCACCAAGCGCTTGACCGACGATTCCCCCTGTGTATACGGCGATGTCAATGGTGACAAGACGATGGTTCTAGTCGGAGGCTCACACAGTGAGCACTGGTTCTCCCCTCTTGATGCGGCTGCGAAGGAAGCTGGTTACCGACTCGTCATCATTCTTCGCCAGGGCTGTCCACCAATGATGAGCCCTATTGAAGGAGTCGGAGACATTTGCATTGAGTGGACTCATGCTGTGCTCGACTACCTAGACACCATTGATCCAGATGTTGTAGTAGCCACATCATCGCGCCCCGGTTCCGAATTGACTGACTACATGCCCTCCGGCTACCAGGAGTTTTACCAGGAAGTTCTGGCACGTGGACCACGCGTCATCGGTATTCGAGACACCCCCTGGGCATATGACACCAACGGGGAGTCCTTCTCACCGACGAAGTGTCTGATCCACCCACGATCCACCCCGACGATGCCGGAATCCGACTCGTCGCTACACACACCGTGTGACATTCCCCGTGTACTCGTCATGAGTCCCGAAAACGAAGCAGACTACGTTTTCGCCGACGAGCCACGAGCTCTTTCACTCGATTTCACCGATGAGTTTTGTGACGATCAGCGCTGCCGTGCCATCATCGGAAACACCTACGTCTATCGCGACGACAATCACATTTCCAATGAAATTGCTGAGAGCCTATCGAAGGAAATGACACGTCGTCTCCTGCCATTCCTCAACGAGGCATAACTCCTCGGTGCCGACTCGCGCACGGTAAACACACAAAAAGCCACTCCCCCTTTTTCCAAGGGAAGTGACTTTTCGACGACTCGTCGTCAGGCGGGCGTTACTACTTGTTGCCCTTGCCGAAGTCTAGCTGGGACAAATCGATGTCCTCCATGCCTGGAGGCATCTGACCCTTCATCTGCTTTTGTAGCTCTGCAAGGTCTGGCATTCCCTGCCCACCAGGCATTCCTGGCATGCCGCCCATTCCCGGCATGCCGCCCATTCCCGGCATGCCACCGCCCATGCCCTGACGCATTGCCTTTGGTGGAGTTGGGCCACGACCCTTGCTGCGGCCCTTCTTGCCCTTGCGGCCCTTCTTGTTCTTACGATTCGATGGGCGTCCACCAGGCATTCCGAACTGACCGGCCATGTGGCTCATCATCTTCTTCGCTTCGAAAAAGCGCTCGATTAGCTGATTGACCTCGGAGACCGTCACGCCTGAACCATTAGCGATTCGCTTGCGTCGCGATGCGTTCAGGATCTTTGGATCTTCGCGCTCTTGTGGGGTCATACCGCGGATGATTGCTTGGATACGATCCAGCTGCTTCTCGTCCACCATGTCGGCCATTTCCGACATCTGGGAACCGCCTGGGAGCATCTTTAAGATGTTGCCAATTGGCCCCATCTTGCGCACCATCATCATCTGCTCGAGGAAGTCATCGAGGGTGAGCTCACCACTACCGATCTTCTGGGCAGTCTTCTGCGCCTGCTCCTGATCGATCTCCTTGGTGGCAACTTCCATCAATGTCTTGAGGTCGCCCATGCCGAGGATGCGACTCGCCATACGGTCAGGGTGGAAGACATCGAAGTCTTCCAGCTTTTCGCCCGTCGAAGCGAACAGAATTGGCTTACCCGTGACCTCACGAATCGACAGTGCAGCGCCACCGCGTGCATCGCCGTCCAGCTTGGTCAGTACAACACCAGTGAAATCGACACCGTCACGGAAGGCCTTCGCTGTTTCCACAGCGTCTTGGCCGATCATGGCATCGATGACGAAGAGGACTTCATCTGGATTAATCGCTTCACGAATATCAGATGCCTGCTGCATCAACACTTCGTCAATACCGAGTCGACCAGCGGTATCCACGATGACAACGTCATGTCGATGTTGACGAGCGTAAGCCATACCACGGAACGCAGCATCGACCGGACTGTCCTGCGATGTACCCATCTCATGGGTGGAATCCACTGCAGTGCCGGGGAATGGGGCGAAGCACGGTACTCCAGCTCGCTCAGCTACGATTTCGAGCTGCTGAACGGCACCCGGACGCTGCAAGTCACATGCAACCAAGACCGGGGTATGCCCCTGGCCCGAAAGGTACTTAGCCAACTTACCAGCCAACGTCGTCTTACCCGCGCCCTGCAGGCCGGCAAGCATGATGACGGTCGGCGGATTCTTGGCAAGATTGAGCCGACGAGTTTCGCCGCCCAGAATCTCGACAAGCTCCTCATTGACAATCTCAATGACCTTGTTCGCAGGATTGACGGTCTGGGTTTGAACGACTTCGTTAGCGCGTTCCTTGATTCGCTTTACGAAAGCTCGAACCACCTGCAGCGAGACGTCAGCTTCGAGCAGCGCCAAACGGATTTCGCGGGCAGTGGCATTGATATCAGCTTCAGTAAGCTTGCCCTTTCCCCCCAGCCCCTTGAGGGCGCCGGTCAAGCGGTCGGACAGTGACTCAAACAAAATTTCGCTCCCAGTAAGTACAGCAATCTGGCACAGGCCGTCAGTAACCTCCCCAGACTACCTGGTGACGGTCCGAGAAAACAGCTAGCACAGGCTGCACGCAGCCTACATATAGGCCGGTGGCAATTCGTCGCCGCTGTCAGACGAAATCGCTCCTGAAAATTCGCCCCCGCCGATACTTCCCGCACTCGTGTGTCCTGCCTCTACTGGATTAAAGAAAAGCAATTGCTACGAAGTTCAGCGAAGCGGGCTCCCCTTCAAATACTGAAGAACAAAAATAATCATGGCAAGCATTTCAATAGTTAATTAGAATTGACATTGGTAGCGAACATAGCGCCACCTTTCACGCCCCTTAGCAGAAAGTACAAAGATCATGAAAAAGACCTCTTCGGTTGTAGCGGCAGGTGTCCTCGCACTCGGCATGATGGCCGGGGCAGGTGCCTCATTTGCTCAGATTCCAGAGCCTTCCCCGGAAGAGTGCCCTCCAGGTCAGGAATGGAGCATGACCGGTGGTGCGCACTGCGTTGATATCGCACAGCCTCCTGCAGAAGACACCAAGCCACCTGCAACGGACAACAACGATGGTATTCCAGCTCCTATCGAGGACACGGCGTTGTGCCCAGATGGCTCCCCTCGTGACATGAGCAAGGATCTCAATGGCGACGGAGTCTTCGGCGACTGCCCATCTGATGCACCAGCTCCAAAGCCATCCGAGTCAGAGAAGCCAAAGCCATCGGAAACGGATAAGCCAAAGCCTTCCGAATCCGAAAAGCCAAAGCCATCCGAGTCGGACAAGCCAAAGCCTTCCGAATCCGAAAAACCAAAGCCATCCGAGTCGGACAAGCCAAAACCATCGGAATCCGAAAAGCCTGGCGACGCTACCAAGAAGCCAGCAGACAAGACGGAAAAGAAGGAAACCAAGGACGTCAAGAAGTCCGGTGACTCCCTGCCTGTAACTGGTGTCGCAGTAGGTGGCCTGGCAGTACTCGCACTTGGCCTTGGTGGTGCCGGTGCTCTGGCAGTACGTTCCTCCCGTAAGAAGAACTAGTGAGCACATGGCCTAACTAGCTCCTAGTTGTTGACATGCAATGGAACCCGAGCAGTGTAGCAATGCACCGCCCGGGTTCTTCTGTCACTGGAAGTTTGCTTTTAGGCTGTCGCCTTCTTCGTCGCTGCGATTGTGACAGCCATTAAATTGCGTCGCGACCTCGTTCGCCGGTGCGCACCCGAATAACCTCTTCAACAGGTGTTATCCACACTTTGCCGTCGCCGATCTTCCCGGTACGTGCAGCGTTCACTATCGCCTCGGTGGCGTCGGCTACCTGCGCATCATCGACCAAAACCTCAATCCGGGTCTTTTCGACGAACTCGGCAACGTAGGCTGCACCGCGATAGATCTGTGTTTCACCTCGCTGCTGCCCTACTCCTTGAGTTTCTGTCGCGGTCATACCGACGACACCAATTTTCTCCAGCGCCTCCTTGATATCGGTCACCGTAAATGGCTTCACTACTGCAGTAATGAGTTTCATGAATTTCCTTTGTGCGACGTCACAATCTATGTACGAATATCTGGGCCAGTGGTGTCATATGCCAATTCTCCATGGAGGACAACGTCAATACCTGTGGCTTCATGATCGTCATCAACTCGCCAACCCATCGACCATCTCAAAGCGAATCCAATTGCGAGTGTGAACGCGCCCGCAAAAACCACAGCGATAACAGCGATGAGTGTCTGAATAATCAGCAGCTTCAGCCCAACAAGGCCTCCACCCATCAATAGGCCATCGTGCCTCGCAAAAAGACCGACACCTATAGTCCCCCAGATAGCTGCAATCAGGTGCAAACCAACTACATCTAGAGTGTCATCGAAACCGAACTTGTACTTGAGGCCGACTCCCCAACCAACAAGCATGCCACCAATTAACCCCAACACGATCGACGTCATGGGGGTCAAAGCTCCGGCTGCAGGTGTGATTGCGACGAGCCCTGCCACCACTCCCAACGCTGCGCCGAGCGAAGTGGCATGACCATCTCGAAGCCGTTCAAGACCGAGCCAACCGAGCATTCCGGTACTAGCCGCAACAGTGGTATTTAGCCATGACAATCCGGCCAACCCATTTGCCGCGAATGCAGAGCCTGCGTTGAATCCAAACCAACCGAACCACAGCAACGCGGTACCAACCATGACCAACGGCAGATTATGTGGTCGATGTGGCGTCTTCATGAAACTCTTGCGCTTGCCAATCAGTAGCACCAGAGCAAAAGCGGCTGCTCCCGCTGAGATATGAATAACAGTGCCACCAGCAAAATCGATCGGCTCAATTACTGCCTCTCCATTTTCACTACCGAACAGCAGCGCTGATAGTCCCGACTTGCTGCCAGATAGAAAATCCACCACCCCACACCATGTGGGACAACGGGAAATACACGAGTGTTTCCCACACTGCGACGAAAACAAGCCAGGTACCGAACTTCACTCGTTCTGCTAGTGCTCCTGAAATCAACGCTGCAGAAATTCCTGCGCATGCAAGCTGGAATCCAATATCAATGACATTCGCGTAACCATGTGTACCAGTCACGTAGTTGCCACGATCATCAACAATGGCGTCTTTCATTCCAAAAAGCTCAGCTGGATTTGCGAAAATTCCGCCGAAAGACTGATGCCCATACGACATGGAACAGCCCCACAACACGTAAATGATGCCGACGGCGCCGATCGCGCCGAAGCTCATCATCATCATCATCATGTTCAATACAGATTTTTGACGTGACATTCCTCCGTAGAAGAAGGCCAGTCCGGGAGTCATAAGCAACACAAGCGATGCTGCCATGAGCATCCACGCGGCATTTCCTGAAGTGCCGCTGACGCTTTCAACTGTCACAACGGTGACCTCTTGCTCCCAATTCACAATGAACGAGATAAAGCTAGCGGATCTGCTACTTGGAGCAAAGGGGCAATTTTTCACAGTGACGCTGCATGGGTCGTCGCAAAGCAAAAGTGCGTGCGTGTTGCCCTACTCCACGCCGACATCGGTCGGAGCGGGGGGTAGCAATCATGCACGCACTTAGTGTTACGCAAGCACCCTAGGCGCTAGTTGTGGGTTCCCAACAATGCGTCCACGAATCCGGCTGGCTCAAACGGTGCGAGATGGTCCGCACCTTCGCCCAAGCCGACAAGCTTGACGGGTACGCCGAGTTCACGCTGCACCTGGAACACAATGCCACCCTTCGCGGTGCCATCGAGCTTGGTGAGTGCAACACCGGTGATATCGACAACATCGCGGAAAGTACGAGCCTGAGTCAAACCGTTCTGGCCGACCGTCGCATCGAGAACCAAAATCACTTCGTCCACACGGCTGCGCTTCTCGACGACGCGCTTGATTTTGTCCAACTGATCCATCAGGCCGGTCTTGGTGTGGAGGCGCCCAGCAGTGTCGACGATAACGACATCTGCCTGAGTATCAATGCCATGAGCCACCGCATCGAAAGCAACTGATGCTGGATCCGCGCCCTCTGCGCCACGAACAGTCTCTGCCCCGACGCGACGACCCCAGGTTTCCAGCTGGTCCGCGGCAGCGGCTCGGAAGGTATCCGCAGCACCGAGTACCACCTTGTGCCCCTGTGCAACCAAAACTCGAGCAAGTTTGCCCGTCGTCGTAGTCTTTCCAGTGCCGTTAACGCCAACCACCAAAATCACCGCTGGCTTGCCTTCGTGTGGCAACGCGCGAATCGATCGATCCATATCCGGCTGGCACTCTTCAATGAGTACTTCACGGAGCAGCGCACGTGCCTCGGCCTCACTAGAGATACCGCGGGATGCGATCCGCTCGCGGAGCTTTTCCACCACGGACATGGTAGTCGTCGCGCCCAGATCCGCCATGATCAGCGTATCTTCAATTTCTTCCCACGCGTCTTCATCCAAATCGCCTGCGCCCAAAATACCCAGCACGGACTGACCGATCGCATTCTGAGAGCGGGACAGCCGACCGCGCAGTCGGTGAATACGCCCCTCAGCTGGATCAATCTGATCCAGCTCCTGAGCAGCAGCCGGCTCCTGAACAGGGGTCTCCATGACCGGAGCTTCTTGCGCAATCGCAGGCTCCGATACCTCCACTGGAGCCTCGTCAGCGATCTCCGCTTCGTCGAGTTCTACTGATTCCAGCTCTAGCGACTCTTCAACCTCTGCCAATGCGTCCTTGACGTCGTCCTCGGTCGCATCCCCTACGGGTTCCGGTTCAGCTTCTGGCTCTGGCTTGACGACGATACTTTCAGGCTTCTCGACCTCACGCAGCTCGTCCTCGTCAACGACCGAGTCGTCGCGAGTGGTTTCAGTAGCTGGTGGAGTTGGAATCCGTGGTGCATCTGGAATGACCGGTGATGCTGCCTCAGCGGTCCCCGGCCGGCGGATCTCCTGACCTGGGAGTACCTCAGGCGCTTTCTCCTTCGCATCAGAGCTTGCTGGTGCGAAGTTGAAACCACCCTGCGCTTGATAGTTGCCCGACTTTTCAGCCTGTGTCAGCTCTTCAGGCTGCTTCTTCTCTTCGAAAGAAATGGTGTTCTTCTTGCGACGAAGATATCCAGCCACCAGAGCAATGATGATGAGGAGCACTACGACGATCGCAGCGATGAGAATCCATTGGTTAGGCGTCATGAAAACAGTCTTTCAGTTTCTTCGAGAAATATCAGCTCAAGGCCATCCTATTGTTGTGAAACTTCACAACATTTCCTTGGTAGACCCTAGTCGGTGTATTCCGGGTGGTCAGTTCTAGGCGATGCGAACGTTATCTGGAAGTTTGGTTGCCGGGACACGGAGTCGTCGATAAGCCAAGAACAACCCTCCAGCGCCGAAGAGAAGATTGACACCAAGCCCAACGATCCAGATCCACCCAGGACGATTGACTGCTTCGCCCTGGAATGGCTCGTAGGTAGTCGAGCTCGAGTTTTCTCGATACCGTCTCTCAAACTCTTCGCATGTGGACGGCGGATAGTCCGGTGGTGACATCAGTTCGGATAGCCCGTCTCTAATCAATGAGGTGGGAGTGAGCATTCCCTCTTGGATCGGCATTGCATCCGAGACGATGACCAAAGGATTTGGGAACAATAGCCACACGAACGGTCTTGCATCGGTGGTGTATACGACTTCTCTTGACTCAGTGCACGGTATTTTGACGTTCTCTAGATTGTCGTTGAATTCGTAGTCGTGATATCTCTGCCTAGCAACCGTTCGCTCTTCGGATACTTCCATTGCTGGGGTCAGCATCAACATGAGGAAGGGCAATCCAATCACAATCACTGCGACGAAGAGATAGGACAGCATGGTGGAGGCCCCAGTTCGCGGGGTCAACGCCGACAAGCCAAGGCCAACTCCACACACTGCGAGAAGGAGCAGCGCTTCAACAACGATTGCCAACCCCAGGCTCCACCACGGAAAGCCACCGAGTGCAGCCATCCACAGCAGGACCGGAAGACTTGTCACAAGGAAAGCCAGTGCAGCAATCCACGCTGCGAGGAGCTTGCCCAGCACTAAACTCCACGTCGACACCGGTGCTGCTTGCACAAGAGCCAATACTCCGTCACGACGATCGCCGTTGATCGATGTCGCTGTTTGCGCTGGAGAAATGACCAGTCCTACGAGAAGAACAACGAGCAGCGTCGTTCCTGCCACATTGGCCGCGCCCGGCCGCGAGTAGGTTCCTGCAGTGCCACTCAAGTTGGAATCAAAGAAGAAGAGCTGTGCGAACGTCAACGCAAGGAGGACGGCAAACCAGATCCCCAAGGTAATGCGCCAGCGTCCGGATCGAACCCGTTGCTTCAATTCCATCTGAGTCAAAGACTTAATTGCACTGGTCCTTGGCTGCTTCGACTTGGTGGCCTGGGCTGTACTTCCCGTCGACTCAACGGAATCAGGCAGTTGTAGGCTCATCATGCGTCCTTTTGTGTAGTCATATTGAGGTAGCGCGATTCCAGTGACCGAGAACCAAACTGCACAACAGTTACTCCAGCTTGCAGGGCGCTTGACAAGTACCGCGATGCTTCTGTTTCTGGTGCTGTGAACTCAACCTCAGATCCACCAGTTACCGATGAGTCCGTTACTGGTCGGGGTCGCGCAAGTCCATTGGCTGTTGCCCACTCCAGCAGTAGTTCGCTATCACGACTGACTATGCGCCATACCGGCGACGTCCCTGAGGATTCCTGTGCAATAGTTCGACCATCCTGCATCATCACCACGTCGTCCACCATCGCTTCGAGCTCCGGCAGAATATGCGAACTGATCACCACTGTTGTGCCTTGCTGGGCACGACGACGAATGATTTCACGGAGAGTTAGTCGGGACTCTGGATCCATGCCTGAGGCAGGCTCGTCGAGTAGGAGAACCTCAGGGTCATGGACTAACGCTCGGGCAAGCGACAGGCGTTGTTTCTGGCCACGGGAGAGAACTCGGACCTTTCGGTCGGCGAACTCGGATAGCCCGACTTCCTCAAGTAGCTGATGTGCAATACCGAAACCCTGATTCTCTGGAATCCCATAGAGCTCACCGAAGGTGACGAGAATTTCAGTGGCAGTCAGACTTTCCCAAGTACCTACGTGGTCAGGCATCCACCCAATTTTCGCCCGTGCTGCGTGGCCATGTGTCACAGGATTGACCCCAGCAATGCGAATACTGCCAATATCAGGGGCAAGAAGCCCGGCGAGCATCAGCAGCAACGTAGTCTTGCCACATCCGTTAGGGCCAATCAGACCCGTTACGGTTCCCTCACGGATATCAAGGTCAGCGTGTGCGACAGCGACATTTGTGCCGAAGGATCGCCGTACCGCTTGTGCCTGAATAGTCATGACACAACCCTAGGCAAAACGGGAAATCTAACGCCCTACGGAACACTAGTTGTGATTAAGGTCACTCTTGGGAGACGGGCTCGGCGTCCAGTTGAGGTGACATTCGCTGCGAAATCACGCGCGTCACGCCATCGCCCTGCATCGTCACGCCGTACAACACATTCGCGACATCCATTGTCGGCTTCTGGTGCGTGATCACGATGAGCTGGCTCGTCTCGCGCAATTCCTTCAGCAGCGCGATGAGACGTCGCAAGTTGACATCATCGAGCGCTGCCTCAACCTCATCCAAGACGTAAAACGGACTTGGGCGAGCACGGAAAATAGCCACCAACATGGCCAACGTGGTCAGTGACTTTTCGCCACCCGACAGCAAAGACAGGCGCTTCACCTTCTTGCCCGGTGGACGAGCCTCGACTTCGATACCCGTGGTGAGCATGTCATCAGGTTCCGTCAGAACCAGTCGTCCCTCACCACCTGGGAACAAGGTGTTGAACACCTTCGGGAACTCAGCCTCAACGTCATGCCATGCATCGGTGAAAAGCCGGAGAATCGTATCGTCAACTTCTTCCACAACGCCCAGCAGATCTTTACGGGCTCGCTGCACATCATCGAGCTGCGTCGACAAAAATGTGTAGCGTTCCTCCATCGCCTTGTATTCCTCAAGTGCCAGCGGGTTCACGCGACCCAACACGCGAAGATCCTTCTCCGCTTGCTTCAGCTTTGCGACGGTCGCAGCCCTATCAAACTCCTCATCCGGCGTGTAGTCAGCCAGAAGTTCGTCGACAGCCAAACCCAACTGATCAGTGACAGTCTCCTCAGCCTGATTAACCCGGACCTGTGCCTCTGCGCGCGCGAGATCTCCTTGGTGAGCCGAGTCCGTCAGCTTCGCCAGCTCTTGCGACGCTTGGTTCACCTCATTTCGAGCCTGCTGCAGCGCAGCTGATACGAGCTTCTTCTCTTCTTCTTGCTCATCACGATCTGCAGCCGCCCGATCGAGGGAAATGGACACTCGACCCGACAGCGCTTCGGCCAAGTCTGCCACGGTCGCAGCCAATTCGCGTTGCTTAGCTTTACGTAGTTGAGTCTGCTCGTGGCGCGCTTTCGCTGCCCGCTCTGCTACAGCAGCACGGCGCAGTCGATCCGCTTTTCCACGCACACTACCGGCGCGTTCTTCGGCAGTACGCAGAGCCAATCGAGCTTCTGTCTCCATCGCCCGAGCCTGTGCCAGCGCCGCTTGAGTACGATCGCGCTCTTCTGTGGACGGTTCACCTTCGGCAGGGTCATCGTCGATACGCGAAAGCCGGTCGGCTACTTCTTCCAGCTCAGCAGTGAGCTTATCGACGCGACCTGCAGCCTCTTCCCTACGCTCAGTCGCGCGCTGTGAGGAATGCTCGACACTAGCGAGCTGGGATTGGGCTCGGGTACGAGCATCGGACAAGGACTTGATCGTGTGCTCCTGATCGCGAAGTGCTGCGCGAGCTGCAGCCGCGTCAGTGCGACGATCCTCTTCTTCCTGCGTGGCTCCCGACAAAACACCGGCAAGGTCAGCGAGTCGATTCTTAGCCGCTGCGAGGTCCTTTTCTGCCTGCGTGATAGCAGCGGAAATTTCGACGCTCGACTGACCTGACTGTGCTGTGCCTTTCGCAGACCCCTTCTTCTTCGAGCCACCAGTGCGGCCACCCATCACCCAGCCTGGGCCAAACAAGCTGCCATCAGCAGTCACAGCGCGAAGTCGGTTGTCGTTATCGACCACGCTGCGCGCAGATTCAGGGTCCGGGCACAGCACGACGTCGACAAGTAGAGCCGTCATGGATGTTGCCAACGTATCAGGGAACTGCACAGCGTCTAGCGCCCATTGGCAATCAGCGGGAACCTCAACATCGAGGCGCCACGTCGATGCCTGCGACGGCTGCACCACCACTGCATGGCCAGCAGCAGCTTCAGTGAGCTCAGCGATGATTGCATCCGCGTGGGTGTCACCATTAGCTACCAAGGCATCACCGGCAGACCCGAGAGCTGCAGCGATAGCAGTGTCCCAGCCAGGCTCGATAGACAGCAGCTCGGAAATGCTGCCCAACTCAAACTTCTTGCGAAGCCACCCCGCACCGTCTGATGCTGCGGCATCACGAGCCGCCGTCAACGCCTCGATACGCGCCTGGTAACCAGAAATCTCACGTTCCAATGCACGTTCCTGGTTGCGCAATTCCTGCACTCGACGTGTTGCATCCTGTGCTTCGGTTTGTGCACGCTCATGAGATTCGCGCAATTCGGGCACCGCTAGCTCGGCTTCAGCGAGCTCGGCAGCTGCTTCTTCCACCGCTTGCGCTGCATCGGCCCGGCGATCATCGGCTTCGGCGAACTGTTCGTCGAGACGTGTTGCCTCATCGCGCGCCGCCTGTAATCGCGTTCGCACCGACTCCTCCGCAGCAACCAACCGCACAACACCTTCACGACGATCGGCAATCGCCCGCACCGCTGCTAGGTGCTCATGCTCCGCCGCACGGGCTTCTTCCTCAGCTTCAGCGAGCACATCGCGAATGGTCTCCAGCCGTTCGCGAGCCTGCGATTCTGCTTCTGCCAGTACATTTTCTTCTTCGGCAGCGACGTCAGCCCGAGCTTCCAGATCATCGGGGTCTTGACCAGCCCATGGCACCGCAACTGCATCGGCAGCACGGTCAGCAGCAATACGACGGGTCGCACCTACTCGCTCGGACAACGCCGACAGTCGGAACCACAGCTCTCGTGCGGACTCCGCAAGTGGCGTGACGCGTTCCAGCTCGACTTCCAATTCGTCACGGCGCTCGGTCGCGATTTCCAGGCGCATCGTCGCATCATCGACTTTGGCTTGAATAATGCGCGCTTGCTCAGCGACATCGTTCAATGATGCCCGCAGCTCCACCAAATCCGCAGCAGCCAGCCGAAGCTTTGCGTCACGCAGATCCGCCTGCACAGTCTGCGCACGCTTCGCTGCCTCCGCTTGCCGAGCCAGCGGTTTCAACTGGCGACGCAGCTCCGTCGTCAAGTCTGTCAACCTGTCCAAGTTCGCCTGCATTGAGGCTAGCTTGCGCTGCGCCTTCTCTTTACGACGGCGGTGTTTCAGCACACCCGCAGCTTCTTCAATGAAGGAACGCCGTTCTTCTGGGCGTGCTTCGAGAATCTGCGACAAGCGTCCTTGCCCCACGATGATGTGCATTTCGCGACCAATGCCGGAGTCACTCAGAAGTTCTTGGACATCCATGAGGCGGCAGCGGGAGCCATTAATTTCATACTCAGAGGCGCCATCGCGGAACATGCGACGGGTTACCGACACTTCGCGATACTGAATCGGCAGCGCACCATCAGTGTTGTCGATGGTGAGGGTTACTTCTGCTCGTCCCAGTGGTTTTCGACCAGATGTGCCAGCGAAGATGACATCTTCCATCTTGCCGCCACGCAGCGTCTTTGCGCCTTGTTCGCCCATGACCCACGCGAGGGCATCAACGACATTCGATTTACCTGACCCGTTCGGTCCGACGACGGCGCAAATTCCTGGCTCGAATTTTAGGGTCGTCGCTGACGCGAAGGACTTGAATCCTTTGAGGGTCAACGACTTGAGGTGCATATCAGGTCAGGATACCCGAGTTACCTGCGATCAAAGGTTAGGTAATCGCCGTGTGGCTTGGAAAAATCACTGACAACTGTTTCGACCACACCAGGCGTATCCGGTCCGTTGAGCCAGGCAAGCAATTCCTCACACTTTTCGGCTGAGCCTTCGGCCACCACGAGCACTCGCCCATCCGGGTAGTTCTTGGCAAAACCGACAAGCCCGAGCTCTAATGCTCGCGACCGCGTGGTCCAGCGGAAGCCAACGCCCTGCACATGTCCGTGGACCCACGCGGTTAGCCGTATCGTCTCACTCATGCTTCTACGTTAGACAGATTCTGCTTCTCGACGAGTCATTGGGTCACTACCGTCCCAGCACTCAATATTCTCGTGTCCTCGAATATTGGGCAGATCGTCGCGGTGATAGACCGGATTGAGCCCCTGGGCTTTCTGCTTCGCGTAATGACCAAGCAGAGCCACTGCTACACCACCGAGCGGGAGAATTGCCACGATGTTGATCGTTGCCATCAATGCAGAGAACACATCAGCCAGTGCCCACACCAGCGGTACCGAACCAATTGCGCCACCAAAAACACAGAGCAAGACGAGGATTCGGACACCATTCTTCAACGCTGCGTTATTGGACAAGAACGGAATATTCGCCTCTGCGTAGTAGTAGTTGCCAATGATCGACGAAAACGCCAGGAAGAAAATAATGATCGTGATCGCGTGAATTGCCCAGCCACCTACCTGCGCTGCAAGCGCAGACTGGGTCAGGCTCGTGCCCTCAACGTCCCCGCCGTAAGTGGGATCGGAAAGCAAAATGATGACCGCAGTGACGGTACAGACGATCAACGTGTCAAAGTAGACACCCAACGTCTGGATAAGTCCTTGCTTGCACGGATGCGAAACGGACGCCGATGCAGCAGCATTAGGAGTCGAACCCATACCTGCTTCATTAGAGAACAGTCCTCGACGGATACCCTGCATGATTGCGGTACCGAAGGCTGCTCCTGCGATCTCCCGGATGCCGAATGCATGCTCGACGATCAGCAACAGCATTCCTGGCACCTCAGTGATGTTGAGGACGAGAACGATCACACCAAGCACGATGTAAAGCGTGGCCATCACCGGAACGATCACCTGGGTGATAGCCGAAATACGCTGTACACCACCAAAAATGATCAACGCGGTCAGGATCGCCAGAACAATACCGATGCCCGCTTTGACAGCAGTCGAGTCAAGTCCCATCGATTCATTCAGAGCAGACGTAATCGAGTTCGATTGAACAGCATTGAATACGAAACCATAGGTCACAGTGATGGCGATGGCGAAGAGAACGGCCATCCATCGCCACCTCTCGCCCAAACCTTTGGTGATGTAGTACGCGGGTCCACCTCGATAGGCATCGTCATCTTTAACCTTGTACAGCTGCGCCAGTGTTGATTCCACGAAACTGGTCGCACCACCAATGATGGCGAGCAGCCACATCCAGAAGACAGCGCCCGGACCACCCGTCGAAATAGCAACCGCGACACCTGCCACATTGCCCGTACCTACGCGCGAAGCTGCCGAAATTGTGAAGGCTTTGAAGGCCGAGATACCTTTGATGCCTTCCGAGATGTCTGACGGTTTTTCCGTGATTGCCCGAAACATCTCAGGCACGTAGCGCACCTGAACGACGAACGTTCGCACGCAGAAGTACAGACCAGCCGAGACTAGCAGCGCAATCATCAGCAGCCAGTACTTGTCATTCCAGGCTTCAACCCACCCGGTTGCAGTTTCCATCCATTCCATAGTGAACGATTTTAACTGCCATCGAAGTCAGCTCATTAATTTTTCTGACAACGAGCACAAAAATAGCTGGAGCGATTCATAAAACTCTGTCGCACAATTAGCCCTCCGCACCGACTGCATGGCTCTCCAGCACGTCCATATGCCTCCAACGACCGGGAGAAATACCCACTGCGACCGTTGACGTGGACGTACAACTCATCAAAACTGGTGCCACCAGCAGCGATAGCTCGCCGCATCACGTCCTGCCCCGCCCGAATGAGCTGCGCGAGTTTCCGCACAGACAATTCACTCGCAGGGATTTCTCCGTGCACCCGTGCTGCCCACAGCATCTCGTCCGCATAGATATTCCCGATGCCGCTGACCACTTCCTGGTTCAATAGCACCCTCTTTATCCCCGACCGGCGCAATCGCATCTGATGTGCAAGCACAACCGGGTCCAGCCCCGGTTCCAGCAGGTCTGGCGCGATATGAACCACCGGCTCCGGCACCAACTTTGCCGGAACCTTCCGCGACGCAACATGCACCGCAGGAATTACATCGCACGCCCAGAGCCACCCAAAAGTTCGCTGATCCTGGAACCACAACTCGGTCCCGTTGCTCAACGTGACGACGGCCCGCGTGTGTCCATCGCGCTTCCGTTCCGGAGAAGGAACGATCAGTTGGCCACTCATGCCGAGGTGGATGGCCAGGCAGGCGTCATCGTCAAGTACCAGCCAGAGGTACTTACCCCGTCGATCCGTGTGGGAGATTCGGTTGCCGGTGAGACGCGCTCGGAATTCTTCGGCGCCACCGGGTTGACGGCGGACAGCACGCGGATTGAATACGTCGACACCACTAATGTGTTGGCCCGCGACGTAGGGTTCGAGGCCAACGCGAATGGTTTCGACTTCGGGAAGTTCAGGCATACAAGCGTTTAGACTAGTGAGCTGTGCGCCTGATGAGCTGCGTGCATCTCGGCTTCCTTCTTCGTACCGCCTTCGCCATGGCCGATGACCTTGCCATTGACAACGGCATCGACAAAGAATGTGAGCTCATGATCAGGGCCGGTGGTCGTGACGGTGTACTCGGCCGCAGGCATCTTCTTCGCTGCGAGTCGTTCCTGCAGCAGAGTCTTCCAGTCACGGCCACGAGACTCAGTGGGGGCACCATCGATCATCGTGTCGAAGAGACGGAGGATGGTGTCCTTCGCGACGTCGAAACCGTGTTCAAGGTAAATGGCACCCAGCAAAGCCTCAGTGGTATCTGCCAGAATCGAATGCTTATCGGCGCCACCTGTTCCCTTTTCACCGCGCCCCAGCAGAATGTGCGGACCGAGTTCGATACGACGCGCAAGATCAGCGAGTGCGTACATATTGACTACGCCCGCACGCATTTTTGAAATATCCTGCTCAGCGCGATCTGGGAATCGCTTGTACAGCTCCTCCGCGATACACATGCCAAGCACAGCATCGCCCAAAAACTCAAGACGTTCATTGTTGGTCAAATGACCGTTCTCGTTGGCAAAGCTACGGTGCGTGAGAGCAAGACACAAACGGTCCTCTTCCAATTGCACACCCAGTGCTTCCAACAATGGAGCATGATCAACGCTGTTGAACGCAGCCGAACGGGCAGCCTCACCCGTCAAACGACGCTTACGACTCACTTCTTGTCACCTTCGTCAGCGTCGTCCGCAGAAAGATTGCCGAACTTCTCGGCCAATCCAGCCCACCGCGGATCGACGCGCTCTTCCTCACCCGACACTCCATCTGGAGCTGGCACCCCAGTTTTCTCTTCCGAGCATTCGCCCGCACCGATCAGTTCGCATGTGGGATTGAACGGCAATGCCAAGACGGCTTCATCGATGACAGCCTGGGTCATGTCGACCTTGTCATCGATGACCCGTGCGATCTCGTCACCTTCCTCGGCATCTTCACCCGTGATGAAGTCCTCACTAGCAGAGAAAACAGCCGAAACATGCACGTCAAGCGTATCGACGAGATCTGCCAGGCATCGCACACACTGGCCGGTCAATGGTGCTCGAACATCAGCGTCGACAAGAACACCGCCACCAAGCGGGGTGATCATGCCTTCGACGGTGACTTCGGTGCCCGGCTCAACGGCGATCATTTCTGCACCGATGCGGTCCGGAGAATCACCGACCCGCAAGAAAGGTTCAGGCATGCCCTCGCGGAGTACCTTGCCTACGTCCAAAACAAATGGAGAAGATTCATTCATGATGTCGCTCATTCTACCCCGCGGGACCCCGAATCCCCGATGTCAGTGATTATCACTATGCGTCGTAATTGCGATCCGCGTCGTAACCGCGGTCAGTGTTGTAATCGCGATCGGCATCGTAATTGCGGTCAGTGTTGTAATCGCGATCGGAGTCATAGTCGCGGCTGTAGCGCGAACCGCCACCGTCGTGGCCAGCTCCCACTGCACCTGCTCCCTTACGAATAGCGGCGCGGTCACGGCTGACGCTACGCAGCGTCGTCGTCAAAGAGTTCTCGAATTCAGAGAGCTTGCCATCGACGTACACGTCGCATTCTGTGCGCAGACGATTTGAATCGGCGTGAGCCTGCTCCACGAGGCGACGCGCTTCTTCTTCCGCTTCACGAACAACGACAGACTCGGACACCAAACGCGCCTGTTCGGTGAGGCCTTCTTGGACGGATCGTTCGTACGCTTCGTTACCTGATGCAATCAGGCGATCCGCCTCAGATGCTGCGCGATCGGTGACCTGGCGGTATTCACGATCGGCATCGTCTCGAACGCGATCAGCGTCATCTTGAGCGCTCGTTACCATGTTGTGCGCACGAAGCTCTGCATCTTCAACGGTGGCACGTGCTCGTTCGTTTGCTTCATCGATAATGCGCTGCGCTTCTGCTTCAGCATCTGCAAGAGAAGCCGCAGCCTGAGCGTCCGCATCCGCAACAATCTGATCTCGCTGATCAAGCACATCTTGTGCATCATCGAGCTCGTGTGGCAAAGCCTCACGCAGCTCATCGAGCAAAACGAGAACATCACGGCGTGGCACCATGCAATTTGGAGTCATAGGAAAGCCATAGGCCTCCTCGACGGTCTGCACTAGTTCATCAAGGGACTCGAAAACGCGATACATACAAACCAGCATGCCACCGAAAAGAAAAGTTGGTTGGATGACTCGCGAGGTATGAGCGAAATGCAGTCACGTTCAGGAGCTTTGCGTTCCTACAACAGCTTCGCGCGCAACGCCTCGGCCACTTTATCTGGCACGAGACCGTCGACTTGACCTCCGTAGCGCACAACTTCCTTCATCAGCGTCGAGGACACATGCCCGTACTTTGGGTCAGCCTCGATAAACAACGTGTCGACACCGCTCATGCGACGATTCATCTGCGCCATCGGGACCTCGTACTCGTAGTCCGCTGCCGAGCGCAGCCCCTTCACCAGCGCCTTGATGTCATGCGCAGTCGTATACTCCACCAGGAGTCGAGTCCACGAATCTACGCGGACATTGCCAAGATGCTCTGTGCACTGGCGGATCAAATCCATCCGCTCGTCTGCGGTAAACAGACCTGACTTATTTGGGTTGTGGGTCACCAGCACCGTTACCTGCTCAAACAGCACGGATGCACGTTCAATCACATCCAAGTGACCGCTAGTCAGCGGATCGTACGAACCTGGGCAGCACACATGAGTCACTTACGATTCCTCGCTTTCGCTTGTCGACGGCTCCCCCGTCGCTTCCTGCTCCGCATCAAAGATTGCCGTATCAAAGCGCGCAAGTCCGTGGATTCGTCGTTTTAGCTTCTGCTGCAGCATGTCGTAGCCCGTCGGCCACACAGTTTCCTCGTCATCGCGGTGGCGTTCAATCGTGACGACGGCTCCGTCGGCAAGAAAAGGACGCAATGCTTCGAGCATCTCTGTGACGGCTTCACCGGACAGGTCATACGGCGGATCTGCGATGACGCGGTCAAACTGCTGCGATGGAGTTCCCGACAGGAAGGTCGAGACTTTCATCTCGGCCAGATGACAGCGTGGGTGTCCAACTGTCTGCATGTTGGTGCGAATGGCAGCGATAGCTTTGGGGGAATTCTCGACGAGGGTTACCTGATCCGCTCCCCTTGATGCAGCTTCCAGCCCGAGCGCACCAGATCCAGCGAAAAGATCCAACACATTCGTGCCCTCGATACCGAAACGCGTCGACCATGACGAGAAGATTGCTTCCCGAGCCCGGTCCAACGTTGGCCGGGTATCGGTTCCCTTTGGCGTGACTAATCTCCGTCCGCGGGCCTCACCAGCAATAATGCGGGTCATCGTGCGGAATCCTTGGCCGCTGTGGACTGCAGTGGCGAAAGCTCCGCCACAACATCTCCACCTGTCACATCCGAGAAATTCTCGACAGGAATGCTCTCTACCGTGGCAGGGCATGGCGCCAGCACTGGAGCTTCCAGCTTCACGGCCTCAACAACCGCGACAACATCACCGGTCTGCACGGTCTGTCCTGCTACGACTTCCAGTCGCACGACACCAGCAAATGGTGCGCACACTGATTCCGTCGTCGGCACATCTGCGTTCGATTCCTTCATGACACATAGCTTACGACGTAGCCGCCAATTTGTTTACGACCGCTCGAGATACCCGGCTTCTTCCTCAGTGATATCGACTGTCAATGCTCGCGCCATATCCGACGATTGTGCGACGAGAGCTGCAGCGTCATCGCGAGCGCGATCGATAATGTCAAAGTCGTCGACTAGGTCGACCAGACCGAGTCCGGTAGCGATGCCCGACTGGTCGTCGCCAAGTACATCGCCAAAACTGCGGTTCGCTACATCCAGCTGTGCGAGTTCAAAGCCATCGTTAGTCGCGGCGATGGCATCGAGACGACGGCGCTCCGGTGAATCCGGCAGCGATGCCGTGCAGAGGAAGCACAGCCCGGCGCGAGTGCCACGGCCCACGCGACCACGCAGCTGGTGCAGCTGGGAAACGCCGAAACTCTCGGCTTGGCGGATCATCATGACGGTTGCTTCTGGCACGTCAACGCCAACTTCGATGACAGTGGTCGAGACGAGCACATCGAGGTTCCCGCGCGCGAACTCTTGCATGATGCGGTCTTTTTCCTGCCCTGGTAGCTGCCCGTGTACGACACCAATCCGGGCCGTAGGCATTTCCTGGAGTGCCCGCTGCTGTACGTTTTCGAGTGATTCGTCACCGGGCTCCGTCGCAACGATCTTCGGGCACACGATGAACACACGGTTTCCCTGGGCAACCTCTTCGTTCATGCGAGCCCAGGTCCGCGCCTCCCAAGCCGGCAATTCGAGGATGGGCACCACGAAGGACTTCACTTCACGACGGCCCCCAGGTAGCTCCGACAGCTCCGACACATCGAGGTCCCCGAAGACAGTCATGGCAACGGTGCGCGGAATGGGAGTCGCTGTCATCACCAGAACATGGGGAGTCATCCCGTCGCGACCTCGTTCGCGCAGTTTATCGCGTTGGCGAACTCCAAACCGATGCTGCTCATCGACGACTACCAAGCCAAGATTGAAGAACTCCACCCCATCTGAGATCAGTGCGTGAGTACCCACCACGATGCCAGTTGAACCCGACACAATATCGAGCAACGCCTGTCGCTTGTTCGCAACTGTCATTGATCCCGTCAGAAGTGTCACGGGGACGTCGATACCGGCGTCGGCAAGCATAGAAATAATGGATCGAGCATGTTGAGCTGCGAGTACTTCTGTGGGCGCGAGCAATGCACATTGCATCCCATTGTCCACGACTTGCAGCATGGACAGCAGCGCCACAACGGTTTTACCCGAGCCCACTTCGCCCTGGAGCAGACGGTTCATCGGCACGGTTGAGCTGAGGTCACGCGCGATGGTGTCAACAACCGATTTCTGCCCTTCGGTGAGTTCGAAACCCAGGTTGTCGCGGAGGTGCTCCTTGCTGCCTGTGGGCATTGGCGGGCACTCAGGGGCAGTTCTTTGCACCATTTCTTGTCGACGCAGCGCCATAGCAAGCTGAAGTTCCAATGCTTCGTCGTACTTCAATCTTTCGATCGCCTGCTGTGGCCCATGCGCGCCGGGAAAGTGGACCTCGCGCAACGCGGTATCGAATGGAAGCAGCTCGTCCGGCTTCTTCGGCAAAGGATCATCTTGTGTGGGTAACCATCGCAGCACCCGCTCGGTGTAAATTGCCATGACAATGCCCGGAATGCCTTTTCGTCCCCTGTGGATGGGGACGTACGGGCGATTCAACACTCGATGAAGTTCAGCGAGCCCATCAGCTGTGTCGACGAGTTTTGCCAACCGTCCAGTCGATTGCCCAAGACTGCCGTCAGCATTCAGCACGAGAATGTCAACGTTTTTCAATTGTGGCTGCCCACGGAACTCGCCGAGCGTGCCCAGCACCAACAGCATCATTCCCGGCTTCACGAAGTTTCGTAAGTAGTCATGCCCAAAGATGGCAGCAGGCATAGAACGCTTACCGTCAGTGACAGTGAACTTGAACGGCTGCTTACGACCGCTTCCCCAACCTTGTCCACCCGACGGAGCAGCAGACACAGACTCCACTCGCACAACAGCCGTAATCGTCGCACCCAGGTCTTCGTAGTTGACGTCCAAGGTGCGTCCATGAGCGAGGTAGCGCTGAGGGAACGTCGTCAAGAATTCACCCACAGTGGATACACCGAAGGCAGTCTTCAGCTTCTTTGCATCAGCGTCACCGAGGACGTCGCGCAGCGAAGTGCGCGCATCCGGTGTCGACAACCAACCCAGCACGATACGTCCCTGCTACTCGACGCCGACCTGAATCAACTCCGCCATGCCATCGGCAGCGTAGGCGACGACATCCATATCGTCGGTGTGTTCGAGCAGTCGGGCGCGGAGACTGGTCGCGCAGCGTGGATCAACGCCGGTGCCGAGAAGCACGGTGATCAGCTCGCCGCCCGACTTCAGCATGAGGTCTACCGTTTGGTTCAAAGCCTTATCGACCTCGTCCGCGATCACTAAAATATCGCCATTTACAGAGGCCAGGACATCACCCCGCGCGCATGGCCCCACGGCCGTGAGTCCCGCTGACGTGGCCTGGTGGAGCATGGCAGTGCGCATACCGGCGCTGGCCTCACTCATTGCGTAGGCATCGACAGCCATAGGCCGTTCGGAGTCGTGTACCGCCATTGCGGCAATACCGTTTGCCAACGTGCTCGTCGGCAAAATGTTGATGGCATGCTCGGTTGCCTGGGCTGCAAGCTCGATTTGCACCATCTCTCGGCTCGACAGCAACCCATTTGGCAACAGCAGAATCTCACTCTGTGCCGGAACGCTATTGAGAGCCGAGACAATACGATCCACGGCATCATCGTCAGCGGTATTTGGCGACGACGGCGCAATAATGCGAGCACCAGCCGAGTGAAACAGATCGGCGATCGGTCCAGTAGGCGCGATGGCAAGAACCAAGCGACCAGGGTCCGCAGGTGTGTCCTTGTCCAGCACTAACGCTTCGATGTGGATCTTGGTCGGACGACCGTAATCCATGGCTGTTTCCAAAACAAGGCCCGGCTGCTGCGAATGAATATGCACCATGTGCGTGTGTTCATCTTCGCCAGCAACGATGAGTGAGTTGCCTATCTTCTCTAGGCGTCGCTTCAGCTCCGAAAGCGGTTCCTCTTCCGCCTCAAGGAGGAACATCACCTCTATTTCCGGCCCATCTGCCTTTACCTGTTCGACATGCAAGTCAGCGTCTTCAGAATCTTTGCCCGTGAGCTCATCGACGAGTGCGTCGAGAAGAAGAACCAACCCCGCGCCACCGGCATCAACCACACCGGCTTTGCGGAGCGCCGGCAACTGCGATGGAGTATTTGCCAGGGCAACACGCGCTGCACCAGCTGCTTCCGTGACGACGGTCAACAACTCATCTGATTCGCTTTCCGCTGCCGCAACCGCCGCTTGGCGAAGCACCGTCAAGATTGTGCCCTCAACTGGATCTGCAATTGCAGCATCGACATGTCGAACCGCGAGCTTCAACGCGCGACGAATATCGTCTGCTCCGACGCCTTCTGCGGTCGTCGATTCAGCGACGGCACGGAACACCTGCGACAGCACCGTCCCGGAGTTTCCTCGGGCACCGCGCACCGCTCCCGAGGACAATGCTGCTGCCATATCAGTAGCTGCCGCCACCTGACCCTTTTCTGCAGCGGTGGCTGCCAACTCCTCTGCCACAGCAACCGATGATGACAGCGTCGCCACCATGTTTGAGCCCGTGTCGGAATCTGGGACTGGGAATACGTTGAGCTGGTTGATCTCTTCGCGACGGCGATCCAATACAGCGACTGACCTGCGCAACCATCGCAACATGACATCAGCGGTGATAACGTCAGGAACTCCAGCACCCTCCCCCTTTTCTGTAACGCGTGATACGCCTGTGGCTGGTGTGGCCTGGCGGTTCGTTGCGTCATCAATAGAGGTGGACATGACCGATAATCCTACAGTCTCCAGTCAATTGGTTCCGCCCCAAGACGAATCAACTCTTCGTTCGCCCGAGAGAACGGACGCGAGCCAAAGAACCCGCGTGATGCCGACAATGGTGACGGATGCGGAGAGCACAAACACGGCACACCGTGGAGAAGAGGCTGCGCCGACTGCGCATCACGTCCCCACAAAATGGCCACGAGTGGTTCGTCTCGCTGCGCCAATGCTGTGATGGCATGAGTAGTCACGGCTTCCCACCCCTTGCCACGATGTGCCGCAGCCTTTCCAGGCTGGACTGTTAGCACTCGGTTGAATAATGCAACCCCCTGTTCAGCCCATGGGGTGAGATCGCCATTAGTCGGCGTCGGCAAGCCGAGATCAGACGAGTATTCCTTGAAAATGTTGGCAAGCGATCTCGGCACCGGCTGCACATCTGGCTGCACTGAGAAGCTCAGTCCCATCGCGTGACCGGGCGTTGGATACGGGTCCTGCCCGATGATCAGTACTTTCACCTTGTCAAACGGGTAGGTAAACGCACGCAATACATCTGGACCTGCAGGAAGATAACCACGACCTGCTGCGTTCTCGGCTCGCAGAAAATCGCCCATTGCGTGAATCTGCGGAGCCACCGGTGCTAATGCCTGTGCCCAACCTGCCTCGACGGGAAGCGGTCGACCTGCCATATTTTCGGAAACACTCTCAGTCATTTAAAAGGACACCCATCCCCCATGCAGCCATGGCCTCTCGCCGTCGATTGTCACATGCTCTTCGCCTTCCTTCAGCACCCGACCGATAGCGCGGAAACCTGTTGGTGGCTCTCCGGGGATGCTGCCCAGCAACGTGTGGTCCTCACCACCACGAAGCACCCACTCCCACGGGTCAATGCTCAATACCTCACCAGCGCGGATCATTTCTTCGTCTGGCGCGATGGCTTGCTTATCGACGTCGACACTAACGCCCGACATCCGAGCGATTTCACCAAGATCGACGACCAGACCATCGGAATTATCCGTCAAACTAACGGCACCCGCTGCGCGCGCCGTGGGGCCACGACCATACGAAAACTCGGGCACCAGATGTGCGCCAACGAGACCGGCAAACTCACCAGGCACCTTTGCTGGACTGCCAAAATGCTGCAACATCGCAAAACCAGCTGCAGACTTACCGATCGGCCCCGCCGCGATCAAGGTGTCACCGGGGCGTGCTCCACCTCGCCACAACGGCGGCAATGGCCCGCCCAATTCACCCATCGCGGTGATAGAAACGACGAGGTTATCGCCACTGACGATGTCCCCACCAACCAAGTCGGCTGCGCACTTACGGCCTTCGTCGTAAAGCCCCCGGGCAATGCCAGTGAGCACACCGAGCGGAGTCTCAGGTGGTGCCGAGATGCCAAACAAGATGGCAGTAGGGCGGGCACCCATTGCCTCCACATCAGCGAAATTTTGAATAGCGGCCTTCGCGCCGATCTGTTGTGGAGTGGACCAGCGCATAGTGAAATGTCGCTCCTCCACCAACATGTCTGTGGACGCAACGTAGCGCGCGTTCGGGGTTGTCATCGCAAGCACTGCGGCATCATCGCCGTTGCGTTTCGACGGCGCGACTTTCCTAATTTCCGAGATAACTTTCAGCTCGCCGAGTTCTCCAATGGAGACATGCGACAACTGCCCCGATCGCGGGGGCAACTGTGCGTGCTCAAAGCGATTCTCTTGTGGTTCCGTCGGCACCGGCAGCCTTCCGTCTTCGTTCCGATCGCGATAGGTAGACTCTCGAACTATGGGAGATACACCCGAATCGGAAAATATGGTCCAGGCTCAGGGTAACCGCCGCAATGCAGCAATTGCATTGATTATTGCGATTGTTCTGACCCTCGGCATCATTGTTGCAGCAAAAGTCGTCCAGGATAAACAGGCTAGCAACCCTGTTGCGCTGTCCAGCCCAGATATGCCAGACAACAACGCCCCGGAGTGTGCCGAACTGCTCGGCAGGCTGCCAGAGCGCGTTGATGGCCTGGTGCGCGCTGAACTCGCTGATCCCGCCCCAGCTGGTGCTGCTGTGTGGCGCGATGTCGAAGATCACCGCATTACTCTGCGCTGTGGCGCCCCAGTGCCAACTCAGTACAACGAGCTTGCCAAGACGCAGAATGTTGACGGCGTGAAGTGGCTTCGCGTTGTCGATGCAGCGGACGAGAATTTGGTGACGTGGTTTGCGGTCGGCCGTTCGCCAGTAGTCGCTGTCACCTCGGATCCAACCCGCGAGGATGCTCTGAAGGAACTGGCCGAGTCGTTGCGCCCGGATACAGAGTTCACCAAGAAGCCAGAGCTGTCCCCAATTCCGCTGTCGGACGCCAAGGCTCCACACAATGACAAGCTGTGCAAGTCCTTCATTGCTGCGCTGCCTAAGGAACTCGGTGGCCGAAAGTTGGTTGACGGTCTCGACGTTCCAGATGGAATGGTGGTCTGGTCAGACGACAATGGCGATATCGTGTCGCTGCGTTGTGGCCTTGAAGAACCTACAAGCTACGCGGATACCACTGAGCAACTCACCCAGGTCAATGACATCGTCTGGTTCAACGAACCGACCATGTCCGCAGGTACGACAAGCGCGTGGTACGCCATGGGCCGTGAGCGCTACGTCGCCGTTGACCTCCCGGTATCCGAAGGCGCCCAAATCATGCCACTGCTATCGGACATCATCGCTTCGAATCTGAAGAACATTTCTCCTAGCGAAGAGAAGTAGCCGCTCAAGTTAGCCACACAAAAGCCCCTGCGCGGATCTTTTACTAGATCTGCACAGGGGCTTTCCTATTGGCACTGCGCTTGGCAGAGCTTAACGACGCGCCACCAACGCACGCTGCAACAACGTGTCCAGTAACTCCTCGTATGCAACATCGGATGCAGCCATCATCTGTGGATACATCGAAATTGGGGTGAAGCCCGGCATGGTGTTGATCTCGTTAATAACCGGACCGTCTTCGGTAATAAAGAAGTCCACGCGAGTCAGACCGTCGCAGCCCACTGCCCTGAACGTGCGAACTGAAATATCCTTGACTGCTGCCAGAGTGTCAGCATCAAGTGGTGCTGGGATCTGCGCAGTGACGACGTCGTCAAGGTACTTCGTGTCGAAACCGTAAAAGCCCTCGTCTGAATCCTCAGTGCCGTTCAACAACGCAGGCTCGGACGCAAACACACGACCATCTGGGTACTGCAGGACACCACACTCGACCTCTGCACCGACCAACCCCTTTTCGACGATCACCTTCCAGTCATGCTCGCGAGCCAAATCAATAGCTGCCGGCAATTCCGCCCAATCAGCAACACGGGTAATACCAATCGACGAACCACCGCGGGCAGGCTTCACGAACACTGGGAGGCCGAATGCTTCCTTGGTAGCGTCATCAAGTTCTTCGCCCTCGTGAAGAACAACCTGTTCGCCGATGGGCAGTCCTGCAGCGAAGAGCAGGTTCTTCGTGCGTTCCTTGTCCATACCTGCAGAGGATGCCAAGACACCCGGGCCGACATACGGGATACCGGAAAGTTCAAACATGCCCTGGAGCGTGCCGTCCTCGCCATTCGGGCCGTGCAGCACTGGGAAAATAATGTCCACATTGGCGTAGACCTCGCCAGCATTCGGCCCCGAAACGTAGCGGATTTCGCCACGACGAGCCGGGTCTATGGACAACTGCAGCTCGATGCCCCCATTAGGGACCTGAGGCATAACGCGACCCTGGCGCTTCAACGACTCGACATCGGTGGTTCCTACAGTCCAGGTACCGGAGCGAGTAATACCGACCGGAATGACTGTGTACTTACGTGGGTCCAGGTGCGACATGATTGCACCAGCTGACACGCAAGAAACGCTGTGCTCAGGGCTATTTCCACCGTAGACAACAGCAACGGTGGTGACGGTTTCGACAGAGTCGACGTGTTCGGACGAAGTCATGGTTGTAAATACTATCCTTACTCTGCTTTTACTCTGCTTTACGACTGCGCCCCATCAGCGCACGAATCGTCTCCGCGACAGATTCACCCTCATGGCAAACCTTGTACACGGCTTCGGTCATTGGCATTTCGACACCAAGTGACTGCGCAACTTCCCGCACTGAAATCGACGAGATGACTCCCTCGGCCACCTGTCCGCGCGTCGCATGCTGGGCTTGCTCAACCGTGTCGCCTCGACCGAGTCGATCACCAAACGTACGGTTGCGAGACAGCGGCGATGAACACGTTGCGACAAGGTCACCCAGGCCAGCAAGCCCCGAAAAAGTCTTCTCTTGGGCACCGGCTGCGACACCAAGGCGCGTAATCTCTGCAAGGCCACGTGTAATGATGGTTGCCAACGTGTTTTCGCCAAGCCCCTGGCCAGAAGCCATACCGCAGGCAAGAGCAATGACGTTCTTACAGGCGCCACCAAACTCGCAGCCGATCACGTCGGTGTTGGTATACGGACGGAAGTAATTCGTGGCAACAGCTGCTTGCACCATCCGTGCTCGATTCTCATCAGTACATGCAATGACGGTCGCAGCTGGTTGTTCCGCAGCTACTTCCCTAGCCAGGTTTGGTCCGGACAGCACGGCAATTCGATCTAGAGGCAAGTCGGTCACTTGCATGATCACTTCCGTCATACGCAAGTGCGTGTCCCGCTCAATGCCCTTGGCAAGGCTCAGCAGCGTAGCTTTTTCAGGAATGAACTCACGCCACACTGACAAGTTCTCGCGCAGCGTCTGCGACGGCACTCCAAGGACAATGATGTCAGCGCCATCCATTGCTTCCTCAGCATTCGCCGTCGCAAGAATATTTGCCGGCAGACCGAGCCCCGGAAGGTAATCGTGGTTCTCACGAGTGATTTGGATGCGACGCGCCTGTTCTTCGCGGCGCGACCACAAGGTCACCGGATTTCCTGCATCGGCAAAGACTTTGGCCAGGGTGGTTCCCCATGACCCAGCGCCCATGACTGCAACCTGAACCATTGCCTGTCCTTTACGATTCTTTACGATTCTGCCCGATTAGTTTCCCCACTGAGCCTAGCCGGTCAATCCGATGAAATCGTGGAACCAGCGCTAGAATCGACGGAAGGAAACCGCACTCGGATTATCGGCCGACCACGGCCAGGAGCACTCCACATGACCATGCATGAGAACGACAAAGACCTCGTCAACGACAAGAATTTGACAGGCAGGCTGCGTCAGATCGAGGCGGATCCAGGCAAAAACATATCTAAGCCAACGTTCGCTGCTGGTGCAGTGTTGTGGCGCGGTGATGCATCGAATCCGGAGATCGCGGTTATTCACCGCCCTTCTTACGACGACTGGTCGCTGGCCAAAGGCAAGCTCGATCCAGGCGAGAACTTGCCGACGACCGCTGAACGCGAAATCCGCGAAGAAACCGGCTATCATGTCCGCTTGGGCAAGCTCCTTGGCGACGTGCAGTATCCAGTCGCAGGTCGCACCAAAGTTGTCTGGTACTGGACGGCTGAAGTGCTAGGTGGCGAATTCACGCCAAACAAGGAAGTCGACGAGATTCGCTGGCTCAACTGGGACGACGCTGCAGAGCTTCTCACTTATGACCTTGATGTCGAGGTATTGAATAAGGCCCGCAAGCGCCTGGGCAACGAACCAGACACGCGCATCATTCTTGTTCGCCACGCACATGCTCATTCCCGCAAGAACTGGTCTGGAAACGACAATCTGCGTCCGCTGGACAAGAAGGGACGTCGTCAAGCAGAGCTTCTGGTGTCTGCGATCCTGCCGTTCCGCCCGGAGCGTGTCTACTCCGCTGCTCCAATGCGGTGCGCCTCGACGGTGGCACCACTTGCTGCGGAACTCGCCATCGACGTCAACGTCGAGGATGTACTCGGCGACACGGCGTGGATTTCCACCATGGTGCAGTCCAAGAAGCGTTACGACGAAATCGTCGCCCAAGGTGGCGTTTCCGTGGTGTGTGCACAGGGCCTGGTTATTCCGGACTTAATCGCAGCATATTCGGCAGCAGGCACCCTGCCGTTGGAAGACATTCCATGCAAGAAGGGCTCCATGTGGGTGCTCGGCTTCAACGACGGTGTGATGACAACCGCTGACTACTATGCGTCGCCACTGCCTGTGAAGTAGGTCGGATTCGTCGCTTGCTTTAGCGCACGTTGCAGTTCTTTGTCAACTGCGTAAATATATAGCCCGTGTACACCACGAGTCAGGAGAACATTCAGCTCGTTTCGCAAGAGCCGTTCAGCGACTGACAGCTTAGACCCGTCAAGGAGCGTTCGTCGATTCGTCGCAGACTTATTCTTACTGGCGGAAGGATCGAACACAACCCTTCCGTCACGATATTTGACACTAGGTCCAATGATGACACCAGCGAAATTTAGATCGAAACCCTGAATCGTGAATGTTGATCCAACCTCGTTGACCGTATGTTTCTGTTCTGCCCAGGCCAAATTGGCGATTGCTCGCTTTTCAGTCTTGTTGAGTTCGCGCTCAGTTTCCTTATTCCACGGTAGTGATAGTTTTCCGACATCAACAGTAAAGGTACGACCCTGATGGTTTGACGTGTATTCCCAGTCAAACGTAGCCAAGAGTCTCGAAAGTCCATGTTCGACTTTCGATGCCTGCTCTTTCACTGCCTCATGGAGCTCGACAGGATCGTCGAAAACCTTCACTTGGAAATTTGCGGAGTCCTGACCATTCGCATTCAGATTCAACGTCCCCACGAATTGTTGATCAACAATCCCACGCACCCATTCGACAGTTTCTGGAGCAGCATCCATTCGCATTTGATTCTTCAGGGTGATCTCACGTGGTTGCGTTGACATCAACTTCGCTTGCGTTTCCGGCTCCCAATACTGGTTCGCCGCAAGAATTTGATTCTCATCGAATACTGCCACGACAACCTTGGCTCTTTTCATTAGATCCACAAGCTGGTTCTTGCCACGATAAGACTGTTTGCCTTGAGTCCAAAGCAAATGAGCTTCATCGACTAAAACAACATCAACTGGATGTTCTTCCGAATTATTGTTTATAAATCTTGTTGGCCTCGAAACCCGATTGTCATTCTTCTTAACTAATCCCAGTTTTCTCGCAATAGCTTCATAAACAGTTAGCTGTTCATCATGATTCACTAGAAGATACGCGTCAAGATCCTGAAAAGCGAAAGGGTCCCCTTGAGCCTGCTGATCCTGAAATAGCTCATAAAACAAACTGCTTAATAGTACAGTTTTTCCAGCACCCGCTTCACCCTTCACCAAGATTAGGTGACCGGTTCCCTCTCGCTCCAAACTAAACTGGATTGCTTCATAGATTTCCCGCTTCGCATCGATTTGCTCTTGGGTCAACTTATGAAATGGCGATGCCTTGAAGAGAGCCGAATCTTTAATTATTCGCTCTGTCGGAAAGAGTTTCTTATCGTACGACCTAAGCTGGCGCCAGATCGATGAGAATACCTCGTCAAACTGTTCCTGGGTGAAGTATCGATTCTGTGGATTAGTTCGACGGTTATGCAACGCAGAAATATTTGGAGCACCCGTAAAATAGTGCATTAGTCGATTCTCCACGTCGAGCGTCAATGACTTGTTGAAATACGGATGTCCGATTACGAACATCTTGGCGTTCTTGGCATCCGAGAATTTCTTCCAGTCGTCGCGATCCTTGGAATCTGAATCCAAATGCTGTATTGTACGACTTCGAATATCTGTGGTTTCCCCAATATAGATGTCGTACTTATCCTTAACCTCGTCATATACAATGTAAACAGTAGGATAGTCAAGTAGAAATTCTACGTCAGTATTGTAGACCTCGTCTGAACGGAGGTCTTCCACGAAATCGATTAGCTCTTGGCGATTGTATCCAATTCGTCGCACTAACGGTTTCTGGTGCTGGAGTTTCAATGTACGCGTTCCTCTACACTTCTTCCGACGACAACATTCGTAGTTTCGAGTACTTTGTCGCAATCCCCTTCGACTGTTCAATTGGATACTTCTTTTTGGTAATTGAGAGCTTCTCTAGTACCAGTGAGTTGGGGTCTTCCCCGAGTTTGTCAGATAACAGATAGCAATACGTCAAGATATCGGCCAGTTCTAATCGGACATCTTCCTTTTCATATTCGGAAGACCACTGAAAACACTCTAAAAGCTCTGCTGCTTCAATGGAGATTCCCTTGGCTAAATTCTCCGGAGAATGGAACTTTCCCCAATCACGTTCTTTGGTAAATTGCCGTAGTTCTTCCAATACCTCATCGATTAACATGCGGTTAATACTACCTACCTGGGAACTCGCTTAGCCATCTGCGAAGCCACTACCTGTGCGCTAGCGAGTTCGACAATTGTAGGCGAAGAATTTCGTAGGGGATTCAACTAGCTGACTGAGGTCAAATCAATCGACTAGCTTCCATCTGATCTATTCCCCAGTCCCTACAAAGTCCTTGGCTTATGCGACGGACGCGACGACTCATACGCTTCGATGTCGGCTTCGTTGCGCAGGGTCAACGAAATATCGTCGAGACCTTCCATCAGGCGCCAGCGGGTGTAGTCGTCAACGTCGAAGGTGAAGACCTGGTCGCCAGCTTCGACGGTGCGATTTTCCAGGTTCACGGTCAGCTCCATGCCTGGCTGCGCTTCCATAAGCTTCCAGAGCAATTCGATGTCAGACTGCGACATCTGAGCTGCGAGCAGACCAGCCTTGCCAGCGTTGCCACGGAAGATATCGGCAAAGCGAGACGAGAAGACGACGCGGAAACCATAGTCCATGAGCGCCCACACAGCGTGCTCACGAGACGAGCCGGTACCAAAGTCTGGGCCTGCAACCAACACAGAACCATTGCCGTACTCAGAACGGTTCAGAACGAAGTCCTTTTCGTTGGTACGCCAGTTGGAGAACAAGCCATCTTCGAAACCAGTGCGGGTTACTCGCTTAAGGTAGACAGCCGGGATGATCTGGTCAGTGTCAACGTTGGAACGCTGCAGAGGCACGCCAACGCCGGTATGGGTTGTGAACTTTTCCATTGGAATAATTCCTCTTCTGTAGTGCGTGCTCGTCGTTAGTTAACTGCTGACAGATCAGCTGGGGATGCCAAAGTACCTGCTACAGCAGAAGCTGCAGCAACGGCAGGGCTAACCAGGTGGGTGCGACCGCCCTTGCCCTGTCGGCCTTCGAAGTTTCGGTTCGACGTCGATGCACAGCGCTGACCTGGCTCAAGCTGATCTGGGTTCATGCCAAGGCACATCGAGCAACCTGGCATACGCCACTCCGCACCTGCAGCCTCAAAGATCGTGCCAAGGCCTTCTGCCTCAGCCTGCTCGCGCACACGCGCAGAACCTGGGACAACCAGCATCTGGACGCCTTCGGCAACCTTGCGACCTTCCAGAATTTCCGCGACAGCACGCATGTCCTCGATGCGTCCGTTGGTGCAGGAGCCAACGAATACTACGTCGATAGGTACTTCGCGCAGCGGCGTGCCAGGTTTCAGATCCATGTACTCGAGTGCGCGCTCAGCGGCGATGCGTTCGGAATCTTCAGCAATGTACTCAGGGTCTGGGACAACATCGCCCAGTGGCGCTCCCTGACCAGGGTTGGTACCCCAGGTGACGAATGGTGTCAGCGCCGAACCGTCAATCTCGACGACAGTGTCGAACTGAGCGTCGTCGTCAGTGACCAGCGACTTCCAGTATTCAACTGCTTCGTCCCACTCCTCGCCCTGCGGAGCATGTGGACGACCCTTCAGGTATTCGAACGTGGTCTCGTCTGGGGCGATCATGCCTGCACGAGCACCGGCTTCGATGGACATGTTGCAGATGGTCATACGGGCTTCCATCGACAACTTCTCGATAGCTTCGCCACGGTATTCAATGACATGGCCCTGGCCACCGCCGGTGCCGATCTTGGCGATAATGGCCAAAATCAGGTCCTTCGATGTCACGCCCGGCTGCAGTTCGCCAGTGACGTTGACAGCCATGGTCTTGAATGGCTTGAGCGGCAGCGTCTGGGTCGCCAGTACGTGCTCCACCTCAGAAGTACCGATACCGAATGCCATCGCACCGAATGCACCGTGCGTCGCGGTGTGCGAGTCACCACACACAACAGTGGTTCCTGGCTGGGTCAGGCCGAGCTGCGGGCCAACCACGTGAACAATGCCCTGCTCACGGTCGCCCATTGGGTGCAGTCGAATGCCGAACTCCTCAGCATTCTTGCGCAGCGTCGCGATCTGCGTACGTGAGGTCGGCTCTGCGATAAGCTGAATCTCACCACCAGCGACGGTGGTTGGTACGTTGTGGTCCTCGGTCGCAATCGTCAGATCCGGGCGACGCACCTTTCGGCCAGCAAGACGCAACCCATCGAATGCCTGAGGTGACGTAACCTCGTGCACGAGATGTAGGTCGATGTAAATCAGGTCTGGTTCGCCGTTTTCGCCTGGCTTGACTACATGGTCACGCCATACCTTTTCGGCGAGCGTTTTCGGGCTTGCGTCCGTGGTGCTCATCTGTTGGCCCTCTCTTAAAGGTTCCATAGGCTGGAAAGGTTTCATCTCAAATCGTGAGATGATAATATCATGGTATGGGACAGACTAGCACACAAGATAACGCGCCAATGAGTGGCATCAAAGTCCTCGATCGCTCGGTTCTTATCTTGAAGACCATCGCGGAAAATCCTTGCACCCTCGCCGAATTGTGCGAGGCCACCGATTTACCTCGCGCCACTGCCCACCGCTTAGCGACGGCGCTTGAAGTACATCGCCTTGTTACCCGAACGCCCGACGGCCAGTGGACCACCGGCCCGGGGCTTACCGCTTTGACCCCGGTGACTGCCGACCTGCTTGCCGACGCTGCCGCGCATGTTCTACCTCAACTATTGGACAAGACCGGCGAGTCAGTGCAGATCTACCGCCTCACCGGCGACACCCGAACCTGCATCGCCTCGATGGAACCGCCTACCGGCCTGCGCAACACAGTGCCTGTTGGCTCGCGAATGCCTCTGACCGCTGGTTCTGCTGCAAAGGTTTTGCTCGCATTTGGCCCCGAGGGTCTCGCAGAGCGCATGATTCCCGACGCGGATTTCGACGCTGCCGAACTCGATGACATTCGCACACAAGGCTGGGCAGAGTCCATGGGTGAACGCGACCCGGCCCTGGCCAGCGTCTCAGCCCCAGTATGGAACTCGGCCGACGAGATGATCGCTGTCGTCTCAGTATCCGGCCCAGTCGAACGCCTCTCCCCTTCACCATTTACGGCATGGGGCAAGGAAGTTCTCGACGCCGCTGACGAGATGAGTAAGCGACTCTAAAGCCCAAGGAAGCCCCATCAAGACAAGTGCGAAACGAGCATGACGTGAAATCTAGTCCCGCATATCGACACTTCGTGCTCCTTCTGTCCACCCTCGCAGCCGTCGGTTCGTCTGTGGTTCACATGGGCACACCTTTTCTCATCCCCGCTTTAGTCGCTACTGGTCTCCCGCTTGCGACTGCAGGGCTTATTGCTGCCATGCCCGCCGCCGGCATTGTGTTCACGTTGATTGCGTGGGGCTGGTTCGTCGATAAGTTCGGTGAGCGGGCAGCGCTTAGTCTCGGACTTGGACTCACCGCTGTAATGACAGGCATCGCTGCGGTTGCTTCCACCTCAGGTCCTCTCATCCTTGGTGTGGCCTTGTTCTTCGCTGGCTGTGCCGCTGCTTCAGTGAATTCTGCGTCGGGACGCGTCGTATCTGGCTGGTATCCCCCGGAGCAGCGTGGCACCGCGATGGGCATCCGGCAGACTGCGCAACCCCTCGGCGCGGCCCTGTCTGCAGTGACTTTGCCGGTGCTCGCTGCGAACCACGGCATTCATGTGTCTTTGGGTTTTGCTGCTGTCTTGTGCGGAGTGCTGAGCCTCGCATGCCTCATCGGCATTACCGATCCGCCCCGACCTAAAGCGGGTTCCGCTGATCACGTCGCTGCCGCCCGCAGCCCTTACCGCGATTCGAAGTATCTCGTCCGCATTCATATTGCATCAGCGATGTTGTCCTGGCCTCAGTCAATGATGGGCTCGTTCATCCTGGTGTGGCTGCTCGATCGTGGTTACGCTGCAGCCACTGCCGGAGTCATCGTCATGATCGCCCAGCTTCTCGGCGCCGGCTCTCGCGCCGCAATTGGTTTCGTCTCCGACCGCGCCCGCTCCCGCATTCGCCCGTACCGACATGTCGCCGTCGTCACGTTTGTGCTGTGTGTGCTCATGGTGCTTTTCGACGTCACGATCAGCAACTCCGACACCACCTCAGGCCACAGCGCGTTGAGTATTCTCGCGACTGTCATTATGGCTGCGCTGGCGGTATCCGCCGTGTCTCCAAACGGCTTGGCCTTTACCGCTGTTGCGGAGTACGCCGGCCCATTGTGGTCGGGACGGGCGATGGGCACGCAGAACACGTTCCAGAACATCATCTATGCGTCGACGCCACCGCTGTCCGGCGCGATTGTGGCAGCTCTTGGCTTTCCTGCCCTATTTGCTGTGTCAGCGGTATTCCCCGCGATTGCGTTGGCGGTGTCGCCTCGCGACGATGAGCGTCGTAAAGCACAGCTCGACGTCGCGAACGAATCAACCTCAGAGGAATCAACCGCGAGGAACTAGCAGCACAGCGATTTGCTCTAGAAGCCGAGGCACTCGGTCAGGTCAGCGCGCAGCTGCGCCAACCTGCTATCGGCCTTGGCCTTCGGAATCTCTTCGCCCGCCGCGACCGGAAGCACGACTTCCAGATAGCACTTGAGCTTCGGCTCCGTACCGGATGGACGGCAAATGATGCGGTCATTGGCATCCGTGAGGAAGTACATGCCATCAGTTGGACCGATACCGAATGGATCATCAGCGAGGTCGTGGACAGTGACAACATCGCTACCTGCGAGCACGGTTGGCGGATTCTTCCGCAGCGTGTCCATGCCCTGCGCGATCTTTGCGACGTCGTCGACCCGGAACGTCAACGGTGCCGTGCGGAAGAGGCCGTGTGTGCGGGCGAGGTCATCGAGGGCATCGTCAAGTGTGCGCCCCTCCGCCTTCAGAGCGCCAACCAGCGAAGCTGCGACCAGTGATGTCGCGATACCATCCTTATCAGCGACTGCTTCTGGATCCGGGCAGTACCCAATCGCTTCTTCGTAGCCGAACACCAAGTCAGGCGTGCGAGCGATCCATTTGAAACCGGTGAGAGTGGTCTCGTGCGCGAAGCCATGGTGCTTCGCGACGGCTGCCAGCAACCGACCGGACACAATCGAGTTCGCGAAAGCCCCTCCGGTGTGGCCATCTTGAGCGCGCTGAGTGGCGGTGTAGTTGCCCAGCAATGCACCTAGTTCGTCGCCGGTGAGCTGTCGCCAGCCACCGTCCGCATCGCTATCAGGCGTTGCGACAGCACAGCGATCAGCATCTGGGTCATACGCAATGATGACATCCGCATTAATGCTCGTCGCATGTCGTTTCGCTAAATCAAGAGCGCCTAGCTCTTCGGGATTCGGAAACGCGACTGTCGGAAAATCTGGATCCGGCTCGGCCTGTTCAGGTACCAAGGACACGGTAAAACCCGCATTGCTCAACAATTGTTGACCAAGTGCCGCACCCACGCCATGCATAGCAGTCAGAGCGATGGTCACATCAGTATTCTCGCCCACGAGTTTCGTGGCGCGCGCGAGGTATTCGTCCCGGGTATCAATGGCCTGAATGCCGGTGTCGCTGAGCGGGATCTCGTCGGCACGTGGTGCAGCGGCAATAGCCACAGCAATCTCAGAATCGGCTGGCGCCACCAACTGCACGCCTTCCCCTGCACCCTGAGCAACGCGACCACCAAGATAGACCTTGTACCCATTGTCAGCCGGCGGGTTGTGAGAGGCAGTCACCATAATTCCGGCATCTGCATGCAAAGCTTTCACGGAATACGCCGTCAGTGGAGTCGGATTCTTCGCCGGCAATACCAGCGCACGACCACCCGCTGCTGCGACAACCTGAGCCGCGTCCTTCTGGAACTGCTCCGAGCCATGGCGAGCATCGCAACCAATCACCACAACCGGCTGCGCATCAGCATATCCAGCGTCGGACAGTTTCGACTGCAACCACGACACCAGTCCGTGCGTGGTCCGCATGATCACCGCACGGTTGAGCCGCGACTCACCCGCGCCTACTTCTGCACGTAATCCGGCGGTACCGAAACTGAGCGGACCGGCAAACGCACGTGCCAACTCGTCGGTATCGTTAGCGTCGATGAGACGCAGAACTTCGTCCTTCGTCACCGGATCCGGGTCGTGGTCAGCCCACTCACGCGCAATATCAAGCACTGACTGAGTCATCTACTCCAGCTCCCCAAGAATGCTCTCCGACGCCGACAGCCCAAGTCGCGTAGCTCCAGCATCAATCATTTCTTGCGCAGCTGCAGCCGTGCGAATACCGCCCGACGCCTTCACGCCCAACCGCTTGCCGACGGTCTCCGCCATCAGCTTCACCGCATGAACAGAGGCACCACCTGCTGGGTGGAAGCCAGTCGAGGTCTTCACAAAATCAGCGCCAGCAGCTTCGGAAGCACGGCATGCTGCAATAATTTCGTCGTCGTTAAGCGCAGCCGATTCGATGATCACTTTGAGAATCGTTGGAGCCGGAATAGCCTCGCGAACTGCGTCGATTTCAGCCTGCAGATCATCGAAACGACCTTCCTTCGCCAATGCGATGTTGATGACCATGTCGACTTCTTCAGCGCCATCAGCGACGGCACGTGCAGCTTCAGCAGCCTTGATTTCAGGCTTGACGGCACCGGATGGGAATCCAACGACGGTGGCTACGTGCAGGCTTTCTGGCACCTCGACAGGAAGTTGTGAAGGCGACACGCAGATGGAGTAGGTGCCGAGACGCACGGCATCGTCGATAAGTGCGGACACGTCGGCAGCAGTGGACTCGGGCTTGAGCAGCGTGTGGTCGATGATACGAGCGACTTCTTCGCGAGTAGACATTACGCAGGTACTCCTTCAAGAGTTGGTTCTTCGTGTGCTGCCATGACGCGGTCAGACACGATGTAAATCACGGAGCCGACGGCAGCGACTGCGGCCAGGACCCACAGAACGGTGTTGTAGGACAGTTCCATTGCCTGCAGCTTGGCGGTGTAGGCAATGCCCAGTGGAATGGCGATGTTGATGATCAGGTTGTAGAAGCCGATAGCGATACCTGCACGCTCCGGCACGATATTGCTGAGCGCGGTGTTCACCAGTGGCGCGTAGATCAACGCGAAGCCGGAGGCGAAGAGCACAATCGCGAAGATGAGCAGGGCCAGCGAGATGTGGATACCGATTGCACCAATGACCAGCGATCCGGTAATGGAAGCGAGTGCCATGTAGATCGTGGTGCGGGAGCTGAGTACCTTGCCGATTTTGCCGGAGAAGATGCCGACGAGGATTGCACAAACATAGCCAGGGATCATCAGCATGGCTGCCCGGTCTTGCGCCAGACCATGGAGATCTTGCGCTGCGAACGGCAGCATGAAGATGAAGCCGAGCTGGGTCGAGTACACGATGAAGACCAGGATGATGGCCCATACGTAGCGACCATTCTTAAAGAACTCCGGGGTTACCAGTGGCGCCTTTGCCTTTGCGACGTGCAGTGCAAAGGCAATGATGCCCAAGATTGCCGGAATGAGCCACAACCAGTTGAAAGCCTGGATGTACATGGTCAGCGAGGCTGCAAAGACTGCGATGAGGAAAAGACCAAGTGCGTCCAAGTGACCTTCGATTGCTTCGTCTTCAGGTACGTGCTTTATCAGGAACGGAACGGTCAGGACGAGCACCAAAGGCACCAGGAACATGGCCGTCCAGCTGATGTATGTCGAGATAATTCCCGAGGTCAGAGCGCCAATGAGCAGGCCCGACTGGAAGGCGGCCGTCGAAAAGCCGAGGTAGGTCTTCTGGTCTGCTTCGGACAGGTGCTTTCGTACGTAGATGACGTACAGCGTTTCAGCGGCGGCGAGGCCGGTGGTTTGAATCAGGCGTCCGGCGAGGACCATTGGCCAAGAGCCGGAGAAGAAGAAACCAATGAGAGAGCCGACGACAATCAAGCCGACGCCGGCGATCATCAGTTTGCGAATGCTAATGGAGTCAGCCAGTGCGGCGTACACAACGGCGCCGATGCCGATGATCACGCCGGCAAGCGACGCCTGGAGGCTGGCCGTATTCGAGTCGATGCCAAGGCCGGCGGCCATTGGGCCGGTCATGGTCTTGAAGCCATTGTCGATGACAAGGCAGAAAACGAAGGAGAACAGCAGTACCGGTACGGCTGCCTTCGGGTTAAGCGTGGGAGGTGTTACGCGAGTAGTCATTGCGATCGTGTCCTTAGGGCGCTGCGATACTACGCCGCTTAGAGGGCAGCTAGCGGAAGGGCTAGCTCCATCATTTGGGTGAAAGCGTTCTGGCGTTCGTCTGCGCTTGCTGCAGCGCCAGTGACGAGGTTGTCGGAGGTGGTGAACAAACCGACCGCATCAACGCCTGCGTACGCAGCGATTGAGTACAGCGCGGCGGATTCCATCTCGACGCCCAGCACGCCCATGCGCGCCCAGCGATCATTGACTGTTTCATCAGCGTTGTAGAACACGTCCGACGACAAGATGTTGCCGACATGTACGGGTAGCTCGCGTCGTTCAGCTTCGTCGTTCAGTGCTTTGAGCAGCTTCCACGAAGCGGTTGGGGCGTAGTTGCCTGGCAAGTTGTACTGGGAGACGAAGTTAGAGTCCGTCGACGCCGACATGCCGATGATGATGTCGTAGAGGTCAATGTCCTTCTGCATCGCGCCAATGGATCCGACGCGGATGACCTTCTTTGCCTCAAAGAAGTTGATGAGTTCGTAGGCGTAGATGCCAATCGATGGGATACCCATGCCCGAGCCCATGACGGAGACCGGATTTCCCTGGTAGGTGCCGGTGAAGCCGAGCATATTGCGGACTTCATTGAACTGCACGACGTCGTCCAAATAGGTCTCGGCGATGAACTTTGCTCGTAGCGGATCGCCTGGCATGAGGATAGTCTCGGCGATATCGACGCCATGTGGATTGATGTGCGGGGTGTTCTTGTCAGCCATTGTTGCGCACTCCTGTAGCAACGAAGTTTGGCAGCACACCCGCTTCTTCTACGCGTTCTTTCTACTTCTACGCTGTCGACGCGAGATCTTTCGCAGTGGGCGACGCTGCCCTGTCTCCTACAGATTAACGACACTCATGCACATCTGTCAACAGCTGCTTTTACATTTGTTCCATATTGGCGATTCGCGTCGCGGTGTCATGGTCGATGACGAGATGCGTCGCCAGACCCATTCGGAGGGCCGTGGCAATCGCATCGGCTTTTCGCGTGCCGCCGGCTACGAGAAGGCGGATCGGACGCGACCGGAGATCGTCGATGGAAATGCCGACCGTGCGAGCGTCGATTTCTGGGTCAGCGATATTGCCTTGCGAGTCAAAGAACCTCGAACACACATCGCCGACAGCGTTCTTCCCTAGCTGCTCCACTTCTTCATCAGTGAGATAGCCCAGGTTCATGAGCAGACTTTCCGGCCGCGCATCACCGACGGTAAACACCGCCACATCCGCGGTCGCGCCTTCCGCCAGCATGTGCGCTATATGACGATCCGTCACCACCAAATCCTTCGTCTGCTTCGAATCCAGAATGACGGGCAGTGGCAGCGCCATCATTTCGGCATCCAATGCCCGCGCAAATCTGGTGAGCGTCACCACATCTTTAGTGTTTCGCTCCGTATGCGAATGACCACCCTTCAGCTGCACCACCTTCATGTCATGCAATGACTGTGGCCGCAGATGCTCCGCAATCGATGTCAGCGTCTGCCCCCACGAAATTCCCACGGACATACCGTCGGCCAGGATGGCCTCCAGCACCTCCGCCCCTACACCACCGAGATCTTTGTATAGCTCGCTTTGCGACGACGTCGCGGGGCGCACAATCCGAACGACTTCAAGGTTGAACAGCCGTTGAAGCTCAGTAATGACTTCGCCCGCTTGCTCGCGGGGATCGTTGATGGTGATGGTGACGAAGCCGTTTTCACGAGCGTGCGTCAGCAGCTTGGACACCGTCGGACGTGAGATACCAAGCTTCTTAGCGATGTCCGCCTGACTCAATTGCGCATCGTAGTACAGACGAGCAGCGTCGATGGCTTGGCAATCTTTGCGGTCCAACATGCTTCTATTGTTGCACTTTATGGCTGGAGTGTTGTGCGGGGTATCAGTTGGGACAACAGTTGGAGCTCTGGCGCGGACTCGTCGGCATCCAGTACAACTAGCCATGCCATACAAGTCTTAATGGACAGGCAAAAAGGGACCAGCCGAAGCTGGTCCCTCATTTTGTACCCCGTACGGGATTTGAACCCGTGCCGCCGCCGTGAGAGGGCGGTGTCCTAGGCCGCTAGACGAACGGGGCTAGCGATGTCTGACAATGCCATACGGCCTTGACCCGGCGAATACTGCGTTGCAGACCCGCTAAGACTAGCAAGCCACCCGCCATCTACCTAATCTGCAGGTCAGTGCAGGAAAAGAAGAGTCGACAATCCTCGTCTCTTACTCGTACTCAATCGCACTCAGCAGCTTCACTCTCTCCTGCAACGCCTCCAACAGGTTGAGATCCGGCAACCGCTGCCCGATGATGTCGCACATGCTCTCGTACCACCACTGCTGTCCTGCCAAACCAACGTTGAATCGATCCCAGAAGGTCTGACCTATCTCGGTTTCGTCGGCAAGTATTGCCGTGATGTTGTGCAACTTGTCGGCGCAAGCGACGATGAAGGCCTCGTCGTGAGGTGTATTGCGCAGCGCCTCCAGATACGCTTCGCCTCGATCGCGCCACGAAGGCAAAGACTCGTCCTTTGTTACGGCCTGCACAAGTTCGACAACGTAATCGCCGAACTCCTCGCGCATGCATTGTTTCGGGTAGGAGTCGGGAACGTCCTCGAAGATGTCGTGGAATAGGCACGCGATCAGGCAATCCTCCGACGGCTGCTGCATCCCTGCATCCACATCCACGCCGAACCCAGTCCGTTCCCACCGTGCGGTCGACGCAATGTGCATGACACCAAACACGTGCGAAACGTACGGAGTCTGCGTGCCCTTGCGGTAATGCCCGTCATGGGCGCGCGCAGCCACTTCCATCGCCCGCAACAGGCGCGGGCTCGGTATGTTGGTCACCGCCTCAGCCACGTCCGTCTTAACCACGTCCGGCTCAGTCGTGCCAGTCGTCGTAGTCTTGTCCATCGTCAAGTATCCAATCTCCAATCTCATGCGCTAGCAGCGCTCACAAACCCAACTCGTCCAACACCGCATCAAACGCTGGCCCCACGCCCGTGCGCCACAACGTATCCACGCGACCGTCGGCACGCCCGGGCCCACCATTGACGACGGCGACCCGCTTCCCTGCTTTCTGAGCCTCAATCACAAACTTGTAGCCACTCATCACCGCCAGTGACGATCCGACTACCAGCAGCGACTCAGATTCCCGCAACAGCTCGTACGCCGCCTCTTTACGATCCCCCGGCACCGGCTCCCCGAAATACACCACATCCGGCTTCAACAACCGCGAACCACACTGCGCGCACCCCACCATCACGAACTTCTCGACCAAGTCGGCACGCAAATCTACGTCACCATCCGGATTCACCGTCGACTCATCCACGCCCGCCTGTTCGAAAAATTCGGGGTTTGCTGCGCTGAGGCGTTCGTCGAAAAGTGCTCGCTTCTCGACGAATCCGCACTCAAGGCACACCACACTCGCAAGGTTTCCGTGCAGTGGGATGACGGTGGGCTGTCCAGCGTCGATGTGGAGGCCGTCAACGTTTTGAGTCACAACACCCGTGACAAACCCCTCGTGCTCCAGCTCGGCGAGTGCGAAGTGGGTGCGGTTCGGGCGGGCCTGGTCCATGATGCGCCAGCCAACGAAGCTGCGCGCCCAATAGCGGTGGGAAGCAGCCGGGTCGTGGCGAAACTCCTGGTAGGTCATGGGTCGGTGGCGGGACAGTGAACCGCTGGGACCACGGTAGTCAGGAACTCCGGAATCAGTGGAAACGCCCGCGCCGGTGAGAACAAGCGCCGGAGAGTTTCGCAGCTGGGTGGCGATCTCCGTGAGCGCTTGATCGGGTGGCGTCGGTGTGGCCGTTTCGTGGACGACCCGTGCGATGGAGCGCAGAGCTGAAGCATGGGCTCGGGCGATCGGAGCGTGTTCGAGCATGTTTATCAGCATATGTGTCTGGGTTGGTTTGGCGCGCATGTATGCACACCCAACCCGACCCAACCCGCAACGCAAAAAGACCCCCACCTAAGGTGGAGGTCTTTTACTTTGTACCCCGTACGGGATTTGAACCCGTGCCGCCGCCGTGAGAGGGCGGTGTCCTAGGCCGCTAGACGAACGGGGCATACAAAAACACTGTCAATTTCAAAGCAGCACGATCACTGTAGTGAACAAGCACTGTTGTGAAATTTTCAATGTGGCTGGCCTACCAGGACTCGAACCTAGAATGACGGTACCAGAAACCGTTGTGTTGCCAATTACACCATAGGCCACTGCGCTTCAGACCTCGTTCACGTTCCTTTCGGCTCGTGCCCGCTGCCCTTGCAACGAGGACTAATATAGCCAGAATTCACCTACCAACACAAATCCGCTGGTCAAACACCTAAATTACATGGGTGAAATTGGCGCAAATAAAAGCATGGACAAGCGACCACACCTTTCGGAACCGACGCTTGCCCATATTGCTCTCCTCTTCAACCATTAGGCTTCAGAAACCCACGGCGTTGCTTCACGAGCCATCTTCAAGCGACGCAACGTGCGCTCCCGGCCCAGCAGCTCCATCGACTCGAATAGCGGTGGCGACACCTGTGCACCAGTGACAGCGACACGCACTGGTCCGAATGCCTTGCGTGGCTTCAGCTCCATCTTGTCGATCAAGACAGTGTTGATTGCCTTTTCGAGTTCTGCTGTAACGAAGGAGTCGTCGTCAAGCTTCTCTACAGCAGCGATCGTGGCATCCAGAACTGGTGCTGCGTCTTCCTTGAAGTTACGGCGCGCGGACTTCTCATCGAAGGCGAACTCGTCCTCGTCGATCACGAGGAACTTCACCAGATCCCAGGCGTCGCCGAGAGTCTTAATGCGGGTCTGAACCAGCTCGGCAACAAACGCGAACTTGTCCTCCGGGAAGTCAGCCGGGAAGTCCTTGTACTGCTCCAGGTACGTACGAAGGCGACCAGCGAAGTCAGCAGCATCGAGCATGCGGATGTGGTCCGCGTTGATCGCGTCAGCCTTCTTCTGGTCGAAGCGTGCAGGATTCGAGAGCACATCGCGAACATCGAAAGCTGCGACCATCTCGTCCATGGTGAAGATCTCGTTATCCGCAGAGATAGACCAGCCCAGCAGCGCAAGGTAGTTCAGCAGACCTTCTGGAATGAAGCCGTTGTCGCGGTGAATAAAGAGATTGGACTCTGGATCACGCTTCGACAGCTTCTTGTTGCCCTGCCCCATCACGAATGGCAGGTGTCCAAACTCTGGCGTGAACTTGGCAACGCCAATGCGCTTCAGCGACTCGTACAGAGCAATCTGACGAGGCGTCGAAGGCAACAAGTCCTCGCCACGCAGAACGTGGGTAATCTCCATCAGCGCGTCGTCGACTGGATTGACCAGCGTGTACAGCGGCTCGCCGTTGGAACGAGCAATGACATAGTCCGGCACAACGCCAGCCCTGAATTCGATGCGCCCACGCACGAGGTCCTCGAACACGATGTCCTCGTCTGGCATGCGCAGGCGAATAACAGGCTTGCGTCCCTCCGCGCGGAACGCTTCCTTCTGCTCTTCGGTGAGGGTGCGATCATAGTTGTCGTAGCCAAGCTTCGGATCGCGACCGGCAGCCTTGTGACGCTCTTCGACCTCTTCAGCCGTGGAAAACGCTTCGTACGCTTCGCCAGCATCGATGAGCTGCTGCAGAACATCCTTATAGATGTCCTTGCGCTGCGACTGGCGGTACGGCTCGTGCGGGCCACCGACATTGACGCCTTCATCCCAGTCCAGACCGAGCCAATTCAGTGCGTCGATAATAGCCTGGTAGGACTCCTCGGAGTCACGTGCGGCGTCAGTATCTTCAATACGGAAAATCAGTTTGCCACCAGTGTGGCGAGCGTATGCCCAGTTAAAAAGGGCAGTTCGGATCAAGCCAACGTGTGGCGTTCCGGTTGGCGATGGGCAAAAGCGAACACGAACATCTGACATGCTTTACGACGATACCCGCCAGCAGCTCCGCCCATCATGTTGACCTTGGGTGTTTGCGCTACTTCTTCACCTTGCACGTCGAAACACCAAAGAGTCGGTATAGCGGGCAGAAGCCGAGTGCTGCGGTCAGCACCATGATTGCCGCGACAACCCACAGGATGACTTGGACTGCGCCGTCATTCATTGTGGCGAAGTATGCGGCAAGCGCTGCGATGACCAGGCGTACGGCGCGGTCTCCGCCATGAACATTTTTAACCATGCTGGTTCGATACCTTTCAGCAGAAGATGCCACCCTTATTTACGGGGTAAACAACATGCCCCTACCGGGTATTAAAATTACCACCTAGGGTATCGAGTGGGTACGGTCAAGAATTGTGACTTCTATCAAAGAAAAACTTTCCCACACACCGCTTCCAATTTTTGCTGTGGTGATGGGTACGGCTGGCTTGTCGACGGCGTGGAAACGCGCTGCCGAGGCTCTCAATGCTCCTGAAGTCATTGGGGTTGCGCTGTACTTCCTCGCGGCAATTACGTTTGTGCTTCTTCTTATCGCGTACCTTGCCCGCATCTTGGGCAATCCGGCGAACTTAAAGGCTGACCTGCATCACCCCATCAAGGTGACATTCCTGACCGCCATCACCATTAGCTTGATGTTGGTCGCCACTGCGGGCATCTCCATTCTGCCGGTCACCATTACTACGATCCTGTGGTGGATCGCAGTTGTCGGGCACTTGTTCCTGATGCTCGTCACTATGCGTATGTGGATGCGCCCGGAAATTACCATTGCGCATGTCACGCCAGCGTGGTTCATTCCCGTGGTCGGTAACGTCATTGCTCCGCTCGGTGGTATGCAGCTGGATTCCACGTCTCAGCAGATGAGCTTCTTCTCGTTCTCTATCGGCATCGTGATGTGGCTGGGCATCTTGCCTATCGTGCTGTATCGCTTGTTCGCTTTTGACAAGCCGATGATGCCGAAGTTCATCCCTACGATGTTCATCCTCATCGCCCCTGCAGCCGTGAGCGCTTCGTCTCTCGCTTTCATTAATGGCCAAACGTCGCTTGCATCGAGCGTTCTCTTTTACTCCGCGATTGGCTTCTTCTTGCTCACGTTGACTCGTTTGCCTGAGCTGATTTCGCTGCCGTTCAACATCCCTCACTGGGCAATGTCATTCCCCCTGGCTGCGTTGTCCTCCTCCGCGCTGATCTATGACAAGAAGATTGGCATCTTCTTCCTGACCCTCACAACGATCATCATCGTAGGCTTGTGGATTCGCACGATCATCGAGATCTTCCGTGGTGGCATTTTCGCCCCAGAAGGTGGCCCAGCACCTGAACCACAGACCGCTGAAAAGGCAGAGGAAAAGGCAGAACCTTCCGCATCCGCAGAGTCTGTCGCCGCTGCAGAACCTGCAGCATCCGCAGAGACTACAACTGACGAGGACACTGCTCAGGTCGAACAGGCTCCTCTTAGCGACGAAGTCCCACAGGGTAAGCCTCGCGACTAACGACACTCACCCCATCCATTCCGCGGCAACGTCACCGCGATAGCCGGCTGTTCGCAGCCGGCTTACCCATTTCTGCAGCGGTGCTTCCCCTGTGCCCGGCGCGCCACGTCCCGGCGCGTCGGCAAGTTGCACGTGAGCGGGCATCGACACAGCCCCGGTTTCTACATCGGTCAACCACTTCTCGACGTCGACCCCGTTAACCGCAAGATGATAGAAGTCGAGCAATACTCCGGCACCAGTTTCTCGGGCAAGATCTTCGGCAGCCCACGGACAGGTAACTGGGTAATTCGGTGTCGCAGACATTGGCTCTACAAGTGGCTGCACCCCTACCTCTGCGAGTGTGTTCACCCATGCTGCTAGGTGTTCGCGTTGTGTATCTGTCACTGCATCGCCACTCGCCCCCAGCAGTGTGTTGGTGAACCGGAGCCCGGTTGCGTCAGCGATTCGTCGTAAAGCGTCAAAGTGAGCGGTGGGCAGCGCCTCGCGGTGGAGAACACCACGCTCGCCTGCGGGCATGTCCCCTCCCCAGGAATTCATTGCGATGAGGCGAACTGGCGCGGACGTAATCGCATCAATGAAATCGTTCAGCGCCGTATCCGTGGGCGTCGGAGTGGCAAACGGCCACCACAACTCGACGGCAGTAAAACCCGATTCGGCAGCCGTTTCCAGGGCCGTCGGCAGCGTTTCCGACAGGTTCTCGGGCTGCGTCAATTCCTTCAACACGGTCGAGCAATTGAGCACGGTGCACAACGGACCATCCGGACCGGTCGGGTTAACAACACGTGAATAACCTGGGTTCATGGTTGTCAGGATATCCGGTCATGCCACAATCGCGGGCGTACAGAAGGTGGCCGTGACAGGCGGTTGCGGTAGTTGACCGCAGTAGTTGTTCGCAGTAGTCGATAACAGGGTCGGGAAAGGGTCTGCAATGAAGTCAGTCATCGTTACCGGAGGCGGAGCTGGAATCGGTCGCGAAATTGCCCATGCCTTCGCTGCCGACGGCTGGCGGGTGCGGATTTGCGGCCGAACCGAGGCCACCCTGCAGGAAACGTGTGCCACGGTTTCTGTCGAAGCACCGGGGGCAATCTCGTGGGCAGTGTGCGACATCACCGATGAACAGGCTGTCACCGACTTGTTCGCGAACGCGGTGGCGGACTTCGGGCGTATCGACGCCGTCGTTGCCAACGCTGGCGTTCCCGGCACACCAGCGGAGTTCGGCGACGTTTCGCTCGACGACTTCACGACGACCCTGAGCATTAACGTCACCGGCTCTTTCCTCACTGCTCGCGAAGCATTCCGTGTCATGCGATCACAACAGAATGGCGGTCGGATCCTGGTGAATTGCTCGATTGCCGCCCAGGTACCACGTCCGCACACCGCTTCTTACGCAGCGTCGAAGTCCGCCCTTGCGGGATTGACTCGGGTACTTTCTATCGACGGGCGACCCCACGGCATCAATGTCACGCGCGTGGATATTGGCAATGCAGCCACTGCCCTGTTGGATTCCTTTGGATCCACAGCGGGAGCCCTTCAAGCTGATGGTTCGGTAAAAGAAGAGCCATTCTTCGATGCTGCCGACGCGGCCCGGAGCTTCGTTTATGCAGCATCGCTCCCTGCGTCTGCAACAGTGGACGAGCTGACGATCACTGCCTCCGGCATGCCATTTTTGGGGCGCGGTTAAGCCCCCAGGTAAACTACGGGGACACTAAGTAAGAGGTGGAAAAGCGATTATGACTGCTGGTGGCAATCACCCATCTGCGGATAGGTCACGCCCAAATAATCGCCGTGAGACCTCGTCCCGTCAGGGTTCACGGCACGAGTCGTCGGGGTGTGCCAAGCCTTCTGACTACGACTATTCAACGAAGCCTCGCTCAGGGCGCTGGCCAGCCGGTCGCCCAGCTACAGCTCCAGACTTCTTACTGTCCCGCGCACATGGTTCCATTCGCACCCAGGGCAGTATCGCTACCTACACCGACCCGTGGCTTGCCGCCGAACATTTGCGCTCTGGTATCCATCACATGGTCGTTGGCGCGATTCCGTTCAACTTGGATCTCCCTTCGGCGCTGACAGTTCCTCGCGACGTAATTCGCTCCGATCAACCTCTCGAGCCCCCAGCGCATTACCGCTGGGATGCGCCACCCATGAACGCGACCATCACCAGCTGCGATCCCGAGCCCGAGTGGCACATTGAGCGTGTATCTGCAGCTGTGCGCACCATCAAGGCCTCTGGACTAGAGAAGATTGTTCTTGCGCGCAGTCTTGATCTCGCCATCGATCCGCCAGTGGATCCGTTGCAGTTAGCCTCTCGGCTTATCGACGGCTCCCCGAACCGCGACGGCTTCATTGCCGACCTCACTCCTGCGGGCCATCGCTTCCAGAATCGAGTTTTGGTGGGGTCTTCGCCAGAAATGCTGGTGCGTCGCCGTGGTACTCATGTAGAGGCTTTCCCACTCGCTGGTTCTGTCCCTCGTGAACGGGACAAGGCTGCTGACGATGCCGCGAAGGCACGCCTGGCTGATTCTCGTAAGAACAACGAGGAGCATGCCTACGTCGTGGATGACATCGCCGTGAATCTAGAACCTCTGTGCAAGAACCTTCGTGTCCCTGAGGAACCAGAGCTGCTGTCTACCTCCGAGATGTGGCATCTAGGCACCCATATTTACGGCGAACTGAAGGATTCATCGACGTCAGCACTTGACCTGGCGCTGACCATTCACCCAACACCCGCCATTTGTGGCACGCCAACCGAATCAGCTTTTTCGGTGATCAATGCCGTAGAGACCGAGCGCGGTTTCTACGCAGGTGCTGTGGGTTGGTGCGATTCCAATGGTGACGGCGAGTTCGTCGTATCGATCCGCTGTGCGGAAATGAGCATGGATGGCACGAATGCTCGCCTGTGGGCTGGTGGCGGAATCGTAGAGACGTCTGTCCCCGAAGATGAGTTGGCAGAAACCGAAGCCAAGCTTGGTACTGTGCTGCGCGCGTTCGGTTTGCGATAACCACACTCCGCACCCGAATTTGCCCCCATTTCCCTCAATAGGGAAACGTCGAACACTTTCATTCCCGGCAATACCCCACACTTTTCACCCCCATTTGCCACCCCCTTTCCCATTTTCCTGAACTCCTTAAAGTCGACTACACCACCGTTATATAGATATTTTTAGCCACAGATTTTGGGAAAGTGGGCGACGAACTCGTCGTAACGCAATAACTTCTTCTACACCGACTGAATCCGTACCGTCATTAACGACCAAAGTAGAAGAGAAAACCAGTGCGTATCGGCATCCCTATCGAACCCGATCCCCAACAAACAATCGCTGCAGCGACACCAGAGACCGTCGGCAAGCTGATGAAGCTCGGCTATGAGGTCTGCGTGCAATCAGCTGCGGGCGAAGCAGCGGCATTCAGTGATGCGGACTACGAAGCTGCCGGAGCGACCATCGTCGACAGTGCGGTGTGGGCCAGTGACATCGTCGTCACCTTGGATACCCCACCCCAGCAGTACCGTGACATGATGCGCCCCGAGTCAATCCTGATTTCCCGGCTCGCCCCTGGACGCAACCCTGACCTCATCGAGGAACTTGCAGCTCACAACATCACGGCACTCGCCGTAGACGCCGTCCCTCGAATCTCGCGAGCGCAGTCCATGGACGTCTTGTCGTCCATGTCCAATATCTCCGGTTACCGTGCCGTCATCGAGGCAGCCGCCGCGTTCGGCCGCCTATTCACCGGCCAGGTCACCGCAGCAGGAAAGCTCCCCCCAGCGACGGTGTACGTCATTGGCGCTGGCGTCGGCGGTCTTGCGGCAATTGGTACGGCGAACTCCATGGGCGCCGTCGTCAAGGCAACCGACCTGCGCCCGGAAGCTGGCGAGCAAGTCGAGTCCATGGGCGCGGAGTTCGTCCCAATCCCGACCACAACCGAGAAATCAGACGACGGCTATGCCAAGGAGATGACCTCCGACCAGGCAGCAGCTGCAGCTAAGTTGTACTCGGAGCAGTCCGCGCTCGCCGACATTGTGATCACCACCGCCAACATTCCAGGCCGTCGCTCCCCGCTCCTGCTCACCGCTGCAGACGTTGCAGGGATGAAAGCAGGCAGCGTCATCGTCGACATGGCTGCGGCTGGTGGTGGCAACTGCGAGCTCACTGTCCCCGGCAAGGCGATCGTCACCGACAACGGTGTCACCATCATCGGCTACACGGACCTCGCTGGCCGGCTGCCGACGCAGGCATCGTCGTTGTTTGGTCAGAATATCGTCAACCTGTTTAAGCTCCTGACCCCGCAGAAAAACGGTGTCCCCGAGTTCGATCTTGACGACGACATCATCCGAGGCATCACCGTCACCAAGGCCGCGGCGTCGTCGGCAGATGTGCTGTGGCCACCGCCTCCGATCCAAGTCTCCGTTACACCGGTGGCAACACGGCAAGAGCAACAGGCCCACCAGGCTGCGCTTCACGAACATGAGCCAGAGAAGGTGTCGTTCATTGGTTCCGGCGGCATTGGAACGAAGATTGGTCTCGGCGTTGCGGTGCTGTTGGCTGTTGCAATCATGTTCGTCGCTCCCCATTCAGTGAGCGCAAACTTCATGGTTCTGGCGCTGTCTATTGTGCTGGGTTTCTACGTCATCTCGGCCGTCACACCTCGACTGCATACGCCATTGATGTCTGAAACCAACGCTATCTCCGGCATTGTTGTTGTTGGGGCAATCTTGCAGGTCGGAAGTAATAATCCCATCGTGTCGAGCTTGGCTTTCGCAGCGATCGTCGTCAGCTCGATCAATATTTTCGGTGGCTTCGCTGTCACCGATCGCATGCTCAGCATGTTCGTGAAAGAGGAGGCATAGGCCGTTATGTTCCCTACTGATACCTCATCCCTGATTGACTTCACGCAGCGCGTATCCAATGTCGGCTATGTCATTGCAGCCCTGCTGTTTCTGCTTGCCTTGGCTGCGTTGTCCAAGCCGGAATCCGCAAAGCGTGGCAACCTCCTCGGTATTTCAGGAATGGCGATTGCCGTTGTCGTCGCGGTGATCCAAGCTTTCGTCATCTCGAAGAACTCACCGGAGACGCACCTGTCGCCGTTCACCACACTGATGCTCATTGCCATCGCAGTGACCATGGGTGCAGTCGTTGGCTTGTCGCGAGCACGCAAAGTTGCCATGACCGGTATGCCAGAACTGATTGCTCTGTTCAATGGACTGGTTGGCGCAGGAGCAGTTTTCATCGGTGTCAATTCGCTGATGACCATCGACGACATCGCTGCCGATGAACGAGCATTCCAGCTTGGCTCCATCTACATCGGCACGTTCATCGGTGCCGTGACGTTCACCGGTTCCATCGTCGCAGGCTTGAAACTCTCGGAGAAGATCAAGGGATCGCCGCTTTTGCTACCAGGCCGGAACCTACTGAATGTGTCGGTTCTGCTGCTCACCCTTGCTTTTATGATCGTGTTCATCATTACTGACTCGACCACCGTTGCGTGGGTGGCACTCGCAGCAGCAACGGTATTCGGACTGTTCATTGGTTGGCACGTGGTCGTCGCCATCGGCGGTGGAGATATGCCAGTCGTGGTCTCCATCATGAACTCGTACTCCGGCTGGGCAGGCGCATTCGCGGGGCTGATGCTCGGCAACAGCCTGCTCATTATCACCGGCGCGCTGGTCGGCTCCTCTGGTGCCTACCTGTCCTACGTCATGTGCGAAGCAATGAACCGCTCGTTCAGCAACGTTATTCTGGGCGGATTTGGCTCTGAGGCGACGTCGTCGGCAAGCGAGACCACTGGCTCGCACACCGAAATTAACCATGAAGATACGGCGGAAGCGCTGCGAAACGCAGACCGAATTCTCATTGCACCTGGATACGGAATGGCTGTCGCGCAGGCACAGTACGCAGTTGCCGAACTTGTTCGCAAGCTGCGCGACCAGGGTAAGGACGTGACTTTCGGTATCCATCCTGTCGCAGGTCGACTGCCTGGGCACATGAACGTGCTGCTGGCTGAAGCGAAGGTGCCATACGACATCGTGCTTGAGCTCGACGAGGTTAACGACGACTTCGGCGACATTGATGTCGTACTCGTAATCGGCGCCAATGACACTGTGAACCCCATCGCTGAGCAGCCGGGATCGCCGATTGCCGGAATGCCGGTGCTGAAGGTCTGGGAGTCCGAACACGTCATCGTGCTGAAGCGCTCGATGGGTTCCGGCTACTCCGGCGTACAGAATCCGCTGTTCTACAACGAGAACACGGACATGCTGATCGGTGACGCTAAGGAGAGCATCGACGCACTCAACCGAGAACTAGCGACGGCGGCGGTATCTGTGGGATAGACGGTGTACCCCGGCGCAACTCACTCGCCGCATAGAACGAAAAAGGGACACAAAAAAACTGGCGTAGCAAGGGAAAACACTTCCCTGCTACGCCGGTTCTTGCTTAAACGTGCGCCATTGCACGTACCCACACGCAGTCGGAGGCTGCGCGTGGCTAGACGCGAGTACTAAGCACGCTCGACTGGGTTAGCGAGAGTACCGATTCCAGGAATCTCAATCTCAATGCGGTCGCCTGGGAACATCGGTGCCGTACCTGCTGGGGAGCCGGTGCACACGACATCGCCTGGCAGCAGGGTGATCGATGCAGTAATGAACTCGATGATCTCCGGGATAGACATGATCATCTGATCCGAGTTGGAGTCCTGCTTAGTCTCGGTGGTGCCGTTCTGGGTGAGGTGCGCCTTGATTGGCAGACCTTCGTAGTCCAGCTCAGTTTGAATCCATGGCCCGAGTGGGCAGAACGTGTCAATGCCCTTCGCACGAGCCCACTGGCCGTCCGCGAACTGCAGGTCACGGGAAGAAACATCGTTGACGATGGTGTATCCGAAGATGACGTCGTGAGCGTCTTCCTTCTTCACGTTCTTGCATGGCTTACCAATAACAAGTGCCAGCTCACCCTCGAACTCAACGTTCGTAGCGAACTCTGGGATACGAATTGGTGCCTCTGGGCCAACAACAGCCGTTGGTGGCTTAATGAACATTGTCGGTGGCAGAGTTTCCGCCGACTTCTTGAACACCTCGGCCACGTGGTCTGCATAGTTGCGACCAATGGCGATGACCTTGGATGGAAGCATTGGTGCAAGCAGACGAACGTCGGCAAGCGACCAGCTGCGACCAGTCTTGCTTACGTCACCGAATGGGTGACCGTCGATTTCGTGGAGTGTAACTTCATTGCCTTCGCCCTCAACCAGCGCGAAGCACATGCCCTCTGGGTGGGCGATTCGAGCAATACGCATGTGGGATAGGTTACACGGCTGCCCGGACATTCAGACATTAGGGGTAGGCGCTCGCGCGTCGACCGAAGCCTTGCGCTCCGCTCGCCCAGCTATTCCTGTTCTTGGTAGTCAAACACTGGAAGCGACCACTCGCGCCAAATCGCGAGCAAACGGTAGACGAAGATTGTCAACACCGAAACCACAATCGTGACGTTCTCGTTGAGGCCTAGGGCATCCATTGCGACGTACATGAGCGTGCCCACCATCGCCACAAACGCATAGAGCTCCTTCTGAAACACCAGCGGAACGCGGTCACACATGAGGTCGCGCAGTACGCCACCGAACACGCCCGTCAGGATTGCAGCGACGACCGCAATGATCACCCCATGCCCCATTTCAAGCGCAATTCGCGCACCAATGATGGCAAATGCCGACAAGCCCACGGCATCCAACACCAGGAACACCATGCGGAAGTGCTTAGCCAACACATGCGCCCATACTGTCAGCGTCGCTGCACCAATGATGAGCAAGAGATACTCGGGACTCTTCACCCACACCAATGGGTAATGCCCCAGCACCATGTCGCGGATCGTGCCACCACCGATCGCCGTCACACACGCAATGGTGTAGACGCCGAAGAGATCCATCTTCTGACGACCCGCCGCCAACGCGCCGGTCATACCTTCCGCGGTGATACCGATCACCCAAAGAATGTGCAGCAACATAAGGCTGTCAATCTAACACACGGAAGTTAACGAACGTGGGCTGCGTCACTGTCCTGCGTCACCTTCCCACACTCGCCCAGCGCTCATCTCCCGACGCCTCCGCTCATTCATTACTTCCGGGGCAACTTCGCCGCATCCTGTGCCAACCACAACTCTGCGCACGCCAACGCATCCGTCAACGCATGGTGAGCCTTATACACCGGCAGCCCATACTTTTCCCGGAGGTTCCACAGCCTCAGCTCGTCGCGTTCCGGTTCCCTGCCTGCCTCCACAATTCGCAAGTACTCACGCGACATCGTGTCAGCCGGCTCGACATGAAAACCGCCACCGAAATGACGCTTGCACACGAGATCCACGAACCCAACCTCCATTTTCGCGAAGTGTGCCAGCAGAGTTCGCCCCTTCATCGCTTCCAACAGCTTTGCGACGGCTTCCTCTTCAGCAACACCCTGCGCCACTGCATCATCGGTCAGTCCGTGTAGCGTGGCCGACTCTCCTACCGACGCATCACCCTCGGCTCCTCGAATAATGAGGTGCTCAGTTCCGCCGAGGATGATGTCCGGGCCGTCGACAGGTACCCAGCCGATGGAGAGCAAGCGTGACTTGTTGGGGTCCAGCCCAGTCGTCTCTACGTCGACAGCAAGGTATTTGTCCTTTTCCGTTGGCGTGGCGTAGAACTCCGCCAATGGACCTGTGGCTTTGCGTTTTGCCGATGCCTTCCGGAATCCGCCGAAAAATCCGCTCATTGACATTCACTCATTTCCGCGTGGACTTCGACTACGACATCGACTGGATTGGATACTTAGCGCCGAGGCTCTGCTGGAGCTTGCGGATGACACCGAAAGCGTCACGCAGGTGTTCCCGCTCTAGTCGAGACAAGTTCTTGGGGTTGACGTGATTGTCTGGCTCCTTGCCTTCGCGCATCAGGAATTCTTGATGGTTGAACTGCACAGTTGACAGGAACTCGAATGCATCAGCAAGGTCAGCAGCGCCCTGTCGGCTCACCGTGCCCGCACCGGCGCCTGCGGCCAGGCGTTCCCGAGTGCTGAGCTGCGGCAAACCACCTGCAACGGCAAAAAGTCGCGCCATTTGCACAACCGTGGCAATGCCACCCTTCTTGATGTCCAAGGTTTCGCCGTGCTCGCCGCCCTTCTCCAACACCAGGCCACGGAAGAAGCCCAGCGGTGGCTCGCGCCATGCGGCCAACTTCGCCAAGTGGGCATGTAGTCGCTTACTGCCTTCAGCGACTGGCACGTAATGCGACCGCAACTCATCGACCAACGCCATATCGCCATGAATGCCACGAATGTCGAAGAACGTCTGCGCATGCAGCAACGCATCTCCATCCGGTGCGGTGATCCAGCGGTGGAAAGTAGAAGACCAATCCGATACCGTCATCCGCCATTCCGGATTCGATGCCATCATGTCGCCTGGACAAAGTGGATAGCCACAGAGGTCGAGTTTCTGGCACACTTCGTCGGAAAGCTCTTTGAAGTACGCTCCATGCTTCGCTTCGTCGTACGAGTCGTGCAGGATCAACGCATTGTCCTGGTCGGATGCAAGTCCCATTTCGCGACGTCCCTGCGAACCAAGGACCACAAAAGAGTACGGAACTGGCGGTGGGCCAAGGCGCTCCTCCGCGAGCACCAGGAGGCGGCGCGCCACCGCATCGGCAGTAACGGTGAGCAGTTTCGATACTTCCTCAGCGCTCACGCCACGCTCGATGAAGCGACCAACGACACGGCGAGCGTTCGTTGCCACTTCAGCGATGTCCTTGACATCCTTCTTTCGAGCCAGCGTTGCCGTCGCGTACACGGGATCGGTATGAAGTGTGCGGAGCAGGTCACCGATGACCACCATCCCGACAACACCAGATTCATCAGCCACCGGCAGGTGGTGGTAGCCACGCTCGGCCATCAGCAGCATGGCTTCGAACGCCAACATTTGCGGCTCAACCGTCATGGGGTTTGGCGTCATCACATCCCCGACGATGACCTCTGGTCCCTTGCCTTTTGCCAGCACGCGTCGTCGTAAGTCGCGGTCAGTAATGATGCCGTTGAGGTTGCCATTGTCCACAACGAGCAGGCTGGAGACGTTCATCTCGGTCATGATGCCGGCTGCCTCGCCAATCGAAGCTGCCGACGAACACGTCACAGGATTCGGCGACATCAAATCAACCACACGAGTCCGCAGTGCTTCCGAAGCGGCGCTACTGCGAAGCTTTGAGGCCACAGCACGGATGCGCGCGTTTTCGCCACCATAGTAACGACTCACCGCTGGCATTGTGGCCATCAGGTTATTGAAGACCTCGTGGGTCATGACCAGCAGCAGGGAGTCCTCTACTGCTGTCATCGTGTACAGCGACGGTTCGCCGGACAGCAGACTCGAATAGCCTAAGTGATCGCCGACATCACGACGGTCGAGGAGATTACCCGCCGGATCAAAGACATCCACCAGGCCAGAACGCACGATAAACACGTGGTCATTTGCCCCACCAGCCCGCACGATTTCGTCGCCACGTCGCGCGTACCGCATGGTCAGGTTTGCGGGGATGGTCGCGAGTTCCTCTTCGCTAAGTTCGGAGAAGGGTCGAATCTTGCGCAGGAAAGCGCGGATTTCATCAATCTCAACGGACACGGTTCGTGCTCCTTTAATAATGAGCCGAGGTGGCTGGGTCTGCTCAGACAAACCTGTGCGAGGCGCTGATGCAGCTAAAACGGTCTTTGCAACTAATGCTTTTGCCCAGAATAACGAACGCAGATTGAACATTCCGGGGATCTACACATCACAGTCAGCTTTCACTTGTGAGAATCATCACCCGATGCTCTGGGCTGCAGATTATGATGCTCATCATGAACACGACAGATTTCCACTCCCCAACGGATTACACCGATCCCACCCGCCCACTCGAGTCGCACATCCTCGAAGCGCTGGATGGCTTAGCGACGATCGTCGGCAAGCTCGATGACATTACGGCCAACGCCCGCCCGGATATGCCCGGGTCCAATTCGCCGATTGTGCTGCTGCGGCACACGTGTGGCTCGGCGCGGTTTTGGTTGGATCATGTGTGCTTAGGCAATGAGAATGTGCGGGATCGGGCTGATGAGTTCAGTGCGACAGCTTCCGTTGCGGAAGAGCTAGAACGCTTTGAGCGCGAGCGCGCGGTTATTGCTGATGCTTTGGAGCAACTGCACGATGCGGATTGGTTAGCGGAGCCGGCTGCGGTGCCTACGGATAAGCAGCGGTGGTGGCTGCCGACGATTGGTGGCGTGATGGTGCATGTATATCGCGAGGCAGCACAGCATTTAGGGCATATGGAGATTACCCGCGACGTGCTGATTGCGGGAATGCCTCGAGCTGGTGAGAAGTCATCTGTGCTGGATTTGATTATCGCTGAGCTGGACCGCCAGGGTCATGCAGCAGATGCGATTTGGCCGGACGAGGAGTACGGCGGGCATGTCATTACGACCGTCGACAGCATTCAGTTCACGACGATTGATATTGAGGCAGCGTGTGCGCGCGTCCCGCAGGAATTACCTGCTGAAGAGCGCAACAAGCGCCGTCGCTGGATCGTGCGGGAGCAGCTGACGGCGCTGTTGGAGGATTAGCTCTCCACTACTTTGCGACGGCCACTGCAATACGATCGCCGACCTCCGTGGTGACCATCGCGGAGTCACCACGGTTGGCGAGGTCAGCTTCGACGGCACGCTCAATGCGCTGTGCATCTTCCTCACGACCGAGGTGGCGCAGCATCATGGCGCCAGACAGGATGGCAGCGGTTGGGTCTGCGATGCCCTGACCAGCAATATCAGGAGCCGAACCGTGCACAGGCTCGAACATCGATGGATTGGTGTTGGACGCATCGATGTTGCCGGACGCGGCCAGGCCGATACCACCGGAGATGGCGCCAGCCTCATCGGTCAGAATGTCGCCGAACAGGTTGTCGGTAACGATAACATCGAAGCGCGATGGGTTCGTCACCAAGTAAATGGTCGCCGCATCAATGTGGCTGTAGTCCACCTCGACCTCTGGGTACTCGGTCGCCACTTCGTCGACAGTCCGCTGCCACATTCCGCCACCATGCACGAGCACGTTGGTCTTGTGCACCAGTGTCAGCTTCTTACGACGAGTCATTGCCAGCTCAAACGCATAACGAACGACGCGCTCCGCACCGAAGCGAGTATTCACGGACGTCTCGTTAGCAACTTCCTGAGGAGTTCCAATGCGAATCGCACCACCGTTGCCGGTGTACGCGCCTTCGGTGCCTTCGCGGACGACGACGAAGTCAATTTCGCCAGGGTTCTTCAAAGGAGACTCAACACCTGAATACAGCTTCGACGGACGCAAGTTGACGTGATGGTCCAACGCAAACCGCATCTTCAGCAGCAGACCGCGCTCCAGCACTCCTGGTGGAACCTTGCGAGGATCTCCAATCGCACCCAGCAAAATCGCATTGTGTTCGCGGAGGGAATCCAGATCTGCGTCGGTCAGCAGCTCTCCATTGCGCTCGTAACGACGAGCACCCAAGTCATACTCCGTGATCTCGAAGTCACCGATGGTCGCACGAAGCACTTTAAGAGCCTCGGCAGTTACTTCGGTACCAATTCCGTCGCCAGGGATGACGGCGATTTTCAGGGGGCTGCCAGCAGCGCTATTCATTTTGAGATTCCCTTCTCACTATATGGACACTTTGAGCTTAGCAGACTCTTCCTCTCGCTAATATCACGTCTCATTTTCCCACCCAACCCGCGTCGCGCCTCACAAAGCGGAACCCCTCTCCCACGGATAGCAATCCGCAGGAAAGGGGAATCAGATATCAGCAAAGCAAAGACAAGCGACCTAAGCGCGCTATCATCGCAACCCACCTAGGCAATCTGTCCGCACCTCTTACTTAGGCAGCATGGAGCCATTCTCAAGGAAGCGACGGTGGAAGTCGAACGACGTTCCAAGATCATGTGGGGTGTGCTTGAAAGGCGTTGCCTTCTCCGCACGCTCGACGTACTCCAGCAATGCTTCCTTGTACATAGGGTGTGCACAGTTTTCGATGACAACGCGCGCACGCTTGCGAGGAGACAGACCACGCAGGTCAGCCAGACCCTGCTCGGTAATGATGACCATGACATCATGCTCCGAGTGATCCTGGTGGGACACCATTGGGACAATCGCCGAAATAGCGCCACCCTTCGCAATCGATGGCGACACGAACGTCGAAATGTAAGCATTACGGGTGAAGTCACCCGAACCACCAATGCCGTTCATCATGCGAGAGCCAGCAACGTGGGTCGAGTTCACGTTGCCGTAGATATCAGCCTCGATCATGCCGTTAGTGGTGATCAGGCCAAGGCGACGAACAACACCAGGATGGTTGGAGATGTCCTGTGGACGCAAAACGATCTTGTCACGGTAATCCTTAGCGTTTTCGTTCATACGCTCGGCATACTCAGGAGACAGCGAAAACGCAGTTGCGGAAGCAACAGACATCTTGCCTGCATCCATAAGGTCAATCATGCCGTCCTGAATAACCTCGGTGTACGAGGTCAGGTTCTCGTACTTGGACTTTGCCAAGCCAGCCAACACGGCGTTTGGAATGTTGCCAACACCCGACTGCATTGGCAACAAGTTCTCCGGCAGACGACCCTGCTTAACCTCATTGTCAAGGAAATCGAGCAGGTAGCCAGCAATCTTTGCGGAATCCTCGTCGACAGGCTTGAAGGCAGAGTTGCGGTCTGGCGAGTTTGTCTCGACCACAGCAACAACCTTGTCGATGTCGATTGGGCAATCGGTGGTACCAATGCGGTCACCAGGAGCGGTGATCGAGATTGGCTGGCGATGTGGAGGCAGGCCAACACTGTAAATGTCGTGCATACCTTCAAGATCCAGCGACTGCCAAGAGTTGACCTCAATGATGATTTTCTCAGCGGCATTCAGGTACGAAACGTTGTTACCAACGGAAGAAGCAAAGACCAACGTGCCAGTATCGGTGATGCGAGTGACTTCAACAATGGCAAAGTCAACCTTGCCATAGAAGCCCTGCTCGATCTGCGGGCCAGAGTGCGACAAGTGCATGTCGTTGTAATTGGCGTCACCAGCATTGATGCGGTTACGCATGTGACCATCAGACTGGTACGGCATGCGCCATTCAACACCGTCCACCTCAGCGAGTGCACCGTCCAGCTCTGGAGCAGTCGAAGCGCCGGTCAGAACCTTGACCTTGAATTCGTCGCCGCGCGCGTGTGCTTCCTTAATACGCTCCGCCAATGCAGGTGGTACGACCTTTGGGTAGCCAGCACCGGTAAAGCCAGCAAAGCCAATCATGTCTCCATGCTTAATGAAACCTGCAGCCTCTTCAGCCGTCATCACCTTGCTGCGAAGACCGGCATGAGCAATACGATCCGTCATCTGGATGCCTTTCCTTAATGGGAAAAAAGTTAGAAGCGATAATTACACGCGACACCCAAAGTTTAACAGAGCAAAAATTGCACGTTTCTCGCGGAAATCTTTTACACAACACATTTTCCTGCAATTATTGCCTACATCACAACAGCGCAACACCGATAGCCTGCATCACATGAACTTTACGACGAGGTCGTCAACATATCCGCAGCTCGCAATTAAATAGCCCCACATTAATCCATAATTAATTGCATACCCAAAAGCTTATTTGAGTAATTCGCCCCCCTCTTTACCGCCCATTCACTCATTCCATCCGGGGGTAGCGAACGTGAACCACGGCACCCCGTTTCACGGCTCACCCACACCCCTCTATTGATAATGGTTTCCATTACGGTACGCTTCAACCGTGTGCAAACCATCAAAACCCACGACCTCTCCAAACAGTCAGCGAACCCCAGTCACGGTTCTGTCCGGATTTCTCGGCGCAGGTAAAACAACGCTCCTCAACAACGTGCTCCGCAATCGCGAGAACAGAAAGCTCGCAGTCATCGTCAACGATTTCTCCGAAGTCAACGTCGACGCAGCGCTCGTTGCCTCCGGCAGCCACTTTGAACGAGGCGAAGAGCGATTCGTCGAACTCTCCAACGGCTGCATCTGCTGCACTTTGCGAGAAGACCTTGTAGATTCCGTCGGCACGCTTGCACGCTCCGGAAAATTCGATCAGATCATCATCGAATCCACAGGAATTTCCGAGCCCATGCCCGTCGCCGCCACATTTGAGTGGGAATGTGAAGACGGATCCCGCCTCGCCGATGTCGCCCCGATAGACACAATGGTGACACTCGTCGATGCCTCGACATTCCTCAAACAACTCCGCTACGGTCGCAAACTTTCCGACGAAGATGCCCAAGCAACTCCCGACGACGAACGCACAGTCGCCGACCTTCTCGTTGACCAGGTGGAGTTCGCCGACCTGATCCTCATCACGAAGTCAGATCTCGTCGACGAACGACTCACCGCAGCAACCGAAGACACAGTGCGCGCGATGAACCCACGCGCTCGCATTGCGCGCGTAACCAATGGCGATATTGCAGTCAACGCCATACTCGATGCCGCTCTTTACGACGAAAAAACCGCGGCCACCTACCACGGTTACGCCGATGAGCTAGAGAATCCCCATACCCCAGAAACCGAAGAATATGGCATTTCCTCGTGCGTCTTCCGCGGTGACCGTCCATTCGATCGCGACCGACTCATTGATGCACTTCGGTCCACTCGTGGCCTCATTCGATCGAAGGGTCACTGCTGGATTGCGGACCGACTAGATGTCGCACAAGTGTGGAGCCAGGCGGGCCCAAATCTACAGATTCAGCCCGCAACCCTATGGGCACGAACTGGCATGAAGCCATCAAGCGAGGTGGTACTCATTGGTATCGACTTTGATAAAGAACAGGCACTCACCGCATTTGAGAACGCAATGCTGACCGACGAAGAGGTTATGAAACTCATCCACTAGGACCACCCCCACACTACGCCCCATCTTGTGAAAGATGTCACACTCGTTAGCAAAGATGACAGTGTTCACTTGCAAATTTGCCAATTATGCCAAGATGGTGGCAATCCCGATACCTTTGCGGACGAATACATTGCATTGTTTTCCGTGTAGCGTCGGGGAAAAGTTTCACGACTACATCGTTTTCACAACGAGGAGGACTATATGTCTGACCGTATTGCTCACTCTGGCCTTCGTGGCAAGGTCATGTCCGCTGATGAGGCTGCTGGCTTCATCAAGGACGGCGACATGATCGGCTTCTCCGGCTTCACCGGAGCTGGCTACCCAAAGGTTCTGCCAGGTGCAATTGCAAAGCGCCTGACCGAGGCTAAGGAGCGCGGCGAGCAGTTCCGTATCAAGGTTCTGACCGGCGCTTCGACCGCCCCAGAGCTCGATGCGGCTTTGGCTGAAACCGATGGTGTTGCATGGCGTATGCCATACCAGTCTGATCCGGTCATGCGTGGCAAGATCAACGACGGCACTTCTTACTACTCGGATATGCACCTGTCCCACTCGGGTCCACAGGTACAGCAGGGCTTCTTCGGCGAGACCGGCGTTGCCATCGTTGAGGCTGTCCGCATCAAGGAAGACGGCTCCATCGTTCCTTCGTCGTCCGTTGGTAACTCAGTTGCATACCTGGATGCCGCTGAGAAGATCATCATCGAGGTCAACTCCTGGCAGTCCGAGGGCCTCGAGGGCATGCACGACATCTGGCGTGCAGGTCTGCCACCACAGCGCTCTATCGTCCCAATCGAGGCTTCCGGTCAGCGCGTTGGCTCGACCTCCATCGACATTGACGTCGAGAAGGTCGTTGCAGTCGTGGAAACTGACGCTGCAGACCGTAACTCCCCATTTAAGCCACTGGACGATGACTCCAAGGCAATCGCTGGCCACCTCATCGAGTTCTTCGAGCACGAGGTCGCAATGAAGCGCCTGCCAGAGAACCTGCTGCCACTACAGTCGGGCGTTGGCAACATTGCAAACGCTGTTCTGGCTGGTCTGTTGGACTCCGACTTCGAGAACCTGACCTCCTACACCGAGGTTATTCAGGACGGCATGGTCGAGCTGCTGGACAAGGGCACCATGTCCGTTGCTTCCGCAACCTCCTTCGCTCTCTCCCCAGAGGCTGCAGAGCGCATGAACAACCAGGCTGCTGAGTACGCGAAGAAGATCGTTCTGCGTCCACAGGACATCTCCAACAACCCAGAGGTCATTCGTCGCCTCGGTGTCATTTCTTGTAACGGTCTGATCGAGGCTGACATCTACGGCAACGTGAACTCGACCCACATCATGGGTACCCGCATGATGAACGGCATTGGTGGCTCGGGCGACTTCACCCGTAACGCATACATCTCCACCTTCGTGTCGCCTTCGACCGCTAAGGGTGGCGACATCTCGGCGATCGTCCCAATGGTTTCGCACCATGACCACACCGAGCACGACACCATGGTCATCATCACCGAGCAGGGTCTTGCTGACCTCCGTGGCCTGGCTCCACGCCAGCGTGCACGCGTTGTCATCGAGAACTGTGCTCACCCAATGTACAAGGACGCTCTCATGGAGTACGTCGAGCGTGCAGAGAAGTCCGGCAAGTCCGCTCTCCACACTCCACACGACCTGCAGGAAGCACTCGGCTGGCACCACCGCTTCGTCGAGACCGGCTCCATGAAGCAGTAATTTCTTCGTGAGCTAGTTTCCACACACGACTAAGCCCGCTCCAGGTTCGCACTCACCGAGTGCGCTATCCCGGAGCGGGCTTTTCATGTCGCGGTCACGCTATCGCCACTACCCCGCTACGCTTCTCGACCCGTGATCCACGATTCCCAGAGCTGTGCGTAACGACGACCGTCGGCAAGCAATTCCTCGTGCGAGCCGAACTCAACGACTCGACCGTGCTCCATGACCGCGACGGCATCTGCAGCGGCGGCTTGATCGAGCTGGTGGGCAACAACGAGTGCCGTTCGGTTGCGAATGACGGTGGCGACGGCATCGCCAAGCACGCTGGATGCTGCGGAACTGGCTTCGGCTGTTGCTTCGTCGAGTACGAGTACAGGTGGATTTGCGAGGAGTACTCGGGCAAGCGCAACCTGTTGCGCTGCGACTGCGTTCAACTGATGTCCGCCACGGCCGACCACGGATTCGAGGCCGTCTGGGAGGTGCTCGAACCAGTTGGCACCGACACTGTGCAAGGCGTCGATGATCTGTGCATCAGAAGTTCCGGGGGCGGCGAGAGTGAGATCATCGCGAAGTGGCCCCTCGAAGACGTGGACTTCCTGCGTCACCAGCGCCACGGCAGTTCCGCGTGCAGCTTCAGCCTGCGTATTCATATCGCATCCGGCTACACGCACTTCGCCACTGTCAGCCAAGCGAAGCCCCGCGACAATCGCGGCAAGCGTCGACTTTCCCGCACCCGACGAGCCAACAAGCGCCACCGTTGCTCCTACCGGAATCTCCAAAGAAACGTCGTCGACTGCATTGTGCGTCGTTACAGCATGATTCTCAGTCTGATCGCTCCTGGTCGGCTGAGCTTCCTCTACGTACGAGAAGGACACATTCCGAAGCACGACGCCCTCACTCCGGTCAGGAGTCACCTCACCGTGTGGTGCTGGACGTTCACGAACCACACCGACGATCCGAGTCAGAGACGTCAAACCAGACTGTGCGATGTCGAGCATCATCACCATGCGTGTCAATGGTCCGAAGAGTCGCATGAACAGCAGCATGGCAGCAGTCGCGCCACCAACCGTCGACATGCCTTCGCGCACCAAGTAGAACCCGAGCAGCAAAGTCGTTCCCAGGCCGACGAGCTCTGCGAAGTGCATCCGCCCCATCACGATGTTGTGCGTAATCCGCGCATCCACACCATGTCGCACTGTTTGCCAGCTCCACTGGCTGATTTCTTGGCGACGAATCGTCGTCAAGCCGAAAGCGCGAACCGCAGGCATACCGTGGATCGTGGACAGCACGTATCGAGCGCGTTCTGCCATAGCTGCGCGTTCGGCAGCATAGACGGGTGGTGCGGTGCGCAGGTAACGGCGGACAGCTGCAATGTGCACTGGAATCGTGGCGACGAACGCAAGCATGAACACCGGATGCACACTGCCGACGCCGACGATCGACACAAGGACGGTAAACAACGCGCTAGATGCCACCGGCAGCACCTGGGTGACTGCATCGGAGATGCGATCGACGTCGTCTGTGGCACGCGAGACTACGTCGCCGGCGCCGGCGCGTTCGACACGTGCGACCGGGAGACGCAGTGTCGTCGAAACCATGTCTTCGCGAAGTTCGGCAATGAGATCTTCGGCAAGTCGCGCAGACATACGGAATCCCAGGGCGCCGAATACGCCAGCGCCGATAGCTGCTGCCAACATCCGAATCAAAAGATCACCGACGATATCCGAAGTGGTACCACCATCCGCAACAACATCGACGATCTGGCCAAGCAGTTTCGGAATAGCAACGCCAAACCACGCTGCGGCAATAAGAACAATGACGGCCAGCAGCACGGACAGCCGGCGTCCCCGCAAGCGCTGTACGAGGTACGCCAAAGTCTCCCGCGCCGTGGCAACTGGAAAACGGTCCTCGGCGACATCTGTAGTTCGGGCGTCTGCGGTGAACTCTGGGTTCAGCAGGTCACGGCTGATCAGGTCACGCCACTTCATCTACGCCACCTCCATCTGGCTTGCCCAAGCAGGGGCGGATGCAACCACTACGGTGGTCTTTCCTCGCCGGAACTCAGTCACTGACCGCGCGACATTTGTTTCGGTCACGGAGTCCAGCGCCGTTGTTGGCTCAGCGAGAACCAATATCGTTGCATCAGCAAGTAATGCTCGGGCCAAGGCAATACGCTGCCGCTGACCTCCCGAGAGCATCACGCCAGCATCCCCGATTCGAGTGTCAATTCCGCGTGGCAGCACCTCAATAATGTCTGCACAACCGGCAGCATCCAGCGCCCTATCTAGTTCCTGTACCGACGCATTTGGCTTCACCGCACGCAAATTCTCCTCGACTGTGCCGTCGAAAAGATCCGCTGAATGAGGAGCCACCAATACCCTCGCCAACGTATCCACCAGGCTTGCCTCCGCAAGATCCACACCACCCACGAAGTACTTCCCTGCCTCCGGTCGATGAGTCAGCGACAACGCATCGCATACACTCGCCATCTCGGCCGTTTCCATTGGCATGACGACGTGACTGCCAGAAGCGATCACGTGCCCTTTGATGACGAGGTCGTCGGCAAGCGGAACGGCTGCTCCATCGGCCGAGGTTTCATACGGCTCGCGGAGTACAGCCAGCACACGCTGCGCGGACGCAGCACTCCGAGCCCAGACGGCAGATGCATTTTTGCCCAGCTTCGTCATTGGCTCAATGATGAACTGAGCCAAACCAACAACGGTGATGAGCTCGCCAATCGTCAAACTGCCTTTGATCGCGGCTACGCCAGAGCCGGCCGCAATAGCTGCGACGAAGACGCCGCCCAAAATCTCGACCCAACCAGTCAAGAACTTCTCCGCCTCGATGGCGTCGTAGGTGGCATGCAACGCGTCCTGAGACCGCGCTGCGTATTTGCGCGCAGCTTGACGACGCGCCCCCAAACCCGCCAACGTCCGGAAACCGCTAACGAGGTCCGTTGCCGTGGCAGAAGCTCGTGCCACTGCCTCTTGTCGGACAACTGTGCGTCGGCGTAGCGGTCCGCCTGCCTTCATAGAGCCCCATGTCAGCAGCGCACCACCCACGAGAACTGCCATGCCGATCGGCACTGACACTGTCAGCAAAACCAGCGAAGCGAAGATCAGTGCCGCGACTTCGGACACAGGCATAAGACCCAGCATGATCATTCGCGCAGTGTGCTGAGCATCGCTACTGGCGATAGACAGCAACGCACCTGGCTGCCTGGTGTTATTGCGGAAACCGCGAGGATCCATGATGCGGTCGGTCAGTTGCATTCGCAGCGTATGCTCAACCATCTGCGACACCAGCGCTCCGATACGACCACCAAACCGAGCACTGAAATCCAGGACTGCGAATACCAGCACCAAGATGGCCAGCCAGAACCACAGTTGATTCGCATCCCCGGTGGCAATGGCATTGTCAACAGCTTTACCTGCAATAACGGGGATGAGTGCCTCACACACTTGGTGCCCGATTTTCAAGAACATTGCCGGGATGGTCAAGCGCGGACGGGCAAACATCACGCGCAACTGATAGCGCGAAACACTCGTTGAGTCATCAAATGCCGGAGGCGCCAACGGAGTTGGATGTTCCGGAGCGCGGAAAAACGCCACGTGGTGCTCCCTTACTAGCTGGAGAAACCTAGTGGCGACGTACTACACGCACACCAACTCAGGTAAGACGAAGTATTTGACTGAGCTTACCCTTACCAATATCGGTTGGTGAAAACGAGAAACCCGCCAAACCACCTCACTCGCCGTGAGGCAAGTGGTGGCGCGACGGGTTCGTCGTAAAGCTAGCGCGTAAGCGCCTCGCTATTAGTCCAGCTGCAGCTGCAGTGAACGGGAAGCATCGATGTCGTCGCAGATCTTCTCGACGAGCTCTTCCGGAACCTCTTCGCTGACGCGCAGGATGAGGATTGCGGAGTCGTTGTCTTCCTGAGGTGCCAGTGCAGCAGCCTCAATGTTGATGCCTGCCTGGCCCAGAGCCATGCCGACCTTGCCCAGTGCACCTGGCTCGTCCTTGTAAACGAGGAACAGGTTGCGACCCTCGGAGCGCATGTCCAGGCCGCGGCCGTTGATACGGACGATCTTCTGGATACGCTGCAAGCCGGTCAGGGCACCGACGACCGTTGCGGTAGAACCATCAGCGCCGATGACCTTGACCTCGAGAACAGAGCGGTGAGAAACAGACTCAGCTTCAGTCTCGACGGTGAAAGTCACGCCACGCTCTTCAGCAATGCGAGGTGCATTAACAAAAGTGACTGGCTCTTCGATCATCGAGGAGAACAGGCCACGAACTGCGGACAGTCCGAGTACATCGACATCTTCAGTGGACAGCTCACCGCGTGCGGTGACCTCAACTGCCGCTGGTGCGCCCTCGAGCAATCCACCGGCAACCAGACCGAGCTCGCGAGCCAGGTCGAGCCACAGAGCAACTTCCTCGCCCACAGCGCCACCGGAAACGTTCACAGCATCTGGAACGAACTCGCCGGACAGCGCGAGAAGAACGGACTTTGCGACGTCAATGCCAGCACGGTCCTGAGCTTCAACGGTGGAAGCACCCAGGTGTGGCGACACCACGGTCTGTGGAAGCTTGAACAATGGAGAGTCGGTGCAAGGCTCGGTTGCGTAGACGTCGAAGCCTGCGCCGCGAATCTTGCCGGACTGGATAGCGTCTGCCAACGCCTGCTCGTCGACAAGGCCACCGCGTGCAGCGTTGATGATGATCTGGCCATCCTTTGCCTTCGCAAGCAGCTCGGCATCGAACATGCCGGCAGTTTCCTTGGTCTTTGGCAAGTGAATGGTGACGAAGTCTGCGCGACCCATGAGCTCTTCCAGCTCAACCAATTCAACGCCCAGCTGTGCAGCGCGCTTAGGGTTTGCGTATGGGTCGTACGCAATAATCGTGGTCTCGAATGCAGAGAGGCGCTGTGCAAATAGCTGACCGATGTGGCCGAAACCGACGATACCGACGGTCTTGCCAAAGATTTCTACTCCCTTGAAGGAAGAACGCTTCCATTCACCTTCGCGGAGCGATGCATCAGCCAGTGGAACCTGGCGAGCAGTAGCGAGAAGCAGCGCGATTGCCTGCTCACACGCGGAGTGAATATTAGAGGTTGGCGCATTGACAACCATGACACCGCGAGCGGTTGCGGTTTCAATATCAACGTTGTCGAGGCCAACGCCTGCGCGACCAACAATCTTTAGATTTGGTGCGGCTTCCAGTACTTCCTTGTCCACGGTAGTGGCGGAACGAACGAGCAGGGCGTCCGCTTCTGGCACTGCGGCAAGGAGTTCCGGACGATTCGGGCCATCAACCCAACGAACCTCGACGGAATCACCAAGCGCGTCAACGGTGGACTGCGCGAGCTTATCGGCGATGAGGACAACCGGGCGAGCGTTTTGGCTCACGAGCAAACTCCTGAATATTGTGCGTTCTTTGTCCTGCAGGTCACGACAACAATTGCCATAACTAAACAGGCCCACGCCGATCCTCGTGGCGTGCGACTGTCCCATCATATCCCCTAGGGGTGACCTACGGGGGTATAGAGTCCAACGCACACACGGTGCTCTATCCCAGTTTTAGACCCCTAGGGTGTCCCCCGCCACACTTTTCAACCTGTGTGAGAGCTACTGGTAGGTCACTACCCAAGGTCGAGGCTCAATGTCCATCGTTTGTTCTGGAGTGAACATTGGCATGTCTTCGTCGATGAAGTTCTTCCACGCCATGAAAATCTCCGGCTGCAAATCCTGACGCAGAACATCCCACGTCTCGAACTTCTCCTGCGGAGTTCCGTGGCCATCCGCATGCAATACCACCGACAGCTCTGGACGAGACAGATCCAACTTCTCACGGTCGCGAATCATCTGCAGCTGGAACTGATGCAGCATCAGCATTTTCTGCGGCAGGTTGTTCTTCTCGGTCAGATCAGCCAACCAATCAACCACGCGGTTGACTTCCTCAATCTCGACATTGCCGACACGACTGCCTGGCAGTTCTCCCGGCTGCATCTTCCACTCAGAATCCAACGCAAGACCAACGTTTGGACGCTTCAGCAAAGGCTCGTAAAGCTTTGCCTGCTCCACGAAATCTGCGCTACCCGGCTGCAGGTCAATAATGACGTATCCGCCCGCTTCCGTCATCGCATCAACATACGGTTCCAACACCTCCACAGGCGCTGGCTCCGTGAAATCACCCCGTGGTCCCGGAGCGCCCTGGGCCACCGACGCAATGATCTCAAACGCTGGAATCACCTTGTCATCAGTCAGATTTTGGTACTTATCGACGTACTCCTGCGCAGTCTTCACCGCTCCCTCAGGGTCTTCCTCACCCATTACACCGAGTGGAGCCACACCTGGGTGACCGTAGGTAGCAACCATGTGTCGACCTGGGAACAGCAAGGTGCCACCACCAGGAAGCTGTTCAATCGACTCGTCACGAGCAAGCTCTACAGACTTTGCAAACTTCTTTGCGTCACCAAAGCCTTCCCCAAGACCCACCAGCTTCTTGCCATCGCGAGCCGCCTGAATTGAATCCTTCGTCGCGCGCGCATCTCCAATTGGCAGCCACTTCACTGGCAAACCTGCGGCACGAGCAGTTGCAATTGCACCCAGTGGCGACTTTGGATCAGCGAACGCAATTGCATCGTCGTTTGCCTTCGCCTCACTGCGCGGGAACGATCCCTCAGCTTTACCTTCGCCAGCTGACTTGCCTGAGCCCTTCGGCACAGTTGGCTTCTCTGGATCCATCTCCGCTACTTCACGAGCAGCCTCTACCGACCCTTTAGCCGAGTTCTTAGCCTCCGCGAATTCGACATCGACGATCTTCTTCAGCCCGTCGATCGTACCTGGGTCCTTCACGACCGTACGCCCATCAGCATCCGCGAGTGCCACCTCACCCGACGTAAAAACGTTCTTCACACCTAGGCGCTTCAGCTCCGCTTCGACGTCCTGCTGTGCCTTCTCCCCCTTCTTCACGACGAACATCGGCGCTTGTGCTGCAATCGCAACGGCAGCTGCACGGCGTTGGTTTTCGTCGTCAGGCGAAGAAACAACTGCAGAGGATGCAGATTCCAACAACTCGGTTGATGCCGAAACGTCAGAGGACACAGCAATTGGTTCTTCTGGGAGATCAGATCCCTTAGCGGAATCACTGTCGGAGCCACAGGCAGTCAACAAACTTGCGGCGAGCGCAGCGACTGCCAGCAGTGCCACAAGAACACCGAAACGCTGGGATTGTTGTTCAGGCTGAGTGGCTGCGACGGCGACACCAGAATCCTGGTCTACCGATGAGTATCGCTGCGAGCGGAAAAGCTGCACGAGAATCCTCCAAAAGATGACGGCACGAAGACGATATTGAAATGAATAAAGAGGTAAGACGATTTAACGTGACTCAACAGTAACCGACTTCATTAACGGTATTTGTGAGCCTGGGCATGAAAAAGCCTCACTATCGAAAAATTTTCGAAGTGAGGCTTTCGGCGTCAATTAGCAGCTAAAAACTGCTTCCGAGGACTTACGCAGTTTCTGCGCGTGCGTCAACCTTGACCCAGCTCATGAGATCGCGGAGCTTCTTGCCGGTCTCTTCGATCTGGTGGTTGTTGTACTCAGCGCGCAGGCCCTCGAGTTCCTTGTTGCCACCTTCAACGTTGGCAACCAGGCGCTTGGTGAAGGTGCCATCCTGAATATCGGTCAGGATGTCCTTCATGCGCTTCTTGGTGTCAGCGTCGATAACGCGTGGACCGGAAACGTAGCCACCGAACTCAGCGGTATCGGAAACCGAGTAGTTCATGTTCTCGATGCCACCCTCGAACATGAGGTCGACGATCAGCTTCAGCTCGTGCAGGCACTCGAAGTACGCCATCTCTGGTTCGTAGCCAGCCTCAACGAGAACCTCGAAGCCAACCTTGACCAGTTCTTCAGTACCGCCACACAGAACAGCCTGCTCACCGAACAGGTCGGTAACGGTCTCAGCTTCGAAGGTGGTTGGGATAACACCAGCGCGGCCACCGCCGATTGCGGAAGCGTACGACAGAGCCAGTTCCTTACCATTGCCCTGTGGGTCCTGGTCGATTGCGATGAGGCAAGGAACGCCCTTGCCGTCAACGAACTGACGGCGAACCAGGTGGCCTGGACCCTTTGGTGCAACCATACCGACGGTGATGCCCTCAGCTGGCTTGATCAGGTCAAAGTGGATGTTCAGACCGTGGCCGAAGAACAGTGCGTCGCCGTCCTTCATATTTGGAGCGATGTCCTCGGTGTAAACCTTCGCCTGAGTGGTGTCTGGAACCAGCATCATGACAACGTCTGCCCAAGCAGCCGCATCAGCGTTGGACTTGACCTCGAAGCCAGCTTCCTGTGCCTTCGCAGCGGACTTGGAGCCTTCACGCAGGCCGATGACAACCTCGACGCCCGAGTCACGCAGGTTCTGCGCGTGAGCGTGTCCCTGGGAGCCGTAGCCAAGGATGGCAACCTTACGGCCCTGGATGATGGACAGATCAGCGTTGTCGTCGTACAGCAGTTCAATGGCCATGTTGGAAAGCCTCTTTCGTAGTGGAGTTTAAAAAAAGATGGATTGTTGTCTTTTACGTTGACAGTCTAGCCAGCGCGAGACTGAAGCATCGGCTTAGGACCGCGTGCCATTGCTACCGTTCCCGACTGAATCAGCTCGCGGATGCCAAAAGGCTCGAGAACGTCAAGTAGGGCACGCAGCTTGGAACGCTCGCCTGTTGCTTCAATGACAACAGATTCTTGGGAAACGTCGACAACACGAGCGCGGAACAGCTTTGCCGCGTCAACCACCTGTGGGCGGTTGTTGTTGTCACAGCTCACCTTCACCATCAGCAAACCGCGAGACACGAGAGTCTCTTCTGGCTGACGGACAACCTTCAGAACTGGAATCAGCTTGTTGAGCTGCTTCGTGATCTGTTCAATTGGCAGGTTCTCAGTTTCAACCACGAGGGTGATGCGGTTGACTCCTTCTACCTCAGTGATGCCCGAGGTAATGGACTGAATGTTGAAGCCGCGGCGGGTAAACATACCCGCAATGCGGACCAGAATGCCCGGCTCGTCGAGAGTCAGCACGGACAGAGTGTGCAGTTCGGCCATGATGTGCTTCACTTTCCTCTTCGTCGATACCCGTTAGCGGGCGTTCATGGTCGGGTGGTTAGCTTCAGGCTTGAGAGCGGCATCATCTGCGTTCTCAACCATCGTCTCGTGAATATCGGCTGGAGATTCCCCTGCCGACATGTCATCGTCGAAAAGCGGACGGAGTCCACGAGCAGACTCAATCTCGTCGTTCGACTTGCCGGCAGCAACCATTGGCCACACCTGAGCATCCTCGCCGACGATGAAGTCGATGACTACCGGTCGGTCGTTAATCTCGCGAGCCTTCTGGATCGCTGGGATAACTTCCTCTTCCTTAGTGACGCGAATAGCAACGCAACCTAGTCCTTCCGACAGCTTGACGAAGTCGGGTACGTACTCGTCCTTCGGACGGAGCTGGGTGTTGGAGTAACGCTCGTCGTAGAACAACGTCTGCCACTGGCGAACCATACCCAGGTTGCCGTTGTTGATCAGTGCGACCTTGATTGGGAAACCTTCGACAGCCGCGGTGGTGAGCTCCTGATTAGTCATCTGGAAGCAGCCATCACCATCGATGGCCCACACTTCCTTATCAGGAGCGCCAGCCTTGGCGCCCATTGCAGCTGGAACGGAGTACCCCATCGTGCCCAGACCGCCGGAGTTCAACCAGGTACGAGCTTTCTCGTACTTGATGAACTGCGCAGCCCACATCTGGTGCTGACCAACGCCAGCACAGTAAATGGCATCTGGACCGACGACATCCGACAAGGTCTTCAGCACGAACTGAGGAGACAGCGAACCGTCAGCTTGATCATCCCAACCCAACGGGAAGTCACTACGCAGCCCGTCGAGCTCCGCGAACCACTTGGCAACATCCGGCGCAGGCAAATTCATCGACCTGTATGCCGACAGCAGCGCAGCCAACACCTCACGAGCATCGCCCACGATTGGCACATGAGTTTCCCGGATCTTGCCAATCTCCGCTGGGTCAATGTCAGCGTGAATAACCTTGGCTTCAGGAGCGAATGTATCGAGCTGACCCGTCACGCGATCGTCGAAACGCGCGCCAATAGTAATGAGCAGATCAGACTTCTGCATCGCTCCAACCGCGGACACAGAACCATGCATGCCTGGCATACCCATGTGGAGACGATGGCTATCAGGGAAAGCACCGCGGGCCATCAACGTGGTGACAACTGGAACTCCGGTCAGTTCAGCAAATGCCAGCAGCTCAGCGTGTGCATCAGCCTTAATAACACCGCCACCGATGTACAAGACTGGACGCTTTGCCGCCGAAATCATGCGGACAGCTTCCTCAATTTGGCGATTGTGAGGAGTCGTGACAGGACGGTAACCAGGAAGATTCACCTCTGGTGGCCACACAAAGTCAATCTCGGCATTCTGCAGGTCCTTCGGCACATCGACGAGGACTGCACCTGGGCGTCCTGTCGACGCAAGGTGGAACGCTTCCGCGATGGCGCGCGGAATATCTTCAGCCTTGGTGACCATGAAGTTGTGCTTCGTGATCGGCATGGTGACACCGCGAATATCCGCTTCCTGGAAGGCATCCGTGCCAAGCAGTGGCATACCAACCTGACCAGTGATAGCAACGACTGGAACGGAGTCCATCTGTGCATCTGCCAGTGGAGTCACCAAGTTGGTGGCACCTGGGCCGGAAGTTGCGATGCAGACACCAACCTTGCCGGAAACCTGCGCATAGCCAGTAGCTGCGTGACCAGCACCCTGCTCGTGTCGAACGAGCACGTGACGGAGCTTCTCCGAGTCAAACAGCGGGTCATACAGGGGCAAAATTGCACCACCTGGGATGCCGAATACAGTTTCGGTACCTAGCTCCTCGAGGGAACGTACGATAGCTTTTGCGCCAGTCATGCGCTCCGGGGTGGAACGACGGGCCTGGGCTGCAAAAGTAGCAGGCGACGGGCTGTTCGGTGGGGCGGCATTCATCGTGGCTGCGCTCCTGACTCTGGATGGACTCTAGCGATATACAACACAGTAACGTCCACATAGTGAGAAGTCAATCTCACAGGGTTGGACAGCGTGTCTTTTTGCGACCTACCCCACACTCCGACATCAAGACTATCTTCATCGCGTTTTACAAAATTCTCAGCCTCGGTCTTTACGGTTGGGGCATGGAATTTCTGCAGTACCTACTTATCCGAATATGGTCGTGGATAGCAACGCATGGCCTATCCATTGCTTCCCTCCTTGTTCTCATCGTCCTCATTCCACGTATCCGCCGATTCGTTCTTGCCATCGCAACATCGAATATGGAAGCGGATCAGGAAGAGAACAAGGGGCGACGCGCCCTCATCGGTGCCGTTGTCTACACCGTCGAAATCATCGCCTACTTCATCATCATTTTGGCGATCCTCGGACAAGTAGGAATCTCGCTCACTGCGGCGGCGATTCCTGCGACTGTTATTTCCGCAGCTATCGGTTTTGGCGCCCAAGGCCTCATCGGCGACTTCCTAGGCGGCATCTTCATCATTGCGGAAAAGCAATACGGAATTGGCGACTGGGTCGAATTCCACTCCCCATCCGGCACGGTTCAGGGTGATGTCGTCAACATGACGTTGCGCGCGACGACGATCCGCACCATGAAAGGCGAGGAAGTCATTATTCCAAATAGTGATGCCCGCATGTGTGTGAACTATTCTTCGCGCTGGTCCCGCGCGGTGGTGGAAGTACCTGTACCAATGACCGCCGGTGGTTCTATCAAGGATCTTGAAGAACGCACTTTGACATCAGCAGAAGAAGCAATTTCCGTACCAAGCATCAAGAAGCATGTGCTGTCGGAAATCAAGTTGCAATCTTCCACGGAGATCAACCCACCTACCGCAATGGGGTTGCCGTGGACAGTGACGATGCGACTCGTCGTCGATTGCGAACCAGGCGACCAGTGGCTCATCGAGCGCGCTGTCCGCGCGGCAGTCATCGACACCTGGTGGGACGACTACGGTCAGCGCGCCGAAGGCAATCCACTATCCCCTGCTGAATCCATCACCGGTCATTACCGGGATACCAGCATGCTTGAAAAGCTTCGTGTCGGAAGCGTCGCAGAGACAGAGTCCGCAAATCAGGACGCTGCACGAGATGCCCTCGCGGCTCACGCGAAAACTGAGGTCATGCCTGGTTACGCAAGTCCCGTCGTAAAGCCCGATGATTGGAACACCGAGGAACAAAATACCGCTGTCCTGAATGTTGACTCGGATGGCGCGCGTCCTGATATCCCAAGTGCCGGTGCCCGACTCGACCAGGAGTATCACGCTGCAAAGCATGCCAAGTCGAAGAAGTCCGATTCCCAGCGGGACGAGAGCAAGGGTTCGGGTGGCACTGGAGACGCCAACCTAGCAAACGACACTGACAATGGCTCGACGATAAAGGAAGATCCTGTCGACGCGCGAAAGTCATGGGGCGAGCTAACCCGCCGCCAAAAAATTCGTCGAGTTCTCTCTGCAGGTGGTCGCGCACGGCCATCCACGGTGGTTCTCCTGATTTCGCTGTTTATCCTTGGCCTTCTCAACTTGGCAACGGTCGAAACTGAGGACGGTCCGAATGGCTGGCTCGCTCCAAGTCGATTCAGCGTTGGCGAAGAGGAAACTCCAACGGATGCGACCGAACCAACGTCCAAGCCTGACGATGCAGAAAAGAAGACACCCGAGAAGCCAACCACCGCGGTTGAACAGCCGGAAGATAACACCGGCAATGAAGGCACCGCGGGTGACACCAACAATCCAGACTCAGGTGGGACAAACGAGACCAACCAAAGGTTTGGCACCGGAGGCTCAGCGGGTAGCGACGGCACTGCAGGAGGCACTGGCAGCACCTCCGGCGGTGATGCCGGAGCAACAAATGACGCGCCAGACGCACCGCAGTTTGATGCCCCAACGACTACTGACGGTGGCGCAACCGATCAAGGTGCCGTCGACAACAACGGGCAAGCAGCTCCTGATAGCACCTCTCCATAGGGTGCGTAAGTCAGCACAAGGCAATTGCCAGTTCCCCGGAACGAGCGCGAGTCGGTGCATAGCCCGATTCGCAGTCTGATTAGAATGAGCACACATGAGCACTGACCAGCCGACAGCTTCGGCCCGCAAGAATATCGAGACCACTCGCTTTCGCCCGAACAAGACTCACTTCTTCATTGTGGCGTTCATGCTGGTCTTGTGTGCCATCGCCATGGGCTTCAGCCCCTGGTTCGTCTTCACACTGATTGCTCCACTGATTTATGCGGTGTGGATCATGCGGGTTCGCACTACCGTTGGCCCTCGCGGGATCACCGCTGTTTATCTGTTGCAAGGTCGCAAGTCGGTGTCGTGGGACAACTTTCGAGGCATCCTATTCGACAAGTCTGGCCGTGCGCTTGCTGTCGACGGCGGTAAGGACGGCGCAAGAGAGCGTCGCTTCCCACTGCCGGCAATCTCGTTCAACTCTCTCCCGGATCTAAACAAGGCCACCCGTGGCTTGATCCCCGACCCCGTTACTCCGGGTCGCGTTGCCGAAAACGAGAAAGTCGAAGTCTTTGACCGCAACGGCTATTCGGTTCTGAAGACTCGCGACGAGATTGAAGCGCAGGCTCGCAAAGACAACGATGTACAGGCCGCGCGCGAGGAAAAGAATTAAGCATCGCCGGCTCTAGCAGTCAGCAATAACACCGCCATATCTCATTATGTGAAACTCAAGTATCACCCGATGGGACTTGGCGGTGTTTTCGTGTTTATGATGGAGGGTGTAAAGATGAATACAGATTCGTCTGTAGTCCCCCATTAGTTAGGAACGGGCCAGCCCATGATCCCTCTTCGTTCAAAGGTCACTACCGCAGGCCGCAACGCCGCAGGCGCACGTTCACTGTGGCGTGCAACGGGTATGACTGACAGTGACTTTGGCAAGCCAATCATCGCTATTGCCAACTCCTACACACAGTTCGTTCCAGGCCATGTACATCTGAAGAATGTCGGTGACATCGTCGCCGAAGCAATCGTCGAAGCTGGTGGCGTTCCTCGTGAGTTCAACACCATCGCTGTAGATGATGGCATCGCCATGGGACACGACGGCATGCTGTATTCCTTGCCAAGTCGCGAAATTATCGCTGACTCGGTCGAATACATGGTTAACGCGCACACCGCAGATGCACTGGTCTGCATCTCCAACTGCGACAAGATCACCCCAGGCATGCTCAACGCCGCATTGCGCTTGAACATCCCAGTGGTGTTCGTGTCTGGCGGGCCGATGGAATCCGGATCATCAGTGGTTATTGACGGCGTCGTAAAGCCCGGCTCTGACCTGATTTCTGCAATTTCGGCATCAGCAAATGACAACATCGATGACAAGCAGTTGCTCGATATCGAGCGCTCTGCGTGCCCAACCTGCGGATCATGCTCCGGCATGTTCACCGCTAACTCGATGAACTGCCTGACCGAGGCACTCGGCCTGTCCCTACCGGGCAATGGTTCGACGCTGGCTACCCAGGAAGCTCGTCGAGACCTGTTCACTCGCGCGGGTGAGCTCATCGTCGACATCGCGAAGCGTTACTACAAGGACGGCGATGAATCTGTTCTTCCTCGTAACGTTGCTTCCCGAAATGCCTTCGTCAACGCCATGACGCTGGACGTCGCCATGGGCGGTTCCACCAATACCGTGCTGCACATTCTCGCAGCAGCTCAGGAAGGCGAAATCGACTTCGATCTCGCTGACATCGACGAGATTTCGCGCCGCGTTCCATGCTTGTCCAAGGTTGCACCAAACTCGGACTACTACATGGAGCATGTCCATCGTGCTGGTGGTATCCCAGCAATCCTCGGTGAGCTTTACCGTGGTGGACTGCTGGAGACGGACGTTCACTCTGTCCACTCCCCTTCACTTGAGCAGCAACTCAACGACTGGGACATCCGCGGGGGCAAGGCCACCGACGAAGCAATCGAATTGTTCCATGCAGCTCCTGGCGGAGTTCGCACTACCGAGCCATTCTCGACGTCGAACCGCTGGGAATCCCTGGACACTGACGCAGAAAACGGCTGTATCCGAAGCGTCGAGCATGCGTACACCAAGGAAGGTGGCTTGTGCGTGCTTCGCGGAAACATCGCCCAGGACGGCGCAATCTTAAAGACCGCCGGCATCAGCGAAGACCAGTTCCACTTTGAAGGTACTGCGCGAGTCGTCGAAAGCCAGGAGGAAGCGGTTTCCGTCATCCTGAACAAGACGCTGCAGCCAGGCGAGGTTCTATTTGTTCTGTACGAAGGCCCTTCGGGTGGCCCGGGAATGCAGGAGATGCTGCACCCAACCGCGTTCATTAAGGGCGCTGGCTTGGGTAAGGTCTGCGCGCTGGTCACCGATGGTCGCTTCTCCGGTGGCTCCTCCGGACTCTCTATCGGCCACGTCTCCCCTGAAGCTGCCGCCGGCGGAGCGATCGGTCTCGTCCGCGATGGCGATCCGGTCTACATCGATGTCGCTGAACGACGACTCGAGATTCAGGTCAGCGATGAAGAATTGGCGCAGCGCCGTCAGGAAGAACTGAAGCGGGATAAGCCGTTCACTCCTCATCAGGAACGTCCTCGCAAGGTTTCGAAGGCTTTGCGCGCGTATGCCAAGATGGCTTCGTCCGCAGATAAGGGTGCGGTGCGAGTTATTGATTAGCCCCCACGTGTACCTGTCCGTTGAATGGGATAATTTGTAAAATACAAATCAGATTAACCGTTTTGCGTAATGACAGGATCTGCCGTTCGTGACTGAATATTTTGTATCACCAACCAGTGGTAATGACAGCTCGGACGGCAGCGTGAGATCCCCTTGGCGCACTCTTGACCGTGTCACCCATCATGAGCTGTGCCCAGGGGATTTTGTATTTCTCGAGCCGGGCGCAACTCATAGTGGAACCCTACGCATTCGCCATTCCGGGGAACCTGGTGCACCGATTACGGTGAGCTCCGCCACGATCGAACTTGACGACGTAACCTCGTCGCATCTCCCCCAGCCAGCGGTGATTATTGCGCCGGACGGATCTCGTGGGATTGATATCGCAAATTCCTCGCATATTGCGGTGGTGAATCTCACTATCATTGGCTCACGGCAATCAGACGCAGTGTCAGTGTGGTCAGATCTAACCGGAACAGCAGGCATCGAACTTCGTTATTTGCGGGTTTCTAGTGCGCATGTCGGAATTGCCGTTGGGGGCGCTTGTGAAAAGGCACTCACCGGTGTGTGCATCACTAATTGCCATGTCCAGGATTGCTTACGAGATGGAATTCTCATCTACGGGGATGGGACATTGACATATGTCAACCACGATGTTCTTATAGCTGACACTTCCGTGGTTTCCACATCGGGCATTCCAGAATGGACTAATCGAAATTCAGGGTCAGGGATCGTTGCGGGTCAATGCCAGAACTTGATTATCGAACGATGTACTGCATCAGGAAACGGCTTTCTTTGCTCTGCTTCCGAAGGACCCTGTGGAATGTGGACGTACTATTCGGATGCCGTCTCCATTCGCCATTGTGTGAGTATTGGTAATCGCACAAGCGGTCCCGCTGACGGCACTGGATTCGATCTTGATATTGGTGTCACCAATGCCGAAATTGCTGACTGCATCGCATATGGCAACGACGGAGCTGGTGTCATGCTCTGGAATGCATCACCTACTGAGAAACATTGCTCTCATCGGATCCAAGGCAATCGGCTGATCAACAATTGCAATAGGACACACTGGCATGGTGAGATTACAGTTTCTCCATACATCAACGATGTAGACATTTCTAACAATTGGATTTCGAATCAGTCTGGCAGGTCGCCGATTCGAATAGCTCGTAATACCAATACAATTACTACTCGTCACAACTCTGGACTCCACCCAATTGAGCCGGACTACTACTCGGAGGTGCCACGATAGTGCGCAGCAGTATTCTCCGTATTGCCATTGCTGGGGCAATTATCGCTGCACTCTTCGCTGCTGGAAATTATGTCTTCAAGCAGTACTACAGCCCACTTACCTTGTTCGTCTCAGCTGAGGGCTCTGCCCACGGCGATGGGTCCTCCCCCAAAGCAGCGCTATCATCGCTGTCAGATGTCCCACGGGAAAAGATTCGCCCGGGCACCAAAATTGTCCTGCTGGGTCAAGGCATCGACGGCATGCTTAACCTCTCCGAGTTGAAGGGCACCAAAGAAGATCCCATTGTGGTCACTTCTGGCGAAGACGAGCGTGCTTCCATCACTGTTGCCCCTGGTAAAGCCGGCATCGCTATTCAGGATTCTTCCCATATTTCCATTAGCAATATCGACATCAAAGCGAACCCCACCAACCCCACAGACTCTGAGGGCATATGGATCAAAGCCGAGCGTACCGATGTACCTAACGAGGACATTCGCATCGACGACGTCCGAGTGAGCAAGTTGAAGCATGGCATTCTTGTTTCCGGCGACGGAGAAGCTGGCTTCACGGATGTCACCATTAGAAATTCGGTGCTATCCGATAACAGAATGCAGGGCATTCTTTTTCATAACGCTGTTCCCGACTCCCCGCATTTCTCGCACAAGAACGTACTTATCGACGGCGTCCAAGTCACCGGCACAACTGGTGATGCAACAGCCGAAGCAAATTCTGGCAGTGGAATTGTTTTAGGCAATGTTGACGGTGGTGTTATTCAACGATCCTTGGCCGAAAATAACGGCGCCTATTCGAGTGCAACTGAAGGCCCTATTGGAATGTGGGCGTACCGCTCCAATAACATCGCGATTCGCGACAATATTTCGAGAGACAACAAAACTAAGGAAGCGGACGGCGGTGGCTTCGGCTTAGATCTCGGGGTCACTAATTCGATTCTCGAACGTAATGTCTCCAAGGACAATATGGGTCCTGGATACCTCATTTTCGCCAACGACGGGCAAAAGTCATCGCGAAACATCGTCCGATTCAACGCCAGCATTAATGACACTCGCTGGGGCAATTACCATGGGCAAATTAGTATCCGAGGCGGACTGAACGATGGCGGACCACTATCTGAAATTAATGACCTGCTGGTAACCAACAATTCAATCATTTCCAGTCCTTCTACCTCAGGGCAGTCAATTTCGATCGCCGCAGATGTTTCCAACGCACGAATATTCCGCAACTACTTCGAAATGACCGCGCCTGGCCCCGTCGTCAAGCTCAGCGAACTCAATAATCCCACCGGAGCCCGTTTCTGTGGCAACGCCTATTTCACTGGAGACTCCACGAATGCGGTGGAATCCATAGGCACTAGCTTTACGACGTTCCCAGAATGGTGGTCTGCTTCTCCAACAGATACTGGGTCGTTCGAATCGATTGCCCCAGCCAAGGGTGCGTCAGCAAAGGTCACTGACCTGCATTTTGATCCTGGTGCTCAAGCACTGACACAAAACTCGCCTGCCGCGGTGTGCGGAGACGAGTTCGATGCAACTGCTACTGACCTTGCGGGCCAGAAGGTAGGAGATCAGCCGTTCGTTGGTGCAGTGCGACCTTCAGTGTAGAAGCGCCATGCATCCCTGCACATTTCAGAAACATCGTACTTAGGTACCCAGCCCAAGACCTCTTCTGCATAGCGGGCATCAGCAACCAACGCGGGCACATCGCCTGGACGACGGTCGCCGACTTCGTACGTGACGTCATTGCCCGAAGCGGCAGATAGCTCATTGATGAGTTCGAAAACAGTCGTTCCCACACCAGTGCCAAGATTGATGATGTCATGGCCGGGTTCGTCGAGAAGCGCAAGCGCCTGAACATGAGCATCAGCGATGTCCACCACATGAAGGTAGTCGCGAATGCAGCTACCGTCACGAGTGTCGTAGTCCTTACCAAACACGGTGATCTTGTCGCGCTCGCCAGTTGCTACTTCGAGCAGTCGCGGCATGATGTTCGGAGAATCAGCCCGACCATCCTCACCGATCAAACCAGACGGGTGGGCACCAATCGGGTTGAAGTAGCGCAGTGACACTGCGGCGAAACCATCGCGGAAGTTCGCGACGTTTTCCAGCATTCCTTCACATGTCAACTTTGACCACGAGTACGGATTCGTCGGCGCAGTTGCTGACTTCTCAGTCAGTGGCTCGCTCTCTGCAATTCCGTACACGGAGCATGAAGACGAGAAAATAATCTTCTTCACGTTGGTATCTCGCATCGCTGCCAACAGTGTTGCAGTTCCACCGATGTTCACATCCATGTACAGCTCAGGCTCATCGCAGGACTCGCCCACGGCCTTGCGTCCGGCAAAGTGCATGACTGCATCGAATTCATGGGTCGAAAGAGCCTTTGTGAGCTGTTCCGCATTCGTGATGTCACCTTCGATCCACTCGACGGTTGTGCCGGTGAGCTCGGCAATTTTGTCGAAGACAGCTGGATTGCTGTTTGTGAAGTCATCGAAAACAACCGGGGTATGGCCGGCTTCGATGAGACTGACAACGACGTGGCTTCCGATAAAGCCAGCTCCACCGGTAACGAATACGGTGAGGCCCTGCTTTTGGTCAGACATGTACGGATCCTTCGTTTGTAGATTCTGGAAAACCCAGTTCTTAAAAGACTACGATGCTATACCAAACAATTGCTGCGACACACAGAGCCAGGGTGAAACCAGCAACAATTGCTGGCCCCGCAACGGCTTGTGCTCGAGGCCCAACGTCAGATTCCACACCTTCTAGTTCTGCTGCATGAAGGATCGGCATGCTGAACGCGGCCACGGCATACAACACGGCACCGAGCAGGCATAATCCGGCGTAACCAATGGACCGGTCTGCAACCAATCCCCAAATACCAGGAATGAGCTGGACATAGATGACAAGCAACAGCGGAATCAATTGGTTGAAAGCAAAAGGTTCAACCCCCGTCATTGCTTTGGGAGTCACCCGAAACTCAGTCTTCTTCCCCGTCAGCACCTGCCGCGCACCCGCGATTGTTCCGTGAACGAGAAATGGCCACCGCACGATCTGATATAGCACGAGCTCCCAACTGATGATCTTGGAATCAACGGGACGCAATAATCCTGCCCCCCGCAGCAAGCCCACCATCGCTACCAACGGCAGCGACAGCAAGTTCAAGAAGACCAGAAACTCGAGGAAATTGATTGAAGCCCATGGGAAGTCAAAAACCACCGATGCAGGAGCCAACAACGTGCCGATGAGTGCCATCGCGCCAAAAACAGCGTTGAATGTCACACCGAAAGTCAACCGTGCCTGCGTCTTCGCCGGGACTCGACGCACAGTTCTGCGCACGAGGCCCAAAGCCAGCACGGTCAAACTACGTGTCCATTGAAACTCTTGGGTCAACATCGCAGCACAGGTCGTAGGACCTAAGCCGTGCGCCTCTGCATCAATGGCGAACGCGCCATCATATCCAGCCTGATAGATGAGGTACGACGTCGAAAAGTCTTCTGCCAATTCTGGCCCAATTCCGCCAGCTCTTCTTAACGCGCTTGTGCGTACCGCATAGTGAGAACCAATGCTGATTGGGAGCATTCCGCCGTTGTGCGACGCTTGGAACGGGCCGTGGAAAACTGATTCCATATGTAACCGGCCCCTAGCTGCCCATGACTCTTCCGCATTGGAATCACAGATACTTGGCGCGGCTACGAAGCCGACTTCGTCGCAGGAAAACGGTTTTAGCATGTGCGCGAGGTACGTCGGCGACGGCACATGATCGCAGTCGAGCTGAGCGACAACATCGTATTTTTGGTATCCCACGGTGTCATAAAAATAGGCCAGATTTCCTTCTTTGCACCGTGTCCGACGTGGCCACACTTCTTGGTGATACTCCGTTACCCCGTCCCGGCTACACAGCAGCACTCCATTATTCGCACACCAGCGACGGATAGCGCTCGTTGGCCTTTCGTCGCAAAGCCAGACGTCATATGCGATCGGTATCTTCTGGTTCAGCATCGCGCGGAGGGTGGTTTCTACGACGTGCCATTCTTCGCTCGGCGCGCGCGTGACGACGAACGCTGTCCGCAAAACTGGGACGGACACATCAGGCGATACCTTGCAGATCTTATGAACGCGCCAGACGAAAATTGCTGGCATCAGAATGAGATAGCTCAGCAGCAGGGTGTTGAAAGCGAATCGAACTGGACCAATAATGTGGCTAGGATTTGCCCACCACAGCATGAAGATCACGGCGCCGGCAACCCACAGCGCTGACATGATTCCAACCTGGAAACGCTGCCAACCCGTCATTGCTGGAATAAAGAGAGAAGACGGAGCGACTGCAGGCCTGACCTTATTGTCACGATAGACAGGACCGTCGGCTGGGAAGTCGATGATTCCTGGAGCATCAACGGTGGTCAGAGGTTGAGCCTCACCCTTCTTCAATGACACTGCCCCAACCTACGCGTCAGCTGGAACTACAGCAGCCTTCTTGCGACGCTCGACATGCCAGTCGAGACAACGTCGCAAGCCTTCTTTCAAAGACACCTGTGGTGACCAGTCCAAGACTGCCTTTGCCTGAGAAATGTCTGGGCGACGACGAGTAGGGTCATCAGCAGGAAGTGGGTGGTACGTAATTTCAGACAACGAACCAGTTTCGGCTCGGATGATTTCTGCAATTTCCAGAACTGATTTTTCGATCGGGTTGCCCAAATTAACAGGCCCAGTGACATCTGACTGCATCATGGCGACGAAGCCTTCGACGAGATCGTCGACGTAGCAGAAGCTTCGAGTCTGAGAACCATCGCCGTAAATGGTCAAGGGAGCGTCACTCAAAGCTTGGTCGGCAAATGTCGAAATGATCCGGCCGTCCGACGGATGCATACGTGGACCATACGTATTGAAAATACGAATGACCCCGATGTTCAGCCCCTCGTTCTTTGCGAAAGCGAAGAGCATAGCTTCACCAAATCGCTTGCCCTCGTCATAACACGAACGTGGCCCATTGGGATTCACATTTCCCCAGTAGGTTTCTCTCTGCGGATGTTCCTTGGGATCGCCATACACCTCGCTAGTAGATGAGTACACGATGCGAGCGTTATTCTTTTTGGCGAAAAGCGCTGCATTGTATGTGCCGACGCCACCCGTGAGCAATGTGCCGACCGGATCCTGCATATACCCAGGAGGCGATGCCGGACTTGCCAAATGAAAAACCGCGTCAATGTCGAATGGAATCTCGAACTCGTTCCGAACATCGGCTTCAATGAAATGGAACCGCGGATCCTGCAAAGCGTTCTCAATATTGTCGAGGTGCCCCGTATCGAGATTGTCCATACAGACAACAAGCTCGGTGTTCTGGTCGGCCAGCAATCGATCACACAAGTGCGATCCGATGAATCCACTGCCACCTGTGACTAAGTACCGAGTTCTCACGTATTCCTCCGTGCTCAATCCCCGACCGTCGCTCCGCGGTTATCGCGAATCCAGTCCGAGGGGAATAGCTATTAACCCCCGTAAAGATTAGTAACTCCCGGACAGTCACGCAAAAGCATTTAAGTACCCACCAAGCAAATTCTCAGCCTCAAGGAAATTGACTTAAATGCGAACCAAGGGATATTAGGACTATGTCCATCACTACCCACAACCTATAAAGGAAGAAAACGCGAAGATTTTTAGTTAACTCGATGCATTTACAATTATTCCGTAACGGAAAGAAGCCATTTTCCGATATGGAAAAACTGCTATTTAGAAAGATGGTTGCTTATCAACTTCGAATCGAAGTAACCGAGCTGCATGACAGAGATCACTCTTTGACTGACCTCAAATGGGGGTCAAGCAGCACTGATCGCATCAACTCGCGATAGTCAGACCCCGCACCCAGTCCCCGGTTAGAAGCCTGGCAGCGCTGGAGAATTCAGGGTCCCCGCAGCTGGTCCGTAAATCGCTCCATGCACATCCTGGTTGTGCTGCTCCTTCGAACCATTCGTAGCAGCGGCTACAGAAAAGCCCGGACCAAACGATGCCGAAGCATGGAACGAATTTCGATCATCCGACCAGCCAAGCTTGGAACCAGTCACAACTGGCAGTGTTGCCGTTCCGTAGTCCTGTGGGTAGCCATCGGCTGCAACAGCAGTCTTTCCGCGCATTCCGTTCATCACCGGACCAACGGGATCGGACACCCGAACCGCTTCAATAAACGTCACGATGTCATACGTCGACGTCGAAGCATTTCCCCAGTGTGAAGCGGAATGAGTGTCGTGCAATCCATATGTGTCCTTCGCCCACTGAATTGCATTCGGATACTTCTGATACAGCTGCGTCGCAATGTTGTCGTCAGACGAAGCAATCATCGGACTGACTTTGGCAATGTCGCCAGGTTCACCATGCTTTACGACGTACTGTCCGATGTACAACTTCACCATGGACAATCCTGGCCGCGAATCATGTTGGTTTGCAGTGCCGAATCGAAGACCAAATGGGAGCGCGACAGAAATCTGGGTTCGCTCCGGCGACTGCATATTTCCGATGGAGTTGACGGGTGGCTGTGGGATGGCTTGTGCAGCTGGCGCTGCGAAGGTCAACGACGTTGCAACAACAGCCGAGGCAACAACACTTGACGTAACTACCCGAGGAAAGCGACGAAGTTTAAGCATTCTCTAACTATAAACTTAAACTTGAGGGTTAACACCCGAGTACCACTTGCCGCATCATTTCGGACTCCCCCGTGTGAGCGACTCCCGGGCGAGCCTGTCCCCGTGGATTTCCATTCCATTCACTCCGTCCCGAGGAAGAAGACCCAACGTGAATGGCATGGAAATCTACGGGTGGCCGAGCGCCGTGGCCTGTTAGAAGTGGTGCATAAAAAATGGACCTTCCTAGGAAGGTCCATTGCGGTCGGCTCAAGCCACCAGCACTATTTCGCTTTCTGGTTAGCTCATGAACGGAATCGAACCCGTTGTGAAGTACCAAGCAGCGACTGCAGCGGCGATAGCCACTACGCAGAAGATCCAGGAACTTACCAATGGTCTCTTCGCCCAACCACGGCTGAAGTCCAAGCCAATCCGACCCGGGCCTGTGAACTGCAAAGCCAGAGCAGCGATGGTGAGCATCAATTGGCCCTGAATACCTGCGGTGTCGTCGCCAAGTGCAGCAAGTCCGGCACCGGACCGTGCAGACTCGAACATCGTCAGGAAGATTGACAACGCAAGTGCGAGGGACGCGCCCAGTGGCGTTGCGAGACCAAGAATCAACAAACCACCAGCGATGATCTGGATGGTTGGGATTGCAGTTGCCAAAACTCCCGCGAAGTTGAAGTTCTGTGCGGTGAATTCACTTTCAAGCGAACCAATGCCCGCTCCCTCGCCGAGGCCGAAGAACGTAGCCAAGCCATGGAACAACAGCAGGCCACCGACACCAAGACGCAGTATAAGTAAACCGAAGTCGATGGTTCCGCGACGGGTTTCTGGTTCCACTTCGTCGTAGAAGTCTGCATCGTCGTGCGCCCGAGTCATATCGCGATCCGTGTCAAGATCACGATTGAGGTCACGATCACGGTCACGGTCGCGATCGAGGTCGCGCGTGTCATCGCCATCTCGGTCGCCGAGTGCACTGGCACCTACTGCCGTTGCTCCTGCACCGGCTGCACCAGCAGCGAGTGCTCCTGACATGACGGAGGTTGCGTTATCGTCGCCGTCGACACGTGAATTATCGGAGGCGTCGTACATCTCCGTTGGCGCGTCATCACCATCATGCGACCCAGCTGCAGGAGCCACCTGAGTTGCCTCAAGATCATCCGCAGCGGTGGAGTCGGCGAAATCCGCATCTGCTTCTCGATAATTCTTAGCCGCTGCCAACGGCGCAATGACCTGCGGTGCTGCCCTACCCGCAGCACGGTAAGGATCTCCGCGACGAGCCTTTTCAGAGTCGCTCTTCGAAGTTGCGTCATGCTTATCAAGCATCTGAGTCTCATCCGACGCCGCAGCACCGCCAGAAGCAGCACCGCCAGAAGCAGCGGTAGCAGATGCAGCAGTCGACGAATCATCGAGCCCTGCGTCAACGAGATCTTCCGCATCCAATGCAGTCACTGCTTCCATACGCGGGTTCGTGTCTGCGCTATTCGGCAAGTCGTCTGTGCTTACTGCTGATGCAGAGCCGGCTGGCGCATTGTCAGCAGCGAGAATCTCTGTTTCGGCATTGTTCGGTTCGACATCGCGGGTGCCCGCCACGGCGTTTCCCGCGGAGGTGTTGTCAGCAGCGTCAGCGGAGTCGTCAGCGAGTTTGCGGTAGGTCGGGACGTCAAGATCGTCGTCGAGCCCGTCATCTACATTCTCGATGTTCTGGGTATTCGGGTTCTTCTCTTCGTCGTTCACAATGCCCAGCCTAGGTTGTTTACCGTGGGTTTTCGTGTGCGCACGCCGAGTGTGTCGAAAAGTTTCACCAGCACGTGTCTTCGTCACTGCTTCAAAATCCGCGCAATGACCTATCCTTGAACATCATGTCCAGTCCACGGCTCAGCACTCGCATTCGTACCCAGTTCGGTCGCGTAGTTGGTTGCGTTGCTGCTGTTGTTGTGCCAGTCTCCGTGACTCTGACTGGTTGCATGGATAATTCCCCTGACCTGCAGGCAGCATTTACCGAGCGCGCTGGCGAACCTACCGGCATCAAGATGCCCAAGATGGACAGCCCAGAGCTCCCCAAGTCCGCCGCTCCTACGCATTCTCCGCGTGGTCCTCGTCCTCCGTGCTCACTTGACGATGTCGTCATTGCCGCATGTCTGCCAGAAACTACCGCCCTCAGTCACGCGGGCATCGGTCGTGGTTTAGCAGCAACTGCGGACGGTGATGTGTGGCTGGTCGTTCCTGGCCTAGCGCCAACCGTCGTCACGCACAATCGGGCACCTGTGCGTCAGTTCCTTGCCTCTCCCACTGTGGAGGAAGACGGCCAGGTGTACATGCTGCGCGAAGATTCGACGGTTGCGCGTCTGACGTTGATGCCCGGCGGTCACGTCGATGTAAGGGAGCTGTCGGATTTCAACGAACCTGGGATTTTGAGCATTTTCATGGACTCTGACGAGGGCTTGCAGAAGCTGCTTATCGGCGATCCAGGCATTGACTTCAAGACGTTCTGTCACGGCAATGGCGCGACCGGATTGCCACAGTTGGGCACGGCAATTCTCGATGGTGTGCCCATGCTGGTGGAATGGTCAGCTGGCTATCTGACTCCGGTGGGTGGCGTTGACCTGGACAATTCGATCGGCGGTTGCGCCATCGTCGGCGATAGCGTCATCGTCGCTGTCCCCGATGCCCAGCGGGTGGTTTCCATCAAAATCGGCAGCGACAATCATCCGCTGGATCCGCATTGGGTTGTCGAAGGTTCACCGGAAGTTCTTGTCGACGGCGACTTCGGTCATATCACCTCTGTAGCAGGCGTGGTAAGCGGACAAGGCGTCGAAATCTGGGGAGCCACGTCGAATAAGTCACCCGAGCGCGCGATTGACCCGGGAACCATTCCTGGTGGCGAAAACGACGACCGAGTTATCCGTCTGCCGGCCGGTGCCGGCGGTGGTGGATCGCCAGATTAGTGCGTGGGACTTCAGCACGTGCCCCGCACCGCCTTGCCCCGCACCACCTAGTGCCTTCGCCAAAAATAAGAGAGCACCACGGTCACTAATGAGCGTGGTGCCCTGGTTGTTTGATTGCTGACTACTTCAGCTTCTGAGCAATCAGCTTGTTGACCTGCGCTGGGTCAGCCTTGCCACGAGTTGCCTTCATGACTGCACCAACAATCGCGCCGGTGACCTTCTTATTGCCGGCCTTGTACTTCTCCACGATGTCTGGGTTTGCAGCCAGGGCCTCGTCGACAGCCTTTTCAATAGCTCCGTCGTCCTGCATTACTTCAAGACCACGAGCCTTGACGACGTCGTCAACATCGCCCTCGCCATCAAGAACACCGTCAACAGCCTTACGGGCCAGCTTGTTCGTCAGCTTGCCTTCGTTGATCAGCTCGACCACACGCGCGACCTGTGCCGGAGTGATCTCCAGGGCATCAAGTTCCACCTCACGCTTGTTTGCCTGCTGTGCTAGGTACGAAACCCACCATGCACGAGCTTCGTCTGGAGTAGTGCCGGCCTCGACGGTTTCGACGATGAGATCCATAGCACCTGCGTTGACCAGGTCACGCATCTCAGCATCGGAGAGCTTCCACTCTTCCTGGATGCGAGCACGGCGTATCCATGGCAGTTCAGGAAGTGTCGCGCGAATTTCTTCGACCCACTCACGTGGTGCCAATACTGGTGGCAGATCTGGGTCGTTGAAGTAGCGGTAATCTTCCGCGGTCTCCTTGATACGACCAGCTGTCGTCGAACCATCAGTCTCCTGATAGTGGCGGGTTTCCTGACGGATCGAACCACCAGCAGTCAGCACCGCCGCTTGACGCTGCATCTCATAGCGAACAGCCTGCTCAACAGACTTCACCGAGTTGATGTTCTTGGTTTCCGTGCGGGTACCGAACTCAGTCTGCCCCTTTGGGCGAAGAGAAAGGTTGGAGTCACAGCGCATCGAACCCTGGTCCATGCGAGCATCCGACACCCCAAGGGCCTTCACCAGTTCACGCAGCGCGGAGACATATGCACGGGCTACTTCTGGAGCGCGCTCCCCTGCGCCCTCGATTGGCTTCGTCACGATCTCAATCAATGGCACGCCTGCACGGTTGCAGTCCACCAGGGATCGAGTTGCACCATGAATACGTCCCGAGGTGCCACCCAGGTGAGTCAACTTCGCGGTGTCTTCTTCCATGTGTGCGCGTTCAATTTCAACGCGCCACTCAGTGCCGTCGTCCAAAACGACATCCAGGTAGCCGTCGTATGCAATGGGCTCGTCATACTGAGAAATCTGGTAGTTCTTCGGCTGATCTGGGTAGAAGTAATTCTTGCGCGCAAAACGCGAAGACTCTGCAATTTTGCAGTTCAGGGCAAGACCAATTTTGATTGCCCATTCAATACCCTTGCGGTTAACAACTGGCAGTGCGCCAGGTAGCCCCAGGCTCACTGGGTCTACATTGCTATTCGGATCGGCACCGAAGTTTGCCGAGGACGCCGAAAACATCTTGGTGTTCGTAGCGAGCTCAACGTGCACTTCCATACCCATAACAGGATCGAAGCGTTCCAGGACTTCATCAAAGTCCATCAGGTCATCAGCGTAAGCGGCGGTCATGGAATCACATGTTACTAGTCACACGCCACCAGTACCCATGAGACCCTCCCGACCACCGCTTAGCGACTATCTGGCCGGCGGTCGAGAAGCCGCTTTTCCAGTTCGTCGTTAGGCAAATTCGAGGCGGCCATCTCCTGCTCTAGCTCAATGCGTGTGCGTCCAGAGTCCGCAGGATCCGCGTCACGACGACCGCCAAACATGCGCACCAGATCCAACATGCGACGGCGTCGGTGGGCTTCTTCAGTGATGCGGATGCGTCCTCGTAGCCACGCAATGCACATCACGATAATGAGCACGACGCCGACATAACCAAGTGCTGGATACACGTACGCAATGAGGGTTTTGAATCCGAGGAAACCAAGCCCGAATCCGATGAGAGTCACCGCAATGAACAATGGTCGGAACTGTTGTGGTTTACGTGCAGTAACACGTTTTGCCAGGGCATAGAACATGCCGATGCCGGTGTTGAAGATCATGCCGTACACGACCACTGCCATAGCAGTTCCCAGCACCGGATGGATGCTATTTACAAGTGACAACATCGGCAGTTCGTCGTTTTCCACCGTCGTGATGGACGACATCAGCGCCACCGTTGACAACAACAGCAGACCGCCATAAAGCAGACCACCAAGCAGACCACCGATGCCAGCTTCGCGCGGGTTGAAGTTGTCGCCACCGATAATGATCGCCATCGACACTGCCACCATCAAGTTAAATCCGACGTAATTCAGGGCAGATACGCCCCAATGTGGCAGCGTTGTCTGGACATGGGTCTCGGCATACGTCGCTGCATCTCCGAAAGACATTTCGGCCTTAGACACCGCGTAAATCGATGCAATGACCAAGAACACGATGATGAATGGCGTAATGGCACCAATAATGGTGCTGACTTTGTCCACATTCAACATGCCCGCTGCCAAAATGAAGACAAGCATTAGGGTCGTGCCAAGCCACACCGGGGCATCGAACTGCTGATTGAGATTGGACCCCGCGCCCGCCATCATGACCACGCCCGTTGAAAACAGCGTGATCATGACTGCCACATCGAGGAACATGGCAACCCAACGTTTCGACACCCGCTTGAAAACCGCAGTGTGCTCCTGAGCCTGAAAATAGCTACCAAGCTGCAACACGACCAAGCCAGACACCGTCATGATGATGCACGACGCAATCGCGCCCCACACCCCTTCCATGCCGAAAGCAACAAAGTACTGCATGACCTCTTGTCCAGAGGCAAACCCTGCGCCGACGATCAGTCCGACAAATGCTAAAGCGATAGAAACAATGCGGGTAAGCATAGAACGATCCTATTGCACAGTGAAGTGCCACCAACCTCGTGGGTCTGCGAATGACTTTTGGCCTCCGCTACGCTATTGATCGTGCCGAGCCCGAAAGAACACCCTCCGATTCCGCCTACATCGAAGCGGGACAATCCGCTTTTCCGTTCTGCGGAGCTGCGGGATACTGCGCGTTTTTCCTTCGCAGACCAGTTGAAGAATAGCGATGACGGAGCACTCGGTTACCATTCTGTTCGTCCCGGCTACCCGCACGAAGTGTTGGAAATGCTCAGCCTCACGAACGTAGCTGGTACCCATGCTGTCGATGTCGGCGCTGGCACTGGACAACTAACCCGACAGCTCCTCGATGCCGGCGCTACAGTCACCGCCATCGATCCAAGTACCGTGATGCTCGATACCCTCGCCACAACATGTCCCGACGCACGCCGCTTTCTTGGGACTGCCGAGTCCATGCCCATGCTTGACGACGACTCCGCCGACATCATTACTTGCGCTCAAACCTGGCACTGGGTCAATGTAGCGGAAGCCTCGGCAGAGTTCGCCCGAGTCTTGTCACACGACGGTGTGGCGCTGCTCGTGTGGAATACCCTCGATGTTCGCATTCCGTGGGTACATCGACTCACTCGGATCATGCACGCCGGTGACGTGCAGAAGCCAGGTTTCTTACCTGAGGTGGTGGCACCGTTGCGGATTTGTGAAGTGCTGCGTACCGAGTGGCAGCAACAGCTGACTCCCGAGCAGATTGTCATGCTTGCTCGTACCCGCTCATATTGGCTTAATGCCAAGACCCAGATACGCGAAAAGGTCGAGGCAAACCTCCGCTGGTATTTGTATGACCATCTGGGCTTTGCCCCGGGGGTTTGCGTCGACCTTCCGTACCGGTGTGACGCTTTTCTACTGCGACCGTCGTGAAGCTCAAACACCACGGTCGTAGCTGTTAGCGAAATGGCAAGTTACTAGCCGAACAGTGCCATTGCAGTGTCGTAGCGACTTGCTGGAACCGTCTTCAGCTCGGCGACAGCATCATCAATGTTGATGCGAACGATACCTTCGCCCTGCAACGCAACAATCTTGCCGTAATCGCCCTCATGAACTGCGCGGGTTGCGTGCACACCGTAACGCGTTGCCAGCACGCGGTCGTATGCAGTTGGGGTGCCACCACGCTGAATGTGGCCGAGCACGGTGGTACGCACGTCATAGCCAGTACGCTGCTTGATCTCATCGCCAATAACCTGGCCGATGCCGGTGAAGGTCTGGTGGCCGAACTGGTCCACGCCACCCTCCTGGAAGTCCATCGTGCCTTCCATTGGCAACGCACCTTCAGCGACGACGATAATGCCGTACTTCTCGCCCATCTGGAAACGACGCTCCATGGACTTGCAGATCTCGTTAATATCGAATGGGTGCTCAGGAATAACGATGTAGTGAGCACCGCCCGCCATACCTGCATGTAGAGCAATCCACCCGACGTGGCGCCCCATGACCTCGACAATCATCACTCGCTGATGCGATTCAGCAGTGGTATGCAAACGGTCGACAGCGTCGGTAGCCACAGCAACTGCAGTGTCAAAACCGAAGGTGTAGTCGGTACCGTTGACATCGTTATCAATGGTCTTTGGCACGCCTACGACAGGGACACCATTGTCTGCTAGCCACTTGCCAGCCTTCAGCGTGCCTTCACCACCAATTGGAATGAGGGCGTCAATGCCGGCATCGTCAAGATTTTCCTTGATTCGATCCAGGCTGGACATCAAAATATCTGGGTGAACACGGCCAGTGCCAAGCATGGTGCCACCACGCAGGAGCATGCGGTCAATATTCTCGTCATCGTAAAGCTGGACCCTACGGTCTTCCATAAGACCAATCCAGCCGTCTTCAAAACCGACGACAGTAGAGCCGTACTCGCTGCTAGCGGTACGCACAATGGCACGGATGACGGCGTTAAGGCCGGGGCAGTCGCCACCGGAAGTGAGGGTCGCAATTCGCATGTGCCCCACCTTAGTACTCGTTGACGAGTCCTGCTTCCTGAGGGCATTCCTCTGCAATTGTCAGAGTATTACGCCCCGGATTTTTGCCCGTCAGAGTGCTGGACAAACTGCGACACCGCAATAAGTCCCAACACCAGGGCGACCGCCTGCATGAGCAAAACGTGTCCGAACATTTCTGATCCAGCACCGGCGTTTTCCCGGAATTGGATGAACGCAGCCGTCGCTGCCGAACCCAGCACCGCACCCACCTGCCGAGTGGTGTTGTACACACCTGAGGCGGCTCCCGCCGAATGCTCAGCGACATCGCGCATCGCCGTCGTCGAGTTAGGCGCCCAGACGAAACTATTGCCGATACCCAGAATCACGCTCGCGACAACCACCCAACCGAGATGCAACTCCGGGCGCATTGCCCAGAACATGGCGATGTGGCCGAGGACCATCGTCGCAAAGCCCACAACTGACAGCACACGTGGCGTGAACTTACCGATGAGACCACCAACAATGGGTGCCAGCACACCGGCCACCACGGCCATCGGGGCGAACAACAATCCCGCTTCAAGGGCTGACTTTTCCTCTGCCTGCTGCAGGTACAACATCACCGGCAGCGCGTTCGATGCAACGGCAAAACCCATCGCTGCAATAGAGAACGCACCGAGCGAGAAGTTGCGGTGCGCGAACAGACTCAACGGAACAAGCGCTTCAACACCGCGCTGCGCAGCGGTCGACTGCAGTTTCACGAATGCGGCCAATGCAATGGCAGCGACTATCAATAAGACAAAGACCCACCAATCCCAGCCAACTGCTTCACCCTGCTGAATGCCGAATATGAGACAGCTCATACCGACAATCGACGCCACGATGCCTGCTTTGTCGAACGAGTGGGAGTTTGTCGGCAATTGCGGGATCCACTTCGCGGCAAGAAAGATACACACAATACCGACAGGGATATTGATGTAGAAGATCCATTCCCAACCAGCACTAGACACCAAGAAACCGCCCAGTACTGGACCCGTGAGATGAGCAAGACCCGCCACTGTCCCCCACAGTCCCATTGCTGGTCCACGCTTATCTGGTGGAAAAATGCGTGTGATGATTGCGAGAGTCTGTGGGGCAATCATCGCAGCGCTGAGTCCCTGGACAAAGCGCGCCACGATGAGCGACTCGATCGTCGAAGACATTCCGCACCACAGAGATGTCACCGTGAACATCACGATGCCCGTGATGAACATGCGCCGCTGCCCCACCTGATCGCCCAGTCGACCAGTGACCAACAGCGGGATCACGTACGCCAAGAAGTACGCACTGCTCACCCAAATCGCGGTGTCATAGCCCGCATCGAAGGACTTCATGATGTCCGGCATCGCCACAGCCACAATGGACTGATCAAGCAGATTCATGAAGAACCCAAGCGACAACGCCGCGAGAGCCAAATAGGCTTCCCGCGGCGCTAGGTATGTCGTGCTGTTACGCAATCGGCCCGCGAACCTTTTCGAACGCAGCACCGACCTTGTACAGGCGGTCGTCGCCATGGCGTGGGGCCATAATCTGCAGACCCACAGGCAAGTTTGTGTCCTTAGCAATGCCAGATGGCACCGACATGCCACACATGCCAGCAAGGTTCAGTGGCAGGGTGCACAGGTCGAACATGTACATGCTCAGCGGATCGTCGATCTTCTCACCGAGCTTAAAGGCAGTGGTCGGAGTGGTTGGCGAAACCAACACGTCAACCTGTTCAAATGCCTTCTCGAAATCCTGCTGGATCAACGTACGAACACGCTGTGCCTGGATGTAATAGGCATCGTAGTAGCCAACGGACAGTGCGTACGTACCGATAATGATGCGTCGCTTCACCTCGTCGCCGAATCCAGCCGCACGGCTCATCGCCATGACCTGATCTGCCGAATGGTTGCCGTCATCGCCTTCGCGCAGGCCGTAACGCATGCCATCGAATCGAGCTAGGTTCGAGCTGACCTCACACGGAAGAATGAGGTAGTACGCGCTCAGTGCGTGATCGAAGTTAGGGCAATCGACCTCGACAACCTCAGCGCCGGCTTCCTTCATCTTGTCGACGGCCTCGTGGAAGCTATCAAGTACACCTTGCTGGTATCCGTCGGTACGGTTGAACTGCTTGACGACACCAATCTTCACACCCGAGAGGTCACCATTGGCGCCTTCCTTTGCGGCAGCCACGACATCAGCGATTGGCTGCTCGGTGGAGGTGGAATCGTAGGCATCGTGGCCGGCGATGATCTCGTGCAAGAGCGCGGTGTCCAGGACCGTGCGTGCGGTCGGACCGCCCTGATCCAGCGATGATGCACAGGCAACAAGACCGTAACGAGAAACGGTGCCGTACGTTGGCTTCACGCCAACAGTTGCCGTCAGCGCTGCTGGCTGGCGAATCGACCCACCAGTGTCAGTACCGATCGCAATAGGTGCCATGCCTGAAGCCAGTGCTGCAGACGAACCGCCACCGGAACCACCAGCGGTGCGCTCGAGATCCCACGGGTTGTGAGTTGGCCCGAATGCAGAGTTCTCGGTGGACGAGCCCATTGCAAACTCATCCATGTTGGTCTTACCCAGGATTGGGATACCCGCTTCACGCAGCTTGCGCGTCACCGTTGCATCGTAAGGGCTCATGTACCCTTCGAGCATCTTCGATGCACAAGTCGTTGGCGCATCGGTGGTGGTAAAGACATCCTTCAGAGCCAGTGGGACACCAGCGAGCGCTGAGGCGGGCGCTTCACCACGGTCCAACGACTCGTCGACAGCCTTAGCAGCTGCGAGCGCTTCTTCTGCACCAACATGAAGAAAGGCGTGGATATCGCCATCGAGCGAACCAATGCGATCAAGGAACGCCTGGGTAACTTCTACGGACGTGAGTTCACGCGCATGGATCTTCTCTGCCAATTCAGCTGCGGTCAGACCCAGGATTGGATCTTCAGCAACAGCGGCATGCAAGTTCTTATTTAGGTCAGACATGCTGCGCCCTACTCCTCTTCTTCGCCCAAGATCTGTGGAACTTCGAAACGCTGCTCCTCAGACGATGGAGCCTGATCCAATGCCTGCTCCGGTGACAGAGTTGGTACCACGGTGTCTTCACGCATGACACCAGCCAACGACGACGGATGGCTCATTGGTTCCACATCAGCTGCAGCAACTTCCTGAACAGCCTGAACGTGGTTGATAATGCCGTCGATCTGACCGGCGAACTCATCGAGCTCAGCGTCGGTCAGTGCCAGGCGGGACAGTCGTGCGAGGTGGGCAACCTCGTCGCGCGAGATGGCGGGCACGCGTGACCCCTTTCATGTTGGAGATCGTTACTCGAGTATGTGTCCCCTAAGGGTAGTCGCTACCGCGGATTTGGTTCAGTATTGGGGTCGGCAATGCCGGAATGCCCCACCGCGGGCATGCGGTGAATATCTGTCACCCGTCGAAACTCTCAGGCATTTCTACTCGAAAACTTCAGCGAGACTACGGCTAATCCCGGTAGCCTAGAGACTTATGTCATACCTCTTACGTGTTCAACTCCCAGATGTCCCAGGCTCTTTGGGATATCTGGCTGCAGCTCTGGGCGAGGTTGAGGGCGATATTCGCAGCGTCGATGTTGTGGAGCATTCTCCAGATGGCACAGTCATCGATGACATCGTTGTTGACCTCCCTTCGGGCACGTTGCCGGACACTCTTATTACTGCAGCGCAGTCTCTTGATGGTGTTGAAGTCGACTCGATCCGCCCATTCTTCGGTTCTGTCGACCGTAGAGGCCAAATCGCACTGCTCGCGGAGCTTGCTCGGCACCGCCATCAGCCGGTGCGCGCTATGCAAGAGATCGTTGATGGGCTTCCACAGACTATGACTGCTGGGTGGGCTTTGATGCTTGCGCACAACAATGGTGAAACCACTCGAATTGCCGCGTCTATGGCTGCGCCGGAAGACGACGGTCGCACGCTGAGCAGCTCACCGGTAGAAAAGCCCCGTCACCTGGATCCGGAAGTCGAGGAATGGCTTCCTGAATCATGGACGGTGATGGACTCGTCACTGGCAGCTGCCCCAATGGGAACCAACTACACGTTGGTGATCGGCCGCCCTGGTGGTCCTGACTTCCTCCCTAGCGAGGTGGAACACCTGGGCCGCATTGGCGATATTGTCGGTGCAGTTTTGGCGTAGCGCCTAGCTCGGAATTGCTTCTGCCCCGATTTCGAGCAGTTTCTCAAAACCTGTTTCGTCCAAGGTTGGTACTCCCAGCTCTTCCGCCTTCGTCGCCTTCGAGCCGGCATTTTCGCCAACGACAACGACCGATGTCTTTTTCGACACCGATCCCGCGGCTTTACCTCCGCGCACCAGAATGGCTTCCTTCGCGCTGTCGCGAGTGAAGTTCTCTAAGGATCCGGTCACCACTATGGTGAGTCCTTCGAGAACTTGGTCTGGCTTATCGACGACGTCGTCAGCCATGCGAACCCCCGCCGCTGCCCATCGGTCGACTACTTCGCGGTGCCAATCAACCGCGAACCACTCCACAACAGAGTCTGCGATGATGCCACCGACCCCCTCTACTGCAGCCAGTTCTTCGCGACGTGCAGACCTAATCGCATCCATCGACCCGAATCGTTGAGCCAATGCCCGCGCAGCGATCGGACCGACATGTCGGATTGACAGACTGACCAGCACGCGCCACAATTCCGCGTCTTTAGCAGCGTCAATGTTTGCTAGCAATTTCTTGCCATTTGCGGACAGCGTGCCTCGAGAGACCCCGTCGTCGTCACGCTTCTTTTTAGCCGCCGTCGTATAAACCTCAGAGCGAGCCAGATCGCTCCCGGTGAGGTCAAAGAGCATCCCCTCATCGGCGAGAATGCCACGATGAATGAGGTCTTCCGCTCCCCGCTGGCCAAGGTTTTCAATATCGAAACCGCCACGAGCGGCGAGAAACTCTACGCGTCTCCGCAACTGACCTGGGCAATAGCGCGTGTTGGGGCAACGCCAGTCGGCATCACCTTCCTTGGACGGAGCTAGCCGGGTACCGCACTGCGGGCACAATGTCGGATATACATATTCGCGTTCAGTGCCATCACGGAGCTCGTCGACGGGACCAAGCACTTCCGGAATGACCTCGCCCGCTTTGCGAATGATCACCCGATCGCCAATACGCACTCCCTTGCGTTGCACCTCGGTTGGATTATGCAGGGTCGCCATCTCCACCGTGGAGCCAGCAACTCGCGCCGGAGTCATCACCGCATACGGCGTCGCACGACCGGTGCGACCGATAGATACGCGAATATCCAGTAGGTCCGTGGTCACTTCCTCTGGCGGGTACTTGTATGCGATCGCCCACCGCGGAGCACGCGACGTCGCACCCGCTGCGCGCTGCTCGCTGAGCAGATCCAACTTGACGACGAGCCCGTCCATTTCATGCTCTGCATCATGGCGGTGTTCACCCCAGTACTGCATTTCCTTGACGACGTCCTCAGCACTGGAAACTCGCTTCGTGTACGGAGACACGTGGAATCCCCACGCAGCGAGCGCTTCATATGCACCGTGCTGGGAATCCGGTCGCCACCCTTCCACATGACCGATGCCATGACAGATCATGGACAATTTACGCTTGGCGGTGTCTTCTGGATTCTTCTGCCGCAAAGAGCCTGCAGCGAGATTGCGAGGATTCGCGAACTCTGGCTTCCCTTCCGCGACTCGTGCTTCGTTGAGACGTTCAAACTCCGCCACAGACATGTACACCTCGCCGCGTACTTCCAGCACCTGCGGCACTGGCACGCCCGCGTCTTGGTTGAGCTCCTGTGGAATGTCAGGGATCGTCCGTGCATTTGCTGTGACGTTTTCGCCAATGCGACCGTCGCCACGCGTTGCTGCCCTAACCAATCGGCCGTTTTCATACACCAGATCGATTGACAGCCCGTCAATCTTCAGCTCCGTGAGATACGCACTACCCGGTGTTCGGGTTAGCCAATCGCGCAGCTCTGCCTCGTCGAAGACATTGTCCAAACTGTAAAGACGCTGCAAGTGCTCGACAGGCTCGAAGACAGCACCATCGGACGGAATTTCAACCGCAGCGCCCACAGTCTGAGTGGGGCTGTCCGGAGTTGCTAGCTCCGGGTACTGAGCTTCCAACTCCTGGAGGCGCCGAAACATCTCGTCGTATTCGGCATCGGAAATAACCGGCTGATCCAGGTAATAGAGGGATGCGTTCTTACGGACGTCGTCGGCAAGCTGCTCCCACTCATGCCGAATCTGGCTTGGGACAGATGCTTCAGTGTTCGTCGTCTCAGTCACGGAACCAAGTCTAGTGCGCTGCGTATGTTTACTTTGATCACCCCGCACACCTCATCCGTGCAACCGTTTAGAGTTGAAGCCATGATGGGCACCCCACAAACGTTTGACGTCCAACGCATGCTTGCCTTCGACTTGGAAACCACGGGTCGAGATCCGCACTCATGTCGAATCGTGACATCGGCTATGGTCCGACTCGCTGGTCGAGACAAAGACGCAACGCTGCTGCTCGCGGACCCAGGGGTGGATATCCCAGCAGAAGCCACTGCTGTGCATGGCATTTCCACGGAGTACGCACAAGAGCACGGCCGTCCGCACGACGAGGTATTGGCAGACACCATCGCAGGGCTTCGTGCTGCGTGGGCGGACGGATTCGCTGTTGTTGCGTTTAACGCTGCCTACGATTTGACGGTACTGCGCACCCAAGATCCCACCTTTACAGTAGATGGGCTGGTCTTTGACCCTTATGTGATTGACAAGAAGTTCGATACCTATCGCAAAGGAAAGCGCACCTTGGAGGCAACGTGCGAGCACTACCAGGTCCGTCTCGAAGCGGCTCATGATGCAACCGAAGACGCCTTGGCTGCTGCCCGGGTGGCCTGGATGATGGCAAGGAAGTGGCCTGAGCTGACAACGATGAATGCCGAGGAGCTAATGGAGAATCAGGCTGTCTGGTACTTCGAGCAGGCATCCTCGCTCAAGCAGTATCTCGAAGACCAAGGTAAAGATGCGACGGACGTAGGCACGTCCTGGCCTATGGATGGGTAATGGATACTGCGCGCAGTCTTCTTGTCATTTGGGACATCGATCTGACTCTCATTCACGCCGGTGGATTCGGACACCGCGAGGTCGACACCATTATTTCGGAATTGGGCGGATCCGTTCCTTCTGGACTTACCTTTGCAGGTCGCACCGACCACGCAATTTGGTCTGAGATCCTCGACCACAATGGTTTGCCAGGCTCACTTCTCCCTCAAGTACTTGCTGACTATGCGACTGCCTGCACACATGCTCGCTGGTCTGGGAAGTTTATGCCCGGCGCGGCCGAATCTTTCCAGATTGCGGGCACCATAGCTGCGGCTCAAACGGTCGTGACAGGGAATACTCGCACAACAGGGTTGCTGAAATTAGCACATGCGGGCGTGCCGACGACGTCGCAAAGCACCATGCATTCCCACCCCGGTAGCATAGACATTTCTCTCGCTGGTTTCGGAGATCATGCGGCGCGGAGACACGATGTGTTGTTCAGCTGTCTGGAGGCGTGGCGCGCACGAGGAGGCACACACGCAATCGCTATTGGCGATACGCCACATGATATCGATGCCGCGCACGAACATGACATTCCAGTCATCGCTGTCGCGGCCGGGCTGTATACCGCCGATGAGCTCGCTGGAGCGGATCATGTCTTGCCGGATCTCACTCACACCGACCAGTTCGAGTCTGCATTGCGCAGTACGTTGATGGGCTAGAGATCCCCTGCTGCCCGTGCAATCAGTTCGGCGGTGTTCCGCCCAGCGGCCAGTGCCTGTGCGGGCCATGAAGTCGGAGCGTTATTCATATCGCCACGCGTCGTAATATCCAGTCGCGTCAACATGTCCGTTCGTGGGAAGCTGAGCTCATCCCACACCTTCGCGACAGCCTGAGCCAGCGACCGTTCCTCCGGCGCCTCAGATACACCAATCGGCGGCCGCCCCGGGACAACACCCATCTCCAGGTTCATGTCGTCAGAAATGAGTACCCCGATGTTGTCAAGTGCCTGGGTACCGCGAATGCGGTCTATGGACATGACAATCCCTTGCGCGCCCGATGCCGACAGGGCATGAATAGATAGCTCCCCTGCTGCACCGCCCGGCATGATGGTGACTGACGTTTTTTCATCGACGATGACCTCAGTGACGCGTCGCCACACTTCTGACATTTCCACATGTCCGACTGCTGAAAGTCGATGTCCACCTGTAGCGTCGAGAATGCGTCCATGGGTGACGTCGGCAAGTAATGGTTCGCGGAGCAAAACGTTGACGGTGGCACATGCATGACGACGGCGTACCTCCGCAAGGTGATTCGCCAAACCATGCGCTAACGAGTCGGCGAGGAACCGAACGGCACCCTTGTCCGTGAGAAAGGCGTGACCGTGCGACAACTCTATAGAAGCTGCGAGAGTCCATGGCCCGACTGCGGTGACACGCAGCTCGTCGACAGCATTTCCCCACACTTCTTCGCAGGTATCCAGATCGCGCTGCAAGTAGTCACGTGCGTGCCATGATGCTCGAGAAAGACGTTCAGCCGAGCCTTCCACAACGCGCCAACTGCGTGGACCGCGGTCGAGAGCTAAGTCAGCAAGCAATGCTCCAGTGCGACCAATGTGATCTGCCCCGAGGCCACGGCCTGGGAGGACAGGCAGGACTAGGGCACCATTGTGGGATTCGCCCGCGATGATGTCGGCTGCTTCGGCCACATCGGTTCCAGGCATGGAGCCGAGACCGCGGAACTTCACTTGCCGGACTCCTCCGCCGTTTCAGATTCCCCCGCGGCAGTCTGTTCAGTTCGACCTGTTGCCACAATTGTTGCCGAACCCAGGACATAGTCGCCCTGGTCTGTATCTGGACGGTACAGGACCGCTGCTTGACCAGGGGCTACGCCACGAAGCGGCTCCTTCAACCGCAAGCGGAAGCTGCCACCTCGGCCTGTGATATCGTCGTCAGGCCCGGCGATGACGTCCACCGTGCAATCCACCGGGCGACCATGAGCGCGCACCTGAACTTGGACCGGTCCGGAAATTACATCATCCGGTTCAGCAAGCCAGATGGCACGATCTGCCTCCAACACGTCCACTGCGAGCTGCTTCGCCGTGCCAATGGTGACAGTGCCATCGGTGGCATCGATGCCAGTGACGTAGCGTGGTTTCCCATCTGCCATCGGACCTGCCAGGCCAATGCCCTTGCGCTGACCAATGGTGAATCCGTACACACCGTCGTGATCAGCGACCTTCTGCCCAGTCTCCGAGTCCACAATGGCACCCGGACGACGGCCAATCTTCGCCCCTAAGAAGGCCTGCGTATTGCCATCTGGAATAAAACAGATGTCGTAACTATCTGGCTTATTCGCAGTGCCAAGTCCCATATCGCGAGCTTCTTCGCGAATCTGCGGCTTCTCTGTATCACCGACTGGGAACATCGAGCGACGCAGCTGTTCACGGTCGAGCACGCCGAGAACATAGGATTGATCCTTCTTTGGATCCCGGCCACGTCGCAACAGACCGTCGGTCAGCAGTGCGTAATGCCCGGTCACGACCGCATCGAAGCCGAGTGCGATGCCACGCTCCAGCAACGCCGCAAACTTAATGCGCTCGTTGCAGCGAAGACACGGGTTCGGGGTTTCTCCACGTTCGTAGGAGTCGAAGAAGTCATCCATCACTTCCTCTTTGAAACGCTCCGAGAAATCCCACACATAGAAAGGAATGCCCAGCTCGTCGCAGACACGACGCGCATCGCCGGAATCCTCCAGCGAACAGCAGCCACGCGACCCAGCACGAACTGACTGCGGATCTTTTGACAATGCCAGGTGCACACCAACAACGTCGTGCCCTGCAGCGATCGCGCGCGCAGCGGCCACTGAAGAGTCAACGCCACCGCTCATTGCAGCAAGAACTCGCATAGTTCTTCGTACTCCTTTTGGATTACCTGTCGACCAAAGTAGCCAAGAATACACTACGACCTGGCACAAATGGCAGTCCGCGATTGTAGAGAATCATTCAGCATTAGGCTGTGACTGACTACGCCATTCCTGCCAACCGCGCCCTCGCAACAGTATCTGCAAGCACATTTTTCACTGCGTCGATGTCGTCCTGCGTCGTTGTCCAACCCAGCGTGAACCGAATTGCACTGCGCGCGTCCGACTCGGATACTCCCATGTCCAGCAGCACATGAGACGGGCGATTCACTCCCGCTGAACACGCCGATCCGGTCGAACAATCAATACCCGCTGCATCAAACAACATAATGAGACTATCGCCCTCAGCCCCAGGAAAGCTCGCATAAATGTGGCCAGGCAGCGACGGTTCCGTCGTATGAATCAGCGCACCATCGATGGACGCTATTGCCCGCAGGAGATCGTCGCGAAGCTCGCGGGTTCGCTGAGCGTCCGCCTCTAGATCAGCCACTGCTGCCCGTAACCCGGCTGCCATTCCAGCTGCCGATGCCACGTCCTGAGTCCCTGAACGCAGTCCTCGCTCCTGCCCACCGCCACGGTTATGCGCGACAAGTTTCGCTTCACGACGAACCAACAAAGCCCCAACGCCTCTCGGTCCGCCGAATTTGTGCGCTGACATCGCCATGGTCGTGGCTTTACTGTCATGGAAGTTCACGGGCACATGTCCGATCGCCTGGACGGCATCGACATGCAGGGGGACATGCGCTGCGGAGGCGATCTCAGCTAGCTGTTCGATAGGCTGGATCGCACCGGTTTCATTATTGGCCCACATGCAGGTCACCAAAGCGGTGTCACGACGATCAAGTTCTGGAAGCTGGTCTAGATCAATCCGACCGTCGGAATTAACAGGAACCTGCTGGAGTTCAGCCCAGTGTTCTTTTTCCAGGTGCTGGCATGATTTCAGAACTGCATCGTGCTCGATACCAGGCACCACAATCTTCGACCCTGAGCGCATGAAGTACAGGCCGGAAATGGCTAGATTATCGGCTTCTGTGCCACCGGAAGTGAAAACTACCTCAATAGGGTCGGCACCAAGAATCTCTGCCACTTCTTCTCGAGATTCCTCCAGTACTCGCTTGGCCTCCCGTCCCGTTGCGTATTGTCCCGAGGGGTTCGACAAATGTAGATTCCTGACTAGCGCGTCACGTGCTTCAGGGCGCAGCGGAGATGTAGCTGCATGATCAAGGAAATGTCGGGCCGGCATCGTGATACTCATGTGCAGGTTTTCCGCTTCCTCTTCTATGTGGGCAGGATGCATGCGTCATGCATTATGCAGCGCGAATAGCGAATTCGCGCGGATAATTTTTCATCATTCTATATCCAGAGCGACTAACGCCTAATCCGGGTGACAATCCGTCAACAGTTGCAGGCTAACGCGAAATAAAAAAAGCACGACCCCAGCACTCGAAGTGCCAGAGCCGCGCCTTGGTTCACTCAAAACCGTAACCCAGCCACACGTCATCCGCGTGACGAGCAGTCATATTGTGCTACGAATCACATTGGCGTGAACAAAACCATCAAAGTCAACTACGAACCCTTAATTGCGTCCGTTGCCTGTGGAGCAACCTTGAACAGGTCGCCAACAATGCCGAGGTCTGCAATCTCGAAGATTGGTGCCTCTTCATCCTTATTCACGGCGACGATAGTCTTGGAGGTCTGCATACCCGCCTTGTGCTGAATTGCACCAGAAATACCCAGCGCCAGGTACAGGTCTGGGGAGACAGTCTTACCGGTCTGACCGATCTGGAACTGACCTGGGTAGTACTCAGCATCGACAGCAGCACGGGAAGCACCGACAGCCGCTCCCAGAGCGTCAGCCAGTGGCTCAACAACATCGGAGAAACCTTCTGCGGAACCAACACCGCGCCCGCCAGAGACAACAATCTTAGCCTCGGTCAACTCTGGACGGTCGCCACCCTCTGCTGGGGTGAAGGAAACAATCTCGACAGCGTTGTCTGCAACCTCAGGGAAGGCAACCTCGGTCACTGCAGGGGATGCCGCTGCTTCTACTGGGTCGACAGAACCTGGACGCAGCGCGTACACCGGCGAAACACCGTAGCCAACACCGTCAACGATGAACTCGCCACCGAAGATGGAGTACTGAGCAGAGCGGTCGTCATTGATAGCAATGACATCGGACAGCACACCAGATCCGGTCAGTGCTGCAACGCGACCTGCAATTTCCTTGCCGGTAGCAGAAGCTGCAACGACTACCGGAACTTCGCGCTCACCTGCGAGGCCGACGAGAACGTCGACTTCTGGGGTGATGAGGTACTTGCCAGCAGCATCAGACTCAGCAGCAATGATTTCACCGGCACCGTACTGGCCAAGAGCCTCGGCCATATTCTGAGCTGTGCCTGGGGTGCCAACAACGACAGCAGCTGGGGTGCCGAACGCACGTGCTGCGGTGAGCAGTTCTGCGGTGGTGTTCTTCAGTTCGCCGTTAATGTGGTCGACGAGAACGAGGACGTCGGTCATAGTGATCTTTCTCCTTGATTGATCGCTTTGGTCTTATTCGCGTCAGACGAACTAGATGAACTTCTTGGACTTGAGGAACTCGGCCAGCTTGGTGCCCGCATCGCCTTCATCTTCGATGCGCTCACCAGCAGACTTCGCAGGCTTTGGAGTTACGCCAGTAACACCAGTTGCTGCGTTCTCCAGACCAACCTGATCTGCTTCAGCCGCGACGTCGTCAAGCGAAAGCTCGGTAACTGGCTTCTTCTTCGCAGCCATGATGCCCTTGAAGGATGCGAAGCGAGGCGAGTTAGCCTTCTCCGTGACGGATACCACTGCAGGCAGGGATGCCTTGAGCTGGTACACGCCGTCTTCAACTTCACGCTCACCGGTAACGGAGTCGCCGTCGATCTGAACCGAACGCATATGCGTGAGAACTGGCAGACCACGGTAAACACCGAGAATCGATGGAACCGAGCCAGTGCCACCGTCGGTGGACATGTTGCCGGTGACGATCAGGTCAACATCCTCGAGAGTGTCGATCACGTTGGACAGTGCCCATGCGGTCTGAACTGCGTCGGAGCCTTCCAGAGCTTCGTCGGAAAGAATCACTGCATCGTCAGCGCCCATAGACAGGGCCTTGCGGAGAGCCTCTACTGCACGGTCTGGGCCGACGGTTGCAACAGTCACGTTGCCGCCATGCTCTTCCTTCAGCTGCAGAGCTGCTTCGACAGCGTTTTCGTTAATTTCGTCGAGAACTGCGTCGGCGCTTTCACGGTCGAGTACAAACTTGTCGTCCGTGAGCTTGCGCTCGGACCACGTGTCCGGAACCTGCTTGACCAGAACCACAATGTTCGGCATATGTCTGTCGTCCTTACTGGTTGCTACTGGTGGAATTATTTTCGGCGTGCATACGCCTCCGTCACCTATGTTAATGAAGATTTACAAAGTGAGGAAGCACGCAATTTCACGCGCTCTGTGTCGAAGATAACAAAGTTAGTACTCGGGATTGCAGGAATTACCCAAGAATTTGGTTATCTTTTCGACAATTTCTTCAACACATGACCCCACCAGGGCAACATTGTGGCCTTTTGCCTGGTCAACTACGTTTTTACTTTACGACGACCGTCATCAAACAAAACCCCCGCACTCTAGCTACCGCGTGTAATCGGTCTACCCCCACTGGCGAGAGTCACAGATGAAGGCCGTGGCAGTCTTACCTATTCGTGTAATCACAACAGCTAATGAAGATTGACTGTTTCGGGACGAACCCTTTGATTTCAACTTCCATTGCTTGCGTAAAACATCCGGGTTGACATCAACGCCACGGACCAGAATCTCGACTGATGTGCAACCACGCGCAGCCAGTGCCTTGCGAACCTGTTTGAGACTCACTTGTTCAAGTACTTCGAAACCGGAAACTCCTGCAGGCAACGCATCGCCAGTAACGTGCGCGATGCGCTCATCCAATTGCCACAACCCGTGCTTCGTCGCAAAATGGCGAACCAAACCAGCGCGGACTACTGCCCCATCGGGATCAATAATGAATCGCCCGGCAGCGCCACTTCCGCAGTCGTCATCCATGGTGTCGTCATAACGGGTAATGGAAACAGCAACTCCATCAGCTGAAACATCCTTCAATATCCATGCCGACCGTCTCGCCCGCCCGCCAGTTAACCCGTCGAGAGCTAACCTTGGCGTGTACAAGCATGCCTCTTTTACTCCGCCGTCCACAGAGGTGACTGCTACTTCTCCGTCCCACTCTGAGAAGTCCAAGCCTGGCGCACACTTGATGGCCATGTCGTGTCCATCCCAGGCAGATACCAAGTCTGGCAGCGGAGGCAATAGATCTTCAGGTTTCGCTATTCGACGACCACTTGCCCGGCGCGCAGGATCCGCAACAATGATGCGTTTGTCTTCACCAACAAGTGACTCGGGCATGGCCATTGGCTGCAAGGCATCGGCAACTGCGAAGGTAGCGCCCGGCACGTTGTGTCGGGCCATCAGCACACGAGCTTCGTCGAGATCTGATCCGACGACATCGAGTCCAGCCTCCATTAGCGCTGCAACTTCCGTGCCGATCGAACACGTCACATCATGAACGCCAACCGCGTTGAGCTCTGCAGGTCCACCACCAAAGTGCCCCGCCAATCGCTGCGCACGAAGCCAAGCAACAGCGTAAGGAGTGGATTGTTGGGCGGCATCCGAGCTCAACAAAGCGTGGTGAACCCACCACTGAGGCAACTTTCCTGCAACACTGCGTCGAGCCTTGACGACTTCGACAACAGCACGGGAAACCTCACCACATTCCGTCTTCAAGATGGCTAGGTCGGCCAATAGCGAACCGTCGTCAAGCGAAAGCTCACTGGCACGCTCAAGATATTCAGGATGCGAAACGAGTTCGCGAACGTCGGATACAGCTAGGCTCACAGGCCCCGAACTTCCTTACGGAGATGGCCCATGTGTGTCGCGACCGCGAAGTACTCATCCATGAATGGGTGGCCAAAAAAGTCGCTCTGGGTACGCGCCACGTGCAAATTCGCCGACGCATCGAGCACATCCGTAACCGTCTCGAACTCCAGGAGGCGCTTCAGCTGCGCCCACGTTGGTGGCATCAATGAAATCTTCTCGGCACGCCAACCATCAAGCAACGTCACCGGACGGAACCAGCCTGTCGATGACGCCTCCGAGGTATCGCCATCGGCGATCTGACCTTCCGGCTGCGCGGCCAAAAAGAAGAACGTGTCGTAACGAACTGGGTTTTTCGGAGGGGTTACCCAGTTGGCCCACGGGCGCAGCAAGTCCGCGCGCACCGCTAAGCCTTCAGCTGCCATGAAGTCCGAAAAGGACAGCTCATGAGATTCAAGAGCTTTTCGCTGTTCGTGATACTTCGACGAATCCGTCACGATGTTGCCCTCGGTGTCACTAGCAAGAAGCGTGCCGGTCTCCTCGAACGTCTCACGAACCGCCGCACACACAAGCGCACGGGCGGTAGCAGGAGTCACGTTCAAACGCTCCGCCCACCATTCTGGCGAGTACCCACTCCATTCCAGCTCTGGGCTGTCATGCCCGTCACCATCGATGTCTCCAGGGAAGTCGCGAGAATCAACACCGCCACCTGGGTAGACAGTCATGTTGGCAGCAAAACGCATCGTCGAGACGCGTTCCTGCACATACACCTCGAGCCCAAATAGCGAATCTCGCAGCAACAACACAGTCGACGCGAGTCGTGGTGTAGCCGGTGTCTTCGCTGAACCAGAAGTTTGTACGCTCATGACCACCATTTAATCCTGAAGTATCGAGTTTTTCCTGCGAATGGGTGTAACAGCCTGAGCTAATGGCTCGACCGGTGCATGCCGACGTTTCGTGCCCGTCGAGCAAAGTAGCGACCATCAATGCTGACGACCGAGATGGGCTGATGGAACGCATCGGTCAGGTTCTTTGAGGTAATGACATCTTCAATGAGACCCTGCGCGACAACACCACCGTCATCGAGCAACATCGCGTGCGTGAACCCGAAAGGGATCTCCTCAACGTGGTGAGTGATCATGACCATCGCAGGCGCATCCGGGTCAAGAGCCAATTCGCCTAGGTAACCAACGAGATCTTCACGCCCGCCGAGGTCAAGGCCGGCGCCAGGTTCGTCGAGAAGCAAAAGTTCGGGATTCACCATCAACGCGCGGGAAATCAACACTCGCTTGCGCTCGCCCTCTGACAACGTTCCCCAGCGTCGATCCGCGAGGTGCGCTGCCCCCATTCGGTTTAGAATCTCGGAGGCCTGCTCGAAGTCCATCTCTTCGTACGTCTCCCGCCAGCGACCGAGAACAGAGTACGACGCGGAAATAACAAGGTCTGCGACTTTCTCATCGGCAGGGATACGGTGCGCCAACGCCGAAGAAGTGAGACCGATCATCGTGCGCAGATCACGCATGTCAGTACGGCCCAGCTGCTCGCCCATCACGAACGCAGTACCTGTTGATGGATATTCCTCCGCTGCTGCGACGCGCAACAGAGACGTCTTACCTGCACCGTTGGGGCCGAGAATGACCCACCGCTCGTCCAACTCCACTTGCCAGTCGAGTGGACCGATCAGAGTGTTGCCACCTCGGACGAGGGAAACACCGTGAAAGTCCAGCAAAAGGTCTTCGTTGTACTCATCATCAAACGCATCTGTCGCAGCCACGTCTTCTATCGTGCCCCAAATGGCGTCGTTTGTGGAGTTACCACGACCGCGTTATTTGAAACAGCTGGCGTGCCACGCAATCTAGTCCTGTGAAACCTAGAGAACTCAACTACTGTTTAAGGAGCAACCTTTTGTCTCGGTAAGGAGAATTTCGATATGACAGGCCGGCTTGGCATCGAAGATACTCGCCCTCAAGTTGATGGCGGAGCAACTCCCTCCAAGGCGGTGGTCGGAGAGGTCGTTCCTGTGTTCTCCGTCGTTTGGCGTGAGGGACACGACGCGTTGAACGCGACACTCAATGTCAAGGGCCCGAAGGAGTCCCCTTCCGCATCCCGCAGCCAGCGCCTGCCAATGCGCTTTAGCGACGGTGACCCGAACCAGGTTAACTCCACGTTCGTACCGGACTGCCCAGGCCTGTGGACCATTCGTGTTGATGCTTGGTCTGACCCAATGGCAACGTGGCGTAACGCTGTCACCAAGAAGATCGAAGCTGGCCAGTCAGAAGAAGAACTTGCCAACGATATGGAGATCGGCGCCGCTCTGTTCGAGCGCGCTGCTGCCGGCGCTGCCGCGAAGTACCGCGGACACCTCCGTGACTGCGCAACCTCCCTTCGTGCTGAGGGTGATCTCCGTGCACGCGTCGCCCCAGCTCTCTCTGACGAGACTCGCGCAATCCTCGAACTCCATCCCCTTCGCGAGCTACTTACCCGTGGCAAGACTCGCAAGATTAAGGTCGACCGTCGTGAAGCGTTGTTTGCTTCGTGGTACGAATTCTTCCCTCGCTCCAACGGTGGCTACGACGAAAATGGCCAACTGAAGCACGGCACCTTCGCCTCCGCAATCCCACAGCTGGATCGTGCAAAGCGCATGGGCTTCGACGTCGTCTACTTGCCACCAATCCACCCAGTCGGTGAAGTTAACCGAAAGGGTCGCAACAACACCCTGACCCCAGAGCCAACCGATGTTGGTTCGCCATGGGCAATCGGCTCTGCTGAAGGTGGCCACGATGCCATCCATCCTGAGCTCGGCGACGAAAAGGATTTCAAGGCTTTCGTTAAGGCAGCCAAGGAACGTGACCTGGAAGTCGCTCTCGACCTGGCCCTGCAGTGCGCACCTGACCACCCTTGGGCAGCGAAGCACCCAGAGTGGTTCACCGTCCTCCCAGACGGCACCATCGCGTACGCGGAAAACCCACCAAAGAAGTACCAGGACATCTACCCACTGAACTTCGACAACGATCCAAAGGGACTCTACGCAGAGGTTCTGCGCGTTGTTAAGCACTGGATCAAGCTCGGTGTCAAGGTCTTCCGCGTGGACAACCCACACACCAAGCCAGGCAACTTCTGGGAATGGCTGATCGAAGAGATTCACAAGACGAACCCAGAAGTCATCTTCTTGGCTGAGGCATTCACTGCTCCAGCTCGACTCTACGGCCTGGCGAAGGCTGGCTTCACGCAGTCCTACATCTACTTCCCATGGAAGACCACCAAGGAAGAGTTGACTGAGTTCGGCGAGGAAATTCAGCGCCACTCTGACATCGCGCGCCCATCGCTGTGGGTTAACACCCCAGACATTCTGCACGAGTTCCTGCAGAAGGGCGGCCGTGGTGCGTTCGCTATTCGTGCTGCCCTGGCATCGACGATGGCTCCACTGTGGGGCATGTACTCCGGTTACGAGCTATTCGAGAACGTTCCAGTTGCCGAGGGCTCCGAAGAGTACCTGGACAGCGAGAAGTACCAGCTGCGTTCCCGCGACTATGAATCTGCGCTGCAGCGAGGCGACTCCTTGGAGCCATTCATCACCTTGCTGAACCAGATCCGTCGCGACAATCCTGCTCTGCAGCAGCTGCGCAACATCCACTTCCACGAGATCGGCAACGATAACCTCCTGGCTTACTCCAAGTTCGATGCATTGACGGGCAATTGCGTTTTGGTTGTCATCAACCTCGATCCTTGGAACGCTCAGGAAGGCATGCTGCACATCGACATGGAGAAGGTCGGCCACGCTGAGGCAGATCGCATGGATGTCCGCGACCTCATCACTGACCAGCAGTTCAACTGGGGCGCCGACAACTTCGTTCGCCTCGAGCCTTGGTCAAACGTTGCTCACATCATTCAGCTGCCTGACCTTCCAGAAGGCCTGCGCCGCAAGCTGGCATGGCGCGATGTCCCTGTTTACGAGGGCTAAACACCCCACGGTCTACAGCGCGCTCTAGGTTCCGCTTAATGACGAACCGCTAGAGCTCCACAGCGTGAAGGGCTAGTTCTTTGCTATGCATGGAACTAGCCCTTTTTTCGTCTACGACCACATCGATCACCATGTGAATCACCCGTACCTATTGGTCTGGGTGGTCAATGAACAAGCCACCAAGAGTTCACCAAAACGGCTTGTATTTGTTCCCCCTAGTTCTCCCCAGGACAGCGCAAACGTTAAAACGCGCCTACTCTGGAATAGAAACACAACCTACGAATTTGTTCGATAATTCTCTGGAAGGACCACTATGAGCGCCCCTTCTGATCCGCGCCTGACCATCCCAACTGGTGACATGGAACGACTGCATAATTGCAGCCACCACGATCCACACCAGTACTTCGGTGCACACGTCATCGAGGGCGACACAGTCGTTCGCGCTCGGGTGTTCGGAGCGAAGGAAGTCGTAGTTGCAACCACTCGCGGTGACTTCAAGGCGGAGCACCTCGGTGATGCTATTTTCGCGGCGCTGATCCCTGGTGGCGATGACTTCGATTACCGCCTTCGTATTACGTGGAGCACCGGTGAAACTGTCGAGCGTGCCGATGGCTACCGGTTCCTTCCTACGATCCAGGAAGGCGACTTGCACCTGATTGGTGAGGGCCGTCATGAGCGATTGTGGGAAGTCCTGGGTGCGCATGTTCAGACTTACGACACTGACCTCGGAGCTGTCGAGGGCACCTCATTTACAGTGTGGGCACCCAACGCTCGTGGCGTCGCAGTGGTGGGAGATTTCTGTGGCTGGAACGGCGCACAGTACCCCATGCGTTCCATGGGTGGCGCAGGCGTGTGGGAAGTCTTTATCCCTGAAGTCGGCGAAGGTGACGTGTATAAGTTCGCCATCACCACTCCGGAAGGCCACCGTCGCGATAAGGCCGACCCAATGGCATTTGCTACGGAGCTGCCACCTGCAACGGGTTCGATCGTCGCGACGTCCCAGTACGAGTGGAAGGACAGCGAATGGATCGAGAACCGCAAGAACGTTGACTGGAATGCTCAGCCAATGAGCATTTACGAGGTTCACCTTGGCTCGTGGAAGCAAGGACTGACCTACGAGGTTATGGCTGAGCAGCTGGTGCGCTACGTCGTAGACATGGGATACACCCACGTCGAGTTCATGCCGGTGTCCGAGCACCCATTCTCAGGTTCCTGGGGCTACCAGGTCACCTCGTACTATGCACCGACGAGCCGCTTCGGTTCTCCAGACCAGTTCCGCGCACTTGTCGACGCATTCCATGAAGCCGGCATCGGCGTCATTATGGACTGGGTCCCGGGCCACTTCCCTAAGGATGACTGGGCTCTTGCCCGCTTCGACGGCACTGCATGCTACGAGCATCCAGACTGGCGCCGTGGCGAGCAGAAGGACTGGGGCACATATGTCTTCGACTTCGGCCGTAACGAGGTCCGTAACTTCCTGTATGCCAACGCGCTCTACTTGGCCGACGAGTTCCACATCGACGGCCTTCGCGTAGACGCGGTGGCATCGATGCTGTATCTGGACTACTCACGTAACGACGGCGAATGGTTGCCTAACCAGTACGGCGGTCGTGAGAATCTTGACGCGATGCAGTTCCTCCAGGAAACCAATGCGACCGTTCACAAGTACTTCCCTGGCTTCCTCACTATCGCCGAGGAGTCCACGTCGTGGCCAGGAGTGACTACTCCAACCGAGCACGGTGGCCTGGGCTTCTCCATGAAGTGGAACATGGGCTGGATGAACGACACCCTTGAGTACTTCGCAAAGGATCCAATCCACCGCTCGTACCACCACCATGACCTCACGTTCGCGATGGTCTACGCCTACTCTGAGAAGTTCATTCTGCCATTCAGCCACGACGAGGTTGTTCACGGCAAGGGTTCCCTGTGGGAGCGAATTCCAGGCGATGACTGGAATAAGGCTGCTGGTCTGCGTACTCTGCTCAGCTTCCAATGGACCCACCCTGGCAAGATGCTGCTTTTCCAGGGCCAAGACATCGGACAGAACCGCGAATGGAATCACGACGAATCCGTTGCTTGGGACAACCTCGAGGGCTGGGCTGGCGAGTTCCACCGTGGCATTCAGTTGCTGGTGAAGGATCTCAACTCGCTGTACCGCGAAAACCCTGCCCTCTACTCGCAGGATGACCGCCCAGAAGGCTTCCGCTGGATCAACGCAGATGACTCACAGAACAGCGTTTTGTCCTTCGTTCGCTACGGTGTTGATGGCTCGGCAATCGCAGTTGTTCTGAACCTGTCTGGCGCTACGCAAGAGTCCTACCGCATTGGCTTGCCAATGCCCGGTACGTGGGCTGAGGTTCTCAATACCAACCACGAGCGCTACGAAGGTTCAGGTTACGGACTGAACGGTGTGAAGCAGACCGAGCCACAGAGTTGGAACGGCCTCGACCAATCCATCGAAATGGTTTTGCCGGCGCAGACCGCTGTCGTGTTCAAGTTTGAAGGCTAGTTTTGTAGGCCTCCCGCATTAGTGCGGGCTGGCTGCGAATGCCCTGTTAAATAAAACGGGTGGGCGACACATTGAGCTGATATTCAGCTGGATGTGTCGCCCACCCGCTTTCATCCGGAGCCTCGGCGTAGTCTCATCTAAAACAGTGCGCTTGCCATTCGGCGCCGCGCATCGAGTGCTACTGGATCAGCGGGATCGAACAGTTGCAGCATGTCGACGAGACGTTCCTGAACAGCCTTCTTCTCGTCGCCGAAAACCAGTGGCAAGAGTGTCAAGAGACGCTCCAGAGCCTGTCGCGGATCACCCACGAGCATCTCTACATCTGCGGCATCCAAAGCAAGCGACACGTTCTTCGGGTCAGCATTAGACCGCGCGATGGGGTCGCTACTGCGATCAATCTTCTGTGCACGCGCCAGGAAAGCAACATTCGTGCGCGCCATCTTCAACAGGTGGTTTGCTGGCTCGGACTTCAGAATCTCGTCGTATACATCGAGGGCTCCTTCAAAGTCCCCCTCGTTGAGCTTCTCTTCGGCAATGTCCAACCGGGGATCATCCGTTGGTACTGGATTGCCCCACGCATCAGTTGGCTCACCGGAACCGGAGCCTTCTGCTTCGATGTCCCCGGCCATGCGGGTACCCGCAGGAAGACCTTTCAATCGTCCCGTAGTTGCCTCCATGACCTGAGCAATCCACTGGTCCAGCCAATCTCGGGTCTTCTCGCCAACGAACATGCCAATCGGGCTGCCCATCGCCACTGCAGTCACTGTTGGCAATGCCTGCACACCAAATGCTTGCGCGACCGCTGGCTGTGTATCGGCATCGACCCACGCGAGAATCCAGTTCAACTTCGCATCACGAGCCATATCTTCCAGCTCTGAGCGCAACCGAACCGACTCCGGTGCACCCGCACCACCAATCAGCACAATGACCGGAATTTGCTCCGACCGAACCACAACTTCAGCTTCGAGGTTCTGCGGAATCACTTCCACGATAGGAGGCAAACCCTCACCTTGGTCACCGAGCTGCTTCTCCAGCTCCTCTTTACGACGCGCCTCCAACTCCGCCTTACGCTGAAGCTCAGCTAAATCAACGGTGCCAGGTGGCGGAGGAGGCGTTGCACACTCACGATGTCCATCGTGCGAGTGTCCATGTGAATGCCCATTACTGTGGCTATGCCCATGTCCGTGCGAGTGAGAATGACCGTGTGCGCGCGTCATACGTCCCTTTTCCGTTCAATGTCTATGGTGTGCGCCGACTAATCGTCGTCACGCTGATGGAAGTGGCTACTAGCCCAACCGCTTCTCAATGGACTCTATTTTTGCCGAAAGCTGACCTGAATATCCTGGGCGAATATCAGCCTTCAATACGAGCGACGTCCGCGGAGATATGGCAGCAACCGCTTCAGTTGCACGCTTGACGACGTCCATGACCTCGTCCCACTCCCCCTCCACAAGAGTGAACATCGCGTTAGTTTCGTTGGGAAGCCCAGACTCCCGAACTATCCGAACGGCTTCCGCTACGGCGTCCGCCATTCCGGCATCAGGATCTGAATGCGCGGGTGCTACAGAGAAAGCAACAATCATGGTCTCGATGGTAGCGATACCGCCGGATTCATGACGCGTGGACCCCCAGCGCACGCACAGGCAAATGTGCCTAAACTGGTAGGTATGAGCGATAACAACATCCCAGTCCCACACAAGTACGTTGTAGCTGTCGACCACGTCGGCATTGCAGTTCCAGACTTCGACGCTGCGGTCGAGTGGTACCGCGCAAATCTCGGTTTCGTCAACTACCACGACGAGACTAACGAAGAGCAGGGCGTTCACGAGGCAATGCTCGGCCCAGCCGACAAGGTCGAAGGTGGCACCCTGGTTCAGATTCTCGCACCGTTGAACGAAGAGTCGACGATTGCGAAGTACATCGACAAGAAAGGTCCTGGCATCCAGCAGTACGCTGTTCGCGTCACGGACCTCGACGCTCTGATGGCTCACTTGAAGGAACAGGGCACTCGCGTTTTGTACCCAGAACCAAAGCGCGGCACCGCGAACTCCCGCATCAACTTCATCCACCCTAAGGATGCCGGTGGCGTTCTCCTTGAGCTCGTCGAGCCAGCCAAGTAATCACCGCTAGATACCGCAAAGCTCCCCGGTAGTAATTCCTACCCGGGAGCTTTTTCGTGTCCCTTTAACTCCAGCGTCGCGTTATACCGCGATGCGCACGTTTGCCCCAGCAATTCGTGTGCCAGTGGCGGCGATCGTCGGCACGCCCACCGTACTCAACCGGCCATGCCACAACATGAGCCACACCCGGCGGAATTTCCTGATCGCACCCCGGACAGCGATACCACTTCGTCGCCTGTCCTGACGAGATGTTCCGCACATGAAAATCTTCGTTTGACAGGCGCCCCGGACCCGCCTCAGTCCGGGTGGATTGAAAGGAACTGCCAAACGACGGCAGTGGGCGCGGGGCCGAGCCACCTTTGCTTCCGTCTCGCTTCTTGCTTCCCGACGACCGCCTATTTCGACGTGGCACTTAGAACAACCTCAACTCGTTAGACTCCACGCCTCGCAATTCGTCATAATCGACGACTACACACCGGATGCCACGGTCCTCAGCAAGCGTTCGTGCCTGCGGCTTGATTTCCTGAGCTGCAAAAATTCCTGTAACTGGCGCGAGCAGCTCGTCGCGATTCAACATATCCAGGTATCGGGTCAATTGTTCAACCCCGTCAATGCCACCGCGGCGCTTAACCTCGATAGCTACGGTCGCGCCATCTGCATCCCGGCCCAACAGGTCTACGGGGCCAATCGCCGTCGGGTACTCACGACGAATCAGTTGGTAGCCATCACCGAATGTATCGAAATGCTCAGCGAGAAGTTCTTGGAGATGCGTTTCCACCCCGTCCTTTTCTAGGCCAGGGTCAGTGCCGAGTTCATGTTCGTCGTCAGCAAGAACCTCAGAAATGGTGATACGGAGCTGCTCGCCCTTCTTGTTTTCCACAATCCACAGTTGCTCACCGGTTTCCTCGCCCGACTCATCGAGAATTGGCTCTTCTCGGAGAGTGCACGGCGGAGTCATCCAGTTCAGTGGCTTATAGGCGCGGTCGTCGGCATGTACGGATACGGAACCGTCAGACTTAACCAGCAAGAGCCGGAGTGCCTCAGGCAAGTGGGCGGTGAGGCGGCCTACGTAATCAACGGTGCAACGAGCAATGACTAAGCGCATTCCCCCACCTTATAATGAGCAGTGTTTGCTAGAAGCGCTGACCCCGCTGGCGCGATGCGCGAAAACCCTGCTCGATGTTCGTCGGCAAGGAACGGGTTTGGCGAGCCGATGGCGAGGACTCTACCCACGCCACGAACGCAGTATCGCCCGAGGAATCTAAGGCAAGTTCCCATTCACCCTGAGACTGCGACGTAATGCCAATTACCGCTAGTCCAGGATCGAAAAAACCCGCCTCGACAACTGAGGGCTGCCTACGAGAGACAATCTCAATGTCACGACGGGAAAAGCGCACATCAGCGCCTGGACGCAGCGAACGAAGCTTATACATATTCAGGAGCGAGTCCGAATACATCATGACTCCATGACGCCACGCATGGCCATCCCCTGCAGGAAGTGGCCGCATAATGACCTGCGTGCCCTTCGAACGCAGGCTCGCCCAGCGCCAAAGCGACAAACCAGCTCCGGTGGCACACAAGACCCCAACGGTCACTACAAACACGGAGATTCCGTCCATGCACGCCTCACAATCAGGGTCAGGTCTTGGTACCACTGAGCCACAAATAAATGGGGTTGGCACCAAAGGCTTTCTAGATACTCTAGCTGAAATGAATGCCCTCGGAAACTAGGGCTTAACGACGATCCCCATATCGGTGACTGAGCCATCAGTTGCCAGTTGAACAGGTCAGTGGCGAGCGCTACGCACACGGCGAGTCAGGTCAAGAGAATACAAAAAGGAGGGAGGAGGAGTACGTCGGACAGAACCCCGAAAAAGGTAATTCTGACCGACCGCTCCCCCTCCCTCCTTCTTTACAAGGCAGGAAGAGGTTCGGTCGTGCGACCGGCGGGCCTACGCAGCGCCCGATGCACGCTTTGCAGCGCGCAACTGACCCTGAGCTCGAGCCTTTGCTGCTTCATCTTCGGAAGCAAGCTCGGCCTCAGCATCAGCAACGTCGACTTCAGTAGCCCACGTTGCTGAGTCAGCCAGGATGGAGATCTTCTCAGTCGAAACCGAGATGAATCCACCCTCGACAGCAGCGACGAGATTCTCGCCCTCTGCTGTCTTGATGGTTACCGTGCCATCCTTGACCAGCTGGCCAAGGAAAGGCTGGTGACCGGGCAGCACGCCGATCTCACCCTCGGTGGTCACAGCACTAACGAGAGTAGCCTTGCCCTCCCAGAGCTTGCGCTCGACAGCGACCAATTCGGCGGTGATTTCAGCCATGAGGTTTGCCCCTTACTTCTTCTGCATCTCGGCGTACTTCTTCTCGACATCGTCGAGACCACCCAAGCCGTCGAAGGCCATTTCTGGGTAGTTATCGAAGTCACCCTTGCAGATGCGGTCGAACGCCACGATGGTGTCCTTCAGTGGCACGTAGGAGCCCTTCAGGCCGGTGAACTTTTCAGCAACGAAGAAGTTCTGACCCAGGAAGCGCTGGATACGACGTGCACGCTGAACGGTGATCTTGTCCTCTTCAGACAGCTCGTCCATACCGAGGATGGCGATGATGTCCTGGAGTTCCTTGTTCTTCTGCAGGATGTTAATGACCTGCTGAGCAACACGGTAGTGTTCCTCACCAACGATGGAAGGCTCAAGGATACGAGAGGTCGAGGTCAGTGGGTTCACTGCTGGGTAAATACCCTTCGAAGCGATACCACGGTCGAGCTCGGTCGTTGCATCCAAGTGCGCGAACGTCGTTGCAGGAGCTGGGTCGGTGTAGTCGTCAGCAGGGACGTAAACGGCCTGCAGCGAGGTAATCGACTTACCCTTGGTAGAGGTAATGCGCTCCTGGAGAACACCCATTTCGTCAGCCAGGGTTGGCTGGTAACCCACTGCCGATGGCATACGACCCAGCAGGGTCGAAACCTCAGAACCGGCCTGGGTGAAACGGAAGATGTTGTCGATGAAGAGCAGCACGTCCTGGTGCTGAACATCGCGGAAGTACTCCGCCATGGTCAGGCCGGACAGAGCCACACGCATACGAACTCCCGGTGGCTCGTCCATCTGGCCGAACACAAGCGCGGTGTCCTGAAGAACGCCCATCTCTTCCATTTCGAGGAAGAGGTCGGTGCCCTCACGAGTACGCTCACCAACGCCGGCAAATACCGACGTACCGGAGAACTCACGCGCAATACGGGTAATCATTTCCTGAATCAGAACGGTCTTGCCAACACCAGCACCACCGAACAGACCAATCTTGCCACCCTTAACGTATGGGGTCAGCAAGTCGATGACCTTAATACCCGTCTCCAGGATCTCGGTCTTACCTTCGAGCTGGTCGAAAGCAGGTGGCTCGCGGTGGATGCCCCACTGCTCGCCATCGCGGCCAAGACCTGGCTGGTCGAGGCAATCGCCCAATGCGTTGAAGACGTGGCCCTTAACGACATCACCGACAGGAACCGAAATTGGCTTGCCAGTGTCCTTGACCTCAACACCACGGACGAGGCCGTCGGTTGGAGCCATAGCAATGGTGCGAATCATGTTGTCGCCCAAGTGCTGTGCCGTCTCGAGAACGATGGTCTTCGCAACCGATGGAAGGGTAACTTCCACGGTCAACGCGTTGTACAGTGCCGGCAGTTCGTTACGCGGGAACTCCACGTCGACGACGGCACCGATGACACGCACAACACGGCCCACAGCCGTGGTGGTGTTCTGCTCTTTAAGAGCTGTGCTCATATCTAGTCACTTTCTCCGCTGTCGTCGAGCGCACCGGCGCCACCGACGATTTCTGTGATTTCCTGGGTAATCTGTGCCTGACGTGCCTGGTTGGCCACACGAGACAGGTCTTTGACCAGTTCCGTTGCGTTGTCAGTTGCAGACTTCATAGCGTTGCGTCGTGCAGCGGACTCAGAAGCCGCTGCCTCCAGCATTACTGCGAACAGGCTCTTGGATACATACTGTGGCAAAAGTTCTGCCAACAAGGTGTCTGCATCCGGCTCGAACTCGTAGTCTGCTACCAGCTCGCCCGTGTTCGAAAGCATATCGCCACTGAGATCCAGCTCTTCGTCTTCGTAGACTGGCTGGATTGGGAGCATCTTATGCGCCCGTGGGATCTGCTTCAGCATGGACACGAACTCGGTGTAAACCACGTGTACTTGATCGAAGCCCTGAATGCCTTCACCCTCAGCAACGCGAAGTCCCTCACGGTACTTTGCCTCGCCTTCCGACGATGCGTTGAAGCCATCGATGAGATGACGACGAACGTCGTGGGTCAATGCGTAGTCAGGGTCCTGCGAGAAGCCCTCCCACGTGCCAGCTAGTGGCATTTCGCGGAAGTCGTAGTAATCGATGCCCTTGCGGCCGGTGACGTAGGTAACAACCTCGTGTCCCTTTTCTTCAAGATTGGCGCGCAATTCAGCGGCCTTCTTGAGGACGTTGTGGTTGTAACCGCCACACATACCGCGGTCGGAGGTTACTACGAGAACAGCCGAACGCTGATGGCCTTCTCGCTCGTTCAACATCGGGTGATCCAGCGAGGATGCAGATGCCAACCGAGCAATAACTCGCTCGATTTCATCAGCGTATGGCTGGGAATCAGCTACCCGACGCTGAGCCTTCGTAATGCGCGACGTCGCGATGAGTTCCTGGGCCTTGGTAATCTTCTTGGTCGAGTTCACCGACTTGATTCGGGCTCGAAGTTCGCGAAGATTCGCCATGTCCTAACGCCTCCCTTCTGTTGCGATTACGGTCATTTGAAACACGCCCTGCCTACTTCTTGGCAGTCTTGCGCGAGACCGTGATCTGCTCCTTCTTGACGTCCTTATCAGCGATTGGGTGAGCCGGAGCTTCCTTCGCGATAGGGCCGCCTTCAGAAGTCTGGAAGGTCTTCTTGAACTCAGCAGTTGCATTCTTCAGTGCAGACTTGGAGTCGTCGGTCAGTGCCGCGCCACCATCGATCTGCTCGAATACTGCGCCCTGGTTCTGCTGCAGGTTTTCCATCAATTCAGCTTCGAAGCGACGTACGTCCTCTACAGGAACATCGTCGAATTCGCCCTCGCCTGCCAGGAAGATCGAGACCATCTGGTACTCGGTTGCCTGTGGCTTGTTCTCAGCCTGCTTCAGCAGCTCGACGAGACGCTGACCGCGCTCCAGCTGACGCTTGGAAGCGTCATCCAGGTCGGATGCGAACATCGCGAATGCCTCGAGGTCACGGTAAGAAGCCAGGTCAAGACGGAGGTTACCGGAGACCTTCTTCATACCCTTGGTCTGAGCAGCGCCACCAACACGGGAAACCGAAACACCGACGTTAATAGCCGGACGGACGCCCTGGTTGAACAGGTCGGACTCCAGGAATACCTGACCGTCGGTAATCGAAATTACGTTGGTAGGAATGAACGCGGAGACGTCGTTCGCCTTGGTTTCAATAATTGGCAGTGCCGTGAGGGAACCTGCACCCATGTCGTCGGACAGCTTTGCAGCACGCTCGAGCAGACGGGAGTGGAGGTAGAAAACGTCACCTGGGTAAGCCTCGCGGCCTGGTGGGCGACGCAGCAGCAGCGAGATGGCACGGTATGCCTCTGCCTGCTTGGTCAGATCATCGTAAATAACCAGGACATGCTTGCCCTGGTACATCCAGTGCTGGCCGAGTGCTGCACCGGTGAATGGTGCGAGCCACTTGAAGCCTGCAGCGTCAGATGCTGGAGCTGCAACGATGGTGGTGTACTCAAGTGCGCCCTGCTCTTCGAGGGTCTTGCGCACACCAGCAATGGTCGAGCCCTTCTGGCCAATAGCGACGTAGATGCAGCGTACCTGCTTCTTTGGGTCGCCAGTTGCCCAGTTAGCCTTCTGGTTCAGGATGGTGTCAATACAAACCGCAGTCTTACCGGTCTTACGGTCACCAATGATCAGCTGACGCTGACCACGGCCGATTGGAGTCATTGCGTCAATGGCCTTAATACCGGTTGCCATTGGCTCTTCGACAGGCTGACGCTGAAGCACGGAAGGTGCCTGCAGCTCGAGGACGCGGTCCTCTTCAGCCTCAATGTCGCCCAGGCCATCAATCGGCTGGCCCAGTGGGTTGATAACGCGGCCGAGGAACTTATCCCCAACCGGAATGGACAGGACATCGCCCGTCCGCTTGACCTCGTCGCCCTCAGCCAGCGACTCGAAGTTACCCAAAACAACAACGCCGACCTTGTCGGTGTCGAGGTTCTGTGCGACGCCAATGACGCCACCTGGGAACTCGAGAAGCTCGTTGGTCATAACCGATGGCATTCCCGAAACCTGGGCGATACCATCAGCTGCGCTGATGACTACGCCGACCTCCTCACGGGAGGCCTCCGGGGAGTAGCTCGAGGTGTAGTTCGCAATCGCGCTACGGATCTCATCGGAGGAGATCGTCAGCTCCGCCATGTTCTTCCTGCTCTCAGTAAATTCTCTTCCAGTTTTTACTTCTCAAACCATCCGTCAGCCGAGGCCGACGCGCATCTTTTCCAACTTCTTGGAGATGCTGCCGTCGATGACCTCGTCGCCGACCCGGATGACCAGTCCACCAATAATCGACTTGTCGATCACGGTGTGAATGGACACATCCTTCCCGTAGATGCGAGAAAGCTTGTCCGCCAGCGCATGCTGCTGCAAAGCAGAAATAGCGGTTGCACTGGTCACGCGGGCGACGACGCGGTTCCGCAGGCCGGCGGCTAGCCGGGACAGGGAGTCGATGTCGTCCGCGGGGCGCTTGGTTGGGCGACCTACTGCCTGCAGTGCCAGAGCTTCAGTCACCGAGGTGACCTTGCCGTACAGCACCGAAGCGAGGAGCCCACGCTTGGCTTCTGGGGTGGCGGCCTTGTCAGCCAACAGCTGTTCCAGCTGCGGCTGCTCGGCCAGGATGTTTCCAAGCTGGAACAGCTCGTTTTCTACAGTCTCGAGCTGTCCCTGACCTTCTGCAGAGCGAAGCAAGGAACGACGTCCCAGCTCCACTAGGCCATCCCGCATTTCGCGAGGGGTAGACCATACCTGCGTGGCTGCATCAGTAACGACCTTCAAGGTCGATTCCGATACCTTGCCCGCGAACAGCTTCTGGACAATGCCAGAACGCTGTTCCGCCGTCGCCGAGGCATCGGCGACAGCGACACGCAGGCCGCGGTCGGAGTCGAGGACCTCGACGACGTCGAAAAGCTCGGAACCGGTCTGCGCTGCTGTAGCTACGGAAACTGCACGTCCGCCAATGGCGGAGTCCAGTCCGGCGCTTAGCGACGCCAGTGATTCGCGGCTAGCTGCGTGCATGTCGCCTACTTTCCGGTCGGGGCCACGGTGTCAAGGTTGTTAAGGAAGTTGTCGATCGTCGAGGAGGTCTTAACCTCGCTAGACAGTTCCTGGCCGAGCAGACGCTCAGCAAGGTTGATCGAGTTCTGTCCCATTTCCTTGCGCAGTTCTGCAACTACCTGCTCACGCTGGGCTGCAAGCTGCTTTTCACCGGACTCGATGATTCGGGCGCTCTCGTCATTAGCCTTCGATGTAGCTTCTGCAATGATGCGCTGACCCTGAGTACGGGCTTCGTCACGAATCTTTGCTGCTTCAGTTCGGGCCTCTGCGAGCTGGCTGTTGTACTTCTCAAGGGCAGCCTTCGCTTCAGCCTGTGCAGCCTCAGCGCGTTCAATGCCGCCCTCAATCCGGTCCTCCCGCTCAGTCAGGACCTCTTGGAACTTAGGAAGAACAAGCTTCCAGAAAAGAACCAAGATGATAACCAGCGGGACAACGGACCAGACAATGTCATAAGTCTTTGGCACCAGTGGGTTGATCGATTCCGTCATCGGAAGATCCCCTGCTGCCAGGTAAATGAAATTGGTCATGGTTTACGTGTTCTCCGCTTGAGGTCCGGACTTAGAATACGAAGCCTGCAACGAGGCCGATAAGTGCCAGAGCTTCGGTGAAGGCGATACCCAGGAACATGGTGGTACGCAGCTGGCCAGCCATCTCAGGCTGACGTGCCATACCCTCAACGGTCTTACCAGCAACAATGCCGATACCCAGGCCTGGGCCCAGGGTGGACAGGCCGTAGCCGATGGTCTTCAGGCCAGCGTTGGTGTCAACTGCAGCAGCTGCGTCCTGGGCGGAGAGGATGACGTCGTTCATTATGAACCGTTCCCTTTCGTAAGGAGTCCCGGGTTGATTGTCATTTTGAGTTAGTACCCGGGGCGTTGGGTCAAGTGGGTCTTGCGTATTTAGTTAGAAGGTCAGGAACCGATGTCGGTTTCAAACCGTGCTAGTGCTCGTCAGCATGCAACGACAGCTCGATGTACACAGCGCTCAGCAGAGAGAAGATGTACGCCTGCAGGAAGATAACCAGCAGCTCGAACAGCGTAAACAGAATCGAAGCAATGAGGGTCAACCCGGATAGGGCCGTCCAGCCATTCATCTGCCAGAAGAAGAAGTTCGTGGCACCGAACAGAAGAACTAGAACCATGTGACCGGCCAGCATGTTGGCCATCAAACGGATGGTCAGTGTGGCCGGGCGCAGAACGAAGGTTGAGAAAATCTCGATTGGCACAACAATCAGGTGCAGTACCGGAGGCAAGTTTGGAATAACCACTGCCGACTTAACGAACTTGAAGAAGCCGTACTTCTTCGCGCCCGCGTAAATGAAAGCAATGTAAGCAAACAGAGCCAGAACCAGTGGCATACCGATTCGTGCGTTTGGAGAAATATTGAGGCCAGGAATGATAGCCGCAATGTTCATCGAGATTACGAGGAAGAAGATAGTTGCCAGAACCGGAAGGAACCGACGACCTTCCTTCTTTCCCAGGATCTCTTCTGCGACATTGATACGGACGAAGTCCAACATCAATTCCGCGACGTTCTGCAGACCCGTCGGCACGAGCTTCGGACGCCTCATGGCGACAACGAAGAACACGGCGACGATCACGGCCATGAGCAGACGAACAAACATCAGGCGATCCATTGCGTACCAGGAGCCTTCAAAAAGAGGCGAGGTACCCGAACCACCAAAAATGAAGCCGTACAGCTCACCCGGGAAATACTCCTCCGTCAGGTTAGGTGAGTGAAACTCACCCTTCATCTCGGCAAGTGTTGTAACGCTCAGCGTTCTCTCCCGTGATTGGGCCGCAAGAACTTAAGATCAAGCGGTGCGAAGGACGTCGTTTAACGTGCCACGCCGCGGATTCCATTCGCACATCTGAGCGGCGTTCACGGGGTTTACACCTCCAGGTGACCCCGCTTGCGCGAAAGCCGCCTTCGTCTTGCCCGACAGTTCCCGCTTTACGCAGCAACAAAAAGACAAGCCGGTCTTACCCATCACTCAGGATAACAGCATCTTTATGTTTTCCCCACCCGACACACCCCCAACGCTCTGACCCCCGAAAACGCAAAGAACGACGGCATGCCCCGTGGGTTTTGCCGTCGTTAAAGGGGGCAATTTTCAGCTATTTTTCCGAATTTTGCCCGCGTTTTTACCTCTTGTGCACGTAGCTGCCACCTTTACGACGAAGTCGTCGTCAAGCGAAAACCACTACTTAGCTTGGATATATGTGAGATTTGACTGAGCCATTCCCCAGACTTCAGCGCCCAAAGTCACAATTAACGCCAAGATAACTGTGATGAAGAACGCCATTGTGTCGTAGAACTCAAGGTCGCGGATGAGCAAAAGAATGCCGATGAGGACGACGATCTTCAGCAGCCACCCACCCATGACTACAGCACCCGTCGTGGTCGGGCTGGTTTTTGCGGTGAAGAGAACTGACAGGACAGTCAGCAAGACGAAGCCACCGCCAATGCCTGCACCGAGCAGAACGCCCCACACACCAGGCATGCCTTCCTTTCCTCCCCACACCAGGAGGGATAGGACGGTCAATCCGACGAGTGCAAGTGCACCGGAACGAGCAGCGCTAAGGAGTGGAATCCGTACGTCGTCGTACTTGGATAGCTCTTCAGAGGAAGCGGCACCCACGTTGTCGTCATTGTTCGCGATGTTGTGATCAGTCACGGTTGCAAATGATACCTTTTACGAGTTTTCCACTGTGGCAGCAGTGTCAGTATGACTGCGGCGATCAGCATCAGACCAAATGTAATCGCGACGAATGGTGCCGGAAAGACTGTCGTTCCGACAGCTCCGTAGGCCACCACGGACACCCACATGTACAGCACAAGGACAACGCGCCGGTGGCTGTGCCCCATGCCCAACAATCTGTGGTGCAAGTGCATTTTGTCCGGCGAGAACGGTGACTGCCCCCTACGCGTGCGTCGAATAATAGCTAAGAGTAGATCGAGCATTGGCACGCTGACTGCAGCAATGACGACGACGATCGGCGACATCAGAGCAACAAAGTCTGCAGTGCCGTACATCGTTGGGGAGATACGGCCGGAAGCCGAAGTCGATGCTCCCGCGAGCATCAAGCCAATGAGCATTGCACCGGAATCGCCCATGAAGATGCGGGCTGGTTCAAAGTTGTGTGGCAGAAATCCTGCGCAAGCTCCAAGTAGACACGCCGAAATCATCGCTGGTGGGTAGGCAGAGACCGTTCCACCTTGGTCATGCAACATGACCATTGAATAAATCAAGATTGATGCCGCAGCGATCATGCCGAGTCCTGCAGCAAGTCCATCAATGCCATCGACAAAGTTGAAAGCATTAATGAGCGCGACTGTAAACAACACAGTCAAGGCTGTAGACGATACTGGGTCGAGAATCAGCGTGGTTCCGCCACCAAACGGAATGTACAGCAGATACCATGTCACTCCCATCGTGGACATCACGACGGCGGCAACGACCTGCCCTATCAGTTTCACCAGGGCACTCAGATCGAACAGGTCGTCAAGAATGCCGACTATGAGCAAGATCGCGGCGGCGATTGCCATTGCGGTCATGTCGGGCGTCATCGGAGGGAATCCACGCGTGAGCGCAGGCAGTTCACTAGCTACCCAAATGGCGACCAAGATTCCCGAGAACATCGCCACTCCCCCAAGCCGTGGCTTCGGAATGTCATGCACATCGCGCGCACGTGGCATGTCCAAGCGCCCAGACTTGACGACGGCGTAGCGGACGAACCCAGTCAATAAATACGACACCGCAGCCGAGACAAGAACCAGCATCGCCAATTCTCGAATTGGCACACCAGCACCGCCGCTGACGGGAGCGGCAAAGAGGCTGAGTCCTGCGGATGTCATATATCTTTATCTCACGTGTGGAGTACGGTTACGTTCTACTTTCCGCGCAGCGCTTCTGGATCTTTACCCAATACTTCGCCAATACGCTCAGCGCTGATGGCACCTTCTCGGAGGATACGTGGTTCGGCCGAAGAAAGATCAACAATGGTGGATGGCTTACCGATAGTTGCGTTACCACCATCCAAGTAGGCAGCCGCTTCTTTACCCAACTGCTGCTTGGCGCGAATGACATTTGTTGCTGGTTCCTGGCCCGAAATATTTGCGCTGGACACGGCCATCGGCCCGGTCCGACGCAGCAGCTCAATTGCTACTGGGTGCAGTGGCATGCGCAGCATGACGGTGCCACGGGTGTCGCCGAGGTTCCACGGCAAGCTTGGTGCCTGATTCACGACCAAGGACAGTCCCCCTGGCCAGAAGGCTTCGACAAGCGCCCGACCAGCAGCCGTGTGCTCGCGGACCAAGCCGTCAACTGTTGACCACGAGCCAACGAGAACAGGAACCGGCATATCTGGTCCACGGTGCTTCGCGCGAAGCAGGGATGCGACAGCTTCATTATTGAAAGCGTCGCAGCCGAGGCCGTAAACGGTGTCGGTAGGCAAGACAACGAGTCGGCCTGCCTCTACCGCGTTGACCGCTGCATCAAGGCCAAGTGCGAGGCCTTTTTCGGTAGTGCAGTCATACACCATGCTCATCTGCGTAGCCCGTTCCTTTCGTGTAATTTTTCAGAATTACTTTTCGCTCAAGTTAAGAATAAACCGCGGTCGTGAATCGGTCTCGACCTGCCAAGTCTTGATGGCAGAGCACCGATTCCCACACACCGTCGTTACCGAATACATCGGCAATGTCGATGCGGGAGTCGTCGTCATGTTCGATGCCTATGACTCCGCCTCGTCGGAGCAGACCGCGCACGACGTTCATCATAAGCCTGATGACGTCGAGGCCATCACTTCCCCCGAACACTGCATGCGGGGGATCAGCGTGAACTTCTGGGCTTACTTCAGTGCTATCGGGAACATATGGCGGATTCGACACCACAATGTCGACCGTGCCGGCGACGTCCGCCAACACGTCGGGGTCTGTGGCATCTCCCTGCCGAATCTCGATGTCCCGGACGGGTTCACCTCGGTCGTGCCACAACTTCTGGCATTTGTCGAGATTGCGTTTGGTCCACACCAACGCTCGCTCGTCAAGCTCCACTGCGAAGATTTCCGCATCGGGCACTGCATCAGCGATGGCCAACGCCAACGCCCCCGAACCAGTACACAAATCCACGATACGGAGCTTTCCGACGCTCCCCTCTGCCCCACTCGCAGCCTTCTTCTGCGCTGCCGAAATACGACGAGCTTCGCCGACGACCCACTCCGCGAGGAGTTCAGTCTCCGGCCGCGGAATAAACACGCCCGGCCCAACGTCGAGCTCTAACGCACACATCGGCGCCGTACCGAGGATGTGTTGCAGGGGCTCCCTCGCTTCACGACGAACTACCAATACAGGAAGCTGCTGAATGAGGGGGTCGTCGTCGGAAAGCACGTCACGTCGGGAAAGAAGCAGGTCAAAGCTACTGCGACCGGAGACGTGGCACATGAGTTGCTCCGCGTCAGTGCGTGGGGAGGCACAGCCAGAGGCGGCGAGTCTCGAGGTAATGTCCTCGAGAAGCTCGCCGATTGTGAGAGTGCTGATTGTCTTACTCAGCTTCCAGTCGCTCTGCGCGCTCGGCATCATGGAGTGCCTTCAGCAGGTCTTCCATGTCGCCACCCAACAAGGTGTCGAGGTTGTGAGCCTTGTAACCGATGCGGTGATCCGACACGCGGTTCTCTGGGAAGTTGTAGGTGCGGACACGCTCGGATCGGTCCATCGTACGAACCTGCGACTTGCGGGCATCCGACGCGGACGCTGCAGCTTCCTCTTCACGCATCTGCTGCAGACGAGCCGCCAACACCTGCATTGCACGCGCACGGTTCTGAATCTGCGAACGTTCCTTCTGACACGTTACGACAAGGCCAGTTGGCAAGTGCGTAATACGAACTGCAGAGTCCGTCGTGTTCACGCCCTGACCGCCCTTACCCGAGGAGCGGTACACATCGACGCGGATGTCCTTGTCATCGATTTCGACGTCTTCGATCTCGTCTGGCTCTGGGTATACCAGCACACCAGCTGCCGACGTCTGGATTCGACCCTGCGATTCAGTCACAGGAACGCGCTGCACGCGGTGGACGCCACCTTCGAACTTGAAGACGCTCCATGCTCCATCGCGCGAAGGGTTCTTGGCACGGACAGACATGGTCATGTCCTTGACACCGCCAAGATCGGACTCGGATACGCCAAGTACCTCAGTGGTGAAGCCATGCTTTTCCGCGTAACGCTGGTACATACGAGCAAGCTCGCCAGCGAACAAAGCAGCCTCTTCACCACCTGCGCCCGACTTGATCTCCATGACGATGTCATCAGAGTCATGTGGGTCACGTGGAGCCAACAAGTCAGCGAGCTTTTCTTCCAGCTCCTCGAGCTCAACTTCAAGAGCCTTCGCTTCAGCTGCGAATTCAGAGTCTTCGTATGCCATCTCACGAGCGGCTTCGAGGTCGTCCTTCACTTCAGTGAGTCGATTGTGGCACTGGATGATGGGCTGCAGTTCGTTGAATCGCTTACCAACTTTGCGGGCACGTGCTGCGTCGTTATGCAGGTCCGGATCAGACAGCTGAGCTTCGAGTCCGTGGTATTCGGACAGGATGTCATCTACTGCAGAGACTTGGTCAGACATAGCGAATAATTGTCCTCTCTAGAGGTGTGAGTGTGAATGAATGCTGGCTGGGAAAATGTGTGCCCCAGCTAGAGCATGTCGTCCACATCCACGTCTGCAGCCATTGGCGCAGAGCTTGCTACCTGAGTAAGGAACTCGTAGTTATTCTTCGTCTTCTTCAGCTGCTTGATCAGCAGATCGATCGCAGCCTGTGAATCCAGAGCAGACAAAACACGGCGCAACTTATGCAGAATGCGTGCTTCCTCCGGTGCCAGCAGCAGCTCATCCTTTCGAGTACCGGAAGGATTAACGTCCACAGCTGGGAATACGCGACGCTCCGAGATCTTTCGATCCAGCTTCAGCTCTGCGTTACCCGTGCCCTTGAATTCTTCGAAGATCACGGTATCGCCGGCAGAACCAGTTTCGACCATGGCCGTAGCGATAATGGTCAGCGAACCGCCCTCTTCGATGTTTCGGGCAGCACCGAGGAATCGCTTCGGTGGGTACAGCGCGTTCGAGTCGACACCACCGGACAGAATGCGTCCCGACGCTGGCGACGAGTTGTTGTACGCACGGCCCAATCGAGTAATCGAGTCCAGCAGCACGACGACATCCTGTCCCTGCTCGACGAGACGCTTTGCACGCTCGATGGCCAGTTCAGCCACAGTCGTGTGGTCTGATGGCGGACGGTCGAACGTCGAAGAAATGACCTCGCCGCGAACGCTGCGCTGCATGTCGGTAACTTCTTCTGGGCGCTCGTCGACAAGCACAACCATCAAGTAGCACTCAGGGTTGTTCGTAGCGATTGCGTTGGCAATGTTCTGCAGGATCGTGGTCTTACCAGCCTTTGGTGGTGACACGATCAACGCACGCTGACCCTTGCCAATAGGCATGATGAGGTCGATGACACGAGTGGTCAGAATGTTCTGCTCAGTTTCGAGACGCAGACGACGGTTTGGGTACAGAGGGGTCAGCTTGGAGAACTTTGGTCGCTCGGCAGCCTTTTCTGGCTCCAAACCGTTGACCATATCCACCTTGACCAACGGATTGTACTTGCGCTTGTTACGACCATTTCCGTGAGTTACCTGGCCTGCACCGTTTTCGCGAGGCATCCGGACCTGACCGGTGATGTAATCGCCCTTACGCAGGCCGAACTTGCGAACAATCTGCTGCGACACGTGCACATCGGTACTGCCTGGCAGGTAGCCAGTGGTGCGAACAAATGCGGAGCCATTTTCCAGCACATCCACGATGCCGGCCACTGGCTGCAGAACATCATCCTCGCGGATTTCGTCCTGACCACTCCGGTTGCCGTCGCGGCCTCGACGGTCACGACGATTGCGACGGTTGCGACCGCCCCGACGATTGTCGTCATCATTGCGATCACCGCGGTTGTTGCGATTGTTGTTATTGCGTCCGCGACGGTTGCGATTGTCATCGTCGCTGTCGTCGTTGCGGTCGTTGCGGTCGTTATTTCCGCGTTCACCACGATCGTTGTGTCCGCGGTCGTTGTGTCCGCGGTCGTTGCGTTCACCACGATCATTGCGGTTGCGACCACGGTTATTGCGACCACCACGTTCGCGACGATTTTCATTCTGCTGGGACGAATCATCGTTGTTCTCTGAAGCAGAAGCATTATCGCGGCTGTCATCGTGATCACCTTGACGATTCTCGCCTTCGTGCGAGTCGCCACGCTGGTCATTAGCGCGCTCTTCACCGCCACGCTCTTCATTACCGCGCTGGTCATCACCACGGGTGGCACTGCCCTGCTGATCGTCGTCACGCTGATCCGTATCGCGCTGACGCTGACGATTGCGACGCTGACGACGCTGCTGCGACCGCGACAGTTGGTCATCATTCTTCGAATCATTCTTTGATTCGTTTCCAGATTCAGCTGCGCCAGCATTATTGTCGTCCGACTTCGAGTCGACAGACTTCGAATCATCTGCGACCTGAGCAGGCTTGTCGTCCTTTGCGGGAGCTACTGACTCTTCAGGGGTGCCAGCGCTACGCGTCGCTTTACGACGACCTCCGCGAGGAGCATCCGCCCCGCCAGATGGCGCACCCTGAATTGCAGCGATCAACTCATGCTTACGCATCGCAGAAACACCGCGAATGCCCTTCTGCACAGCAATCGCACGCAATTCAGGCATACGTAGGGCAGTCAAGTTCTCCTGGCCATTGTGCTCAGAAGCGGTGGTGTCCGTATCGGTCACGGAATTCCTTTCGTTATTGATCCCCCACTAACGGCCATGTTCGTTGACAAGCAAAATGCCAACAGATTCCACTACCCGCATAGAAAGCTGGGGAAAAGTGGAGAACATCCAAAGAAATTGTGGGGGTTGCACGTGGTGCCGCATTAGACCAAGAATCAGTGGGAAGCAGTGCTTGCAAGGCCCACGAGTAAGTTGTTCCCGTACCCGGCGCGTGGCCAACGGTAAACACTTAGGTCAAAGTACAGCGACAACCTTGGTCTCCAGATTAATCTCCCACACGCCTATACAGCAACACGGGCGTTTTTACGGCGCGTCGGTAGTGTTGATAAGCATGCGCAGCACCATGCAGGAGATCCCGCTTTCCGTAGCCAGGATTCTGGAATACGGTCGCAACATTCACGGCAGCACCACAGTGACATCGTGGGGCCCAGATGGAGCAGAGACCACTACATTTGCAGCTATTGCTGCACGCGCGTCGGCTCTCGCTCACGTATTGCATGATGATTTCGGCATTGATGCTGATCAGCGCGTCGGCACGCTCATGTACAACTGTGCCGAGCACCTCGAAGTCTTCCTTGGTGTCGCAGCGATGGGTGCCGTGTTCCAGCCGCTGAATAAGCAGCTGATGCCGGATCAGATCGTGCACATCATCAATCATGCGGATGACGAAGTGCTGATCGCCGACCCTTCCCTCGGCTCTTTACTCGAACGCATACTGCCGAAGTGCCCTAATGTGCGGGCAGTCATTTTCACCGGCACTACCCCGCTGTCACAGATCAAGGGCGAGTTCCCAGAGAGCGTTTCTACGTATTCTTACGAAGCGCTTCTCGACGGTCGCCCGTCCCACTACGACTGGCCCACGGTGAATGAAACTGATGGGGCGGCTATGTGTTACTCCACCGGCACCGAGGGGGCGCCGAAGGGAGTGGTGTACAGCCATCGTTCGCTGTTCTTGCACAGCTTGAATTTGCGGACAACAGATTCGTTTGCAATCTCCCATGGTGTGCCGTGGCTGTGTTGTGTGCCTATTTATCACGTCCTGAGCTGGGGTGTTCCGCTCGCCGCATTTGCGTGTGGCGCGGCGTTGATCTTCCCCGGTCCGGATTTGTCCGCTCCTCGGCTCGCAGAAATCATCGAAACCTCAATGCCACGAATGGCCCAGGGTGTTCCGACGTTGTGGATCTCTCTTATGGTCCACTACTTAAACAATCCACCAAAACGAATGAGTCTCCAAGACATTTTCGTCGGTGGCTCACCTGTCCCTCCAGCGCTTATTCGAATGTGGGAAGAGCGCTACGGTGTCGACATCGTCCACCTGTGGGGCATGACAGAAACCTCTCCAGTCGGAACGGTGGCCCGACCTCCATATGGAGCGTCAGGTGAGGCACGCGAGCGTTACCGCATCAGTCAGGGGCGTTTCCCTGACATGATGGAATTCCGCATCGTCGACGAGAATGACAATCCGCTTGATTTGCATGACCGTAACCAAGGTGAGCTGCAAGTTCGCGGAAATACTGTCACCGGCAGCTACTACCACTCCCCGGAGGAAGAAGAAGGTGGCTACGCACACTACTTCCGTGGCGACGAGGTCGAGGACGCGCATTCCAAATTCACGAAGGATGGCTGGTTACGCACCGGCGATGTCGGCTCTATCACCCACGACGGTTTCTTGAATGTGCAGGACCGCGCCCGTGATGTTATTCGCTCTGGTGGCGAATGGATTTACTCGGCGCAGCTGGAAAACTTGGTCATGGAGTCACCACGCATCGTCGAATGCGCCGTCATTGGTATGCCGGACAAGAAGTGGGGCGAGCGACCGCTTGCAGTGACTGTGCTCTACCCAGAGGTGCCACGCACGAAGGAAACAGCCGAGGAACTGCGCGACCATTTGCGCGCCAAGCTACCAAAGTGGATGTTGCCTGAATACTGGGCTTTTGTCGATCACATCGACAAAACCTCCGTGGACAAGTTCGACAAGAAGGATCTGCGCGAACACCTACGTAAGGGCGAACTTGATGTCATTAAGCTGAAGGGCCCTGGCGAAAAGTAGACAGAAGAAGGCTGTACTAGCGCTGACATTGCGCACTAGTACAGCCTCGTTACCGCCGAAACCACGCTTAGCGCTCGACTTCTACCTTCACTGGACCGCCGATAGGCAGTTCCAGAACCCGCATGCCTGCCTCGCGGGCTTCGTCCAGAACCTTCTCTGGAATCGACTCAGTCGACAGCACCATGCACGTTGGTCCGGCTCCAGACAAGAACGCGGCATAGCCACGGTTACGCAGTCGGTTAACCCACTCTGCCGTGACCGGAAGTACTTCCGCACGGTACGTCTGGTGCAAACGATCGCGAGTGCCTTCCCACAGCAGCTCTGGATGTTCCGTCAATGCGGTGGTCATCACGGCAACGCGGGATACGTTGAAGCGGGCGTCGACATGGCTGACGTCGCTAGGCAGAACCTGACGAACAGCATTGGTTGATGCGTGGAAGCTTGGCACAATTGCCGTTGCCTTGATATCAGGGTGAACCTTCAAACCAACAGCATGATACTGAGGCGCAGTTCGCCCATCGACAGGCTTGTCTGTCCAGCTCACCACTGCCCCGCCAAGGACAGACGCAGCAGCGTTATCTGGATGCCCCTCAAATACGGATGCTTCCTGGATGACCTGCTCGTCGCTCAATGCGAAGCCACTGAGGCCATTAGCCGCCGCCACACCAGCAACTGCCGCTGCTGCAGAAGAACCCAAACCACGCGACTGCGGAATGGTGTTGTGGCACACCACCTTCAGGCCAGGGGCGTCGACACCCGCAGCACGTAGACCAGCGCGAATCGCACGAACCACAAGGTGTGATTCATTGCGAGGCAAATCCTGGGTACCTTCTCCGTGTACCTCAACTTCGACACCAGATTCGGTGACCTCAACTTCCACGATGTCGTGGAGGCCAATCGCCAAACCAAGTGTGTCGAAACCCGGCCCGAGGTTCGCAGACGACCCGCAGACCGTCACCTTTACCCTCTGGCCAGGGAAAAGCTCCTGAGCCATGTCTAGATGTCCATTCCCTCGATGCGGATGACGCTGTTTATCTCGAGAACTGCATCCATTTCGCTCAAGGTCTTTACGGTGCGCTCGAGCTCAGCTTCCTTTGCGCGGTGCGTAATGATGACAAGCCGTGCACCTGGGTTACCACCCTCCTGGCGAACAGTGCGCAAGGAAATGCCGTGGTCTGCGAAAGTGCGAGCGACATCAGCGAGCACTCCCACGCGATCGTCGACATGCAGATCAATGTGGTAGCGGGTTTCCACCGTGCCGAAATCCAAAATTGGCAGGTTTGCGTAGGTGGAATCACCTGGTGCGCGACCGCCGAACACCTTGTTGCGAGCGGCACCAACGAGGTCACCCAGCACAGCGGATGCGGTTGGATTACCGCCAGCACCATTACCGTAGAACATCAGGCGACCTGCAGCTTCAGCCTCAATAAAGACAGCGTTGAAGGACTCACGCACCGTTGCCAACGGATGGCGACGTGGAATCAACGCTGGGTACACGCGAGTAGAAATGCCCTCCGTGCCGTCCTCCTTGACGACTCGTTCGCACGTGGCCAGCAGCTTAATGGTGCAGTCCGCAGCCTTGGCAGCCTCAATATCCTCAGCCGTGATCTTCGAGATGCCTTCGCAGTACACATCGTCTGCGGTCACGCGGGTGTGGAAAGCGAGACCCGAAAGAATAGCTGCCTTCGACGCAGCGTCGTGGCCTTCTACGTCAGCGGTCGGATCGGCTTCGGCGTAACCCAAACGGGTTGCTTCCGCGAGCATCTCGTCGTAATCAGCGCCCGTCGAATCCATTGCATCAAGAATGAAGTTCGTGGTGCCGTTAACGATGCCAATGACCTTGTTGACGGTGTCACCAGCCAAGGAACGACGCAACGGACCAACAACTGGGATTGCTGCTGCAACCGCAGCCTCGAAGAAGAGGTCGACGCCAGAAGAATCAGCAGCGTCCGACAGCTCAGCACCGTGAGCAGCAACAAGTGCCTTATTCGCAGTAACAACAGACTTGCCCGCACGCAACGCCGCGAGAACAACCTGACGTGGGTAATCAATGCCACCAATGACCTCGACGACAATGTCGACGTCGTCACGCTCTACCAGAGCGTAGGCATCATCCGTCAATAGCTCAGGCTCGACGCCTGGGCGTGGCTTGGACTTGTCGCGTACAGCGACACCACGGATCTCGACGGGACCGCCGATACGGCGTTCGAAATCCTCAGCCTTCTCTCGGAGCAAGCGCAGTACCTCAGTACCGACGGTGCCCAATCCCAAAATTGCGACACCAACAGGGTGTCCTTCGCCCATTCCGGGGTTGTAGCTGGTGGCAGTCATATTAATTGTCACACTCCAGGCTGAGTAGATCATTTAAGGTTTCCCGGCGCAGGATAGCGCGGGCTTCACCATCACGTACCGCCACTACTGGCGGACGCGACAGCATGTTGTAGCGACTAGCCATTGCGTAGCAATACGCGCCGGTAGCAGCAATAGCGAAGAGGTCTCCCTCTTCAATACCGTCTGGATAGTGAGCATCGCGAATCAAGATATCTCCAGATTCACAGTGCTTGCCGACGACACGAGTTGGCACTCGATCGCCGGCCACCATCCGATTGACAATACGTCCATCATATTCAGAGCCGTACAGAGCTGGGCGAATGTTATCGCTCATGCCCCCGTCAACTGCAACGTATCGGCGCGTCTGCGCATCGTCAACATGGACGTCCTTGATGGTGCCAACTTCGTACACCGTCACCATTGATGGACCAACAATGGCACGCCCAGGTTCTACTGCGACCGTCGGCGTTGGAATACCAATCTTTCGCGCCATATTGCCCACCGCGCCGAGGATTTCGTCGGCAAGTGGAGCCACGTTCAACGCCTGCTCTCCTGCCGTGTACGCGATTCCGAATCCGCCACCGAGGTCAAGGATGTTGAAATGCTCGGCAATTTCGGTGCCGTACTTGTCCACCAGCTTTTCGACGACTCCCAGTACACGTTCCGCCGCCACAATGAAGCCATCAGCGTCGACGATCTGGGAACCGATGTGGCAATGCAGGCCAACAAGACGGACATGCTCGTCTTCTTCGGCACGAGACGCAGCAGCAAGCGCACTGCCTGAGGCGATGGAAAAACCAAACTTCTGGTCTTCGTGCGCAGTCGCGATGAATTCATGAGTGTGTGCTTCCACACCTGGCTTCACGCGAATGAATACATCCTGCACGCGGCCAAGCTCTGCAGCGACCTTGCTGATGCGGGTCAACTCGGTGTTGCTGTCCACAACGATGCGACCGATGCCTGCGGACATGGCGTCGTGAAGCTCAGCAACTGACTTGTTGTTGCCGTGGAAGGTCATGTCTTCGGCTGGGAAGTCAGCAGCCAGCGCCACGGACATCTCGCCCCAGGACGCTACATCGAGGTGAAGGCCCTCTTCGTGGACCCACTTCGCGATGGTCTTGGAAAGGAACGCCTTGGATGCGTAGTGGACGTTCTCGGCACCCCCGAAAGCATCGGCCATTGCCTGACAGCGGGAACGGAAATCGTCCTCGTCCATGACGAAAAGTGGCGTGCCGAATTCCTCGGCGAGCGAAGCCAGGGTGCGACCAGCGATTTCAATGTCGCCAGTCTCCGTGCGTCGAGCATTCTTTGGCCATACGTTTGCAGGCAGGCCGTTGAAGTCCGACGTGTCAGGTTGGATGAAGCCACCTGGCTCGAATCCGTTACCCAAAATTGCCATGGCGGTCGGTCAACTTTCTGTTAGAGAAACAGGAAAAATGGTTGCGGTTTCGGATTGACGCTTACATGCGTTCCGGTGCGCTAACTCCCAGCAAGTGCAGTGCGTTTGCAAGAGTCTGACGGGTTGCTTCAGCAAGTCCCAGACGAGCTGCGTGAAGCGCAGCATCTTCGCGAGTTTCCTCGGCACCAGCCTTCGGCAGAATCTGGCAGGAGTCGTAGAACTTGTGGAAGACACTGGCCAGGTGCTCGGCGTAGCGAGCAATACGGTGAGGCTCGCGGAACTGCGCAGCTTCCTTGACCGTTGCTGGGAATTCACCGATGGTGCGGATCAAGTCACCTTCGCGCTCATGCACCAGCAGGCCAAAGTCTGCTTCCTGGCTGGAAATGCCGGCTTCCGCTGCGCGCCGGGCAATGGAGCTCAGGCGGGCATGTCCGTACTGGACGTAATACACCGGATTATCGCTAGACTGCGATGCCCACAGCTCCAAGTCAATGTCCAGCGAGGAGTCCACCGACGACCGGATCATCGAGTATCGCGCTCCATCAATGCCGATTGCCTCTACCAGGTCGTCGAGAGTAATCACGGTGCCCGCACGCTTGGACATACGAACAGCCTTGCCGTCGCGCACCAGGTTCACCATCTGACCGATCATGACTTCAACACCATCAGCGTCGTATCCCAGCGCTGCTGCAGCAGCCTTCAGACGCGCGATGTAGCCATGGTGATCAGCACCCAACATGTAAATGCACAGGTTGTGGCCACGGTCGAACTTGTCCTTCACATACGCAATATCACCTGCAATGTACGCCGCGTCGCCATCAGACTTGATAACCACACGATCCTTGTCATCGCCGTAATCCGTCGACTTCAGCCACCATGCGCCATCGTTTTCGTACAGCTTGCCGTCGGACTTTAGCTTGGCGACGGCTGCCTCCACAGCGCCCGACTCGAACAAGGAGTTTTCGTGGAAGAAGACGTCGAAGTCGGTGCCGAACTCGTGGAGTGATTCCTTGATGTGACTGAACATGAGTTCAACACCAATCGCGCGGAATTTTTCCTGAACCTCAGCCTCGGTGCCGTCGAGAGCATCCGGCTTCTTGGACAGAACGTTCGCTGCAATCTCGTTAATGTAAGCGCCACCGTAACCGTCTTCTGGCGTTGGCTCGTTGCGTGCTGCAGCAACAAGCGACATTGCGAAGCGGTCAATCTGGCGACCGTGGTCGTTGAAGTAGTACTCACGAGTGACCTGTGCGCCACGAGCGGTGAGAATTCGACCGAGAGCATCACCAACAGCCGCCCAGCGGGTACCACCAAGGTGGATTGGGCCAGTAGGGTTTGCCGAAACGAACTCGAGGTTCACCATCTTGTCCGCGAAGTCATCGCCACTGCCCCATGCGTCGCCCGCTTGGAGTACCTCAGAGACGATCTTGCCTTGAGCATCAGCAGCCAGACGGATGTTAATGAAGCCTGGCCCGGCAATGGAGCATTCAGCAATCCCGTCGCGGGCAGACAAATTGTCGGCGATACCTTGCGCAAGTTCACGCGGAACCATGCCGACGCGCTTGCCAAGCTGCAGAGCAACGTTGGTGGCATAGTCGCCATGCTCGGGGTTACGAGGGCGCTCGACGGTCAGGGAATCAGGGACCAGTGAAGTGTCCTTGTCCTGGGCGGAAAGGACCTCGATAGTTGCTTCACGAACAATTACGGCTAGATCTGCTGGAGTCACGGTTACCTATCCTATGTTGTTGCAACCTAATTCTTCGATATCGGCTCCCGTGTAGTGCTCTTTAGCCCCCGTCATCCCCAACTTCGTCATAGATGCGAAGCATCCATTTCGGCATCGATCCCAGACTGGAACACCAGGTATTGCAATAGCCGTACATCCATCTAGCTGCCTCACGTGCACATTCGGGAAATTCACCGACTTCGTGAGAACAACCGACTGTATGGCTAGATTTAACAATAGTTTCTCTATTAATAGTCAGTTGGAAGGAAGACTCCCATGACTACTTTGTCAAGCAACAAATACACTCGTTCAGACGATTGGTTTGAATCAGAAGGCTTGCTTTGTGCCGCAGCAGTTTACCGACCGTTTACGGACCGGAAGAATTCACCCGCGATTGTGATGGGGCACGGATTCGGCACTCCCCGAGCTCTTGGCCTTTACCGATACGCGGAAGAGTTCGCGCAAGCCGGATACATCGTGGTCGTTTTCGACTACCGCTATTTCGGCGAAAGCCAGGGTCAACCACGCCAATTGCTGGACATCAACAAACAACTAGAAGATTGGCGTAGAGCAGTTGCCTTTACCCGCACGCTAGAAGGCGTGGATTCACAACGAATCGTCGGTTGGGGAACTTCGTTTGCTGGTGGACATGTGCTCACATTGGCTGGCCGGGGAGAAGACTTCGCAGCCATCGTCACCCAGGTTCCTCATGTAAGTGGCCCAGCTGCCGTGCGAGCAACAGGTTTGAAAAGCTCTTTGCGAGTAGCCCCGTCAGCAGCGATTGATTTGTTGAGAGGACTGCTAGGAAAAGAACCTCGATACATTGATTCTGTTGGCAATCCTGGCGACGTCGCGGTCATGAGCTCTCCCGATGCAATGAGTGGTAAAGACCGACTCATTGAAGCAAGTGGTGTGAAACCTGGGGACTACCCAGAAACAGTTGCAGCACGCGTCCTAGCTCGAATCGGTTTCTACTCGCCAGGCCGTACAGCCCATCGAATCTCATGCCCGAGTTTGGTGCAAATTATGACTGGAGATGCTGTCACGCCGGCAATTGCTGCTGTAAAGGCTGCACTCAAGATTCCGAATGCCACAGTTCGCTTACACAACGGTGGTCACTTTGACCCATACGTCGACCCTAAGTTTAAGCAGATCATCGCGGAGCAACTTGAATTCTTGAATAGCGTTGTACCGCTAACTGAATAGTCTGCTGAAACAACAACGAATTCTGAGCCAGAAATGAATAGCTGAGGTGCTTTGCCTAGAAGTTGCGTTTCCACTGCCTAAATTGGGTTTAGGCAATTAACCTCGAACTGCGAAAAAAGTAGAAACAACGAAACCCCAGGCCATTGCTGACCTGAGGTTTTGTCTTGAGTGCCCCCGAGAGGAGTCGAACCTCCGACCTTCGGTACCGGAAACCGGTGCTCTATCCACTGAGCTACGGAGGCCTCCGCACAACGCACTGCACTACCGGCGATGCCAGTCCAACGCAGTGAGCGTAACAGTGGAAAATACTACCACTGCCCTACGCTCGGTTAGAAATAGGTACTCCGCCCGTGTTTCCGCACCGTCGTCGCTACAGTTTGATGTGGTTACTGACTAGGCACAAACAGCCATGCAGCCAAGTACAACACCAATGCCACCGGTGTCGCTGCAATACCCAGCACAGCCATGATTACGCGCATTGCTGTGACATCGAAACCCGTTGCGTCGGCAAAGCCACCACAGACACCAGCAACCATACGGTTGGAGTGGCTACGGCGGACGGGCCTACCTACTGCCTTATCGATCCCCTGAGAAATCTGCTCGGAATTGAATAGTCCATTTTGCTGTGGGTTATCCATACCTCCTTTGTACCGTTCTTCTGCTCGCGTCACCTGTTTTTTCGAGCAGCCGAAGGGTGAGAGTGAACACGTAGCTGTTCAGAGTGCAGCACTAACCCAAGGCATCTTCTGCCCGCGCATTCTCCATAATGCGGTTAAAGCAGGCAGTGACGTTGGAAACATCGGTGCTCGTTACCGGCCGAAAGACTTCTGACCGTACGGTATCGACGTAATCTGGGGCGAATTCAACAAGCAGGTGTCGACCTACTCCGGTTAGCACAATGGTGTAATCAGCATCGGGATCTACTCCGACTTCTTCTACGCTGATTGCGCCACGCTTCTCCATGCGATTGACATGTAACCGCGCACGCGAGTGATTCCATGTCAATCGCTCGCACAACTGGTCGACATGCATGATGCCTTCCGTCGTTTCGTTTAGTGCAATGAGCACCGTGAAATCGGCAAACGACAATCCGGCTTTGTCGCGCAGCCTCAATTCAATCTTTCGCTCCACGCTGCGGAACGTGGACACGATTAGCTGCCAAAAGTGCTGTTCTTCACTGGTCAGCCACTCGACGTCGTCGGTAAGATCCTGCAAGTTGGCAGCGTTGACGTGGTCGAGCTGGGCATCAAATCGGTCATCCGTTGTCATGCATTCATACGCTAATGCGCAAAACGAATGCCCGAAGCAAAAACACGAAACCTATGGGCGAAGCTCTGCCTGCAGCTTGTGAGCGGCTTCAGCAACGGCGTTGTACCGCGCCATCGCGGCATCCAAATCAATATCGTGCAAGGTATCAAAAAGAACCTTGCGCACTGCACGCACATGCCCAGGAGCTGCGCGTTCAATGAGCTCGCGACCATGTTCTGTCAAATGCACATCGATGCCACGGTTATCCTTCTCGCAGCGAATTTTCTCCACGAGGCCACGACGTTCCATGCGAGTAATTTGATGAGACATGCGACTTCGATCCCAATCCAAGTCCTCGCACAGCTCACGCATCCGCATTGTCTGTTTGTCAGATTCAGACAAGACAACCAACACGGAAAAGTCCGCGTTCGAAATATCTGAACTAACCAACAGCTGGGTGTCGATCAAGCGTTCCACGGCACGGTGAGCGTCCAGGACTGCGCGCCAAAACATCTGCTCATGCTCAGTTAGCCACGGCACAGCTGGCGAATTCGCGTCAGCCTCGCCAGCTAATTTGGTGCTATCAACAACTTCGTCCATTTGGTGCTCCCGCATGGCGGTGAGTTTACCCCATCATGATTTCGTTCATGTTTACTTGGTGGCTCCCGCTGACACGTGAGAAACGCTCTGGGAAACATGTCAGAACAATGACCTGTGAATCGTGGCCGGCCCTTGCCAACGCATTGTTCATTTTGCGGAGTCGAGCTGGGTCGGAGTACCCAAGTGAATCATCAATAATGACCGGTGCACCCGCATTCCCGTCCATCAAACCGGCTGCTGCGAGACGCAGCAGAATATCGATCTGCTCTTTCGCGCCGCCAGACAGCTCACTGAACTCGAAGGTCCCATGTGGGGTCGTTCGCGATTGGATAGCCAAATCATCGGTCAATTCGTAGCTGACATCGTGGCCGAAAAGATCCCTCCCGTATTCCTTCAGTTTGTTTGTCAGTGGTTCGCTGATTTTTTCACGGGTATCCCTGCGCGCCGACAACAACGTTTCATACAAGAGCTTGGCGGCACGCGCGCGACGCGTCACTGCATCGTACGCGCGCTGAGCACGCTGCAATTCTCCTTCAGCAGCATCTAACTCTTCAAATGTGCCGGCTGCCGCATTGAGTTCACCTGTGATGACGAATCGACGCTGAGCGTCTCGACTCTGATCAGCTTTGAGGTTCTTGAGATTCTGCCGCGCGCCATCAAGCGACATTGCTGCATCGTCGGTATCAAGATCTTTGCGCTTCTTCTCCGCTTCTGCCAGCGCCTGAGCTGCCGCTTCCGCAGCTGACTTTGCCTGCAGATATTCCCCAGTTACGTCCGAATCACTCGCTTTTTCACGCGCTTCGGTCAATTGTTCGGCAAGTTGCTTCGCTGTGTCTGCCTTAGCCTGCGCTTGTGCGACAGCGATGTGCTGTTTCGTCAGCTTCGGGCGCGTCGATACTCCACGCGCTGTCGCATTCGCTTCTTGGAACTTCGCGACGGCCTCCACCTCGATTTCTTCAGACTCATCAGCTGCAGCGCGAACATCGTGAAGCGTGCCGGTGGAGTCGGGTTCCGGCTCATCCGGGCACAGCTCTGCCCATTGCTCGGCCAGGAACTTTCGATCAGCATTCAGTCTCGCGAGCTGACCGTCGAGTTCAGCCTTTCGCGCTTTCATATCCTCCACAGATTGTCCGCGCAGTTCACCGTTGAGTACGTCTTCGGCGCTCTTTTGGGCCACCACTGCTTCCCGACGTTCCTTGGCCTTATCCTCCGCATCGTTGAGGTCCGTTGCTCCGAGTTCACTCAGGAGCCGGTCAAGCGTGGCTCGAGCATCTTCGACACCAGACTGAGCGTCGGACAAGCTCATACCAGGGGAAACAGTGAGGGTGACATCGCCCACCACAATTTCCGTGTCAGTGCTCACTGCCTTCTCGAGCACTTCGCCCGTCACGTCCTGTGGCACACCATCGATACGCACGGTGGTCGGAGAAGTCGCAGTGAGTGCTACCTGCGGGCTGTTTGTCTCCAGAATACCAACGGCCGACTGCCACACCGTGTGTGCCTGTCGAACGCGCGTGATGTCCTCTTCTGTCACCGTGAGCGCCGCCAAACGGGTGTGCGCCTGCCTCACGACGTCGTCAAGTTTGTGCACACGGGCCAGCGATGTGACGAGGTCGTGGATGCTCGCAGTGGTTTCAAAACGCTTGACCTCGCATTGAAGAATGCGTCGGATGAGAGTCGCACGATCAGACGCGGTCTTGGCGGATTCGACTGCAGCAGTGGCTTCGTCGATGTGACGCTGCTCTGCGCTGACTTCCTCGGTCAATTGCTCCACTTCCTGCTGCGCTTCCTGCGCTTCCTTCTCTGCAGCAGCGACCTGATCCTTCAGTGAGACGCGCTGTTCATGGGCACTCTTAGCCGCCTCAGCGTTCGAGTTGGCGAGCTTAAAGTGGTTTTTCGCGGTCTCTTCAACCTGGATAAACTCTTTGAGCTCATCCACCGCTGCTTGCCAATGCTCTACCTCGCGCTCTGCCTCCGGCAACTTCTCCGCAAAATCTCCTTGTCGTTCATCGATTTCAGCTGCTTCTTGGACTTTGTCGTTGATGGCAGCAGCGGCAACAGTGGCATCTTCGACTCGCTGTTTGGCTTCTTCCAGCGCAGCCTTCGGTTTCGTCAAAGCTGTGGCTTCTCTGCCTTTAGCTGAGTAGTACTTCAGGTACTCAGCGTGTACTGCCTCGATGGTGGTTTGCTCTGACTTCGTCTCGATTCGCCCACCGGATGCCTCCTGCAGCGCATTGGTGATTGGCGCATGCGCACCCATTGACAGCACCGTTTGTGCCTGGCCTTGCTTTGCGACGAACACATCCCACAAATGCTGAGTGCCTTCTGTTTCCAACAGATTCTTGAGCCAGGACTCGGCATCGTGGCCAGTAAAATTCTGAGGAGCTGGGCTAATCACACGAATCGTTGTCTCGGAACTCTTAGTGCCACCCGCGAACACCTTTCGCACGACAAACCTGGAGTCTCCCAGCGTCATGTCTAACTCCACAACAGGGGCTTTGTCGTTCAATGCAGGCCTTAGGCTTTTAACTTCCCGAGCCTGCGAACGCGATGGGAACTTCAACGCGGCATATACCGCATCGGCAATCGTGGATTTTCCAGCTTCGTTTTCGCCGGAAATGACAATTACCCCGGTGTCTGGGAGATCGGCGAAGTGCAGCTGCTCGATTCCGCGAACAGATGACAATTTGATGGAATGTAGTTTCATTGCTTAGTTACCTCCCACGATTCGTGCGAGCAATCCGAGTGCATCTACTGCTGCCGTTCGATCAGCCGCAGACAGGTCCGGGTTGTCACTGATCTGTTGCAATTCTTCGGCGGCTGCCAACGCAAATCCGGAAACACCCATTGCTGCAATATCGCCGTCCTCTGGCCGCACCGTTAAATCAGAACCACTACCCCGCTTGTACACGGCAGCGAAAACTGGAGCCAGGGCTGCAAGACGCCTATCAAAATCAGCCTTTTGTGCCAGTGTCACTGTTCCGAACAACGAGTACTTAATGCTTGTCCTGTCTTTATTCGGAAGTAGCTCCAACTGCTCGAGCCACTCTTCAACTTCCGCAAAATCGGCAAAATCTCGGGTATGCGCCTGGAACTCCCATTCACCTACCTTGTGTTTCGCTACTACCGGAGCACTTGTGCCATCGATCTCAACAACAAGCACATTGCCGGAATCCGACTCGACATCGTCATAATCGGTAGTTTCATGAGCGCCGGAAAACCACATATATCCACGACTATCGAGCTGCCGCGTCGAATGCGAGTCTCCCACAGCAATGTATTGGACAAGCCCATCCGAAATAGCCTTCTCCGCTGCCTCGAGCGACAGGCTCGCACCTGCATCTCCGCCAAACCCCTCAACCTGACCGTGAGCCACGACAATCCGCGGATAATCAATCGGCTGCAAATCAGCCAGTGTTTCTTCAAAGTCTCGCGGATCACCCACCTTGCTTGTCAGCGGGATACCAACAATCTCCACGGTGCCCCGCCCGCTCTTATGTGTGACGACGTTCTCACCAGGCTTCAACACCACCAACGACGCGCCATCGCCAGAGGTAGAGCTCTGTGGAAATGGGTCTCTCCGATATATCGACGATGCATCGTACGCATCGTGATTGCCCGGCAACAGATAGACAGGAACCGGCAAACTACGGAGACGCTCCATCGCTCGACCTACATCGCGCGCAGGTAGCGTGTTCGAATCAAATACATCGCCGGCCACCACGATGAAGTCAGCGTCTTCTGCGAAAGCTACTTCCCCGATACGGTCAATCGCCGCCAACCGAGCTGCACTAAACCGAGCCTGGGAATCTCCATCTTCGCCGGTTAGAAACCAACGAGTCATGCCGAGTTGCCAATCCGACGTATGGATGAACTTCACTGTGTTGGTCCCTCTCTATCGGCGAGCTCTTGACATGACTGGAGATGATCCCAACATTCTTCCAAGTCAGAGACTGCTCGCAATGTCTCGCGTGGAAGAACGCAAGTTGGCCGCAACGCTTCGTGCAGCAACACCTGGTCGGTTTCTTTCAGCACATTGATGGGTTCCGGCTGTGGAAGTTCCACTCTAGGAAGATCTTTACCCCAAAAGTCGGATTCGACGATTCGAACAGGTTGTTGACCAAATTGAATTCGAGGCGGAGCCATCAGCTTGTTACGTGCCGTCTCAACTTTTTGTCGCTGTCGCGCAGCTTTCTCCCTCAACAGTCGTTGAAGATTCGATTGGAGATCTGATTCCCGTAGCCCTCGGAGCTCAAACACACGAAGTGGCTCGTCGTCGACATCCCGAGCTGCATATGCGACAACCGCGATGGCATGTTTACACACCGCAGTGTGATCAGGGCAAGTGCACTGACAGACGATTTGTTCGTCCTCGTCGCTTAAGAGTTCAGCAATTTTGGATTCGGGCAACACTCCCCGCTTGCTGTCCTCAATTGTGCTGGGGTTATCCACCATCCACGTCAACAACTGAGTCACGTCGGTAGTATCTCGATGTGGCAATCTAATTACGACCGTAAACGGGTCCAACTGGGTACCTTCGACTTCACCGACGACCACCTTGTCGCTCAGCGTCGCGCCAAGGACATGCCCGTCCGCAAAATACTTCTCTCCACGTCGACGGCGACCTTCATCAGCATGCTTTACGACGCCGTCGTACAACGCCTGGGCGATAGGTGTGTGAAAGGCAACCTTGCGTGTCCGGACATTCGCGCGCTTCTGTCCTTTACGTGCGCCTGTACCGTTGCGACCGGCACGCCCGGAAAAGTCCGCATAGATGACGTTATCGCCCCAGGTGATGTCCTGGTCTTCTCCGCGTGTGCTCATTCTTCGTCACCCCAGATACGTTCCGCCAAGTCGATCCAGTTCTTTTGTTGTTGCTTCTTGTTTTCCCACCGTTGTTCAACGTCCGCCGCCAACTGAGTGGCTCGCGTCTTGTCTAGCCTCCACATTGAGTGCAACTGATCCATGGTCATTTCGGTGAGTTTGGTTTCTCCTGCTTGAACCACGGCGTCGGCAAGTACGGATTTGTCGAAGATGAGCTCATCAATGCGCTCTTCTAGCGTTCCAGCAGCGACAAGTTTGTGCACTTTCACATCCTTAAGCTGGCCGATGCGGTAAGCACGGTCCGTCGCTTGGTTTTCCACGGCGGGATTCCACCACCGGTCCATGTGAACAACATGATTAGCTGCGGTGAGGTTGATGCCAACACCAGCTGCGAGTGTCGATAGCACCATGATTGGAGGTCCATCCGACGAGTTGAAGAGTTCCACCGCTTGTTCGCGCTTGTTTGGCGTGAGCTGTCCCTTAATGAACGGAACTTCGACCCCACAACGCTGCGACAAGTACGGCGCCAGCATATTTCCGAACTCCACGAATTGAGTGAACACCAAGACCTTTTCGCCTGCATCTAAAGCAGCGTCAATGATGTGATCCAGCTCGATCAGCTTTCCGGAGCGGTGCTGTCCTCGATCCAAAATCTGAGAGCCGTCACTTTGATAGTGCGCCGGATGATTACAGATCTGCTTAAGCTTCGTGATTCCTGCCAGAATCACGCCCTTCTTCTTAACTCCCTTGGCTGCATTAACGTGCTCTTCAATATCTTTGACGCATCCTTCGTACAAAAACGCCTGTTCTGCTGTGAGAGCAACATGAACAGTCTGCTCATCCTTATTGGGCAAGTCAGGCACGATTGCCGGGTCAGTTTTCATCCTGCGGAGCACAAACGGCGATGTGATACTGCGGAGCAGTTCAAGCTTTTCTTCATTGCCATCACGCTCGATGGGCATAGCAAAGCGCGACCGAAATGTTCGTGCCGAACCCAGCATCCCCGGATTACAAAAATCCATGATGCTTCTCAGCTCACCGAGATTGTTCTCGACGGGGGTTCCCGTCATGGCAATTCGTTGGCGCGCCGGAAATGACCGCAATGCGCGGAACGCTTGCGAATTTGGATTCTTAATCGCCTGGGCTTCATCGGCGATGATGTGTTCCCATTCAACCGCCCCGAGCTCGACAGCATCCCGTGTAGCGACTCCGTACGTCGTCAGCACGATGTCGTGTTGCGCGATGAAATCCTGAAGTTGATCACCATTAGGGCGATTGCCTCCGTGCAACACACCTAACCGCAGTGTCGGGGTAAACGTTGCTGCTTCCTTCGCCCAATTGCGGAGGACTCCCGTTGGTACGACCAACAACGTGGGCTTAACCTCACGTGTTTCTTTCTCATACTGGAGCAACGTCAAGATTTGAACAGTCTTGCCCAAACCCATGTCATCGGCCAGAATCACCCCGAAACCCGCAAGGGACATCCAGGCTAGCCAGTTCACGCCCCGCTGTTGATAGTCTCGCAGTTGCCCTACAAAACCCGCTGGCACTGGCACGTCGACATCGCGTTCCAGCCCATCTTCAGTGTTGAAGGCTTCGCGCAGCCACCCCTCTCCTTCAACAGTCACCGGCACAGGGGCTGCCTGCTCCGCACCGCCGTCGAAACGCAGCTCCTTCAGAGTTGCTGAACCAGCTCCTATTTTCTCGCCAGCCGCGGTCTGCTCCTGCAGGAAACGTAACGCGTCTCGAGTTGCCCGAGCATCGGCGTGAACCCACTTATCGCGTAACTTAACCAGCCCGCTGCCCGACTTCGCCAGTGTCCTCAGCTCAGCCTCCGATAACTCGGTATCGCCAATAGACAGCTTCCACTGGTACTTCACAAGTTGGTTGAACCCCAGACGTGGTTCCTGAGCACCTGGTGCCGCACCCGTCGGTTCCAACTCTTCGGTCTTGGTCACCAACTTCAACGATGGCTCACCCTCAAGCCACGCCTTCGGCAACATTACGTCGATGTTTGCCGCCCGCAGCTTCTCAACGCCACCTCGGACCAACTCCACAACCTGGCCAGCAGTTAACAGAACATCAAGACCATAGCCTTCCGACGGCGCGGTTTCGAAAGGGGGAAATGCCTTTTGTGCAGCATGAAGTTGCGGACGTAACTGCTTCAGCACACTCGGCTTGCACAACTGAGGATTCAAACGATCAGGTGCTGACACGCCTACTCGGTAATAGATACGGATGGACCACAAAGCGTCGTCGTCATGAGCAGGTTCTTCGAGCACGAAAATCAGCTGAATGTTGTCGGTTGCGGCAGAGCCTCGCCACTTAGCTAAGTCCGCAGCAACTGAGGCACTGGTTTTTCGCAGGGCCTCAGAACTGACTAATGACCGAACAAAGCCTTGCCGAGCTGACACCGGTGTATCCATATCTGACAACAACACATTCACCGTCCAGTGAAACAGGCGCTGCAACAGATCCTCGACCACAGCTTTACCTCCATTGGCTACCACCACGGGCGGTGTTCGCTCGATGACTTGCGCCCGCCACGACATTTCCTGGAGACCGTCAACCATGCGCCATTGTGGCCACCATTCATTGTCCTCCCACACCACAGCAACAAGCGCGCGACCTGCGAGCGCCCACCGTTCTAGCCCCTGTGCCACGTCCACGAGAAAGCGCAGATCTGGTGCCATTGCAGGCGAAAATGTGTGATTTCGGAGCTGCACCAACAACGCAACGGCGTCATCCGAAATGAAATCCCAGGTTGGAATCACGCGTCGAACGTGTTTACCCTTAGGGGTCTGTAGTTGCACTTCGTGCCGGCCCCGAGCGACACCGTCGACAACACTGAAAAGTTCGCGTTCTTGCGCTGGTACCTCAACATCGCTGAGGGAGGCCATTAGCCTATGTCCGTCGAGTTTCTCGACCCACAGGCTCAGCCCGGCCTCCGGCAACCACAAACCATGCAGCACAAACACGGGAGAATCCCTTGAATTTTTGTGCTCCATGCCAGACATGGTTCTGATTGTGCCATCTCCTCCGGATCGGGTTTTAGGAATCCCCACCGGAAACAACAAGCAATCGAACAGACATTCTATTTTCTTCGTATTCTACAATTGTTTCAAGAATGCAAGTAATTAGATTAAGTAATAAATGCACCAACTACCCTGCGTCAGCACACCAGCTGGCTATTGAGGAGTAAACCTCATGGAACAACAAACGTGGTTCCTGATAGCAATTGTCATCTACCTACTGGCCATGCTGTATATCGGCTGGACCGGTTGGCGGAAGACCCAACAGTACGACGATTACATGCTCGGTGGCCGTGGCCTCCATCCATTCGTCGCCGCATTGTCGGCTGGCGCGTCCGATATGTCCGGTTGGCTACTCATGGGCCTGCCCGGCGCGATCTACCTAACTGGCCTGAACAAAACTTGGATTGCCGTTGGCTTGGTCATTGGCGCGTGGCTGAACTGGAAGTTCACGGCACCGAGGCTTCGTACCTATACCAAGATCGCGCGTAACTCGATTACGGTTCCGTCATTCTTGGAGAACCGTTTCCATTCCAAGTCGAAGTTCTTGCGCGTTGCTGCCGGTCTCATCATTCTGGTCTTTTTCACCTTTTACGTATCCTCCGGCATGGTCACCGGTGGCCGTTACTGGGAGTCCACATTTGACGGCAACTACCTAACCGGCATGCTGCTCGTCGGAGGCATTACCGTTGCGTACACCTTGTTCGGTGGCTTCTTGGCGGTGTCATATACCGACACTGTTCAGGGCATCATCATGTTTTTGGCTCTCATCATCGTGCCAACTGTTGCTTTTATTACTTTGCTTGGCGACGCATCTGCAACCGACCTGCTCACGTGGCCAGCAAACAACCCATATGAAGGTGCTGAATCTGCACCAAGCATGGACTGGTTCAACCCGTTCTTGGGGGTTCCTGCAATCACCATTATTGGCCTGTTGGGCTGGGGTCTGGGCTACTTTGGGCAGCCACACATCATCGTTCGCTTCATGGCACTTCGTTCCTCGAAGGATGCGGTCGAGGGACGCCGTTGGGGCATCGGCTGGCAGTTCATTTGCATGCTCGGTGCGGTTTTCGTTGCAATCATCGCGACGGCGTTCTTCCCACTGCGCTCCGACGCGGTCGTTACTGATCGCGAATCGTACGAAACCATTTTCTTGGATATGACTCGTGTTCTGTTCCACCCACTGATTGCAGGCCTGATTCTGACTGCTGTGCTGGCCGCCATCATGTCGACTATTTCTTCACAGTTGCTCGTCTCTTCGTCAGCACTGATTGAGGACCTTTTCAAGGGTGTTGTGAACAAGTCCTTGCGACCTCAGACGTACATGATGCTGTCTCGTGTCGCCGTCGCACTTGTTGCAATCGTGGCTGCGGTTATTGCCGCGAATCCGAATAGCTCGATTCTTGATCTGGTTGGCTTTGCGTGGGCTGGCTTCGGTTCTGCGTTTGGTCCTGTCATCATTGCTGCGTTGTACTGGCGCCGTCTCAACTCCTTGGGCGCTGCCGCTGGCATGGTCACAGGTGCTGTCGTGTCGTTCGCGTGGGGTATGAGCCCACTGACGGACACTTTGTATGAGATTGTCCCTGGCTTCGCTGCAGCGACAATCGTTATGATCGCTGTTTCCCTCCTCACTCCAGCTCCAAACGACAAGGTTCTTGCTGAGTTCGAAGAGGCAGCTGCCGAGGCAAAGCTCTAAGCACTACCTGCAGGTAATCCTGCACCCCGGGGAACCACTTCCCCGCCGACCGCGTCAGTATGGGTGTGAGCCACAATTTTCACTCCCACGCTGGGCGCGGTTTTTTACTGCCTAGACACTCACTCGTAGTCAGTTTCGTCATTGTTACTTGCCTGGCACTCATCGCAGCAGCCGCAATTGCCATCCCGCGAGTGCGATGGTGGCGCGAATTGCCTCGACGCGACGTCGTCACGCTGTTGGAATCCGTTCGCGTACAGCCGGAACGTATAACTATCACCGGGTATGAGCGCGAACTTTTTGGTGGCTGGAGTGTCGACGGCGCGTGTGATACTCGCCGGCGCGTACTCGTGAAATGGTTTGGTGGTTCTGAGTGCGTGCTTGACGAGGATGCCGCGATTGCAGATCCGTATTCAGGCGAGGAAGTGCTGTCCACTGAGGTTGATGTTGATCATGTTTATCCACTGGCAGCGGCGTGGGATTTTGGTGCTGCGCAGTGGGATAGCTCACGAAGACGCGAATTTGCGAACGACCTCGATGCGAATTTGGTGCCCACGATGAGCGCAATCAATCGAGAAAAATCGGATCTGACACCGTCCGAATGGATGCCTGCGCAGCAGGAACTCCGATGTGACTACTCTGCGCGTTTTGTTGCAGTCGCTGTGAAGTGGGAACTCGCTGTCTCGATGGACGATTGGTCAGTTATGGCCAAGTCCTGTGGAATCCGTGCGGTTCGTTAGACTCGTATCTATGAATCAGATCCTCATCATCGCTCATGTTCTGACAGCGATCCTGTTGCTCGGCCCAGTGACAGTCGCAATCTCCATGTTCCCGAAGCTCGCACTGGCAGCCCGCCTCGGCGAGCCTGGCACCGTTGGTGCTGCACGAACCATGCACGCTATCTCCCGCACCTACGGCATGATCTCTCTGATTGTTCCACTGCTTGGCTTTGGTGTGTTCTTCATGGACGTGCAGGGATACATCAAGAATGGCTTGCTGCACACGTCCATCACTCTCGCAATCATCGCGTGGGCGCTGCTGTTCTTCCTCATCATTCCTCGCCAGAAGAAGATGATGGCGGGCCTCGGCGTTGCTGACGACGATGAAGATGCGGACGATCCCGACTTCATCGCCCGCAAGGCCGCAGCCGACGAGATGGACTGGGACAAGGCTAAGGGGCAGCTTGCCATGTTCTCCGGTATCTTCTCCGCAATCTGGGTTGTCGTCGCAGTATTGATGTTCTACCTGTAAGCGCACGCCTTTTCCGCGTACTCCCCGCCCCTAGTCTCCAGCAAGTGGATGACTGTGGGCGGGTTTTTCGTTTTGGCTTATCCCCGAGTGGCTTGGTCGTATCATCACTAAAAGCATCTCCTAATCCGAGGAAATGCTCATTATCAGACGGCCGATGACACGTAAGGGGTCACAATGTCTAACAATCACGATCGACAACCGCAGTTCGATCGACCACCAACGAACGAAACGCTTCCCCCTCTGGACAGCATCGCCGACGCTGCAATCCGTCGCGCTATGCGCTGGCTGAATCAGACAGAAACAAAAACAGAATTCGCTGGGTCGACAAATGCTCCCCGAGGCCATGGCCCTCCCGCATCCACCGATTCACCCGCTCAACCAAATTCGAGAATCGAATATGCCGCTGCGCAGCTAGCGAAGCTGGTGCACGATCCAGCAGGCGTCGACTTCACCATGACATTCGTCGACCGTGTTGCACGTCCTGAAGACAACAAGACTGCAGCTCGTCAGCTATCTCGTCTCACCACCAGCTCCGCCACCCCATCGTTCCTTTCTTCTCTGGATCGCGCGGCAATGAAACTCGGTGGCATTTTGTCCCAGCGCATTCCCGGCGTTGTCATGCCGATTGCTCGCAAGCGGATGCGCGATCTGGTCAACCACTTAGTGTTGGATTCCGAAGGGTCAGCCCTCCAAGAGCTTCTCGACGATGCCCACAGCCACGGTCGCCAACTGAATCTCAACCTGCTCGGTGAAGCAGTACTAGGCCGTGACGAAGCACAACGTCGGTTGCAGGACACCATCGAACTTTTGTCTCGTCCGAACGTTGACTACGTATCGGTAAAAGCATCCAGCGTTGTTTCACAATTGAATCCGTGGGATTTCGACGGCAGCGTCGACCAACTCATCGAGACGCTTCGCCCGCTGTACCGCATTGCAATGTCTGACCGTGAACGCCAGCCGTTCATCAACTTGGATATGGAAGAGTACCGCGACTTGGAGTTAACGCTCGCGGTGTTCGAACGCCTCATGAGCGAAGAGGAATTTCTTCCGCTGCATGCGGGAATCGTCATCCAGGCCTATTTGCCGGACTCCGTTGCCGCGGTGCATCGACTCGTGGAGTTCGCACAGCAACGCGTAACCGAAGGTGGTGCCCCGCTCAAGGTTCGCTTGGTCAAGGGTGCGAATCTCTCCATGGAGACCGTCGTCGCAGATGCTGAAGGATGGGAACGCGCTCCATATGCAACTAAGGCGGAAACGGACGCGAATTATCTCCGACTGCTTGATCTGCTGCTCCGCCCCGATATCGCTCCTCACCTGCGTGTCGGCGTCGCCAGCCACAACCTGTTTTCGATGGCGACCGCGGTCGAGCTTGCCCATGCTCGTGGGGTCGAAGACCAAATCGACGCAGAAATGCTGCAAGGAATGGCGCCACAACAACAGCAGGCAATCGAAGCAGAGGTTGGCCGATTAATTCTGTACACCCCAGTTGTCGATGTGCGCAGTTTCGACGTCGCGGTTTCCTACTTGGTTCGCCGGTTAGAAGAGAATGCAGCCGAAGAAAACTTCCTGCATGCAATGACCAGCAGCGACAATGACGACGCCATGCACGGGCAAATGCGTCGCTATCTCGCTGCGATCCATGACCGAAATTCAACAAGCACTAAGCCACGCCGCACTCAAGATCGTCGCTACGAAACCACTCCGGGAGTAGTGACGACATCACAGGCCAAGCGAGCGCAATCCACCACCGTTTTCACAAATGAGCCCGACACTGATCCTGCCTTGCCGGCTAATCGCGAGTGGGCTCGCAGCATTGTGGATATCACCTCTGATCCTGGACCTGCTGTTTCACCGCTCATCGATGATGTGGTCGATGTCGACGACATCGTCGCAAAGGCCGTTCGACTTCAGCCAGACTGGGCCGCTCGCGGTGGAGCGGGCCGCGCTGATGTATTGGAAGTCGTCGGAAAGCGTTTGGCTTCACGACGCAGCGACTTGTTAGCAGCAGCGATCCATGGACCCGGAAAGACTGTCGCCGAAACGGATCCTGAAATAAGCGAAGCCATCGACTTTGTGCGTTATTACGCGACAAGTGCACGCGAGATGGATCGCGAACCGGGCGTGGATTTTGCGCCACATCGCGTCACCGTTGTGTCGCCACCGTGGAACTTCCCCATTGCTATTCCTGTCGGTGGCATGACTGCGGCGTTGGCCGCGGGTTCTGCTGTTGTCATTGCGCCGGCACCACAGGTAGTTCGTGTCGCGGAAGTCGCGGTTGCTGCGTTACGTGATGGGTTGAGTGATGCCGGGGTCGATCCCGATCTCATCCAGTTAGCGAACACCGACGAGGCTGATGCTGGTCGTGCCTTGCTCACTCACGATGATGTTGATGCCGTTATTCTGACCGGCGCATCAGAAACCGCTGCGCTGTTCCGTGGTTGGAAACCATCACTTCCAGTGTTTGCAGAAACCAGTGGCAAGAATGCCATGATCGTCACTCCTGCTGCGGACCCAGATCTTGCTGCGGCTGATGTGGTGACCTCCGCGTTTGGTCATGCCGGACAGAAATGTTCGGCGGGTTCATTGGTCATTCTGGTAGGCGCGGCCGGCAAATCCGATCGTCTGCTCAATCAGATTCTCGATGCCACCAGGACTCTCCAGGTTGGTCACGGTCGTGTCCTCAGCACCGAAATGGGCCCACTCGTGGAACCACCTGGAGAGAAGCTCCACCGTGCGTTGACTTCCCTCGAAAAGGGCGAGAAATGGCTGGTAGAACCTCAACAACTCAATAGTGACGGCACGCTGTGGTCGCCGGGTGTGCGGGACAATGTCCAACCCGGTTCTTGGTTCCATATAACCGAGTGTTTCGGCCCTGTCCTCGGAATTATGCGAGCACCAGACCTAGACACGGCAATCGAATGGCAAAACGCAGTCGAATACGGATTGACCGGTGGCATCCACACTCTCGATTCCAACGAGGTTGCCTACTGGCTGGACCGCGTTGAAGTCGGAAATGCCTATGTAAATCGACATACCACGGGGGCGATTGTTCGTCGTCAAGCGTTCGGTGGCTGGAAAGGCTCATCTGTGGGGCCGGGTGCGAAAGCCGGAGGACCGAACTACGTAGCCCAGCAAGGCTCCGTCACGGATTCGTCGGAAGCCTCCGATGCGTTGGCACAGGCAACACCGACCAGACGTATCGGCCGCGTCGTGCGCGAATTGCAGGCAGTGCTCGGCGATGACGCAGACTACGTTACGACGGCTACCCACTCCGATGCGCACGCACTTGCGGTCGAGTTTGACCGACCTCGAGATGAATCTGGTCTCATCGGGGAAGCAAATGTCTTCCGCTATCGTGCACTTCCCGACGCAGTTGTCAGAGTTGCGGCAAATGCCAAGGTAGTAACTGTCACGCGCACCGTGCTGGCGGCGGTAGCTGCTGGGGAGGTCAGCTCGAATGCTGTCACCGTAACGGTGGCTCCCGATGTCGATGATGTAGTCACCGATGCCTTGGAGATCATCGTGCGGCATGGTTTGGCCGAAGTAGTCGTGGAATCGGACACCGCTTTTGTACAGCGAATTCGGGAGTCCGTATCCTCGCGAATCCGCTGCTGTGGAACGGTCAGTGACGAGGCTTTGAGCATCGCCGCTGAGAATGGAAGCTGGTTGGAACGTGCAGGCGTTGTGCAATCTGGAAGATTCGAAATGCTGCACTACCTCCGTGAGCAATCCATCTCGTGGTCGATGCACAGATTTGGCCATATCTCTGCTGACACCGACTCTGCTGTGACCGAAGCGCTGAATCTCTCTCGATGATTACGATGTTTCGCTAAGTCCAACCACATTGCTAGACAAACGAAAGAGCTACCTGGAGTTTCCTCCAGGTAGCTCTTTGGCGTTGTCAGACTGATGACAGTGTCAGAAGGCCGACGTTGTCAGGCAAGCTCCGTTAGCGCAGTACGCCTACAGCTCTCGGCCTGACACGGTACGTCTGCAACTGTTCGTGCTTAGTCGCGGTATCCACCACGACGATCATCACGACGACCACGGCCACCACGGAAGCCACCGTCTCGGTCGCCACGGTAGCCACCACGGCGGTCATCACGGCCGCGACCACGGTAGCCACCGTCTTCGTGATCGTCACGACGGCCACGGTAACCGCCCTCTTCGCGATCGTCACGACGACCACGGTAACCACCTTCGCGGTCACCACGTCCGCCACGACCACCACGGTCGCCACGGTCACGGCCACCACGGAAGCCTCCGCGACCGCCACGGCGATCATCGCGATCGCGGCCACGGCCGCCACCACGGCGATCTCCACCCCAGCCGCTGCCGTCGTCGACAGACGTGCCGTCGTCAGGCTGAAGCTGAATAAGCTCGCCGGAGATACGGGTATCAGAGAGGTTATTCAAGACCTCCTGAGGCAAGTTCGATGGCAGCTCGACCAGAGTATGGTCGCCGCGGATATCGATGTGTCCGAAGTCCTTTGACTCCAGGCCACCCTCGTTCGCAATTGCGCCAACGATTGCACCTGGGCGAACATGCTGACGACGACCGACATTAATGCGGTACGTGGTCATGCCTTCGCGATCGAACTGAACGCGATCCGTTCGCTTGCCCTCGCGTGCACCACGGGAACGACCATCACGGCCCTGGCGGGAACGCTCGCGGTCGAAGCGGTCGCGGTCATTGCCACGATCGTTACGACGTCCGCGAGGAGGCTCCTTCATCAGGAAGTCGCCGGACTGGGACTGGGAAGCAAGCGCTGCCGCGATATCGACCAATGGGGTGTCGTGTTCTGTCGCGTAGGTCTCGATCAGGTCCCGGAAGATGCTGACCTGTGGGTCTGCGAGAGCCTCGGTGATGTCATCAGCGAACTTCTGCTTACGAGAGTCGTTGACTTCATCCACGCTCGGCAACTTCATTTCGTGCAGAGAAGACTTGGTTGCACGCTCAATGGAGCGCAGCAGACGGCCTTCGCGTGGGGTGACGAACAACAATGCTTCGCCCGAACGACCTGCACGGCCGGTACGACCAATGCGGTGAACGTACGACTCGGTGTCGTGAGGAATATCGAAGTTAACAACGTGGCTGATGCGGTCAACGTCAAGACCACGAGCAGCGACATCGGTTGCCACGAGAATATCGAGGCGACCATCCTTCAGCTGATCGATAGTGCGCTCACGCAGGGTCTGTGGAATGTCACCGTTGATGGCTGCTGCGCTGAAACCACGTGCGCGCAGCTTCTCTGCAAGTTCTTCGGTCTCGTGCTTGGTACGCACGAACACAATCATTGCTTCGAACTCTTCGACCTCAAGAATGCGGGTCAGAGCATCGAGCTTGTTGCGGTGGCTCACCATGAGGAAACGCTGGCGGATGTTCTCGGCGGTGCGAGTCTCCGACTTAACAGTAATTTCCTTTGGATTGTTCAGGTACTGCTTCGACAGGCGACGAATGACTGCTGGCATCGTTGCCGAGAAAAGTGCAACCTGCTTGTCCTCTGGAGTGTCCGCCAGGATGCGCTCAACATCTTCCTGGAACCCCATCTGCAGCATCTCGTCTGCTTCGTCGAGAACGAGGAATCGCAAGCCGGAGATATCCAACGAGCCCTTCTGGAGGTGGTCGATCACACGGCCTGGTGTACCAACGATGATCTGTGCACCACGGCGCAGGCCTGACAACTGAATGCCGTATGCCTGGCCACCATAAATTGGGAGCACCTGAATGCGACCCAGGTGGTCTGCGAAAGACTGGAAGCTGTCGGCGACCTGCAGTGCAAGTTCACGCGTTGGAGCGAGAATCAAGGCCTGTGGGGAGCGGTTTCCTTCGTCAATACGAGCCAGGATTGGCAGCGCGAATGCTGCGGTTTTACCGGTACCGGTCTGTGCCAGTCCGACTACATCGCGGCCATCCATCAAAGTTGGGATGGTTGCAGCCTGAATTGGGGATGGCGTTTCGAAGCCGACCTTCTCGACTGCCTTTACAACAGCGTTTGGAAGTCCCAGGTCAGAGAACTTTACGCCGTCCTTTTCGGACTTCTTTTCCTTGTTAGCTGTTGCTTCTTCTTTTTCTTCTTTTACTTCTGCAGCTTCTGTTACTTCAGTGGCTTCTGCAGTTACTTCTTCGTTCGCAGCTGGATTTTCCTCGGAGGGAACCTCTACAGCGACGTCGCTATTTTCAGTGTTTTCGATGATCTCGACGTTCTCAGTATTCTCGTTATTCTCTTCCACAACGCTGTTCTCTACGTCAGCGGTTTCAACATTCTCGTTGTGGTTATTCATTTCTTCGTTGCCCATCTGGGTCTCTCCCTGGGCCTCTAGGGCCCCATCAGCGGCCTCTGCCGCGTTCTCAGTCTTCAATTTCCCTACTTCATGGACCGCGTCGGTCCGCCCATCATCAGCGTCCAAAGACTCGCTGTTTTCCCAATTCTCCGCCGCTTCTTCCATAGGTACATCTGCAGCGCTGTCTGCGCCTAGTACGTCATCGATGGAAAGTGGAGCTTCGCTTTGCGAGCTGTCCGTGGATACCGATTCGTTCCCATTTTCCGGCTGGTTTTCGTTGCCGGACCCGAAATCGGTTGTGCACATTGCTTCACCAGGCTACTCGCTTTGACAACCAAATGGCGATTCTTCCCACACCCGGGGTTTATGGGAGTAACCCCGTCTTCCTGCATCTTTGTGGAAATGTGATGGGAATTACTACGCCTTTCGCTTCTCGACGAGCAGTGCCCGTGCACCGGTGTTATAACAATTCCTAAGTGCTTTTAGGGGGGAATAATTTTGATGAAGGCACGCTCTAAACTCATACCTTTTTCGCTGGCAGGATTAATTTCTGCCTCTTTGTTAATTGTCGGCTGCGCACCCAGTTCGAGCACTCCGACTTCTGCTTCCACAGGTATCACCGATCCCGAAACCTGGTCAATCGATCTATCTTCCGGCAACGATCAAGACAATTCTCGGACGTTTGCGCCTGACGGTACACCGTTGCCACCGGGTGTACTGCCGCCTAGTGAGAATCCGGCACCGGGATCTGCCCGACTGGGGCCCGATGGCCACTACGACTACTCGGCTGATGACTTCGTGCTGTCTGACCCATGTGATTCGCCGGAGTTAATGGAGAGACTTCGAGCACTCGGTTACGAGGAGATTGAAACTGCGATTGGGCGTGCTGACTTGCCTTGGCAACGCGGATGCCTGATTGGACGAGAAGGCAACGGAATTGCCGTCCTCAACCTACAAAACAGGAACCGCACCGACTACACACGAGATGGCTACGAGATCATCGAATCAACAGGACCGAGTGTGTCAGCACTCCAGGTTCCCCAACAATCTGCAATGGCAGACTCATGCTTTTCAGCAGTTGAAACTGAACAAGGCACTCTCGGTTTCACCGTTCCTTTTTCTGATGCGAAGCCCATTCAGCTGAGGTCTCAAGCTTGCAAGAAGGGGCTCGAGCTACTTCAGGAACTTCTTCAAGGTGATGCAAATGTTGTCGGCTAACCTGAGCACTGTTAACGCAGCTTCAGGCTCACTTGCGAACAGTGTCTTGCTAATGGAATCAGCAATCACGTCAGTCCCATCACTCGCAGGCTACTCACCCATTCCTTCGCTCCAGGCCGTTGCAACCCAGCATTCGTCAGCCATCATCGGAGCATCAGGATCAGCCACACTGGTCAGCGCTGCACTAGGTCGCGAAGTCGAGTGGGCAGCCACTAATCTTCGATCACTTTCCAATGTGATCAAGAGCCACGAAGACAGCGTTTCAGGTGCGCTCAATTCCATCAACACCAATGGTGGCGGAAGCCTAAATACCGGACTTGGTTTGTCTGCAATCACCGACTCGTTTGAAGGACGCCCACCGTTTAATCCCGGTGCCCTCGTATTTTCACCAGCGATGGTCGCCGGCGAAATCGGCCACGATGCCACCACTCTCCTATCCATGTTCAGCTCAACAAACGATGGAGCTGTCCTGGATGCGGTCGCTTACTGGACCGACTTCGCTTCGGCCATGACCGCTTTGGCATTGGAAATCACCGCTGCCTCAGAGCAGCTCATCGGCTCAAACGATGGCCTGGTGTTCGATACCGCTACCGCCACGCTTGGCACACTTGCGGATCGAGCAATAAACGTCGCAACGTCGGCAAGCACTATGGCCACACATTTGCAAGTCCTGCCTGCGGTGAAGGCGATGGCAGTCAACGCCTTGACTTCGATTGAAGCGCAATCAGCACTGATTGAAGATCCCGTGGCTCGCGAGCAGTTCGAACGCACCGAAATCGCAGCATTTCTCACGGGGCCGTACACGGCACAGCTGCAGGCGGCGGTTCCGAACATCACCAAGCTCACCGAGCCCAACATCAGTAGTGGAGCTGCAACGACAGTTCAAGCAGGCCTTAATGGACTCAACGGTCCCGCTGGAACCAGTACGAGTTTTGCACATCCCGACGGTTATTCCGGAGCGACTCACACCGCATCAGCCACAGCACCCGGCGCGACTTCCACCGCTTCTCCTACACCACTCGCCACTTCCATGACTTCCACTGGAACTCCAGGGAACGTGACGACGAACCCTGCCCTCGCAACTTCCTCACAGAACGGGTTGCCACAGCCGATAACTGGGCTCAGCTCGGCACCTCGAACACAGGGTACGGATATGCTGGGGATGCCGACGCACACGGCAGCAGCGTCACTGCCCAAGGTTGCTCCCGACGGCGCCTTGACATCGCCACAGGGTACGGCTCCCCACAGCACAAGCAGTCCGCACTCGATCTCACCTGTAATTGCGGGCCCTACTCCACTTTCCCACGGTGGCACGACTCACCAAGGTGGAGCCCGCCGACCAGGGAGTTTGAGCACGACCGGAGCACACAACTTAGCTAGGCAGCAATCGGCAACACCACAAACTGCAACACGAAATGTGCGCCCTGGAGCTATAGGTATCGGGCGCGGTGCGAATTCGGCATTTGGCAGGAGCGGACTGCCGACAGGTCGTGAGTTCCTGACGCAAACCGGAAACAATGGCTCACAGCAGACTCATCGGCCTCATCTCAACACCGGAATCCACAACCGAACTAGTATGCCCGGGGCATCCGGCACCCTTGGCTCAACTAATAACAATGGGGCTATTCGTGGCGCGCCAGGAACCCAGCAGGCCGGATCGCCACAACACTCCCGAAATCCCCACGGTTCTACCCTGCTCAGTGGAGGTGGCAGGGGCAAGGGAGATCGTCGAAACGCAATGGTTGAGGCAGTCCAGCACAAGGCAATACAGGATTTTGAGCAGAGTGAGTTCCAGCGCGAACTATTCGGTGATGAACCGGCAACTGTGCCAGCCGTGATCGGAGGCGAGTCAGTTACCGGGAAGTCGTAGGTGACACTGTGCACGGCGTGCTGGTCAGCGTTTCGCGACCGAACAGCCATGAAACGAACGCAGCCGCACCGATGATTCCGCAAGCAACGAAGCCGGCGCGATAATCAGCGACATCAACAATTGCGCCGACTACCAACGGACCTGAGATGGCACCGAAGTCCTGCGCCATCTGGTAGCTCGCCAACACGCGTCCACCTTGGCGATCCGAACCAATCACATCCGCCAAAACCGCCTGCTGGCTTGGATTAATCATGCCTGCGCCCAAACCAGACAGAGCGGATACGACAAGGAGGCTGATGTCGCCTGTCGTGAACCCCACGATTCCAACAAAGACTGCATTGACTGCAAAGCCCACGAGCAGCAGAGGTTTTCGACCAACCTTGTCCGATAGTCGCCCCGAGAACTGCAGAGCAGCCACGTTACCCACCGCGAAAGCGGTCAACGCAAAGCCCGCTGTGGCCGTCGCTTCTACCGCATTATCTCCTTTGGCGACACCAGCAAACGTCGCTGCAGCGAACAACGGGACGATGGCGACACGCACACCAAAGTTCGACCAGCCGTTAGCAAAACCACCTAGAAGCGCAGCACGGTAAGCATTGTCGCGCCAGGCTTCCGCAAAGTTCATCACCGGCGTCGTTCGCTTCGGCACAACATGTCGCAAGTGTTCTGGGTTTAAGCGAATAGCGACGATGATCGTCGCCACGATAAGTGCACCGCCGTAAACAAAGAAAGGGACGCGCATTCCCCACATACCCATGAAGGCACCAACCAAGGGGCCAAAGACATTGCCCAACAAGAACGCAGTGCCATACGCCGCAGAACAACGCCCCCGAATATCTGGTGGCGAGATCCGAATGATCAAGCCCATTGCCGAGACGGTAAACATCGTCGAACCGATGCCACCCAGTGCCCGAAAAAATAACAACTGCCAGTATGTTTGCGCGATGCCAACGAGGATTGTGGATAGTGCGACAATCGTCAGCCCCAAAAGATATGTATGCCGATAACCGACCCTATCTACCATCCGCCCCGACACCGGCGCGAATAGAAGTCGCAAGATCGAAAACGAACTCACGACAAAACTGGCGGCAAACACGGTCACATCGAAGCTGCGTGCATACTGCGGAAGAATCGGCGCGATCAGCCCGAACCCCAATGCAATCACAAACGCGGCGCTTACGAGCACCCAGATTTCTTGCGGAATCGCCGTCTTCGCAACTGCTTGACGACGATCCCTTCGGCCTTCACGACCCAACGACAAAGAAAACATTCCTCCTCTAAGAGGTTCCGCCACACGACTTGAACCTCATCCGCCACCCTAGTGAATCAATGCGTCAATGTAACGCTCGGATGAGGTCGCAGTCGCTAGCGAAGCGGGTACAGAACGGCTGTTATCAAAATGAATCGATCTGTAAAACGGGGGTTGCCCGCTATTGCGCTTCCAATGGTTTCCATTATTCAACAGTGCTAGCGTTACTGGGAAAATTAATTCCTAATATCGTTTTCATTAGTTGGGATTATTCAACAAATTTCTGCGACTGGAGATATGTATGGGATCGCCATCCACTGTCCGAAGAGTTGATTTGGACGGCCTGCGCGGACTGGCAATTGGACTGGTAGTTGTTTACCACGTATTCGTTGGTCGAGTCTCCGGCGGTGTGGACGTATTCCTCCTATTGACCGGGTACTTTTTCCTCAGCTCGCAAATGCGATACGCTTCGCGAGCCAATGCACTCATCAACCCGTGGTGGCCATTTTGGCGTACAGTCCGCCGACTGGTCCCATCACTTGTGATCGTGCTAGCAGGCATAGCAATCCTGATTTCTATTTTCACTCCGCAGCTCATCGCCGAGGACCTCACAAAACAGCTTCGCGCTGCCCTTTTTTACGTCTTGAATTTTGAGTTGATTTCACAAGATTCCGACTATGCTGCGGCTTCTACATCGGCGTCGCCCTTGCAGCATTTGTGGTCAATGTCGGTACAGGGTCAGTTCTATGTTTTCGCGATTGCATTAGGAACCGTTGCGACGCTACTTAATCGCCTATTTAGACTGCGAAATTCTGAGCGGATTAGCTTATTCGTAATTGGCCCGATACTGATCGCAATCACGATTGCATCTTTTTGGTGGGCATCACGCGATGGCCTGTACGGAACGATGGAAAGTTACTATTCCACGTTGTCGCGAGCATGGCAGCTCACGCTCGGTGGTGTGTTGGGGATCTATGCAAGTCGTATCCGCCTCCCTAAAGCCATTTCTGGTCCAGCAGCTGTCGTCGGCCTTTTCATGTTGGTCGCGACTGGTGCGGTCATTCCGACCACTCTCGCATTCCCTGGACCGTTATCATTGCTCCCGATCGGCGGTGCCGTGCTAGTGATTCTCTCCACTAGCGACGGCGTGGCTTCCCGGTTCCTCAGCACTCCATTCATGCAATGGCTCGGCCAAGTTTCATATCCGTTGTACCTCTGGCACTGGCCACTGCTGATCATCTTGACGCTATTCACTGGCTATTGGAAACCACCATTCTGGCTCGGAATCGGTGTCATTATGATCTCGATGGTTCTGGCCAATGCCACACATGCGCTCGTCGAAAAGCCCTTACAACAAGCGAAGAAGCGCCCCACCAAGGACTCCGAGCATTTGTTTCCGACGCAGGAGGAGCGACGCTCATTCTCGTTCCAAAGCAAGGCAACTGCAGCCGTTCTCATCACCGTTCTGGCAGTTTCCGGAGTGATGGCGCATTCGGGGTGGGTTGCTTACCTCACTAAGCTCGATGCAAAGCGAGCCAATCCTGAGACACATCCGGGTGCGATGAGTTTATTTGGAGTTTCTGCCCCCTCTGCAGAGCCCTTCCCGAAAATGGCTCCGCACCTTGGTACTCGTTCTTGGCGTGCAGGCTGCCTACTCCCACTTGATGCCAAACCCGATGAGTTCGTGGATTGTGAATATGGTGACACCAATGCTGAAGTCACTGTCGTTGTCGCGGGAAATTCGCATGCCGATACTCTCGTCGAGCCATTACACGACCTTGGGCGCGAGTATGGATTCAAGGTCATCCCGGTGATCCGTGAGGCGTGCTCCGTAACCTTCAAAGAATCTGATTTGGCCTCAGCAGATTGTGTCGAATGGTCGAAGATGGCCGCCCAGCGCATCGTGGATCTTGACCCGGACATGGTTGTCACTATGACAACTACCTCAACACGCGGTTGGCAGGACGATGCCGAGTGGGTCCTCCCTGGAGCCGAGGAGTTTTGGCAACAACTGGCCGATCACAACATTCCGATGCTCGGCCTGCGCGACAACCCACGGCTTTACGACGCCCGCATGAAACCATTCCATCCGAATGAATGCCTCGAACAGAAGGAGGGAAACATCCAGGAATGCACGGTCCCACGAGAGCGCATTTACAATCCAGAAAATCCTGCGGACCAGGTTCTGGCGCAGTGGCCAACCGCAATGTCAGTGGACACTGCCGAATGGTTCTGTCCTGGCGGATGGTGCATGCCCGTCATTGGCAACATCGTGGTCTATCGAGATCGCGACCACATCACCAACGCCTATGGCCGGTCACTTGAACCCGTGTTGTGGGAGTACTTGGGGCGCCACTTGTGGGCGACTGGCGCATGGGGCGACATTCCTGCTACCCCACCGCTAGAACAAGAGATCCCGGTGGAATCACTGCCTGAAGTACCGCTGCCTGAAGTACCGCTGCCTGAAGTACCGCTACAAGAGGCGCCAGATACCTTGGGCATTCCCGATGCCACCGTGGTGCCTGGCACCCCAACGCTGTAACGCTAATCAGCCGTAACGCCGTCCAGGCTGGCTAATTCCTAGCAGGATGCTAACTCAACGCGCAGGAATTAGTAGCACTTAGTTGTACAGCCCAACGAGGCTCTGCATCGTCGCATTCGCATCTACCACGGCCTGGTTTACTGCCTGGTTGGTGGCGTCGACAAGCGGTGCAACCTCAGCGGGAGCCTGCGGAGCAAAGTCTGCCGGCGCATTTACGAATGGAATTGCCGGAGATTCTGGCAGCGGAGCAAGTTCTTCCTGTGCCTGGTCAGGGTATGCAGGACCGTTGACCGCTTCCCATTCCTGGTTGTATGCCTGGTCTTCTTCCAACGTACGGAACTCAGACTGTGACTGATTGTTAGGTGTCACAGTGAAGTTCTCGTTGACCTTGCCATCCTCGATTCCGTAGGCCTCTTCGATCGCGACATCAGCGGCCTGGAAGCGGCTCAGTGGACCAACACCCATCGACGTCACACCGATAACTTCATTCGTTCGTGGGTCGTAGGCGTTTCCACCGGAATCGCCGTGGTCAATGCCCATTCCGACGGCCCAGACTCCATGTCGTGCACGGAAGACTTGGTAGCCACAGTTGCGGCCGGTACGCATGCCGTCGCTACAGATTGGCTCGCCGAAGTTGTCAACTGCGATCTCATACGGTTGCAGCGTACGACGATCGACAACTCCCACCATCTGCACAGGCTCACCGTGAACCTGTCCGTACTCATCACGAGATTCGCTGATCGACGTCACCTCGACACCATCAGCGGGACGAATGAAGGCATAGTCCGCCTGGTTGAACATTGAGTTGATGAGAACAATAGGACCGCCGAGAATCGCGCTGTCATCAATATCGCCCATGTTCACCACGTCTGCGGTGCCGATCAGAATGTCACCATCAGGAGTTGGTACGTACACATCTCCGGTGACCTTCGGCCCCACTCCAATTTCACGCTCCGCTTCGAGGCAGTGACCAGCCGTGAGAATGACTTCGCGTTCGTTGCCATTCTCATCGCGCACAGTTCCCGGCACACCAAGGGAGCAGCTTGGAGCTGAGATGAATCGACCGTTATCGATTGGGGTGTCTGGGAACGGCATCCGAATTGGCGAGCCTGGGCCCACAACGACTGCTCCTTCTGGTGCGGCGGTTGGAGCTTCTGGCGCAGCCGGTGGCGCGGTCTGCACAGGCTGACCTGGAGCTGCAGCGGAAGTTTCAGGTGCAGCTACTACAGCTGCGCTTGCTGCGATAGACGTTGCCGCTACTGCTGCCAGCAGTGCGGTGGTGGAGCGAATATTTTTCAAGATGACGGCCCTGCTTCCGGTGGTGAATAGCCTTGGCTATATATCTAACTCAATTCACCATAACCGATAGATTGGCTGCGCGCCCGACCTTCAAGCAACCTATTTCCGCAGGTCAACACACTAGTTCACTAGATTCACACGGGCCCCATGAGCCACATTTTGAATGAAGTGTCAACTATTGGGGATTAGTCAAAATTCGCACACGCGTTCGATCCTTTCGAACATGTGTCCGCCCCTTGCACTAATGTGCCGGCTATGACTAGCCCGCTTCCTCACATCCCACAACAGTCGCTACCCGCCACTGACAATCTTGCGGATATCTACCGACACGAGTGTCGCGATGACATCGAATTGGCAGCAACGCTACTGAGACACCCGTCTGCTTCACGACGATTTCGGCATGAAGCACTCAACCATTCTTTCCCACTCCCCGACGTGCCCGGACTGTACGCGACAGTCCGTCCTCGTCGTGTCGCAGTTCCTCAGCTGCTAGTCAGAGAGCTATCGCTGCATTATCCCGAATTTTTGTTGATCGGTAGCGAAACTGTCTACCTATTTTCGGTCTCGGTATCGCTGGATATGGATGATGGCGGGGAGATCGCGTGGTCTAAGCAACTACCTCCGGGCGAACGCGAACTTGCGGTCGCACAGGCGATGGTGCCCGACCAATTCGCTGCCTACATGCAAAGAGACGGCATTGATCCGCTGCACCGGGCCCACCACTTTGCATGGCTTGGCACTGCAAACGGGACTGTATTGCCGTCTCCACATCAATTATTCAAGAATGGTCGCACCGCAGCGTAGCGCAGAGAGCTCACCACAACGAGGCACAATTGCCACCGCCAAGCGCCATTAGCGCTGTGTGCCGTAGCTACTCGGCGCTGGCATCGCCGCTTGTTTCGTCGACGTCGTCCTCGTCATCTTCGTCGTCGTAGTCACCGTCGTCGTAGATGTCGTCGTCATCGTCTTCTTCATCATCTACGTATGGCGCGTACAGCGATTCTGCATAGCCGTCATCGACAGGAGCTAACTGATCTTCCCAATCTCCTGCACGTTCAACTGCCAGCGCCAGAACATCCAGCAACTTGTCAAAGTCCTCGAAGGATCCCAACGACAAGACCTCGTTTCGCAAGTCCTGCACATCTGCATAAAGGTCGGCAAACATCCGGCGACGGTCGTCGTCAGTCAAAATCGTTTCGGTATCGGAATCCCAGAACTCAGCAATTGCTTGATCAACAATCTCGTCCAAATTCGCGTCCTGCGACACGAAACGAACATGAGCGCTCGGAACATTGCCATGCGCTGTAACGAGAACCTGTAGCAGAGAGGACTCGCCAATCTCGGCAGATACCAGCGTCGCTTCCTCTGGGTCCTGCTCGAAATCAAGTTCTGCAAGACGATCATCATCGCCATCCAGCAAAGTACGCAGCAATGCCACGACCCTATCCGTAGCCACATGATGAGCGACAGCTGCAACCGCATCTTCAACAGAGAAGACCGCAGAGACCAGCACAGCCTCGAACTCATCGTCTTCATCGTCCACATCAGCTGCGGCAACGTATACCTCAGCTGCCGGAAGGTCTTCATCAATAGTGACGAACTGAACTTCAAGGTCGGATGTGATTGGAACAAACAAAGTGTCGTCGTTTACGCGGCTCTCAATGCCGTCCCGATCCAGCGCAGCAGCGATTTGCTCGAAAAAGCTCATGGGTGGGGATCCTTCCCTCGTCAACAAGAAAGTCACGGCAATTCCTGTACGGTCGCGACCCTCCGCCAATGGTAGCGATAACCAGCCAACAATGTCGTTGTGGCGATCCACCGGCTACCCAACCGAAACTCTGCCCCTCGCTCTACGCCCGGCTCCCCCACCTATCCCCTCGCCTACGCCTACAGCAGCAAATCCTGCTGCCACTCCAACTCGCGTTCCTCGCGCTTGCGTTTCGGGCATGACGAACACAGATCCGCATCCGGAGAATGATAGATCATGCAGCACGTGGCTCGCATCAAGTGCGTCACAACATTAAATGGCGCATCTTCCCCGCTTTTCGCAGCCTCCATGTCCGTGAGCACTACCTCATCTTCACTCACGTCTACGAAACGTGGCGATGGCACTCGATACTCAGTCGCCATACCTTCCACCAACAAGTCACCAACTGCAGCGCCCGCCCACGGCATCATCAATTCATTTCCCGCAGCAACAGCAGCACCAGCCACCGCATCCGCAGCTACGGCCCACAGTGGCGCATCCTTTAGTCCCCCAACATCACCGACTATCTCGGCGACTGGAGCGAGGAAACGAGCAATCGACGCCCCGTATTCAATGACTTTGTCGCCCGAATCCGGCGCCATTTCCATAAATTCGCTACCAGCGAAACCAAGCCAATACGCGTCGCGCTCAAAGACCGTCCACGTGCCCCAATCCAACCTCGGCGCAGACTCACACGCCAAGATTGAAGCAACAGAAGGGTTCACAATCGAACCGCACATCGACCACCACCAGAGCTGAGCTTGAAATCGCGTACTTCCCTCTACATCCGGCATCGGAAAGAGAGCATGACCAGCGTCGATACGGGCACTTACAGTTTTCTCCGATGACAACCAATCCCTGGCGGCATACCCATGATGGTATGCGTCCGCAGACACGTGAACGTCCGGCACCACTTCGGCTCGCAACCGAGGCATCTCACCGAGCAACCGTAAATACTGTTTGCCAATCTCCATTGCATTACTTCCCTCTTGCAGTGCCATAAGCAGTCCACACTTCTGCTAACTCCCAATCTATTGTTGCAAGTAGCACTAGCGACACCACCTCAAGGAGGTACCTACCGATGATCGGCAACAAGAGGCAGAACTCTAAGGACAGCTCCGTCACCGATGCAGTTGGTTCAGATCCAGTGGCGCTCGAACGTGACGCAGGCATGGTTGGCAAGCTGCTCATCCGCACCCTGGATAACGCAATGTCGTGGCAGACAAGCGCTATTTCTGCCTATGTCCGCAGCCTTCGCAAGAAGTCGCCGAAAGACACTCCGGCTCAGATTCAGCAACGGATCGATAAGCACTTGTTGAATATCGTCACCGGCACAGGCGGTGCAGCTGGCGGTGCAGCAGTGATTCCGGGCGTGGGCTTTGTCACCGGCACCTTGGCGGTAGCAGGCGAATCCTTGCTGTTTCTCGAAGCTGCAGCGTGGCACGCTCTTGCATCAGCAGAACTCCGTGGCATCGACATCTCTGAACGGGAGCGTCGTCGTAGCCTCATTCTCGTCTCACTCACCGGTGCACGAGGTACCGCGCTGGTCGCTACGACAATGGGAGACTCGAGCCTGGCAGCCATTCGTCGCAACAACGCAAGCACCAATGCCGGCACCATGATTAATACCCTGGGTGTCCCCCAGCTCGGTGGAATGAACAAGCTGCTGTTCAAGGAAGCACAAAAACGCCTGATGAAGTCAGGGCGAGCTGCACTCCTGGGCAAGATTATGCCAATGGGTATCGGTGTCGTCGTTGGCTCTGTAGCCAACCGAAAGCTGGGCAAGATGCTCATCGAAAACACCCGTACCTCGCTTGGTCCACTCCCCCACAATTGGACTGAGTTTGACGCGGTGGCAGACGCTCACGATAAAACTGACAACGTCGAATCTGCTCGCAACTCTGCAATTTCTGCAGATGCCAAAAAGTAGTCGTCGGGGAATCCCACTTCTGCGTTTCCCAGCACACACATGAATAAAGCAACATCATCTGCGACATCGTTTTTGTGGAAGGCGTGCACACGGCACTTGGGCACAATGCTCGGTGTCGCTGGTGCAACGCTAGCGGTCGTCATTCTTGAAACCGTCTTTCCACTCCTCACCCGCGATGCCATCGACACTGCAACTGGCCAAGGGACGGGTGGCATGGCTGCCCAGACCTTCCCTCAGTTGTCACCACTGACTGCGGTGATCTCTGTATTTATCGCCGTCGGCATCATTCGCTTTGTGGCTCAAGGAGCTCGACGATTTCTCTCGGGCAAACTTTCGCTTGATGTCCAGCATGATTTGCGTGTGCGTTTGCTCGACTCACTGACACTTCTCGACGGCCCGGCCCAAGACCGCATCCGAACCGGCCAAGTGGTGTCCCGGTCTATCTCCGACCTGCAAGCTATTCAGGGTCTTTTGGCGATGCTGCCTTTGACGCTCGGATCGCTGATCAAACTCGTTTTGACCATCATCGTCATGGTGACGTTGTCGATTCCACTCACCCTTGTTGGTCTCGCGGTTGTCCCGATGATCGTCGGAGTCGCGCTCAAATCTCGAGGTATTCTTCATGCCGCGACCTGGTCAGCGCAGCAACAAGCTGCCGATGTCGCCACACATGTCGAGGAAACTGTGACGGGCGTACGCGTCGTCAAGGCATTCGGCCAGGAAGATCGAGAGTCGGAAAAGCTGACCGCACTGTCTCGTCGCTTGTACAGTCTGCGTTTGCGAGCAGCCAAGCTCAATGCGCGGTATCAGCCCGCGCTGCAGTCATTACCTCAGGTATCGCTGGTGGCAAATATCGCGGTTGGTGGCTGGTTGGCGCTGCATGGGCATATTACGGTCGGCACCTTCGTCGCGTTCGCGACATATCTCACCACCATGACGACGCTGTCGCGTTTGTTGGCCAACATGCTCATCAGCTTGCAGCTGACTTCCGCGAGCATTGACCGCGTGGCTGAAGTGATCCGCACCGAGCCTGACTACACAGGCCCCGCCACCTCTGCTCCAATTCCAGATGGCCCAGTAGGCCTCGTCCTCGACAACGTGTCGCACTCTCGCAAGAACCGGGTGCTGCTGTCAGACTTTTCGGTCACGGTGCCACCTGCCACCACTCTCGCGCTGGTGGGTCCACCGGGCGCCGGTAAGACCATTCTTACCGAGCTACTCGGTGGCTTTTACCAGCCAGACTCGGGAAGTATTTCCCTTTTGGGAAGTAACGGTGAGACAGTCGACTTCACTGCACTGTCGAGCAATGATGCTCGTTCCATCGTTACCGTCGTCCCCGACGAACCACACCTTTTCTCCGGCACTTTGCGCGACAATATCCTCTTTGCCAATCCGCAGGCTTCCAACGCGGAACTCGAAGCGGTCGCCGCCGATGCCCAGGTCACCTTCGTTGATCAGCTCCCCAACGGCTGGGATACCGTTATCGGCGAGCGTGGCCATAATCTCTCCGGCGGTCAACGCCAGCGCGTTGCTCTCGCCCGTGCCTTCCTTGCCAATCCCCGCATTCTGGTTCTCGACGATGCGACTTCCGCAATCGACGCATCCACCGAAGCCCTCATTTTCAACGCTTTACGACGACGCTGTGTCGACACCACCGTCATCGTCGTGGCTCACCGCTCGTCGACGCTCGACATCGCTGACGACATCGTCGTCATGGAAGAAGGGGCCATAACAGGGCATGGATCGTGGAATGAGCTCGCTGCTACGCATCCGCGCTTTGTCAATCTGATGGACGTCACGCCACAGCAGTTGGCGCAAGCCCGTGCAGCGCATGCGGCATCTAACTCGGGGCAATTGCCGTTAGTCCTTGACGAACCAGATGCGGCGGGGCCGACGTGGGTGGAACTTTGGCCAGATACGGCTGACGCCGATAGTGCTGGTGTAGCGTCGCAGTCCACGTCGCAACGCATGGTGGCTTCGCATGCGGCCACGGCAGCGCCTCAAGGCCCGCCTGGACGCGGCGGTGGCGGTGGTGGCCCGATGGGTTCTGCAATGCTCAACGCACCTGCAACTCCCGAGTTGCTTCAACGCATTGAGGCATTGCCCCCTGCCACAGAAGAGCCTGCTATCCGTACAGCTGCTTTCGATGGATCGGAATCATTTTCGCTTCGGGCTCTCCTGGGTCACGCGAAATGGCTCATTACTACTGTTGTCGTATTGCTCGCAGTATCTGCTGCCGCAGATTTGTCATTTCCGATGCTTGTCCGTCACGCAGTTGACCGAGGCATCACCCAAGGCAACGAACAGTCTTTGTGGCTAGCGGCTCTGGGTGGCTTATTCGTTGTAGCTACCAGCTGGCTCGCAGTCGCTGGCACCACGGTATTGGCATCGCGTACTGGTGAACGACTTCTCTATGCACTTCGGATTCGCTCGTATCGCCACCTGAATTCGCTTGGCCTGAACTACTTTGAAAGTCAGCGATCCGGCAGCATCATGACCAGGATGACTACCGACATCGATGCCCTGTCGTCATTCCTGCAGACTGGTGTAGCCCAGGCCATTACGGCCCTCTTCACTCTCGCGGGTGTCACGATCATGTTGGTTTCCACTGACGTGTCGCTCGCCATGGTCGCATTGATTGCGGTCCCCATCATCGCCGTCGCGACGACCATTTTTCGAGGTATTTCGTCCAAGCTCTACAAAGCAGCTCGCGAGCAGGTTTCAACCGTCAACGCTGATTTCCAGGAAGCTATCGGTGGACTCCGAAACGTCCAAACCTTCCAGCGTCGCGACGACATCTTGGCCGACTTCTCTGAAGAATCCGCCCTCTATCGAACACTTCGCAATCGTGCTCAGGTCGCCGTTTCTGTCTTCTTCCCTGGTATCAACTTCGTCGCTGAACTCACGACGGCAGCCGTTCTCGCCGTAGGTGCTCAACAAGTGATGAGCGGGACCGCATCCCCCGGAACACTCATCGCATTCACCCTCTACCTCGGTATGCTTTTCGGACCGATCCAGCAGCTATCCCAAGTTTTCGACGGATACCAGCAAGCAAAGGTTGGCCTCGACCGCATCTCGGGTCTCCTGTCCAGCCCGCCAATGCCTGACGACGGCACCCACCCTGGCGCTCACACCGCCGCCAGCGGTGAGATCAGCCTTGACGGTGTCGACTTCCGCTACTCCATGACTGCGAACGCCCCTGCAATTTTGCAGGACTTCTCCCTCTCGATTTCTCCCGGCGAAACTGTCGCCGTCGTTGGCGCGACTGGAGCTGGAAAGTCGACCGTCGTTAAGCTTCTTGCACGGTTCCATGATCCTGTTGCAGGGCGAGTCACGGCGGAAGACACAGACATTCGTGAGTTTCCTCTCCACGACTGGCGCACCAGCCTTGGCTATGTCCCGCAAGAACCGCATTTGTTTACCGGAACGATCGCATCGAATATTGCGTATGGAAACCCCGAGGCGACTCCCCAGGCGATCACCGTTGCAGCTCGTCGGGTTGGAGCGCTCAATATCATTGCGAGCATCCCCGGCGGATTTCACCACCCTGTCGGGGAACGCGGGCGTGGCCTCTCTTCGGGGCAGCGACAGATCATCGCACTGGCGAGGGCTCAGCTCGTCGAACCCAAGCTCCTGCTTCTCGACGAAGCCACAGCAACCCTTGACCCAGCCACCGAGGCCACCGTCTTGAATGCAGCCCATTTGGCCACTCGTCGACAGACATCTGTGATCGTCGCTCACCGCCTTGCTACAGCAGCACGAGCAGATCGAATTATTGTCCTCGAGGCAGGACGCGTTGTCGAGGAGGGCACCCATTCTGAATTGCTCCGGGCGGGCGGCTACTACCAAAAGCTTTGGGACACGTACCATAAGGGCAACGGGGTCATGGAGACTTCATAAAGATGCGGTTATGCTTGATTGACCAACAAAAATTATCTTCCGCATTGTTGTTCTCCGCTTCAACCCTGCGGTGCATGCAAACAAACACGAAATGAGGCGAGTACCTGCCGTGAGCAGCGACATGAGCTTCGGCCAGAACGAATGGCTGGTCGACGAGATGTTCCAGCAGTTCAAGAAGGATCCGCAGTCCCTGAGTCAGGAATGGCGTGATTACTTCGCTAAGAACGCCTCCGGTATGGAGGCCAACGTTCAGCCAGTAACCGCAGGTCCAGCAGCGTCATCCGCTGCTGCGACTGCAGCTGAGGCCAAGGAAACCGGAAAGCGCCCATCCAAGGGCGTGGAACCAACCCAGTCTCCACAGAAGCAGCCAGCTCGTAAGCCTAAGCAGTCTCCAATGGATGCTGTCGAAAAGGTCGGCGACGTTGAATCCGGCGAGGCTCCATTGCGCGGTGTCGCTAAGGCTATCGCCAAGAACATGGATATCTCGCTGGAGATTCCAACCGCGACGTCTGTACGCGATATGCCAGCTCGCCTCATGTTCGAGAACCGCGCTCTGATTAACGATCAGCTGAAGCGTTCTCGTGGTGGCAAGATTTCCTTCACCCACATCATCGGCTACGCCATGGTGAAGGCTGTCATGCTGCACCCAGACATGAACAACAGCTACAAGGTTGTTGACGGCAAGCCAGTCCTGGTTACTCCAGAGCACATCAACCTGGGGCTGGCTATCGACATGCCAGCAAAGGACGGCTCCCGCTCCCTCGTTGTAGCAGCTATTCGCGAATGTGAAACGCTGTCCTTCAAGGAGTTCCTGGATGCGTACGAGGACATCGTTTCTCGCGCCCGTGTCGGAAAGCTGACCGGCAAGGATTTCCAGGGCGTCACCATTTCGCTGACCAACCCAGGTGGCATCGGTACCCGCCACTCGGTTCCGCGTTTGACCAAGGGCCAGGGCGCCATCATTGGTGTCGGCTCGATGGATTACCCAGCAGAGTTCGCTGGCGCTTCGGCAGACCGTCTTGCCGAGCTCGGTGTTGGCAAGCTTGTCACCATTACTTCCACCTACGACCACCGCATCATTCAGGGTGCAGAGTCTGGTGAGTTCTTGCGCACGATGAGCAACCTGCTTATCGACGACAAGTTCTGGGATCACATCTTCGAAGTCATGGGTGTTCCTTACACCCCTGTCCGCTGGGCACAGGATTTGCCGAACACGGGTATCGACAAGAACACCCGCGTTATGCGCCTCATCGAGGCATACCGGTCCCGTGGCCACCTGCTGGCAGACATTGACCCGCTGCACTTTGACCACCCGAACATCATCACTCCAGACCACCGTGACCTAGATATCGCTTACCACGGCCTGTCGGTTTGGGACTACGACCGCACGTTCAACGTCGGTGGTTTCGGCGGCAAGGAGTCCATGACGCTGCGCGAGGTACTGTCTCGCCTGCGCAATGCTTACTGCCTCAAGGTCGGTACCGAGTACACGCATATTCTCGATGCTGATGAGCGTGAGTGGCTGCAGGAGCGCGTCGAAGGTGGCCAGCCAAAGCCAACCCATGCCGAGCAGAAGTACATCCTGCAGAAGCTGAATGCAGCTGAGGCATTCGAAAACTTCTTGCAGACCAAGTACATCGGCCAGAAGCGCTTCTCCCTCGAAGGTGCAGAGTCGCTTATTCCTTTGATGGACTCGGCAATCGACACCGCTGCTGGCGCTGGCCTCGACGAGGTTGTCATCGGTATGCCTCACCGTGGTCGCCTCAATGTTCTGGCGAACATCGTCGGCAAGCCTTTTAGCCAAATTTTCACTGAGTTCGAAGGCAACATGGACCCAGCTCAGGCTGGTGGCTCTGGTGACGTGAAGTACCACCTCGGTACCCAGGGTCGCCATATCCAGATGTTCGGCGAAGGCGAAATCGACGTCACGCTGACTGCTAACCCATCGCACCTCGAAGCTGTCAACCCTGTTGTTGAGGGTCTCGCCCGCGCTAAGCAGGACATGCTCAATCTCGGCGACGAGGGCTACACCGTTATGCCAATGCTGCTCCACGGTGACGCAGCATTCGCAGGCCTTGGCATCGTTCAGGAAACCCTGAACCTGATGGCTCTGCGCGGATACAAGGTCGGCGGCACCGTTCACATCATCGTGAACAACCAGATCGGCTTTACGACGTCGCCAGATAGCGGTCGCTCCTCCTACTACTGCACCGACATTGCTAAGACCTACGGTTGCCCAGTCTTCCACGTCAACGGTGATGACCCGGAGGCAGTTGCTTGGGTCGGTAAGCTCGCAGTCGATTACCGTAACCGCTTCGGCAAGGATGTCTTCATCGACCTCGTTTGCTACCGCAAGCGTGGCCACAACGAGGCCGACGATCCATCGATGACCCAGCCAGCAATGTACGGCGTCATCGACAACAAGGAAGGCGTTCGCGCTCAGTACACCGAAGACCTCATTGGTCGCGGTGACCTGTCCCAGGAAGAGTACGAAGCAGTTCGCCAGGACTTCCACGATCAGATGGAAGCAGTCTTCAACGAAGTCCGCTCCTCTAACAAGGGTGGCAAGCCAGGTGACCAGACTGGTATTGCTGGCTCCCAGCCATTGCCACACGGTCTGGACACCAGCATCGACAAGGTCGAGCTGCAGGCTATGGGCCAGGCATTCATCAACACGCCAGAAGGCTTCACCATTCACCCTCGCGTTCGCCCTGTCGCAAAGAAGCGCGCACAGATGACACAGGAGGGTGGCATCGACTGGGGTACCGCAGAGCTCCTCGCTTTCGGTTCCTTCACTGGTGCTGGTCGCACCGTTCGCCTCGCTGGTGAGGATGTCCGTCGCGGTACTTTCACCCAGCGTCACGCAGTATTCGTCGACCCGAACACGGGCGACGAGTACAACGCAATGGACGCCTACGGTCAGGCACAGGGCAACGGTGGCCGCTTCATGGTCTACAACTCCGCTCTGACCGAGTACGCAGGCATGGGCTTCGAGTACGGCTACACCTTGGGTAACCCAGATGCAGTCGTCGCTTGGGAAGCACAGTTCGGTGACTTCGCTAACGGCGCTCAGACCATGATCGACCAGTACGTCGCATCCGGTGAAGCCAAGTGGGGTCAGACCTCCAAGCTGATCCTGCTGCTGCCACACGGCTACGAGGGTCAGGGACCTGACCACTCCTCCGCTCGCATCGAGCGCTTCCTGCAGCTGTGTGCAGAAGGTTCCTACACGGTCGCACAGCCTTCGACTCCTGCGAACTACTTCCACTTGCTGCGTCGTCACGTTCTCTCGGATCTGCACCGACCATTGGTTGTCTTCACTCCGAAGTCGATGCTGCGCAACAAGATGGCAGTGTCTGGCCCCGAAGAGTTCACCGATGTCAAGAAGTTCCAGTCCGTCATCGACGATCAGAACTTCGCAGGCAAGGACAAGAGCAAGGTCACTAAGATCTTGCTGTGCTCCGGCAAGATCTACTGGGAGCTCGAGAAGAAGCGTCAGAAGGAAGGCCACGAGGACACCGCTATTGTCCGACTGGAAATGCTGCACCCAGTGCCGTTCAACCGTCTGCGCGAGACCTTCGAGTCTTACCCGAACGCCACCGAAGTTCGCTTCGTTCAGGATGAACCAGCGAACCAGGGCCCATGGCCATTCCTGGCACTGCAGCTTCCAGAGTTGCTGCCAGACATGCCAAAGCTGAAGCGTGTCTCTCGCCGCGCACAGTCCTCGACTGCAACCGGTGTTGCAAAGGTTCACGCAATGGAAGAAAAGGCGCTCCTGGAAGAGGCGTTCCGCTAATCCCGGGATTGCCGAGAGCCTTAGCTTTCTAAGCGATATTGGCTGGTCAACTTAGTTCACTAGCCAATGAAGGGTGGGAGTTTCCACGGAAACTCCCACCCTTTTCGCTTTTGGGCACATTCGACCGGGTTAACTCATCGAAACGTCGAAAAGCCCCATGAACAGGCATTTTGATACCATGGAAGCATGGACAGCGACATAGTAATGCGGATTATCTTGTTCGTCGTGATGGTAGTTGGCGGAGCGGTCATCATGTGGGTCGCTTCCGCGGCGGCATCGGGGAAACTTAAGCGAAACGCCATCGCCGGGATTCGTACTTCTGCAACAATCGCCAGTGATGAAGCTTGGCTCCGTGCCCATCAACGCACCAAGACCATCACGATGGTTGCGGGCGCAATCATGATGCTCAGTGGCCTGGGTGCATTGTTCCAGCAGTACATGCTTGGAGTGATCATCACCATCTTGGTGGGTGCAACAATTGCCGTCGCCCTGATTACCTATTCGGCGGTTCTGGGTAACCGCGCGGCTCGCGAAGCATCGACCAAGTAATTAGGCCGACCTCGTTGGCACAGCCAACTAGCGATGACGCTGATGCGGTGGCCAATCCCCGTCAATCGCGTGTTCAGCCTGATAGATAGCCTGAGACACCAAGTTTAAAGCGTGCTCGTCCTGCATAGAGTAATAGACACGAGTACCTTCCTGACGTGTAGTCACCATGCGAGCCAGGCGTAGTTTTGCTAAATGCTGGGAAACGCTGGTTGGGGTCTTTTCTACCTTCTCGGCAATTTCCCCAACAGGCAATTCGCCGTCGCGCAAAGCCAAAACGATTTTCAGTCGCGTCGTATCGGCAAGCATGGAAAACACTTCCACTGCTACGTCGATATACGGCGAATCAAGATCGAGGGAAGTGTGCTCTGCAAGGAGCAGGTCGTCGTGATCATCGTGCATAGTTGGCACACTACCACCTAGATATGCCCCCTACCTGCACATATCCACAGGTATCTAACCTGTTGCAAACTTGGAGGTCGCAAGCCACTCTTCAGCGATGGCCGCTGGCTCACCGCCGTTAACAACATCCTTCGTCATCTGCGCTACTTCTTTTGTAGTTAGAGAACCTGCAACTCGGTTCAACGCGTCAACGCGATCACGCCGGGTCAGTGCTGGCACCGAATAGAACGGCACAACATGCTGAGGCAATGATGCACCAGGATTGGCCTTGTTCACGTCATCGCACCCTTGGGCGTTCGACGGGTCTGTTGCCATCATTGACCCCGGTAGAGACTCTGAAAATGCCGCGTACGTTGTGTCACGCCATTCGGGCGATAGTTCCTTATCAGGATCGTCGTCACGTGCATATTCTTCCGCAAGCTCCCGGGCACGAGCTGGATCCAGCAAACCTAAAAGTTCGCCTGTGCAGCCAAATGCCATGGTCGCTTCACCGGAACGGACTGCGGAGATTCGCTCCCCCGACGCCAATCCTGTGAGCGTCACGCCCTCACGGCCGGAGCGCTGAAAAGAACCAGCATAAACTTCAGCCAGAACCAACTGCTGTGGATCAGTGCCATAGGCCCCCACAGTTACCTGGCTGTCCTGTACAGCGGGACGACTCATCGTAGGCTCATTGGAAGCACACGACGTCAGCAGTGCAGCTCCGGCTACGAGCACTGCGACAGTAGGCTTTATGCTTGAGTGGTTCTTCATCAGTCCTAGGTTAAAGGAGCTTTGTTATGGGCGACAATCAGCGGGCGACCCGTCGCGTGGCTATGTCTTCGTCCAGTGGCTCTGGGAATAACACTGTCAACGGAGCGATTAGAGATTGCGCAGTGTTCGTAGGTGGTAAACGCCTTCCTGGCAAGTACGATCACCGTTCAGGTCGCGCAGAGGTCAACCGTTTCGGCGAGGGCTTCACCTGGTTGTCATTGTCACGGCCTAACGAAACACAAATGGACTCAATCGCCGAAGTTTTCGGCTTGCATGAGCTCACGGTTGAAGATGCGCTGACTCAACGTCAACGCCCTAAAGTCGAAATGCACGACGACCACATGGTGTTCGTTCTCCGTTCAATCCATTATTCGCCAGATGGCCTGGCCGACGATGAGAACGAGTTCATTCATTCCGGCCAGCTGCTCATGGTCGTTGGCAACGATTACATCATCACTATCCGTATGGGCATGCCACGCGATGATATGAAGTGGATGACCCAGCGAGTCGAATCTGACCCGGAAGTGTTACAGCAGGGTCCCGCTGGTGTGCTGTGGGCGCTGACCGACTTGTTGGTTGACAACTACCTGCGCATTGTTCACCAGCTGGAAGATCGCGTTGAGGACATGGAGAACTCCGTATTCGAGCCTCAGCAAGATTCGGATATCGAGGAAGTGTACATCCTCAAACGAGAAATCCTAGAGATGCGCCATGCCATCGAACCGCTCACCCCAGCGCTAAACACACTGGTCAATATGCGTGGCAAACTTATGCCCAAAGCGATTCGACGCTACTTGTCTGACGTCCTTGATCACCAGCTTGTTGCCGCCGACATGGTCCAGGGATTCGATGAACGACTATCTGCACTTATCGACGCCGCTGCCGTGAAGATCCAACTCCAACAAAACCGTGATATGCGTACGATCTCGGCATACGCCGCAATTCTTGCCGTACCAACGGCACTAGCCGGCATTTATGGAATGAACTTCGATAATATGCCCGAGCTACATATGGAGTACGGCTATTTCGTAGTCATCGGCATTATGTTGGCGATCGTTCTTGTCCTCGTTTGGGTGCTCAAACGCAACAAGTGGCTTTAACGTCCGCCTAGGCGACGCTGGGCAAGGACATCCCTTGCTTTCTCAGCGTTGCGTGGATGGCAGAGCACGTCGTAACGCCCGGCAACGATTTCCGTTGTTGATGCAAAATCTCGCTTCCCCTTTTGCATCGCGTACGGCACCGCGGCAAGCACGATGCCAAACACAGCACCGACGACTACACCTGTGAGCAGCGGCGGGATCCAGTCTTCCTGGAAAAGGCCGAGCAGCAGGCCGAAGAACACGCCCATCCACACGCCATACATTGCCCCACCACCCAGAACTTTCGGCCATGTGAGGCGACCCACCACACGCTCGACTTGCATCAGGTCTACACCGACGATGGTGAGGTCTGACACTGGGAACTCGTCACGATCACTCAGCTCGTCGACCGCTGCCTGCGCCTGGCTGTACGTGCTAAAACTGCCGACTGGCCATCCTTCAGGAACCGAGGGCTCTCGGCCACTATGTGATTGTGGAGGCTGACCTGGTCGTGTCATCGAAGAGTCTCTCTTTCTCATTTCAGCTGCGTCTTACCTGTTCAACGCATTGACTCACAGTCTTGTTCCCTCATTTGTATTCTTATCTATTATGAGTGGAATTCAGCGCGTGTATGCGGGTCGTTTGGTGGGCATGCAGGTCCGAAACCCCGATGGTGATTCCATTGGTCGTGTTCGTGACATCGTCGTTCGCTTGCGGCCTTCTGGTGCATCGTCGTTGGCATTGGGCCTCGTCGTTGAGATCACCGATAAGCGACGCCTGTTCATTCCTATGGGGCGGTGTGTCGTCGAGCCACGGGAAATCCTCATGGTTTCCGGTCAGATCTCCATGCGCCAGTTCAAAACGCGCCCGGGTGAGTCCACCATCATTGGCGATATCGTCGGAACGAAAGTGCAGATCGATGATCCGGATCTGGAGAAGCTCCACGGTGTTCCACAAGAGGTAACGGATATCGAATTGGAGCGGAACCGCACCCGAGACTGGGTGTTGACACGTGTTGCTGTATTGGGGCCGAAGCGTGGCTGGAGTGGCCGTCGTGAAGTAAACGTTGCGCCATGGAATCACGTGCATGGATTGGGGGTCAGCACCTCCCCGCTGGATTCAGATGCCGAGATTATCGCCGAATTCCATGAAATGCGTCCGGCCGACGTCGCGCATGCGATCTCATCGATGCCGACGGAGAGGCGCCGTCGTATCGCCGAAGCTCTTGCCGACGAACTGCTCGCCGACATTATTCAGGAGCTTCCAGACGAAGATCAGACAGAAGTGCTCGAAGACATGAATCTTGAGCGTGCAGCCGACATTCTGGAGGAAATGGATCCAGACGATGCTGCCGACTTACTCGGCGAGCTCGATGAAAACCGCGCCGACGTGTTGCTTGATTTGATGGCTCCTGAAGAGTCTCAGGCGCTACGCCGCTTGATGGTGTTCGAACCAGATACTGTCGGCGGTTTGATGACATCCGATCCACTAATTCTGCAGCCCAACTCAACAGTTGCTGAGGCGCTGGCCCGAGCGCGTGATCCCGAGCTGCCGACGTCATTGGCTTCGATGGTGTTTGTGGTCCGCCCACCCACGGCAATTCCGACTGGCAAGTACCTAGGCTGTGTCCACTTGCAGAAACTCTTGCGCGAACCGCCATCCACGCAGATCGGTGGCATCTTGGATCCAGATCTGCCACGCTTGTTCGCTGAGGACAGCGACGAGACTGCTGCACGCTACTTTGCTACCTATAACCTGGTGTGTGGTCCAGTCGTTGACAGCGAAGGCCATTTGCTGGGCGCACTCGCTGTCGATGACTTGCTTGATCATTTGCTGCCCGAAGATTGGCGTGAGCATGGCATTCGTCCCGAAGGAACTCCACCGTCTGAAAGCACGCAGTCGACCAATCCACAGTCGAGAAATCCACGTACCAACGGAGGTGTGTCGTGAGGTCGATTGATCGTGATCGCAGTGACCGCCGAAATGAGTTGGTCACCCCAGTTACCGAGCGTCGGCGCAATATCGTCAACTTCGATGGTGACCGCGTTGGCGAAGTCGCTGAGAGTATTGCTCGTTTCTTGGGAACGGGTAAGTATCTGGCATATCAGACGATTTTCGTCATCATCTGGGTATTGCTGAATATCGGAGGCATGAAGTGGAACTGGGATCCTTATCCATTCATTCTGCTCAACCTTGCATTCTCAACCCAGGCTGCTTACGCCGCTCCGCTTATTCTGTTGGCCCAGAATCGCCAGGAGGATCGCGACCGTGCTGCTATCGCGGAAGACCGTCGTCGATCGGAAGAAACCAAGGCTGACACCGAGTTCTTGGCACGGGAAATTGCCGGCGTGCGCGCAGTAGTCGGCGACGCAGTTACTCGTGACTATCTACGCCGAGAGCTGGAGGATGTCACGAACGCTTTGGAACGCATTGAGGCCAAGTTGTACCAATCGCAGCCGCATCCAGAATCCCATCATGACCTACCCCATAGCCCACATCACCGGCCTGAGGGCAACGGTACTCAGGCGGAAACGTAGAATCGACAATTGATGAGTACACAAATTACTGAAGCACAAGTCCGCACCGCGTTGGCGCAGGTTGAGGACCCCGAAGTTCGTCGCCCAATCACCGAGATTGGCATGGTGAAGTCCATTGATATTTCCGATAGCAATGACGTAGCCGTCGAAATTTATTTGACTATCGCTGCTTGCCCGATGCGCAACGTCATCGTTGAACGTACAGAAGAAGCGGTTAAGGGCATTGACGGTGTCGGTACCGTCAGCGTTACGACGGACGTCATGAACGACGAACAGCGGCGCGAGTTCCGCAATGCCGTGCGTGGTTCGACATCTGAGCCTGTTATTCCATTTGCCCAGCCTGATTCACGTACGCGCGTATACGCTGTTGCTTCCGGTAAGGGTGGCGTTGGCAAGTCGTCTGTGACGGTGAACCTGGCTGCTGCCTTGGCAGCGAAGGGTCTTGCTGTCGGTGTTCTCGACGCCGATGTTTATGGTCACTCTGTCCCCCACATGATGGGTTCGACTGACAAGCCGCATCAGGTCGATGACATGATTATGCCTCCACAGGCTCATGGCGTATCTCTGATCTCTATCGGACACTTTGTCGATGACAACGCTCCTGTTGTGTGGCGTGGTCCGATGCTGCACCGCGCGATTCAGCAGTTCCTTGCTGACGTGTTCTGGGGCGACTTAGACGTATTGCTCTTCGACTTGCCACCAGGAACGGGCGACATTGCTATTTCCGTGTCGCAGTTGGTACCGAACGCTGAGCTTCTCATCGTCACCACCCCGCAAATGGCTGCAGCTGAAGTTGCCGAGCGTGCCGGCACGATTTCTCTCCAGACTCGCCAGCGTATCGCCGGTGTCATTGAGAACATGAGCTGGATGGAAATGCCAGACGGTTCGAAGATGGATGTTTTCGGCTCTGGTGGTGGCCAGACTGTAGCTACTCGACTCACCCAGCTGACGGGCGCAAACGTGCCGTTGTTGGGCCAGATTCCATTGGATACCCGCCTGCGTGAGGGCGGCGACGAAGGCACCCCTATTGCCCTGTCGTTGCCAGAGTCCGGCGCTGGTAAGGCGTTGAACGATATCGCTGAGAAGCTTGTAGTTCGTCGCGAGTCGCTTGCTGGCAAGTCCCTGGGACTTGGCGTTACCCCTAAAAACTAGTCCATTAGTAAGGCATCAATCATGACCCTCCTGCCCGTAACCGCTCCCATCGCTGTAGCGCCTATGGCTGGAGGTCCATCAACCCCTGAGCTTGCAGCCGCAGTTTCCACCGCAGGTGGCCTCGGCATGCTTGCTGCAGGCTATCTGACGGCTGATGCCATGGCAGCCCAGATCACCGCTACTCAGCAGCTGTTGAGTGCCGTCGACTCTGACACCGCCCTGCCTTTTGGCATCAACCTCTTCGTTCCCGAGACAGAGTCCGATCCGCGGGATCCCGCTGACCACGAAGCGTGGGAAGTTTATCGAAACCTCCTCCACCGAGATTTTCCAGATGTCGGACTCCCCTGCGAACCTCGCTGGTCTGACGACGATTGGCAAGCCAAGCTCCGCCTCCTCACCACGGACCTACACGTCCCATTTGTGTCATTCACGTTCGGGTTGCCTCGCCTCGGCGTCGTAAAGCAGCTGCAAGAACGCGGTACTACTGTAGGCGTGACGGTAACCAACGTTGCCGATGCGCAGGCTGCCCTGGAATTGGGTGTCGATGTGCTTATTGCTCAGGGCATCGAGGCAGGAGGACACCAGTCCACGTTTACAACGGCTGAGCCTGCTCCTACGCATTCCATTCGAGAGCTACTCGATAAATTGCGCCCGGTGCTGTCGAACGCTGCGAAGCCCGACACTGAGGTTACTGTCATCGCAGCGGGTGGTGTTGCGGGTCCACATGATGTCGATGAGCTCATTGCTGCAGGTGCCGACATTGTTCAGGTTGGCACGCTGTTCTTGACGACGGACGAGGCGGGCACCAAACCCGTACACAAGGCAGCGTTGCTGTCTGGTGAATTCGAGGACACTGTTCTCACTCGTGCTTTTTCGGGTCGGCTCGCCAGGTCATTGGTCAATCAATTCACGAAGGAATTCACTGCTGTCGCACCCGCGGTATACCCACAGGTGCACTATTTGACCTCACCAATTCGCACTGCCTCTGCGGAAAACAACAGCCCCGAAGCCCTCAATTTGTGGGCCGGGACTGGATTTGTCAACTGCCAGGAACTCCCTGCAGGAGTCCTTGTTCGCTGGTTGGCATCGAAAGCTCACTGAACACCGCGCTCAAGCTGACGTGGGGTTCAACGCTGCTTTAAAGGACGTCGTCGTCGACCCAGCTGGTCTGCTGTGGTTGCTCCGCAGGAGCTGCGTCACTCGGATTCCTTGAGCTTGCTGGCGCAGGATGTTGCACTTCAGGGGCGGTCTGCGCTGGTCGTGCCACCGCAGCGGGAGAGACGGCGGGCGCTTGACCAGCCGAGGTCGCCCCTGTCTGTCCGGCCGCACCGGCTCCCCTGGCTTCACTGGCATCTCCACCAGCGGCTGGTTTGCCGGAGAGCAAGTCAAGATACGTATCGTCGCCGTCGAAAAGCGTGCGCGTAATTGCGGTGCGTGGATTCAGACTACGCAGCTGACCGATGTCCTCGAGGGGCTTGCGGAGCTCATCAAAGTCCTCACCAAATTCACCAGCGAGGCTCTGTTTGGCATCGTCAATAGCGGTGCGAGCAGCGAGAATCATCGCACGCACATCCGCGATGAGCTTCGGCAGTCGCTCAGGCCCAATCAGAACTAGGCCGACGATGAAAAGTACGAGGATTTCTCCCCAGCCAACATTGGTGAACACGTGTATCAACCTTAGTCAACGGCACATCGTCTCGCACAGATAGGTACGACACGGCGTGCGCCCAATCAAACACTTGCTTTACGACGGAGTCACCGTCAACTCGACACGCTGCCCTTCACGAACAACCGTGACGGGCAAAGCTTCCCCTGGCTTCGCCAATGCAGCAGACCAAATTGCCACTGTCAGCTCATCGGCAGACTCAACAGCGCGATCTCCGACGGCGGTCACGACATCGCCCTCCATGATTCCGGCTTGCTCGGCAGGCCCTCCGGCAGCGACGGTAGCGATTTCAGCGCCGGCAAGAGTGCCGTTGATGGCGGTGCGCGTCGTCACGCCAATTGAGGGGTGGTGTGGCTGCTCCCCTGCAATGAGCTGCTCTGCGATGCTCTTTGCCGTATTCATCGGGATAGCAAAACCCAATCCCTGCGAACCGCCGGATACCGAGAAAATGACGGTGTTAATACCAATCACCGCACCTCGCATATCCACTAACGGACCACCCGAGTTTCCTGGGTTAATGGAAGCGTCAGTTTGGATTGCATCGGCGACACCGTCGGTGTCGGTGCCTTCGCCGGACAACTTCACCGGGCGCTGGAGCGCCGAGACGATGCCCTGGGTAACTGTGCCCTGCAACCCTTGCGGTGATCCCATGGCTACAACGCCGTCACCAACTTTCACTGCATCAGAATCGGCGAGCTGGGCGACTTTCAACCCGGTTACGTTTTCTACTTTCACGACAGCCAGATCCGTCATGGTGTCTCGGCCGACGAGCGTCGCATCCACCTGGCGCGCTTCGCCACCCTCACTGAACTGAACCTTGATCTCTGCGTCAGTTTTGTCGGCAGCAATTGAAACCACGTGATTGTTTGTCAGGATGTATCCGGCACCGTCGATGACCACACCCGATCCCACGCCCGACATTTCGCCGGCACCCACAGAAATCGACACCACAGCGGGCCGGATAGTCTCGGCAACCTCACCAATCGCCGTCAGATCTGTACCACCAGCACGACCATCGACCTGCCGAAGCTCAACAGCCTCGTAGCTCGCGCGCGTCGTCTTCCCTGCCCAGCCACCGATAAAACCGCCAACACCGCCGATAGCAAGAACCACTGCCGAAGCAAGCGCTACGGATCGCCACGGCACGATACGGCCAAAAAGAGCTTCCCGTATATCAACTTTCGGGATCGGTCGCACCGGATCTTCCTCACGCGCCCCGGCCTGCTTCGCCGGTGCACCGCTGATCATCTGCGTGGAATCGTCGTGCCACGGGGAGTATGTGTTTGTCGACGATTCGTCGTCACGCGTGAGCTGTGATTCAGGGATGGGTGGGCGTTGAAGGCCACCAGCTTCGCCTGGTTGAGGGGCGAATCGGTTCACTGCCCGGTTCTCGCTTTACGTAGATTGCGCAGCACAGATTCGACTGCTGCGACTAGGGACTCTGGACGTCGATGAGCAAGGTTGCGGGCATCAGGAACATCCGAAGGAACTGTCGATTCAGACAGAGATGCCAGCCGTGCGCGTAGATCGGATGGTATGTGGAACTCGCCCGAGTCGCGGAGACGCTGAGCTGCCTGGCGTTGCCGAGCTACTTCCCTGCGACACTCAGGGCAAGCCAGTAGATGCTGCATAGCGCGCTTATGAGCAGCCGGCATCAATTCACCGTCGACGAACGCGGCGACTGCCTCCGTGCACAGATGATCTGTGGACGCGAACTGCTCCGATGAGCGGTAATCAGACAAACCCATACCTCCTTGTGCCCACCATAGTCCCAGAGGGAATCAGTATGCAGGAGCGACGGAACGCTTGTTCTTCTCTGCCTTCTCCAACGATGCGCGCAACTGAGTACGGGCTCGGTGAATACGGGAACGTACCGTCCCCATCTTGATGCCGAGTGTGTCCGCAATTTCTTCATAGGACAAACCCACGACATCACACAGCACAACGACTGCGCGGTAGTCCGGCTGTAGCTCGTTCAAAGCGAACTCGAGATCTGCATCGAGATTCGAATCAACGAATACCTGCTCTGGAGTTGGCTCATTGCCTGGAACTCGCTCGTAGTTCTCCGGCAGTGCCTCCATACGGATCGTCTGCCGGTGCCGCACCATGTCCAAAAACAAGTTAGTGGTAATTCGATGCAACCAGCCCTCAAACGTTCCTGGCTGGTACCGCTTCAACGAACGGAACACTCGAATAAACGTTTCCTGCGTTAGATCTTCTGCATCATGCGGATTGCCACTGAGCCGGTATGCCAACGAATACACACTGCCTGCATGCTGCTCGACCAATTCGGACCACGTTGGCATATCACCCACGCCAGCATCGAACGCAGCCGTGCCACTAAGGGCTACGTCTGCCGTTTCAGGTGCGGTTCCGTGAATTGTCATGAAGAACATTGTTCCTTATCAGTCTGGGCTCTGATTGACCTTATCCTGATAAACCGTTGAGAGTACAAAATACATTTGGTAACACTGGCCCCAACCTGCAGCGTTTTCGGGCGTGCCATGCCTGGACAGGTGCTTTTTCTTCTATGCTTCAAGATTGTGACTGAATCCACTTCCTCGAATGCCCCATTTTCCGCACTGGACGCAATTCGCAACCACATCAATTCCACAACTGTTGCCGACGAGGCGCTAGTTGCTGCTCGTGATGATGCCGCCGAATTCGGCCTCAGCACCCCTGACGATGTAAGTGGCTCCGTGCTCACCATGCTCATGACGTTGGCAACCGCTCGTCGGACCACCAACGCAGCCGCTGTTGCAGCAACTCCTGCTGCTGGTGTTGTGGGCCTACACTTGATCGCCGGAATGCCAAACGGTGGCCAGCTGACGTGCATCGACCCAGAGATCGAGCACCAGAAGTTGGCTCGTGACGCATTCAAGCGGGCGGGCGCTGTGGCGTCTCGTCACCGCTTCCTGCCATCGCATCCACGAGAAGTCCTCGGTCGCCTGGCTCTTGATGCCTACGACTTGGTCTATATCAATGCGGAACCAACCGATGTCATTGCAATTCAGGAGTTGGCGTGGCCTCTGCTGCGTTCCGGCGGTGTGCTTGTTTTTACGGGAGTACTTCTCGACGGCACGGTGGCCGACGATACTCGTACTGACCGCGATACCGTGGCAGCGCGTGAGGCAGAGAAGCATCTTCTCGCTATTGAGGATGCCACCATCGCGCGCCTGCCTATCGGTGCTGGCACTGTCGTGTTGGTGAAGAACTAGAGAACGCGCTGCCGACTGTGGTGCGTTAGTTCAGCACCATTGCTAGACAAAAAATGAGGCTGACCGGAAATGATTCCGGTCAGCCTCATTTTGTTGATGTGGAAGCTATTAAATAACTTCACCCTTGCCAACGGCGACGACTCCGCCAGCGGAAACCTTGAAGCGTTCAGCATCTGCTTCTGGATCGACGCCAATGATTGCACCATCGGAGACGACAACGTTCTTGTCCAGAATTGCGTGGCGAACAACTGCACCACGGCCGACGCGGACACCCGGGAACAGAACTGAGCCTTCGACAGTTGCGCCATCTTCGACGATGACGTTCGTGCTCAGAACTGAATTGCGGACAGTGCCACCGGAGACAATGGTTCCGGCACCAACCATCGAAGCCTGGGCGATGCCGCCCTGGACGAACTTGGCTGGTGGCAGGTTCTCCTCAGAGAAAGTGTGGATTGGCCACTTCTTGTTGTACAGGTTGAACACAGGCAGAACCGAGATCAGATCCATGTTCGCTTCGTAGAAAGCGTCGATGGTACCGACGTCACGCCAGTAGCCCTTGTCTCGCTCCGTCTCGCCTGGAACGAAGTTGTCCTTGAAGTCGTAGACGTAAGCTTCACCTTCATCGACCAACATTGGGATGATATCTCCACCCATGTCATGGTCAGACTCTTCGTTTTCGGAGTCACGCTTAATAGCGTCAATGAGTGCGGACGTGGTGAACACGTAGTTACCCATCGAGGCGAAAGTAGCGTCTGGGTCATCCGGGGTGCCCGGAGGATCCGCTGGCTTCTCCAGGAAGCTGGTGATTCGATTGTTGTCATCAGCATCGATGCAACCGAATGCGTGAGCTTCCTTGCGTGGCACGCGAATACCTGCGACAGTCACACCTGCGCCAGACTCGATGTGTGCCTGGACCATCTGCTCTGGGTCCATGCGGTACACATGGTCAGCACCGAAAACGATGACGTACTCAGGATCCTCGTCGTAGACAAGGTTAAGGGACTGCAGAATTGCGTCTGCCGATCCGGTGAACCAGCGCTTGCCCAGTCGCTGCTGCGCCGGCACAGGGGTGACGTACTGGCCGGTGATGCCGGACAGCTGCCATGCCTGAGAAATGTGGCGGTCGAGCGAATGGGACTTGTACTGGGTCAGCACACAGATTTTCACATAACCTGCGTTAACCAGATTCGACAGCACAAAGTCGATGAGCCGGTAGCTTCCTCCGAAAGGAACGGCGGGCTTTGCGCGATCCTCCGTCAGTGGGAAAAGGCGCTTGCCCTCGCCGCCGGCGAGAACGATGGACAGAACATGTGGTTGACTCCTCACGTCTTCCAACCTATATGTGTTTTCGATCTCGTGCTGGAAAAGCTGTTACCCCCGAAACCACTCCCCACCCTGATTCGTAATTTGGCGATACTCTGGGATGTATGCGAGTTGCGATGATGACCCGAGAGTATCCACCAGAGATTTACGGCGGCGCTGGCGTGCACGTGACGGAGTTGACCCGCTTCATGCGCGAGGTTGACGGAGTCAGTGTTGATGTCCATTGCATGGGCGGTCCGCGAGACGAAAAGGACTGTTATGTCCACGGCGTTGACCCCGAATTGGCTGACGCTAACAGCGCAATCAAGACCCTATCCACCGGCTTGCGCATGGCTCATGCTGCGGCTGAAACTGACATCCAGGTTGTACACTCCCATACCTGGTACTCCGGCCTCGGTGGCCACCTCACCGGCAAGCTGAAGGGCATTCCACATGTCGCTACGGCGCACTCCCTTGAGCCGCACCGCCCATGGAAGCGCGAGCAGCTGGGTGGCGGCTACGACGTATCAAGCTGGTCTGAGAAGAACACCATGGAGTACGCAGATGCCGTGATTGCTGTGTCTGCACGTATGAAGGATGCAATTCTCGATGCGTACCCACGCATTGAACCAGATAACGTACACGTTGTGCTCAATGGCATCGACACCGAGTTGTGGTACCCACGCCCAACCTGGGAAGAGTCGAAGGAAGCCAATGGCTGGTCCGTTTTGGACGAGCTGGGCGTGGACCCGAAGCGTCCAATGGTCGCTTTCGTAGGTCGCATTACCCGCCAGAAGGGTGTCGCTCACCTCATCAAGGCTGCCTCCATGTTCGATGAGGACGTACAGATGGTCCTCTGCGCTGGCGCACCTGACACTCCAGAGATCGCTGCTGAAACTGAGCAGCTGGTCAACGACCTGCAGCAGAAGCGCGACGGAATCTTCTGGGTAAAGGACATGCTGCCAAAGGAGAAGATCCAGGAGATCCTCACCGCTGCTGATTCCTTCGTGTGTCCTTCCATTTACGAGCCACTGGGCATCGTAAACCTGGAAGCCATGGCCTGTGGCACTGCAGTTGTTGCCTCCGACGTAGGCGGTATTCCTGAGGTTGTCGTTGATGGCGAGACCGGCACCCTGGTTCACTACAACGAAAGCGATCCAGAGGGCTTCGAGCGTGACATCGCTGAAGCCGTGAACAAGATGGTGTCCGACCGCGACGCTGCCAAGCAGTACGGCGAAGCTGGAAAAAAGCGCGCAGTTGACGTCTTCAGCTGGGCAACCATTGCTGAGCAGACCGTCGACGTTTACAAGTCGTTGATGTAGTTCCGTAATATTTCCGCATATGGCGAGGTTCCCAACCAGGAACCTCGCCTTTTGCATTCAACTAACGTGGGAACCGTGACTACCCCAGATGATCTTCCAACAGTTCGACATACGTTCTTCCAGAACTCACTGATGTCCGCTCTTCTCGACGGCATCTACGACGGCGAAATGACTATCGGTGAAATTCTGGGGCACGGCAATTTCGGCATCGGCACCTTCGACGGCCTAGACGGCGAAATGGTCATTCTCGACGGCGTGTGCTGGCAGCTTCGCGGCGACGGCTCGGCATCTCGCGCGACGATGGATCAACGCAGCCCCTACACCGTTGTCACCAACTTTGTTCCGCACATTGTCCGTCAAGCACCACAGAACATCGTGCGTAAAGACATCACGCCGATCATCGATCGCATGGTGCCTAGCCAGAACTTTATGTACGCACTGCGAATTACGGGTGAGTTTGAATGGGTGAAGACTCGCACCGTCGTAAAGCAGCAGAAGCCTTACCCAAAAATGGTCGAGGCAACGGAATCTGATGCTTCCGTCGACTTCACAAATGTGCGTGGCACTATCGCGGGATTCCGCACGCCGGTCTACGAGAAGGGAATCTCGGTTCCGGGGTGCCACGTGCATTTTCTTGACGACGACCACACTGCAGGCGGCCACGTCCTGGATTTCAAGCTGCGCGAGGGAACCATTGAGCTGTGCCCGGGAACGGATCTGCAACTACGTTTGCCACTGACGGTGGAGTTCTCGGACGCGGATCTGGCACCAGAAGATCTGGACGAACAGATCCACGCGACCGAAGTGAAAGACTAGCTCTGCGCCAAGCCCAGGCGCGTGATGTGGGCGCGGGCCGTGATAGTCATTTGCGTTGGTAGGGCTGCGATGCGCTCGGCAAGTACATCAGGGTGGATATGACGCGCAGAAGGGCTCATCCCTATCTGCGTAGTAATGGCTTCCTGATCCAAGATCATCTCGTATTCGACCAGTTCCGGCTCACCGACTGGCACGAGGTGACCTTCTGCCTGTGCAATCATCCGCTCAACCTTGCCCCGTTCCACATCGATGATGCCAAGTGGCGCACGGAGCTCGCTGAGGTGGCCCGGCGCGGCGGTCAGAACGACGACCTGACCGCCTGGTTTCAGTACTCGCGCAAACTCTTCTGCATTGCGTGGCGCGAAAATGACGGTGATGGCATCGATGGAGTTGTCGCGGATAGGCAAGCGTGCCCATGCGTCGGCGACTACGGCACCAACTCGCGGATGGCATTTGGCGAGGTGCTTTGCCGCGGGCACCGACACGTCGATGCCAACACCTCGAGAATTCTCCACTCCGTCGAGGGTGTGGGCCAAGTAGTAGCCGGTTCCTGCTCCGATTTCGAGGATGACAGGGCTGTCGTCGTCGCACACGTTCGCGTCGTCAAGAACATCTTGGACGTTGCCGGTCACTGCCTCAACGAAAGGTGCGTAGTGACCTCCCGACAGGAATTGCTCGCGAGCCTCAATCATCTTGGCATCGTCACCGGAGTAGCGCAGTCCAGCGCCTCCAGCGAGCGTGACATAACCCTGTTTTGCGACATCGTAGCTATGCCCTGAGGTGGACTTCAGCGTTGCCCAGTCGGCATCCCCACGCTCCAGATCTGAGCCGTCAATTGGATCTGCAAGCACGTCAATGATGTCGGCGAGCACCCTCATCACTCCTAAAACAAAATAGGGCCGTCGTAAAAGAATCGCGGTATGCACGCACACCGCATGGCACATCAGTGTACCGCCCTGTGGCGGACAACCAATTTGTGCCCTTACTCTTTTCGACGAGCCCTAGGTCTAGCGAGGATCAACCTCTTTGGCTAGATCCCTACCTTGGACAGCGCTGCTCCGAGCTCTGCTGCTTCTTCTGGGGTCATTTCGACCACGAGGCGTCCGCCACCATCGGCAGGAACGCGCATGACAATCTTCTTGCCTTCTTTAACCGCTTCCAGCGGGCCATCGCCTGTACGGGGCTTCATAGCTGCCATGTGGGCACTTCCTCTTCACTACTGTTTAGATGCCGTGGGACATCATGTCCCACGGCTGTGCTTTCCATAATATCCCTTTTTCCAGATTGGGTGTCCGGTATGCCATTGTTGGGTATCGCTTTGAACACGACCCAGCACAATAGAGCGAATAGTGGGATAAGCAGGAAATACGCAGCGGCGACGGCAATGCTCATACGCTCAGGCTACAAGAGCCCGCGGGACACTCGCATAGGCATCTCCTTGCCAGCGATGGCGCTGATCATGCGACAAACATCGACCGTGCCCGCTACTTGGTGTGCTCGAAACATGGCAACACCTCGCTGCGCAGCCCAAGCTGTTGCTGCGAAAGTTCCCGGAACGCGTTGGTCTACTGCACGCCCGACGGTTTCCCCGACAAAGTCCTTATTAGACAACGCCATCAGTACTGGCCACCCGGTAGCAACGAGGTCATCAACACGGCGGAGCAGTTCCAAGCTGTGATGAGTGTTCTTGCCAAAATCGTGGGTTGGATCAATCAGTACCTGCGATTCGGGCACGCCGGCAGCGACCGCCCGCTCCGCGAGTGCCGTCGTCTCGGCGATGACATCAGCCACGACATCGTCGTAATGCACGCGATAAGGGTTCGTACGCGGCTTCGCCCCTCCGGTGTGCGAGCATACGTACCCCACTCGATGCTGACCAGCGACTTCAACGAGCTCGGGATCGTGTCCAGACCAGGTGTCGTTGACCAGATTCGCCCCAGCTGCGATAGCGGCGGCTGCGACCTCTGATCTCCACGTGTCCACGCTGATGTACACGTCGGGATACTTTTCTCGCGCTGCAGCGATCGTTGGCACTACCCTGTCGATTTCCTCCGCAACAGACACGTAGTCGCCGATACCTGCTTTAACCCCGCCAATATCAATTACGTCAGCGCCTTGCTTTACGACGTCGTCGATACGCTCTAACGCAGCTTTCTCTGCAGCCGTTGCGCCACGATCGTAGAAGGAGTCGGGAGTTCGATTCACAATAGCCATCACCGCAGGACGTGGCGACGACTGAAAAGCACTTCTGACCATTCGGATTATGCGTGATCTGGCGTGTCGTCGCCGTGGGAGTGCGCTTCGATAATGTGCGCCATCGCTTCGTCGATGGAGTCGGTCACCAGCATCAACTGAGTGTCCTCCGGGGCGATCATGCCTTCCGATACAAGTCGCTCCTCGATCCACTCGACCAAACCCGACCAGAACTCGGTGCCCATGAGAATGATTGGGAACTTCACGACTTTGCCGGTTTGTACCATGCACAGCGCTTCGAAAAGTTCGTCGAGAGTACCGAATCCACCTGGCATGCATACGAATGCCTGCGAGTACTTCAAGAACATGGTCTTGCGTACGAAGAAGTACCGAAAGTTCATGCCCAAATCGACCCACTCGTTCAGAGACTGTTCGTGGGGCAATTCGATGCCAAGACCGATGGACAAACCATCCACGTCATAGGCGCCACGGTTCGGTGCCTCCATAAGGCCTGGACCACCACCGGTAATGCACGCATATCCGGCATCCGCAATAGCCTTTCCCAGCTCGTATGCCTGGTGGTAATACGGATGATCTTCTTTCACTCGCGCCGATCCAAAAACGGTGATCGCCTTGGGAATCTCTGCCAGCGCACCGAAACCATCGACGAACTCAGACTGAATACGAAGCACCCGCCACGTGTCGGTGTGTAGCCAATCAGTGTCTTTCTGAGGCGACAGCAGCCGGTGGTCAGTCGTCGACGACTGCGGCCCGGACTCTCGAACCATTAGTGGTCCACGAAGACGGCGCTGCTTTTCTGGAGATGGAGTGCGCGAAGGTGTCATAAGTGTCGAACATAATCGCTGCGCAGTTTCTCCGCAGAATAGATGTCATACTGCCCCACCCGTTAACTAGCGCAACAGTCTGCTCAACACGCGATCGTGCAAGTCTGCAGCCTTCCCATGCAGTGCATCGCCGTTCGCCGGTGCACCACCGGCCACAAACATCGCCAGCTCATGCGGTTCTGTAGGCGTGACGATTGTCGGCGCATCCTCAGGAGCATCGTCCAACTCATCACCGGAGCGCAGCAAGAACTCGCGCACTGTCACCCCTGCAGGTAGCTCCTGCTTGTCGACGACAACGCCTGCGGGCCACTGCGTATGTACAACAGCAACGCGGCTTCCGTAGAGAGCCACACTCGCGTATCCACCACCATCACCAGCAGAGATTGAAACCTCGTCATCTCGGTACGGAAGTCGTTCAATCACTGTTGCTCCGGGTAGCGGACGGCACAGCGCCAGCAACAGTCGTGCCTCTGCTCCGCGGACCTCCGAGGGATCAACTTCGCCAGTCACATCGAACGCCGGCTGCGGTCGGCGAGTAAACGACGCATCCAGCTGCGCAGCGAGACGCTCACCAAGTTCGTCACGTTCCCAGTTCGGTAGTGCATTGATTCGATCGTCGCGAAGCTGAAGCTTGCGTTGCCACAGCATTCGATAAATCATTCCCGAGGCCAGCGCTAATGCCCCGGCAAGCATGAGAAGCCGCGAGCCTACGCCGAAAATGCCAAAGAGAAGCAGCACCGCGACCGCAATCGCGCCAACAATGGTCCATGGGGCTTGTCCTGGCCGGATTGTGAATCCAATGGCGAACATTAAGAAAAACCCAATTGCGGCGAGGAACCACAATGCAGCATGGGTGAGCCACACCATATTGAGCACGGCGCCAGCTACACCGAGCAGCAGGCCAACGCCGACACCTATGGCAAGGATGATTTGTGCTCGCTGCAGCGCGGTACCAGACATACGACGGTTCTCCTGTAAGGGGTACGGACGGGACATAAATCGAAGCAAAAGTCCAGACCAGATAGTATCGAAAGCATGATGACCATTGGTGCTTCGGCTACGGGAATTGCCAATATCGCGATGGATGGGACGGTGCTCGATACCTGGTACCCATCCCCTGCTTTGGACGACAAAGTTCGGGAAAGTGGCACGCGACGCCTCGGTGCTCATGATCTTTCTCCACAGATGCTTCGTCAGGTTCTTCTCGACGAGGATCGTCGGGTCGAGCAAGTAGCGGTTCGAACTACCATCGCTGATTTGTCGAAGCCACCAATCGATCCCCACGATGCGTACTTGCGTCTGCACTTGCTGTCGCACCGCATTATCGAGCCACACACCATCAATATGGATGATGTCTTTGACTCGTTGAATATCGTTGCGTGGACGAATAAGGGTCCGGCCTTGCCCGACAATTTCGAGTCGATGCGTACGAATCTGCGCCAACGCGGTTTGATTCACGTGTATTCCATCGACCGTATGCCACGAATGGTGGACTACGTGTTGCCGTCGGGAGTACGAATCGGTGAAGCCGAACGTGTTCGGCTGGGCGCGTACTTGGCGCCGGGAACAACGGTACTTCGCGAAGGTTTCGTGTCATTCAACTCCGGTTCACTCGGTCCATGCAAGATCGAGGGACGCCTCTCATCCGGTGTGGTACTTGGCAGTGGCACCCACCTGGGTCTGGCAGGTACTGCGATCGCGCGGCAAGAAAAACGCGGTCGCCGTATTCCGCTACATATCGGTGAGCGATGCAAGATTGGCGTATCTGCGGGCGTCATTGGCGTCGATCTGGGCAATGACTGTGTGATCGAAAAGAACATTCTCATCGACTCCACAACTCCAATTGAGATTCTGGACGAGAATCGTCGCGTCACTGCATGGGAACTCGCTGGTCGAAACAATATGCATTTCTTCCAAGATCCCGATCACGCCGCTATTTGCATGCGCTTCGAAAATGGGGGTAACCCTGAGGGGTAGCTGAGAGTTACGTTTATGTGCCATTAACCCGGCTAGTAGTGTGAAAACCATGACTTCTACTTCACAAACTCCTGCTAGCGGGGGTGAAACTGAACTCGGAAAGGGCCTACAGGTCCGACATCTCACCATGATGGGTCTGGGTTCAGCCATTGGCGCTGGTCTATTCCTTGGAACGGGTGTTGGCATTCAAGCTGCTGGCCCTGGCGTTCTTATTTCCTACCTTGTTGCTGGTTTCGTCGTTGTTCTCGTGATGCAGATGCTTGGCGAGATGTCGGCAGCCCGACCAGCATCAGGATCTTTCTCGACCTACGCAGAAATGGCCTTCGGCCCATCTGCCGGCTTCATCTTGGGCTGGTTGTACTGGTTCATGTTGATCATGGTGCTGGGTGCAGAGATCACCGGCGCTGGTGCCATCATGGGTGCCTGGTGGGGAATTCCTGGATGGATTCCGGGTCTCGTCTGCGTTGTTTTCTTCGCTGTTGTGAACTTGGCTCAGGTCAAGGGCTTCGGCGAGTTCGAGTTCTGGTTCGCATTCATTAAGGTCGCCGTCATTGTTGCGTTCTTGATCGTCGGCGTGCTGCTCTTCTTCGGGCTGCTGCCAGGCACCACTTTCGTCGGCACCACGCACATTGCCGAATCTGGCTTCTTACCGAACGGCCCAGCCGGCATTGCGGCAGGCCTCCTCGCCGTTGCGTTTGCTTTCGGCGGCATTGAGATTGTGACGATTGCAGCTGCGGAATCTGACGATCCAAAGCGCTCCATTGCTGCCGCAGTTCGTTCTGTAATCTTCCGTATCTCGGTGTTTTACCTGGGCTGTGTTCTGGTCATTATTTTCTTGCTGCCATACGCACAGATTCAGGGTGCCGACAGCGCTGCAGAGTCGCCATTCACCTTGGTCCTACAGCAGGCAAACCTGCCGGGTGTTGTGGGCTTCATGGAAGTAATTATCGTGTTGGCCTTGCTCTCCGCGTTCAACGCACAGATCTACGCAACATCACGTCTTGTCTACTCCATGGCTAACCGTGGCGAAGCTCCTACCTTCTTCGCCCAGACCAACGATTCCGCAGTGCCTAGCCGCGCTGTCATCATGTCCATGGTCTTCGCATTCCTATCGCTCGGCATTCAGGTCGCGTTCGATGGTTCCTCAGTACTCGTCTTCTTGCTCAATGCCGTGGGTGGCTGCCTCTTGGTAATTTGGCTCGTCATCGCACTGTCGGAAATCAAATTGCGCCCACAGATGGAAGCAAAGGGCGAGCTCTCTGTACGCATGTGGGCTTTCCCTGTCCTGTCGTGGGTTGCCGTTCTACTCATCGTCGGTCTTGGCATCATGATGCTTTTCGACGAAGGTGCCCGCCAGCAGGTCATCGCTGTCCTCGCGGTCTGTGCGTTCCTCGGAATCATCGCAGCAGTGACGAAGGGGCCACGTTCGAAGGCTCGGGCCGCTCAGACTCCCGCCGCTGAAGGTGCTGTTCACCACTAGTCAGTCACTCTGATTTCGGCGAAGCTTTTTTAAACACGTACCGGCAGACATTCCGTTTCACCACGGGTGTCTGCCGGTTTTTTCGGCTTCCCCAACGGCATCACGAGCCGTCTAGTTGACGCCACAAGTGCCACATGACGATGTCCTCCCGGGTAATCCCCCGCTCGTCATACAACACGTCGAGCCTGTTGCGAACAGTATTCATATGGACGCCCATTCTCTTCGCTGTCGCCTTCACGACGAAGTTTTCTTCCATGAGCGCATTCGCCAACTGGTAGCCGTCGCCAAGCGAATCCAGGGCGGTGTCAGTCTTTCGGACGCATTGTGCCAACGCTGCAGCATCCAACAACGCGGCGGCTTGGGCGAATGCTGCGCAATCATCGAAGGAACGAACTGTCTCGTGGGGAGTTTCTGAAAGCTGTGCGACTTTTGCCTGTCTCCACGCTTGTTGAGCTGTGCGCACTCGACCGAATGGCTGCGACATCCCCACGGGTTCCGGCAAGGCGGCTGCAATGGCGTCGTCGGCTAATCCTGATTCGACAACTGCCACGAGTCTTCCCTCCACCGGCGCAAGTAGCAACGGCGCAGATGAACGCGCTGCGGCTTCTGCTGCGGCTACTCCCACACCGGGTTCTGCAGCTTTGCGACGGTTTCCTGCAGCAATAATTCGATACTCGGCATCTCGTGAGAATCCTCGACTGACAAGGGCATTCACAAGTTCATCGATATCACCATCGCCGTAGATCAACGATGCGACGACGCTCGTTGCACGCATCGTCTCGGCCTGAGATAGCTGCCGTCTGGATTCTGTGGCGACGAGCAGGAGTTTCTGGGCAGCCAAGGCTACTGGATCGTGTGCCAAAGGCGGATCAGCAGCGCGCACACCGATGACAAACCATTTGCCGTCCCCCACTGCCCAGGCTCCGTCCCCAGCAGTAATGGGAATCGCAGTGACCGCCCAGCGGCCAATGCGGGCGGAGTGCGTAGTCGGACGACGACCTCGCAGCACTCGAGCCAAGGTACGTGCTGGTAGCTGGCCAGTACTGGCGACCACGTCGCCGTCGATATTGGTCAGCAGCGCCGTGTTGTTGGTCAGGCGTGTGTATTCGGAAATGAGTTCCGCCTCGGGCTGCCGTGACATCAGCGCCGAACTAAGCCTGTCGATTGCCGTGAGCTTCCGCCACGAAGAAGTATCTCGGACCCGCTGCCCTAGAGCTGCGACCGCAGCATAGATCTCGGTGAGTGGCGTGCTCTCCGGCAGCTGCACCAAAGGAATGCCATGTCCCCCAGCTGCTGAAACCACTTCTGGCGGAACTGAATCGCCGTGCCACAACACCGCGCCAGCTGTTGTCAGCTGATGAATGGCTGCTGCTCCACGCGCGCGTTGCGCCCCGTCAACAATCACAAACCAGTCGGCGACCTCGCCATCACCGAGGCGACACATCGCGGTCATCGAACGATTGGTGTTTGTCTCCGTGACAAGACGCAATTCGGTGTGCGCAAGCATTAAATCGCCGAGTGTGAACACGTCATCCTTTCGGTTCGCAAATACTTTTTGTGATCCGCATCATAATTTCACCTCAAAACTTTATGCCCTTCATTGTCGACTTTTGGACGAATGCCCAACTTTTCATGGAATCTTTGGACGAACTTCCATTGTCACTTTTCTGACCCCGTCCGATAGTTGAGCACAACTTCCGCCACGAGCGAGCAGTTCCCCCGAGATATTGATCCACGAACAAGGAAGAGGTGCCATTTCTATGGCCAGTTCAGACAAGCGATACCGCGTAGCTGTTGATGTCGGAGGCACTTTCACCGACGTCGCCATCGTGAATACAGAGACGAAGGAGCTGTCCGTCGCTAAAGTTCCATCGACTCCGGATGATCCGATGCGTGCCGTCATGAACGGCATCGGCCAGGCGAATGTCAGCTTGCCTGAAGTCGAAGTGCTGAGCCATGGCACGACCGTCGCAACGAATGCCCTGATTACCCGTAACTTCCCGCGGGCGGCCCTCGTCACCACCGAAGGGTTCCGGGACGTTCTTGAGATTCGTGATGGCACGAAGGACGAGCTTTGGGACGCCTACGAGGACGTGTCCGATCCGTACATTCGACGCCGAGACCGCTACGAAGTCAGTGAGCGTATCGACTACGACGGCACCGTCATCAAGTCTCTCGACGAAGAGCAGGCGCGTTCATTGGCGACGACACTGCGTCGCAAGAACGTCGAAACAGTCGCTATTTGTTTCCTCAACTCCCATGCAAATAGCATTCATGAGCAGCGCATGGCCGAGATCCTGCGCGAAGAACTTCCGGATGTCGCAGTGTCCACGTCCTGCGAAATCCTGCCTGAAATCTTCGAGTACGAGCGCTTCTCCACAGCAGTGTCCAATGCCGTTATCGCGCCCCTGGTATCCGGCTACGTTAACCGCTTGTCAGACCAGCTTGCCGACGGTGGTTATGAAGGCGACCTCCTGCTTCTGCACTCCGGTGGCGGTTCGATGACTCCGCAGATGGTGTCCAAGTACCCAGTGCGACTAGCTGCGTCGGGTATTGCTGCTGGTGCGATTGCAGTCCAAGACATCGCAACTCGCTGTGGGTACGAGAATGCGATTGGTCTGGAAATGGGTGGCACGTCGACCGATATTTCATTGGTGTATCAGGGCGATATTCGTGTCACCAAGCAATGGCAGATTGAATACGGCTTCCCCATTACCTTCCCGTCCATCGAAGTTCTGACCATTGGCGCAGGCGGTGGCTCCCTCGCTTGGATCGACGATGCAGGTTCGTTGCGCAATGGCCCTCAGTCTGCAGGTGCCGACCCAGGCCCGGTCTGCTACCAGCGCGGTGGCACAGAAGCCACCAACACTGATGCGAATGTCACGCTTGGCCGCCTCGGTACCGACCTGATCGGTGGCGCCTTGAAGCTGGACATCGGTGCAGCGCGCGATGCCATCACGACGACAGTCGCAAAGCCATTGAATCTTGACCGCGAAGTGGCTGCAGAGAATGTCATTCAGGTTGCCAATGCGAATATGGCGGATGCGGTACGCCTGCTATCGATTCGCCGTGGCTACGACCCGCGTGATTTCGTCCTTGTTGTTGGTGGTGGCGCGGGAGCTTTGCATGGTGCGGAAGTAGCTCGAGAGCTGTCGATTCCTACAGTTGTTGTGCCTCCGCATCCAGGTGTTACCTCTGCACAGGGCTGTTTGTTGGTCGACATTAGCCACGACATTTCGCAGATGTACCAGTCGGCAATTGAGGATGTCGACTCGGCAGACTTGAGAGCGAGCTATCGCGAGTTGCTGAAGGAAGGTCGCACCCGCCTTCACCACGAAGGAATCCCAGAAGATCGAATGAAGTTCGAGACCACGGCATCCATGCGATACCGCGGCCAGTGGCGTTCCCTCACGATCACGCTTCCCGACTCAGACAGCCCACTAGACGATGCCATCGCTCTCTTCCACGAAGAACATGAGCGTGAATACTCATTCTCCAAGCCTGATGCACCGGTAGAGCTGTACCAGATCGGCGTCACCGCTATCGGCCAGCTTGATAGCCCTCCATTCGCGCACTTTGAGGTCAAGGAGCAAGAAGCTCCGCAGGCACCGCGAACCCGTGATGTTCACTTCCTGTCCGCTGGAGGCTGGGTAGAAACTCCAATCTACGACCGCGACAAGCTCAATCCAGGTACCCGTGTCAGCGGCCCAGCCATCATCGATCAGTTCGATGCCACTACGGTCATTCCACCTGGAGATGTCGCAGAGATCGACGAGTGGGCCAATATCCGCATCCATATCGGCCAGGCCGAGCAGGCACAAAACTAAGGCATTCCGAGGAGAAAATCATGACTTCTGTCAACACCAATCGACGCACACTTGATCCCGTGACGTTTGAGGTTCTGAAGAATGCCTTCGCAACCTCCGTCAATCTCATGAGCGAGCAGATCCTCCGAACCTGCTACTCATTCGTGATCTACTCCCGCGACTTCTCATCCGCACTGTGCGACGCCCAGGGCAACACCGTCATGCAAGGTGACCAGGATATCGCGGTCCACGTGGGCACGTTGCACTTCCAGTGCCAAGCCGTTCTCGACGAGTTCGGCGATGATATTCATCCAGGCGATGTTTTCTGTGTCAACGACCCTTACGCCGGTGGCACACACATGAATGACGTATCGTTCTTGCGCCCTATCTTCGCCGAAGGTAAGCTCCTTGCCTTCGCACAGAACAAGGGCCACTGGGCAGATGCCGGTGGTTCGGTACCTGGCTCTTTCGACGTCTCTGCGACGGACTACTTCTCCGAAGGTCTTCGTATTACACCGATTCGCATCTGGCAACAGGGGCGCTTGCTGGAAGACATCGCCAAGATGCTCGCCGCCAATACCCGTAGCCCAGAAATCATCATGGGTGACTTGCGTGCACAGGCAGAAGCAACTGCGGTATGCGAACGTGAAATTCTGCGACTCGTCGAAAAGTATGGCTTCGACGTTGTTAAAACCGCTCTTCAAGAAGTCCAGGATTACGTTGAAGACATCGTGAGTGCGCGAGTCTCGCAGTTCCCGGATGGTGAGTGGTCGACGGTCGACTACCTCGATTTGGATCCGGCCAAGGACGAGCAGCTCATCCCCATCAAGGTAACCATGCGGATCAAGGGTGGACGGCTGTCCTACTCATTGGATGGCTCCGCTCCTGCGGTCGCCAGCTTCTTGAACGCCGGCTACGGCTCCGCGTTCTCGGGCGTTGTCGCAGGCACCAAGACGTTTTTCCCAGATGTGCCGTTGAACTCGGGCCTCTACCGCGCCATGGATGTGGATTTGGGGCCAGAGGGAACCGTCGTCAATGCTGGGCTGCCACACGCCGTGACTGGCTTCTGTTCGGGTCCGTACGAGAAGATCATGAATGCCGTTTTCGAGCTGTGGTCCAATCTCATGGAAGACCGTGCGCTGGCGTGCTCCTTCAACCTGGAGTACCTGCTGATTGGTGGCGAAGACACCCGCGATATCAAGGAAGAGACCGACAAGGGCGCCTTCTTCATGTGGTACGACTGGATGGCTGGCGGCTGGGGTGGCCGAACGGACCGTGATGGTTCATCTGCGACCGCACCAGTGTTCGGACCTGGTTTGGCTGTGCAGCCCGTCGAAGGCCAGGAGCGCTTGTCCCCTGTTCTGACTAGCCATCATCGCCTCATCACCGACTCTGGCGGACCGGGCAAGTACCGAGGCGGCCTGGGTGTCTCCAAGGGAGGCATGCTCACCGACTGCCGTTCCACCGTGATGAGTTACTGCTGTGACCGATCCCGCTCTGTGACCTGGGGTATCAACGGTGGCTTGCCATCGATTCCGCACGGAGTGTGGCTGAACCGTGGCTCCGAAAACGAGCGCTACTTGGGCGCAATCTTCTCTAATGAGAAGGTGTCCCCTGGCGACTCCTTTGAACGCCCATCAGCTGGTGGCGGTGGTTTCGGAGATCCCCTAGAGCGTGACCCGGAGGCAGTGCTCGAAGATGTCATCGACGAATATGTGTCCGTCGAGCGCGCTGCGAAGGACTACGGTGTCGTCATCACCGTCGTCGATGCGGAAATCGACGACTACCGACTAGATGACGCCGCAACAACCACACTGCGCGCAACTCTTCGCGACGAACGTCAGGCCAAGATCACCGAAGACGCCGAAAGCGTCGCGGCTCGATACCGAGCTGGTGAACTTGACCAGCTCGATCTCGTTCGCCATTACGGAGTCATTCTCGACTGGGCAACTGGAGAATTGCTTCCTACAACGACGAAGCAGTACCGCCAGCAGCTGGAACGTCGCTCGACGAGTCAGTGGTAGTCGAGTCAGTAGTCGTGGCGCCACTCAGTGTCACACCCGCGGCTTCCGCCCGCTGAAGTACCCACTCGGTTGCGATGTCAGTTCCCGGACGCATGCCGTCCACACTGGTGTCGTATGCCAAGTGGACTTCCGTGCCACTAAGTAGGAATTTCAGAAAGACCGCTAAGCCTTCACGAGTCTCAGGACAATACGATTCTTCGTCCTGCAAAACCTCTCTGACTGCGCGCGCGGTCTTTTTGGTGTCTGCCGGATCCAACGACAGCTCCTCAAACAGGCCCGATAGGGGCGCAATCCTGGAATCTGCAGAACACCATTGATCGCCTTCGTTGCAGATCTCGATGACGCGATCCGACAACTCACCCCAGCCGCCATCAACCGGCCCGAACATGCCCTGGGTGTCCGCTGCTGCCGTGCCATAGGTGGCATTCGCTACCGAGCTGCCGTCACTATTGCTGACCAGGCTCCGGCGCGGGTTCGCCAGTGCCACGATTGAATTGACCTGGGAAGCCTCGATACGCGACTGGCCTGCAACGATATTCGAGGCAACGACATTGACGATGTCCGCTCCCTGCGAATATCCCACGAAAGCAAAAGAGGTGCTTGGGCACGCCGTCGCAAAGTAGTCAATGGATTGCTCGACAGCAGCCGCACCATCGATCCGGGACTGACCATAGCTTGCAGTCGCCACCGCATCAGAGGTGTACGGAATCCACGCTACGCGAGCGTTGTCGCCAAAACGGTCCTGGAATGTGGAGCCCATCTCTCCCAGGAATGTGCCAATCGGATGCTCAGGCGAGCGAACCCTATTCGTGTCCATCGTGCCCGGCACCATGAGCACCGTCAATGGGGTGCACTCCCCCTCCGCGAAGGCATCGAGGCCCATTGGTGACCCGGTGACAGTACCTAGTGCACGCTCTGCGGGCTCCAACAGGGGACGCGGAATAATTGGGCTCGATGTACCCGCAATGTGATGGTCGAGGCCAGGGAGCTCGTCGCTAGGGAATTGCACTCGCTGTGCGCTAGGTGACTCCGCCGTTCCCGATGTCTCTGGTAACACCGGCAGCTTTGGTGAAGCGGCTGCGGGCAGGGCACTACTTACTACCGCCACTCCTGCCACGAGGGTCGACACCAACCTCGTTGCCATCCGCCCCCGGGGTGTCGTCTTCTTCGCCGTCGTCTTTTCTGCGGGTTCTCCGGCTGGTGTCTCACACACCTTCTTACTAATCATGAATGCATATTATATTTATCTTCGGATTCCCACTTCCCGAGCAGTCTCGAAATTTCGAACACGACCCGACAGCGGGTCGGTAAAAGCCACGCTCGTCGCCAAAAGTCGCAGCGTCACGCTGAAATCCGCAATATCACGGCCCGCGTCGTTCGGATAGGTGTCATCACCCAGAATCGGATAGTCCAGGTGGTTCATCGTCGCCCGCAATTGGTGAGTCCGCCCGGTCGCCGGCTCCAACAACCACTTTGCGACGGTCATCACCTGGCCACAACTCCCACAAGAACACGCGCTCCCGTGGGAATCTCCAAGGACATCCCCGATATCAGCAGCTACCGGACCGACAAAGGTCACCTGCGTCGATGCCTGCTTCGCACCGGTTATGCCCTCGGGAACGACTGACACCCCGCGCTGCCCTGGCGTGTTCAACAACCAGAGATCCGCTGCTCGGCTTTCCCCCGAATCCCAGTTATCGGGCATCGCTGTCAAACACTCATACTTCTTGGCGACGTCCCCTACCTGGAACAACCGCTGATACGCACCACGTGTCTGTGGATTCCTCGACAGCAGCAACACCCCCGCAGTCAATCGATCTAATCGATGGAGAGCGACAATGTCCGGCTCGTCGTAACGCTGTCGCAAACGCTGCTGCACAGTGTTGGCTTGCAATCGCCCATTTGGGGTGGATGGCAAGAAAGGTGGCTTGTCGACAACAATGAGTTCGTCATCCTCGTAAAGAACGTCGGGGTGAAACGGAATGGACGGCTCCGCGTGCAGTAGCGAATCGACATCGCTCAGTTGGGCCGTCGTACGCTCGCGGTCTTTTCCCCACCATGAATCGCGGTTACCTGCTGCTCGTCCCATGAATTACTCGTGTGCCTCACGTGCTTGGCGTAATTGCCCTGCAATGGCCTCAATAAACTCGGTCGGCTCGTCCAGGCTCAGCCGAATATGCCGTGCTCCGCGAGGACCGAATGTGCTTCCCAGTTCTGCTGGAATGTCGTGCGCCGCTAACCAAGCAATAGTGTCAGTGTCCAGCTCGCCCTTGGTGCACCATAGGTGTTTGCCACCTGTTGAATCCTCGACGTGGAATCCGGCTGCGTGAAGCTCCGGAATGAGAAGTGCGCGTCGCCGTTGCAGTCGTGCACGGTGTCGATCGAGGCTGGTGCCGTCGCTATTGTGATCCGCCCCTGTAGCTTCTGATCCAATGACAATCAGCCCGTCCTGGTTACCGTCGCATACTGCGTCCGACAAGATGGACGGCGCGTCAAGCACCCAAGAGTAAGGCAGTTCGCGTTCATCGGAGATGAGTGGAACGCTGCGTTCGTGTGCCCACATCACTACTTTCCGCAGATGGTCGTGTCCCAAGATACGGCCACGCGGGCTGCCGCCGGAGTGAATGATCATCGCTGCTGGACGGGCAGGCCCCAACTGCATCAGCGAGTCAGCACGGACGAGTCGCACGCCGAAATCTGCCACCGGTTGGACAAGACCTGGCTCAACTAGTTCAGGGATGACAACAGAGCTGCCTGCAGACACTCCGCACTGAGCTAACGCCTGTGCCCACACGGCATCAACTGCCACAAGAAACCTCCGGCTGGATTGAGTCTTACTCCTCTGCCTGTGGAGGCAGCTTAGAAATGAAGTCCACGTCAAAGTCCTGTGGCCCCAGCTTTGCTGCACCACCTGGAGAGCCCAAATCGTCGAACCAGTCGACGTTGGCATCGGTGTATTCGATCCATTCGTCCGGAACGTCATCTTCGTAGAAGATTGCCTCTACCGGGCACACCGGTTCGCATGCACCACAGTCAACGCATTCGTCTGGGTGGATGTACAGCATGCGCTTACCTTCGTAAATGCAGTCAACCGGGCATTCTTCAACGCACGCGCGGTCCATTACATCGACACAAGGCTGGGCGATTACGTAGGTCATGGCTGGAGTTCTCGACCTTTCATGGGAAATGGGTGTAAGTAAATTGTACAGGTCAGTCTAGTTTATCGGGAATGACGCAATGGCCATGCTCCACCAGCTACTCCGGCAGCAAGCAGAGCTATGGCACGAAGCCATGGGCCGTATGCCGCATCCCCTCCGAATGGGAGGCTAGTCCATGCCGTAATGATGAGGTAACCGGCAACCCAACACCACACGGGAGCAGCAGCCAGAGTGCGCTTAGAAGTCCACAACAGCGCTGTATTGGTCAGAATCAAATTCATCACGTATGCCACTGGAATCGTCCACGGCACAGGAATGGCTACGCCATTGATTGTCCACCACTGCCCCAGATAGACAACTTCCAACAGCAAAGTGACCAACGCTGCAACGCACAGCCACACAATCGCTGTCCCAGCTTCGCCTTTGTCAAAGACCTCACGATTCTGGGAACGCTCCGGGTCACCCCAGTGCTTTTCGACGGCTTCCGTCATCACTACTCATCCCCCAGAATTGCTAAATTTTCAGCAGTACCTCGTCGATAATGCTCCATCGGCACTAAAGGCTGGCACAGCAGATTAGATAATGCCCACACACCTCGGGCACGACCCGAATCATCGACGCTGCCCCACGCGGCATGTGGGTTCGTATGGCTCATCGAACCGTTGCCCACCCAGGCCTGAGTAGCGTGAGCTTCCAATGCACGAATTTTTGCCGACAGGGCGGCGTCGTCAAGCACGACACCGTATTCGCCGGTGACTGATGCGAAGTCATCAATTGTCGCGGAATGCCATTGTTCAGGCACCACCGTGATGGCAGCAAGTCCGGCAGCGAGAGTGTCGTGATCCGTCACTGCCCATGCAGTCGGGATATTGTCCCCGCAGGCAGCAACGGTGATGTCATGAGCGCGAATGTGATCCGGGTGTCCATAACCACCGTCAGCATCGTAGGTAATGACTAGATCCGGCTGGAGATCATCAAGCAAAACTCGCAATTGCGCTACTGCACGATCCCCAGAATTGATGAAAGCTCGCGGGTCGTCATTGCCTGGATCACCGAGCATTCCAGAATCGCGCCAGTACCCCGCACCCCCCAAGAAGATCGGCTGATGTGAGGGGCCGTTTGCACCAAGAACTGTCAGCGCTTCGGTTAACTCACGCACGCGAAATCCACCGAGCTGATCAGCTCGACCCGCAACGAGACCTTGATATGGCTCTCCAATTACCTCGCCAAGTTCGCCCATTGTGCAGGTAATAACAGTGACCTGAACACCTCGGCGAACCAACGCAGCGATGGTGCCACCTGTCCAAATAGCCTCATCATCAGGGTGGGCGTGGACAAAAACAACGCTATTCATCGGCAGAGTTCTTTGCTTCTTCCATTACGACTCGTTCCCACAGCGGGATTGTCATTAGTCGACCAGTCCACGGACTCGATGGCCACTCTTTTTGTTCTGGGTTACGTGGAACAATAGCCCCCGGCCCCACCACGGTCAGCATATGGTCGGTGGCGATTGGCATTTCTACGGCACGCTCGTCGATAAGCGAAGACAGCTCCGGCGGAACCTCGGTGCCGGGATCCTGCAATAATTCATCGATTTCAGGGTCGCAAATTCCTGACAGATTGCCCGCCCGCGCTGTTGCCGCTGGCGCAGCAAACTCAGCGTTCGATGCTCCCGACGAGCTCTCGCTTGTCGACGACGGTACAGACGTAGAGCCCTTCGTAGTGGCGGTGTTCTTCGGTTTCAGCGAAGGCCTGGTGGTTTCTGGGCACGAGTAACGATCACGAGCCTGCAAGCGAGTGTTCACCGATTCGCCCCACGAAACAACCATGTCCACTTCTCCCCATGGAAGCAACGAGCGAGTGAGATCAATAGCCGAAGAGGTGGTCACCTCCGCCGGAATTCCCGCAGCAGTAAGTTGATCAGCGATCGCGAAAGCCGCCGCTTGAACCTGCGGATCCTCTCCCATTGCCCCTAGCCGCAGTGGCTGTTCCTCTGTGAATGCTGTCATCTCCGGTGCCCCCTCTGGAGCCTCGTCAGATGCCGTCTCCGTCGCAGGTGTCGAAGATTCCTCGACCTGGTCAGGGTTCTCAATTGCACGACGCCCAGTGGCAACCGAGGCAATTTCGTCAACATTAATACTGTCGAGCAATTCGCGACGAACCGCGACGTCGTCAAGCCTGACCGATGCCATGTTCAGTGATGCGGACAGTGTGCGGGGCGCATCGAACTCTTCGGTGACCGCGTCCGGTACTAGACCGTATGTCAGCACAGTCGTTTCCGCTGGGCGTACGTATGCTGCCTGCAATTGGTTCGAGCGCATTTGCTGGGCACCCGCAACATCCTTACCTGCGAGGCGAAGCACCACGTTCTCGGTTGTCGCCGGATTGTCACCCCAGAAACGATCGTTGCGCGCCAAACGCACTTCGTTACGGCCCACATCAATGTGCAGCACCGAATACCTGCCACCCGATGCAGGAACGCTGGTGGCCAGCAAACTCTCAAAACCGCTTGTCGACGCTCTTAGCAGGTGGCTAGGCAACAAATGGCGGAATAACTCCTGATAGCCGACGATCTCGCCATCAAAATAGACATCAACTCGGCGGCCTCCACCGGAAACTTCGATGTGATCGATCTGCTCGTATCCCGCGGAATGCGCTACCCCTGGGGTTTCCACGATCTTTCGGTGCAAGTAGCGAAAATCTTCTCCCGAGATAGGAGTTCCATCCGACCACTGAGCACCTTCACGAATGTCATATCGAATATGAGTGTTCTTCGTGCCATTCGTTGTGACTGTATCCACGGTGACGTCGTCGAGTACGTCCTTGTCCTGCACCAACGTGGTTGGGTCAGCTGGATCAGGAATGAATGCACTTGGCAGTGTCAAGCTCGCGATCAGATCAGTAAGCGGCGACTGATCGGAAATCAGATGCGGATTGAAGCCTTCGCCAAACTCATCGACGCCGATATTGATGGTGCGTAGCTGCTTTTCGCGATCTTCCTTAGATTTGGCCTGATCTTGCGGTTTTGGGTCCTCTGCCACCGTTGGGGCTTCCCCTGGATTAGCCATGCAAGAAGCCAAGAACGCCGTCGACACCAGCCCCGCTAATAGTGCAGGGCGGAAGCGACGACGGCGAATACTCATGGAGTCCAGATTACTGCGTTTGGCAGCAGAATTGAGCTAGGCGTTCTTGTTGCGTGCCTTTTCACGCGAACGAGCACGACCGCGCTCGGTTGCGTTCAGGATCAGCTTACGAACACGAATTCCGTCAGGGGTGACCTCAACACACTCGTCGCCACCACAGAACTCCATGGCTTCATCCAAGGTCAACGAGCGAGCCTTATCCAAGGTCACGGTGGTATCAGCAGATGCTGCACGCATATTGGTGAGCTTCTTTTCCTTAGTGATGTTGATGTCCATATCCTCATCGCGAGGGTTGGCACCAACGACCATGCCTTCGTATGCCTCATCGCCCGGTTCAACGAAGAACGTGCCACGATCCGACAATTGCAGCAGTGCGTAGGCCGTGATCTGACCCGAACGGTCAGCCACTAGTGAGCCTGATGCACGATCCTTGATCTCGCCAGCCCATGCGTCATAACCAGCCGAGAAGTGGTTAGCGATACCAGTGCCCTTGGTTTCCGTCATGAACGTCGTACGGAAACCAATCAAGCCGCGCGACGGAACAACAAACTCCATGCGAACCCAACCGGAACCCTGGTTACCCATCTGCTCCATACGGCCCTTACGTGCCGCCATGAGCTGAGTGACCGCACCAAGATGCTCTTCAGGAACATCAATGGTGAGGTGCTCGTATGGTTCATGCACCTTACCATCGACCATCTTGGTCACTACCTGTGGCTTACCAACGGTGAGCTCAAAGCCTTCACGACGCATTGTCTCCACCAACACGGACAGAGCCATCTCGCCACGACCCTGAACTTCCCACGTGTCTGGGCGCTCGGTTGGCAAAACCTTCAGCGACACGTTACCGATGAGTTCCTGCTCAAGGCGAGCCTTGACGACGCGAGCCGTCAACTTATCACCGCCGCCCTTACCAGCCAGTGGCGAGGTGTTGACACCAATCGTCATCGAAATAGCAGGCTCATCAACAGTGATTCGTGGCAATGGCTGCGGATTATCGACCGCACACAGGGTGTCACCAATCATGACTTCGTCGATACCCGAGATTGCCGCAATGTCACCTGCGACTGCTTCCTGGGTTGGCACGCGGGTAACGCCAACGGTGCGAAGCAACTCGGCGATCTTTGCTGTCTTGATATGCTCCTGGCCCTCAGAGTCATAGTGAATCCACGAGATCTGCTGACCCTTCTTGATGCGACCCTTGTGAATACGGATCAGACCGATACGGCCAAGGAAGGAGCTGGAGTCCAGGTTGGTGACCTGAGCCTGCAGCGGAGCATCAACATCAGCGGAAGGCTCCGGCAGAACTTCCGTGATGACGTCAAACAGTGGCTGTAAATCGTCGGAATTTGGCAGATTGCCATTGCCAGGATTGACAGTGGACGCCTTGCCAGCACGGCCTGATGCGTACAGCACCGGCAGTTCCAGGTTGCGCTCAGCGGCTTCGGCAGCCTCTGGGTCCTCAACAGTGGAAGCAAGTTCCAGAAGTAGATCCTGAGCTTCCTCGACGACTTCGTCGATACGGGCATCCGCACGGTCGGTCTTGTTCACCAAAATAATGACCGGCATCGACGCAGCCAAAGCCTTACCCAACACGAAGCGGGTCTGTGGCAACGGACCTTCAGACGCATCGATCAATAGCACGACACCATCAACCATGGACAGAGCACGTTCCACTTCACCACCAAAGTCCGCGTGACCAGGAGTGTCGATGACGTTGATGATCAGGTCTTCACCATTCTTGCCTGCACCCTTACGACGGATTGCAGTGTTCTTCGCCAAGATGGTGATGCCCTTTTCACGTTCCAGGTCACCAGAGTCCATCACGCGGTCAGCGACTTCCCCATGGTCATCGAACACGCCGGACTGCTCCAGCATGGCGTTAACGAGGGTGGTCTTGCCATGGTCAACGTGGGCAACGATGGCAACATTGCGGAACTCAGTATCGCTCACAGGCGGATAGCTCCTTATTAATTATTGAAAAGATGGACGTGCATAAGCCACGGGCGCAATGCCCTGCAGCTTTAGAGCGTCATACACGTTACTCCTAGTTCCGAGTATCTAGCGACTTGTTTAAATGTGATCAGCCCCCTACGCTCGCCCCACACTTACGACAAAACACCCGCGGGGGTATATTTTCACCCCTTTTTGGCGTGGGCTCGCCAACATCATTATGGTTGGCCGCTATACCCCGTGGGGTATTAGAGAATCATCCCCTCCAGCATTGTGGAGAATTCACCGATAGTGAGGACCAACGTTAATGATCCGCAATCTCGGCGAAAAGTATTCGCCTTTGTACTTCTTGGCCGCTCTCGGCTTCGGCGGCATGTCCGTGTTCTTCTTCATGCTGTTCATGCATGTCACGCCACATCCAGATACCCCTATGCCAACGTTCGAAAGCATTTGGTCGGCATATAACGACGGCAACGCGTTCCTGAAGGCGTCCGTGTGGGTGGGATATGTCGGCATGACGATCTTCCTTTTCATGCACTTCTTCCTACTCATTTGGAACTTGCGCGAATTCTTCGCGTTCCGTAAGACTTCGGCATACACCCAGTTGCGCTCATCAAACGCTGAGGTCACCCTGATGGCCGTGCCACTGACTCTGGGCATGTCCGTCAACGGCATTTTCGTCGCCATGATGGCTTATGTGCCAGGCCTCTGGGACATTATCCAGTCCTTCATGCCGTTTGCTCTGATCATGTACGGAGCGGTTGGCGCTCTTGCCATCTACTACATGACCATCTATTTGAAGCGCGTCATCAATGCAGGCTTTGACTTTAAGGCAAACGGCGGCCTGAACCAGCTGCTCGCAGTCTTCGCAATGTCGATGATCGCCGTCGGTTTCGCAGCACCAGCAGCAATGGGCACCAACAAATGGGTAGTCATGATCGCAATCTTCGGCTCGCTATTCTTTGCCGCGATCACCGTCTTGCTTTTCCTTGCGTTCATGCCAATCGGCGCTGCAAGCATGATGCGCTACGGGCTATCGTTGCAGAACTCAGCCACCCTTTGGCTGACCGTTCCAGTCACCACACTGCTGGGCATTACATTCCTCCGCCTTCGTCACGGCATGAATACTTTGGCCGACCTTGGCCCGAAGGGCCCTGTTGAGCACCCCAAGACCACAATTTTCGTTTTGGTTGTACTGGCTGCCGCAGTCATGGTCCAGCTAACTTTCCTTGGTCTCGGCCACATGGTCATGCGCGAAAATGGCTTCTACAAGCAGTTCGTTCTCAGCAACGAGACGGCGTCTCCAGCAGCATTTACCCTGATCTGCCCAGGTGTAGCATTGAGCGTCCTGTCGATGTTCCTACTCCACGTTGGCATCGTCCAGAACAATCTCATTGAAAAGTTCTCCGCTCCGTACTACATCGCCATCACCCTGATTGCGACCGTCGCAGCCATCACCATCTGGGCAATGGTCACCCTGTTCCGAAACCAGTTGTCCCGCAACAGCAAGATTGGCAGCGAGCAGCGCGCTTAAACTTCACGCAAAACTACCGTGATGTGATTTCACCCCACGATCACCCCGCACTACCCCCAAACTGATTAATCCGGGAAAGTGCGGGGTTTTGCGTATTCCCACACCCCATAGCGACCCGACGGCTCCACAATGACAGGCTTGAACAAAGTTCACAGCGATAGCGCCAGGCTTGACTTTCCTAAAGTCCCCACTGGGAAATGGTGCCAGATCGCAGTTTTACGTAAATCTCAACAGTTACCCATTATCACTTCAGTCACATTGATTCACTTTCGACACGCCACTACTCACTGATAACTTCTTGAGATTTTTCTAAACCTTTTTCCTGCAAATATTTCACTCACTTTCACTTTCCGTCTTATGATGGCTCTCGATTCTTCACACTCCCGACTACCGAGAGGTCTTCACCGTGGTCTCCCATCGACGCACACTTATTCGTCGCACCGCTGTCGCACTTGGCGCATCGGCACTTCTGTTCGCGGGCGCTGTCCCATCTGCAGGCGCTTCCCCATCCCTCGACTTCGCACAGGCTGCATCTCCAAATGTGTACGGCACAGTCCGTGACATGGTGAACCAGCCTGGTGTCCCAGCCGAGATTCGTGACGGCATCAACAAGGCAATCGACTTCCTCACCGGCGAAGGTGGCGGAGAGCCTGGCTTCGAGGTTCCAGAGAACGGCCCAGCTACCGTCCAGTTCGCTATCCCCACTGCCGCCGAGAATTGCATTGACGGCCAGTCCCGGTCGATCGGCCTCGCTACTGCTGTGCCAGGCCCAGCACCACTCCCATTGCCAGGCGTTGGCGAAGGTCAGACCGGCTTCATCTTCACCGGACTTGGCACTAAGGAACTGGCTCCACACCAGAACACCAGCATGCGCGTCCATTGGATCAACGCAGCTAACGGCAACTACGGCACCACGGAGCTAACCAACAACGGCATCAACGCTGAAAGCGGCCCATCCACCGTCAATGGCACTGCGAACACGGGCAATGGCCTTGTCATTGCATTCCTTGAAGGTGGCATCACCGCAAACGAGTCCAGCGGACCAGCAGATTGCAACTACACTCCAACTGCAGCCGCTATCCCAGTTGGCATGGGCCAGCTCCCAGCAACCCCAGCCCCAGCGAGCCCACAGTTCCCAGCACTGCCTGAGTCTCCTGCAATGCCAGCGATGCCAGCAATGCCTGAATCTCCAGCACTGCCACAGGTTCCAGCGCTGCCAGAGTTCGGCTTCTAGATTTCACAGCTTCGCAACCGCTCCCCGAGCTACTTAAGCCCGCCCTGTCACTCTCCCGAATTTCACGGTGAAGAATTGAGTGACACGGCGGGCTTTCCCGTCTCACACCCCGCGCAATTCATGTGAGGAAGACCACTTTTTGTCGGCCAATTTTCCCGGGCGAAAACTAGACCACCTTATACCCCTGTGGGTACTATTCCCCCTATGTGTTATCCAGTTGAATGCCCAAAATGCCACAAAACCACCTGGGGCGGCTGTGGCTCCCACATCGATCAGGTCATGGCGATGGTCCCTGAACAGAATCGATGCACCTGCCCAGAAAATCAGCCACAAGTAAGCAAGCGTCCGCTATTCGGAATTTTCGGATAAGAACTAACGCTCGTTTCGCATAATTTCAGATTCTTCACCTATATGGCTAAAAACCTCACTATCGTTGAGTGCATGCCCAGCGCTCATCCGCCTAAACACGAGGTTTTCGACACCACACAGCGCACGAACACCGATCCCAAGGAGTTCGTGCGTTTCGTCGATCGTTACGAGCTAGTCGCTCCCCGCTGCCTCTACATGCGCCGAGGGATGGACCATCCCAAGTTTGGCTACCTCGAGTCCTACCTCCTGCCGGCACACGGCCTCAGGGCCAGCATTTTTCACTTCCGCCCTGAAGTTGAAACAGAGCACGTTCGGTACCTGGACATCGTCGATATTGACCACCCTGATGCTGCAACATCAGACCGACCAGGCATGTGGCGTACAACTGATCTGTACCTTGACATCGTGCAACGCTCAGATGGCACCGTCGTAGTTGAAGACACAGACGAGCTCAGCAAAGCTCTTGTCCATGGTTTCATTACCGAAGCTCAAGCCACTCGCGCCATGGATGCAGCATTCTCAGCGGTCGCAGGTATTGCGCACCATAACAACGACATTGATGGGTGGTTACGATCGTTGGGATACCCCATCGCTTGGGCAACTGATGTGTCGTTGATGCCGGCCATGGGGTCGTCGTAAAGTACCGTTTTTCAGCGCCCCTGCCACATACCACCAGCTAGAGGAGTCTCACACCACATGAACGCCATCGTTACCGCAGTTCGCGAGCAATTATGCGGATTCTACGAGGATAGCGATCCGGCGGAGGCACAGCTCACGTTTTTGGGTGCGACTCCGATGACGCTGCTGCGTTTTGGTCCTGACTCCGAAGGTGTGGTGACGTACGCGTCACTCGGCTGCTCGGCGGAACCGATGGCGGATCCGAACGACATGACCCCAGACTTTACGACGGGTCCTCGTGCGGAGATTATCGTCGAAATGAACAACGGCCTCGACGAGATTATTAGGCCGTTAGCGATGCTGGCGGCGTCGCCAAGCATTGAAGGACTCGTTCTGCAGGAAGACGCACTGCTCGACTTCAACAGCCCATTGTGGGCGGGGTCGCGGTTCACCGGGTTCGTGCTCATTCATGCAGACGTTCCGGACGTAACTGCGCCGGGTGGGGAAACTGTCACCATGTTGCAAGCGGTTCCGGCGACGGCAAACGAGTTTGCGCTCGCCCGAGCGAAGGGAGTGCCGGAGCTGCGACAAACATGGGAAAGTCACGGTACGGTTTTCGCTGATCCGCACCGTGTCAGCGTCGTGTAAGAGTGACTTACGTCAGACGCAAGAAGAGATCCTCGATCTCATCCGGGGTCAGATGCCCATTGTCGGTGCCATTGAGGCAACCACGCATAGATGACGAGACGACCTTAAAGCCTGCTCGGTCAATCGCTTTGGACACAGCACTGAGCTGAGTGACAATTTCCCGGCAATCGCGGTCGTCTTCCAGCATCGCAATAACGCCCGCGAGCTGGCCATTTGCGCGCTTCAACCGATTAATAATGGCACGGCGCTGCGCTTCTCCATCGAACGTCGGATCGATGCTATTTCCTGCGGATGGGTTTTCTTCGGAGCCGTCTGACGATGACAAGCTACCCATGTCAGTGCTAATCACGTTGGCCACGCTGGTGTTCTCCTGCATTTCAAGAATAATACTGCCTAATACCCCTCACGGTACTACTTTATTGAACAAGCATTACTGCGCGGGTTTAATTTCTTCTCCACATTAGTTGACGTGGCTGCAATTTAGAATTCGCGATTTCATGAATATATCCGCAGTTCGTGAGTACTGCACGTACCGTTGACGGTATGACTACCTCTCCTCAGACTCACCCGGCTGTGCCTGGCTCGATTGCCAAACTCGCTACCGCTGCGAACACCGTTGAGTTCTTCACCGGGGCCGGAATGTCCGCCGAATCAGGTCTCGAAACCTTTCGAGATAAGCAAACTGGCTTGTGGTCCAAAGTTGACCCGATTGCCATGGCCAATTTCGATGCATGGCGACGTGATCCATCCCGCATCTGGCCCTGGTACTTGTGGCGCATGAGCAAAGTCCAAAACGCCACGCCAAACGCTGGTCACATAGCTATCGCAAAGTGGACAGAGCTGCTTTCCGACGGCCCCGGCTGGGGCCACGTCACCACTCAGAACATCGACAACCTGCATGAACGGGCAGGAAGCGATCATGTAGCGCATCTTCATGGCAGCCTATTTGCTTTCCGCTGTGACCACTGTGGTGCCCCAGCTGAGCAGCCTGATCCTCCTCGCGAGCCCGTCGAGAAGCTCATGCCACCGTTTTGCGAACGCTGCGTGGCAGGTCTTATCCGTCCAGGAGTGGTGTGGTTTGGCGAGTCACTCCCACAAGCTGCGTGGATGGAAGCCGAAATGTACAGCCAGAAGGCTGAACTCATGATCGTGACGGGCACATCGGGTGTCGTCTTCCCTGCTGCGGGATTACCACTGACTGCGGTCGAGGCTGGTATTCCGGTCGTCGAGATTTCTCCGGAAGAAACTGATTTCACTCCGCACGCAACGCACTTCTGGCAAACCACGGCTGCGGTGGGGCTTCCTGCGCTTGTCGACGTCGTGAAAAAGGCCCGCGAACAGTAAGTTCACGGGCCTTCATCAGATGACGTGATTAGTGGCGGTTCTTTGCCTCGTTGAGAACCTGGCGACCAGCGACCATGCGGCAGACCTGGTTGGTTCCCTCGTAGATCTGAGTGATCTTCGCGTCACGCATCATGCGCTCAACTGGGAAGTCACGGGTGAAGCCGTAGCCACCAAGCAGCTGGACAGCATCGGTGGTGACTTCCATAGCCACGTCAGATGCGTATGCCTTAGCAGCTGCAGCCATGAGGCCGAGCTTTGCACCGCCTTCTGCGTGACCACGCTCAGCGTTGGATGCTGCAGTGTAAACCATAAGGCGGGCAGCTTCGATCTTGGTGCGCATGTCAGCGAGCATGAACTGGGTGTTCTGGAAAGCTGCAATTGGCTTGCCGAACTGCTCGCGCTCCAGCACGTAACCCACGGCGTAATCGTATGCACCCTGGGCGATACCCAGTGCCTGTGCGCCAATGGTTGGGCGGGTGTGGTCGAGGGTTTCCAGAGCAGTCTTGAAACCGGTGCCCTCTTCGCCAACCATGCGGTGGGCTGGGATTCGGCAGTCCTCAAAGTAGAGTTCTGCGGTGGGGGAACCCTTGATGCCCATCTTCTTCTCCAGGCCACCGACACGGAAACCTGGGTCATCAGCACGAACCATGAAGGAAGAGATGCCGTTTGCACCCTTTTCTGGGTCGGTGACTGCCATGACGGTGTACCACTTCGAAATGCCACCGTTGGTGATGAAGCACTTGGAGCCGTTCAAAACCCACTCGTCGCCATCGCGGACAGCGCGGGTCTTCATTGCGCCTGCGTCTGAACCAGCTTCACGCTCGGTCAGCGCGTAAGAAGCCATGTCGCCGTTTGCGATGTCCTGCAGAACTTCCTGCTTCAGCTCTTCGGAGCCCTTCAAGATCAGGCCCATGGTGCCCAGCTTGTTCACTGCAGGAATCAGAGAGGAAGAACCACAGACACGAGCAATTTCTTCAATGACAATACAAGCCGCAACGGAGTCGCCACCCTGGCCACCGTATGCCTCTGGTACGTGGATTGCATTGAAGCCCGACTCGTTCAACGCCTTCAGAGCTTCCTCTGGGAAACGCTCCTTCTCGTCAACCTCAGCTGCGTGTGGAGCGATCTGCTTTTCGGCGAGATCACGGATAACTGCGCGCAGTTCCTGATGCTCTTCTGGAAGCTCAAAAAGGTCGAAGCCTGGGGTCAGTGCCATGGATAATCCTCCGTAGTCTTATGTACGTTTTGCACGCTCATGAAGGCGCAATGCGTAAGTCCTCACCCGATGGTAGTTCGACTTTTTCGGAGCCGGGAGTTTTTCGGGAGAAACGACTACTTTTCACCCGAATGTGATTGCTGCGCCCACTGCCGTGCCCACTTCTGGCCCCGCTGCTGCGCCCACTGCGCCACCATGACCGGCTGGGCCAAAAACTCTCGCAGAATGGACGTTGCCCAGAACCGTGATGGTGTCGGAGCACCTTCTACCTGCCACAATTGCCCCGCAGAGGCCAGACCAGCTTCGCGCACATTCTTAGTCACGCGCAACACATGGAAGTCACTTGTCACCACAATGACACGACCGACAACACCGAGCGCTGCAGAGTTGCGAAGGTTTTCCACCGTATTCGCTGATTGCTCCTCTTTCACCACTCGCACCCAGCCACGATCCCGTAACCACGTTGCCATGACATCCGCTTCCGATTTGGTGGAATTCGTATCGGTATCCGAACCCACTCCACCACTGCAGATGAACAGCACTGAGTCGGGATCATCTTGCCTGCGAGCTACGGCGACGGCCTTTTCCAGTCGACGGCGCAATAGCTCTGACGGTTCGTCGTTACGTAAAGCGCAACCGAGAACCACAATTGTGGATGCCTCTCCCCTACTCCGGCATGACCAACCTCGGCGAATGAACTCGAAAACGGGGAGGCCAAATCCCGGCGTAGCACTTGCACCGAGATAAGCGATAGCCGTTGCGTTGGCAACGGCGTGACGACGGATCGGTAACGCAACAGCCATCCCAATTCCCAGGACTGCGCCCATTGCTGTGAGCTGCCATGAAGTCGGTCGACGATTCGGCAACCGTGGCGGACGCATGAGTGGATCGAGGTGCGTGCGAATTCCGGAATTCAGAAGGAGTGCCGAGAATGCACTGGTACCGACGGCAAGGGTGTTGCGCACGGCAACACTACGTAGCACGTGGCTGCCGAGAGGTGAATGCGCAAACATAGCCCTAAGTCTAGGTTGGCTCTACCCGAAACCTGTGGCGACACCATAAAATTGCTGACGTGAACTCAACTGACATGAACTCAACTAACCGGGATCGTTTTCTCATTCCGACTGGCAAGTCTGGCTCAGAGTGGGTTGAGTGGCTCAATGAGAAATCAGCCTCAAACTCCTCTCACACGGACATCGTCTACCTCGTGCTGCCGGAGATTGAGGCGTATCACCACGCGAGCGCTCCAGCTGTCCAGACCAATGCCCCGTGGTGGGCACAAGGCGTGACAGTGTTTTACGAGCAAGCAATTGGTCGCCGGGAAGTTGGCCAGCGTTGTACTGGTGACTGGTCGGCATCGGCATCAAAAACTCTGCCCGGCGATATGACCACGGTGCGCGATGAGTTCAATGCTTTCATGAATCAGGTCATTGAATCTGGAGCGCTTGACATCGAAGGCAAACCTTCAATATCCGATACCGAGAAGTGGCGGTACTGGCGTTGTTCCATGGCCGACGGCACACGGGTGGATGTTGTCATTCAGGACAAGAAGCCGGGCAAAGATGGTGTTGCCAAGGCCGGGCTCGCCGTGAATCACAACAAACTCGACAGTGCTGAAGCTCGAGACAGTGCAAAAGCAATGTGGAAAGAACTCCTGTCCCAGTTCGCATCATCGCGCAGCTAGGCCTTTCAACTCCACTAGCGTCGCACAATCCAGTCAGCCAACTCCCACGGAACATGGGCTGAGTAATGAGCATTCTCTTGCTCCGCCCACATCTCCCAATGCGTGGCAAACTCCGGATCGCGGCGGAGCGCACGCGCACGACGTGCCTCACGGTCGAGATCCAACCACACACCCCACGCTTCCCCGTCGCCAATCCCGCGGGCTGCAGCCACATTGGCCTTGGTCAGCGCCCCGCAGCCTTCGACAATGAGCGAACCGCTTGCCGACGACGGCGTTCGCACCCACTCCGCAAAATCGTAGGCGTACCAATCCCAGCGGTGAAAACCCCGACGCTCGGCCGGTAACGCTGGATTCAAAACTGACTCTGCAATGAGGTCAGATGCCTCCGCCAACCCAGACCAGCCGGGATACATATCCTCCACGTGTAGTACTGGCCACCCCAGAACGCCCTGCAGATGGCAGGCAAAAGTCGTCTTCCCCGAACCACTGCGACCGTCGACAAGCAAAATCATATGCGTCCTATGAAACCCCGAGGAAACGGAACTGCCCGGTCCACACTGCGACCGCGATTGCCAGGATGGCAATCCCGACGCAGGCTGCAATGACAGCCCAATCACGAGTGCTAAACGACGACTCGCGAGCCCACGTCCGTTCCACTGACGAGCCGAAACCGCGTGCTTCCATCGCCGTCGACAGCTTCGCGCTACGACGCAACGCGAATACCAACAATGCGAAAACCTGACTAAACAGGCGACGAATCTTGCCGTCATCGCCGAGGCCTCGTGCGCGCCGGGCGCGGGTGAGAGCGTGCCAATCGTTGACGAACAACGTCATCAGACGAACGCCCGCCACCGCAGCAATGACGAACTTCGCAGGGAGCTTGAGGACTTGCGCGAGGCCGTCGCCAAGATCCGTGGGGTCAGTATTGGCGGTCAACACCATGACCGGCAAACCAACAGCAAGCACGCGCATCATGATGGCGAATGCCAAGGAAATGGAATTATCCGAGATCGTGGCAAGCCAAAACTCGAAGTAAATTCTGCCGCCGGGTTCGCCGTACAACAGCATCGAAATGCCGGAGATCGGCGCTGCCAGCAGAATTGGCCACGCCCGGCGCGCCAGTGCACCTAGTCCCAAGCCACACAGAGGCGACAGCACGATGGTGAAAGCCAGCGCCACCGCCGCAGAGACCCAGTCGATGGAGATGAGCAGCGGGGTGGTCATGAGCATCAGGCCGATGATTCTGGCGACTGGATTCGTTCCAGCAAGGAGATTCATGGGGTCACCTCGCCTTCGCCACGTTTCGGTTTGTCACGTCCTGATGTGTCATGGCCACCGCCGCTCGGCCGACCCACATCAATAACTCGATCGCCCATCGCCGCGACCACCAACGGATCGTGCGTTACCGAGACTACGGTGACTCCCTTGTCGACCAACTCACGCAAATACTTCAGCAACTCCACAAATGTCAGCCGATCTTGCCCAAACGTCGGCTCGTCAAGAATGACAGCTGCCGGCGCAGTAGCAAGCATCGTCGCCACTGACAGTCGGCGCTTCTCTCCACCTGACAAGGTGAAGGGGTTCGCATTTGCGAGGTGCGACAGTCGAAGTCGTTCCAGTAGCGCATCCACTCGCTCCAAACCGTCCGGATCTTTCACCAAACGCGGCCCAAGCTCCAGTTCTTCCCGCACGGTCGCCGCCACAAACTGATGCTCTGGAGCTTGAAAGACATTCCCAATGCGAGTTGCCAACTGCTTGGATTTCCACCGAATTGGCTCTGGTTTTGCTTTACGACGCAGCTGTTCCGATGCCTCCACCGTCCCTGCCAACGGAGCCAAGAGGCCACCGAGGGTTAACGCCAGTGTCGATTTTCCACTGCCGTTCGGCCCCACCAGACACGTACTGGCATGAGCAGGTATCTCGATGTTGAGGTCGCTACGCACCGGCGCGGAGTAACCAATGGTGAGGTGATCCGTCCGCAATGCCCACTCGGCAGTATCTGCCACGGTGCGTGCTCTGGAAACCTCTGGTGCAGGACCCGGGAGCCACACACCCGCTGCCCTGAGGGATTCTCCGTAAGTAGCAATAATGTCTGTCGGCGCGCCGTCTGCAATGATCGTGCCTTGGTCACCGACAACAAGCACACGGTCGACATGGTCAATCCAGGTATCGACTCGATGCTCCACAATGACCAGCGCAGCACCAGTGGTGTGTGCTGCATGCAAAGCGGCGTCACGAAGCTCTGTGACACCAGCAGGGTCGATATTTGCAGTGGGCTCGTCGAGGCACATCACTTTTGCGCCCATCGCCAATACCCCGGCAATAGCGAGTCGCTGTTTTTGTCCACCAGATAGCTGTTCCGTCGGGTGATCGAGTGGCACATCCAGCCCAACGATCTCAGCTGCCCGACGCACCCGCTGCCAAATCTTGTCGCGAGGCACGCCAAGGTTTTCAGCACCGAAGGCAATATCGTCGCCAACGCGAGCCGAAATCACTTGCGAATCCGGATCCTGCAGCACCAAGCCCACCACGCCACGCATGCTTTCAGCGGGGTGTCCGTGCACGGTGAGAGTGCCGATGCGCTCGCCGTCGGTGTCGTCTCCAAGTACACCTGCGATCCCCGCAAGCAGGGTCGACTTTCCAGCGCCCGATGCGCCGAGCAATAGCACTTTCTCGCCCGCGTGAATATCGAAAGTGACATCGTAGAGGGCAGCTTTACGACGTCCTGCATGACGCCACCCGAACCCTCGGGCAGAAACAACGACGGTCATGGTGAACTAGACTTCGCCACGCACCTCGCGGCCGGCAGCGAATCGGTCCAGTGCTCCAGTCTTGGCTAACGCACGAGTCAGCAACCACGCAACCAGGCCAGCCAGGATTGCACCCGAGATGAACAGAGTCGAAGCGTAGATCATCTTGAACTCAAGTGCTTTAGCAAGGTTGCCAGAGGTGAACAGCTCGAGGGCGAAAGCTCCCAATCCCGCGAGAGCACCGGACAACATCGATACTCCGAGGCCGAACTTGCGGTACATCAACAGAAGGAAGATCAATTCCGCGCCCAGTCCCTGTGCCAGACCCGAGTACAGCGTGGAGATTCCCCACTGGCTGCCCAACGCTGCGGATGCAGATGCAGCAATGAGCTCGACGAAGATGGCAGCGCCTGGCTTGCGGATAATCAACATGCCCAGCGGACCACCCAACAGCCACACACCTACGGCGAGTCCGCCCAAGCCAGGGGTCACTGCATCCAGCGCTTCAAACCATGTCCCGCCAACGATGTTCCACACCAGGAACACCAAACCAACAGCAACGCCGAGAACAGCCGCGGTGACAATATCAATCACTCGCCACGACAATCGCGATGTTTGCGCTGACTTTCCAGCCACTGGTGTCGATGTCGACGCTTTGTCGTTGCTCACATTGCTCATGGAAAAAGCCTCCCAGCTTCCTTCGCCGGCATGACCCGGACAGGTTCTAGCGGTCAAAAACAGCCTGAGCCGTGTTTTCCTCTCAGTTCTTCGTGCCTTGTTGCCGCGTTGGACAAGAAAGCTGCTAGAACTCCCGCGTGGATTTCGCGTTGAATGCTACCACCTAGGGCATACCTCCCTTATGTTTAGTTTTATGACCGCACAGCGTGACGCAACAGCACTTGAGCATCCTCGCAGCCTTTCTAAGCTTCAGACTTTGACGCCGAAGCAATGGATGGTGGGGGTTGCCCTCATTGTGGTGGCGCAGCTTCTCGGTCGTGTCTGGGTGTTAACTGGTCGCACTTTTTACTGGGACGACTTCATCATCGTGGGCCGTGGCGCACATACTTCGCCGTGGTCCACTGATTTTTTGCTTCAAGAACACGATGGCCATCTCGCACCCCTGTCATTCCTCGTGCAAGGGTTGGTCAACCAGATCGCACCATGGCAATGGTGGCTGCCCGCCACGTTAATGCTGGTGGGACAAGCCCTCGCCACAATTTTGATGGCCACAGCCCTACGCCGCATTGCTGGCCGTACCTGGGTCGCACTCGGCGCATTGGCGATCTCCATGCTGACACCACTCACCCTGCCAGGGTCGACGTGGTGGTCCGCCGGTATCAACGCGCTTCCCATGCACATTGCGATGGCGGGACTCACCGCATTGGCCATCCGTATCTCTTTTGCCCCGATCGCGGAATCTTCGCTTGACGACGATTCGTCGCAAAGCAAGAACGTACCTTCCACACAGCCCGGTCGATTGAGTGGCACCAGTTTGGTCATTGCTGCAGTTGGGGTCATGCTCGCGTGTGGTTTCTTTGAAAAGTCCCTCGCTGTGATGCCGGTGGCTCTCATGGTCACGATTTTTGTGGCGTACATGCGCCGGGAGCGGATTGGAAAGGTGTTGCACCGTGGCCGCACTTTGTGGCTCGTCACCGGTGTGCTGACGGTGCTCTGGGCGGTGCTGTATGCGGTGACATCACTGAACACAGCGCGTGAGACAGCAGGGACACCTCGCATGGAGCTGTTCTTCAACGGATTCGGTCAGCTCCTCGCTGGGCTCGCAGGCGGACCCTGGCTATGGGATCGCTGGGCACCAGGGCAGCCATTCGCAGCGGCACCAACTGGACTCATTGCTATCGGTGGCATGCTCATTCTTCTGACGTCTGCAGTCAGTGTCGGTCGGGACAGTCGCGCGTGGGCACCATGGCTCGGCTGGCTGGTATACGCAACCACCGTGTTGTTGGTGATGACGGTTGTTCGTTCCGGAGTTCACACTTCTGATGTTCTCGCCCATACCCTGCACTACTACGCTGATGTCGCACTTGCGCTCGGTTTTGCTATCGCAGCGTCGTTCATGGGGATCAACTTTGAACATTCAGCTCCGCCACTTCCGCAACGCACTCGTGAGCTGATTTTGGTGTTGGTCATTGCGTTGGGGTTGTCGTCAGCGGTCTCCGTCGTCACGTTCCGCAACGCGTGGCGTGAAGACACAACCGAGCAATGGCTCGAGACCGCGAACTCTTCGTTGGAAAAGGCACGTGCTGACAGTCCGACCATTTTGGATCAGTCAGTGCCATTTGAAGTACTCCTGCCAGTCGCGGCACCAGCGAATACCTACTCGCGAATTTTCGCAGATGTTAGCGAGGATAAGCGTCCGGCATTTGCACGTGTCACAGACAAGCCACGAATGTTCTCCAACGACGGTTCCGTTGTTGACGCCGCGGTAACACCGGTGACGCGCATCGCCCAAGGAGATGTTTCAGAATGTGGAACCGAAGTTAAGGCGAATGCTTCGGGTACGGCGCAGGTGGATATCCCGATGTCGGACATCATCAAGCTTGGCGATTGGGTGGCTGAGTTCAACGCAACCGCATCATCCCCAATGGATGTGCGGCTAAGCCTGCCCAATCCATTTGAGAACGACGAGCAAACACGCAATGGATCCACTGCGGTCCATGTCGGGACCGAGTTGTCCAGGCGTTGGGTCGCCGTTTCTGGTGGCGGAAACACCTTCCGTGTGAATATTGAGAAGGCGGATCCACATGCTGTTTTGTGCGTCGGCGCGGGGGCGATTGGCCCGCTGGTTCCCGCTAATCCCTGAGAATCTACTAGAATGTCTGTAAGAATCTCATTCGTGAAGACGCATGTACTCGTGAACTAATAGCCACAGGTACAACGTGCACAGCTTTTTCAGCTTTCTAAGAGGAGTCCATTTCATGCGTAACCGCTTTGTTGGCGCCATCGCCGCTACCGCTATTGCCGCTGCAGCCCTGGTTGCTTGCTCGCCACCGAATGAGCAGCCTTCGGATATTAAGGTCACCGACCAGGAGAAGGCTGAAAAGCCTTTGGGCACCGGCTCGAAGGATTCCAAGAAGGAAGACACCAAGAAGTCGGGCGCTGAATCTGAGTCCGCTTCCGAGTCGGAAGCTGCTGCAGAATCTGAAGCTCCTGCAGAAGGCGCTGCTGAGCCAGCTGCTCAGTAAAGCTCCGCTTAGACAAAATCTCACCAAAAACCCGCTCGCTGCGACGGTCCATTGACCGAGTCGAGCGGGTTTTGTCGTGTTCCGTATTAGTTTTTGTGGCTATGAATTAGGATGCCGGGAAACGGAAATCGACGGAATCCCCTACTGCGACGGTTGCGGTTGGTGAACCGTCGATGCTCAGCGTCACAGTCAGCTGACTGTTGCTACCATCCGTTGCCTTGGTGACGTAGGACAACTTCTCGTTAGCCACCTCGGTGATCTCCGTGATGGCGGTGTGCAACCAAGGATGACGACGTCGCAAAGCAATCAGCTGCTGATGTGCCCGCAGGATCCACTCTCCGATAGGCGACAATTCGTCTGGAGAAGGTGGCATCAATGGGCGAACCTGATCATCACCACCAGCACGATCCTCCTTCACCCCGGTATAGCCCTGTTCATCGCCGTAATAGACCACTGGCAAGCCACCAACGGTCATAAGAACAGTCAATGCCAGAACAGCCTTGTCCTGCCCTACCTTGGACGCAATGCGCGTGACATCATGGTTTCCAACGAATGTCAACGGCACAAAGGTTTTGAGAAATTCATTGTGGCGCTTGAGAGTCCACTCAAGCTCAAAGAAATTCTTCTCCTTCAGCGAAGACCAAATTGACTTCCACAGCTCGTACTCTGTGACGGCATCGAAAGTCGAGGTTCGGACAATATTCGGGTAGTCGCCATGAATGACTTCACCGTAGAAATAGGCATGCGGATACTTCTCACGCAAACCAGGAAGAATTTCGGCCCAGAACTTCGGATCTACCGCGTAAGCAGCGTCTAGACGCCAGCCGTCGACACCCCGTGCCAACCAGTAATCCATGACCGAGGCAACAAACTCCTTCGTCGCTGTCGACTTGTGGTTGAACTCGATCAGATCGAAGTTGCCTTCAAAGCACGGTGCGGACGGTGGATTAACCGAACGATCGATGTCGAACAATTCGGCTTCCGACGAATCAGGATCCTCCAGTGCAGTACGGAACATCGGAGCTTGGGAGCCGATGTGGTTGAACACGCCGTCGAAAAGTACCTTGATTCCTCGATCATGAGCATGCGCGATCAATCGCACCATGTCGTCCTCAGTACCAAGCCGGGGATCGATACGGAAGTAATCGAGCGTGTCGTAACCATGACTCGTCGATTCGAAAACGGGCCCCAGCTGCAGGACATTCAAGCCCATTCCCTGGATGTAGTTGAGCCACGGCAACATACGATTCAAACGCGGTTCATGCTCAACTGGAGCGCCAGGAGCGGACTGCACAGCAATTTCGTGTTCGTGGATTGGTGCACCGACAAAACCCAGCGGATACACGTGCCAGCCAATTGCATGCTCCACCCATGCTGGGCTTGGCACGCGCTCCGAAGAAGGTCGGACAGTGTTATTACTCATAGTTTCCTCTTTACCACTTCTGCAGCCTTAGATTGTGGAGTGCCGAATCCTGGTTTCACAGGTCGTGGCGGCAGTATTCCTGCAGGCTCCATGCGATTCTCGCAGTCTTGTGGCATTTCCGGTGCAGCTGGGAATCCAGGGGCGAGTGCATCAAGAGCAATCTGCACTTCCACCCGAACTCCGGCATTCATGGCACGCTCAACGACATCGAACCGAGAGTTGTGGAGGAAAAATGGCATGCCCACTTCCGGACCGCCGCCACCGAGGAACATATAGCAGCCAGGGACTTCACGGGAGAAATAGGAAAAGTCATCCGACGGCGACCATGGTTCAGCCGCAAACACTCGATGTTCGCCAATGGCCTTGACCGCAGCGTGCCAAGCACGATCCGAAGCTCTGTCTGCATTGACCACCATTGGGTAAGGAATTTGCCACTCGAAATTCGCCTGAGCACCATGAGCTGCACAAACGCCGTTGACCAACGTTTCGATCCGATGACAGATTGACTCCCAGTCACTTTCGTCAACAGAGCGAATGGATACTTCCAGCCTCGCGGTATCTGGAATGACGTTTCCGACTTCGCCGGAATGCAACGCACCCACGTTGACAATGTTCATGTGCCTCGGATCGAGGTTTCGACTGACAATAGTGTTCAGCAGCATCGTCGCTTCACTGGCGACAAGAACAGGGTCGACGCTCAGCTGCGGATTCGAGGAGTGTCCACCACGACCGCGAATGCCGATGGACACGATCCCCGACATCGTGGACACGCGACCTCGGCAAATACCGACGTGCCCCACTGGATGTGGTGCGACATGGAAAGCGTAGACCTCATCGAGCTCGTCTGCAGCGCCCGCTGCCACCAATTCGCGAGCGCCACCAGGGAGGGATTCTTCGGCGTGCTGGAAAATGCACACCACCTTGCCATGCAACTGGTCACGCATGCTCTGTAGAATCTTGGCGGTGCCGAGCAGCATGGCCGTGTGCACATCGTGTCCACAGGCATGCATAACGCCCGGGTTGCGGGAAGCGAACTCCAAACCTGTTTCTTCTTGGACAGGTAGTGCATCAATATCAGCGCGGAAGCCTACTACGCGCCCAGTTTCAGGGTCGCCTGCAGTACCGGCAATGGTGCCAATTACGCTCGTAGGGGTCAGTCGAACGGTCGTGATCCCCCATTCCCGCAGCAGCTCTTCAATGAAGTCTGCAGTCTCAAATTCGCGGAAGCTGAGCTCTGGGTGGGCGTGCAAATGGCGACGCCACTCCACTACCTCTTCCATTGGCACCGTAAAGGACGTGGTACTTCCCGCGCGAACATCGGTCGTTGTAGTCGCAGTCTCCTCGGTCACGTGTGGCTCCCCATGGTCGTCGTGGTCCAGAACGAAGTGATGAGTTCCATCATCCACCACGGATCCTTCACTCCGCAGAGTTCTCGTGGTGAATGCATTGACAACATCGCTGCGCCAAGATCGATCGTCTCGATACCAAGCCGTGTTGCCGTAATCGGCCCAATGGTTGATCCACACGGCTTATGGTTCGCCGACACGAAATATTGCACCGGAATAGTCTCGCCGATCCGTTCCGATGCTTGCTTTGCGACGCGCTCCACCAATGCTTGTCCCACTGCATTGGTGGCATAGCGCTGGTTAGCGTTGATCTTTAGGACAGGTCCGCCGTCGAGCTGCGGATGATGCCCGGGCTCATGCTCTTCCACATAGTTCGGGTGAACTGCGTGTCCACCATCGACGGACAAGCAGACGGAGCGTCGATACATGCGCTGAGTCATGTCCCCCGTTGCTCCGGCGGCGGTGGCGATTCGTGTCAGCACGTCGGCAAGCAGTGGCCCCGCAGCACCAGTGGTAGAGGCAGATCCCACTTCTTCGTGGTCGAAAGCAACGAGAACTGGAATGGTGTTGGTGGCCGGAGGTGTGCCGGTAGCCAGCATGTTCTCGAAAGCAACGAGAGATGCATGCACGCTGAGGAGGTTATCGAGGCGCCCGCACGCGAGGAACTCGTTGTTCAGACCGAAGGTTCGTGGGCGCTGGGTATCACACGAAATAAGATCCCATGCGACGATGCGCTCCACCTCCATCCCCGCTGCAGCAGCAATAGCCTGATGAATACTGGTTTTAGCAGCCGACCCGGATTCTGGCAGCAGCCCGATAATGGGCACTGTGTGGCGCTGCCGGTGCAACTTCAACCCTTCCTCATTGACCGCTCGATTGAGGTGAATTGCCAACTGTGGGATACGCGCAATTGGGCCGGTACGCACGAGGTGCTCGGCACCGTCGACATCAACGACTCGACCTGCAAACTCAATCTCGCGGTCGGTCCACGCCCCCAGCAATGCACCACCGTAAACCTCACAGGCAGCCTGGGCATATCCTGCTGAGGTGACTACAGGATTCGGCTTCAACCGGAACCCCGGCGAGTCAGTATGCGACCCGACAATAGAAAAGCCCCACGTGGCGGGATCGTCGGCAAGCTCTGGCGGAACGATCCAGGCAACAGCAGCACCACCGCGTTGCATCACGTAAGTGCCCGCTGCAGCAGGCCACGGGTCTGCTTCAGTAACGTACGTGGCTCCGGCTGCGACCATGCGCCGAACCACTTCACCTGCTGCGTGGTACGAACTTGGTGACGCCACCACGAAGTCAATCAGATCTTCACAGTGCTTATGCGCTGGTGAGTCCGCTACCACCGAACTTGATTCCGAATAATCCGTGCTCATATACCCATCATTACTGATTAATCCGCATCACGTTAGAATTGCCATTCATGAACGCTCCTGCCGATGACTCGTTGCCACGCACTAAGGCCCCAAAAGTCGCTCTGATTTTTGAAGGCGGAGGCATGCGAAACGCCTACACCGCAGGCTGCGTGACGACGCTCCTCGAAGAACGCATCGATGTCGGTTGGGTTGGTGGAATCTCCGCTGGCTCTTCCCTGACATCGAACTACTTGGCAGGCGATATTCAACGGAATATTGGTTCGATGACGACAATCGCCGTCGATCCGAAATACGGCGGGTGGGGCAGTTTCTTTCGAGGTCGTGGCTACTTCGATTCGGAGTACATCTATCACACAGCGCCGATCACTACGTTCGAGAATTTTGGGCCTTTCCGCTTTGACAATGTGATGCAGAGTCAGATCCCTTTCCGCATTGGTGCACTAAAACTGGCTTCCGACGAAATGGTCTACTGGGGTCGCGAAGACATGACCGATGTCGATTCCATGATGACTCGCGTTCGGGCTTCGTCTTCACTCCCTGGCTTGATGAGCCCCACCATTATCGATGGCGAAAAATACGTCGACGGAGCGCTTGGGCCATCTGGTGGCATCCCGCTCGACGCAGCTGAAGCCGATGGTTTTGACAAGTTTCTGGTGATTCGTACCCGACCGGAGGGTTTTCGTCGTGAAGAATCGACCCGACCTGGACTTGTTCGTAGGGTGTTCCGTAAGGAACCAATCCTGGCTGAAGCGATTCTCGCACGCCCGACGCGCTACAACGCGACCGCTGAGAAGCTTGAAGAATACGAACGCCAAGGCAAAGCGCTGCAGTTCTTCCCTACTGATATGCGGATTAATAATCGTGAGCGCAACCTGGACAAGGTGCTTGAAGCGTACAGATTGGGTTATGAGCAAGCACAGCGCGAACTACCGAGGTGGTTGGAATTCTTGCAAGCTTAGGAGCAGATAGCATTTAGTTGCTGCACGCGGAGTTAATGTGCGCGGTGGTGACCGGCACTGTGCTTGCCGTACTGCTGGTGTGCCCGCACAAGATGTTCGAGTTCATCAAATCCCAGCATAGAGTCGCCGACATCGCGACCGTCGCCGTGAGCCGCATGTATACCTGCAGTGATCAACAACAACACCATTGCAGTGATCAGTGCTGTTATACCTGTGTACGGCGTGCCTTCAACAAGGGCAATGGCACCAGTCGGCATGGCCATCGGGAATACCAGCATAAAACCAACTGCCGCCACTCCACTCCAGGCAATGTGCTTGGTCCACGATGTATTCGACATCGCAAGAATTCCCGCAGCAAACATCACGACAAGAACGAGGTAATGCTCCCAAACGATCGTCGAAAAGGCGACACCAATTCCCCAAGCCATTGAGGCGAGAATTTGGAAGCGGTAGTAGCGATTCACCCAGGCAACAGCAATGGTGATTATGACCATTGCGACAGCAAGAATTATCGGCAAAGTACGGACGCTGCCTGGGTAATCCTGTACGAGAATGACCCCTGCCTCAGCGGGAATTTCATGTTTCAACATGGCTGATGACAAAGACTGATTCACTTCGCCAACCAACACGCCATCGTTGATGTCCTTCAGACTGCTCCACCATTTGTCCAGCAGGGACTTGTTCAGAGTCAACGCTGTAACCAAGAACGGCAAGGACATCACACCGATTGCTACTGCACCGGCAATCCAACGCCGGCGTGCAAACAACAGCACCGGAATGAGCACAATGGGTGTGATCTTCACTGCGGCCACCATGCCCAACACGATGCCTGCAAAGTACGGACTTCTCGACGATGTCGCCAGGGCATATGCCCCACCAGCAGTAACAAGCATGGTCGTCTGCCCGATCCACGTGACAGTCTGAGTCGCCGGCATCGCTGCAAGCGCGATGGTCGCCGCCGCTGCATATCCCCACGGCATGGTAGTTGAGTGCCAAAGGCGATATACCGAGGCGACCAGTACAACCATGGCAGCACCGGTCAATGCAGATAGCCACACGACGGACGTTTCAAATTCCATCCAATTCGTCAGTGGCGCCATTAGATAGGCCACGAATGGATTGTGGACGAAAGGATGCGGAAAAGGCGTTGGCAGCTCAGCAGCGGCAGACAGCCATTCGTCACCAGCGATAAGTGAAAACTCGTTTGGGTCACGGTCGTACAGGTGGTCAACCTGACCTCGATCTACAAGCATGCCGGCAATCCACAGCGATGCCCAGTCATCCGGCTGCTGGCGTTCGAACCAGGCCCACGCGTTGGCTACGCCCATGACAATGGCCAGAATTCCGAGCTGCCAAGACATTACTCCGGCTTCCGAAGCAGGTCGTTTCGGCTGACTATTTCTACGCCTTAGTAGAGACGTTGGCTTCTGTGGTGTCCGCGACGACCGTGTGCTTTCCGCCGGTCGTCGCGGTTCTGTCAGCCCTGTAGAAATGGCCATGCACCCCTTGTGGTTAACGTCTAATACTTTGCCCAGCTAAGATACTTAAACATATCTGGTTGGGCATTTCAGTATTCATCTCAGCGTTTCACAATTGAGTGAAGTGTCACGACATGGAATGAAGGCTACTGCCCCGCGATTGGCAAGTACACCTTTCCACCTGACTCTGCGAACTGATCCGACATCTCGGCCATACCAGCTTCGATAGCCTCGACAGTCTCCAACCCCTTTTCAGCTGCATAATCGCGGACATCCTGCGAAATGCGCATGGAACAGAACTTAGGTCCACACATCGAGCAGAAGTGAGCTGTCTTGGCTGGCTCTGCTGGGAGGGTTTCATCGTGATAGTCGAGTGCAGTATCCGGATCAAGAGCCAGCGCAAACTGATCATGCCAACGGAACTCGAAGCGTGCCTTCGACAGTTCGTCGTCACGCTCCTGTGCACGTGGCAGCCCTTTTGCCAAGTCAGCTGCATGAGCGGAGATCTTGTATGTAATCACACCGACCTTTACGTCGTCGCGATTTGGAAGACCAAGATGTTCCTTCGGGGTGACGTAACACAGCATCGCAGTGCCTGACTGCGCGATAATTGCCGCACCAATCGCTGACGTGATGTGGTCATAGCCTGGAGCAATATCAGTAGCCAGTGGGCCCAGGGTGTAGAACGGTGCTTCCTCGCACCACTCCTCTTCCCATTCGACGTTGACTGGAATCTTGTGCATGGGCACGTGTCCCGGACCTTCGATCATGACCTGGCAGCCACGGGACTTAGCGATCTTGGTCAATTCGCCGAGTGTCTTCAGCTCGGAGAGCTGGGCCTCGTCATTAGCGTCAGCGATAGAGCCTGGACGCAACCCGTCGCCAAGTGAGAACGTCACGTCGTACTGCGCCAAAATGTCGCAGAGCTCCGCAAAGCGGGTGTACAAGAAGCTCTCAGTGTGGTGAGCCAAACACCAGGCCGCCATGATCGAACCACCGCGCGAAACGATGCCAGTGACACGATTTGCAGCCAGCGGGACGTAGCGCAGCAACACGCCAGCATGGACAGTCATGTAGTCGACACCTTGCTCGCACTGCTCAATGATGGTGTCGCGGTACAGCTCCCACGTGAGCTTCGACGGCTCGCCGTTGACCTTCTCCAGTGCTTGGTAGATGGGCACAGTACCGACTGGTACTGGAGAATTCCGCAAGATCCATTCCCGAGTTTCGTGAATGTCGCTGCCCGTAGACAGATCCATGATCGTGTCGGCACCCCACCGAGTTGCCCACACCATCTTCTCTACCTCTTCCGAGATGGAGGAGGTCACAGCAGAGTTGCCAATATTTGCGTTGACCTTGGTAGCGAAACGCTTACCAATGACCATTGGCTCGATTTCAGGGTGCTTGTGATTCGCCGGAATGACTGCGCGCCCAGCGGCTACTTCTTCACGCACAATCTCCGGATCGACGCCCTCACGAGCAGCAGCGAACGCCATTTCCGGCGTAATGATGCCAGCTCGAGCCCATGCCAGCTGTGTCTTTACCTGTGGCGAATCATCTTTTGTCGGATCCGCAGCGACTGCCGGAGCCATCGACCACTGCTCACGAATCTTTGCCAGGCCAGCCTTCAAATCCAGTTGTGGATTCTCTTCGGTATACACGCCCGAAGTGTCGTACACATCAAAGTGGCCACCATCTGTCAGCTCAATGCGTCGCGCCGGGATGCGCAACGTAGCTGAACCAAATTCGTTTGCAAAGTCCACATTGTCATAGTGCTTGTGACTGCGATAGATAGGCCCGGTTGTAACTTCGCCCTCTTGTGGAGGGGCTGATTTGAGCGCGCGAGAAACCATAGTTCTGCACTGTCCTTTCCTACGCCGGAATTACCCGGCTCAGGTTCAATCGGTCGACACCCGATACCTGGTGTCCTCTCAGCGCCGGAGATTCGGTTGGCGCTCCCGTGGATGAAGTAGCAATAGCAACACTACATCGCCATTAGTCTTGCGTAGTGAAGTACCTACATCTTTGCTCCTCTACGTCGTTTACTTCACGACGATCACCCCTCCACCTTCTGCGCCAACCCGAGGCAGAGAAATCCTGGAAACTGCAAATTCCTTGAAGTTTCCATGGGTAAACTATGTGCATGTCTGCCCAATCCCGCCCGGAAGACCGGGAGCTACTCCGCCAGATGGTGCGTTCTTTGCGTCGCAATGCAGAGCTACCTGTGGTTTTCGCTGGGATGGGCAACTCAAACCAGGTTGTCATCACTGAAGGCGTTGGTCTTCTAACTGATTCTTTGCGCGGCCTGACTGTCCACTCCGGCGAAGGTCTTGGCGGATTGAGTTTGCGGGACCGCAGGCCAGCTGCGGTGACAGATTATGCTTCAGCAAAAATCATCACCGACAGCTACCGTAGTGAAGTCAATGTGGAAGAGCTGGGCTCGGTGATGGCCATTCCGGTGGTTGTCTCCGACCAAGTACGCATGGTCCTCTACGGTGCCTATCGGCGCACCGGCGCTATTGGTGATCGGGTACGCAATACAGGCTTGCAGATTGCCCGGCAGACTGCCGATGAGCTGCGCATTCGCGATGAGGTCGATCGTCGTCTTGCTATGGCAGAGGCAGCCCATGTGCCAATTATTGGCGAAGGGGTGAGCTCTGCCGATCGGGAAAAGCTCCGGGAAATCCACGCTGATTTGCGCTCGATTGCCGCTTCCACTGAGGACAGTGACCTGAAAGCTCGCCTCATGTCCGCATCCCAGGGCCTAGCGGGAATTTCCGGACTTGATGCCCCTCGGGAGGATCTCCCCCGTCTCACCGCACGAGAGTTGGACGTACTTGCTCACGTTGCACTCGGCTGCACAAATGCAGAGACCGGAGTGCGATTGGGACTGTCCGGAGAAACAGTGAAAGCTTATTTACGAAACGCTGCTACAAAGCTCGGAACGTCGGGCCGGCACGCGACGGTAAGCCGTGCTCGTACCCTCGGCCTGCTGCCGTAAAACTTCTTTTTGCTTTCTCTTAGAAATTATTTACTCGCACCTGACCATGGTGCGATTTTTTGTTTGTGCAGTACAACGGCATTTTTAACGGCGTTCCGAAGACTTTCCCTGTCCGTTTTTTAGTTATATTTACACAATATACCCTTTCGGGTATATGTGACCCAGAACACATCTACGTAGCTTTGGTCTTACCTTGCTAATCGGTCTTAACTACACCGTTCACCAAGCCGCGCACACCGAGTGCCGCGACGGTGTAGCCGACAAGACCCCGACGCTGGAGTTCAACTAGTGACTAATCAGACCACCTCGCCTACGGGGACCAATGTGGCAGCTACTCCTCCGCTGCCAAATCATGCCCCGGTTGCCACGACCACTGCATCGACTGCCCAGGAGCACAACGCTCCGGCTGTAGCAACCGGTGCAGCACACACGCCAAAGAAGGACAAGAAGGAAGCGACTCTTGGACGTGTCGCAACCGCTTCGATGATCGGTACGACCATCGAGTTCTACGACTTCTTCATTTATGGCACCGCTGCCGCTCTCGTCTTCCCGACGATCTTCTTCCCGAATATGACGCCACTGATGTCCACCATCGCGTCGTTCGCAACCTTCGGCGTGGCATTCCTTGCTCGCCCACTCGGCTCCATCGTCTTCGGTCACTTCGGTGACCAGCTTGGCCGCAAGCGCACCCTGGTATGGACGCTACTGTTGATGGGCTTCGCAACCCTGTTCATTGGCCTTCTACCTGGCTACCAATCTGGCGCCTGGGGATTGTTCGAGAACGGCATTGGCATTTGGGGTCCAATCCTGCTGGTAGCCATGCGTTTCGCACAGGGCTTGGCTGTGGGCGGTGAGTGGGCAGGTGCAACCCTGCTGACTGCCGAGTACGCACCACCAGGAAAGCGCGGACTGTACGCAATCTTCCCGCAGATCGGCCCGGCTATCGCATTCTTCCTCTCCTCCGGCACCTTCCTCTTGATCAGCGTTCTCCTCGGTGAGACCTCGGATGCCTTCATCAACTGGGGCTGGCGTATCCCATTCGTCCTCTCGGTCGTAATGGTCGCAATCGGCATGTACGTTCGAGTTGTCATCGACGAGACTCCATCGTTCGCTAAGGAGCTCGAGCGTCGCGAAAAGGGCGAAGTAGCCGAAAAGAAGACCTTCCCGTTCATGGATACCCTCCGCTACCAGTGGAAGGAAGCTGTCCTCGGTGGCGTCGCACTTGCTTCCCTATTCACCTTGTTCTACATGGGCACCTCGTTCCTGACCAGCTACGCAACCGGCACCTTGGGCCACTCCCGCCAGGCAGTTCTGGCAATCGGTATGGGCGCAGCAATTGTCTTCGGTATCTCCACCGCCCTGTCGGCGCTGTACTCTGACCGCATCGGCCGCAACAAGGTCATCCTGATCTCGACCATCGGCGCTGTTATCTGGAGCCCATTCCTGTTCTACATCCTTGACATGGGTACGCTGTGGAGCTTCACCGCAGGCCTCTACGGCACCCTGATGATCTTCGGCATCGCATACGGCCCAGCTGGTGCAATGCTCCCAGAGCTGTTCCGCGTTGACCTCCGCTACACCGGTGCAGGCCTTGCCTACAACATCGCAGCAATCCTCGGTGGCGCAATTCCGCCACTGTTGGCTGCAGCCATCGCAGAAACCTACGGCGGCTTCGGTGTTGGCCTCATGCTGGCTGGCTTCGGTATCACCTCGTCGATCGCAGTCTCCCTGATTCGTTCGAACCACTCCGACGAAATCGACGCTGACGGTCCAGCGACCGCATAACTAAAATCCTGACCGCGCCTATTAGCTTGGCGCTTAGGCGCACACGAACCAAAGCGTCACATCGCAAGTAACCGGCCTTTCCCACTACCTCGGGGAAGGCCGGTTTTGCATTTCCTATGCTTCGGAAGTTGGTGCGTGACGACGAACCGTCGTCACGCTAGATCTCTTCGGGGACCATCGAGATCGCGCCGCATGGGCACTCTTCAGCACAGACACCACAGCCCTTGCAGTAGTCGTATTTGAACTCGTACTCGCCCGATTGAATCTTCAATACCGCGTTGTCTGGACACACGCCGAAACAGTTGTCACAGCCAAAGCAATTGCCGCAGCTCATGCAACGACGAGCTTCGAACACAGCGGATTCTTCATCGAGGCCCTGAACAACTTCGTCGAACGTGGAAGCGCGACGTGGACCCTCCAGACGTTCGCGAACTTTGTGCGGAGCATCCGAGTAGTACCAGGTCTCCATGCGGTCGAGAGTTGCATCTCCAGGCTTTTCACCAGGGTCGTAGATTGAACCTCGAAGCCACGCATCAATATGCCGCGCGGCCTTCTTGCCATGGCCGATGGCAACAGTGACATTCTTTTCACTTGGCACCATGTCTCCGCCAGCAAAGACACCGGCACGACCTGTCATCATGTGCTCGTTCACTGCAACTACACCGCGATCTATAGTCACCCCGTCGACGTTTTCCAAGAGCGACAAGTCCGATTCTTGACCAAGTGCCATAATCAACGAGTCGGCTGCCAACTCTTCATATTCGCCAGTCGGCTGTGGAAAACCGTTCTCGTCGAGCGCCATCTTCTCAATCTTGATAGTGCCACCGTCCACGTGCTTGACCGTGGACAGCCAGCGCATAGCGATGCCCTCTTCTTCCGCTTCCACAACTTCAGAGTCGTGAGCTGGCATGCGGTCGCGGGTACGCCGATAGACAATGACCGAGTCTGTAGCTCCTAGCCGCTTTGCCGTACGCGCAGCGTCAACGGCAGTGTTGCCACCGCCGTACACAACGACGGTTCGGCCCAACAAAGGTTTATCGTCGCCCGTTGAGTCACCTCGAGCTTCCACATCACGAAGCACATCCACGGCATCCATAATGTTGGCCGCTTCACCGGCAGGAACGCCGATATTCTTGCCAATCTGTGCACCGACTGCGGTGAAGACAGCGTCGAACTCGTCAAGCACCGCGTCAATATCGTCGACGCGTACTCCCTGCTCGAATGTCACACCAAGGGCTGCAATGCGTGCAATTTCTGCATCAAGGATTTTCCTGGGCAGCCGGTAAGCGGGGATGCCATAGCGCATCATGCCACCCGGCTTGTCACCCAAATCGCGCACAGTCACCGTATGTCCGAGCCGCGCCAAATGGTACGCAGCCGATAGACCAGACGGCCCTGAGCCAACGACGAGCACTTTCTTTCCTGACGCTGGGACATCAGTAGTGACCTGCCAATTCTCTGCAATCGCTTTGTCGCCGAGGAAGCGCTCAATGGCATTAATACCAACTGCTTCGTCTACTTCTGCACGGTTACACGCTGTTTGGCAGGTGTGATAACACACGCGACCCATCACTGCGGGTAGCGGATTATTCAGCATAATTTCACGCCACGCAGCTTCATAGTTGCCCTCTTCTGCGTGATAGAGCCACTGCTGCACGTTTTCTCCAGCAGGGCATGCCTTGTTACACGGTGGCAATAGATTGACGTACACCGGACGCTCGGTACGCCACGAACCTGTCTGGTTCGACAGCGATGAGCCCACGCCCAATGAAATTGCAAACGGCAATGGCACTGGGTTCGAGCCTGCGGTTCCTGGAGTTCCAGCCATTACGAGTTCTCCCCCTCATACTTCTCAAATTCGTCAAGGCTGTCCTCATCGATGAGGTTATAGCGACGAATATTCCGATCAGCCAACTTCTGCAGCAGAGCGATAGTTTCCGAATCTCCGCCACCCTTAAACAAGTGAGCGTAACGACGCTGCGGTCGCAGGTACTCCTCCACCGGAACAGGTCGACGAAGCTTTGTCACAGATGTCACCTCGCCATATTCGGCTTCAAAGACTGGGAAGACACCCGACTGCGTCGCCAAGCGAGCGATCTTGATGGTTTGGTTTGATACGGTGCCCCAGCCCAACGGGCATGGCACGAGCACATGGATGTAGCGCGCACCGCGGAACTCCATGGCCTTGTTGACCTTGTATTCAAGGTCACGCAAATCAGCGACAGTGGCCGTAGCGACGTATGGGATATCATGTGCCATCGCAATACGCGGCAAGTTCTTGCCCTGGCCAAACGTATTACCTGGCTCGTCGCCGACTGGCTGTGTCGTTGCCGTCCGAGCCGTTGGTGGCGTCGCGCCGGAACGCTGCACACCAGTATTCATGTACGCCTCGTTGTCGTAGCAGATGTACAGGACGTCGTCGTTACGCTCGAACATGCCAGAGAGCGCGCCGAAGCCGATGTCCACTGTGCCGCCGTCACCACCCTGCGCAACAACGCGAACATCGGTACGACCCTTAGCTTTCAGCGCGGCTTGCACACCGGTTGCGACGGCCGGAGCGTTCCCGAACAAAGAGTGAATCCACGGCAAGTTCCAGGAAGTCTCTGGGTACGGAGTGGAAAAGACTTCGAGGCAGCCCGTCGCATTGACCGCGATGACCTTGTTGTCTGTTGCGGCCATCGCAGCGTCCAGCGCATATCGCGCACCGAGTGCTTCACCACAGCCCTGGCATGCGCGGTGACCCGAGGTCAATGAATTCACGCGGTCGGTGTCAGATTGGACGGATCGAAGCTTGTCATCGAGCAACCGGTTGCCAATGGCAAAAGACCCAACCTGGTAGAACTTGGCTTCCTCCCGAGCCGGAATCTCGGTGCCCGGGATGGTTGGCATTGGCAACGGCGTGCGGTTCGGCCGGATGTAACGACTCAACCGATCGTCATGAACTGCATCAGCGTTAGTCATTCGACTTCTCCTCCTCGAAGGAACCAGTCATGGCGCGATGCGAAAAATCGCGCAACATGTTCTCAGGGATCGCGCCCGAACGTCGCTGTGATTCTTCACGACGCAACTCGCGGTTCACCAACTCCGTGTCCAAGTCCAGGAACGTCGTATCTTCGACGTCATCAACAACGGCGCGATCAAGATACGCATTCAACGAGGCCTTCGTAATATCACGACCGCCCAAACCGGCAATGAGCTCGTGACAAATAAATGTCTTGCCTCGCATTGCTGCACGACAATGCGATGACACAATGCCACCGATTCCGACCGAGAATGCCTTTTCCAACACGATGAATCGTGTGCAATTACTCAGCGCAGCGCGCACCGCGTCGGTTGGGAATGGGCGGAAGGACACCAGCGACAACACGCCAATCTTCTCTCCCGCTGCCCGGCGCGCATCCACGACATCGCGCACCGTACCCGTCACCGAACCGAGGCACACGATGATCGTCTCGGCATCGTCCGTCTTGTACTCGTGGAGCAACCCACCAGACGCACGGCCAAAGACTTCTTCGAACTCTTTCTGAACCCGTGGAATGATGTCCAGAGCTTCCAACTGCTTGTGGTGGGCCAAGTACCGCACCTCGGTGAATGCCTCCGGCCCCACCATGGCACCGATCGAAATGGGGTCTGCTGGATCGAGAACTTGGCGTGGCTCATACGGAGGCAAGAACTTGTCGACGTCCTCGCGCTCCGGCACATCGACCTGTTCCATCGCATGGGTCAGGATGAAACCGTCCATGCACACCATCACAGGTAGCGAGAGTTCCTCGGCGATCTTGTATGCCTGCACATGCAGATCTGCAGCTTCTTGGTTATCAACCGCATAGAGCTGCAACCAGCCCGAGTCGCGCTGACTCATCGAGTCAGAATGGTCGTTCCAAATGTTGATTGGAGAGCCAATTGCGCGGTTCGCCACCGTCATCACAATCGGCAAGCCCAAGCCAGATGCGTTGTACACAGCCTCGACCATGTACAACAATCCTTGCGACGCCGTCGCCGTGTACGACCGTGCACCAGCTGCTGATGCGCCAATTGCCGTCGACATCGCCGCGAACTCGGACTCCACATTGACGTATTCGCAGTTTGGCAGCTCGCCCCGCTTGGCCATCGCCGACAATGCTTCAACGATGTGCGTTTGTGGCGAAATGGGATACGCGCACACAACTTCAGGGCGACATGCCTGTACTGCCTGCGCAACCGCTTGCGAACCTTCAATTTGCTTAAGCATGTGCCGCACCCTTCGCTGCATTCTTCTTTTCCTGCACAAGGGCGTATGCCGCTTCGGCAGCGGCGACATTCATTTCGCCCACTTTTCCTGGGAATCGCTGCATAATTGCGGCGCTCACCGAATCCATTCGATACAGCCCGGTCAGTGCAGCTACTGCGCCTAGCAGCACAGCATTCGGCACAGTTCGCCCCGTGTGTTCACGTGCGATGTCAGTTGCCGGAATGGTCATAAAATGTCCTTCCGGCTGCTTCGCTTGAAGCTCAGATAGCCCCAGTTCAGCACTGCGCTTTGAGGAGTTGATGAGTGCATACCCCGTCGTCGTCAAGCCCGAAAAGACATCAATAATCGGGAGCAAAGTTGGGTCCTGCACGATGACCAAATCTGGTTCTAGGACCGGCTCGCGGGTGCGAATTGGAGTTTCGCTGATGCGGCAATATGCAACGACCGGGGCGCCTGTGCGCTCCGATCCGAAGGATGGAAATGCTTGGGCGTGGCGACCTTCAGCGAAAGCCGCCATCGCGACCAGATCGGACGCGGTAACTACACCTTGTCCGCCTCGTCCATGAATGCGTACCTCGACCATGTGTTCCAGGGTAGTCATTTTTGACAAATGACCGCGGGCCTGAAAATACTGACCAGGGTATCGAGTGAAAGGTTGCTGCGTACGACCTAGAGGCTGTCTCCGAAGTCCTTACGGAACTGAGCAACGAGGTCGTCTGCCCACGTCGTCTTCGGGGCGAGTCGACCGTAGAAGAAGCGCAGGATCTCTGGCTCTTCAACCCACTCCATGCCACCGATCATGCGACGATTCTGGTACAGCCAATCGATACGGTCAATGGCGTAATTGACCTGCGACAGTGTGAACACGCGTCGAGGCATAGCCAAGCGGACGAGCTCCATATCGGCCAATGGCTCGTTTCCGTCAGCATCACGCTGCTCGGACATGGTGCCTCGTTCCATACCACGGACACCCGAAGCGATATACAGAGCCGCAGCGAGAGCACCAGCTGGGTACTCATGCTGTGGAATATGGTCAACGAATCGCATGGCATCAATGTGTGCACCCAAGCCACCGGCTGGAGTAATGACCGGAATATTACGACGATCCAGTTCCGTCACCATGTACTCGATGAATTGAGGACCTTGGTTGATCATGTCCTCATCCATGGTCTCTTCCAGACCGACGGTGATAGCTTCCATCTCGCGCACCGACATACCGCCGTAGGTGAGGAAGCCTTCGAACATCGGGACAAAGCCACGCATCTGCTTGAACATTTCTTCGTCACGGATGCAGATTCCGCCACCACGGCCGAAACCGAGCTTGCGTGCCGAGAAGTACAGAATGTCTACGGCATCAGCAATCTCACGAGTAATTTCACGAATGCTCATGTCCTTGCACTGTTCTTCACGGACCTTCATGAAGTACAGGTTGTCAGCCAACAGCGACGCATCAAGCACAAGTGGAACGCCGGCCTTCTTACACAGCGCAGACACTTCGCGAAGGTTCTCCAAGGAGAATGGCTGGCCACCAATGAGGTTCGTGCCAGCTTCCATACGAACAAACGACGTACCTTCGGCACCCTTGTCCTGCAACAGCGCATCGAGAGCCTCGATGTCCATGTTGCCCTTGAACGGATGCGTGTTGTTGACTTCGAGTCCTTCTGGACGAATCAACTCGACGACTTCGCCACCATGGACGGTGATGTGCTGCTTCGTCGTCGTGAAGTGGTAGTTCATAGGGACGACAGTGTTCTCGCGTACGAGCACCTGCGCCAGGATGTTCTCAGCAGCGCGGCCCTGGTGAGCTGGCAGGAAGTACTCCATGCCAAAGATCTCGACGAGCTTGTCGTGCAGGCGGGTGTACGTCGCCGAGCCTGCGTAAGCATCGTCTGCGGTGAACATTGCAGCCTGCTGATCCTGACTCATTGCGTTCACGCCCGAGTCCGTCAACATGTCCAGGAAGACATCATTGTTCTGCAACAAGAAGGTGTTATACCCGGCTTCCGCCATTGCCTTTTGACGCTCTTCGATCGGCAACAACGTCAATTTCTGAATAATGCGAACCTTGTGCATCTCCAGCGGCAATTGCTGACCACGGTAAAACGAAACCTTCGACACGTTATCTCCTATGCATCCTCCGCGATTGCCCGCGCACACGCGCAACCGTGCCCCATTTTTGGACTACATTTCCCACTATATGAAAAGCGGGTGAATTTACCTATTCACCCATAATTTGCTTTACGACGAACTCCCCCAGCATGCTTATGGAAAATCACACTTCGGAGCCCTGATGCGCACTCGCCTACACATCCCCGCCCTGCTTACTGGACTCGCCATTGGCTGCGGCCTCCTGATTGGTGTCGGCACGCTGACCGACACATTCGACACTCGCTTCGCTGCCGATAGCAACGAATCCAGGAATTCCGATGACCCGAGTAGCGCGGGCAATCGGGAGAATTCACGTAATTCGGGCAGGGACATGTCGGATGACGCTTCGGCGGGCAAAGACACATTCACCGTCAACGTGACTGGCGACCTGCTCTGGCACCCAGTCGTGTACGAAAGCGGTATGCGCCCAGACGGCTCGTTTGATTACACCGAAGTATTCGAGGACATCAAGCCAACGATTGAGTCCGCTGACGTCGCAATTTGCCACGAAGAAGTTCCTTTCGCAGCGCCAGAGGGGCCATTTTCTGGCTACCCCGCGTTCCAAGCACCTCCCCAAATTGCGCCGTATATCAAGGCAACCGGCTGGGATATGTGCACCGCAGTTTCCAACCACTCGGTCGACTTCGGACCTGAGGGGCTTTTCCGCACGTTAGACGCGTTGGACGCGGCCGGACTTGTCCATAGCGGATCCGCGCGCTCTCCTGAAGAAGCCGAGCAACCCCGCATTTTTACTGCTGAGAATGGCGTCAGCGTCGCCGTCGTAACCGGCACATACGGCACGAATGGCATCCCAGTTGAGCAACCGTGGATGGTCAACGACCTCAACCCCGACACTCTGCTGGCGCGCGCAGCTGCTGCCCGGTCAGCCGGAGCCGACATCGTAATGGTAGCCATGCACGCCGGCGAAGAAAACGTTGCCGAGCCCACTCAACAACAAGTCGAACTTGCCAACATCTTGACCCAATCCCCTGACATCGATGTCGTGTACGGCCACCACATCCACGCCGTACAGCCGATCGAAAAGGTCAACGGCAAGTGGGTCGTATACGGGCTGGGCAATCACATTGCCAACCAGGTTTCCAACGATACGACCGCTTACGAGGGCATCTCCGTCAACTTCGAGTTCGCACCAATCAATCCGTCGGAAAGCCCAAACTTTACGACGAACGGCGCGTGGAAAGTCGACTCCCTCACAGTGATTCCAACCATCGTGACTCCCCCTGGAGTATCGCCAGTAAAGACTGCGCCGATTTCCGATCTCATGGCGCGCCCTGGCGCGGACACGGCGCGACTGCAAGCAGCACTGGACCGAACTCGGTCGGTTATTTACATGCGTGGAGCGAATAACGATCCAGAATTGAGCGAGCGTTAACCCTCGATTCGCGATTAGTTATTCATCATTCACACACTTCCGGGGGTAGGGAAATAATGCAGGTCAACGCCATTTCCGGGCGTAGTTATGACAACTACGAAATACGCTTCAGTTAATTTCCACAAACATTCCCCGTGCAAACTACAGAACGATAATGTGATGCGCATCACCGGTTTATAGGTTGGGCGCAGACCTCAACCTTCAGGGTGACATGTATTAAGCCACCACTACTGATGAGACGAGGTCTCCCCCATGACGATTCCGAAGGCCGACCGCACGCCCGGACACGTGGATGCCAGCGAAGAGTTTCTCCGCGCGCGCAACACCCTGCTTAACAACCGCAACAACTGGGAAGACGCTCGCAAAGAGTTTGAATGGCCAACATTCGAGAACTTCAACTGGGCTCTGAACTGGTTCGATGCGATTGCGTATGACAACCACGAGCGCGCACTGTGGATCGTCGAACCAGATGGCAGTGAGCACATCTACTCCTTCGATGCCATGCGTCGACGTTCCAACCGCGTCGCAAACTACCTGCGCAAGCAGGGCGTCGGCCGTGGTGACCGCATCATGCTGATGCTGGATAACCAGGTTGAACTGTGGGATACCCTCCTGGCGGCAATGAAGCTCGGCGCCGTCGTCAGCCCTGCGTCGATCCAGCTGCCTGCTTCGGAAACTCCAGAACGCATCGAGCGTGCACGTATCAGCCATGTCGTGACGTCCCGTCGATACCTCGACCGATTCGCTGATGTCACCAGCGATGTGAAGCTCATCGCAGCAGATGAGGACGAGACACCGTACTACGGCGACGGTCGCGAACCTCAGGTGCCTATTCTGAACTTCCACGATGCCTTCATCGAGCCAGATACTTTCGAACCAGACGGCGTCACGCACCGCGATGACCTGCTTCTGCTCTACTTCACCTCTGGCACCACGTCGAAGCCGAAGCTCGTTGCACATACCCACGCAAGCTACCCAGTAGGCACGCTGACCACGATGTACTGGCTCGGTGTCATGCCAGGCGATACCCACATGTCCATCTCCCAGCCGGGTTGGGCAAAGCACTCGTGGTCACAGGTCTTCGCACCGTGGAGCGCTGAAGCATGCATCTTCATTTACAACACCGATCGTTTCGACGCGTCCAGCCTCATGCGTCAGCTCGACCGTTGTGGCGTCGATACCTTCTGTGCACCGCCAACAGTATGGCGCATGCTCATCCAGGCTGACATGACTCAGATGACCAACATTCCACGCGAAGCACTTGGTGCTGGCGAGCCACTGAACCCTGAGGTCATTTCGCAGGTCGAACGCGACTGGGGTGTCACTATTCGAGATGGTTACGGTCAGACCGAAACGACTGCGCTCGTTTGTAACTCTCCTGGCCAGAAGGTCAAGGCTGGCTCGATGGGTCGCCCATGCCCTGGCGTCGACATCGTCCTGCGGGATCCTGAAACTGGTGAACTCACCGACAACGGCGAGATCTGCGTCGTCATGGACGGCCACCCAACGTTCTTGACTCCTGGCTACCACGAGCAGGCAGACAAGACTGGCGCGGTCATGTACGACGGTTACTACCACACTGGTGACCGTGGTTCGATCGACGAAGATGGCTACATCACCTTCGAAGGACGTATCGACGATGTATTCAAGGCATCTGACTACCGCATCTCTCCATTCGAGTTGGAAAGCGTTCTCCTGGAGCACCCAGCAGTGGCAGAAGCAGCTGTTATTCCATCTCCAGATGCAATGCGCCTTGCGGTTCCAAAGGGCGTCGTGACGCTTGCGAAGGGACACGAACCAACCCTGGAAACCGCAAAATCCATCATGGCGCACACGGCACAGGAACTGGCAGGCTTCAAGCGTGTTCGTCGTCTAGAGTTCAGCGATACGCTGCCAAAGACCGCGTCCGGAAAGATCCGCCGCGTTGAACTGCGCAATGAGGAACTTGCCCGCCCAGAGGACGAGACGGCAGTCGACGCGCCACTGTCGAAGCGCCGCCCGAACGAGTACTGGGAAAAGGACTAACCTTTTTAGCCCGTTGGTTGTGCTGACCCGCGGGTAGCTCTGGCCCGCTTGTTGCTATTACTCCAGCTAATTCTCGACTTATTGCCCGCTTTCTCACTTGTTGGTTCATGCGCCCGAGCCAATAGGTGCAGAAGCGGGCAATAAGTGTTTGGAGAGATGCATAGGGGTGCCAACGCTCCAGTGCACAGCAAAGCCCCGGCCCATCACCTTCGATGGACCGGGGCTTTCGTGTACTAGGGAACTATTCCCTGGCATTCAACTTCGGGAATTGTGGCGTTTAGCGTTCCCACTCAGGCTTACGCTTCTCAGCGAATGCAGCCATGCCCTCTGCCTTGTCAGCAGTACCGAACAGCGCGTGGAATACGCGACGCTCGTAGTGGATGCCTTCCGCCAAGGTCGTTTCGAAGGCGCGATCAACAGCTTCGGTAGCAACGTACGATGCGGTCAGTGGCATCTCAGCGACCTTCTGCGCAACCTTTGCAACCTCGTCGGCAAAGCCTTCGAGAGGCAGAATGCGTGCAACAAGACCAGATCGCTCTGCTTCCTCAGCGTCCATCATGCGGCCGGTAAGAACCAAGTCCATAGCCTTCGACTTGCCAACCGCACGGGTCAGACGCTGGGAACCACCCATACCAGGAATGACACCAAGGGTGATCTCAGGCTGACCGAACTTTGCGTTTTCTGCAGCAAGAATGATGTCACCCATCATGGCAAGCTCGCAGCCACCACCCAGTGCATAGCCGGAAACGGCAGTAATGATCGGCGTACGAATCTTCTGCAGCTTGTCCCAACCCTCAAAAAGCTCGTCGAGGAACACATCTGGGTAGCCGAGATCCTTCATCTCCTTGATGTCTGCGCCAGCGGCAAATGCCTTTTCAGAGCCGATAATGACGATCGCACCGATACCACGGTCACGCTCGAAGGTCTGGCAGGCGTCGACAAGCTCGTTCATAACAGTCGAGTTCAAAGCATTCAGTGCCTTTGGACGGTTCAGCGTGATGGTTGCGACTCGACCTTCAGTGGAGGTCAGAATGGTCTCGTAGTTCTTTGGAGCGTCGGTCATGGTGTGTCAATGTCCTTTCATCGTTTAAACCACCAGCAACGAAATGGCTTCTGCCATCCCATTGTCACTGGTGGTTCAAACTCACGGTGAGTGATTGCTACTCGTTTGTACGTGTACTTCTTACTTGTACTGCTTACTTCGCTTCTTCGCTGTCTGCCACAATTTGGCGGATGATCGCGGAGAAGTCGAGACCCTGGTTACCCTCTTCGCAGAAGCGACGGTACTGTGCTCGTGCGCTGGAGCCGAGAGTTGCGTTCGTGCCGGTATCGGCAAGTGCGCGCTCTGCGAGTCCCAAATCTTTGTCCATCAAAGCAGCAGCGAAACCAGGCTGGTAGTCGCGGTTCGACGGAGCGGACTCTACTGGACCCGGCACTGGGCAGTTGGCGGTGAGAGCCCAGCATGCACCGGTCGAGTTCGAGACAACATCGAAGAATGCCTGCGGGGTAAGTCCCAGACGCTCGCCCAGAACCATTGCCTCGCCAACTGCGATCTGCTGAACAGCCAACAGCATGTTGTTACAAACCTTTGCTGCCTGACCGGCTCCAGATGCGCCACACAAGGTCACGGAACGACCCATGACATCCAGCACGTCCTTTGCTCGATCGAATGCATCCTGCTCGCCGCCGACCATGAATGCCAGCGTGCCAGCGGTAGCGCCACCGACGCCACCGGAAACCGGTGCATCGAGGTGCTGGTGGCCAGCAGCAATGACCTTCTCGTTGAGCTCGCGAGCCTCGGCCACGGCAATCGTCGAAGAATCGAGGAACAGCGCATTGTCTGCAACAACAGGAAGAATGTCTGCGTAGACCGCACCTACGATGCCACCATTCGGAAGCATCGTGATAACAGTCTCTGCCCCCTGAGCTGCGTCCTTAGCGTTTTCGAAAGCTTTGATGCCTGCGGACTCCGCAGCTGCGCGCGCCTCTGGTGATGGGTCGGAACCCTGAACGGTGTAGCCAGCCTTGGCAAGGTTTGCGGCCATTGGGCCACCCATGTTGCCAAGTCCGATAAAAGCAATAGTTCCTGCGTTGTTCTCACTCATAGTTCTTATGTCCCTTTCCTGAATTCCTGCGAACGTCCCTGCTTGTTCTGTGTGGTTCTTAGAACTCGAGTGAGCCCTTGCCGACGGCACGACCAATCATCAAGCGCATGATTTCGTTGGTGCCTTCGAGAATGCGCATAACTCGGAGGTCACGCACGATGCGTTCTACTGCGTAGTCCTGCAGGTAGCCGTAACCACCGTGCAACTGCAGTGCTTCATCTGCGACGTGGTAGCAGCGCTCAGTGACGTGCAGCTTCGCCATTGCACACGCTTCGACGTAGCCTGGAGCCTTAGAATCAAGAGAATCCGCAGCGTAACGAAGCATCAGTCGGGAGCTCATCAAGTCGGTTGCCATGTCTGCAAGACGCTGGCGCAGTGCATCGTTGTCAATGAGCTTCTGCCCGAATGCATTTCGGTCACGCAGGTGCGCAGCAGCTGCTTCGTGAGCAACCTCTGCTCCGCCCAGCGCACACGCAGCAATATTGATGCGGCCACCATTCAGACCGCGCATCGCCATGGTGAAGCCCATACCCAGACCCTGCTCGCCGCCAACGAGACGGCCAGCCGGCACGCGAACGTTATCCATGATGACCTGCGCTGTTGGCTGGTTCTTCCAACCCATCTTCTTCTCATTGGCACCGAAGCTAAGGCCCTCGGTGTCCTTGTCGACGATGAACGCCGAAATGCCCTTCGCGCCACTGTCACCAGTGCGTGCCATCACCAGGTAAACGTCAGATACGCCAGCACCGGAAATGAACTGCTTGACGCCGTTCAGCACCCACTCGTCGCCGTCGCGTACCGCGCGCGTCGTCAAGTTTGCGGCGTCTGAGCCTGCGTCAGGTTCGGTCAAGCAGTAGCTGCCGATCTTGTCCATCGCCGCGAGCTGAGGGATGAACTCTGCACGCTGCTCTTCAGTACCGAACTCGTCGATCATCCACGTCACCATGTTGTGGATGGACAAGTATGCGGCGGTGACTGGGCAGCCACGCGCGATGCGGTTGAACACCACGACACCATCTGCACGGGTCAAGCCGGTACCACCGTGATCCTCGGAGCAGTACAGGGCACCTACTCCGATGTCGGCGAGGCCTTTCATTTCGGCAACTGGGAAGATGCCTTTTTCGTCCCACTCCATCGCATTGGGGGCGATGTGCTTATCGACGTAGCTGTCGATAACTTCAACCAATGGCTTCTGATCTTCGGTGATCCAGCTCATGTGCTCGGTGTTCCCTTCGTTCTAGGAATGTGTGTCAGTGGTGTTGACGGTCGGAGCGATTACTCGCCGAGAATTGGCATCGAGAAAGATGCGCCCTCGCGTGGGCCCTTTGGCCAGGTCTGCGTGATGGTCTTGGTGCGGGTGTAGAAACGGAATGAATCTGGACCGTGCTGGTTCAGGTCACCGAAGCCGGAGCGCTTCCAACCACCGAAGGTGTGGAATGCAACTGGGACTGGGATTGGGACATTAACGCCGATCATGCCGACTTCAACACGAGAGGAGAAGTCACGGGCAGTGTCGCCGTCACGGGTGAAGATAGCAACGCCGTTGCCGTACTCGTGATCGTTTGGCAGGGACAGCGCCTCTTCGTAGTCCTTTGCGCGGACGATGCACAGCACTGGTCCGAAGATTTCTTCCTTGTAGATGGACATGTCAGTGGTGACGTTGTCGAACAAGGTAGGTCCAACGAAGAAGCCACCCTCGAGGGACTCACCTTCGAAGGAATCATCGTCAGCGCCACGGCCACGACCGTCAACAACGAGGTCAGCGCCTGCTTCTTCACCTTCACCGATCAGACGTACCACGCGGTCGCGTGCTGCCTCGGTGATCAGTGGGCCGTAGTCCGCTTCTGGGTCGAGGGAGTGGCCAACCTTCAGGTCTGCGATTGCTTCCTTCAGACGGTCACGCAATGCGTCTGCAACTTCGTCGCCCACTGGAACCGCAACGGAGATGGCCATGCAACGCTCACCAGCGGAGCCGTATGCCGCACCGATGAGTGCGTCAACCACGCGGTCGAGGTCTGCGTCCGGCATGATGATCATGTGGTTCTTCGCACCACCGAAGCACTGTGCGCGCTTGCCGGTACGAGCCGATTCGATGTAGACGTGCTGCGCAACTGGGGTCGAACCAACGAAGCCCACTGCCTTGATATCCTCGTGTGCCAGGATGCCATTCACAGCGTCGTGTGCACCGTGGACAACGTTCAGGACGCCTGCTGGGCCACCGGCCTCGAGGAACAGCTTTGCCAGCATGACAGGAACAGTTGGGTCCTGCTCGGATGGCTTCATGATGAAAGCGTTACCCGCTGCGAGTGCTGGGCCAGCCTTCCACAATGGAATCATTGCTGGGAAGTTGAATGGCGTAATACCCGCGACAACACCGAGTGGCTGGCGAACGGAGTGAACGTCAACGCCGGTGCCGACGCCCTCGCTGAACTCGCCCTTCAAAAGGTGTGGTGCACCGAGAGAGAACTCGACAACTTCGAGTCCACGCTGAAGGTCACCATGAGCGTCGGTGAAAGTCTTTCCGTGTTCAAGTGACAGCTCACGAGCAATCTTGTCTGCATCACGACGAATCAAGCGAACCCACTCGTTCAGAACTCGGGTGCGCTTCAGTGGGCTGTACTTAGCCCACCCCACCTGAGCCTCTGCGGCATTCTGCACCGCATCATCAACCAGCTGAGCATCGGCCAAACCAACCTTTGCACGTACGACACCTGTAGCTGGCACGATGACATCCATTTCACCTCCGCCACCGAAAACTTCCTTGCCGCCAATAATGTGCGGAACTACTGGGAGACCATTGGACGTGTTGGACGAGTTGTTCTGGCTCATTGAAGGCGTCAGAGCTCCTAAGCAATAGAGGGAGTGTGAGGTCTAGCGTTCAGATTGGGCAGTGGATTACATCGGTCCTTCAGGGCTTCATTTCCCCTGCGTGACACCGTTTGTTAATCCTGGTTAATCACTGCTGCGACTCACTATATATGACGCGCATCACAGATTTGCTTTATTTGTGAAACAGTCCGCAAACGACGGTTTTTCTACCCCCGAACACACTTTGACCCAACCCCAAACACAACCGCCTAACAGCGTTAACGGGCGACAGGCACGCTCCCCCCGACCGCCCGCAGGCAGCCCCACCCGACCAACGGGCGACCAAGTTCCTTTTCCATTTAGACTCTCGACACCCCTGACAGGCCTTCACGGTATTCTAATAAATCAAATAGCCGACAATTGTTAATCCGCTTCACATAGTACGATTTCACGCAATACAGGTAGAGCATGATTATTGATTTCGATTCTCATCGCGAGAACGACGACATCCCGGGTGTCATCCCACCGGTTCCACTGCAGCCCGACCCTGCGGCCTGCATCGACCCCTTAGACACTCACCTACTTGACCTCGAAGCCGAACAGTCAAATGCCTCTATAGACAAACTGATTGCTATTGCAGATTTCATTTCACGCCATTCAAATATGAATGCCGAAGATGCCATTGCAATTGCTGTTCAGAGTCCTACAACAAATGAAGTTCATACAGCTGACATTTGGCGTAGATCCGGCCTTTATGTAAAGCCCGGCACCTCACCGCTCTTCGCCCGTGATCAACTCGGAAACAAGCATTTTGTGTACGACATGGTCGATGTCGAACAGTTAGAAAACGAAAATGTCGACCAACCACCTGACCCGCACGTCACACCGTCATCCAGCTTTGTCATCGAGCAACTTCGCTCTAGCTCCTTCCTCGATGGCATTTCGTTCTGCAGCGAAGATGACATCAAGAAGCAGGATCTCCCGCGCAATGAAGCTGTCGGTGGACCATACGGCAGCATCATCGGAGCATTCCGCCATGAGCTTCCTCCAGTGCACAAGCAATTCCGCGTGTGCACGTCCCCCGAGGTGTGGCACTCGTATAGCTTTCCGCAACACTTTGGCCTGCTTGTTGACGAATCGTTGACCGGCCGTCCACAGCTCGCTCAGATTGCGGTTGATTACGCACGCATCTTGCTAGGACACCTCGGGCCCTGCAAGTCCGATGCAAACTGGAATAATCACGACGACGCAGACTCGTTCACAGATGTCGAGATTCAGGAGTTCGAAGCTCAACTGGTGGCATGGTTGTTCCTGCGGCGAGGCAATCTCAATTGCCATCCGACTTCATTCCTGAAAGAGGTGCTTCTTCCGCCCTACCTCGAATCAGGAACAACCCCTGCAGAAATCAGATTGGGAAAGATTGCATGGGCAGTCGCTCGGCTCGAATCCCATGTCCACAACATGTTCCTGCCCAACTGGCAATGCCGAACCGAGATGATTATTCACCCTTAGACGCCCTGCCTGCCTACAGCTACTCGACGCGCTCCGCGAAGACCACGGCATCGACCGCTCCCGCACCACGCTCTAGCCGCTGTTTTTGCTTGACGACGAATCCGTCGCCAAGCGCAGACGCTACTTCGCCAGCATCGTAGAGGACTTTCGGATTTCCCGGACCGTGCCCTTTGTTGTCGTGGTGATGAGCAATGATGGCCACGTGTCCACCGGGCGCGATGGCCGTGCGGACTACTGACCAGAGTCGAGCGCGTTCTTCCGGCAGTAAATGGATGTAGGCGCAAACGATGAGATCGTAGGAGTCCTGTTCGGGATTCCACGTAGTGATGTCGCCATGTTGAAGTGTCGCCGCGAGCCCTTCAGCGTCCAACGCTTGTCGAGTATGAGCCAGCCCCACATCAGAGAAGTCGAATGCAGTTGTGTCCCAGCCATTGCGCGCGAGCCAGACCACATGCCGTCCACGACCTGAACCGACGTCGATGGCGCGATTTTTCGGTGCCTTCGGGGTGAGCGGATCAATAAGCTCGCGGAGAATCGGGTTCGGCTCACCTGCGAAGACGCCATGTCCGTCAGGGTTACCATCAGGATGTCGTTCTGCATCGGCTTCGAAACGCTGGTTCCAGAACTCAGAATTAGACATACCCGGGAGGGTACCTAAGATAAGACCTACATGCCGACACCACTAACCGGCAGGTACTGCCAAAAAGGAGTCTCTTAGCTGTGCCTACGAATCGACGACTTTCGTTCGTATCCGCGACTATCGCATGCTCCGCACTCGTACTGTCCGGCTGCGCAACGGATAACACGACGGCACCAACTTCGGGCGAAGCACCACAGGAAACGCCTTCAGCGCCAGCTCCGAGCTCCACAATTGACGCACCCGAAGCAGCACCCGAGGCTGGCATTCTCGGCGGAGACGATGCCTTACTGTGCAATGGTGCTAGCTGTGATGCCACCAATGGGGGCTTCGGTTTCTAGCCGACCACCCCGTTAGTCATTTCCCTTGATCCACGCGCGACGGATCAGTTCTTCAAGCACACCGAGGTCAATGTCTTCGGGCTTATTGACGTACAGGCAACCTCTACCCCGCGAGAACGTGCCAAGTTTTGTCAGTAATTCCTCGGCACCGTCGCCGTCGAAAAGTCCGTACAACGAAAGCTTGGCCTTCCGAGGACTGAATCCGACTCGGAACCAATCCCCTTCGCGACCATTGTCGTATATAAAGTGAGTTTCGCCGTAGCCAATCATCGATGGCCCCCACATCACCGGCTTTGCACCCGTGACCCGATCGAACATGTCGAGCAGGAGACGCCCATGAGTGACTCGACGCGGCGCTTCAAGTTGTTCAATGTATTCAGCGGGAGAAATCTCAGTAGGCCGGGTCTTGATGTCATCTGACGTAACGCCGGTGTGTTTATTTGTCATGGTTAAGGTACGAGCCGGCAACAACGGAATATCACCACTGAGCGACATTCCCTTGTCTTTCAACGCTTCATTGAGACGTTCCAGACCTCGCTTGCCCACACCGTGCAAAGAAATCAATGACGCATAATCAACGCCGTCGAGAGACTCCAGATCTGGGAAACCCGCGTCTTCAAGAGCCCTGCGCAATGGCGCACTCACACCTGGAATGGTCTCGAAAGGCGTTGCCATAAGTAGGTTCTCCGGTTCCCGTTGACCTGCGGATTGTTGCTGAACTGCAATTCCAAGAGTACCGGGAAATCCTGGCGAGCAGACGTGTTCTTCGCTATGGTCGGGCACTCAACATAGTTCACAAAGATCGTAGGGAAAGGAATCACTCATGAACGCATTAAATGAACGCCTTAAGGGTCGCAAGATTGCAGTTCTTGCAACGAACGGTTTCGAGGATTCCGAGCTGACGAGCCCGATCGAAGCTGTCACTGCTGCCGGCGCAATCGTGCATGTCCTTTCGACGGATGACGGCACGATCGAAGGAAAGAACGGCACGACGGTGGACGTCGACAAGCTTACTTCTGAGGCAAAAGCCCGTGACTACGATGCCCTGATTCTCCCCGGGGGCACCGGCAACGCCGACACGATTCGATTGGATGAGGATGCAGTGTCATTCGTCAAGGACATCGCCGAGGCAGCCAAGCCCATCGGAGTTATCTGCCACGGTGGCTGGATTCTGACCGACGCCGATGTCGTGCGCGACCGAACCGTAACGTCTTTCCGCTCAATCAAGACGGATCTGGTCAACGCCGGTGCACGATGGATTGACGAGGATGTCGTTGTCGATTCCGGACTCATTTCTTCGCGAACCCCGGATGACCTCCCCGCTTTCAACTCCGCAATCATCGACGAGTTCGCAAAGGCAACTCGCTAACAACCCCGCCCGTCCATAACGCCCAGCTAAACTACCCCGCTGAACTCCCGCGGTCGTTTACGTAGCCTGGAAGGTGACGTACCACTTTCCTTCGCAGTTCGACTCATCTGAGGAGTTCACGGAATGTTTTCACTCAACAACCGCACCGCAATTGTCACCGGTGGCTCTGCTGGCATTGGTCTCGGCATCGCCACTCAGCTCTCGGAGGCGGGTGCCAACGTGGTTATCGCCGCGCTTGACGACGACAACCTCGCTGCAGCAGCATCCGCCCTCCCCAACGCCCTCGTGCTTGCCTGCGATGTGACGTCACTGGCTGACTGTAAAGAAGTAGTGACGAAGGCCGTCGAGAAGTTTGGTTCTGTCGATATTGTGGTAGCGAACGCGGGAGCGTTCCCACAGAAGGCTATTGAGGAGATTGATTCGGAAGTAATCGGCAAGCTGACGGAACTCAATGTTGGTGGAATGGCCAACATTGTTTCGGTGGCGCTCCCAGAGTTAAAGAAATCTGAGGCAGGGCGCGTGATTGCCACCAGTTCCATTACGGGTCCGTTTACCGGCTACCCGGGTTGGGCTCATTACGGCGCGACCAAGGCAGCTCAAATGGGCTATGTCCGCACTGCCGCCATCGAACTGGCGAAGTACGGAATCACCGTAAACGCAGTTTTGCCAGGCAATATTGTTACCGGTGGCCTGGAAGGACTCAGCCAAGAGTACCTCGACACTATGAGTGCAGCGGTGCCGGGCGGGAAGCTGGGCGAACCTGCAGATATCGGTAACGCAGTGGTCTTCCTTGCATCGAAGGAAGCCAAGTACATCAATGGCCACGGCATTGTGGTCGACGGTGGCCAGATTCTCCCTGAAAGTGCAGATGCCTTGTAGGTGCTGACGATCCGGTAATGCAAAGAACTCCGCAATTCGGACTGATCTCCAATTCAGTTCCAAACTGCGGAGTTGCGTCTGTCCCGACTCGTTATAGTCAGGCATGTTCGTTAGCAGTTGTCGCTTGCAGCATTCGTTCGTCTCACAGGCTAACTCTTCTGGTAGGCATCCAGATCCACCTGAGGAGTCGGCTGCAAGTCATTCGTTGCTGGGTTCGTTACCTCAGGATTGCGGAGATCAACATCGTGATCGTCGTCAGCAGGAATATACGGATCCTGGCCGTCAAGAACACGGTGAACCTGATCCTTGTCGATGGTTTTCGTCCACGTACCAACAAGCAGTGTCGCAATCGAATTGCCTGCGAAGTTAGTCAGCGCACGAGCCTCGGACATAAAACGGTCAATACCAACGATAATGCCCACACCATCGAGCAGCTCTGGTCGGTGCGACTGAAGGCCGGCAGCTAGGGTTGCAATACCCGCGCCGGACACGCCTGCTGCGCCCTTCGACGCGATGATCATGAATACCAGCAGGCTGATCTGCTGGCCGAGATCCATCGGCATGTTCATGGCATCAGAGATAAAGATGGCGGACATCGTCAAGTAAATTGCTGTGCCATCGAGGTTGAACGAGTAGCCAGTTGGTACGACGATGCCGACGGTCGACTTGTCGACACCAATGTGCTCCATCTTCCGCATCAAATTTGGGAGTGCGGACTCGGACGACGACGTCGCAAAGATGAGCAGGAATTCGCGCCCCAAGTACTTAAAAAGCTTGAATACATTGAAGCCGGTGAAGACTTTCAGCACAGTACCCAAAATGCCGAAGATGAAAATGACACACGTTGCGTAGAACGCGCCCATCAAAATGGCGAGCTGGATGACAGCATCCAGGCCTGTCTTACCGACGACAGCAGCGATTGCGCCAAACGCACCGATCGGCGCGAGCCACAACACCCACGACAGCAGCTTGAAAACGAGGCGCTGTAAGGAAGCGACGAAAGCCAAGATTGGCTCGCCGTTCTTTCCCATCGATTGCACGGCAAAACCGACAAGCAAAGCGATAAACAAGACCTGAAGTACGGAGCCGGACGTAAATGCGGAGAAGAACGTTTCCGGAACGATCGACTGAACGAAGGCAGTCAGACCGCCTTCGGATGACTCCTCCGCCTTCTGAGCGACCTCCTGCGACTTCTCAGCGGCTGCCTGCAGGTTGAGGCCTTCACCTGGATCGATCAGATTGCCTACGAACAAGCCCACCGCCAAGGCAAAGGTGGACATAGTGACGAAGTACGCAAGTGCGATACCACCGGCTTTACCGACGGATGCCGCTGCACGCACCGAACCAATGCCCAACACAATGGTGCAGAAAATCACCGGAGCGATGAGCATTTTAATGAGATTAATGAAGGTCTTGCCGAGTGGTTCCAACGTTGCAGCAGCACTCGGGGCTACCAGACCGAAACCGATACCGGCGATCACCGCAATGATGACGCCAATGTATAGCCAGTGGGTGCGATCCTTGCGAGGCTTCTTCGGCTCTGCAATCTTCGGACCCGTACTAGCAGCTACTGCAAAAGACTTGTGGTCAATCTCTGCCATGAGCTCCTCAATTCAATGGTCGAGTCTTGGGCTCTTTCGTTGACCACGATTGCTCCGGGTAGGTGCTGAGGCCTAACGGGGAACCCAAGAATCATGTTGTTTACATATTTCGTTTCCACGAGGCACCGACGGGCTGCGCCACCTGGGAACGCGCGACATCAACAATTGTTCTAAGAGAATCCTTAGAAAGTAAATCGTAGTTAAGGGGCTCACCCCCAATAGTCGGCAGCCCCTGGGTATAGACATGCGTATTCGGCGGGCAACTACCCCCAACTGTCGCCACTAGTTCGGCTAACGGGGACGATCGCGACACTCTTGAAGGCTCGACATAAACTGAATTTATGTTCGCAATTATGACTGTTACCGGAACAGACCACCCCGGCATTATTGCCGCAGTTGCAACTGGCTGCGCAGAGCTCGGAGTCAATATTCACAATGTTTCTCAGACACTGATGGATCAGTACTTCACCATGATTCTGCAAGTCGCCTTTGACGAATCAACACTCGACATCGATACGTTCCAGAACAAGATGCACGAGATCGAAGAACAAGAAAAGCTTGTCATTCGTATTCAGTCGCAAGCCATCTTCGATGCTATGAACTCAATCTAAACGCTTCACCACTGCGGCACCGTTCGCCACCGCGGCGCCCTTCGCCACTGCGATACGCTCTGCCATTGCAGCTGCATCCGCGGCCTTTCTCCACTCAACTAAATCAACCACCGTCTTCAGCTCCCCCACAAAGGCAGATCATGACCAACCAGTTTTCGTCGGCAAGCATTCTTGAAACTATCGACATGATCGAGAAGTACCGTCTCGATATTCGTACCGTAACGATGGGCATCAATTTGCTCGATTGCATCCGCGGAACCATGAGCGAGACGTGCGTGGCGATTGAACAGAAGATCACGACGAAAGCGGCGAGGCTCGTTCCCGAATGCGAGGCGATCGAACGTGAACTTGGCATTCCGATTGTGAACAAGCGCATTTCAGTCACACCAATCGCACTGCTCGCGCAAGCTGTGCAGGGCAATCCTGTCGAGCTTGCTCATGCACTCGATCGCGCGGCAAAACAGGTTGGCGTCAATTTCATTGGTGGCTATTCAGCTCTCGTAGAAAAGGGCATGACTGACGGCGATCGTCGCCTCATCAATTCCATTCCGGAAGCCCTGACGAATACCGATATCGTGTGTTCCTCCATCAACATTGGTTCCTCGCGGACGGGAATTAACATGGATGCGGTGAAGGAAATTGGCCGCGTCGTCAAGGAGGCGGCTGAGCTGACCAAGGACCGCAACGCGATTGCCTGCGCAAAGCTTGTCGTGTTCGCAAATGCGGTTGGTGACAATCCTTTTATGGCCGGCGCTTTCCACGGTATTGAAGAGGCAGATTGCGTGGTCAGCGTCGGTGTTTCCGGCCCCGGTGTCGTGAACAACGCGCTGGGCAATCTCGACGGCCGCTCACTCAATCAAGTCGCCGAAGCTATCAAACAGGCGGCTTTCAAGATCACTCGCGCCGGACAGCTCGTCGGATCCATGGCGGCCGAGCGCATTGGCGTACCGTTCGGCATCGTGGATCTCTCCCTCGCCCCTACTGCAGAAAAGGGCGATTCGGTCGCACACATCCTTGAACACATGGGCCTTGAGCAAGTCGGCACCCACGGCACGACCGCTGCCTTGGCTTTGCTTAACGACGCGGTCAAGAAGGGCGGCCTGATGGCCTGTTCTCGCGTCGGCGGCTTGTCCGGTTCGTTCATTCCGGTTTCCGAAGATAAGGGCATGATCGATTCGGTGCGAGCGGGACACATCACGATTGACAAGCTGGAAGCAATGACCGCCATTTGTTCTGTAGGCCTCGACATGATTGCCATTCCAGGCGACACTTCAGCGGAGTTGATTTCCGGAATGATCGCCGATGAAGCAGCAATCGGGGTGATGAATCACAAGACCACGGCAGTTCGCGTCATCCCAGTCCCCGGGACTGGCCCCGGCGACGAGGTCAATTTCGGCGGTCTCCTCGGCTACGCTCCCGTAATTCCAGTATCAACGGTCGACAATGCCACGTTTATTCATCGGGGCGGTTTTATCCCAGCACCAGTGCACGGATTCAGGAACTAGCTGACAATTTCTTAGTCTCCCGCGCGTTCATTAACATTGCTCACGTTGTCGCTTCAGATGTGAGCAAACCAACTCACTACCTGCATGTGCGATGCCACCACAGCCGGCGTCGTCGAAAAGCATTTTGTCTACTTTTACCCCTTTCGTATACAAAATGTGATTTGCTGCACACAGACCGTTAATAGTGCTCTCAGCTTTGCGACGGTCCTGCAGTCACCACTGCTACCCACTGGGCACATCAGAATTGAACGCACCATTTTCTTAAAGGGGAGATGCCATGAAGGCACCTGAAGGCGTGGAACTACTCCAGCCCCACAATGACTTGCCCCCGGTCGGCTACATCGATCGCCGACCAATGCCAGTCGCGCAGCGAATTATCTTCGCGCTCATCGCTATTGTCGCAACTGTTGGCTGGGCAATGATCGCCCTTGCACGTGGTGAGAACATCAACGCCATTTGGCTAGTTCTCGCCGCGATTGGCACGTACATCATCGGCTACCGCTTCTACGGTCGCTTGATTGAATACAAGGTCATCCGGCCCAAAGATGACCGCGCGACCCCAGCTGAGTTGTACAACGACGGTAAGAATTTCATGCCAACTGACCGGCGCGTATTGTTCGGCCACCACTTTGCAGCTATTGCAGGTGCAGGCCCGCTGGTCGGACCGATTATGGCAGCTCAGATGGGCTACTTGCCGGGCACAATCTGGATCGTCTTCGGCGCTGTTTTTGCCGGCGCGGTGCAGGATTACATGGTGCTCGCAATTTCCACGCGTCGCCGTGGCCGTTCACTCGGCCAGATGATTCAAGACGAAATGGGCAAGGTTGGTGGTGTCTTTGGCATCATCGGCATTCTCATCATCATGACCATCCTCATTGCTGTCTTGGGCGTCGTGATTATCAATGCCCTCGCTGAGTCCCCATGGGGTGTTTTCTCCATCGCGATGACCATTCCGATTGCCATTTTCATGGGCCTCTACCTGCGCTACTTGCGCCCGGGTCGGGTCTCGGAAGTGTCGTTAATTGGCGTCGTCCTGTTGCTTCTGTCCATTGTGGCAGGTGGCTGGGTCAACTCTGATCCGTTCTGGCACGACGTCTTCCTATGGGATAAGACCACACTTGCTTGGTGCCTGATCGGCTACGGTTTCCTCGCGTCTGTGCTGCCGGTCTGGTTGCTGCTTGCTCCTCGCGACTACTTGTCGACGTTCATGAAAATCGGCGTCGTCGGGTTGCTGGCAGTGGGCATCGTGATTGTCCGTCCAACCATTGAAATGCCAGCCGTGACGCACTTCGCTCTTGATGGCACAGGTCCGGCTTTCGCTGGCCAGCTCTTCCCATTCCTGTTCATCACCATTGCTTGTGGTGCGTTGTCTGGTTTCCATGCCTTGGTTTCTTCCGGCACTACTCCGAAGTTGGTGGAGAAGGAATCCCAGATGCGCATGATCGGCTACGGCGGCATGATCATGGAATCGTTTGTAGCTGTGATGGCAATGTGTGCTGCCGTCATCATTGATCAGCACTTGTACTTCGCGATGAACGCCTCCGCTGCCCTGACTGGTGGAACTGCGGAATCAGCAGCGGCCTACGTCAATAGCCTCGGACTCTCAAGCCCTGACATTGATGCGGCACTACTGAACACCGCCGCACAAAATGTCGGCGAGCAGTCCATTGTCTCGCGTACCGGTGGCGCACCGACGATGGCGTTCGGTATGTCTCAAATCTTGGCTGGCGTTTTCGGCGGCACAACCATGCAGGCTTTCTGGTACCACTTCGCCATCATGTTTGAGGCACTGTTCATCCTCACCACCATCGACGCTGGCACCCGTGTTGCCCGCTTCATGCTGTCCGACGCAATCGGCAATATCCCTGGCATGCAGAAGTTCCGCGATGCATCGTGGACTCCAGGCAATATCTCTACGTCTGCCATCGTCTGCTTGGGCTGGGGTTCCATTTTGGTCATGGGTGTCACTGATCCGCTCGGTGGCATTAACATGCTCTTCCCTCTCTTCGGTATCGCAAACCAGCTATTGGCCGCGATGGCGCTGATGCTGGTGACGGTGGTCGTCGTCAAGAAGGGCCTGGTGAAATGGGCGTGGATTCCGGGAGTCCCGCTAGCATGGGACCTTGCCGTGACGATGTACGCGTCGTGGCAGAAGATCTTCTCGTCAGATCCAGCAATCGGTTACTGGGCGCTGCACAATGCATTCAAGGATGCGCGTGCACAAGGACTGACCGAGTTCAAGAATGCGAAGTCTGCTGAAGATATCGACGCAGTTATCCGCAATACCGCTGTTCAGGGTGTTCTGTCGGTGGCCTTTGCGCTTGTGACGCTTGTTGTCATTGCCGCCGGTATCGCAGCGATTCTACGCGCGTTGAAGGCCGGGGCCGCCCGCGGTATCGATGTTGGAACCAGCGAGGAAAAAGAGATTCCGTCCCGCTACTTCGCACCGCTCGGCTTCAACCGCAAGGATGTGGAAAAGGACATCGAGGCTGCGTGGGAAGAAGTACCTGACGACGACCCACGTCGCTTCCACGACACAGCCCATTCACACGCACACGTTGGTGGCCACTAATGGCGGGAGTTGTGACGTGGCTGAAGGGTGCGCGTTGGTACGTCGGTGAACTCATGGGTGACCATGATTACCAGAAGTACTGTGATCACTTGCGGATTCACCATCCGGACCAGCCCATACCGACGGAGCGGGAGTATTGGCGGAATCGACATGCTGAGTCAGATGCGAATCCGCAGGCACGGTGCTGCTAGCGGCACCTGATCAGGTACACCCCGTATCTGTGGGATTCGGAGCACGTAGAATTAATGATTGATCACTGCTGTGCCTATCACGGTCCATCACGTTCGCCATTCATGTTCACTGCGGACGTTTCTCGTGGCCAGGCGCAGCATCACCTCAGTGGCAAAGTTGGAGAACAGCATGGGAATTATGGACAAGGCTAAGCAGGTACTCGCTAACGAGGAGCAGACCGACAAGCTCCTGGATAAGGCTGAGGAGTTCGCAACCAAGAAGTACGGCGCTGACAAGGCTAGCCATATTGCAAAGGCCCGTGAGGTTGTCGACAGCAAGCTTGGCGACGAGAAGAAGTAGCCACGAACTTATTGGCTTGCGATAAGCAATTCGGGCTATGGTCAGAATTCCTGGCCCTAGCCCCTTTTTGTTTATAAGTGGTGAGAAAGATCAGCCGTCCACGACGCGCAAACCCCCGAAAACGATCCAATGCCCCGAATGGGCCGAACCGTCGGAGGAGCGTGAAAGGACAGTACGGCTCGAAGGGGCTGTCCTTTTCTGCTCGCACAATAGAAGTACCCGAAGATCACGCTGGGCGACGCCTCGACAAGTTCATTCAGTCCCAGCTCAAAGGTGTCCCCGCTACCCTGCTGTTTCGCCTGATGCGTGAAGGAAAGATCCGCGTCAATGGCCTGAAAGTGAAACAGAATCATCGCGTCGAGGGCGCAGACATTATTACTCTTCCCGCAATCACGGTCGAGGAGACGAAGGAACCACAACGAGTTCCACAGCACTTATTAACGAAAGTCCGCGAGTCCATCGTTTTCGAAAACGATGATCTCATCGCAGTGAACAAACCTGCGGGTCTCGCTGTGCATCGTGGCACTGGTGTTGATGCCGGAGTCATCGAAGCCCTCCGCTTCGCTCGCCCGGACATCAAAGAACTAGAGTTAGCGCACCGCATTGATCGCGAAACGTCAGGCCTGCTGCTGGTGGCAAAAACGTCTACTATCCTTCGCCATCTCCAGGAACTTCTGCGCGAAGAAGAACACCGGATCAAACGCTACTACCTTGCGCATGTCGATGGTTATTGGCCCACTGACCTCGCTGTCAGCCACCAGCCCCTCCACCGCACGCACCAGCGCACGATTGTGGCGCCACATGGACTACGCGCCGAGACACGATTCGCCGTCGTCAAGCGCCACGGGCAAGGCTCAACAACTATTGAGGCGCAACTACTCACTGGGCGGAAGCACCAGATCCGAGTACATTGCGCCGATGCTGGGCACCCGATCGGTGGAGATTCCCGCTACGGATCTGATGCTTTCAATAAGAAGGTTCGTGGCCGAGGAGTCAAGGGGATGCTTTTGCATGCGCATCGCGTCGACATTCCGATGCCTGATGGTAACGAGCTGACGTTGACCGCTCCGACTCCTGCAGAGTGGGAGAAGTTGTAGCGAAACTAGCCTGCCAAACGCGCCTCGCCTGAAACTCCGACAGACGAAACAGGTAGGAACTGTGCATTTGTCAAGCCTTCGGCCAGCGCATCTTCTACTAGTTTTTGTTCTTGCTCGCGGATCAAATCCTCGTCGAGTGCGAACATCCCGGTGCAGCGGTTGCGATGTCGCGCGAGGTCGTCGGCAAGTTCGTTCAATGGATGCCCATTATGTCCCCGCACCCACTCCACGTGAATGCGAGGTCCCGCTACCAACTTCCGAAGCTCCGCTAGTTTACGGGTGCTACTCAAGTGCGAGGTGGACAGCTTTCTCTTCCCGAAAACCATCTCAATCGCATGCTTGCTGTCGCTGAGTAGGACAATGCGACGCCCTCGCGGCACTCGCGAGTTACGATCAAGTTCGGTCAGCGCTTCGTGCATTGCGAGCATCTCAGCCTCTGCGATGCTTACTCCATTGGTCTGTTGAGTACCGTGCATTCCCTCGGCGCTGACCCAACCGATCGCGGCTTTCTGCGAATATCGGTCTTTCGACGCATCAGTGGCAACGAACAACGGTTCCATGAAGCTCTCTTCAAGCTCTCGAAGTTCAGCTTTACGCTGGTAAATCTTCAGAACTTCGCCCTTGGCGATTCGTGTTGCAACATCCACCTGCTTCTCAACCAACGGGCAGCCTCGAAGTGTGGCTGTCGCACCCAAAGGACAACCTGACAGGCTTGCATCAAATAGGTCTGGATCGGAGCTGGTAACTGTGATCAAAACTCGACCGTGAGTCTTTTGGATTGCACCAACCTTTGACATGAGCTGTAAGTAAACGGAATCTCCTAACAGCTTTGTCATATCTCGACCCAACCGCTTCACGAGCGACAAGTCATGCTTCCAATACGATGGGCCACGACCCAACCCCGACCATGAATCAGACACGACAGCAGTCCAGGTATTGAAGGCATTGCTATCTGCCGCATCAGCGTCCTTCAGATAATGCGAGGCCTGCAGGACACCACTGACACACGCGATCCCGTCGCGAAGATAAGGCACCAACGCAATCGTGACAACGGTTGTGTCACCCACGCACCGCCCACGCGCATCGCGCAACTTTCCGTCGTCTTGTGGAACTACGAAGAGTCGCGCCCGATCAATCTTCTTTGTCATATTGGCTGGGCTTGGGATAGTTCGATTAGAGGATGGGATTGGTGCGGTGCGTAGGTTCATTGTGGTCAGTGCTCCTGGCTTGTCTTCAACATTTTTGCGTTGACCACACGCTATGGCACACGCCGGATTACGAATCTCGATTAAGTTTTCGAACCATCGTTATATGTTCTATGCCCGCTTCCACAAACACGTCGCCCACTTCCACAAAGCCGCACTTGGTGTACAGACCTTTTGCCTGCGTTTGCGCATGCAACACAATTGACTGCCCCGGATGCTCGCCAAGTGCTGTCTGCATTAGCTTCTCTGCGAGCCCTTCTCCCCTGCGCGCTAGCTTTACGACGACCCGACCAATCGTCATCGGATACTCTTCAGCATCATCATCGATAGTTGTGATGACACGAAGGTAGGCAGCCAGCTCACACGGAGCACCCGAGGAATCTCGACGCTCAGATTGAGCGTCCATGATGAAAATGTGCTGCGTCGTTGGTTCCAGATCACGCCAGTCCATCTCGGGTTCCGCACACTGTTGTTCGAGGTAGAACACATCGGTGCGCAGCGCCGAGATGGCGTACACCTCGGTGGGTGTCAGTTCGTCGAAACGCTTAATAATGCAGTCAGACATGTGCGGAACCACTTCCTTATTGAACGATTGTTGAGCACCTCTTTGAAACGCACGACTCGTGTTCCTCCATATTGGCGATTTCCATGCCATAACCCACAATCCAAACGTTCGGTGGGAAGCCAAGTACTTGTGAGTCGTTAGTTTTTTACCCCAATGGCGCTCCCACTCTTCTCACAAATCAGGTCGTATTCATGAGAAGTTCCATACCTCGGCATTGGTGTGGCACAGTTCCAAGTATCCACTTCACGCATCTGCGCGCGACCGTAATACTCGTCATGTGGAAGGTCAATGTATTTCTGCATGACTGTGATGGCCTCTTCACAGTCAACTTCGCCTTCCTTTACTATGACATCCTGTTGCGACCGGTTTCCCTCTCGCCCAGTTCGAACCTTCCCACAAACATCCCCAACCTCGCCTACCACGGATTCTTCTGGTTCGTTCTTTTCAGATGACGCATCTCTGATAGTGGTCCTGTTGGTGAGGGATTCCACCACTGGAACTGATGGATTCTGCCTGTCTCGCACTTCCACTGAATTGGATCCAGCGGAGCATGTGACATCCGACCCTGATCCAGCGGTACATTGAAGATCGCCTACCGACAGGCGGTTCCCTTCTTGCAGCACTTTGTACGGGAAAGGCTCGAGCCCCTTTACCGGACCAGAAAGACGCGCTCCACTCTTATCCAGGATCAGCTCAGTTGCATACCCTTTTACACTGTCATCAGCGTGCGGATCACTTAGGTTTAACGAGCAGACAACAGATTCTCTCGAATTAGACGGACCTGTAGACATCCAGCAAACAGTTTTCTCGTCTTCCAAGATGAAGGCATAGCTATCGGTTGCACCTACACGATAATCCGCCACATCGACGGCCTTGGATTCTATTTCGGTGCTTTCAGAAGATTGAGCAGGAGACGCAACCGTTGATTTGCTGCGTTTTTCAACTGCAACTCCTATCTCTTCAATGTCCCGATTATCACCTGTGATCTCGACACCAGACCATTCCCTGCCATTCCTTAGCTGACATCTCAGAGTCTCCCCATCAACTGCGCCACAAGTAACATCACCTAACGTAACCTTTTGACCTGTCTCCAGCTGTGTCGCGGAGGGCGGAATCCCCTCGAATACGGTGTATTGGTACTCCTGATCACGAACAGTCACCATACTTGGTCTGCCTGTATACGGAGGAATGTCCAGATCAGGAATATCACTTGCTGGCGTGCCTGAACAGCTGAACGATTCCCCATCGAATAGACACATGCCATCGATGTCTCCGCCGGTGTTGTAGTCAAAGGAATACTTGGTCTCTAAGGAGCTACCTCTTTCTGCTTCGAATTGTGCTGGATCAATTTCTTCGAGGCCCTCGAACAGATCGTCATCTTGACTTCGCACGGACTCAACCGAAGTCTTGTCATTACCTTCAATCTGGTCTCCGTCACACGCTATCGAGAACACTGACAGCGACGCTGCGGACAACAATAATAAACACCGATTTTTAATATCATTCAGTTTCATGATCCAAACATTATTACCAAAGACCATTAACCGCAGTCGAACCATAAAAATGAATGCTGGTAGAAGATATTGAAGACACTTACCCTTGTAATAGCCCTTACAGCGCACGCAATCAGGAGTAAATGATGACTTCGAATCCGAACAATCCCAACTCGTATTGGAACAACCACGAGTCGTACTGGGATACTCACGGCGCACAAGGACATCCGGGGACACAACCGCAACCGCAGCAGCCGAACTATTCGCAGCCTCAGCCCCAGCAGCCTTATCAGCAGTATCCGCCACAGCAGCAACCCCAGCAGCCTCAGCATGGTTACCAGCAGCCATATCAACAACAGCCCCAGCAGCCTTACGGTGGGCTATTATCTCGAAATATGCTGGCGATTCAGCAGATCCGCAGTTTCATGCGTGACAACTTCGACATTCTTGACGAGAATGGTCAGGTCGCGGGATACGTCGAAACGCAAGGCAGTCGGCTTGGTCGCATGCTGATGGGTTCGCGAAAGCTCACGGTTCACGAAACCGACGGGCGCCCGCTGTTTGTCGTCATCGATCCGGTGAATTTTGTTCGCGACACATTCCACGTGACGTTGCCTGGTTCCGATCAGCCGATGGCAATTATCAGGAGCAGGTTCTCTCTTCTACGCCGTCGAGTCGATATTGAAATTCCTGGTTACGCCACATGCCAAGTCGAGGGATCGATGTGGGATTACAGCTACCGTTTCCTCATTAATGGTCGCGAGGTTGCTCACATCGAGCGGCATTGGGCTGGCCTAATGAACGAACTGCTCGAACGTCAGAAGTACTTCGTCCGACTCGCCCCAGACGTCCCGACTGATCTGCGCATGGCAATCCTCGGCAGTGCAATCGCAATCGACTTGATGAAGGAGAAGGACAAGGGCGATTCGTCAGCTATCTTCGACTTCGACTGAGCGCGGTCGCAATCATGCCTATTCTCATCAAGCGTGTGTACGAGGACCCATCTGACCAGGATGGTTACCGAATTCTCGTCGACCGACTGTGGCCCCGTGGCATCAAGAAAGATGACCTACCGCTCGATGAGTGGTGCAAAGAAATCACCCCATCGACCCAGCTCCGCAGGGAGTTTCATGCGAGGCACATCGACCAGGTTGAATTCCAGGAACGCTACCTCGCGGAGCTCGAAGGCAGTCCAGACCTCGCTCGCATTGCGACGATCGCCCAGTCAGGACAGGTCACTCTCCTGATCGCGGGACGAGATGTCCAGAACTCTCATGCCCACGTACTGAGAGAGGCAATCGAAGCAGCGGGCTAGATCCCCGCCTCGCCGGTAGTCGCGCCACTGCACTGAGCGCCACTTCCCATTAAGAAGCGTCGGTCCGAAGCAAATACTCCCGCAGGAATGGCAAGGTAAACGCAAGCTCGCCTCGACGAGGACTGACGATCACGCCTGCGTCGAGAAGCGCTCGCCTTCGCATCGACAATGCGGTCGTCGTTGTGTCCAGCTCATCAGCAATATCGCTGATTTGCGCGGTGCCATCCTCTGCGACCCGGGCCATCGCATACAGAAAATCCATCTGGCTTTCGGACAACGGTCGCAACGCTGGTTGATGCACATGTGATCCCATGCGCTGTTCAACATCCGACTCGATGGACTTCACGTGCTGCAACCCAATGACGTTATTACTGTCCAGCGTCGCTGCTGCCCAGGACAGCGAACCAACGACCTGAATCAAATAGGGATAACCACGGATAATCCGCGTCGCATCGGCGACCGCATCATCGGTAACCTCCCTACCGGCGCTGGTGATCGTGTCCGAGAAAGTACGCGCCACATCATCATCGGAAACTGCACCAAGCTCGATGTGCTCAGCACGTCGAAGAAACGTCGTTCCTTCGTGCTGCAACAACGCGTTGATACCCTCCGGCAACCCAGCCGCAGCCAACGCAATGTCGTACTCATCGCGAATGAGGTCCTGGATAGCCGTCGCCAAGTCCGCCAACTCCTCCAACTTCGCGGACTGCACCTCGTCAAGCGTGATCAACACACCTGCCCCGTGCGTCCGCACGGCCTCCGCCAGCTTTCGGAGTTCTGTGGTTAGCGTCTTGCGGGACTCTTGCTTCTCGACGATTTCCGTCGACAAGCTCACTCCCGCAACTCGTGCGCCTGTGACGCGTCGGCTCGGCGGTGCGGGTTGAGAGTCCAGGGATTCGAGGGCATCTTTGATGGTGGGGTCGACAAGATTGTCGATCATGCCGGGACGTGGCGAAGCACGGAGTACGAGCCATCCTTGCGAGCGGGCGATGTCTTCGATCTCGTTGAGCATTACCGTTTTGCCAGTGCCCCTAGGACCCGATAGGAGTGAGACTCGTAGGGGCGCGCCGATGCCTTCCGCGAAGGCAAGCTGAAAGCCACGGACCAGGTCGTCGCGTCCAGCGAGCACCAGAGGTGAGAGACCGAAACTTGGGCGGAAGGGATTATTCATACTTTGCAGTATAAAGTGTATAAATCAATCCTGGAAGGCATTTTGGTGGATACTAGTATTTTTCAAGTATGAGGTGTCAATGCCTTCTCTGACGGCCGCTTCTTCCAAGCTGCCAACTAGGCTTGCCGAATCCGCTGCGACACTTGAGAGCGTACTTGCTCAGCGTGCACGATAGCTTCGATTCGTTGTGCAGTCGCCGGAGCAGTCTGGCACATGCGAATCGCGTTCTCGCATTCTACATACAGCTGATCGACCAATCGATTCGATTCTTGCAGCTCAGTTTCTAGTGGCGTACCAATGCCTTTCGTTGCCGTAAGAGCCATGAGCTCTGTTTGCAGAGCACTCAAGTCCGCACAACAATCTCCCGCCATCGCAGAAATCTCAGCCTCAATCTTTGTGATTTCTCCACGACGACGGACTTGCAACCAGCCCCACACGGCGAGCGCCAACGAGCCGACGACACCACCAACGACAATCACTAGGCCGAGCACCCACAATGCGATCGCGAAGGCCCATACAGCAAGAGCAATAAGGAACAGACCTGCGAAAAGTGTCAGGCAGCCACCACCTGACCCCTTGGAGTTACTCACTGCCCGCTCCCCTCTGAAAGATTCCCGATCAGATCAGAGGCAAGCTCAATGACAAACAGGCCGATCACTACCGCAAGAAACGCCAGTACCATTGCACCAAACGTGATCACCATGGCCATTCCAACACCATTGCCCGGGCGTTCAGAAAGATCTGAATTTAGCTCCTGAAGCTCCGTGACAAACGCCGCCTTCTCGTTAGCCGTTGCCAGAGCCACTCTGCGCGAACGCATCCACCTCACTGCGTCCAGGTCAAACTGCTTCGAACTTTCACCGTCGTCAGCTGCCCCACTCCCAGCCAACTCTTGTTTCGCATCATCTGCACTCATGCCTTCAAGCTACGAAATGACGCGGACTAGGACCTTACCACGTTTTCGAACATCCGTTCAGCGTCGCGTCGATAGACCTTTGCCACGACGAAAATTCCGTCGAAACTACTCCTGGTCGAGACAAGGAAAGAGTGTCTACTTCCCCTCATCCGTCGACAACGCCGCGACGAATGCTTCCTGTGGCACCGACACCGAGCCAATATTCTTCATGCGCTTCTTACCGGCCTTCTGCTTCTCCAGCAGCTTGCGCTTACGCGAAATATCGCCGCCGTAGCACTTCGCCAAAACGTCCTTACGCAGAGCGCGAATGTTCTCGCGGGCAATAATCTTCGAACCGATGGCAGCCTGCACAGGCACCTCGAACTGCTGACGAGGAATCAGCTCACGCAACTTCTTCGTCATCTTGTTGCCGTACCACTGCGCGTTATCACGGTGCACAATCGCCGAGAACGCATCCACAGCATCGCCCTGCAGCAAAATATCAACCTTCACCAGGTCAGCTTCCTGCCAACCAGCATCTTCATAGTTCAGCGATGCATAGCCCTTAGTGCGCGACTTCAGCATGTCGAAGAAGTCGAAGATGATCTCGCCCATTGGCATCTTGTAGCGCAGCTCCACGCGATCCTCGGACAGGTAATCCATACCACCCATCTCACCACGCTTCTGCTGGCACAATTCCATGGTCGTGCCGACGAACTCGCTTGGCACGATAATCGTGCACTTGACCATCGGCTCCCACACCTCGCGGAGCTTGCCCTCTGGCCAGTCGCTTGGGTTATGCACGGTGATTTCTTCGCCGTCTTCTGCGACCACGCGGTACACCACGTTGGGCGCCGTCGAAATCAGGTCGAGGTCAAACTCACGCTCAAGACGGGTACGCGTGATCTCCATGTGCAACAGCCCCAGGAAGCCACCGCGGAAACCAAACCCAAGAGCAACAGATGTCTCTGGTTCGAAGGTCAACGATGCGTCGTTAAGCTGGAGCTTTTCCAGAGCATCTCGCAGGTCTGGGTAGTCTTCCTGCGAAATTGGGAACAGGCCCGAGTACACCATCGGGTTTGGCTCTTCGTAGCCTTCCAGTGGCTCCTCGGCAGGCGTCTTGTTCAATGTGACGGTGTCACCGACCTTGGACTGACGCACGTCCTTCACACCGGTAATCAGGTAACCAACCTCGCCGACGCCCAAGCCCTTCGACTTCTGCGGTTGTGGCGACACAATGCCAATCTCCAGCAGCTCATGCTTTGCACCAGTCGACATCATCTGAATGACATCACGAGGCTCCAAGCGACCATCCACCACACGGATGTACGTGACCACGCCACGGTACGTGTCGTAGACGGAGTCAAAAATCATGGCACGAGTTGGGGCATCTGAATCACCCGTCGGCGCAGGAACCAACTCACATACTCGGTCGAGTAACTCTGGCACACCCTGGCCGGTCTTACCCGATACGCGCAGCACCTCTTCAGGTTCGCAACCAATAATGTGTGCGATTTCCTCCGCGTACTTATCAGGATCAGCCGCTGGCAGGTCAATCTTGTTCAGCACTGGCACGATCTCCAGATCGTTATCCATTGCCAGATACAGGTTTGCCAGGGTCTGCGCTTCGATGCCCTGGGCGGCGTCGACAAGCAGAATCGCACCTTCACAAGCCTCCAAGGCGCGCGAAACCTCATACGTAAAGTCCACGTGACCAGGCGTATCAATCAGATGCAGCACAATTTCTTCACCCTCATGCGCACCCGACTTTGGCACCCATGGCAGGCGCACGTTCTGCGCCTTAATAGTAATGCCACGCTCGCGCTCAATGTCCATGTTGTCGAGGTACTGATCACGCATATCGCGATCTTCAATAACACCCGACAGCTGCAGGATGCGGTCCGCCAGCGTCGACTTTCCGTGGTCGATGTGGGCAATGATGCAGAAGTTGCGGATCTGCTTTGGATCCGTAAATGTCTGCGCCGCAAAATTCCTTGTCACGTTGGGTCTACTCCGTACCTAAACTCATGGGCAAATGATTCACTGGCCTACATTACCTGGCCACCTACGTAAAACAGAGTCCGTTCCGCGCTTCCGCACGCCACGTTCACGCTATTGTTGGCGTAGAGCCGTTGTGCGGCTTGCAAAACCCAGTCCAGGAACCATTTTCATGACCTCGCTTAACGACGAATCCGCCACCACCTCATCTCCTTCGCCCAAGGGGAAGTCTCGTGGTTTTCGTGCACGCCTGGCCGAGTGGTTTCAGGGCAACGACAGCCTTGACGAAGCACTGTCAATTCTCAACGAACAGCTCGGACTTGTTCCGGAACCTGCCGAAGTCGACGACAAGGACCACGAGCCTGTCACCATCGCACGTCCATCGGCTGAGCTCGCACGCTCGATTCTCTACTCCCCTGATATGGACGGCCAGACTGAATCCGGGGAAGTTGTCCGCGTTCACGTCCAGATCGACGGCGACCACCAACCTATTCACGAACGCTCGGCAGTTGTCCTAGGTCGTGACCGCCATGCCCTTTTGGGCGCACTCATTTCTACGCGCGAAGAACACGCGAATGACCCAAAGTGGCTCTTCATCGGCACTGGCGCGTGGGATCCACAAGGTCGACCATCATGGGTACGTATCGACCGCATTCTCATCATTCCGGAGTCCGGTATTCGTCGATCCGGCACGTTCATGCCTCGCCGTCGCTTCGACCGCATCGCTTCCCGACTCCGCTCCGACTACCACTGGTCGTAACACTTGACGACGAACTCGTCGTCAAGCACATACGCGATTAGGGAATACGCTAAGTCCGCTGGTAATATCGCCCGAGTTGTTCACATACTGATTATCTGCACGCTGCGGGCAGGACCTTGGGTTCGCGGGAGTTGTAGGACACGGCGCCGGGCCAGTTCAAACCGGAATCGGGTGTGACTACCACCGACTACGGATACAAGAGGTATCAACATGGCAAACATTAAGTCCCAGATCAAGCGTAACAAGACCAACGAGAAGGCTCGTCTTCGCAACAAGTCGATCCGCTCCGAGATCCGTACCGAGATCCGCAAGCTTCATGCCGCTATCGAGGCTGGCGACAAGGCTGCTGCTCAGGCACAGCTGAAGGTTGCTTCCCGCAAGCTGGACAAGGCAGTGTCCAAGGGCGTCTTCCACCGCAACACCGTTGCTAACAAGAAGTCCGGCATTGCAAAGGCTGTCAACAAGATGGAAGGCTAATTTCTAGCTTTCTTTTCTTGGGTCAAGTTTTTGGCCGTTGAACATTGCGCCTCATCAGGTTTTCCTGGTGGGGCGCTTTTTGCTGGGCTGGTGTCAGCGCCGGTGCGAGCTCATCGCGATTCGGGCGATGTCCAGCACAGTCTGCTCGAAAACGTATTCTGGCTCGCTAGATGCGCCTTTCACTGCGGCTTCCAATTTGGAGGCAACAACTTGTGCTTCCGCAACCGCTGGTGTCGACCATTTCCTGGCTACACGAAGAGTCTTCTCCAGCTTCCATGGCGGCATGCCGTACGTGCCAGCATCGCGACGGGAGTTGACGCCCTGGACGGCATGCAAGCGTGCGATGTCCCCGACCATGCCTGTCAGCGCCGATGACAGCAGCACCGGCGATACACCGAGCTGGAGTGCCCGGCGCGCTTTGCCCAGCGCATGTTCGGCGTCGCCACTGAGAGCAAGTTCGGCAATCTCGAAACCCGATACTTCCGCGGTTGCGCCGTAGTAAGTGCGCACCGCAGTGGGTGTGACCTTACCGCCGGTGTCCGCACATAGCTGCGAGATTGCCGTTGCAATTTCGCGCAAGTCCGATCCCACCGCATCAAGCACAGTGTCCACCGTGGCTTTCGATGCTTTCACGTTGTGCCGGTCGAACTCACCCCGCACGAACTTTGGCAGGTCATTTCGCTTCAGAGCTTGTGCCTCGAACTGGCGGACTCCGAGTTTTCGCAGCGTCGGCACCATTTTCTTCTGTCGGCCTTCACCCGAGTGCTGCAAGATCAGGGTAATTCCCGGGGCTGGGTCCTTGACGGCATCCACGATGAGATCTGCAGCTTCCTTACCTGCCGCATCACAGTCAGTGAGTACCACGACGCGATCCTCGCCGAACAACGAAGGGCTCAGCAAGTCCAGCATTTCTGCAGGAGTTACGTCGCCTGCGCGCAGCGTACTGACGGGAACTGCTCTGCCCTCTGGATCAAGCTCGGTGGCTGCATTGCGACGTACTGCCGCGATGATCGACAATCTCGCGCGGTCAATAAGCAGACCTTCCTTGCCAACGATCACATTGACTGGTGCTGGCGTTGCCCCTGCTGAATTACTCACGCTCCCATCGTGCCAGATTCCCCAAGTGCAACCAGGATTCAGGAGCTTCAACACTGATCGCGCACTAATAAATTTTTATTTAGTTCCTCAAAACTGATTGACAATGTGGGCCAGGTCACACATTATGTGTTTATGAGACAGTGCGTCTCACAAGCAGCTGACGATGGCACATCGCAATGGAAGCCAAAGTCAAGCATGAAGGAGGAGAGGAACCATGACGCTGAATCCCGAAACCTCACAACGCAGACGGAAGCGGTCCGATGCCATGGGACTGCGTCGCGTAGCCGCCGCACCGGACTCCGACGCTCAGGTCGACCCGTACTCATGGAAGGATCCGAAACGATACTTGTGGCTTTTGGGTCTCATCCCCGCAGCCGCTGTCCTTCTAGCCTGGGGACTCAGATCTCTTCTGGGATTCTGGTTCAGTGGTTGGACTATCGACTGGGCATGGTGGGGCGGCCCGATCGTTGTTTTCATCATCATTCCGCTCCTTGACTACTTCGTCGGCAACGACGGCGCGAATCCACCTGACGAAGTAATGGCGAAGCTTGAGGCCGACAAGTACTACCAGTGGACCTTGTACGCCTACATCCCACTTCAATGGGGATCGCTCATCGCCGCTGCGTACTTGTGGGGCCGTGGCGATTTGTCAGTCTTTGACTCTATTGGCCTCGCACTAACCGCAGGTGTTGCATCTGGAATCGGAATCAACACTGCCCATGAGCTTGGACATAAGAAGGACCAGTTAGAGCGTTGGCTCTCGAAGATCACTCTGGCACCAGCTTGGTATGGACACTTCTACGTGGAACATAATCGCGGGCACCATGTACGAGTCGCAACACCCGAAGACCCCGCATCCGCACGATGGGGAGAACCCATCTATCACTTCGTCTTTCGAAGTGCGTGGGGCAGTTTGCTCCACTCGATCGAACTAGAGAAGAAGCGTGCGTTACGGAACAAGCGCAGCTTTTGGCACCCCGACAATGATGTACTCAACGCCTGGGCAATTTCAATGGCACTCTATGCATGCCTGACTGCAGCATTCGGCTGGGAAGTTCTTCCCTACCTCATCTTCCAAGGCGCGATCGGAATTCTCTATCTCGAATCGGTCAACTACATCGAGCACTACGGGCTGCTTCGAAAGAAGCTTGACAACGGCCGATACGAGCAATGCCAACCACGCCACTCATGGAATGCAGATCATATCGTCACCAATGTCTTTCTCTACCACCTACAGCGCCATTCCGATCACCACGCGAACCCTACCCGTCGCTACCAGATTCTTAGATCTTTCGACGAAGCCGGAAACCTCCCCTCGGGGTATGCCGCAATGATTGCGGTCGCAATGATCCCACCCTTCTGGAGGGCAATCATGGATGACAGGGTGATTGCTCAGGCCGACGGGGAGCTCGACAGCATCAATGTTCTTCCATCCAAGCTTCCGCAACTGAAGAAGCGGCTTGCTGAATTGTCCTACAGCGAAACTGGAGAGTAGTCATGGATTACAAAGTTTTCGAATGCCTACAGTGTGGATTCATTTACGACGAGGCCGAAGGCTGGCCCGAAGAGGGCTTTGCTCCGGGCACCCGTTGGGCAGACATCCCGGAAGACTGGTCATGTCCTGATTGCGGTGCAGCAAAGACTGACTTCGACATGGTCGAGTTGCCGTAATGAATAATGTCCATATCGTAGGCGCAGGTCCGGCTGGCTGGGCAGCTGCGTGTCATTTGGCACGGGCTGGCTGGACAGTCGATCTCCACAGCGCAGAATTACACCAGCCTTACAATCGGGTCGAGGTATCGAAATCTCTCTTGGCTGGAACCGCAGACATCGAAGATCATTCCCTCGGAGCGATTCCGGATTCAGTAACGCTTCACATGGGAGACCAGGTGCGTTTCAACGGCCACAGTCTCGTGAGCCAATCAACAAACTCTGCGCTAACTTCCCCAGTAATTCTGGCAACAGGCGCAATTCCGATACCCCTCTCGGAGTTCCCCAATGCGTTTGCACTCCGATCCGCACATGATTCCACCAGAATTCGAGAAGCACTTGGAGACAAGGCCTCGCGTGTCGAGATCATCGGGGCCGGTGTGCTGGGCATGGAAGCTGCGAGTTCGATAGTTGACGCTGGCCACCGGGTACGAGTCCATGACCTTTCCCTCACTATCGTTCCCCGAATGCTGTCGCCACATGCTGGTCGTTGGCTACAGGGTGTGCATGAACGAAGAGGTGTCGAGTTTTCGCTGGGCACTTCGCCAAAGATCACGACTGACTCGGTCATCATTACCGCGATCGGGATCCGCCCGGACACATCGCTTGCTGAGCAGCTAGGACTCAACATAGACGATGGCGTAGTCATTGATGACCTTGGCAGAACTTCGAAAGCAGGTATCTACGCTGCTGGAGACTGCTCAGCGAGACGAATGGACAACGGTGACGTTCGTCGAGACGAGGACCTTGCATCAGCTCGCGCATCTGGCATTCGCAGCGCACGCGGTGTGCTGGTAGATGCAGGCCAAGGCGAAGAACTTTCTCCTGCCGAGCCATCAGTGTCTCGGCGATGGAGCACACAAGCAGGCCTGCGGATAGTTGCTTCACAGTTGTCTGGAGCCTCCGCTGATGGAGGTAGCGAACTCATTGTGACTGCCACTGATCAGGAGTACGAGTCGGTCTCAGTTTCCAACGGAATTGTGACTCGAGCAGTGGCTATCAGCGCTCGTCCAAAACCACGCGGGGTTCTGTCCATGGTCGGCAAGAGATGGAATGACTAGCACCCTTGCTCGAAAGCGCTGACGTCCATCGAGACTCCCGATATTCTTTTCAGAATGAACCTTGAATCAGCGCACCCGTCACATCGTCGTCGGTTAACTGCTGTGCAAAGGCGGGAGGATATCCTCGATGCAGCTGCCACGTTGTATTCGACCGGCAGTCCTCATGACTACACAATTGAGGACATCGCACAAAAAGCTGGAGTTTCTAGGGCAACCTTCTATCGCCTCTTCGAGGGCATCGAAGATCTCAAGGCATCCATAATCGGCCGAATAGCGACTGCATTCCAGAAAAGGATGTTCTCCGGGTTCGGATCAGATAACCAATGGATGGAACTCGTTTGCGGCATTCAAGAATTTTTGTCCATTACCGACGCAGTTCGCTGTGAAGTGTTGTCGTTACTGGACAGTCACAGCCAAGGCACCATTGCAGAAGGTATGCGCTCTGCAATCGTTGCGGAAATTTCTCGACGAGTTCGTCCCGTCAAAGAGACTCAACTTGGTCACGCTGCGCTGAGGACGTGGGTTGCTGCGGCTGAGTATCAAGTTCGGCGATGGTTAATGGCTCGATCCGAGGATGAGTCTTCTGCTGAATCTCGAGAGGTTGTTGCTGAACGACTTGCAGCCCTACTTATCGCAGTTGTGGTGGCGTTTAAAGAAACAAACGACGATGCATTCTTAGAAGAAGTATTTCGAGTCTTGGACGAGGGGCGAACTCATGCCGGCGAGGCAAGCTAAGAAATACTAGCCGAAGCTGGCAATTTCAGTGCGTCTGCTCTGACGACGAAAGTTTCCAAGCTAACGTTCCTCAGTACCAATTCATCGGTCACAACATCAGGTAGTCCCAACGAATGTGGTGCGAGCAGCTCTAGTAGTGAATCATCGATGTTTCGAGCATCAATCGTGACCGGAAACAATTCCCCCGATTCGACGCCAGGTGTCGCGGTGAGAGAACGAACGATGATGTGGAAGTTGCCCGTCAGTGTCGATATGGTGCCAGGCGCTGTTGTCAGACCTACTGCCACCCCCTCTGCTTGCAGGCCTAGATTGTCGAGCTCCACGTGGTCAGCATCCAGTCGAATCGATTGAATAACTTCCCCCGATGGAACAGTCACTGCTGTTTCAGACAGCCTCACGTTTCCAAGCAATCGCACTGAATCTGCTGTGATGATCTCCATCGTGTTGGATACCGCGAGCTCTCCTGCCCTAGGTGCAGGCGCCTGTCCGAGATCGAGACCTGCTCCTGGGGCCTGTAAGTCATCCACCTCTGGTGGCTCTGGTACCAACTCACTTGGGTGTGGAACTACAGGTGGATCTGGCAAAGTCGGCGGCAGTAGCGGTGGCAGTGGAACTGCCCATTTATTCTGAATCGGCGGTGCCGGCCACATCGGTGGAGCAGCTAATGCTTCGGGTGGCGGAGACTTCAGCAACATGGCAATGGCCCCTAGCATGACGACCGTCGCGACGAGTTGTGTTGACGAATCGCGACCTTGATCTGCCTTGCCTCGCTTCTCATCTGGACTCCATGACAAAGCTAGCGCCCCACCGATAAGCGCCAGAGTTGTGCCCAGAATAAACCCACCAAAGTTGGAAGTGGGTAGTGCAACGATAGCGAGCACCATGGCTGCGATACCTGCGAGAAAACGCGCGTCTTTTCCGAACCACGTCAAGATTCCCGAGGCGATGAGCAATGTGCCAATCAATAGCGTTGATACACCTGACAAAGATGAGATGCTGATTAGCAATCCCTGCACATCAAAAGTCAGATACGCCGGGGTGAGGATTACCGCTCCGGCCAAGACCATGCAAAGGCCAGCGCCAAACGGGCGGTTTTGGCGCCACTCCTTGAATGCCTTTCCTCGCGGAGTGTCGGTCGGTTGTTGCTCAGTAGATTCAGCATCCACCATTCGAACCCGTCTCCACGTTGATTTTCGCGCCGGCGATTGTCAAAGAGTCTGCTGCGACCGAAGTCACTTTGAGTTGTTGGTCTTGCACAATCATTTGGGTAGCAGTCAGCCCCCAGGAACCTCCAGGTGCTCGCTCATCCACTTGGTTGGCATCGATACCAATTTGAGGGTTGGTCATCGTCAACGCACCATTGATGTCTTTAGCACCCACGAGAAGATTCTCAGCACCAAAGTTCTGACCCGGAACTTCGAGTTTGAAAGTTGCCTCGCCTACTCCCGGCACATTCCCTAATGGCGCTGACAGACAAACGTTTGTTCCTTGGGCTTCCCCGAACCGCAACTTCGACACACCTGCCTCACCGTCTCCGGCCTTCTCGGCACCAACGAACAAACTAGATTTGTCACCTACAAGTTCATCGACGGTCAGAGTCATCACAGTTCCGGACAACGCAAGGTTTGCAGAAATACCACCCTGCGCCATAGCCACGCCAGTCCCACCTGCAACGAAAAGACCTGCGGCTAAGATGCCAACAAACCTGGACCTTTTCACATGCCCCATGTCAATGTCGCCTCCATTTTCGCCACTGCTTGCCAGACTGAGTCTTTAGAACTAGTTCCGACCAGTATTTTTATTTTCGAAAATTATACGAATAGCACAACGGTTTGGGGTCGTTTTCAAGAAAGTTGACTACGGTTCACCGGTTAGACCCACGCCACACCCTCCCATCTGTGTAAACAGCCTGTGGCCCATCCCGTCCCGGACACACAACAGACACTGCATCCGGCGTCTCAATCTCTGCTCGCGCCCTCTTATTGCATTGCTTCACGACGATCCATGTCACTCCACCATCGCCTTGCCTTGCTACGGAGTCGTCCTCCCTCAAACCTGTGATCTCATCGACTGTGTCCACCACAACGGTCGTCACTGTCACCCCTGTCGAAGTACCAACTACAGCTGGCACATCTTCCCCGCCAAGCCCTAGCGAAATACGACAGTCTCGGTTCACCGTCGCTTGAGGGGAACTGGTTTCGCCAAGCTTTTCGCCCCCACGCAGCGCCGCCCCTCGCCCCGATGGATGCTCGAAAACAACCACATTCGACCCCACCATGCACACAGCAGACAACCACCCTGCAGGTGCACGCGGAATATGTAAACCCCACGCTACAGATATAGGAGCCACACACAACACAACGGTTGCACCTGTCACCACCACATGAGTTGTCAGCACCGTCCACCGCCACAGTGCAACGACGAAGCAGACCAGCGCGACAGCACCTAGCACTCCTAGTTCGCCCGCTGCACCTGGAACCTTGGACGCTACCGACCCCACAAAGTAGACCCACCACGCAAACGGAGCCGCCACCCATGTCAGCGCAGTGGCTACCCACGTCAGTCCGAGTGCAGTAGCAAGCGCGGAAGCAGTTCCAAACACTGTCACCGGCGCCACCGCAGGCGCAGCCACAAGATTTGCAACAACTGCCACATGGCTCACGTTGCCGATGAACAGTGCCAACACCGGTGCCGTCACAATATGGGCAACCAACGCAACCGCTGTCCCTCGCACCACCGGAGCCGGCCATCCACGAATCCACGAGACTTTCAACAATCGTTGAACAAGCGGTTCCACTGCCAACACCAAGCCAGCGGTTGCTGCCACCGACAATGCAAAACCTACAGATACTGCCAGATCTGGAGCTACCACTAAAAGAACGACAATCCCCATTGCCAAAGCGGGAATCGCTTGCCCGCGTCGCCCCCACAACACGGCCAGTAGCCCAACACCACCAGTCATCATCGCTCTCAGCACAGACGGCTCCAGCCCGACAACAGCAACAAATCCCAGCAGCGACATAACACCAATCACCACCCGAACCCTCGGCGATGCCCATGCCACGCACATCATCGCTGCCCCCACTACTAGCGCCACATTGGCACCCGACACTGCAGACAAATGCGCTAGCCCAGAATCCACCATCATCTCGTGGTCACTAGCGTTAAAACCACGTTCGTCGCCAAGTGTCATCGCTGGAATTAGCCGATCTGGACCTTTCCATAAGTCCTCGGACGCAGCTTGCAATCCCTGCCGAATACGCGCGACATGTCCGTCCGGAGGCGTTACATCCACGATTCGACGCACCGTCAACCGCATCCCGGAAATCGCTGGCGGATCCGCCTCCTTCACTTTCACCATGGTGGCAAGCACAGTGCCACGGTCATGAGCCAGCAGTGACTCATCCCCGAACACGGCTACCGTCCCCGGCAGCCCCGCGACCTTCGCAGCTGCCATCGCACCAAATTCCGTCACCCGAGGCGCACCCGTAAGTTCCACTTCAGCCTGCGTCACACCTCCGATCTTCTTGAACAGTGCATGCTTTTCGACGACTCTCCTCTTCAGCGCAACTGCACACACGCTGGTAGCTGTGACAATGAGTACGAGAAGCAGCGATGGCATGGCACCGATGACTAGAGCAGTCCCCCAGGCTTGTTGATTCCAACAGCGTCGTCGAAAAGCCACAACCAATGCGCCGATACTTACTGCGAACAGCGCAACCACTCCGGCGGCGACCTGCCAAGAGTACAGAGCAACAACCGTGATTGACCATGTTGCAACAGCTGCGGGAATGAGTCTGAGGTCGAGACCGGGACGCGCGACGGCGAGACTAGTCATCTAAACAGTGGCCTCGGACCGCAGTGTTTCCAACTTCGCGGGACCGATACCGGGGACTTCTTCGAGTTGATCAACGGAGACGAAAGGCCCGTTTTGTTCGCGATGGGAAACGATCTTCTTCGCCGTCGCTGGCCCAATCCCGGTTAGTTCCTCGAGTTCGGACTCCGTGGCGGTATTGATGTTGATCAAGCCCCCGGCACTGGACCCCACCTCCGAACCAGGAGCAACATCAGCCCCTGCCACTCCGCTTGCCGCACCACCACCGGTTTCTGCGCCTGGGATCGTGGCAACCCCTCCAGTAGCTGGCAACGCATCCGCCCCCACAACAATCTGCTGACCATCCTGCAAGGGCGCAGCCAAGACGACACTCGCAGGATTCGCTTCTGGCAACATGCCACCCGCAAGATCAATGGCATCCGCCACTCTCGCTGTTCCAGCAACCGTAACTACTCCCGGCCGATGAACGAGTCCCACCACAGACACCACAATTGTCGAGGGAGGGGCCATGTCGCCATCGGCAGGTGCTACTGCACCAGCAGCGCCAGGACGATGTGGTCCAGCGCCCACCGCATCCGCCACGGACGAGCCACCCTTCTCGTCCACCACGTTGGCGGCACCAACCGGCGCACCGACTTCTGGCATCGAAGCACTCGGCGTCGCGACCACAAACAACCCGATCGCGGTTGCGATCACAACAAGCACCGCGATGACTGCCGTCGCGACAACAGCTGGCCGTTCTACGCGCAGCCTCTTCCTAGAAAAATCAATGGGCAGTGTTTCGTCATCGGGAATCGGTTCAAGCAGGTCGCCAAGCCGGTTTCGTAGTGCGTCCACGCCTGCACGATAAATCCATGGGCTTCACGACGACGCCCGTCATCACCACATAACCGCCATTGCTGTGGATAAGAATGCAGCTGTGGATCAGCAATGCCTATGGCTGGTCGAGGGTGTCATTGTCGTTGGTAGTTGTACCGCCAGCAGCGCTTTCACCTTCCACGGTTCCGCGTTCAATGGCATCTTCTACAACCTCATCACCGTTGCGACCGCGCGCATTTTCAACGCCTCCGCTGGTCGCCCCAAACTTCGCGCCTTCTGGATCCGAGGTATCTCGACGAGTCAGGTCAGCAATCGCCTTCGACAGTTGATCTGCCTTTTCGATAGCGCGACGTCGATTAGCGCTCCACGTCGGCAACTTCGAGGTCACCGCGGTGAACACTGGCTCGCCGTCCTTGGTTGGGATCGTGCCCCGCGGAGCCTCCCCATTCACAACTCCCTGGACTGCGCGATTGACGGCTTCATCCATGTCCAAGTCATCAACCGCGTCATCGTCTACCTTGTGTCCGTCCACAATGATGCCCAGCGCATATGCACCAAGACCTGTGTGCACAACCAACGATGGAGGAAGGTCCACGATCTTGTACCTCGTGCCACGAGGCATGACCAATTCGAGCATCGCTTGCAATTCGACGACGTCGTCAAGGGCATCACAGTGATGCAGCAGAATATGCGGAGCGGGAATCTCGCCATTTTCGTCGAGCGCTGCAGTACTACTTGCAACGGTATCCACCGCGAACTGAACGAGACGCTCTTTCACCTTCAGCTCAGTTCGGCACTTCGCCACCAGCGTCAAGGCACCGTTGACGAAACCCACCACAGGTCTGATTGCTAGAGCCGTCGACAGCACTGCCTGGCCAGTAGAGATACGACCGCCACGTCGCAAAGGTTCAAGTTTAGGCACGTACAACCACAAGTCAGAGCTGGCCAACATGTCTTCGGCTGCAGCTTGGCATTCATCCAAGGTGCCACCAGCGGCCGCCACTTTCGCGGCGCGAATGGCAGCAGCACCTACGACCGCACCGACACCTGCGCCACTCGTAGACGTGTCGACAACTCGAACATTGTCGAGCACACTCGCCGCCGTCACAGCATTAGACCACGTCGCTGAGAGTCCCTTACTCACGTGCAACGCCACTACCCCGGCGTCATTGCCACGCTCCAGCGCTCGCGCATACGTTGCGCACAGATGAAGTGGACTAGCGGCCGACGTCGACATTTCTGTCTCCGACTGAAGCACCTCAAGGGGCACGACAAAAATGCCGTTCTTCTTCGCTACCTTGGGTTCGAGGCATGCGGATTCATCAACGACAATCTGCACCCGCTTCTTGTTCTTCGACCGCTTCTTCACACTCACGGACACGTCACCTGCGCATTGAAAGCACCGAGATACCAGCCGAGACTTCCGTCTTCACGGTGCTTCGCGGACAATTCCACCCACGCCGTATTCCGCAGCCCATTGAACATGGTGTAGTGACTGATCGGCACCTCCATGAGAATCGCTGTCAGCGCCGCAATAGCTCCACCATGTGCCACCAACATGAAGGTGCTGCCTGGCCACGATTCGTCGTCAAGCAATTCGTCGACGACAGCGCGCATCCGCTGCGCCACTTCCAATCGGGTCTCCGCACCTTCCGGAGCCCACTCGGCATCGTGCCGCCACCGGTACCGAAGCCCCGGATACTCTGCGTCAATCTCCTCATGAGTTCGCGCCTGCCACACGCCCAGCAGAGTCTCCCGCAAGCGCTGGTCACGCGAGACATCAACATTCAAAATCTCGCCAACAGCATCCGCTGTCCGCGCAGCACGCTGTAGATCCGACGACACAATCCGAGTCACCGCAGGCGTGAAATGCTCGAAATGCTTTGCGACGGCCGCAGCCTGCGCAAGGCCCACCTCCGACAACTCGGTATCGAGCTGCCCCTGCATACGACGCGTTGCGTTGTATGTGGTTTCTCCATGACGAAGCAGGATCAACCGGCGTGGTGGGATCTCGGTGGTGGCCATGATTCTAGAATTCGTTTGCGTCAGGGGCTTCTGCAGCCAGTGGGATTTCATCGATGGAACGCGCCGACAGCGCTGCATCGCGACGAGCTTCCGTCACGTTTTGCTCCAGACCTTCAACCTCGATGCGTGGGCAGTCGCTCCACAAACGATCGAGGCCGTAGTAGTCACGCTCTTCTTCGCGGAAGACGTGAATGACAACGGAACCGTAGTCAAGCAGCGCCCAGCGACCTTCGCGCACTCCCTCGCGACGAACAGGCTTCGCTCCCGCCTCGCGCAAATCATCTTCAATTTCGTCGATGATTGCGGAAACCAGACGCTCATTGTCGGCGCTTACCAGTACGAATGCATCGGTGATAACCAATGGATCCGAGACATCAAGCACTGCGACATCTTCACCCTTCATGCGGTCGGCAGCGAGGGCGGCAAGGCTGGCCAGTTTTGTGGCCTCGGCAGATGCAGTCACGAGTAAGCTTCAGCTCCTAGTTGAAAACGTTGTAAGACAAAGAAGTTGTAAAACAAAAGTGCGGTACAACACGTTTTAGAACAAAACGGTGTTCCCTCCGATGATAGTGCATGAACCATCACGGTTCTGGTGCCGAACCGACACCAGGTTCCTGGTACAGACCCCGTTTTGCGATGTACTGCACTACTCCATCAGGCACCAAGTACCAGACTGGGCGACCTTCAGCCGCCCGTTGACGGCAATCGGTCGAGGAAATTGCCATTGCCGGAATATCGATGAGATGCAGTCGGCCACGGTCGACATCAGGAAGTTCCTTTTCCGACAGATGGAAACCAGGACGGTTAACACCGACGAACGTCGCGGCATCAAACATCTTCTCCCAGTCGCGCCACGTCATGATCCTTTCCAACGCATCCGCACCAGTAATGAAGAACAATTCTGCATCCGGGTATTTGTGCGCCAAATCTCGCAGCGTATCGATGGTGTACGTCGCCCCGGGACGATCAATATCAACACGTGATACCGAGAAACGTGGATTCGACGCAGTCGCGATGACTGTCATCAAATACCGGTCCTCTTTTGACGACACCTTTCGGCCCGCCTTCTGCCACGGCTCGCCAGTCGGCACGAACAACACCGTGTCCAGATCAAATCGCGCCGCAACTTCACTTGCTGCCACGAGGTGACCGTTGTGAATCGGATCGAACGTACCGCCCATGATTCCCAGGCGGAACTTCTTATCGTTCTGCTTTACGACGCTGTCAGACATGGCAGGAACATTACCGGGCACAGGCGCACCTAGATAATCGAGGCGTGGCTGTATCCCCGTCGTGTGATTGCTCAACACGACATCAGGTGGGCACGAACGTCGTGCTTATGGGCGAGTCTGGCCCGTACCGCGCAAAATCCACTTCGTCGACGTCAACTCTGGCAGCGCCATTGGCCCGCGAGCGTGCAACTTTTGAGTTGAAATACCAATCTCAGCGCCAAAGCCGAACTGCTCACCATCAGTGAATGCCGTCGATGCGTTGACATTGACGGTCGAGGAATCGACGAGGTCCACGAACGTTTCACATACGTTCCAGTCCTGTGCGACGACTGCATCGGTATGCCCCGAGCCATGTTCGTTGATGTGGTTCGTCGCAGCCTCAACGCCGTCGACAATCTTCGCCGCAATATCGAAGGACAGGTACTCGTCGTTCCAATCGTCTTCGGTCGCTGGAATGATCTCGCCGTCCCACTGAACACGCGCCAAGTTGTCTACGTCACCGTGCACCCGGACTTCCTTGTCCCGCAGCGCAGCGAGTACCTTGCGGATATCAGCATCGGACAACGCAGCGTCGAAAAGCACCGTCTCAGTGGCGTTGCACACCGAACAACGACGCGTCTTACCGTTGATCAACATCGCAATTGCGTCATCCAGCTTGGCAGACGCATCAATGTATAGATGGCAATTGCCCGTTCCGGTCTCGATAGCCGGTACAGTCGCACCCTTGACGACGGCATTGATCAAGCCAGCACCGCCACGAGGAATGACGACGTCGACAAGTCCACGAGCCGTGATGAGATCCTGTACGGAGTCATGTGTTTCGCAAGGAAGCAACTGAACCAGGTCCTCAGGTGCATCATGCTTTGCCAACACGCTGCGAAGCACCTCAACCAACGCGGTATTCGAGTTCACGGCTGACTTAGAGCCACGCAGCAATGCGACATTGCCGGACTTCAGTGCCAAGCCGAAAGCATCGACGGTCACGTTCGGACGGGCTTCGTACACCATGCCCATCACGCCGAGAGGCACCCGCACCTGCGACAGCTTGATGCCGTTAGGCAGCACACGGCCACGCAGTACCTCGCCCACTGGGTCATCGAGACCCGCTACCTGACGAAGGCCACCTGCGATACCTTCGATTCGGTCGGAATCGAGACGAAGGCGGTCAATCAGAGACTCTTCCATGCCACGTTCACGACCAGCGGCAATATCTGCTTCATTCGCAGCCAGGATGGCAGAAGTTTGTGCGACAAGTTCTTCAGCAGCAGCGAGAAGAATCTCGTTCTTCTGCGCTGACGTGAACTGAGCAAGTGCTCGGGATGCGTCCTTTGCTCGACAAGCTTTTTCTAAAACCTCTGCACGTTCAGCTGCACGCGCTGGGGTGAGCTCGGAGTCAGTAGTCGACGCGGAATTATTCTGTGTGCTCTCAGCCATGTTTCCACAATAGATAATGAACACGGCTTACGGAGCTACGCTGCCGGAATATCTCCAAGGAATCCAGCGACACCAGATGCGACTGCTACATCGGTCCACGGCAGCATCGGCTCGACCCAAGGGAAGACGACCTTCATCAACAAGAAGAAGATGCCTACCAAGAGCGCTAGCACCACAATCAGTCGGAACCACACTGGGCCGGGAAGAATGCGCCACAACGCTGCATACATGTGTTTACCCTCTTTCGCTTACTTCTGGTCTACGCCAGCGAGAACTGCGTGCACGATCAAACGGTGGGTGTTATCCCACTTTGGGTGGCACGTGGTAAACGTCAGCATTGTGGCGTTGCCCGACGGATTCACAACATCGACGCGATCTGGTGTCACAATCATGCTGCCGGGAAGAGCTGGAATCTCAGTCCCCTCAGGAACGCAATCAAAAGTCTCCCCCGCTCCAGCTAGACCATCGAGTGGCAATACCTTGTAGTGGTACACAGCGTCTCGCGTTTCGACGGTGATGTCATCACAGGTGCCCAGCACGTCAATGTTGTCGAACGGCGCGCCATTGCCATCGCGGTGAGCAGCAAACGACGAGTTTCCTACCTGCCCTGGCAGTGCAGTATCTGGGTAGTGGCCTGGGCCTGCCGCCAGCGTTCCCTGATCCACGCCTTCAAACGCCACCAGTTCGTTAATGCCTGCCTTTGGGGCAGTGAGGAATGCGACTGGATTTCCTTGCTCTGCCCACGTCGCAGAACCATTGGCACCCTCGTTGCCCGGAAGGACATTGCCGGCACCATTCGGATCTGGTTGTGCAGCGTTAGCTACTGGCTGGTTCCACGCAGAACGAAGATCGTCCGCTGCCTGCCCCTGTATCTTCGAGTTTTCTACACCCGTCCAATACAGCAAGTAAAAGGCGAACAACGCGGCAATAACTCCTGCTGTAATGAGGAGCTCACCAATAACGCCAATAATTCTGCTGAACATACAAACAATTATGCACGTGAAGCATATTCCGACAAGTAATCGGCATGCACTACTGGCTTTTGCATCCCGTCTGGTAGAGACGCTGTTGGGAATCCAATCATCTGTTCCAGCTCGCTCGCGTCATAATTCACTTCACCACGGCCGACGCTTTCACCGTTGGGCCCGACAATTTCGACAATGTCACCCGCCGAAAAATCGCCATCAATGCTAGTAATACCGACTGGCAAGAGAGACTTGCGCCATTCGGTTACTGCTGTCACGGCTCCTTCGTCGATACGCAAAACTCCGTGAGCGTCTGCCGCATACAATGCCCAGAACTTCCACGACGACAAGCGATTCTCCTTAGCCGCGAATGCTGTGCCAACATCCGCTGCGTCGAGAGCGCGATCGATATTCTCGGTTGAAGTCAGCAAAACAGGCACACCAGCACGGGATGCCAGTCGCGCTGCAGTAACTTTTGATGCCATGCCTCCGGTGCCAAGAGCGCCACCGTCACCTGCGATAACGCCCTTCAGGTCATTCCCGCTCCACACTTCCGGAACGAACTTCGCACCAGGTTCGGAAGGATTGCGGTCATACAAACCGTCTACATCTGACAAGAGGATCAACGCATCGCAATACGCAATGTGACTCACCAACGCCGCCAGACGGTCATTATCGCCGAAGCGGAACTCGAACGTAGCGACCGTGTCATTCTCGTTCACAATCGGCACTGCATGGAGTTGGCGCAGACGGTCGATAGTTCGCTGCGCATTGCGCGCACGAGTGCGGTCACCAGCGTCCGATGCCGTCAAAAGCACCTGGCCAGTCGTCCGTCCATAGCGTGCAAACGAACGTCCCCACTCTTGTGCCAAGCGCACCTGCCCGACAGCAGCGGCGGCCTGCTTCGTTGCCAAATCAGTTGGCCGTGACGTCAGGCCCAAAGGTCCCATTCCTGACGCCACTGCACCCGACGACACCACAATGATGTCGCTTCGCCCCATTCTTTTCTCCAATGCATCCGCAATAAAGTCGATGCGTTCTGGATCGGTACGTCCGTCGGGGCCAGTCAGAGATGACGAGCCGATCTTGACGACGACTCGCTTCGCCAACGCAATATCGTTGCGCGTTGAACTGGAGAAACCCGTTGGTGCGGATGGGGTTGAGGCGACATGCATAGTTACTGGAAACGCTCCCTATCTGCGACCTGGCCGTCGCCATAGTCGAATTCGTCAATGAGTCCACGACGAGCCTGCGAGGCACGCTTGCGCTCTTCGGCAGAGGCACGTTCGTTCGCGTACAGGCGATCGTCGGTGCCTCGACCGGATGGCACGAAGTCTTCACCGGCAGCCATCTGTGGGTGCCACTCGAAAGTGATGTACGAGATGGTCACTGGGCAACCAGGAACTGCACCAGCCTTGGCCAGTGCTTCTTCAACACCGATCTTGGCCAAGCGGTCGGCCAAGTAACCGACAGCTTCGTCGTTCTCGAAGTCCGTCTGGTGAATCCATCGTTCCGGCTTGCGCCCGACAACCTTGAAACCACCTTCGTGGTCTGGATCCTTGACAATCTCGAACTCCTGGACGCGACCGCGACGTCCGACAGGCTTCGGAGTCAGCACAGTATGCTTCTCAGGGCTAGGAGCAGGATTGTCCTTACGGAACTTCTCAATGAGGTCTTTCAGGCCGTAGATCAGTTCCTGCAGACCTTCGCGGGTTGCGGTGGAAATCTCGAAGATTGGCCAACCGAACTCCTCAAGCTCTGGACGCATCATCTCCGCCATATCCTTAGCATCTGGAATGTCCAGCTTGTTCAGAATAATGACGCGAGGGCGCGTGCGTAGGTCACCGAGACCCACATCGTTTTGCAACACGGACTGGTAATTCTCCAGTTCGTGTTCCAACACCTTGATATCGGATACCGGGTCACGGTCGCTTTCAAACGTCGCACAGTCCACAACATGGGCAAGCACAGCCGTACGTTCAATGTGGCGCAGGAAATCCAATCCCAGACCACGGCCCTCCGAAGCACCCGGAATCAACCCAGGAACGTCCGCAATGGTAAACGACTCATGCCCAACATTGACCACGCCAAGGTTTGGCTGCAACGTCGTAAACGGGTACGCACCAATCTTTGGCTTAGCCGCGCTCAAGGCGCTAACCAGAGAGGACTTACCTGCCGACGGGAACCCCACCAAGCCAACGTCGGCCATGGACTTAAGTTCGAGTACTAGGTCCTTTTCTTCGCCTGGTTCGCCCAATAGAGCGAAACCTGGTGCGCGGCGGTGCTTATTGGCCAATGCTGCATTTCCCAAACCTCCGTAGCCACCTTCAGCTGCGACGAAGCGGGTACCGATGCCGGTCATATCAGCCAGCACTTCCCCATCCGTCGTGGTGACAACAGTGCCCTCTGGCACCTTCAAGATGAGGTCTTCACCACGCGCACCATTTCGGTGATCACCTGCGCCAGGGCTTCCCTTTTCCGCCTTGATGTGCGGGTGAAAGTGAAAGTCCATCAGAGTGTGGACTTGCGGGTCGACAACAAGGACGATGTCACCACCATGACCACCGTTACCGCCATCGGGACCGCCGAGTGGCTTGAACTTTTCCCGGAGCACGGAGTTACAGCCGTGGCCACCGTCACCGGCCTGCAAGTGCAGTACTACACGGTCAATAAAACGAGACATGACTGAAATTCCTGTTTCCTAGAAAAGAGCACGGAATGCGAAAGAAATCAAAACGAGTTCTCTACCAATTTTGGCACATGCGCACGCCTGGGTATTAAAAGAATGAAGGGACTGCCAAATGGCAGCCCCTTCATGTTAAAAGCTCAGTTGTTTACGCCTCAGCGTCTTCCACGATGGAAACGATGCGACGGTTACGACGGGAACCGAACTGAACGGCACCTGCCTTCAGGGCGAAGAGAGTGTCGTCGCCACCGCGACCGACGTTCTCACCTGGGTGGAACGAGGTTCCGCGCTGACGGACGAGGATCTCGCCTGCCTTGACCTGCTGGCCGCCGAAGCGCTTCACGCCGAGGCGCTTGGCCTCGGAGTCGCGGCCGTTGTTGGTGCTGGATGCACCCTTCTTAGAAGCCATGATTTCTCCTTGGGAAAAGCTTGATCGGCGGGTTTACTTAGCGATACCAGTGACCTTGAGTACCGTCAGCTGCTGACGGTGGCCCCAACGACGCTTGTAGCCGGTCTTATTCTTGTAGTGCATACCGCGGATCTTCGGGCCCTTAGCGGACTCGACGATTTCGGCGTTTACCTTAACGTTGGCAAGCTTGTCAGCGTCGGAAACGACATCTGCGCCATCGACGAGCAAAACCGGGGTGAGAGCCACGGAAGAACCTGACTCACCCTCGATCTTCTCGACCTTGACGAGGTCACCTTCGGCAACCTTGTACTGCTTGCCGCCGGTCTTGACGATCGCGTACATAGGAGGGCTACCCCTTTTTCGTTGATTGGCTCAAAGAACTGTTGTTCCTTGACTGGACAATGTATTTGCGTCCTTCAGTGTGCTTTGGACCGCGAGCCGATTTCTCAGTTCGCTTTCCAGGCGAGCATCCCGATTTTTCGTGACCTCGTCCAGCGCATGCCTAGCACACCTTTGAACAGCGACTGGTCAAGAGTAGCGAATGTAACCCCTAAATTACAAACTGCCCCGGACAGAGCCCTCTTTAGAGGCTCTTCCAGGGCATTTTGCAATCGGCGCTTTGTACTACTCCGAAACCCGACGTACTACCCGTCGAGTGCGACGACGACCCGAGCGTGCCGACGATGCCGACGGTTCAGCCTGTGCAGACCCGGTCTTCGGTGCCGTCGCCTTCTTCGACTCAGTCTTTGCTCCGCTCTTAGCCTCAGTTGGCTGAGAAGCCGATGAACGCGGCGCAGACTTCTTCGTAGCCTGGCTGCCTGTGTTCTTGCGAACTACGCGACGACGACCACGTCGTGAAGCAGTCCCAGACTTGGGAGCAGAAGCCTTCGAAGCTTCTTCACCAGTAGTCGCTGCCTGCGGTGCCTGAGTCTGCGGAGCGTCGGTCTTCGCAGTCTGCGTCTTCGGAGCAGCTGCCTCTGCCTGTGGCGTGAAGTCCTCAGGCTTTGGTGCGTGATCCGAGCGAGACTTGCCACGAGTTGGACGCTGGCGACGCGGTGACTTGTCGAATTCAGCCTTCGCTTCCTCGTAGGTCTTCTCCTGGCGTAGCTCGGATTGTTTCTTCGCCTGACGCTGGCCCGAGCGTTGGGTAGCACGCTTCGCAGAACGTCCGCCCGACTTCGTTTCTGGACGCTGCTTGTCGTTGGTGTCGTCAGCAGCGGTCAGCAGCTCCGTTTCTGGGCTTTCCTCCTGGCGGATGTCCGTACGAGCTACTCGGCGAACTACCCGTCGACGACCACGTCGACGAGCAGCAAGAGTTTCCTTGCCCGTGCGTTCTGGAGTCTCCTCGCTCTTCGTCTTACTCTTTGCGACCTTGTCGGTCGGCGTAGCTGGCGCTTCCAACTGGGTCGCTGTTGGCGCAGGTTCAGCCACGGCTGTCGCTTGTGGCTCCGTGCGCTGGGTTTCCGCGCGATGATCGACGTGCACTACCCGACGACGACGGCGACGACGTCCAGTGTGCGCCACGTAGCGATCATCGGATGGCTCTTCAGGATCTGCCTCACGTGCCTCAGCAACGGCTGCAGCAGCAACAGCAGCAATCGAGTTGTCTTCTCGTGGTTCCCGGAACTCTTCACGACGAGCATCCCGGTGTCTACCCTGTTGAGCCGCCGCACGTCGTCGACGACGACGTGGTGGGCGCTTTTCCTCAGCCTGAGATTCAGCTACCACCGATTCCACGGCCGCCTCGACTGCGTCCTGTGGCTTCTCAGTCTCCTGCGACTGAGTGCTCGTGCGACGATCTTGCGCATCCTGTGGACGCGTAGTTACGCGACGGCGACGACGTCCCGATCGTGCCGGACGTTCGGAATCGTGACGCTCCTGGCGCTCTGGACGTTCCTCGTGCTGCCGGCCGGACTGCTTGTCAGCGCCCTGGCCCTGCGCCGTGGAATCGCGGGACGCATCTTCCAACTCGTCGTCATTCTGCATAGCCAAAGCAACAGGATGCTTCTGCAGTTCCGTTGGCTTTTTGTGCTGATTCTTCTTGCTCTTCGCATGACGACGCGGCTGCTCGTCCTGCTCTACCGGATCGACGTGGATGATCAGACCTCGGCCGTTACAGGCTTCACAGCACGTCGAGAAGGTTTCGAGCAAACCTGTACCAAGTCGCTTGCGTGTCATCTGGACCAAGCCGAGCGAGGTAACTTCACTGACCTCGTGGCGCGTGCGGTCCCTGCCAAGGGCTTCCTTCAAACGGCGCAGAACCAAGTCCTGGTTTTCTGGCAGCACCATGTCAATGAAGTCAACGACGATCATTCCGCCAAGGTCGCGGAGACGCATCTGGCGAACAATTTCTTCGGCAGCTTCCAAGTTGTTGCGCGTGACAGTCTCTTCGAGGTTGCCACCAGCACCAGTGAATTTGCCCGTGTTGACGTCGACCACGGTCATTGCCTCGGTGCGATCAATGACCAGCGTGCCACCCGACGGCAGCCACACCTTGCGTTCGAGAGCCTTGGCAAGCTGCTCGTCGATACGGAAATGTTCAAAGACGTCTACATTGCCGTGCTGGTGAGCCTTGTACTGCTGAAGTCGGCTCGCCAACTCTGGTGCAACTCGTTCAACGTAATCCGACACCGTATGCCATGGGCGGTCGCCTTCAACTACGAGACGAGTGAAGTCTTCGTTAAACAGGTCGCGAACAACCTTGACGAGCATGTCTGGCTCTTCATACAACGTCAGCGGCTTTGCGCCACGACGGGCCTTCGCTTCTTCCGAGCGACGGTCAATGTCTTGCCACAGTGCTTCCAAACGATCGACATCAGCCTTGATGTCTTCCCGTGACATGTTCTCCGCTGCGGTGCGAATAATCGTGCCAGAGCCTGCAGGAGTAACTTCCTTCAGGATCTCCTTCAGTCGCTTGCGCTCAGACTCTGGTAGCTTTCGCGAAATACCAGCGCTGCGGCCACCCGGTACGTACACCAGGAATCGGCCAGCGAGCGAAATCTGCGTCGACAGTCGAGCACCCTTGTGCCCCACTGGGTCCTTGGTGACCTGCACCAACACCTGGTCGCCTGACTTCAACGCATGTTCAATGCGACGGCTACGTCCAGCATTGCCGAACATCTTCCAGTTCAGATCACCCGCGTACAGAACAGCGTTTCGATCCGTTCCGATGTCCACGAACGCTGCTTCCATGCTTGGCAGCACGTTTTGCACACGACCAAGGTAGATATTGCCGATTTGCGTGGTCTGCGTATCCGACGTGACAAAATGCTCAACCAGAATGTCATCTTCCAGCACACCAACCTGCGTCACGGTGCCATGATGATCCGTTCTCGCCCGCTCACGCACAACCATCGTGCGCTCGACGGACTCACGCCGCGCCAAAAACTCGGCTTCAGAAATGACATGGCGCTTGCGAGACTCTGCCTTACGCTCTTCACGACGACGACGCTGTGCTTCCAACCGCGTCGAACCCTTCACTGCCTTTGGCTCTTCAATCACGGGAACGTCATCTTCAGCGGGTTCCACATGTCCGACGGAACGAGTCTTTGTTACTCGCGTCTGGCTCGTGCCTTCGTCAGGTGCACTCTCAGCCTCGTCCGTCGCATTGGTCTGTGCTGACTTCTGCGCGGAATCAGGTGCACCTGCTCCCCGACCACGACGACGCCCCCGACGACGACGTGGGCGTGGCTGACGCTCTGGCGACTCAGCAGCAGATTCTTCCTGGTCTTCAGTTTGCTCTGGCTTTACGACGAACTCGCCACCGTCATCATCGATACTTTCGTCCAACTCGTCCGGGGTGTCGACAATCGGCTTCGGAGCCATGAAAACTGGCACCGCGAACGTAGGGTTTGGAGGTGGCGGGGTCACTGGTGGGACAACTTCGACAAGTTGCTCAGTGACGTCGTCGCCATGATCACCCATGATGACGAGACTGTTCTCAACAGCAGTATCCGCGTCGCTGGCAGTGTCAGTTACGACATCAATTTGGTCGGCGACGTCCTCGGCGTGCGTTTCTGCGACGTCAGTTTCTTCGGTGCCTGCTTCTTCAGCATCGGCGTTGTCGGATTCTGTAGGCTTCGCTGTGACTTCTGGCTCCGCCGCAGGCTCAGGCTCCGCTGTTGCCTGATCTGCTGCTTGCTCAGTCGCATCGCCCGCTACCACGTCGGATCCGGAAATCGCTGCGAGCAGTTTTGCACGCTGCTCAGTGTCCACTGACGACGATGCTGTCTTCACTGCAACGTCGATATCTGCGAGGAACGCAATAAGTTTCTTTGAAGTTATGCCCAATTCTTTCGCAAATGCATGCACACGAATTTTGTGTGGTGCTTCTTCGTTATTAAAGTTGCGCGCTTGAGCGACTAATTCCTGGCTGTAGTCTGCCACGGTATGAGGTTCTCCTTGGTGCCGTCTAGGCCCACTCGCAACGACGACGCGTCATGAAAATACAAAAGTTCTCTCCATCTAACGAGAACTCAAACATTGCATGTCTGCTGCGGGGTCTTACAAAACGACGGTTGAATATTTAAAAGTCTGTTGTCGCACAATGATGCCCAGCGATCGTCTGCGCCTACAGCTGTGAACCCTCCTCGAGGGTTCCCGTAAACCAGAGAGTAGGAGTCAGCGAGCGAACATCTCTATGCGCTGTCCATTGTCGCACAGGTACGGGATCAAGGTATGAATCGGCGCAATTCAACACTTGCCCATGCTGCGTGCTTTCCCCACCCCGAATATAGAAAAAGCCACCGCCAACATGTGCTGGCGGTGGCCTCAGTGTTGTTTGGCGGTTTTCACCGCCATTCGGCGCTAGAATTGATTAGAGATTTGGGAACCAGATACCGATTTCACGCTCTGCGGACTCTGGGGAATCAGAGCCATGAACAATGTTGTTGGAAACCTCGAGTGCGAAGTCACCGCGAATGGAGCCTGGGGTTGCAGACTCGACTGGGTTGGTGCCACCAGCCAGCTGACGCCATGCAGCAATAGCATTTGGACCCTCGATCACGCCTGCAACCAGTGGTGCGGAGGTGATGAAGTCAACGAGCTCACCGAAGAATGGCTTCTCGGTGTGCTCTGCGTAGTGCTCCTTAGCCGTAGCTTCGTCAGCGGTACGCAGGTCCATAGCGACCAGCTTCAGGCCCTTGCGCTCGATGCGAGAGATAACCTCGCCAACGAGTCCGCGTGCAACGCCGTCAGGCTTAATCAGAATCAGGGTACGTTCAGTCATGAACCGAATAATACTTGTAATAGCGACAGCCGTCAGAACGAGGGTGCAACACCCTATTTCTGACGGCTGCTGTAGTGGGATCGTCGTGAAGCAAATGCCCAGCGCTACGCAGCACTACATGTGCTGAGTAGTGAGCAAGCCACGCTCCATGCGCTGCAGCAAGTTCTTGCGCAGATGGAAAATGTAGAGCCACACGAGAGCGAAAATCACACCGACGAAGCCCATCGACCAATGCGCGACAAACGACAGCAGACTAAACACCTGCGTGACGATATTCGCCTTGACCGCCCACTCACGCTGCTGAACAAATGCAAGCAGGAACAGCACAACACCGAGGATGGCGATGTAGGCCATACCGGCGGTGTGGCCGATGATGCTGCCGCCATCGACACGCGAGACGACAGTAAGGCCCAACAAGACGGAGATCGACTGCATGACCAACGTACCCGCCATCACTCCGCGAAGACCCTTTAGTGGATCCTTCGCAGGGTCATGTCCAGCACCGAGTGGCCCGTACTTACCGCCATCTGACAAGTCTTGGCCGTGTTCGTACGCGCGCAGTGCCTCGCGGTCGATTCCCGACAGATCTCGCTGTGAACCACTAGCACTCGGCTGTGTTTCTTTTTCGCTCACTGTGGATCCTTTCCAAATAGGGTCCGTGCTTCACCCGCAGTGACAACTGAGCCAGTCACGATAACACCAGAACCACTCACGATGCCATCTCCAGAATCGGTTTCTTCCGCCAGCGCAACTGCGAGTTCAACAGCAGATGGCAGCGTCTCGATTCGGTGTACTCGTTCATCTCCAAAAATCTGGTCCGCCAGGTCGGCGAGGTCCTCCATTGGCAGGGCGCGTGGCGACGAATTTTCCGTCACCACAACTTCCTCCAGATAAGGCTCCAGCTCAGTCAGAATTCCGCGAGCATCCTTCTCACCCAATACAGCGACAACTCCGACAACCTTGCGGAAGTCGAACTCTGCCTGCAATGCTTCACGCAGCGCGCGGGCACCATGCGGGTTGTGTGCTGCGTCGATAAAGACGGTCGGCGTAGCACGTACTCGTTCGAGGCGGCCTGGTGAGGTAACCGTCGCAAAGCCTTCGCGCACGGCATCGATTGCGAGCCGACGACCGGGACCTGCACCAAAAAACGCTTCGACGGCAGCAAGTGCAGTGGCAGCATTGCGGGCCTGGTGAGGGCCATGCAAAGGCAAGTGAATGTCCTCGTACTCGCCGGCAAGTCCACGGAGAGTCAAATGCTGACCGCCCACTGCCAACTGCTGCGACACGACGCCGTATTCAGCACCAGCGCGCGCGACTGACGCGTCGCACTCAACAGCCCTCTTCAGCAAAACTTCCATCGCTTCTGGAACCTGCTCACCGATAACGGCGACGTTGTCCGGCGGAGTCAACAAATCAGAGGCGTTCCACCGAGACTTGATAATGCCGGCCTTTTCCTCTGCTATTTCAGCGATGGTGTCACCGAGGTATTCCGTGTGATCCAGACCAATCGGGCAGACCACTGCGACATCGGCTTCCGCGACGTTCGTCGCATCCCATGTGCCGCCCATACCGACTTCGACGACAGCGACATCGACGGGTGCATCCGCGAAAGCTGCGTATGCCATCGCCGTGAGCACTTCGAATTTGCTCATTTTTGGCCCGCCTTCGGCCTCAGATTCAGCATCGACCATCTCGACAAAAGGCTGAATCTCACGCCAAATTCGGACATAGTCCCGCGGGTGAATTGGGGCACCGTCAATAGCGATGCGCTCCGTCACCAGCTGTAGATGCGGGCTCGTCGTGCGTCCGGTACGACGTCCCATCGCCCGCACCAGCGACTCGATCATACGAACAGTCGAAGTTTTGCCGTTGGTGCCGGCAACGTGAATCACTGGAGCGCTGCGCTGCGGCGAGCCCAGGTAATCCATCAACTTCTCGATACGCTCCAGCGACGGATCAATCTTCGTCTCTGGCCAACGCGTATCTAGTGCCGCTTCGACGACAGCAAGTTCTGCCAGGTCCTCCGCCGTCACCTGCTGTGAGGTCGGCGCATTGACAGGCTTATCGACGTCGACAGGAAGCGATAACCCCTCTTCGTTCATCGACAGCGAGCCGAACGACACCGACGACAACGAGCCCAGCAGTTCATCTGCAGCGGCTTCGGCTTCCGAATCTTCTACAGATTCTGCAAGCTCGCGCGGTTCCGTGTCCTCGACAATTTGAGTCTCGGCAGGGTCGAATGCTGGGCCGACCTCATCGAATTCGCCGTCTAGATTCTTGTCACTCATGCCTGTGGCAATCCATCCAAGCGAGCCTTGATGCGGTCAATTTCCTCCAGTGCAACCTGGTGACGTGATCGAATCTTCTCCACGACAGCCTCTGGAGCCTTACCGAGGAATGCTTCGTTACCGAGCTTCTTCTCAGTACCGGCTAGTTCCTTCTCAGCCTTCGCCAAGTCCTTTTCCAGTCGCTTACGCTCTGCAACCACGTCGACTGTGCCGGAAGTATCGAGCTCGACAACGATCGTTGCCTGCGACAAGCGAACCTCGATTGAAGCAGTTGCAGTAAAGCCTTCTGCTGGTTCCTCCGCGCGAGCCAGGGAGCGGATAATTGCTTCCTGGTCCTGTAGGTCAGCCACTGCCAACTCCATACGGGCAGGAACGCGCTGTGATGGCTTCACGCCCTGGTCATTGCGGAAACGACGTAGCTCGGTCACGAGCTTTTGAACGTCTTCGATGCGACGAGCAGCCGTCTCATCGACAGCTGCACCGTTCGTCGTCATTTCGGCAGTTGGCCACGACGCGATAACCAACGACTCTGGAGTATCTGCATCGCCGTCGGTCAATGCTTTCCACAGCGTTTCCGTGACGAATGGCATCGTTGGGTGCAGCAACCGAAGCAGCGTATCCAAGACATTGCCAAGAACCGTACGAGTCGATTCAGCGCGAGCTTCCTGCTCTTCGGTGAGGCTCTCCCCTTCCTTCAAGAATGGGAAGTCAACCTTCGTCATCTCCAAGTACCAGTCACAGAACTCGTCCCACGCAAAGTGGAAAAGGGCTTCGTTAGCCTTCGAAAACTCGTACTTGTCTAGCGCAGCGTCGGCCTCAGAGCGAACTTGCTCCAAGCGATCGAGAATCCAGCGGTCGGTATCCGTCAGTGTCTCGCGAGCTGGCATCGCCGACACCTTGGCACCGTTCATCAGTGCGAAGCGAGTTGCGTTAAACAGCTTCGTCGCAAAGTTACGGGACGACTGTGCTGCATCGTTGCCAACCGGAAGGTCGGAACCAGGGTTTGCGCCACGGGCAAGCGTGAAGCGCAGGGCGTCCGCACCGTAGTCGCGAACCCAGTCGAGAGGGTCGATGCCGTTGCCAAGGGACTTGGACATCTTGCGCCCTTGCTCGTCGCGCACCAGGCCGTGCAGGAACACATCGTTGAATGGCACCTGTGGTCGACCATCCTTGCCCTTACCCAGAGGCGAGTTAGGCAAAGTGGCTGCGAACGTCGAGAACATCATCATGCGGGCGACCCAGAAGAACAGGATGTCGTATCCAGTGACCAGCACAGATGTTGGGTAGAACTTTGCAAGCTCTGGAGTTGCCTCCGGCCAGCCCATCGTGGAGAACGGCCACAACGCAGACGAGAACCAAGTGTCCAAGACATCTGGGTCCTGGCGCCAGCCTTCGCCCGTTGGCGGCTCGTCGTCCGGACCACAGCAGACGATCTCGTCTTCTGGTCCGTACCAAATTGGAATGCGATGACCCCACCACAACTGACGGGAAATGCACCAATCGTGCATATCATCGACCCAATCGAACCAACGAGGCTCCTGCGATGCTGGGTGAATTACCGTGTCGCCTTCGCGAATTGCATCGCCGGACATCTTGGCCAGCTGCTCGACCTTGACAAACCACTGTTCGCTCAGAAGTGGCTCGATAGCTTCGCCCGAGCGTTCCGAGTGTCCAACAGAGTGGACGTACGGGCGGATTTCCTTCACGATTCGGCCCTGCTCGCGCAGTGCCTCCGTGATCTCCTTACGTGCTTCCGCGCGATCCATACCGTCAAAGCGAGTACCGGTATTGAAAATCGTGCCCGTGGTGTCAATGACTTCAGGCATGTCCAGGTTGTGACGCTGGCCCATGGCAAAGTCATTCGGATCGTGCGCCGGAGTGATCTTCACAGCGCCGGTACCGAACTCCAGATCGACATAGTCATCTGCAATAACTTCGATCTTCAAATCATCGCGGAACGGATGTGGAAGAACTTTGCCGACGAGCGCCGTGTACCGCTCATCGTCTGGATGAACTGCAATTGCGACGTCACCCAGCATTGTCTCGACACGGGTGGTGGCAACAACGATGGACTCTTCGCCATCGCCGTAACGGAACGATACAAGCTCACCGTCGACATCTTCGTACTTGACTTCGATATCAGAGATTGCCGTTTGCAGAACTGGCGACCAGTTCACCATACGCTTGGCGCGGTAAATAAGACCCTGGTCGTACAGCTCCTTAAAAATGGTCTGAACAGCTCGCGACAGCCCCTCATCCAGAGTGAAACGCTCGCGCTCCCAGTCCAGCGAATCGCCGATCATGCGCATCTGGTTACCGATGCGATCGCCAAAATCGCGCTTCCATTCCCAGACCTTCTCGACGAACTCTTCGCGTCCATAGTCGAAGCGGTCCTTGCCCTCTTCTTCCTTGAGCTTGGCCTCGACCTTGGTCTGCGTTGCGATACCAGCATGGTCCATGCCTGGCAGCCACAAAACCTCATAGCCCTGCATACGCTTGCGACGCACCAGCGCATCCATCAACGTATGGTCGAGCGCGTGGCCCATGTGCAGCTGACCGGTCACATTTGGTGGCGGAAGGACGATCGAATACCCAGGCTTGTCGCTGGCGGGATCAGCATGGAAATACCCTGCGTCTACCCACCCCTGGTACAGGTCAGCCTCTACCTCCGCCGGGTTCCACGACTTGGGCAGCTTGTCTGCTTTATTCACGTTCTTCTCGCTCACGTCAGTCACGCGCTACATCTTAGCCTGAACGCCGGATTCGCTTGACGACGGCTTCGCGGGAGGGCATCACTTTCCTTGGGGATAGTACTGTCCGGTAAATTTTCCAGTCATGGCATCTGGAAAACTTCTTGGCGCAATTGGCGTATTCGGCGTACTTACTGTTGCAGTTCCAGCCGGTATAGCAGGCCATACACACGCATCGACTGCGCAACGAAGGTACCTATCTAAGAGTCACTAAGCCTGTCGACGACAACCGTCGCAAAGCAAAACCGCACCTAGCAAACACGTCAGTTCGTGTCCTAGGTGCGGTTGTCTGTTTAAGAGCCAGTTGCTGATAAACAGTAAAGCGAAGCCAGAGTTAGACCAGCAGATCCTTCACAGCGTCGCGCTCAGCCTTGAGCTCCTCGACGTTAGCTGCGATGCGCTCGCGCTGGTAGTCGGAGATTTCCAGGCCCTGAACGATCTCCCACTTACCGTTGACGGACGTGCAAGGCATACCTGCAACGAGGCCCTCGTCGATGCCGTAGGAACCATCAGATGGCAGTGCGACCGATACCCAGTCACCCTCTGGGGTGCCCTGTACCCAGTCACGCATGTGATCGATACCAGCAGATGCAGCGGATGCAGCAGAAGAAGAACCGCGCACCTCGATGATCTCAGCGCCACGCTTTGCGACGCGAGGAATGAACTCGCCGTCTACCCAATCCTGCTCAACCAGGTCAGATACCTTCTCGTCACCGATGGTGGCGTAGGTGATGTCTGGGAACTGGGTAGCAGAGTGGTTACCCCATACGATCATGTTCTTGATCTCGGTGGTGGTACGACCGGTCTTGTCTGCCAGCTGGGACAGGGAACGGTTGTGATCCAGGCGCATCATTGCGGTGAAGCGGTCTGCAGGGATGTCCTGTGCGTGGTTAGCGGTAATCAGGGTGTTGGTATTAGCTGGGTTGCCAATGACCAAGACCTTGATGTCGTCTGCTGCATGGTCGTTCAGAGCCTTGCCCTGAGGACCGAAAATCTTGCCGTTAGCGCTGAGCAGTGCGGAACGCTCTTCGCCCTTGCCACGTGGCTTTGCACCAACGAGGAATGCGCAATTCGCGCCGTCGAATGCCTTGTTTGCGTCATCAGTGATGCTGATGCCACGCAGTAGTGGGAATGCGGAGTCCATGAGCTCCATGGCAACGCCCTCAGTAGCGTGAACAGCTGCTGGGATCTCCAGCAGGTTCAGCTCGACTGGGGTGTCCTTACCGTAAACATCGCCATTAGCAATACGGAAAAGTAGGGAATATGCAATCTGGCCGGCTGCACCGGTGACCGTAACCTTTACAGGGGAAGCGCTCACTACAGTCCTTTCTCTTGATGGATTCACTTGGTTAGTAACTGCTGCCCACCTTAGTGCCGTTTCACACTTGGCGCAGATGGGGGCGATTCAAAAGTCTTAACCGGACAAAACGGCTAACATTGTGCGAGACCAACCATTACCCCAGGTAGTTTTGCACTTATTGCAGTCCGTTTACGTTTCGATCGGACACTTTTACCCCCAAACGATGGGGCGAAAATTGCGCATCAAAGGCTAATAGCGAAAAGGAATTCTATTGAAGTCTGCAAGCTCTTCTGACACTATCCCCCAGTCAGTCTTGGATGCAGCGTTGCATGAATTCACTGCGAAGGGGTACACCGAAGCTCGCCTCGATGCTATTGCAAGCGCTTCTGGTGTCTCGAAGCGCATGCTCCATTACCATTGTGGTGACAAAATGGGGTTGTACCGGGCAACGTACGGCTACGTTCTGTCCTTGGTTCGCCCCAGCATTGAATCACTGCGTGCTCCGTCAGAAGTTCCAGTTGAGGCATTGCAGCACGTAGTAGGAGTGGTCCACGATTCCTTCGCTGACCACCCTATTGCTGTCCGTTTCATCATTCAGGAGAATCTGCACCCGATTCTTCCTCTCGAAGAGTCAACGGGAACGTTAGGCCACTCTCCTATTGTTATGGAATTCGACCGGATTTTGCTGCTCGGCCGCGACTTCGGTGCTTTCCGCACTGACGTGTCCGCGCTGGACCTTTATGTCATGGTGCTGTCGTTGGCATCGTTCCCGACCTTGCACGAACGCACTTTCCACAATCTCTACAACGTCGAGCTGACGTCAAGCATGTTGTCGAACCAGCTCCGCGAATTTGCTCAAGATGTGGTTACTGGCTTCTTGACGTCGTCGCCACGCCGTGAACCAGGCGCTTCCTACACACTTCCGTCGGCGAACACTATCCCAGATACCGCGCTGTCCGATGACATCTACGGCTCTAACAACTTGTCAACGAATCAGCCCGACGACAGCACCGATGTCGCACCTGATTTCACTGATATCTACGACGAGAATGACTAGTGCCTTCTGTCGTCTCTTAGCCAAAGGCGCCTGCGACACCTAGCGTGACTGGCGAAGCTACGCATGCAGAGCATGTGACGATGCAGCAAACAAAATGAAAGAGCGGGTCCGAAGACCCGCTCTCTTTATGCCATACGCCGCAACCAGCTACGAGTGACATCCAGCTACAAGTACAGCCCCATTAGGCGCTCTTTTCGCCTGGTTCGCCTTCCAACAGCTCCGGGGCGTCGCCATCAGTCACGCATCCCTTATGAACGACAACGTAAGAAACGTTTTCCATATCAGGGACATCGAACATGACTGGCAACAGAATCTCTTCCAAGATGCCGCGCAGACCACGTGCGCCCGTATCGCGCTCAATTGCCTTGTGCGCAATAGCATGCAGTGCGTCATCATCGATGGACAGTTCGACACCGTCCATTTCGAATAGTCGCTGGTACTGGCGAACTAGCGAGTTCTTCGGTTCAGTGAGTACCCGCACCAGTGCATCTTCATCGAGGTTGGTAACCGAAGCGATGACTGGCAGACGACCAATGAACTCAGGGATCAAACCGAATTTGATCAGATCCTCTGGCAGTACCTTTCCGAACGGATCAACCTGATCCTCGTCCTTGGTGGAGCTCACATCAGCGCCGAAACCAAGACTGCGCTTGCCAGCGCGTTCCTGGATAACTTTCTCCAAACCAGCGAATGCACCAGCAACAATGAACAGCACGTTCGTAGTATCGAACTGAATGAACTCTTGGTTTGGATGCTTGCGACCACCCTGCGGTGGAACCGCAGCAACAGTACCTTCCAAGATCTTCAGAAGCGCCTGCTGCACGCCCTCGCCAGAAACATCGCGAGTAATCGATGGGTTCTCCGACTTACGGGAAATCTTGTCGACCTCATCGACATAAATAATTCCGCGCTGTGCCTTCTCTACATCGAAGTCGGCTGCCTGCAACAACTTCAGCAGGATATTCTCGACGTCCTCACCGACGTAGCCAGCCTCCGTCAAGCTCGTGGCATCTGCGATGGCAAATGGTACATCCAGCTTGCGGGCCAACGTTTGTGCCAAATATGTTTTGCCACAACCAGTTGGGCCGAGCATCAAGATATTGGACTTCGCCAGCTCGACATCGTCCTTACCTGCCAACTCGCATGCGCGATTACGCTTGTAGTGGTTGTACACAGCGACCGCCAAGGTACGTTTCGCGGAATCCTGACCAATGACGTACTCGTCAAGGAAGTCACGGATCTCAGCGGGACGTGGAAGACGATCCTCTGCCTCCGCAGGCGCAGCACTGGTGTTGAGCTCTTCCTCGATGATCTCATTGCAGAGCTCAATGCACTCGTTGCAGATATACACGCCTGGACCGGCAATAAGCTTCTTGACCTGCTTCTGACTCTTTCCACAGAAGGAACACTTCAGAAGGTCAGCGCTTTCTTGCATACGTGCCATGAAACTTCAGCAGCTCGCTTCCATTCGGGTGACTTGTGAACTTACCCAACCTTACCCGGTCATTCTGAGAGAACTAAGCACCACGGGGAGGGACACGCCTAACATGTTGCACTCCCCTTCACGCCCTTGCTTCACGACGACAACAGAAAAGGTCGACTACAAACATGTAGCCGACCTCGTCGTCAAGCAAAAGCACCAAAGGTGCCGTTTAACTGGGATTACTTGTTGAGCTTACGGTACTCAAAGACCTGATCAATGATGCCGTACTCGACAGCTTCGTGAGCGGTCAGGATCTTATCGCGATCAGTGTCCTTGCGGATCTGCTCAGCAGTGCGACCAGAATGCTCAGCGAGAGTCTGCTCCATGAGAGTACGCATGCGCTCGATCTCCGCAGCCTGAATCTCGAGGTCCGACACCTGGCCTTGAATGCCCTGGGTAGCTGGCTGGTGAATAAGAACGCGAGCGTTAGGAAGCGCTGCTCGCTTGCCTGGGGCACCAGCTGCCAACAGAACAGCTGCGGCGGATGCAGCCTGGCCCAGGCATACCGTGCGAACGTCTGGTCGGACGTACTGCATGGTGTCGTAGATGGCCATCAACGAAGTAAACGAACCACCTGGCGAATTAATGTACATCGTGATGTCACGATCTGGGTCCAGGCCTTCGAGCACTAGAAGCTGCGCCATGATGTCATTCGCCGCAGTGTCATCGACCTGCGAGCCGAGGAAGATAATGCGCTCTTCGAAAAGCTTGTTGTAAGGGTTAGATTCCTTAGCGCCGAAGCTGGAGTGCTCAACGAAAGAAGGAAGCACGTAACGCGACTGAGGCATCTGCATGTTATTCATCTCCATGTTCATCGTCATCATTGGCTAAAGGCCAACGATGAATTACCGGTTAGTGTCCTTCAGAGACGACACGACGTGATCGACGAAGCCGTACTCCTTTGCCTCGTTAGCCGTGAACCAACGGTCACGGTCCGAGTCCTCAACGATGCGCTCCAATGGCTGACCGGTGTGCTCGGAAATCAAGCGAGCCATTTCCTTCTTCGTCTGAGCAAACTGCTCAGCCTGAATGGTGATGTCAGCTGCCGTGCCACCGATACCAGCAGAAGGCTGGTGCATCATGATACGAGCGTGAGGCAGCGCGTACCGCTTGCCCTTCGCGCCAGCGGACAGAAGGAACTGACCCATCGAGGCCGCAAGACCCATTCCGTAGGTAGCAACATCACATGGAACGAACTGCATGGTGTCGTAAATAGCCATGCCAGCAGTCACGGAGCCACCTGGCGAGTTGATGTACAGAGCGATATCCCGCTCTGGATCCTCTGCGGCCAACAGCAGCATCTGGCCACACAGCTTGTTGGCAATCTCGTCGTCCACCTGCTCGCCGAGCCAAATGATGCGCTCCTTCAGGAGCTTGTCGAACACGGAGTCCGCCGTCATTGGGGCCTTATCACTCATGGAAAAGCTTCCCTTCTAATGGTCTATAAATCTGCTCGCACTACAGGGCAACCATGAGCTGGAGCCCATGGTCAATTCTGCAGCGCACCTTCAATAGAGGATAACGAAAAGGGCCGCCCCTTTGTTTCGGGACGGCCCCTAGTTCGCTATCAGCGTAGCGAGTAAGAGTTTCTACTCAGAATCCTTGGCCTCTGCCTCGGCTTCGTTGTTCTCCTCAGCTGGAGCGTCGAAGTAATCCGCGAGGTTGATCTCGTTACCTTCGGTGTCCTTTGCGGAAGCCTTAAGGATGGAAGTCGCCAGTGCCTTGCCTCGACGAACATCAGCGAACAGGTTACCGAGCTGGCCGGACTGCTGAATCTGCTGGATGAACTGGTTTGGATCCATACCGTACGACTGTGCGGTGAACAGAATGTGATCCGTGAGCTCCTGCTGGGAAACTTCTGGCTTCTCCTGCTCAGCGAGTTCATCCAGGAACAGCTGGGTGCGCACTGCATCCTCAGCAGCCTTCTTGGAGTCCTCGTCGAACTGCTCACGAGTGGTGCCCTGAGCTTCCAGCATAGAATTCAGCACAGCCTCGTCGCCACCAAACTGGCCGAGCAGCTGCTGAAGCTGGCCTTCGACCTGCTCCTTGACGACGCCCTCAGGAAGTGGAACTTCGGTCTTCTCGAGTGCAGCTTCCAGAACCTTGTCGCGGATCTGCTGAGCCTGCTCGCCCTTCTTGGTGTTTTCCACCTGGCGAGCGAGGTCTTCCTTGAGCTCGTCAATGGTGTCGAATTCGGAAGCCATCTGAGCGAAGTCGTCGTCTGCTTCTGGAAGCTCGCGAACCTTAACGGTCTGGACGGTGACAGTTACCTGCGCGTCTTCACCCTCGTGCTCACCAGCGACAAGCTTGGTACCGAACTCCTTGGACTCACCCTGGGACAGACCGATTACTGCGTCGTCCAGGCCATCGATGAGGTCGCCGGAGCCAACCTGGTAGGACAGACCTTCGGTGGTAGCTTCTTCAAGCTCTTCGCCATCAACGGTTGCCGACAGGTCGATGGAAATGAAGTCGCCATCCTCTACTGCACGCTCAACATTAGTGAGAGTGCCGAAGCGAGCGAGAAGGTTCTCAAGCTCAGCTTCCACAGCCTTTTCATCGGCAGCCAATGGCTCGACCTCAACGGAGATGTCGGAGAAATCTGGCAGGGAGATCTCTGGACGAACATCAACTTCAGCGGTGAACTCAACGAGCTCGCCGTCTTCAAGCTTGGTGATATCTACTTCTGGCTGGCCGAGGACCTTGAGGTCATGCTCTTCAACAGCCTTACCGTAGCGGTCTGGAACCATGTCGTTCAGAACCTGCTCGAGGACTGGACCGCGTCCAATACGGCTCTCGATAATCTGTGCAGGAGCCTTGCCCTTACGAAAACCTGGGATCTGAACCTGCTGTGCAAGTGCCTTGTAGGCTTGGTCAAACTCTGGCTTCAGCTCTTCGAACGGAACCTCAACGGTTACCTTCACGCGCGTAGCGTTCAGCTGATCAACAGAGGACTTCACCGGTTGCACTCTCCTGTAAGTAGACGTGAATGTTCACTTCACCACGGGAGAGCCCGTGATGCTGAGTCGGGGTAGCGGGATTCGAACCCACGGCCTTCCGCTCCCAAAGCGGACGCGCTACCAAGCTGCGCCATACCCCGTTCTTGTTGCCACCGTGAACTTACCAGACTGACTGTCTCAGTCCAAACAAGCTCCCACACAGTCAATTCCGAGTTGTGATCGAAAAAGCCCATGAGCGACGCACAGGAACTTGGTGGCCCCTGTTGCCGTTACGCTGACGGGTTGAAATATAACCAGATGCCACCCGGAAACTCATAATCGGAGTCGTTTTGACCCCAATTCACGCCCTCTTACGATCACCCCCGCTAACACTATTTTGCAGTTCATGACGGGTTTAGCAGCTACCCCCTCACTGAATCACAGCGTTGACACTTTCCCATACATACTGCTGACAGTCCCCACTCAATGGCACCTGCATTCGAGACTGACGCCACTCCTATTTGACTCCCGGTTCACTCTTCCACTCGTCTGTGCACGTTCTTGTAGAACCTTTCGATCCTTTCTCACCGGGCTTAGCCCCCTCCGCTTCCTCCGCCTCCGATCTCCCACCCCAACTCACATGAACTCACATATGCGTCTCGATGCACTCAGCATCCCACCTACATTCCCTAAGTAAATCCATGCCTCACCTGCGGAGTTTTTTAAACTGGACAGAATTACGCTATGCTTTTGTTCGTTCGAAAGAACCACTGTGGGGATGTCGTATAGTGGCTATTACCTCAGCCTTCCAAGCTGATGACGCGGGTTCGATTCCCGTCATCCCCTCCACGTAACCTCGCCTTTGCTGGCGGGGTTCTCTGCATTTTTGGGACAAAGACCTAGTCATCACCCTGCGACTATGGTTTGGTAGGGCCATGGATCCAAAAATCATTGACGCAGATACCGGCGATGAACTCTGGACCGCAGTTCAGTGTGCCGAGTACAGCAATACCGCCCGAGGCACTTTCACTAGTTACGCTGGGCGTGGCAAAGCCCCTACCCCAGTCACCAAACTTCATGGCTTGACCTTGTGGAGCTCCAAGGAGATCCGCGAGTGGCAGGAAACTCGTAAGCATAAGAATTCCTAGCTTGCAGGGAACACTGGGAATAGCTGGTGCGTTGCTTGTTTAAGAGAGCGAACTCATCGCTCACTCGCTGATTCACGCCTGGAGCTAAACCCTTATGTCTGCACTTTTGCTCATCGCCTTGGTAGTTGTCGGTGGCGTCGTCTTTGTGACGATGGCACAAGGTCGCCAACAGAAGGCCCTCTCTACTTCCCAGAACAACGAACTTGCCGACGCCGTTGCGGATGCTCGTCGCTGGATCGAGCGGCTTGGTTCTCAAGTTCTTAGCATTTCCGGGTCGGACGCTGCGTCCACCCAGGCAATGGCGGATGCTTCCGAACGCTACAACGCGGCATCCTCCCAGATCTCTACGGCACAGACGGTAAAGCAAGCCCAGCTCGCGCGCGAATCGGCTCTCGAAGGGTTGTACTACGTCAATGCTGCACGTCAGATCATGGGATTGCCAGAAGGCCCGTCGATTCCTCCATTGGAGGGACAGCGCTCTGCCGGTTCTGTGACCGAACAGCGAACCATTGAGCATGAAGGCCACACAATCAGCGCCTCTCCTGTGGCTACCGCCGAGACTCCTAACTACTACCCGGGTGGTCGAGTAGCTGGTCGCCCAGTTCCTGCCGGCTGGTACTCCGAACCTTGGTGGGCCTCTGCCCTCCGCACAGGCGTCTGGACCATGGGCTCCATGTTCCTCTTCTCGGCAATGTTCAACGGTATGGCAGGCGTAGCGTACTCGGCTAGCGACTTCGAGTCCGGCGTCGGCGATGGCTCCGAGGGAGACTTCGGTGGCGATGACTTCGGTGGCGACGCCGGAGCCGACGGCGATGCCGGCGACATGGGTGGCGGTGACGAAGGTGGCGGACTTTTCGACGGCCTCTTCGGCGGTGGTGACGGTGGCGAAGGCGGCGGATTGTTCGACGATGGTGGTTTCGACTTCGACTTTTAGGCCGCACCGATTCCCGCAACGCACTCAGTTGCGAACGCGTCAGGAGTACTTTCAGTAGACAATGAACCCCACCCCACTTGCGCAGCATCACGGCTGCGACGAGTGGGGTGGGGTTTGTGCGTGGACGAGTTCGTCGTAAAGCTAATTATTCAGCTGGCAGCGCAGGAGCTACGCCAGTGTTTTCGTACTCAGCGAGAATGTCGATGCGACGCTGGTGACGCTCTTCATTACTCCATGGCTGGGAAATGAAAGCGTCGACGATTGCCAGTGCTTCTTCTTCGGAGTGCATGCGACCGCCAAGACCAATGAGCTGAGCCTTGTTGTGTTCACGAGCAAGCTTCGCAGTCTCCACAGACCATGCCAGAGCGCATCGAGCACCCTTCACCTTGTTAGCTGCAATCTGCTCACCATTACCGGAGCCACCGAGAACGATGCCCAACGACTCTGGGTCAGCGACCGTGCGGGAAGCTGCTTCGATGCAGAATGCTGGGTAGTCGTCCAGTGGGTCGTACGTGTGAGCGCCACAGTCAACGACGTCGTGACCAGCCTTTTCCAGGTGGTCCTTAATCAAGTTCTTCATCTCGAAACCGGCGTGATCCGCGCCAAGGTAAATACGCATAGGCACAGTGTAGCGGTTATAAACCACAATTCTGGTCAGGTAATGCTTACGACGACGCGCTTAATCCGGTGAGTCTAGTGTGGAAGGTAATCATCGTGACTGATCGTGAAGGATTTGGTTCCCTTGTCCCCAGCCCCACAAGGCCAGCCCCTAACTGACGACGACCATGAGGCCGAAGTCCACGAAGCCGCATTGAAAACTGCAGCTCCGCGTAGGAAACAAGCGCCAGTAGTACGCACTGTCCGGCATGACATTAATCAAAAGCCGTTTATTGTCATTTGGGAAGTCACTCGTGCTTGTGGCTTGGTCTGTCAGCACTGTCGAGCAGATGCACAGCACGAGCCACACCCACAGCAGCTGACCACCGAAGAAGGAATGCTTCTTCTCGAGACCTTGGCTTCCTACAACCGCCCGAAGCCACTGGTGGTGCTCACTGGTGGCGACCCATTTGAGCGCGATGACCTCGAGGAGCTGGTGCGACATGGCACGGAGTTGGGGCTAAATGTATCCCTGTCCCCTTCCGTCACTCCGAAGTTGACTCCAGAGCGCATCAATTCTCTGCGTGAAGCAGGTGGCAAGGCAATGTCGATGTCCTTGGACGGGGCAACCGCTGCCACTCATGACAAGTTCCGTGGCTTCTCTGGAACGTTTGAGAAGACCCTGGAAACTGCTCCGCACATCAATAAAGCCGGGTACCGACTTCAGATCAATTCCACCCTTACCAAGGGAAATATTCACGAAGCTCCGGCTTTGTTGAAAACCGTCATGGGTATGGAAGCCAAGATGTGGTACGTGTTTTTCCTTGTCCCTACTGGTCGTGGTGCAGATCTCGGAGCACTATCTCCAGAAGAACGGGAAGACGTGTTGCATTGGCTGTCAGATATTTCCAACCGCATTGCCATCAAGACCACCGAAGCACCACAGTATCGCCGTGTCGTCTTGCAGCAGCAGGAGGCAAAGGAAAAGGGATTGCCTCCATATGAAGGCGGGGAACTATACAAGTACCTCACGGACGAGACCGCGAAACTGCTCGGCGCCCACGCTGAGAAGCCTCGTCCACCACGCTCTCCAATGGCAGTGAACTCCGGCTCGGGATTTGCTTTCATCGACCACATTGGCGATGTGTACCCAAACGGCTTCTTGCCTTTGCATTGCGGAAACGTCAAAGACACACCATTCCAGGAGATCTACTCGAATTCCCCTGCATTCAAGGCGTTGCGTGATCCTGACAACTGGCATGGCAAGTGCAGCGTCTGCGAGTACCACGATGTTTGTGGAGGTTCTCGCTCGACGGCATACGCGTTGACCGGTGATTACACGGCATCCGATCCAACCTGTGTGCATATACCAGCGCGTTGGGCAGCAATGACAGAGGAAGAACGAGCTGCATCAACTGGTGACGCAAAGGTTAAATTGCGTCTGCCTATTCAGCCTGCGTAACCGAAGCAAAACTTAGCCAAACTGCGGATTTTCGGTCCGAGTTCGCTTCAGTTCAAAGAAGTACGGGTACTCCGCGAGAGCAAATGAAGCATCGAAGAGCTTTCCTGCTTCTTCTCCTCGCGGGATGCGGGTCAGTACTGGCCCGAAGAATGCGGTGTTACCGAGCTTGACCACTGGAGTGCCCACTTCGTCGCCGACCTCAGCCATTGCTTCTGCGTGGTTGGCTCGCATCTGCTCGTCGTAACTCGTCGTGTGAGCCTGCTCCAAGCGCTCCGCTGGGAGCCCTACCTCCGCCAGTGCTTCAGCAATGAGCTCGTCGAACGCTACATTCGGGTCGTCGAAACGTGCGCTGCGATCAATGCGATCTTCATTGTGCACCTTGGTGCCCAGCGCGGTGTACAACTTGTCGACAGCTTCAGAACCGTCTTCGGCCAACACAACGTTGAACAGACGCGCGGGTGTCCAGTTGCACTCCATCATGTACTTGTACTCTTCGGGCAGCTCGTCGCGTCCTTCGTTAAGAACGGACAAGCTCATCGGACGCCAGTGGACCGTGATGTCACGGACTTGTTCTACTTCCTTCATCCAGCGAGATGTCACCCAGCAGAATGGGCACGACACGTCGAAATAGAAGGTTGCGGTGCGGTTTGTCATCGGTCCTTCGCTCCTCTGGTTTGTTGTGTTGTCAGCAAGCACCACCCAGTATCCCGGACACACACCAGTTTTCGCTATAGATTCCTGCGACGGCCTAGGGTGGACATAAGAATTTTCTTTCCAACAATTCGAGGAGTCCGCCGTGAGTTCCGTCAATCTGACCCGCGCCGAAGCAATCGAGCGCGCCACGTTAGTCACCGTCCAGCACTACGACATAGCGCTTGACCTCACGACGGCCCCGCTCGGCACCTCCGCTGAGTCAGATCGATTCCGCTCGGTCACCACGCTGTCGCTCACTGCTAACACTGACGGTACGACCTTCCTCGATCTTCGCGACGCGGACTTGAATCAGGTACTTATCGACGGCGACGACGTCACTGCATCAACCAACTACAGCTCAGATAACGGCATCACGCTGAATCTCACTGCGGGAGAGCACACCGTTGTTGTCGATGCCATGTGCCAGTACACGAAGATCGGCCAGGGGCTCCACCGTTTCTTGGATCCAGCCGATAACCAGACGTACTTGTACTCGCAGTTCGAAACTGCCGATGCCAAGCGCGTTTTCGCGTGCTTTGACCAGCCAGATTTGAAGGCGACGTACTCTATGAGCGTAATCGCTCCGGAGGATTGGTCCGTCGTTTCCAATTCGCCAGCAACCATTACCGACAGCACCTATAAATTCCGCGTCGATGTTCCTTTGTCGACGTACCTCATTGCCTTTTGCGCTGGACCATGGCACAAGGAGGAAGATGTCTGGACGGGAGTCGTCGCAAAGCACCCTGAGACTCCGGTCGAACACCAGACCCATGCGACCGGAGATAGTGGCGAACTGTCGCTCCCGTTGGCGTTGTACTGTCGCCAGTCGATCGCCGAGCACATGGACACTGAACGACTGTTCCGGGAGACAAAGGAAGGCTTCGATTTTTACGCGAAGCACTTCGGAGAGCCATATCCATTTGGCAAGTATGACCAGATTTTCTGCCCTGAATACAACATGGGTGCGATGGAAAACGCAGCGTGTGTGACCATCCGTGATGAGTACGTATTCCGTTCCAAGGCCACTGGTTACTTGTACGAACGTCGCAATGACACGATCCTGCATGAGATGGCGCACATGTGGTTTGGCGACCTCGTCACGATGCAGTGGTGGGACGATCTTTGGCTCAATGAGTCCTTTGCAACATGGTCCGCCGCTGCAGCCCAAGCCGAAGTATCCGAGTATGCACACGCCTGGACTACTTTCGCTAATGTCGAGAAAGCGTGGGCTTACCAGCAAGATCAGTTGCCTTCGACCCACCCGATCGCGGCAGATGCCAGCGACGTTGACACCGTCGAGCAAAACTTCGATGGAATTACATACGCCAAGGGTGCATCCGTGTTGAAGCAGCTCGTCGCATACGTGGGCGAGGAAGCCTTCCTCGCAGGTGCGCGCTTGCACTTTGCCCGCCACCGCTTCGCAAACGCGACCTTCGACGACTTGCTATCGGCACTCTCCGAAGCCTCTGGACGTGATCTCTCGGGCTGGGCTGACCAATGGTTGACCACAACCGGAATCAACACTCTGTCGCCGAAGTTCGATATCACCGACGGCCACTACTCTGCTTTCTCTGTTGAGCAGTCCGGCGCTGCGCCAGGCGATGGTGAGTACCGGGATCACCGCGTGGCAGTTGGCGTGTATTCACTTATCGACGGCTCCGTCGGCAAGCAACTCGTCCGCACCCAGCGTGTAGAAGTCGACGTCACGGGAGCCTCAACGCCAGTTCCAGAACTTGTCGGTGTTCGCAGTGGTGATGTGGTGCTCGTCAATGACGATGATCTGACGTACACCCTGATGGACTTCGACGACTCTTCCCTGGCCTGCGTCATCGACAACATTGGTACATTCACTGATTCGATGCCACGTACGTTGGCCTGGTCATCGACATGGCAAATGGTTCGTTCGGGGCGAATGCGCGCCCGCGATTTCATCGCTTTGGTGTTGCGTGGCGCATCATCCGAAGACAAGGTGTCAGTGCTCGAACGCATCGTGACACAGGCTGTACAGGCAGTATCGCTGTATGCCGATCCGGTATGGGCAAATTCGACGGGTAAGAAGCTGCTTGGCGAAGGCCTCCTTGCGCTCGCACAGTCCGAAACCGACGAAGGTCGTCAGTTGGTGTACGTGAATGCACTGTCATCGTTGCCGGCGAAAGCTGCTGGTACCGTCACTGCGCTAGAAGCTATTTTCGCTGGTACCCCAGAACACGTCGGTCTTTCTCACATCACCGTCGATCCCGACATGAAGTGGCGTGCACTGACCGCTCTGGTGGCAGCTGGAGTCCGCGATGAAGACGATATCGCTGCGCTGGAAGCTGAGGACAAATCGGCACTCGGCGAGCAGTCCGCTGCACGGGCCCGCGCTGCGTTGCCGGAGGTCGACAACAAAAAAAGCGTGTGGCTAAAGGCCACTACTGCCGGCGCTGATGCTCCATCTAACTTGGTGTTACGCAACCTGATGGCTGGTTTTACTGCCCCAGGGTCTGCGTATCTCCTCGAAGCTGGTGATTTCACCGCTCGCTACTTCGCTGAGGCAACCAGTTGGTGGGATGCATTCTCCTCGGACACTGGTGCGAACTTGCTCGAGGGGTTCTACCCCATGTGGGACCTGTCTAACGACGCTATTGCCCAGGCCACGACCTTCCTCGATGGAGATATCCCGTCGCCGGTGCGTCGTATCGTTGCGGAAAACCGCGACCGCGTTCGCCGTGCGCTGCGAGCTCGGGAGTTCGACGCGCAAGACAAGCCTGACGCGCACGAAAATCCAGCACAGTAGGGTAAAGAGTATGGCAAACGATGATTCTCAATTCAGCGATTTTTATCGTGAGGTCGGCGATGAAACCTTTGCGAAGATCGTCGCTGGTTTCTATCGTCGGGTGAAGACCGACGACATCTTGGGGCCGATGTACCCACAGGATGATTGGGACGGTGCGGAAGACCGTTTGCGGATGTTCCTCGAGCAGTATTGGGGTGGCCCGCATACCTACAACGAAGTGCGAGGACATCCGCGTCTTCGCATGCGCCACTTCCCCTTCCATGTGGATCGGGCAGCACGTGATCGTTGGCTGCAACTGATGCACGAGTCTCTGGACGAACTGGAACCCGGCGAGCTATCTGATGCACATCGGGACGCGATGTGGAAGCACATGGTTCAGGTCGCCGACATGTTGATCAACCAGCCTGGCTAGTAAAGTACAACCCGCTGTAGCGCCTGGGACGCATAATGTCCCAGGTCACGCAACAAAGTCATAACAATATGTGGTTTTCCTGTTAACACTATTCTCTTGTGACCTAGGACACCGCTATTATTCGGTTATGACAGCTTCAGATTCTTCACAGCCAATGATTAAGTTGGCTGGTGTTCAGAAACACTTCGGCGAGTACCACGCGCTGAAAGATATCAACCTCGATATCCCAAAAGGCCAGGTTGTTGTAGTTCTCGGTCCTTCAGGCTCCGGTAAGTCGACTCTGTGCCGCACCATCAACCGTTTGGAAACTATCGATGAAGGCGAGATCTTCATCGATGGCAAGAAGCTTCCAGAAGAAGGAAAAGACCTCGCGAAGCTCCGTGCTGACGTTGGTATGGTGTTCCAGTCCTTCAACTTGTTCAGCCACATGACCATTCGTGACAATGTCACACTTGCCCCACTGAAGGTTCGCAAGGTTTCAAAGGCTGATGCCAATAAGCAAGCCGATCAGCTCCTAGACCGCGTCGGTATCTCTGCCCAGGCCGAGAAGTACCCTGCTCAGCTATCCGGTGGTCAGCAGCAGCGTGCCGCTATCGCCCGCGCTTTGGCAATGAAGCCACGCGTCATGCTTTTCGACGAGCCAACATCCGCACTTGACCCAGAAATGATCAACGAAGTTCTGGAAGTCATGGCTGACCTGGCAAAGGAAGGCATGACGATGGTTGTCGTCACTCACGAAATGGGCTTCGCTCGCAAGGTCGCGGACCGAATTCTTTTCATGGCTGACGGCGCTGTCGTTGAAGACACTGATCCAGAGACGTTCTTCACCAACCCGGCTTCGGATCGTGCGAAGGACTTCCTCGCCACCATCCTCGGTCGATGAGGTATTCACATGACTACTCTCACTAAACACACAAACCGGAGTTTCCTCCGGCGCATGACTGCAGCGGCCACTGCCATAGCCGTGACGTTCTCGCTGGTGTCTTGTGGCTCGTCGGAGAAGCGCGCACTTCTCGATGACATCAAAGCCGGACATGTGGTGCTCGGAACCAAGTATGACCAGCCAGGTCTTGGCGAACGTACCCCTGAGAAGAGTTTCGAAGGCATGGACACGGATGTGTCTCGATACGTCATCGAGCACATTGCCAAAAAGAACGGCTGGGCTGTACCAGAAATGACGTGGCGCGAGACTCCATCCGCTCAACGCGAAGCGCTGATCAACAATGGTGAAGTCAACATGATCGCCGCGACCTATTCCATCAATGCTGGTCGACTTGCGTCGGTCGATTTTGCGGGGCCGTACGTCGTCACGCACCAGGCCCTCCTAGTACGTGGAGACAACAAGATCCAGGGACTCGAAGACGTCGCGCCTGGCACGAAGCTGTGTTCGGTGTCCGGTTCCACCCCAGCACAGAAAGTGAAGGCAGCGCTTCCGTCGGTGCAGCTACAGGAGTTCGATACTTATGCTGCCTGCGCTGAAGGAGTGAACCAGGGCGTGGTAGATGCAGTAACAACCGATGCAACGATTCTGGCTGGCTTCGCAGAGCGTTACCGCGAACGCTACAACGACGAGTACAAGGTCGTTCAGCTGAAGAATCCAGATGGAAGCTTCTGGACCGACGAATACTACGGGATTGGCCTGCCGAAGGGCGACGACGCTGGCAAAGAAGCCATCAACGAAGCCTTGAACGAGATGCATGATTCCGGGGAGTTCGAAAAGATTGTCCGCAAGAATTTGGGCGACAACTTTGAGATCGGACCAAAGCCAAATATCGGCGACTTGTCGTTCGTCGACGAGAAATAGAAATGAGGTGTACTAAATCATGAATCCCGAACTATGGGCAGAAATGGGACCCGAACTGCTCCCAGCATTTTGGGTCACCATTCGGCTGACATTTTGGTCAGCACTTGGATCCCTCATTCTCGGCGTCATTCTGACGGCAATGCGAGTCAGTCCCGTTGGCATTCTTCGCTCGCTCGCGACTGGATACATCAATGTCGTACGTAATACTCCCCTGACGCTGGTCATGTTGATTGCGTCACTAGGCTTGTATTACAACCTCGGGCTTTTGCTCGCTGCGGAGAATGACTCGTTCATTATGAGGCAGAACTTCCGCCTAGCTGTACTAGCATTCGTGCTGTACACATCATGTTTTGTTGCTGAGTCCTTGCGCTCGGGCATCAACACTGTTCCATTCGGACAAGCTGAAGCTGCCCGTTCTTTGGGACTGGGTTTCAATGACAATTTCCGGCACGTGATTTTGCCTCAAGCAGTCCGTGGCGCGATCGTTCCACTGGGCAATACCCTGATTGCACTGACGAAGAACACCACCATTGCCTCTGTCATTGGTGTCGCCGAGGCATCCCTGCTGATGAAGACGATGACGGAAAACTACGCTTCCGACATTCTGGTCATCTTCGCGCTTATTGCACTCGGCTTTATCATTCTCACCTTGCCCATGGGCCTCTTCTTTGGCTGGGCAGGCAACCGATGGGCGGTGAAGCGCTAATGACTACACGCGCTACAGTTCTTTACGACGCACCCGGCCCGAAGGGAATCCGGACAAACCGCATTCTCACCGGCATTACGGTTCTGATCACCCTCGGCGTTGTTGCTTGGGTACTGATGAAGCTCAATGCGAAGGGCCAGCTGGACCCCGAAAAGTGGACGATCTTCTTTAAGGCATCCACCTGGACTACCTATATTCTTCCAGGTCTGCTCAGCACAATTCTGGCGGCTGTCGTGTCGATCCTCCTCGCGCTGGTAGTTGGTGCCTTGCTTGGTGTCGGACGTCTATCCGAAAGCAGAATCATCCGTGGACTGTGCTCCGTGATCGTTGAGTTCTTCCGTGCCATCCCAGTGCTGGTGTTGATGCTCTTCGCATACACGGTTTTCGCAATGTTCAAGATTGTGCCGTCCCAGTACCTTGGTTTTTCAGCCGTAGTTTTTGGACTCACCATGTACAACGGTTCGGTGATCGCTGAGACATTGCGCTCCGGCATTCGCTCCTTGCCGAAGGGCCAGGGGGAAGCGGCTAAGGCACTTGGCCTGTCACATCGTCAGTCGATGTACTCCATCCTGTTGCCACAGGCGGTCGCAGCAATGCTGCCTGCAATCATTTCGCAGATGATTATTGCGCTGAAGGACTCGGCTCTCGGTTACATGATCGGCTTCGTTGAGGTGGTCCGTTCCGGCCGTCAGTTGGGCGAATACTACGGTGCGATGCTCCCATCCCTTATTGTCATCGCCATCATCATGATCGCTATCAACATGGGACTGTCCACTTTGGCTGAGCGCATCGAGCGACAGCTACGAGCTGGCCGTGCACGACGCAACATCATTGCTAAGGTTCCGCAGCAGCCGTCACAAGGTATTCTGACCAAGGACAACGCAGTTCTCGACTGGCGCGACCCAGATCACGAGGATTTGCGCACAATCGCAGATTAGCTACATCGTTAGCTTGTAAAACCTCATACATGCAGCATGGGCACCAAGAATATTCTTGGTGCCCATGCTCTTTTCATCGCTCTACACAGGAATGACGCCAAATCCCTCAGAGGCGTACACACTGCCGAATCTGCCATCGAGCCGATGCCACCGGCCACGCGTCGAAATCCGCACAGGTTCGTTAATATCTGGCTCCGCCGGAATAAATCCCAATGCACACAGCGCAAAAACGTCGCGCATCGTGATCTCTGCACTCGTGGAACTGGCAACTCCATCGGCAACGTGATTAGTACCGGTATCAGTGCCCGCATCGGCACTACCACCAATGACTCCGTCACTGTCTCCGCGCGACTCCACCTGCAGAACCACCTGATCGAGCAGCGACGTCGGCAAGCCCAGTGGTCCTGATGACCGTGTCGCCTCAGCCCTCGCTTGCTTCTCCAACTTGCGAAAGACCATCGCTGGCACAAAATCCGCCAACATCCAACCATCTTCCGGAGGCAGCGAACCCGGCCACGACGCAGCCAGCGACGTCCCCGCATCCAACGTCACGGGATGGCCCGCACTCGGCGCAGATCCATCCTTCGCAGTGACTGCAGACTTCACGACGGTCTCCGCCCCCATCACCGCATCATCTGGAGAAGCACCGATCGCCATTGTCCGACAACCAATTGGGCCGAACGGCGTTGTCGCCCACAGCCGGGCTAGATTGCTGTCGGTGTGATCGTCGTGAAGCCGAACCCGAATGAGCGCCTGCGCATCCAACTTGAGAGCCTTATGAGCGAGCACCGCCAGATTCTGTAGCGACTGCGGGTCACTAAGCGTGAGCGTCTGCGTGTTCGGGCTACTCACCAGCGGTCAACTCCGGCGAGGTGAACTGGGTAAGCTGCTGGCGCTCCGCGGCAGTGATTTGCAGTGCAACGGAACGTTCCAGATCGAACAGCACCATGATGGTCTTGACGACAGCCGTCACATGACCATGCTGGTCTTTGATGCTCTGACTCAATGTGTACGAAGTCGTACCCACGTTGATGATCTCGGTTTCCACAGTGACCTGCTTGGTGTCTGGAAGCAGCGCGCGGAGGTAATCGATCTCGATGCGACGAACGACGGTCGCGTGCGCAGACAACGCTCGCCCGAGTCCCTCGGTTACGAATGCCACCCGAGCTTCCTGCGCAAACTCAAAGTACGCTGCGTTATTCACGTGATTGAACTGGTCAAAGTCCGACCAACGGACAGGAACAACGGTGACGAATTGACGTGACTCGGTCATGGCACAATCCACCTTTCCTCAGTGATATATCTGCCGCTACTTGTTATATTCTTCTACAGTTTGCGCTTCCGTGGATACGCAAAGGCCCGCACTGCAACAACTGTGGTGCAGCACGGGCCTTCCTGGCAAAACCCAGTAGCTAAGAAACTTACTAGCGGCTCAGCTTACGGTGCGTAACTCGCGATGGGCGTGCTGCCTCAGGTCCGAGACGCTCGACCTTGTTCTTCTCGTAGCCTTCGAAGTTGCCCTCGTACCAGAACCACTGGCCTTCGGCGACGTTGCCTTCCCACGCAAGAATGTGGGTACAGGTGCGATCCAGGAACCAACGGTCGTGCGAAATGACCACTGCACAACCTGGGAAGTTCTGAAGAGCGTTTTCCAAAGACGACAGCGTTTCGACGTCCAAGTCGTTAGTTGGCTCATCCAGGAGGATCAGGTTGCCGCCCTGCTTCAGCGTCAGAGCCAAGTTCAGGCGGTTACGCTCACCACCGGAGAGAACCTTCGATGGCTTCTGCTGGTCGCCGCCCTTGAAACCGAATGCCGACAGGTACGCACGAGATGGCATTTCATTCTGTCCGACAACGATGTGATCAAGTCCGTCAGAAACAACTTCCCACACGGTCTTGTTTGGATCGATGTTCTCGCGACCCTGGTCGACGTAGCTGAGCTTGACCGTCTGGCCAACCTTCACTTCGCCAGCATCTGGCTCTTCAAGGCCAACAATGGTCTTGAAGAGCGTCGACTTACCCACACCATTTGGACCAATCACGCCAACGATGCCGTTACGAGGCAACGTGAACGACAGGTCCTTGATCAAGGTACGACCATCGAAGCCCTTGTCAAGGTTATTGACCTCAACAACGACGTTGCCCAGACGTGGTGGCGTTGGAATCTGAATTTCTTCGAAGTCAAGCTTCTTGTACTGCTCGGCCTCTTCCACCATCTGCTCGTAGCGTTCCAGACGGGCCTTGTTCTTCGCCTGACGTGCCTTTGCGCCGGAACGAACCCATGCGAGTTCATCCTTCAAACGCTTCTGCAGCTTCGCGTCCTTCTTGCCGGCAACCTCGAGGCGCTCAGCCTTCTTCTCCAGGTAGGTGGAGTAGTTACCTTCGTATGGGTAGAGCTTGCCGCGGTCGACCTCACAGATCCAACCTGCAACATGGTCGAGGAAGTAACGGTCGTGAGTCACGGCCAGGACGGCACCCTTGTAGTCAGCCAAGTGCTTTTCCAACCACAGCACCGACTCAGCGTCGAGGTGGTTAGTCGGCTCGTCGAGAAGCAGGAGATCAGGCTCGGAGAGTAGGAGCTTTGCAAGTGCTACACGACGACGCTCGCCACCAGAAAGGTTGGTAACTGGAGCATCCGATGGTGGGCAACGAAGTGCTTCCATTGCCTGTTCGATCTTCGAGTCGACTTCCCATGCGTCAGCGGCATCGAGCTCCTCCTGGAGCTTGCCCATCTCTTCCATGAGTTCATCGGTGTAGTTAGTGGCCATCTCTTCCGCGATGGCTTCGAAGCGCTGCTTCTTCTCGAAGATGTCACCAAGACCTTCTTCGACGTTACCGCGGACGGTCTTCTCTTCGTTCAACGGTGGCTCCTGCAGGAGGATGCCGACCGTTGCACCTGGCTCCAAGAATGCCTCGCCATTGCTTGGCTGGTCCAAGCCAGCCATGATCTTCAGAATCGACGACTTACCAGCACCGTTCGGACCGACAACACCGATCTTTGCGCCTGGGTAAAACGCCATCGTGACGTTATCCAGAATCAGCTTCTCACCGTGCGCCTTACGCACGTTTTTCATCTGATAGATGAACTCACCCATGGTGATGCACAACCCCTACTCTGACTTATACAAGGTCTGACCACGACAAGGCCCGACTACTACATGATCTAAATTAAATCAGTCCACGTTGAGGTTACGCATGGCGGGTGAAAGGCACAACGTAGCCACGCCACGCAGAGGGCCTCACCACCCCGGAATCAGACCAAGGGGCGCAACACCATCATCTGCGCGACGATGCTGCACCCACATCTAGGCCCGAATTCTAAAACGGTGGCTCGCCGCCTGCATGAGCCATGTCGTGGTGCGCGTCGCTGTTGTCACCGCCCATGTCTTGTGCTTCCGTCTGCTTTGCCAAATCAGACTCCACAGAATCGGGAAAATCCTTCACTTCAGCAGGAGTGGGCACGAACTCTTCATCCCGAGACTTCATTACCTTTGCAGACTGCCACTTCAAGTGCGGTCCCAGAAACTTCGCGACGAGCTTCATCCGGTAACGGTTATCCCCCTCCTCAGTCACCCACGTTTCGGTGCGGAGGTATCCCTGCACAATCAGCCCCACACCTTTGACTGCAGTGCGCACGAGATTGTCGGCCATTTGGCCCCACACTTCGACGTCGAAGTAGGTCGGTGTTTGGCTTTCCCAGCCATTGTCAGTTCTGGCCGAACGCGACGATGCCAACCGGAACGTGGCAACTTCCCCAGCACTAGTCATCTTCTTCATCGGCGGTGTAGCAACATTGCCGATGACCGTGATTGTTGATTCAGACATGCGAGTCTCCCTCTCCAGATTTGGTTTTCCATGACCTTGTGGCCACGGTGTCTCGCACCTTGAGCATGGCTAGTCGTCGTGAAGTTTGGAAGAGACAACAAAGCAGCCTGTGCATAACCCACGGGAAATGTGGTTATGCACAGGCTGCTCGACTATTCGACTTGCGAGATGCCTCAGCTATTGCGAGTCCTACAGACCACGACCGCCATTCTTTGAGGCATCAATTGGGTTTTCCATATGCAGCTGATGCTCCGCATCAACTTCGCCGGTGTAGTAGGCCATTTCTTCTTCCGTCATGCCCACGCCTTGGCTTCGTGCAGCAAGCATTTCGTTGTATGCCTTGAGTTCAGCTTCGTCTGTGCGCTCCGCGATGCGGTCGTACCGAGCTGCATCCTTGGCATCAGACTTTCGCCACTGAACGAACAACGCGACGGTCACCAATGCAAGCGGAATTTCGCCTGTTGCCCATGCGATCATGCCACCGATGTTCTGATCCGCCAGGAGATCAACCTTCCATGGCAAGTCCAGCTCTCGGTAATAGTCCTCGGCCAGGATTTGCTGCGTCTGCATCAAAGTAATGCCGAACCACGCGTGGAATGGCAGCGAGCCCATGAGTGCCATCAATTTCACCGACGGAGAAATCTGCTGAGGTGCAGCATCCACACCGATAATTACCCAGTAGAAGATGTAACCCGAGATCAAGAAGTGGATGTTCATGAACAGGTGACCCGCGTGTTCATCAGCCAGGAAGTCGTAGATTGGCGTCATGTACAAAAGGTAGAAACCTGCTACGAACTGTGACGTCGCAACAACCGGGTTTGTGAGGAATCTCGACACCGGATTGTTAATGAATGCCACCAACCACTCACGAATAAATGGCAGTCCCTTACGTCCAGCTGGCTTCAATGCACGGAACGCCAACGTCACAGGACCGCCCAATGCCAACATCACCGGAATAGCCATCGAGTAGAGCATGTGAGCCAGCATGTGTGTCGAGAACAACGCCGGCATGTACACTCCCAGCGCGCTTGACGACGTGTACAGCAACGTCGCACAACCAGCCAACCACCAGAAGGTATTTGCCACTGGCCACTGACCGCCACGCTTCTTCAGCAGTCGCAACCAGTAGAGGTAAATCCACGCCGCAATAATCGCAGCTGAGCCGAAGAAAATATCAAAGCGCCACTGGGTAAAGACAGCCTCCCAACCAAATGGGATGGTGAGGTCGTAGCCCAACTTAACCTGCATTTGCGTAATCTGTGGCAACCCCTCGCCACCCGCCTGCTCGGCAAACTTAGGTGGTGGTGGCGTACGTCCCAGCGCAACTGCCACGCCTACAGCCAGCGCCATGGTGATGACTTCACCAATAGCCAGCCTCCAAAACGCGCGACCGAAAGGATCCTTTTCAATCTTCGGCATGGTTACTTTGCGGTGCATATAGCCGAAAAGACCAAGCAGAACGATCAGAATCGCCTTCACCAGAACCATGATGCCGTAGTTATTTGACACCAGGTCGATCCAGCGAATGTTGATCGCTGCGTTAATGAAGCCCGAGATAGACAACACGATGATGGACACCAGAGCCACAAAGCTGTAGCGCTTCACTACTTCAGCCAAGAATGCTCCGCGACGACGAGCATGACCGATAAGTGCCATCAAGCCACCGACCCAGAACACTGTGAATGCCAAGTGCCAGATGTACGAGTTCGTTCCGTAATCGTGTGCACCGCCAGTAGCGTTGTGGCTCACCACTGCTAGCGGAATCATTGATGCCAAGCTCAGTGCGAAGAAGACTGGCTGCCAAATCCACTTCCGAGTAAGTGCAGAACCCAGAGCTGCCACCAGCGCAATAATGCCTACCCACAGCCAGGCCACGGCCTCGCTCACCTGCTCGAGGGCCACACCCCAGTTCTCAGGCTGAATAGTGACAGACAATGGATTACCAGAAACGTCCGACAGCACTAGTGGGATCTGCAGCAAGCCGATCAAACCCCACGACAAAATTGCCCACATGCCGGTACGGGATGCAGCAAAGCCATCGACGTCCAACGTTCCGTCGTCACGCTTGCGAGTACCAAACGCCGAGAGCATGAAGGAACCCACTGCCAACGATGCCAGCATTTCGCCGCCGGCCTTTGCCATTGGGAAACCGAACGTTGTGATGACACCCGGATCTGGAACGCCTAGCGTAGTTCGCGATTCCATGTTGTAGGCCAGGGACAGGCCACCGGCAAGGATGCCAGCTACCAGCACAAATAGCCAATACCAATGCGTAGTCTGGCGAACACGCTGCCGTGTTTTTGGAAGCTCGGCAGGCGGAGCTTGCGTAGTCGTCGCAGTCATAACCTCTAGGGTAGCCCTCCACGCGGATTAGAAAGAACCCGACCAGGGTGACTTTGCTTAATTGAGTCGCCGAGTCTGCCCCATCGCACTAACGACAAGTTTCACCGGGGCGATTGGTAGCATCCACGTATTGCTGACTATGATTTCCTATGCATTACAACGAAAGAGCCCGAGACACCATGCGATGAATCGCTGGAATCCCGGACATAGCATTAGCCTCCATAGCTCAGTGGACAGAGCAGTCGGCTTCTACCCGATTGGTCGAGGGTTCGAATCCTTCTGGGGGCACGGTTTTTATCCCCGTCTTTAGCTGGTATTTTTCCAGTTCAGCGAGGGTTTCACCCGACGCAACTACCCCTGCTAATGTTGCGCCATATTGGCTAAAGTTGGGTCAAATGCAGCGGAAATGCAGCGGATTTTCAGGCCGTAAAAGCGTGTCGGACAGATTGTGGGATGTGATCCTGAACACAATTTGAACACTCTAGGCATACCGAGTTTGCATTTGAATACCTAGACACAGATAGCCAACTACTTGCGACCGCTGACGACGCCGACATCGTTGTCGAACTCGCAGAGCGCATCGTCCCGGTACGCCAACTCGCTGAGTTACAGAACCTAGCCATGCAAAGAGTCCAAAAGATGGACGAACTCGCAGAACGACGCCAATCCACCCATGGTGGTATGCCTCTTGATGCGGTTGCTGACGACAGTCCTAGAGTTCAGGAAGGGGATCCGGGAGATTACGACGCTTGACCTAGAGGAACTAGCCCAGAGCATGGGGCTCACCATCATTTACCACCGCGATGGCCCCAAGGGCTGGTGCTCACTCCACACTAAGACGATCAGCCTGCGGAACGACCTCACCCACAGGGAATACCGCAGCACTCTCGCTCACGAGATCGGCCACGCGATCCGTGGAGACATCTACACAGGAACGATCTTTGACCAGCGAGACGAACGCGCCGCAGACCAATTTGCGGCACAACTACTAATATCCGAAGAAGCCTACCAAGCGGCAGAACGTATACACGGCCCGCACGATGACGCCATCGCCTACGAGCTAGATGTCACCGTCCACCTGCTAAACACTTGGAAACAACTTGTAAAGGTAAGACAATGAAGATTCGACTAGTGTTGGCCGCTGCGTTTATTGCGTCCGCAGGGCTCGCCGGATGCGGCCTGGGAGAGGAAACGTGGGCTGATGATGCACAGCGTGAAGAGGTTTACGATGCGTATCTCTGCAACCAAGCATTGAACAGCGATAATGCTGCGGCAAGTGTGTTTGTGGAGATTCTTGCGCATCCAGATGATTACACTCCGGCGGAACATCGTGCTGCGATAGATGGGATGCAACATCTTCAAGGCGCGACTGCAATCGGATCTAGCAACCTAGAGATCGATAAGGCCGGCGATGGAACGTGTAACGGATGGTTATGGAATATGTACCGTGACCAGCACTGGGATGAAGCCGAGCTTGCCGAGTTCACTCCACAGCAGGCACGCGACGCTGGAGTTTTAGAATAGAAAGAATCCCGCCCGCGATCTGGGCGTGACAGAAGAATTATTGGCTGCCTGGAAACAGGCCTTACGAAAGAGATCGAATATGAAAATATCGGGAGCAATCGCTCGCAAATTTAAATTGGTCCTTGCTTGCTTAGGGATCTTTATTGGCATCATGTGCATCATCACGTGGTTAAGTGATGGCCAGAAAAGCTACATCGGCCCCTTGTTTCTCGCGCTTGCCGCCGCAGGCCCTGCTATTTGGTGGTTCCGCTGCGAACGGAAAGACAAAGAGTCTCAAAAAGCGCACACTGAAGCTGAGGCATACTATGGCTTGCTCACTGACGAAGATCGCTCGTTATTAGCGCCTCTCAACGACGCGCCAAAGGCTCAACGGAAGTGGAAGATCGTCACACCCTTGGCGATTCTAGCATTCTTCATTGGCGGTATGCTGCTACCACCTCCGAAGAACCAACCAGTTCCTCCGCAGCAAAATGCGGTAGCGCCGATTCCAAGTACTACCGAGTCCGAAGCAGAGACGCGCACAGAAACGAGCACTACTTCCAAGTCGAGCAAAACGGTTTCCACGGTTGAGAGCACAGAGGACACTGCTTCCGAGGAGCAGAATGAGCCTGAAGCGAACAGCCCGGTAGATACCCCAGAGCAGGTGCCGGAGCTGGAGCCAACCACTACGACTGCGACGGTACAGGAGGAATACCAACCAGCCCCTGCTCCCGTTCCCGACCCTGATCCTGTTCCCGCACCCGCTCCGGAGCCATCCGGAGGTGGGTTGAAGTGTGCTGACATTGGACACAAGACGTACATCGGAGATGGCGTCTATGTTCCAGACCATGATGCCGATGGAGATGGCGTGGGCTGCGAAAGCTACCCGGGTTAGACGCAATAAGTAAATATGCGTGTGGGGCGCTCCAACTTTGGACAGGCAGAGCGCCCCACCACTCTCACAAAACAAGGCTTCCGAACCAAAGACGAAGCACAAGCATGGGCAGCGAAAAACACACTCGCAATCAACAGTGGCACCTGGGTCCACGAAGCTCGAGGCAAGATAACGATCGGTGAACTTGGCCAGCGGTGGCTATCGATGCAGACCCACTTAAAGCCATCTACGTACCGCACCACAGAATCCGCTTGGCGGGTCCATGTGAAGCCCTACTGGGGCGAGTGGCAGATAAGCAAGATTAAGCCATCCGATGTCCAACATTGGGTTTCCAGTAGTCAGTCTGGCGCATCGACCGTTCGTAAAGCTCACGACTGCTTACGACAGATTCTTGCGATGGCCGTCCTCGACGGTGACCTCCCAACCAATCCCGCGTCGGGCTTGAAGTTGCCGAAGAAACCAAAATCAGCCAAGACATATCTCACTATCGAGCAGTTACAGCAGTTGGCAGACGAAGCGACGAAGCACAAGGAGTTGATTTGGCTGCTCGGAACTGTTGGCCTGCGTTGGGGTGAAGCGTCTGCCTTGCGGGTGCGAGATGTGAATGTTCTTCGCCGTCGAATCAACATTGAACACAACGCCGTCACTGTCGGCAAAGAGATCATTATTGGTACGCCTAAAACGCACGAGAAGCGGACTGTTGCGGTACCGAAGTATGTCATGGCGATGATTGCCCCACTGTTGGAGAACAAGAACCCTGAGTCGCTTTTGTGGGAGCGGGCTGTGGGTGGTCCGTTGCCGAACCCGTCGTTTCCTGATTGGTATTACGGGGCTGTGTCTAGGTGTATGGAGAAGTATGAGGGGTTTCCGTATGTGACGCCTCATGGTTTGCGGCATGTTGCTGCTGGGTTGATGGTGTCGTCTGGTGCGTCGGTGAAGGTGGTGCAGCGTCAGTTGGGGCATGCTTCGGCGGCGATGACGTTGGATGTATATGCGGATTTGTTTGATGGTGATTTGGATGAGGTTGCGGATTCGATGGATGTGAAGATCCGTGATGCTGTGTGAATGTCGTGGGATTGTCGTGGGATCGGTGGCTTGGAGTGGTGTTTATGCTGTTCACGTCGCATTCTGTGGCGGGTTCGAATCCTTCTGGGGGCACTTCACGGTCACTACAGCGGTACCAGCCACGTCTTTACGGCTTCAAGTAGCGAGTGACCATATCAACTACTTCGTCGATAGGATCCTGATGCTCAACGGCATCGCTAACTAGCCCCGTCCATAACACGGCTGTGGCCTGCATGAGCCGGAAAACGTTGTTTGAAAGTGCGTAGGGATCGTGCTGACGAATCGACCCATCCTCATGCCCCTGCCGAATAGCCGGTAATACATAGGCACGAACGATCTGAAGCTGTGTATCCGTCTGGGTATTTGTGAGCGACTTCAACACACGTTCTGGGTCTGTCTCGATCAAACTGCGCAGGAACTCACTCGCGCCCACCCTCTCCACAACGATGCGGAATCGGGCAGCTACCCCTTCAAGCGCATTCCCTGGAAGATCAGTCAGCCCTTCGAGTAAACGAACAACTTCGCGGTTTATGACTTCAGACGACAATTCGCCGATATCTGCATACCGGCGATAAATGGTGGGGCGCGAGACTCCCGCATTACGCGCAATCTCCGCAATTGATGTTCGGCTTAAACCGACCGTCATAATGCTCTCTCGAGCAGCTTGAATAATCGCCTCATCGACAGCACTATGACGTGACGATACGCCTTCAACCAGCACTTCTCCCGATTCTCGCTTAGGCATTTCATTACTCACAGCGCTCTCCAAAATTACTATTAATGACCTTTGGGTAATGCGTTCTCAATTATGTCGACGTCAAAGGCGAAGTTGAACTTTCCTGAAGCGGGCGACAGAAATACTTTACAACAATTATCTATTTCTTACCAAAATAACATCTGTCATTAATTTTTTTATACAAAATTCACAGTTCGGATGACTCAACGAGTATCGAACTGAGTGAATTCACTACCGGGTGCGCCTACCATGTTGAGTACATATTCGGCATCGCTGCCGACAACAGGACGAGCACAGGATGGAAACCCTAGGCACCATGAGTGAAAGCACACCAGTGAAGCACGACCGCATCGTATGGATCGATTGCGAAATGACCGGCCTCGACGCCGAACGCCACGTCATGGTGGAAATCGCGGCCTTGGTCACAGATGCAGATCTCAACATCCTGGACGAAGGTATTGACATCGTCATCCACGCATCAGAGATCGATTTGGCGCAAATGGACGACGTCGTAACGCAAATGCACAATTCCTCAGGACTCACCGAGGAAATCCGCGCGTCGAAGGTCGATATCACCGAAGCAGAACGCCTGGTGCTCGATTACGTGAAGAAGTGGGTGCCAATGTCCCGCCAGGCACCGCTCGCGGGCAATTCGATTGCAGCTGACCGAGCATTCATCAAGCGCTACATGCCAGCGCTGGACAACCACCTCCACTACCGCATGATTGATGTCTCCTCACTGAAGGAGCTTGCCCGCCGTTGGTACCCACGCGTGTACTTCAGGCAACCAGAAAAGGGCATGTCACACCGCGCTCTATCAGACATCCGCGAATCCGTCCGCGAGCTCTACTACTACCGTCGCGCAATGATGCTTCCGGGCGATGGCTTGTCGACGGACGATGTCCAAACAGCAGCCGATGAGGCCACCACGGCAGTTCCTATTCAGTAATTAGCCTCTCACCAGCCGTTTTTGTTTCGAGACAATCCTGGGTTAACATGTAGTTCGCTGCACAGAGCACGTCAGAAATGACTTCCCTGTGGATGCGATGGTGACTGTAGTTCAGTTGGTAGAGCACCAGGTTGTGATCCTGGGTGTCGCGGGTTCGAGTCCCGTCAGTCACCCCAAGTAGGAAAACCCTGGCCTTGACTTCAAGGCCAGGGTTTTCTCTATGTTCAGCTATTTTCTCTATCCTTCAGTTAGATTTCCATCCATCATCTCGAGAACTCGATCCGCGCTCCTGAGCTGCCCCGCATCATGCGTGACATAAAGCGTTCCCACACCTGACTCGTGAGTGATGTCAGTGATCAACCGCGTCACCTGCGCCGCGGTTTCCTGGTCTAGCGCTGCAGTTGGTTCATCGCACAACAATAGCGATGGCCTATTCATCAGCGATCTTGCAACATTCACTCGTGCTTGCTGCCCACCCGATAGCTCGCTTGGTTTCCGGTTTTCGTATCCAGCCAGGCCGACGGCATCGAGAAGGTATTCAGCCCGGCGCGATACTTCCTTCTTTCCACCATGAGGCCAACCAACGATCCGATCGAGCCTTGCCATGGTCAGTAGTTGTTCTTTCACAGTCAAAGCAGGAAGCAAGTTTGCCTGCTGGAATACGATTCCAATGTTCTCGCGACGACTTTTCACACTGTGTGTTCCCCGTGCTGCGAGATTTACTGTTCTGCTTTCAGTATTCAGCCATACCGAACCGGAGCTAGGCATTTGCAGACCACCCGCGATAGCAAGCAGCGTTGATTTTCCAGAACCAGACGGTCCCGTCAATCCGATCAGTTCGCCAACGTCAACAGCGAGAGTTACGTGGTCAAGAATTCGCCGAGATTCCAGCCCATCGGGAACATCCAACACGATGCTTTCCATGAGGAGCGCGATGTTTGCGTTGAGGCGACCGTCGCAAAGCACATCGCCAGTGTTATCTCGTAGGTCAGTAGTAGGTGTTGCAGTCATTTCTATGCTCTCCTTACGCTGCTGCCAATGCGCTGCGCGGTTCCACGCGCACAATGGGGATCAAACTGACAGTGGCTCCGACCAGTCCAGTTGTGGCCACTACCAGTCCCGGCCACACCGTTGTTCCCGCGTTGATCTCAATGGGCACGACACCACTAGTAGAAATCCAGCTACCCACGACCACAGTGAGCGCTAGGCCCGCGCTGATTCCGATTGCGAGAACCACGCCAGCTTGCCCGACAGCATCGGCCACCAGCACACGACGGGATGCGCCCAATGCAGCTGAATCGAGGTATTGCTGCCGAGCTATTCCTTACCGAGGCAACAGTGAAATCACACCTAGTGCATGTGTTTAGCAAGCTAAACGTGAACTCCCGCACTTCGGCAGTAGCCAAAGCACGGGAGTTGGGAATGCTCTAAGGGGAAAGTCCGGGTTGAGTGCGGATTACTGGGGAATTACCACGACGATTTCTCGTCTGCGTTACCCTTCTTCCACGTTTCCCACGGGATGTTCCAGTCGCCCAGCCCATCCTGACCAGACAGGGTCTCACCCACCGTGTTCTTTACAACAACGATGTCTCCACGCTTCGTGTTTTCCTGGAACCACTTTGCGTTTGCATCCGTCACGTTGATGCAACCATGGGAGGTGTTCTGGCTACCCTGAGCCCACACAGACCATGGCGCACCGTGAACGTAAATGCCCGACCATGACAGCTGAGTAGCGTAGTTCACTGGCGTACGGTATCCGCCCGCTTCGAGAGACAACCCGTAGGTCGTAGAGTCCATCACCATTGACTGGTGCTGATCGCCAACAACGTAGACACCATTAGGAGTTGGCCACGTCGCAGAGCCCAACGATACCGGCATGGACTTCAGCTTCTCACCATTACGTTCAATAGTCATGGTCTTAGTTGAGTCATCGACCGTCGCCACAACCTTTTCGCCAATGGTGAAGCTCGTCGATGAATCTTCCTGACCGTAGTAGCCGTTGCCAAGATCCTTACCGTAGATATCAACCTCTACGTCGACCTTGGTACCTGGCTCCCAGTATTCCTTTGGACGCCAGCGGAGCTCACTATTGCTCAACCAATAGAAGCCACCTTCTACCTTTGGCTCTGTGGTGACTGTGATGGCTTCTTCAGCCGCTTTACGGTCACCAATTGCCTCGTCGAAACGGACTGCAATGGTCTGGCCAATTCCAACCTTGGAACCATCAGCTGGAGACAAGTATCCAGCGGTCATTGTCGAGGGCTGGACAGTGGTGAACGTGTAGCTCGAGGACTCACCGCCCGACTGCACCTTGAGCGTGTATTCGCGGTTGTAGCCGAGAGGCTCCGTAGTGAGCCACTGCTGCTTATCCTCGCGGAACTCGCCCTTGACAGCCTTGCCTTCGTCATTAGTCAAGGAGACTTTCTCAAGCGCATCCTCGCCCGCTTCAACCTTGACTGGGTCAGCGACGGATACTTCCTCTTCGCCGTCCTTCACACTGACAACCGGCTTGGACTTCACGTCCTCCTGCACAGTCTTTTCTGTTTCTTTGGCTTCCTCGCTGCCGATAGTGCAACCAGTCAGGGTGAAAGCCACAACCCCCATTACGGCGACAATTGCGCGTAGCCCACCGCTACGGAATGCCCTATTTTGCCGCATCAGCTAAATCCCCATCCTTAGATGTCCGAAGAACTACAAACCCTAAACCACACTTACTCGACACCTAAGCTCATACAAAGCACCGTTTGGCGCTTCATTGACGCCAAAATCTACGAGTACGCGACATGCAATTTATACCCCGCCAACCTGAGAACTACGTATCAGGGGACAGGTTTCGCCATAACGATTCCGCAACCATGACTCACTGCTGTTCACAGCGTTGCCGAGAATTTCTTATTATATTCAGTAATACATTTTCGGGGGTGCTACCACCACTATCAAGCTCCAGCCCAACCGGAACTCTCGCGAGACGACCGAGTCTCCCCGATCAACCAACCCACCCTCCCGGCATCGCTGGCGACAATTCGCACATTGTCGATATTTCGACAGAGTTCTCTCAGCATTTTGACGCAGTTCACCAACTACCGACATTTTGCAGTCTTTTTACGATCCCCATTTCACCCGCCTGACCAGGCGATTTTACAAGTGACAGCAATCGTTGTTATATTTCTTCTCGTTGCCAACGAGGAACGCCGAAGGGATTACCTCCGCAGCAAGGAACGCGCCATTAGCTCAACTGGCAGAGCAGCTGACTCTTAATCAGCGGGTTCGGGGTTCGAGTCCCTGATGGCGCACCACGTAGAAACCAGGTCGGGAAACTGACCTGGTTTTTTCTTGCCTCAAAGACCTCCGTTCAATCGCACGTCCTACCCCAGCAAGCCCCTTTCACCGGCTCCTACCGAGCCCACGTGGGAGCAACAGCACTACCTGCATCTCCGACGAGGAGACAAGAACTTGTGGCCTTTTGACGAGTACGACGCCGACCCAGCACCAAATGCCATTAAAAAAGACGGCAGCTCACACAGTGAACTACCGCCCCTCAATGAGGGATATCTACTGAAGAGAAATCCCGGAACGCCTAACAAAGCACGGTCTGCCGCGGCCACTGATCAACTGAGTACCGACAGCGCCAGAATTCGTACAGAGCGTTTACTTCGTAGCAGCCTCAATCATTTCGCGGATACGCTCGATTTCCTTACCGCGCTTCTTGTTACGTGAAACTGCCAACGCAATGCCACCAATGATGACAGCAGCGACTACGCCCAAGGAAACCTGAACCTTCGGCTCCTGCAGACCGCTAACTGCACGAGTCTTGGCATCGTCAGCAACATTCTTTGGGCTGGTACGCTCCGCAAGCTCGTCCAGGGTGCGTGCGAGCTGGTTACGGTTGCGCTCAATGTCGCGCTCAATGTCGTGAATGCTCCGGGCCACGTGAAGACTCCCCTGTTTCGATGAAATATAGGTCTGTTTACAGAGGGTAACACCAACAGCCTAGTTGCGGTGGAATCAACACATAATCCCTCAAACACGGACTACCCAATGTCAATTGACTCTCATTTGACGGACCGCCTACACGCTGTTACCGCTGCCTCGATACCATTACAACTATGACTGACATTAATGGCCAGGAACAGAACGTCGTAAAGCCAGCTCGTTTGGAGCCAGGTGCCAAAGCCCCAGCGTTTACGTTGCTCAACGACGCGGGCACCGAGGTTTCATTGTCGGACTTCGCTGGCAAAAAGGTAATTGTCTACTTCTATCCTCGCGCAAACACTCCGGGCTGCACCACGCAGGCGTGTGATTTCCGAGATGAGTCAGCACAGTTCAACGATGCAGCTGTCGAAGTTGTTGGAATTTCGCCGGATAAACCAGAAAAGCTCGCGAAGTTCCGAGAAGACCATGGCTTGAACTTCACCTTGTTGTCGGATCCAACTAAGGAAACGATGGCAGCTTATGGCGCGTTCGGAGAGAAGAAGAATTATGGCCGAATTGTGCAGGGCGTAATTCGCTCCACGCTGCTCATTAGCGAGTCCGGGGATGTTGAGCAGGCATGGTACAACGTCCGTGCAAAGGGACATGTTGGCCGGATTTTGCGCGATATTGCAGATGCGAAGTAGATTTGCCCACTATCGTTTATCTATACCTTTATCTGGTTCAGTAGTTGTCTACCATCGACAATAGGATTCTCAGCAGGCGGTATCTCTTGTGAGCGACACGACGATCGACCCCGACATTAACTCCCCCGAGATCCTGCGTCCACGGCGTCAGCCAGCGCAGGAGAGGTCTCGGCAGCGGTATGCACGCATGTTGAGTAGCGCTCGGGAAGTTCTCGTCGAAGTTGGTTTCGAATCGTTCACTTTTGATGAAGTAGCGAAACGCGCTGATGTCGCCATTGGCACGTTGTACCAATTCTTCGCTAATAAATACGTCATGATCTGCGAGCTGGACCGCCAAGACACCGCAGGGGTTGTCGCTGAAATCGCTCGCTTCGCTGAGCGCATTCCAGTTTTGGAGTGGCCGGAGTTCCTCTCGGAGCTCATTGATCACATTGCTCGGCTATGGCGTGACGACGTCTCCCGCCGTGCCGTGTGGCTCGCGGTGCAGTCGACTCCTGCGACCCGAGCCACCGCGGCGGACACAGAAAAGCAGTTGATTGCCGGTATCGCCGAAGCTCTGCGTCCGTTGACACCAGGCACCAACTCCGAGATTCGCGAGTTTGTGGCCGGCTTGCTTATCCACACGACGTATTCGTTACTCAATTACTCCGTAGACCGGCACGACGACACCCAGGCTCAGGACGAGCACTACAACCTGACGGTGCAGGAAGTGAAGCGCATGCTCATTTCCTACCTGATGGTGGTCGCAGAGCGCTCAGCAGATGCCACTGAGACTGACGTTGAGGACGATGCTTAGGCCGGCCCCAAAGACGACGCAGAATCCTCTCTGAGGCCGTCGCGACAGCCGGCCTCAATGCCCTGCTGCCGCGGCTACTGCAGCACCATCACCACTGCGACAGCGTAGTCACCATCATGGCTAATGCTCACATGGAAAGCATTTGCGGAAGTGCTGTCGCCAGTCCCCAGCGTTTCCGCCACAGCCTGCGCCACCCGACCGTGTAATTTCACGGCAACTCTCCCCCACGCGTCAGGGACAATTTCGATCTCCTGCCAATTCATCTCATCGCGTGCAATGGGGGGCGGCGTTCCATACAGCGCCTGCGACCAGGCTTTGACGACGGCCTCCTTCGCTGCCCATCGACCAGCAAAGTGCCGAATAGCCGGATCACAGACATTCGGTGGCTCAATATCAAACCGTCGGCGTTTAGCGACCATTCTTTCGCCCACCGTGAAGGCGCTCTTGAGAAAGCTGGTTCCTGGGCGATTCAGGTCGTGACCGAAAGACGGAATATGTACTAAATCAACCCCTAAAGGCCCCTCGAGCTGCTGAGAGAGTTCGGCGAAAGCTGGGATGTTGGGTGCTGAGGAATCGTCGTCAGGCGTGTTCACAGGAGTCCTCCGTCAAGAATACAGATGCATTGATGAAATGTCGTAGCGCATTGAGCGAAGCCGGGGCTTCCACACTCTGTGGAGGCCCCGGCTTTCGCAAGAGTTACGTGTTGGCTAGTGAACTAGCCATACAACGTTCTAGTTCTGTGCTGGGTTGTCGTTCAGGATGCCGTCAACCAGTCGTGCTTCCGGATTCAGGATAGCTGCCTTCTCCAGCGCATCCTTATCGCCGTATTCGCCGCCATCGCCGAGGCGACGGCCCTCTGGGCGTTCGTACAGAACGTCGCCACCGTAGATGGCATCGTCAATACGACGCAGACCCGCTGCTTCACGCTCACCTGCAGCCTCACGCCACTGAGCAGCAACAGCTGGACCATCGTTCGCAACCAGCGACGCGTAGAACGCCTCAGGGTGCGCAATGGCAACCAATGCGGACACGTGACCGAAGCCTAGCGAGGTGACCAGACCGGCCTTCAGAGGCATTGCCTCACCGAAGTTCAGCGGCTTGGTAGCCCAGACCAGGCGACCGTGCTTGGACAGAACAGGGTCAACACAATCCAGGGAACGGTTCGCTGGGACAACGCCGGAGCGCAGTACCTGGGTCAAACCGATCATCTGGAATGCAGCTGCACCACCCTTTGCGTGACCAGTCAGCGACTTCTGCGAGACAACGAACAGCGGGTTCGCCTCATCGCGACCAATGGCATCAGCGATGCGCTCGTGAAGCTCAGACTCGTTAGGGTCGTTCGCGTTCGTCGAGGTGTCGTGCTTGGACAGGATTGCCACGTCGTTGGCGCCGACACCGTGAGCTGCCAGCTGACGAGCCAAGCGGGACTTTTCGCCGCCACGTGCAGCACCCAACGCACCAAGGCCAGGGGCTGGAATCGAGGTGTGTGCGCCGTCCGCGAAGCTCTCTGCGAAAGCAACAACACCTAGAACTGGCAGACCAAGGTCGCGCGCGACAGAGCCACGTGCCAGCAAGACAGTGCCACCACCCTGGGACTCCACGAAACCGCCACGACGACGGTCATTTGCACGCGAGAAGTACTTGCGCTCAATGCCCTTCGCGTCCATGGTTGCGGAATCAGCGGTTGCCGCCATGTCACCGAAGCCGGTGATGCCTTCCGTCGACAGGTCGTCGAAACCACCCGCAACCACGAAGTCGGACTTGCCGAGCTTGATCTTGTCGTAGCCTTCTTCCACTGACACTGCTGCGGTGGCACAAGCGGCTACAGGGTGAATCATCTGGCCGTAGCCACCGACGTAGGACTGCATGACGTGCGCCGCGATAACGTTTGGCAGTGCTTCCTGCAGCACGTCGTTTGCACGTGGCAGGCCGAGAATGCCGTCGATGTAGAGGCTTCGCAGCGATTCCATCGCACCGATACCCGTACCCTGTGTCGAGGACACAAGACCTGGGTGGACTGCCTGCAGCAGCTCGGCTGGGCTGAAGCCCGATGCCAGGAAGGCATCAACAGTACAAACCAAGTTCCACAGCGAGACGCGGTCCAGGTTGTCCATCATGTCGGCTGGGATGCCGTAGACAGCTGGGTCAAAGCCCTCTGGGATCTGGCCACCGACGTAGCGGCTCATCGCCATACGACGTGGTACCTGAACTGCGGTGCCCGACTTGCGGGTCACAATCCACTCGCCAGATTCTTCATCTGGCATTGCGTAGGTGTTCTCAGGGTCGCTTTCCACGAAGGTTGCCGCCGCAGCACGGTCACGTACTGGGAAGGACAGGTCACGATCCAGGTAGACGGTGGTCAGCTCGGTCATCGTGTTGTCGACCAAGTCGCCGTCGTCTCCGTAACGACGAACACCGACGCGTGCAGTGACTTCGTCGCGGTAGCGTTCAACGATGTCAGCTTCTTCCAGAGGCTGATCATCAGCATCGAGCCAACCGCCATCGTAGGAAATCAGACCCATGGTCCACGCCAACTCGACGATGCCAGCTGCAGAAATCTCGCCGACCTCTGCTTCGAAGCGGGTACGCGAGGAACCGTATGGTCCAAGCTCCGCTGCACCGACGATGACAACCATGTCTTCTGGCTCGACCTTGACGTCAACGAACTCTGGCAGCACCGAATCCAGTGGGGTACGAACACCCGGCAGTGCCTTCAGTGCACGCTGTACTGGGCCTTCTTCGGTGTCCTTGCCGGCGGCAGCTGCAGCCTCGGCTGCCTCAGCAGCAAGTGCGGACATGTTGAGGTCGACGTCGCCAAGTCCACCGGTGAGGTCAACCGTAATCGGCGCGTTGTCGGCCTTTGCGCGTGCGTCGGCAGATGCCTGCTCGACCAGCAGCTGAGCCATTTCCTCGGTTGCGTAGGTACGAACGCCCTTCGCTTCCACCGTTTCCACGAGAGGGTCGTTGCCACCCATCAGGCCGGTGCCGCGGACCCAACCGATGTGAGCGTGGACCAGCGACGTGCGCTTGCCCCAGATCTCTTCAGCATTCCAGCGAGTAACAACTGCATCGAGAGCAGCCTTCGACTCACCGTACGCACCGTCACCACCGAAGCGACCGCGGTTCGGCGATCCTGGCAGAACCACGTGCAGACGGTGGCGGATATTGGACTCAGTGCCGATATCCGACAGACCTGCGATGAGGCGCTCCACAGACCACAGCAGCAAACGCATCTGCATTTCTGCAGCTGGACCGGCATCTGCCAGGGATCCCGAAACACCAGGTGCAGCGAATGGGAACAGCAGCGATGGGGTCAGGGCTGGCTTCAGAACGACAGAGTCAGCACCAACGGTTGCAGTCTGCTCGTTGCCCACCCAATCGACCAGAGCATCGAGATCCTGGTAGCTGGTGAGGTTTGCAGGAAGTACCCACAGGGCTGCGCCATCGATAGCGTGCGTGCGGTACAGCTCGCGGTAGAAGGTCAGTCGGGAATGCGAAAGACGCGAAGTGGTGGCAATAACGGTTGCGCCACCTGCAAGCAGCTCTGCGATGACCGAAGCAGCGATGGAGTCTGGCGAACCACCGGTGACAACGGCAACATCCTTAGCGAACTCGCCAGCACCTGCAGCGACAGCGTTGTCTGCAAGGTCGCGGTAGACAGCTGCAAGTTCCTGACGGCCTTCGTTGTCAGCCTTGGTTGCCCAGAAACGAGCCTGCTCGACAGCGGTTGCAGAGATCGTCGATGGGGCTTCCTTGCCTGCCCACATTGCGGCCAGGTCTTCACGGGACGTTGCCCAACGGTCGTCGATAAGAACTGCCTTGTTCGCATCGAAGGATGGGGTCACGAGCTTTGGCCAATCAGCGCCGAGCTCTGCGGTAACCAGGTCGACGAGCTTTTCGTCAGCATCGTCGGAATCGAAATCGACAGCGCCGGTCATCTCGTGACCAAGCTGCGACAGGATGGTGCGGGCTGCAGTTGCCAGGACACCGCTCGAACCGGTGACCTGCTCAGCAAACTCACCCAAGGCTGCGGAGTCCACAACTCCACCGCCACCAGCGCCACCAGCAGCAGGCATCGTGACAGCAACGCCACGGTTTGCGCCAACTGCCTGGACAGCGGCGTCGATAAGCTGATCAAGTTCAGCCTTCGTACCTGGGGTGGCCTGGGTCAGGTGACCGAGATCGCCACCACGCAGGGAGGCACCTTCGCGGGAGCCGAGAACCAGCTCAGCACACGTTGCCTGAGCCCAGCCCTCACCGAGCTGCCACACGTCCGTGACACGGTCGGTGACGTGGTTTGCACGTGCACCCGCAGGACCGGTGACGCGACGCAAACCATCGGCGATGGACTCGCCGAGTACTGGACCCCATGGGGTGTAGCCACGGACCATGCCGCCGACCTTGTCCTTCAGACTTGGCAGATCAGCATCTGCTGCACCGTCGATGGAACCAAGACCGAACTCTGCACCAAGATCCAACAGCAACTGGTTACGACGCGAGGACACGCCATCAACCAGCGTCTCAATCGAGTCTGCTGCACCCATCTGATCTGGGCGAACCTTCGTCCACAGAGCAATCAAAATCTCGACTGCATCAGCTGGAGTGACAGTGATGTCTGCTGGACGTTCAGCCGACGTAGCAACTGGAGCTGCAGCAGGCGCTGCCGCTGGAGCTGCTTCAGCTGCTTCCTCAGCTTCGCTTGCCGACGCTTCCTCGGCAGGATCGTCGTCACGCTCAAGGCGGACTTCGTCGCGAGCGAACACAGCGTCAGCATCACGCTCGACGTTCCAAATGGTGATGTCGCGCGTGGCGTGGCGTGGCAGGAGTGCGGTACGAGCAGCGAGGTTTGCCAGCGTTGGCGCAGTGCCAACACCCACCTCGATCATGCGGGATACGCCGAGCTCACCGAAGAGGAGGTCCTGGGTTTCAATCCAGCGAACTGGCGAGCAGAACTGCCATGCCAGAAGCTCGACCAACAGGGTGCGAGTCAGGCGGCCTGGCTTTGCTGCGTGAGCATCAAAGTCAGCCAAGATGTCGCGCAGGATATCCGAGTCGGCGACTTCAGCCATCTCACGGACGAACGTTTCGGTCAGTGCAAAGCAGGTAGCGGTCAGGTTAGGGATGTAACGACCAACCAGTGCTTCTGGATTGACCTCTTCAGGTAGAAGGCGATCCAAGTGTCCGCGGAACTCGTCGACACCGTCGCGAAGAACTGCGGAGTGGAATGGCACGTCAATGCCTGGGATACGGACGTAGCCCTTGCCATCTGGCGATGCCTTCTTAGCGGCAGCTTCCAGCGCAGCGAGACCAGCGACGGTGCCAGCTACTGCGTACTGCTTACCAGCGAGGTTGAAGTTCACAACCTCCAGGAACTCGCCGGATTCCTCCGCGATAGCAGCAACGTAGCTCTTAACCTCGGATTCCTTGACGCCGATCTTGTCTGGGCGCAGTGCGGACAGGCCGTAGTTGGAGCGGCCTTCTTCGTCACGGGGGACCAAGGAGTGCATGGTCAGGCCACGGTGGTACACGACCTCCAGCACAGCAGCGTTGTCGATAACGCCTGCAAATGCAGCGAGTGCGTTGTACTCACCCACGGAGTGACCAGCGAAGTAAGCGGTCTCGTCCAGTACGCCTGCTTCACGCATTTCCGCAGCCTGTGCCATGCCCAGGGTTGCCATCGAGACCTGGGTGAACTGGGTCAGGTTGAGGACGCCTTCTGGGTGGTAGAAGCGATGACCATCGACGACAACTTCAGTTGGGTTGTCGCGAACGATCGCCAGTACCGAGAAACCAAGGTTTTCACGAGTTACGCGGTCAGCGTCGTCCCAAACCTTGCGGGCAGCAGCGGAACGGTTACGAGCTGCAAGGCCCATCCCCTTCGACTGGATGCCCTGGCCAGGGAATGCGTAGCACGTAGCTGGTGCTTCAATAACGGCGGTTGCAGTGAGCACTGGCTCACCGCCGACTGTTGCAGTCACTTCGCGAACTTCGAAGTTTCCTGGACGATCGTCCAAACCACGACGCTCAACGGTGTAGGTCACTTCCTGACCTGGCAGCACTGGCTGCAGCATGGTCGTCGTGAACTCGGTGACGCGCTGACCCAAGCCAGCAGACACTCCGTGAATGGCAGCGTGCTCAGCCACAGCGGACAGCCACATGCCATGGACGATGACACCTGGCAAACCTGCGAGTGCAGCAGCACGGTCATCAACGTGGATTGGGTTACGGTCGCCACTGACAGTAGCGAATGGCTCCATGTTGTATGGAGCGGTTACAACCAGCTCAGCGCGGTGGCTGCGTGGGGTGTCCGTCACGGTTGGCAGTGGAACGGTATTGACCAGTGCGGTCGAGTTGCCATTGCGACCGCGAATTGCGAAACGCTCCGAAAGGGTGGCAACCAATCCGTTAGCATCGTTGATCTCTGCGCGGACTACGACCACACGTCCCATCTCGGTATCCGAGACATCGTCAGTGTGAGCGGTGATGGTCAGCGCGGTGCCGTCGGCAGGCAGTTCCTGTGCCATACGGATGTGGTGCTCAAGGTGCACCAGTGCCAACATGCCTTCGACCACATCGATGCCGGTCTCGGTCTTCGCCGAGGACACAGCAGAGAAGATTGCAGGCCATGCGAGGCCGACCAGGGCATCTGGAGCAGTTGCCTGGGTCGCGCCCGTCACAGCGTCGTGATCAGCAGCGCCAGTTGCGGTCCACGTGGTCTCCCACGTTGCTACGCCGTCGACAACCTCTGGAAGCACGCCGCCAGCAGCGATGGTTGTGAGTGCACGCATTGCCTCAGTTGCATCTGCTGCGGTGACAACCGGAGTTGCGCCAGGCTTGTCAGTCACGGTCAAACGCAGGGTCAGCTCGTGGTCATCAGCGCCGGAGCCTTCGAGTGGAACGCGCAGAACAACTGCGTCTGCAGCATCAGCGGTAACGGTTGCACCGGTTTCAGCGTGGGCAAAAACGCCCGAGTCAGCGTCACTTGCCGACCACTGTGCTGGCGCACCCAGCAACTGAACTGGGTTCTGCTGCTGACGTCCAGCCCACCAAATGGTTGGGGCATCAATGACACGCTGAACCAGCTCAACGGCAGCGTCATCCTGTGCAGAATCCGCAACGCTGAGCTCTGCAATAGCAGCCTGCTCGAAGCGACCCAAGATCTCAGCAACTGGCTCATCAGCCTTGGTGATACCAGCAACGGCTGCCGTACCCGGGATGATGCATACGCCGTCGGCGTCGTAACGCTCGTCGTGAGCCTGCCACAGCGAATCGGAGCGCCACCAGCGACGTACTTCAGCGTCAATTACTGGTACGAAGTTCACTGGCTTGCCGGGCGTACGGCATGCGTTAGTGATGAAGAACTCGACATCTGCTGGGTGCAGTCGCAGATCCAAGTTGTAGTTTGCAGCAAGCTTGTCGACGATCGCCGTCGCAGCAACTTCACCGGCAACAAGTGCGCGCGCCTCGTCAGCGTCGATGACGGAGTTGAACTCCCCTTCATCGGTTTCGGCCAGGCGAGCTTCGAACTGGTCGACGATAGCCATGAAGCGAGTCGCCCAGGATGGGTCAATGAATTCGCCGTCTGGGGTTGCCAGTTCGAGGTAACGATCCAGTACTTCGCGGTACGTCATTGCGTCGACGTCGCCGAAGTATGGCTTCGCGGTGGAGTTGATGGCCTCGATGATTTCATCGCGACGTGCAGCAACTGCGTCTGCGTCGTTGGCCACTTCGTCGAGAAGTCGACCGGCGCGGGCAGCTGCGTTGTCAATCTCGTGAATATCAGCGCCAAGCTGGGAACGACCTGAAGCCATACCTTCAGCTGCGCCACCTGCTGGAACCCACTCAGCGGTACCGGCGGTGTCGACGAGCATCTTCTTCACACCAGCAGATGCGGTGGATTCCTTCGCTGCCATCGCAGCGGTACCAATGATGATCGAGTCAACTGGCATCGCTGGGTAGCCGAGCTTCTCGGACCAACGACCGAGCAGGTATTCAGCTGCCTGCTCTGGCTGGCCAATGCCACCGCCAACCGACAACACAACGTTCTTGCGGTCACGAATGTCAGCGTAGGTAGCGATCAGCAGATCATCGAGCTCTTCCCACGAGTGGTGGCCACCTGCGCGGCCGCCCTCAACCTGAATGATGATTGGCAACGCAGCAGCACCGTTGGTGCGCTCATCTTCCTCCAGAGCATCCGCAATTGCGAGAACCTGGCGAATCTGGTTGACGGTACCTGGCTTGAACGAGATGTAAGGGATGCCAGCTGCACGAAGCTCTGCAACGAGTGCGACTGCTTCGTCAGTCTCTGGGATACCAGCGGAAATGGTGACACCGTCGATTGGTCGGCCAGCTGCTACTGCACGCTGTACGAGTCGACGGGAACCGATGTGCATTCCCCACAGGTATGGATCCAGGAACATCGTGTTGAACTGTGCCGATGCGCCTTCGTCGAGCAGCTCATGCAAGCGCTCAACGTTTTCCTGGAAGATCTCTGGGGTGACCTGGCCACCACCAGCAAGCTCAGCCCAGAAGCCAGCGTTTGCAGCAGCTGCGACAATCGCTGGATCAACGGTGGTTGGGGTCATACCACCGAGCAGAATTGGGGAACGACCAGTCAGACGCGTAAATGCAGTCTCCAGTCGAGGAGTTGGCTTTGCGACGACCGTCGGCAAGTACTGAGCCCACTCGGTTGGAGCTGCTGGCGCAGAACCTGGCTGGAAGAGCTCTTCCTGGCCTTCGTCGGTCGCTGCAGCAACAACGGTGACGCCAAGGCCCGCAACCAGACGGCGGGTTAGGGTTGCAACGCCTGCTTCTGGGCCAACCTCGACGATGACGGTTGCGCCCTCGTCCACAGCAGAGGCAACTTCGCGTGGCCAGTCAACTGCATCCGTCATGACGTGCTCAGCGAGCGGACGAGCAAATGCTTCTTCGATGCCGATCTTCTCAGCGGCAGCGACAACGTCGTCCACAGCTGACGACATCGATGGGTGGTGGAAACCACCGTCAACGGGGAGACGGCTAAAGGACGGAGTGAAAGGCTTGCCTCCGCGAATCTTCGCTTCGAGCTGACGAGCATCCTTCTTTGCTACTGCCTCCAGAGTTGCCTTCGTTACAGCCAAATCGTCGCTGTTACCCACGACTACGCAGGTTTCACGATCGTTGATCAGACCAACGACTGCGTTGCCTGCAAGGAATGGAGTGACCTGCTCTGCGCGTGCGTCCTTAACCATCATCATTGGGCCGGATGCCGCATCAGTGTTTTCGCCCGTCTGAACCAGACGTGCCAATCGGCTGTGGCGAGCAATAGCCACACCAATGAGCTCTGCGACAGCCAGGACGTCTGCAGCTCGGCTTGGGCCCTCAGCAGCTGCTGCACCGAGAGCGCCCTGCGAGTGGCCAATTGCGCTTACCGCTGCCTCGACCGGAAGGCCCTGAGCAGACAGCAAATCGAGAACTGCGAGCTGAGCCGTCAAAATACCTGGCACACTGACAGCTGGCGAGTTCAGATTTGCCGTTACCGTCTCATCGTTTAGTCGCTGGTTTGCCCACGTCAGTGGCGCGAATCCATCAGGGCGTTGACCCGCAATAGAAGGAGCAATTGGTCGCAACCGCTCCTCTACCTCAGCGAGCAATTCACGGACACGGGAATCAGTACCAGCAGAAACGCACGTTGCCAGCGTTTCTACCCAACGCAGACCCTGGCCAGCAAAGCTCAAGGCAAACTTCTCGCCAGAAGCGAGACGCTGGACCAGCGGAAGTTCCTGCGTAGAAGCGGTGGCAGCGTCACTCGTCGCAGTATCTGCTGCGGCGTTCCCGGCTGAAATGTGATGGAAATTCACGAACTGTGGCTCCTTATTACGAATGCAACCTTCACTCAGGTCTTTTGTTTGACAAATAAATATGCCACAAAATCGTGAGGATTCCATCATGTTTCTTGTCCTCGCATCCCCCTGGCACCACAGATAGCCATCCCTATCGACCTAACTCCGGGGCTAATAAGTAGCCAAAAATCCCCGCGCTGTCGCGCCACTACACCATGCACAACAGTCGGTCAGGCATCTTCCGCCAAAAAGGGGCCAAAATGTGATCATCCCGTCACTTTGACCCTATAACCTGCAAGATTGTTTCGAAGCGACAACAACCCCACCACGACCGAGAGCCACATCGCTATATTCCGCCATCGCTCGTCCCACATGGCTAGCCAACACAACACCTCCGCCAGCGTGATAGATTTGCGCGCCATCCACGTCAGCACAATATTGTGACGAAGCTCACTTCAATTTCTTGTGTCCCGCCCGTGTCGCGAATAGGCTAATGCACTGAACGGAAACCCGCTGCCAACTACTCCAAAATATCGCGGATGACCGCTTCCGCTTCCTCGATTCGTGACCGGGAATCCTTGGATACCGCATGTTCCTCGGTTGCCAATGATTCGCCGGACACCGATTCGTCGTCAGGCGAAACAACTGTGCCATCAAAAATCGCGCACGGGTCGTCATTCACGATGGTGTCGTCAGGAGTGATGCCGCGACGGGCCATGTACTCATCTATATGCATTGAAATGCTCAACGGGAACGCCTCCTCACTGCCAAAGTGTAGGGTAATCGCGTGAGTAAACAAGGATCACTGCCGCCGCTTGGCCCTGCCTGGGCTGGGTCACTGATGGGCACGTCTATTGCAGCGACATTGACGTCGATTCACGGTATGCGAGCCCTGTCGTTTGTTTTCCTCGGCTTGTCCGCAATTGTTTTGTGCGCGCTCACGGTTGGCTACGCCAGGTACCGCAACCCGAAATTCCACCAGCCCTTCATGGCTCCGTGGGGTATGGCCGTCATGGGCCTTCTCGCATTCGGCGGAGCCTGGACAACCATCGTCGGCTCGCCAGTGGTACAAGAAATCATTTGGTTACTCGCAACTCCAGTGGCAGTCGCAGTGTGCATTAACCAACTTCGGAAGTTCCACGGCGAACCCCAGTTCATGTGGGGTCTAGCCCTGGTCCCACCGATGGTTGCAGCAACCTCAGGTGGCCAACTTGCTACATCAGCTCACTTGCCGGATATGTTAGCGACGGCTCACTGGCTCATCGCTATCGTCTGTTTCGCGCTCACTTTTGTGACAGCCATCCCGGTTTTCGCCCGCGTATATATTGAGGTACTTCGCAGTAAGGTACATATCCCCGCTCCACTCACAGGCACCACATGGATCCCACTTGGTGTCGTTGGCCAGTCAACTGCAGCGGCAGTGGTTCTCACCAACAAGATAGAGATGCCACACGTCGCAATCATCTACGGGTACATCATGCTAGTTCTGGGCATTCCCCTTGCCTCATATGCCGCGTACCGTTTTTGGACTGCAATTGCATCGTGGCCCGCTTACTCACCGGGCTGGTGGGGATCAACCTTCCCTGTCGGAACGCTAAGTCTTGGCGCACACATGCTTGCGACCACGACGCACCAACCTTGGTTGGACATCATTAGCCGAATTGCGCTTGCACTACTCCTCATACATTGGTTCGTCGCAGCACTCGGCGCGATCTCCCACCTGAGAATCACGCCACGCCACATCACACGTCGCTAGGCAACCAACGCGTAACATATCCCCCATGCTGGCACGACAAAGCACTGAAAGAAGAAAGCGCACCACAACTTTGCTCATAGGTGTCGCTGTGGTTGTGCTTATCGTGCTCGGCCTCATTTTTGCACTTGGTGTTAGGGTTTTCGACTTCCCATTCGCCACAAATCGCAATATTAATGAGTATTGCGCAACTCTTGGCCTGCCTAACGACGATTCCCGGTCCACACCAGAGTCAATTTTTGCCGATGCAGACATTGAGGAACCTGCAGAGGGAATCACGTTAGGCAAGCGCCTGACTGCCGACGGCATCACCAGCCGATACAACATTTATGCCCGCAATATTGACTTCTCCAAGCCTGTAGGCGTCGTTGTACGACTACATGGCGACGGTGGCGAAGAGTTCTATAAACCAGATGAACTAGCCGCCTGCCTTGCTGAAGTTGCTGCCTCTCACAACAAAATTCTTGTGGTTCCACTTTCACCCGATTCCGACGGCGAGAGAACCTGGTGGGAGGACATCCCGTCAAGCACTACATTTCTCGGTGCACTGCTGGACGACGTAGCCAAGAAGCATAAATTTAATCGCCACGATGTGCACTGGACCGGCTATTCAGGAGGCGCTGAAGTTCTTTCCTACGGGCTCATCCCGCAGTTCCCTTCCCTCATTGGAAATGGCGCCCTAATGCTCGGCGGCGGCGGAGCTAGCCGACACATGGAAACTGTGGCCACGGAAAAGCAGAAGCAAACTATAAAGCTCACTTGGGCCACTGGCATGAACGATGACGGCACAGACCCTAACTCAACGTTCGACGCAAAATCAGCTGCCGAAAAGGGAGCTCGCTGGTACCGAGATGAAGGCTTCGCTAACGTCTCGTTAAATTTGATTCGCGACGCTGACCATTTCTCCCTTCCCGAGCAAGCTCTACTTGACGAATTCTTGACGAAATAATCGCATCGCATAGCGAATCAGGCAGATAGAGGGAAAGAATTCTTACCCCCGTCTACATCGTCAACTCGCAGCATTAAACTTTGCCTATTGCAATTATTTATATTCAATCGAGAAAACGAACTTCGAATAATCCCAGCTCAAGCCCCTCTATAGCGGAATTCCACAATTACTCTTCGGCACCTACGCACCAACAAACACAATCTATAAATTTGCAATTTCCACTTGCGTAAAGTTTGTAACCGCCACTTACCCCCTCGCACTGCGCACATAAATAGCTACATTTGTTTCCCAGATTGTTTCACTTAGGATAATTAATACTTGCCATTTATCCGCCCGAGATAATCACATTTTTATAAAAATAGGAAGCGAAGCGCCCGCTTTGAGTGAGAACAATGACAGTTAAACCTCCCTCTGTGCAAGACCACCCAACACTTGCTATTTACGGGCTCCAGCAGGAACCTGAACCACGCACCCTTGTGGACATTTTTCAGGCAACTGCCAACGCGCACCCCAACGCAATTGCCATTGAAGGAATCGATGGCACCTTGAGCTACCGTGAGACGCAGCAACGAATTGATGTCATCGTGCGTCGCCTAGCCGAAATAGGAATTGGTCGTGGGGACCGGATCGGCATCCGGGTTCCGTCCGGAACTGTTGACCTATACCTATCTATTCTGGCCACTATTCATGCTGGTGCTGCCTACGTGCCCGTGGACTGGGATGATCCCGATTCCCGCGCCGATACTGTGTGGGAAGAAGCAAATGTCAACGCGGTCTTCGGCTCCGGCCTTGAGCTGACAATGATGGGCTCTTCCGCACGTTCTGCCTCGTTGTCGCCCGAAAGACCAACCGTTCAGGACGATGCGTGGATCATTTTTACCTCGGGTTCGACAGGTAAACCTAAGGGGGTCGCAATTACCCATCGCAGTGCAGCAGCATTGGTCGACGTTGAAGCAGATCTGTATCTGGCCAATGCACCACTTGGTCCGCAGGACCGAGTCATGGCCGGTTTGTCAGTCGCTTTCGATGCCTCGTGTGAAGAGATGTGGCTCGCTTGGCGTAGTGGCGCTGCGCTGGTAACGGCACCTCGCGATGTCGTTCGATCAGGCGAGGACCTCGGCAATTGGATTGTTCGCAATAACATCACTGCAGTATCGACAGTTCCCACGCTAGCGTCGTTTTGGCCTATCGAGGACCTCAACAAGGTGCGTTTGCTTATCGTCGGCGGCGAGGCTTGCCCGATGGAACTCGTCGAAAAGTACGACCGACCTGGTCGTGAAATGTGGAATACCTATGGCCCGACCGAGGCAACGGTTATTGCAAGCGCGCATGTCATGACCACTACCCCGCCGATTCGCATTGGCCGTCCAATCGATGGTTGGCAGCTCACAGTCGTCGATGAGAATGAGCAACCTGTGAAATGGGGCGAAACCGGTGAGCTGGTCATTGGTGGCATAGGTCTTGGTCGATACCTCGATCCAGAAAAGGATGCCGAAAAGTATGCGCCACTGCCGAGCTTGGGTTGGGAGCGCGCATATCGCAGTGGCGACCTCGTTCGGGCGGAGCGAGAAGGACTCGTATTTGCTGGTCGCACCGATGATCAAATCAAGATCAACGGTGTCCGTACTGAACTTGGCGAAGTCGATGCACACCTCACCGCCCTGCCTAATGTCCAGGTAGGAGCAGCGGCTATTCATAAGACAGACGCTGGTGCAGATGTGCTCGTTGGCTATCTCATGCCAGAGCCGGGCAAGACTATCGATATCGTTGATGCCCGGCGCGCTCTCGCAACGACTCTCCGCGGTGGCACGCCGAGTCTTTGCATTGTAGACGAAATGCCAATGAAGACTTCTGGCAAAGTTGACCGCAAGGCTTTGCCGTGGCCTCTGCCTGCGTCTGCCACGGGCGGAACTCCGGACCACGATCTTCCACCAGAGCTGACCTGGCTCGGTGACTTGTGGACTTCCTTGCTTGGTCCTGTTCCGCTGGAACTCGACAGCAATTTCATCGATTTGGGTGGCACTTCGGTCGCCGTCGCAATGCTCGTGTCTGAACTGCGCAAGGCTCATCCTGGTGTGGAGATCGCCAAGATCTACGCTGATCCCACAATTCGTGGCATGGCGGAATATCTCGATACTTTGGCAGATGCCTCAGATTCGCGTTACGACGAACCGTTGCCCGAGCCACGTCCTATCCCATGGTTCAGTGGTGTGTACCAGAGCCTTGTAGTGATGTTGTTTTACGCATGGAACGCCCTGCGATATGTCGCGGGAACACTGATCGTCGTCTGGATCTTGGCGACGTTTTTCAATGCTCACTGGATGGATGTACCTCCGCTGTGGCCGATTGCCGTGGCATATGTGGTGCTGTTCTCCATGCCAGGTCGAGTACTCACGACTGCTGTCGTCTCGCGAATTCTGTGTTTCAACATCAAGCCAGGTAGGTATCTACGTGGCGGATTGACACACATGCGGATCTGGACTGCGCAGAGATTCCTGGAATTGCAGAAACTGGAAAACCTCTACGGAACACCGCAAGTAGCACTGTTCCATCGGTTGATGGGCAATAAAGTTGGTAAACGCACACTGTTGTGGCACGCACCATCGGTAACGGGTCTCGTTTCTATTGGCGATGACTCCAGCATCGGCCATGAAACGGATCTCCAAGCCTATTATCTGGTGGGCGATACCCTCATCGTTGACGAGATCACCATCGAAAACAATGTGCGTATCGGCGCCCGAGTGTTTGTGAATCCAGGCACGCATATTCAGGCTGGCGCCGAAGTGATGCCAGGTTCAGCAGCGTCCGGCACCGTCGAAGGAAATATGGCCTGGGGCGGCTCGCCCCTCTTGCTTGTCGGTCCTGCAGATGAATCCTGGCCAGTCGAGTCTGCATACACCGCGTCGGGTGTGAAGCATTTCTCTGCGTTCACCAACTGGGTAAGCCATCTCTTGGCAATGATGTGGGTTCCTGCAATTTCAATTCTGGCTATTACGCCTTCCCTGCTCATAGTGTTGCCGCAAGTACACCGTATGCAGCGATTCGAGAGAGTCTTCCCCATCTTTGCCACGTGGGTTCCAGTTTTTGTCATTCTGACGATGGCTACCTGGATCGGCCTCGTAGCGCTCACGCTTCGTTTCTTGTCAGTATTCATTCAGCCGGGGTACTACCCGCAGCGTGGACCCGTCGGCGTAGCAATGTACCTCGCACACGTGTTGATGCAGCGCTCTCTCATTTCGACATACGTCCTCTACGCATCATTTGTGACCCCATATTTGCTTCGTCTTTTTGGTGCCCGCGTGGAGCGAAACGTGGAAATCTCCACTGTTGAAACGATTCCTCACCTCACTGCTTTTGAGGAAGGCACGTTCATGGCGGACCACTCGATGGTGTCGGCAACGCGTTACCGCAATGGTTGGCTGCATGTCGGTAGTTCGGTCATCGGCGAGCGCAGTTTCGTGGGCAATTCAGGAATCGTCGGCCCTGACCGCGATATGGCACCGGATTCTCTGGTCGCGGTGTTGTCATCACTTCCGGCGAACATCATGGCTGGCACCAGCTGGATTGGCCGAGTGCCAACTGAAATCCCGCGTCAACGAGTCCAGGCAAGCCTGGAAGCTACCTACAATCCACCGCTGCGCCTCAAAGTCGCACGTGTCTTGGTCGAAGTATGCCGCTTGCTGCCACACATGATCACAGCGTGGCTTGAATTGGCCATCGTATGGATCCTCGCGATTGTTTACCTCCGTTACGGACGAGGTCTCGACGGGATGCTCGGCGTCCTGCTTTGGGCGTGGCCAACGGTTTTCGCAGCAGGTGTCATTTCGTCGACAATTCCGATCATCGTGAAATGGCTCCTCATCCACCGTTTCAAACCAAGCCAAAACCCACTGTTCAGCGCATTTGTATGGCTCGGTGAACTCTCGGACGCATTCAACGAAACCCTTGCTGTACCAAGCTTGATTCGAATGAGCCTGGGCTCGCCGATGTACAACCTGTGGCTGCGCTTGATGGGCACCAGAATCGGCAAGAATGTGTGGTGCGAGTCGTGGTGGCTTCCAGAGTTCGACCTCATTGAACTTGACGACGGCGTCACCATTAATCGTGGCACCGTCCTTCAAACGCACCTCTTCCATGACCGAGTCATGAGCTTGGAGAGCGTTCACTTCGAGGCGGGATCGTCGCTGGGTCCGAATAGCTTCATCCTGCCCGGCGCCACAGTGGGCTGCCGAACCACAATCGGACCTGGCTCCCTGGTCATGCGTCAGGAAAGCCTCCCCTCAGATACCCGATGGGGAGGCAATCCCGTGCAGTTGCTCACAGAATCAACAACTGCAGATCTAGCCATAGCCCAACGTGACAATGCCGAACGTGACATTGCCGATGCCGACAATCCCGATCCAGGTGCACTCACTAACTGTGGGTTGGTTCGCGAAGGAGTAACCCATGCCGGATAACTCAACGTATTTGGTCGAAGGGCACTTGCCTCCAGGGCAACGACCAACGCCGGGACCCCGAGGTCCTCGTGAAGTATGGCGTGGCATCGCAGCGAACGAATCTGCGTCGGATGTCTTGCGTCACGACGATCCGTCGCGACGCCTCGCCCCCGGTGGCCGCCACAGACGGCGTCGCAAGCATTCAACTGACCTACGACTGCGCAGTGGCCGAATCGAGGGTATCGATGTCGCACGTGGGTTTGCGCTCATCGGCATGGTGCTGGTGCATACGTTCCCCACGTCCATAGACGGCGAACAGACGCTGATGTGGCTATTGTTCTCCGGCAAGTCGGCACCCCTATTCGCGGTACTGGCGGGTGTCAGTCTCGCGTTTATGACTGGTGGCGACCGTCCATATATTCGTTCGCGACTGCGCTGGTCGAAGTCATCGATCCTGGTTCGAGCGTTCATGCTGTTGCTGATCGGCTTGACGGTCAATACATTCGTGCCTCTGTTGCCGGAGAACATCCTCCCGTACTACGGTCTGATGTTCTTATTCGCGTTGGTTTTCATTGATTTACGCATCCGACAACTCCTCGTGACAGCGTTTGTCATGGCACAACTCATGCCGACGATTACCTTCTTCGTGCTGAAGTACTCGGAGCTAGAGACCATCTACAATCCGGATTTCTTCGACATCATGTCTGATCCAGTGTCCACGATCATGAGTTTGCTGTTTACCGGTGTCTACCCAGTTGCAGCGTGGATGGCGTACATCTGTCTGGGACTCGCCCTTGGACGCATGGCTCTGCAGAAGACTCATGTGCAATGGGCAGTCATGTTGTCTGGTCTGGTCGCCGCTGCAGCAACTTTCGTGGCATCCAACCTGATCATTTTGTGGCTTCCCACGAACAAGATGCTTGTGAACGCAATCGGCGGCCCCGGCCGTGAAGCGCGAAAGACAATTCAAGATGTTTTGACTTTTGGCGCGTACGAAAGCCCGATGCCAACCAACTCTCTTTTGTGGCTGCTGGCAAATGGTCCGCATCTCAATACTCCGGTGTCCACCATTTATGCAGCAGGCCTGGCGTGCATCGCCATCGGTGGCTTGTCATTGCTGACCAGTAAGATACTGCAAATCCTTCGTCCACTAGCCATGGCTGGCTCGATGACGCTGACGCTGTACCTCGCACACATCGTGTGCCTGACTTTCATGATGAAGAGCGTCTTCTTCGCCGAACACCGCCTCGCCGCAGCTCTGATTCAAATCGGTGTCGCGATCTTCTTCGCATACCTGTGGCGAGTCAAGTTCGTCTCAGGCCCGCTGGAAAAGTGGCTAGCAATCCTGTCCCGCAGTGGCGCGACGACTATCGAACGTAAAGAACCACCGAAAGGCGATGCCCAGCGACGTGTGTACTCGACGAAGTCCTACCACTTCGCCCCTGAGCACGACAAGGTCTAACAACAGCAAAGCCCTCTGAACCAATCTGGTCAGAGGGCTTTTTGGTGCGCCCGGAGAGACTTGAACTCTCACGTCCTAAGACACTGGAACCTAAATCCAGCGCGTCTGCCAATTCCGCCACGGGCGCGTAGCTCCATACACTTTACTGGTCCTTGCGAAATTTTCCTAATAGGACTGCACTGCTTGACGACGATCGTCGTCAAGCAACACTGACCACAGGCGATCGGCAATTGCCAATAGGAACAGGCTAGTCTGGAAAGGTATCTTCCAACCGCTGCGACGAGTCCGTCGCTTCGTAAGAAACTGGTGAAACGTGTCCGAGAACAAGGCTCCGCTGACGAAGCGTGCGCGCATTGGCACGCTGATTTTCGTCATCATCGCGGTGATTGCAACTCTGTTGCTCGCGTATTGGCAGCTCAGTCGCTGGGAATCCACGAGTTCATTCCAGAATCTTGGCTACGCTCTGCAGTGGCCAGCGTTCGGTATCTTTTTCATTTGGGCCTACCGCAAGTGGCTGGGCTACGAACGGGAACGAGCTGAAGGTAATTTCGAGGCGGCCACCACCGTCAAGGAGGGCGAAATGACTGAAATTCCGGAAGATTTCTTGCCCACTAACCCGGACGGCACTCGCCGGGACAACAAGTAGCTGACACAACCGACCGTAGGTCTCAGGGAGTTTTTGTGAATACTGTCAATCCAGTTCGTGCGAAGCGAGTCAAGACTGCACTCACCGCATTCTCTATCACGGCGTACATCACTGGTGTAATGCTTCTCGTCCTGTGTGCCGAGATGGTGTACAAGTACTTGATTCTCGACGACTCCAGCCAGGCACCAGGCTGGTTTTTCTATACCGCGCAGGCGCACGGCTTTGCATACATGGCATTTCTCATTGCCATTGTGAACCTCGGTACGAAGGCTCGGTGGGAGCCAGGAAAGTGGATCATCACCGCATTGGGCGGCGTTGTGCCATTCCTGTCATTCTTTGTGGAAGCGAAGCGTCGCGATGAAGTAAAGCGTGCTTTCAACCTCGACTAATTGTCTTCTGTCGCTTGAATCGGGCGCACGGACACATGCTTTGAACAAGAAAGACCTCGTGGACTAATCTCCACGAGGTCTTTTTCTGTGTCTACATTACGCGTTCATCCGAGCAGCAAGAGCCGCAATCTCGGGAACAAGCTGCGCCAGAGCGCGACCGCGATGACTCATCGAATCCTTCTCCGCTGGCGCCAACTGCGCAGCAGTACGTGGCAGATCACCCAACGTTTCTAGCTCACGACCAGCAGCAATTCGCTCGTCTTCTTCCAGCGGAACGAAGATCGGATCATAGCCGAACCCCTCGTCTCCGACAGGCCCCCGGACGACGCGACCTGGCCACTGCCCCATCACCGAAATGACTTCAGGCTCTGCATCGCTTTCCGACGATTCCACATTGGGCACCACCAGTACACATGCAGAACAGAACGCTGCGGTGCGACGCTCGTCTGGGACATCACCCATCTGGGCTAGCAGCAACGAATAATTGGCCATGTCGTCGCCGTGTTGACCAGACCAACGCGCGGAGAGAACTCCCGGCATACCGTTTAGTTCATCCACGGCAAGGCCGGAGTCATCAGCAAGACATGGCAACCCGGTAGCTTCCGCACCATCAAACGCCTTGATAAAGGCATTATCCGCGAACGTGCGACCATCTTCCGGGCGCTCCTCGTACTCAGCGACATCTGCCAAGCTGAGTAATTCCACGCCGTGGATATCAGCGGCGACGAGCAGACGATCGAGTTCGACCAGCTTCTTCTTATTACGGGTAGCAACGAGCAGCTTCATACGTCCCCTTCTTACTGAGCGTTTGGCAACTCGCCTGGGTACGGCGCGCGCAAAACTTCCTGCTGCAGCGAAATCAGTTCTTTCAATCCCTTGGTTGCGCTATCGAGCATGGCATTCAACTGATCGCGGTCGAATGTTCCTTCTTCGCCCGTGCCCTGGATCTCAACGAACTTTCCTTCGGCCGTCATCACGACATTCATATCGACCTCAGCGCGCGAATCCTCTTCGTATGGCAGATCCAGGCACACGCGACCGTCGATAATGCCCACCGATACTGCCGCAACTGGTGACTTCAGCGGGGCTCCTGGCACAGCGCCAGCAGCATGGAGGTACGTGAGAGCGTCGGCAAGCGCGACATAAGCACCGGTGATCGCAGCAGTACGAGTGCCACCATCCGCCTGCAGAACATCACAGTCAATGTTGATGGTGTTTTCTCCCAATTCGCCGAGGTCTACTGCGGCGCGCAAGGCGCGACCAACCAGTCGAGAAATCTCATGGGTACGGCCCTTGACCTTGCCCTTCATCGACTCGCGTGGCATGCGCTCATGAGTCGATGCAGGGAGCATGGAGTACTCGGCAGTCAACCAACCTTCGCCAGAATCTCGCTTGAAGCGAGGTACCGACTGTTCAACAGACGCAGTACACATCACACGGGTGTTGCCGAAGCACACGAGCACGGAACCCGCTGGATTGTCGGTGAATCCACGGGTAATGGACACCTTGCGCATTTCGTCCAATGCACGGCCATCTGCTCGTACGAATCCAGTGGTTTCAGGCTGATTCTCAGAAGTCATGCCTTAAACGGTACCGCGCATGCTCGCTTTACGACGGCTCCCCCGCCACACATCAGACAACAACAAGCGTTGGCGGATGCTAAAAAATCATTCCCGGGGAGGCGAGAATGATAGAGCCGTCGAATTCTGACTCGGCAGAGCGCAATGCCGCGTTCTTGTCCCCATAGGGCGGGATATGTGTGAGAACCAGAGTTGTCACTCCGGCCAAACGTGCAGCTTTACCGGCCTCTGCGCCGGTCATATGCATTGCTTCCGGCTTCCCCTCGTCGGAATCACACCACGTAGCTTCGCAAATGAGAATGTCGGCATCTTGTGCCATTGTGACGATCTCGTCGGTCCACGCGGTGTCGCCGGTGTATGCCACGACTGCGCCGTCTAATTCGATGCGGAAACCATATGCCTCGATCGGGTGCACCATTGGGTACGCGGTCACGGTCATTCCCGCTACTTCAAATGTCTTGTGTGGCGCAAGATTATGCACGTCAAAGGTGTCTGAGATGTCTTCGCAGCCGTCAGATGTCTCGGCAGCGGCTCGTCCTACGCGAGCTGCAGTATCCGCGGGCCCCCACAGGTCATTCTTTTGTGCAGCAGGCGAGGTCGGATGGAACTTTCGCCAAATGAGAAGCCCCGGAATATCTAGGCAGTGATCAGCGTGCAGGTGCGACAAGAGCAAGTCAACAGTCACCGGGTCCCGATACTTCTGGAGCTGGCCAAAAGCCCCAGGCCCCATGTCCATGACAAATGCACCCCCGGCATCGGACTCCACGAGGAAGCCGGACGCTGGGGCATCAGGACCTGTCATACTCCCTGAACAACCCAGAACCGTCACTCTCATATCCCAAGCTTGCCATGCAATAGCAGGATTTTGCACAACTTTCAGCCCAGTACGTTGGGAATCACAAGTGAAGATTACGTGTGACCTGCGTAACGTCAGGGCCCAGGAAGCGGTGCGCAAGCTTCTGGAACATTTCCGGATCACCCGTTGATTCAAAGGTCCGCGTCGGTGCCGGATCCGTTTCCGGGTCCGCCAGCATATCCATTTCAGTGAGAACTCGAAGCACATCCTTCGCGGTCTCTTCCGCCGACGACACCAACGTCACATCATCCCCCATCGCCAACTGCACAACGCCCGAAAGCAGTGGGTAATGCGTACAGCCAAGAACAAGCGTATCGACGCCGTCAGCTTGTAACGGAGCCAAATATCCTTCGGCGAGCCCCAGAATCTGCCGACCAGAGGTAATCCCGCGCTCGACAAAATCAACAAAACGCGGGCAGTCAGTGGCTGATACGTCTACGCCTGGGACGGCGTCGAAAAGATCTTGGTATGCGCGGGAGCGGATTGTCGCAGACGTGCCAATGACACCAATCTTGCCATTGCGAGAAGCCGACACTGCCCTGCGGACAGCGGGCAGAATGACTTCGAGGACTGGCACTGGGTAGCGCTCGCGCGCGTCTCTGAGGAATGCAGCCGACGCTGTGTTGCATGCGATGACGATCATCTTGCAGCCGCGTGCGACCAGCTCGTCGGCGATGGCTTCTGCGTGCTCACGCACTTCAGCGATCTTCAACGGGCCATAGGGACCGTTTGCGGTGTCACCGATGTAAATCATCGACTCGTGTGGCAACTGATCCACGATCGCGCGTGCAACGGTCAGCCCACCTACACCAGAATCGAAAACTCCGATGGGCGACGTTCGCGAAATACCAGGATCACGCTGCTCATCGGCACTGACATCGCTATGTGTTGCTCTGCTTCCCGACGACCCCATTAGACCTTCCATCTCACTGCGTTTTTAGTTCCCATTACGCTCTGCGCTCGCGTCCGCGCTTCAGCAAGAAAGCGGCGATAATTCCGCCAATTGCTCCAAAGAGGTGCATCTGCCAACTTACGGGCGCATCCGTTGGGAATACTCCCCAGATTAGCCCGGAATAGGAAAATGCCAGAAAAATACCGACGATGATCTGCCCCAGCGCATGGTTAATAAATCCTCGTACGATCAGGAATGCCAACCAGCCATACACCAATCCGGATGCGCCGATATGGACTGTGCCGAGGGGACCAATGACCCACGTGGCCAAACCCGACACAATGGCAACAACTGTGGTGACCTGCCACCATAGCCGTTTCGACGTAAACGCAATGAGCGCTGTAAAGATCGCTGCTGAAACCGTATTGGCCGTAATGTGTTCGTACCCGGAGTGCAGCACTGGAGCGAAGATGATGCCCCAGAGGCCATGTTCCGTTCTCGGTTGCACGCCATATTCTTGGAGGCCACCTGAGAAAGCGAAAGTATCAACCAGGAACACAATCCAAATCGTGACCACGAAACCCACGGCCGCGCCGACAGCAGCAAACAAGCCACCGTCGTTGGTCTTAGGAACAAAGGTGCGATGCTCTGCAGGAGCTGGCCCACGCCGCACCGTGTTGCCCCGACTGCTTCGCGGGGCTGCAAGTCCACTGTCGTCGAAACTGTTGTGGAAGTAGCCACCCGAACCCGAGAAGTCCGACTGTCCTGGTTGATAACTCATGAACTTTCCGACTCCTCAATTCTTCATGTCCGCCACTCGCACCCCACGAGCCCCTATTGCGGATCGCCGACAAGATCTTTCCACGCAGGAACACCAGCCCGCCCTTCAGCGGACAACACGGCATCGACGATGGCGTTTTCCACTGCGTCAGATGCTGCAACTGTCAGCATTGCCAACTCCGTAGAGTCAACGGACAATGCTGCAGAATCGTTCCCGCCAATTGACACACAGAACAGCGTGTCCCCATCCATCGGCGCGTGAGCAGGGCGAATAGCCCGCGCCAGCCCATCGTGACCACACATTGCCAAACGTTGTGCCTGCGCTTGCGTGACCGGCGCATTGGTAATCAAACAACCAATCGTCGTATTCCTGGTACTTGCCGACGACGCTGCTTTGTCCGCACCGTCGTGGGTTGTGGATTCCTTCGGCACTGGAACTTTTGTCATTCCGACGAACCGTTTCGCCAACTCCGCCATGGCTTGCTCAGGCACTGCAGGTTGCGTGGAATCTCCATAGAGCCGACCATCCGGGCCAACGACTGCCCCCATTGGATTTGCCACCATTACTGCAGCTACGAAGTAGCCGCCTGGTAACGCCACGCATGCCTGGCCAAAACCGCCTTTGATGGCACCCGCCATCGCGCCGGTACCAGCACCCACACAACCAGATGGCACGCTCGTTGCCGGAGTCGCGTTGACAGATTCGTCGTCAAGCTGATCAAGGGCAGCAGCTACCGCTTGTGCGCCAAGTGCTGCATCTGGAACGTCTTTGGACCCGAGCAAAAGATCAAAGATGACAGCACCGGGAACGATAGGTACCAGGACATCTGGAAAATCGGGGGTTACTTCGAAGCCGATGCCTCGCCGTGCGAGCTCGCGCATAACACCATCCGCAGCAGCAAGACCGAACGCCGAACCGCCTGCTAGAACGATGGAATGGACTTTTTCGACCGTGTTCTCGGGAGACAATAAATCGGTTTCCCGTGTTCCGGGACCACCACCGCGAACATCGACGGCTGCGACAGCTCCCTTCGGAGTCGCAATGACGGTGACACCTGTATCTGCAACGCTCGCGTGTCCGATTGCCACCTCCGAGAGACCATCGAGACACCCTGCACCACGATTAATGGATGCTCCGAAGCGAATACTCATTCGCGCATCAGCTCTTCCAGAAGGGATTCCTGGTTGTACGACAACCACTGATAAACCGCGTCCGTTTGCTCGAGTTCTTCCAACGAACCCTTCATGTTTTCCATTGATACGTGCAGGTACAGGCGCAAATCATTAATTCCTGCGACCCATTTGTGAGCATCTTCTTCGGAAATAATGATAGTTCCGTTGACGTTAGGCTCTACGGCGTTCAAGATTGCCCGCAGATTCTCGAGCTTCGCGCGAACAACATCAGATTCATTGAGCTGGCGGAGAAGAGCGTTTTCCCCTTCCACGGACTCCGCGCCCGGCGCGACAAAGTCTGGCAGCAATCGTGCAAGTCGCGGATCTTGTGGAGCATCCGCATGGCCTGAAGGCATACCCACCATTTCGGACAGTTCGTCCTTCGGCGCAGTGGCCGCACGATTCATCAGCGAATCCGACACCGTCGCTGCAAGTTCACACAGAACTTCCCTTTCGGCTGGTTCCAATACACTCTGGAATCGGACGGCTCCTCTGAGCATTCCGCGCTTTCGCCGCCAAGGCCGCATGACAATTCTCCTGGGTTTAATCCGCCTGCTGAATGGTGGCCCATAGGCCAGCCTTGTGCAGCTTTTTCACATCAGCTTCGACTTTATCGCGTTCGCCAGAAGACACGACGGCCTTGCCTTCGTTGTGGACTTTCAACATGAGTTCATGTGCCTTTTTGCGATCCATTCCGAAAAGCATCTGAAATACATAGGTCACATAACTCATCGAGTTAACAGGGTCGTCCCACACGATGCACTGCCAAGGCCGATTTGATTCGGTGACGGCATCGGCGTCGATGACGCCCATCGGGGTAGCAGCTGGCATGGTCATGTGACCCAGAATATATAGCCTCGCGAAAACGTGCACCGGACTACACTGTGTTGGGTGACCGATCCGAATGTGATGACCAGCTCGACAGCGCTTCGCACTGACAAGTACGAACTAACCATGTTGCAGGCCTCGCTGCGCAACGGCACTGCTAATAAGCAGTGTGCATTTGAAGTGTTTGGCCGCAGGCTCCCGAACGAACGTCGTTATGGCGTTGTTGCAGGTACTGCCCGAGTTCTCGACGCCATTAGTCGTTTCCAGTTCACCGAGGAACAACTGGCCGCACTCGACTTCCTCGATGCCGACACAATCGAGTATCTGCGCAATTACCGATTCTCAGGTGACATCGACGGATACCTCGAAGGTGAACTGTACTTCCCTGCCTCACCGATCTTGTCGGTTCGTGGCACCTTCGCTGAATGCGTAATCCTCGAGACTCTGATTCTGTCGATTCTGAATGCTGACTCCGCCGTCGCATCTGCTGCTGCGCGAATGGTTACCGCCGCTGGCGGTCGTCCGATCATCGAGATGGGTTCTCGTCGGACTCATGAAGAGGCTGCTGTCACTGCAGCACGTGCGTCGTACCTCGCTGGATTCACCGGAACATCCAATCTAGAAGCATCGGTGCGCTACAACATTCCGTCGTCCGGCACGGCAGCCCATTCTTGGACGTTGCTACATACGAACGCTGACGGCACTCCTAATGAGGCCGCTGCGTTCAAAGCTCAAATTGATACGTTGGGCTTGGATACCACGCTGTTGGTCGACACCTACGACATCACGCAGGGCGTTGCGACGGCGATTGAGGTCGCAGGCCCAGAACTCGGTGCGGTCCGCATTGACTCTGGCGATTTGGGCGTTTTGGCTCGTCAGGTCCGTCAACAGCTCGATGGCTTGGGCGCTCACAATACGGGCATCGTTGTCTCGTCTGACCTTGATGAGTTCGCCATCGCTGCATTGCGTGCGGAACCAATCGATGCCTACGGTGTCGGTACTTCTGTCGTGACGGGTTCAGGTGCCCCAACGGCTGGTTTGGTTTACAAATTGGTTGAGGTCGAGGGGGTTCCCGTCGCAAAGCGTTCGCGTGACAAGAAGTCTCACGGTGGCGCGAAGGCTGCGGTTCGGGCGTGCCGACGTTCTGGTACAGCGGTTGAGGAAATCGCATATCCACTTGGCCATGAGGTACCGACATCCGGCAGCTTGGAGATCCAGGAGCTGACCGTACCAATGGTGCGTACTGGAGAAATCGTCGATGGCTTGCCAACTCTTGAGGACAGTCGGGATCACCTAGCGCGTGCTCTCGTTTCCCTGCCGTGGGAAGGTTTGGCGTTGTCGCGAGACGAGCCTGTGCTCAGCGTTCGATTCGACGGAGTGTAGGGCGAAGATAGGCAGTGTCGGATTCGTCCATGTCGGAAAACTCGGAATCTGCAACCGAAGTGGAAAAGCTGCTTGCGGCAGCAGTGACAGCGCTTGGCGGTGCGAAACGTCCCAATCAGGTCAAGATGGCCAAATCAGTGCACAAAGCCTTGACGACGGGTCGTCATCTAGCAGTGCAAGCGGGCACCGGTACTGGTAAGTCTTTGGCGTACCTGGTCCCGGCAATTGTGCAGGCCATGGGGTCGGAGCAGTCTGTAATCGTATCCACTGCAACGATTGCGCTGCAGCGTCAACTCGTTGAGCGCGACTTGCCCCGTCTTGCTGATGCACTGGAACCCGAGTTGGAACGCCGCCCAACGTTCGCAATTCTTAAAGGTCGTGGCAACTATGTGTGCAAGGCGAAGGTCGCTAATGCTATCGACGATCCCACCGATGGTGGAGAGCCGGTAGCTCTAATCGACGAAGCCGCACTCTCCCGCACCGCCCAGCAAGTGATGCGGCTTCGCGACTGGGCAGATGAAACTGATGACGGCGATCGAGACAGCCTCGACATGGGCGTCTCAGACGATGCGTGGCGTCAGGTCTCTGTCTCTGCCCGAGAATGCGTCGGCGCAGCGAAATGCCCGCATGGGATTGACTGTTTTGCCGAACAAGCTCGCGCCCGTGCCTCAGATGTGGATGTGGTGGTCACGAACCATGCCATGCTCGCTATCGACGCGTTGTCCGAGGCTGTCATCCTGCCCGAGCATGAATGCGTGATCATCGACGAAGCGCACGAGCTTGACGGCCGGATCACCTCGGTTGCGACCGACGAGTTATCAGCAACCGGCATCATCATGATGGCGAAGCGTGCCAAGAAGCTAGGCGCACGCGACCAAGCTGTTCGATTGGAAGAAGCAGCTGGCCTGCTCCAGGAAACCCTCGCTGAACTCGAAGAATCAGAGCCTGGACGTTGGAATGAACTACCGCCCACCGCCGGTGAAGCTCTCACGACTGTTCGCGATAGCTTATGGCAAGTACAAACTGCCCTCGCGACCGGACAAGAAGGTACAGGTTCCAGCACGAGCAGTGCAACCGACACCGCAGAGCGCCACACGGTTCGCGCAGCCATTGAAAACATGCACGACGCTGCCGTGCGAATCTTGTCCATGGCCGAGCACGATGTGGTGTGGCTCGGTGAACGCCGAACGTTAAACGTCGCGCCTCTCTCCATCGCAGGACTACTCCACGAGCGCCTTTTCGGCGACTACACCGTCGTCTTAACGTCGGCAACGCTGGCACTTGGTGGGCGCTTCGACACCATGGCGTTTTCTTGGGGACTGCCCGAGGGATCCTGGGACGGTCTCGACGTTGGTACCCCATTCGATGCTGGCAAAGCAGGGATTCTGTACGTCGCAAAGCACTTGCCAAAGCCTGGTCGAGATGGCACTGCCCCACAAACGATGGATGAAATGGAGGCACTGATCAAGGCTGCGGGTGGTCGCACCCTTGGACTCTTTTCTTCACGACGTGGTGCTGAGGCAGCAGCCGAAGAAATGCGGAAGCGCCTGCCCTTCGAAATTTTCGTTCAAGGAGAAGATTCGATCGGTGCGCTCGTCGACAAGTTCAGTGCGCACGAGAATTCGTGTCTATTTGGCACACTCACACTGTGGCAAGGTGTCGATGTGCCAGGTCCTTCGTGCTCCCTGGTGCTGATCGACCGCATTCCATTCCCCCGCCCAGACGATCCGCTGTTGTCTGCACGCTCCGATGCTGCCAACGCGGCTGGCCGAAGCGGTTTCATGGAGGTGTCGGCGACGCACGCTGCACTATTAATGGCACAGGGCGCAGGTCGACTCCTGCGTAGCGTCAACGATCGAGGTGTTGTTGCGGTGCTGGATTCACGCTTGGCGACGGCCCGTTATGGCTCCTGGATCGCTGCATCTATGCCGAAGTTCTGGCGGACGACAGATCCAGCCGTAGTCCGCGCTTCTCTCGAACGATTGGTAGCGGCACGGCTCAAGCGAGGTTGATTGCGTCAGCTGTAGCGGTGGCGTAATCCACTAGTTGATCAACCATCGCGACAGTAGGTGCGCCAGTTGGAGCTGCGTTCGACGGCATCTCTTGAACCCGTCGTACTACACCTTCAGCGATGATTGCTACCTTCCAGAGTCCCAATACGTACCAAAAGTCCAATGCTTGCGGATCTCTCCCAGTTCGCTGCAAATACATTTGTGCCAGTTCTTCTCCGGTGGGGAAACCGTCAGCGCAGCCGGCTTCGAAGCCTGGCAGGACCAGTCCTCCTCGCTCCGGCCAATATGCGCGCAGCGAACCAACGTCGGCAAGTGGCGCCCCCAGCGTCGCAAGCTCCCAATCGACAACGGCTGTTACCTCACCCGTGTCGAGGTTGCACATTACGTTCCCAAGATGAAGATCTCCATGGACGAGAGTCGTAGTGTCCTGCTCCGGTATCGCGTCCCAAAGCCTTTCTGTCAACGCGTCGAGAGCCGAGCTTTCACGAGTTTTTGTTCTTTCCCACTGCGTCGACCAACGCCGCAATTGTCGAGGAGCATATGGATCGTGGGAAGAAAGCACAGAAAGACCGACTTCGTCCAGATTCACTTCATGGATCCGCGCCATGACTTCAATAAGGTTTTCAGCGATGACGCGCCTCACGTCAGGAGTGATTCGCTCCGCAACCGCAGGGCTCGTCACCGCCTCACCAGCAACCATTTCCATCGCAACGACAGGTACATCCGTGAAATTCGGTGTTTCGTGAATGCCAAGAATCCCCGGAACTGGCACGTTTGTCGAAGACAAAGCCGACATGATACGTCCTTCTCGAGCGACGTCATGTGCAGAGGATGCAAGGGAGCCCCGCGGGGGACGTCGCAAAACGATCGAGTGCCCAACACCGTCGGTGGCACAATACGTAAGGTTCGATTGACCCGCACCAAGCCTATGTAAAGTCACTTCCCCACGTGTGGCACCTGGCAGGGAATCCAACCAGGTCGGCAAAGCTTCCAGGTCGAACGGAGTCTGGTCGGAGCGATGCCCCATTGTATTGCTACGTGTGTCGTATGCGTCAGTCATGGTGTTTTCTCAGTTCAGCTTTGGCAACGGTGCGCAAGTGGACTTCGTCGGGGCCATCAGCAAGGCGGAGTGCGCGGAGGCCTGCCCAGAATTCTGCGAGTGGTACATCATCGGTGACGCCCTCTGCGCCGAAAACTTGGATGGCTCGGTCGATGACTTTCAACGCGATACGAGGAGCCACCACTTTAATGGCGGCAATCTCCTGTCGTGCAGCCTTGTTGGAGTACTCGTCCATCGTCCAAGCCGCCTTGAGCGTGAGAAGCCGAGCCATGTCGATGTCGATACGGCTTTCTGCAATCCAGTCGCGAATATTGTCACGTTCTGACAGCGAGCGGCCGAATGTGGTCCGGATACTTGCTCTTTGACATAGCAGCTCTAGCGCACGTTCAGCCATGCCAATGGCACGCATGCAGTGGTGAATTCGACCAGGCCCAAGCCGTGCTTGGGCGATCTCGAATCCTCGACCTTCACCAAGCAGAATGTCCTTATCAGGAACAAAAACGTCTTCGAAATGGACCTCCGCATGCCCTTCCCGATCGTGATAGCCAAACACAGGCAGATTACGCACCACACTGACGCCCTGTGCATCAGCCGGTACGACAAGCATGGATTGCTGTCGATGAGGCTTTGCGTCAGGAGATGTCTTTCCCATCACGATTAATACGCGGAGGTTAGGGTGCATGGCATTAGATGCGAACCATTTTCGACCGTTTAGGATGAAGCCGCCGTCACCCCGTTGCATAGACATAGAAATATTGGTCGCATCGGAAGACGCAACCCCTGGTTCAGTCATGCAGAATGCGGAACGAATGGTTCCTTCCAGCAATGGATCGAGCCACTGACTACGGTGTTCCTCCGTACCAAATAGTTCTAGAATCTCCATGTTTCCGGTATCTGGCGCACTGCAGTTGCATGCCTCTGGGGCAATATGCGGACTTCTGCCCATGATTTCAGCCAATCCCGCATATTCAACATTGCTAAGAGCAGGCCCTTGATTCTCGTGCGGATGAAAGAGATTCCAGAGACCTCGAGACTTCGCCTCATTCTTGAGCTTTTCCAGAGTCGGCGGAAACGCATGCGGGTTACCGCCTTCCCGAAGCTCATCCTTGATGATTTTTTCCGCAGGATAGACACATTCGTCCATGAATGCTTCGAGTGTTTCTCGGTACTCCCGAGCGCGGTCAGTTTCGAAAAAGTCCATGTGATCGCTAGCTTTCCCCTCTACGCGCCTTCCATTGGGTTTCGCACTAGCAGACCGCCGTCGATTACCAAATTGTCACCGGTCATCCAACTAGCTGCACCTGAGGCGAGAAAGCAGATTACTTTCGCAATATCCTCCGGCTCGCCGATTCGACGTAGTGGTGTCACCGAACTGACCGCTTCTTCTTGGTCTTTCCACAAGGCTTCGGACAGTTTCGTTCGCACAACTCCCGGCGAAATCGAGTTAACCCGAATTGCAGGCGCCAACTCCATTGCCAATTGTCTAGTCATATGCAGTAGCGCTGCCTTCGACGCGTTATAGGTGCCCAGCCCTTCTTCGATGGTCAGCGCACCCACCGAAGACACATTGATTATTGCACTTGGCGAAGATCCCAACCCACTGGCTACCGCAGCCCTCGTCCAGATAGAGGGCGCAAGAGTATTGACAAGAAACGTTTTCTCCATTGCGGCCAGTGGCTGATCGATAATTGGGCCGTAGGCGGGATTGGTTCCTGCATTGTTCACAAGAACTGTCAAAGGGCCTAGTTCTTCTGCAACTCGAGAGCATGCATCTCGTGCAGCGCCTACATCTGCAACGTGAGCCCCGATACCGATAACCTTGCCTCCAGTCTCATGCGCAATCTTGTGTGCCATCTCTGTGGCGGATTCTTGCGACCGTGATGTCAGGGCAACTTTTGCTCCACCACGAGAGAATTCAAGAGCGGTCGCGTAGCCAATACCTCGTGTTCCGCCAGTAATAAGGACAACTTCGCTGCTGAGATCAATGCCTGCCAATGGGATACCTTTCGCAGTGCCACAGCGCGAAGCGCTGTGCCGTCGACTTACTTGCTCCCACACAATATATTGAATCGTGATTCAGGTCACATACTTTCGGAAACTTTCCAATCGGGTTTCAGCCCCAACGAGGCACACCATGCCCTATTGACGGTAGCGAGAATCCGCTCGAACGTCGCACTGTCATCTGGATGCTCACCATCTACCCACGTCGCATATGCCAAACGGGACACCATCGCAGACAAGGCAATAGCCATCATTTCCACATCAACTGTCGCAGCAACTTGCCCCTCCAACTGCAGCCGTTTCAGCCATTCTGTATTGCGGGAGGCAAATCGTCGCGCACGCTCTTTCCTGAGCTCACGGAATGTCGGCTGCACCTGCGACACTTGTTCAAGAAGGGCCATAAACTGGGCATTTCTACGGTAGCTCTGCAAGTACTCCCGATTAGTTATCGCCAAGACTTCCGCAGGACTAGCACCTTCCCGCGGGCGCGAAGACCGTGCGCGCATGTCTGTCTCGACACTTTCCAGTACTGCATACAGAAGCTGATCCCGGCCATCGAAATAGGTGTATACAGTTCCAACAGAACACCCTGCTTCCTCGGCGATATCCACCAACCGAGTGTCGAAGTATCCTTCCCGCACAAACACAATTTTGGCAGCCTCCAGGATCTCTTCACGCCGCCCTCCATGGGGTCGCGTCACCAGTCAACCGCCTTTCACCTTGAGTATCGACTTTCTTTCCAAACTACCCCACACCTGAATCCAGATTCATTTAAGTTTGGATACCAATACCACCAAGCAAAGGAGGAACGATGCCAATCCACAGCGCCTACCCTGCGGTCGACATCCCACCTGTATCTCTCTTCCAGTATCTATTCGCTGACCTTGCTCCCCAGCATGCCGATAAACTGGCCATTGCTGATTCAGGAACTTCCGCGACGTATTCCGAACTTCGCGACATGATTGAACGATTCGCGGGCGCACTAGCAGCGCGCGGCATCGGCAAGGGTGATGTCGTTGCACTGCACTGCCCGAACTCCACGACATTCGCTGTCGCATTTCATGGCATTTTGCGGGCAAACGCCACAGTCACTACCGTCGCGTCGATGGCAACTGCTGACGACGTCGAAAAGCAGCTCCGTCTCTCGGGAGCGAAGGCCATCTTGACGACGTCCGCGATCGGTTGGGCAGGACACCAAGGCGGCGAGAACGCCGGGTTATCCGATGACAAGATCATCGGCCTGACCGGCATTCATGGCATCGCAGAGATGCTTCTCGAAGGCAGCCCGGTTCCTGAGGAAGACATCGACTCCGAACACGATGTCGCCGTCATTCCATTTTCATCTGGAACTACTGGTGTACCTAAAGGTGTGCAGCTTACTCACCAAAACCTGGTAGCGAATCTAGTGCAGATGGGTTCTATCATCGGCGGCCACATCGATGAAAACACCATCGCCGTCACACCGCTACCCTTCTTCCACATCTACGGCATGAATGTGCTGCTTAATCTGCTCCTTGCGGTTCGCGCCTCGCAGTATGCGATGGCAAAGTTCGACCTACTGGAGTTTTTGGAACTCGTACAAACGCACAAGGCAAACTTCGCATTCATTGCACCGCCAATTGCCGTTGGCTTAGCAAAACACCCGGGTGTCGATGCTTACGACTTGTCGAGTCTCACAAAAATCTTGTCAGGAGCTGCTTCTTTGCAAGCAGACCTGGCTAGTCTCGTAGAACGGCGAATCGGCTGCGAGATCACACAGGGCTTCGGAATGACAGAGTTGTCGCCCGTGTCGCATGTCCGCCTCGATCAATCCACTCCTGTCGATTCCATTGGACTCGCCATTCCGAATACGTCCTACAAGCTCGTGGATGTCAGCGACCCTGCACTAACGGAGATCCAGCCACCAGCTTCGGGGCGCTCTGAAGCCGGCGAACTCTGGATTCATGGCCCTCAGGTCATGCTCGGCTACCTCAATAATCCCGAGGCCAACTCGATCATCCTCGTCGACGGCTGGCTCCGTACAGGTGACATCGCCGAAATGGATGCAGATGGCAACGTCTACATTGTTGACCGTTTGAAAGAGCTCATCAAGTACAAGGGTTACCAGGTAGCACCTGCGGAATTGGAGGACATCCTCCTCCAACATCCTGACATTGCTGATGCAGCCTGCGTCGGTGTTGTCGACCGTGCCGGTGATGAGATTCCGAAGGCTTTCGTGGTGAAGCGCGAGGGGGCAAACGTGTCCGAAGACGACATCATCGATTTCGTTGCAGAACGAGTAGCTGCATACAAGAAAGTTCGTGAAGTGGAATTCATTGCTGAAGTGCCTAAGTCAGCTACCGGAAAGATCCTGCGGAAGAATTTGAAACAGTTGTGAACGTATAAACTCGCTCGACTCTGCAATATTCCCTCCACACTCCGACGCGCTGAGTAGCATTTCTGTCAATCAGCAACAAGCAAGTGAGGTTCATATGCCCCTACGAAGTGCCGTATCCGACATTGATATCCCTGACGTCTCTCTTTTTGACCTACTCTTCTCAAACATTGACGAGCGCCATGAGAACAAGCTCGCGATCGTAGACTCTGGTTCTCAATCCACGTACGGAGAGCTGCGTCAGCAGGTCAAAGCTTTCGCGGGTGCGCTCGCAGCTCGTGGCGTAAAACAAGGTGACGTCATTGCTTTGCACTGCCCGAACTCCACAACTTTCGCTGTGGCATTTCACGGTATCCTGCGTGCCGGCGCAACTTGCACCACCGTTGCGTCGCTGGCTACTGCCGACGACGTCGAAAAGCAGATCCGCGTGTCCGGTGCTTCCATGATGCTGACAACATCCTCCATCGGCTGGGCAGGCGCGAACGGTGCAGAAAACGCTGGACTAGCCCCGGAAAAGATCATTGGACTTACCGGCCTACATGGCATGGGCGAAATGCTCGCGGAAAACCATCCTGCACCAGAGGTCGATGTCCTTCCCGATGACCTCGCGGTGATCCCCTTTTCGTCCGGTACCACTGGTACACCAAAGGGCGTGCAGCTAACTCACCGCAATCTTGTTGCAAATGTGCTGCAGGCGGCGAACGCCGTGGATGAACAGCTGACTGAAGACACTCCAGCAATCACCATTCTGCCGTTTTTCCACATCTACGGGCTTACGGCACTGCTCAATTTGTGTCTGCTTCGTCGGACGACGCAGTACACCATGGGCAAGTTCGACCTGCCGGATTTCCTGCAGCTCATTCAGGATCGCTCAGTCAAGTTCGCGTTCGTTGCGCCACCGATTGCGGTTGCACTGGCAAAGCACCCCATCGTGGACAACTACGATCTCTCATCGCTGGAAACCATTTTCAGTGGCGCGGCATCTCTGCAGATCGATCTGGCTCAGCAAGTAGAGGATCGCATCGGCTGCATCATGGCACAGGGCTATGGCATGACCGAATCGTCCCCAGCGACGCATATTCGGATGGGCCACGATTCCCCACTCGATTCCATCGGTCGCGCAGTCGCCAACACTGAGTACAAGATCGTTGATATCGAACGCGACGATCTCCCCGAAATCAACTGCCCATCCTCCGGCTGTTCCGCCTCCGGGGAATTGTGGATCCGCGGACCACAGGTCATGCGTGGCTACCTGAACAATCCAGAGGCTACTGCCGAAACGCTTGTCGACGGCTGGCTCCGTACAGGCGACCTCGCACAACTCGATCAATTCGGCAATGTGTACATCGTGGATCGTTTCAAGGAGCTCATCAAGTACAAGGGCTACCAGGTTCCACCCGCAGAACTTGAAGCTGTATTGCTGGAGCATCCAGGTATCGCTGACGCTGGCTGTACCGGTGTAATCCGTAATGATGGCGAAGAAGTGCCCAAGGCATTCGTCGTAACGCAACCGAATGTGACGTTGACAGCCGACGAAGTCATGGACTTCGTCGCAGAGCGCGTCGCGCCGTACAAGAAGGTGCGCGAGGTCGAGTTCATTGAGCAGATTCCAAAATCTGCGACCGGCAAGATCCTGCGACGTGAGCTCAAAGTTCTCGACTAAACGGCGATGCTAGCTCCGGACAGTGACCACAACGGTCACAGAGCCGGGCGCGATTTCGGTGTAGCCAGCATCGCGCACCGCCACGATTGACTCGTTCGAGTCGCCGTTTGAAGCAGTTACAGGCCACTCTGACCTGGGTACCTCACGAATATTCATGGAGTATCCAGACTGTGCCCATTCCCACGCTTGTTCTGCCGATAGCGCAGCTGCATACAACATCGACGCGTGACCGACCTGCGCCGCAGCCTTCCCGACGGTCATGTCCAAGCCACGATCAACCCACAGCGTTGGTGCTGTGTCGCTGGCAGAAACGATGTCTGACGGATCGTCGTAAGGAAGATCTGTCCCACCAATCTGCAGCTTCGACACTTGCTGTGGCGTATCCGACACCGGAGTAGGCACTAGCGCTCTCGCGGCTGCACCATTCACCGTGGCGGTCGCACCGGGGATCTCCTGCACCCGCGTCCACTGGGCATTACGGGCGCGTCGAGCGATCTTACGAATTCGCTCTCCGTACCAACCGTCAAGACCTTTGTAGAGCGTTGAATCGACGTGTCCAGCTGGTTCCGCCAAACACGTCGCGACCACAGCGGTGGCAGCGGCTACCAGCAGGGCATTCCGCGATGGCTTATCGTCGGCGTTCTTGGGTATGTGCAACACGATCGGCATCGACCACGGGACTGCCTCTTCCCTCGTCCAGTCTCGAGGTCGTGCCAACTGCGCGTGAGCTATAGAAAACCACTCTGGTACGGATACAGCTGACGACGAATCGTCGTGCATTACTGAACTGGATTTTCTAGCGCAACGCGACGGTACGTACCGTCCTCACGATCTGCATGGTCGATCTCATCGCGAGAGACACCCAGCATGTACAGCACTTCATCAAGGAAAGGATTGTTCACGGAGGTGTCAGCCATTTCCTTCAGCGCTGGCTTCGCGTTAAATGCGATACCCAGGCCGGCAATTGACAGCATGTCGATGTCATTTGCTCCATCGCCAACGGCGACCGTCTGGTGCATCTGAAGACCGTACTGCTCGGCAAATGCCCGAAGGCTACGCGCCTTCTCCTGGCGATCGATAATATCCCCGATGACACGGCCAGTGAGCTTACCGTCAACAATCTCGAGGGTATTTGCACGATAGAAGTCGAGACCAAGCTCCTTCGCCATTGGCTCAAGAATCTGGATGAAACCACCCGAGACGGCACCCGCCTTGTAGCCCAGACGCTTCAGAGTTCGAATCGTGGTGCGAGCGCCAGGCGTCATGACAATGGATTCACGAACTTCGTCCAACACTGACTCTGGGAGACCAGCCAGCGCCTTGACTCGCTCATGCAACGATTCCGCGAAATCTAGCTCGCCGCGCATCGCGCGTTCAGTGACGGCTGCCACCTCTGCCTCACGGCCAGCATGAGCCGCGAGCATCTCAATAACTTCACCAGTAATCAGAGTCGAATCCACGTCAAAGCAAATCAGTCGCTTGGAGCGCCGCTGCAAACCATCACGTTCGATGGCAATGTCGATGTTCTGATCCTGTGCAAGGACCGCCAACGCCTTACGCAAAGGCACGCCTCCGCCTGGCTTAGGGTTCGGAACAGTCACCTTCAGCTCCAAGCCAGTAACTGGGTAATCGGCAATACCACGGATGGAATCAATGTTGGCTCCGTAGTCAGCCAGAGTCTGACCAATACGAGAAACATCCACTGCCTCAACTGGATTTCCGAGAACGACTACCACGTGGGTCGAAGCCACACGAGCGATGTCCTCGTCCTGCTCGATATTCACCTGCATGGAACGACCCGCCAGCGTATCCACGAGCCCCTTCTCGAGAACATCAAGCTTCTCTGGGCGAACACCAATAAGTGCACCCAGTGCCAGACGAGACCGAAATACTGACTGCTCCACATCGAGGATCTGTGCGCCATGCGCAGCCAGTACCCGGAAGAACGATGCCGAGACACCAGGGTGATCTGGTCCGGTCGCGGTAACAAGCGCGGACACCAGCCCCTCAGGAAGAGTCACTGTATCAGCGAGCAACGGAGCATCAATAGTTTCAGTTTGGGAGTTATCAACCGTATTCTGCACGCCCACTAGTATCCCATACCGCTCATGAACTGGGAATCTGGGCATAGCTACGACGAGTGAGTTGCCCCCGTTGTTAAGCTCGACGACCTACTGCCGGAAAACAAGTTTTAGACAGCACAAAGCCCCCTCCGGGAGGAACCGGAGAGGGCCAAAAATTGTGCGTAGTTCAGAGGTCTTACTTTGTCAGCTCAGTGACTTTCAGATTAGAGCTGGCGACCAACGTGTGCTTCTTCGCGCATGCGCTCAACCATGTGTGGGTAGTGCAGCTCGAACGCTGGGCGCTCGGAGCGAATACGTGGCATGGAGGTGAAGTTGTGACGTGGTGGTGGGCAAGAAGTTGCCCACTCGAGGGAGTTGCCGTAACCCCATGGGTCATCAACGGTAACAACCTCGCCGTAGCGCCAGGACTTGAATACGTTCCAGACGAATGGAATCACAGACAGACCCAGGATGAACGCACCGATGGTGGAGATCATGTTCAGGGTGGTGAAACCGTCGGTCTCGAGGTAGTCAGCGTAACGACGTGGCATACCCTCGTTGCCCAGCCAGTGCTGAACCAAGAAGGTCATGTTGAAGCCAACGAACGTGAGCCAGAAGTGGATCTTACCCAGGGTCTCGTCGAGCATACGACCAGTCATCTTCGGGAACCAGAAGTAGACACCAGAGTAAGAAGCGAATACCAGGGTACCGAACAGGGTGTAGTGGAAGTGTGCAACCACGAAGTAGGTATCAGAGACGTGGAAATCCAGTGGTGGAGCAGCCAGCATAATACCGGTCAGACCACCGAACAGGAAGGTGACGATGAAGCCCAGTGCGAAAGTCATTGGGGTTTCGAACGTCATGTGACCGCGCCACAGGGTGCCCAGCCAGTTGAAGAACTTAACGCCGGTTGGAACCGAAATCAGGAACGTCATGAACGAGAAGAACGGAAGCAGAACGCCACCGGTAACGAACATGTGGTGTGCCCACACAGCCATGGACAGGCCAGCGATGGACAGGGTTGCGAACACCATGCCTGCGTAGCCGAAGAGTGGCTTGCGAGCGAAGACAGGAACAACCTCGGTGATGATGCCCACAAATGGGAGCAGCAGAACGTAAACCTCTGGGTGTCCGAAGAACCAGAAGAGGTGCTGCCACATCATTGCGCCACCGTTAGCTGGGTCGTAGATGTGTCCGCCAAGCTTACGGTCGAACAGAACACCCAAAGCAGCTGCAGTGAGGATTGGGAAGATCAGCAGTGCCAGAATCGAGGTCACCAGGATGTTCCAGGTGAAGATTGGCATGCGGAACATGGTCATACCAGGTGCACGGAGGCACAGCACGGTAGTGGTCATGTTAATTGCGGAAACGATGGTACCGATACCACCGATACCCACACCCAGGATCCAGAGGTCAGAGCCGACGCCTGGCGAGTGGATGGAGTCCGACAGAGGCGAGTACATGGTCCAACCGAAGTCAGCTGCACCGCCTGGGGTTAGGAAGCCCGAGAGCATCAGGATGCCACCAACGGTGGTCAGCCAGAAACCAAAAGAGTTCAGACGTGGGAAAGCTACGTCCGGCGCACCAATCTGCAGCGGCAGGATGTAGTTAGCAAATCCCCAAACGATAGGGGTACCGAACAGCAGCAGCATCACCGTGCCGTGCATGGTGAACATCTGGTTGAACTGTTCGTTGGACAAGAACTGGAGACCCGGTGCGAAGAGCTCAGCACGGATCAGCAAGGCCATGAGACCACCGACGAAGAAGAAGGAGAAGCTCATGATGATGTACATGATGCCCAGCTTCTTGTGGTCGGTCGTGGTAAGCATGTCCCACGCCCAGCTACCCTTGCGCTCGTGGCCGAACGGTTCTGGCCGTTCGGTCGCGGTCACCTCGTGACCGGGCCGCGGAGCGACAGCAGTCATTCTTCCTCCTGACTACGCGATAGTCTGCGGTTCACAGACTATTCAAAGAATTAAGTGACTCTTAATGTTAGTCCAGATGAGCCCGCGTATGCGAGCCCACCTTTCTCTACCTGGCCGAGTCTAACTGGTTCCTGTGAAAAAGTTAAGGCCAGCAGCGGATTTGCAGCATCTCGCCAAGCTGTGCAAACTGCAGAATTTCCTGAGAAACACCTTAACCAGCAACTATTCCGAATTAATTGCCGTTTACGGCGTTCCCCCGAATTACCCCCACTAGCATCCTGAGGCTTTCTAGAAGTCCCAGTCTTCGTCTTCAGTGCTTTCAGCCTTACCCATGACGTAGGAAGATCCGGCACCAGAGAAGAAGTCGTGGTTCTCGTCAGCATTAGGGCTCAGCGCAGACAAAATCGCTGGTGAGACCTTGCACTCGTCAGCCGGGAAGACCCCTTCGTAACCTAGATTATTCAGCGCCTTATTTGCGTTGTAACGAAGGAAACGCTTGACATCTTCGGTCCAGCCGAGCTCGTCGTACATATCCTCGGTGTACTGAATCTCGTTGTCATAGAGATCGAGCAGCAAGTCGAAGGTGTAGTCCTTCAGCTCATCCTGCTCTTCCTGGCTGAGCTTCTCGACGTTCTTCTGATACTTGTAGCCGATGTAGTAGCCATGCACAGCTTCATCGCGAATGATCAGGCGAATGATGTCTGCAGTGTTCGTCAGCTTCGCGTGGCTCGACCAGTACATCGGAAGGTAGAAGCCCGAGTAGAAGAGGAACGATTCAAGAATGACCGACGCAATCTTCTTCTTCAGCGGATTATCGCCCTCGTAGTATTCGAGGATGATCTTCGCCTTCTTCTGAAGATGCTCGTTAGTTTCACCCCAGCGGAATGCATCATGAATCTCAGGCGTCGATGCCAAGGTCTGGAAAATCGAAGAGTAACTCTTCGCATGCACCGATTCCATGAAAGCAATGTTGGTGTACACCGCTTCTTCGTGTGGTGTCAGTGCGTCCGGCAGCAACGACACTGCGCCAACGGTGCCCTGAATGGTGTCCAGCATCGTCAGCCCCGTGAACACGCGCATCGTGGTCTGCTGTTCAAGAGCGTTCAGCGTATTCCAGCTCTTGATGTCATTAGACAGTGGAACCTTCTCCGGCAACCAGAAGTTACCGGTGAGACGATCCCACACTTCCAGGTCCTTCTCGTCCGGAATGGTGTTCCAGTCGATTGCCGCTACCGGGCACTCACGTGCCTCTTCATGCTTCTCACGGTGGGCAGGGGTTGAGGGTGGGCAGTCATCGATGTTCATGCAATCGTCTCCTCTTTATAATCACCGGCTATTCGTACTGTTCGTAGCCGACGAAGTGATCTCTTCCTAAGCATTCAAATGCCGCTCATCCACGACGCTAGTGAATGGCGGCACGTTTGTGCTGAGGACAGACTTCTAGGCGCCTATCCTACTCACAATTGGTCTGTCCACACTAGACACCTATTAATAAGGTGCATTTCGCGGACGCCCCTTTTCACGTCCCGCATCCCGTCACTCCCCTGCCCCAGTGGCAGGCGTGACATAGGGCGAAGGCCCACAGAGTCCGTGCAAACATCTGTGGGCCTGGTGCTTGACGACGAGTTCGTCGTCAAGCGTTTACATCATGCGAGCGGAACTAGAGCATGCAGGAAACGCAGCCCTGAACTTCCGTCCCTTCCAGAGCAACCTGGCGGAGGCGGATGTAGTAAATCGTCTTGATGCCCTTGCGCCATGCATAGATCTGCGCACGGTTGATGTCACGGGTAGTTGCGGTGTCCTTGAAGAACAGCGTCAGCGACAAGCCCTGGTCGACGTGCTGGGTGGCAGCGGCGTAAGTGTCGATGATCTTCTCGTAGCCAATCTCGTAGGCATCCTGGAAGTACTCCAGATTGTCATTGGTGAGATGCGGCGCTGGGTAGTAGACGCGACCGATCTTGCCTTCCTTGCGGATCTCAATCTTGGAGGCAATGGGGTGGATCGACGACGTCGAGTTGTTGATGTACGAAATCGAACCGGTAGGCGGAACCGCCTGCAGGTTGCGGTTGTACATGCCGTGCTTCTGGATCTCAGCCTTGAGCTCGCGCCAGTCATCCTGCGTTGGGATGTGAACCGATGAGTTCTCGAAAAGCTGCTTGACCTTCTCAGTCTGTGGCTCCCACGCCTGATCGATGTACTTGTCGAAGAAGGAGCCGTTGGCGTAGTCGGAGTTCTCGAAGCCACCGAAACGAACACCACGTTCCTTCGCGATCTCCTTCGATGCCTTAAGAGCTTCGAAGAGCACACAGTAGAAGTAGATGTTGGTGAAGTCGATTCCTTCTTCAGAACCGTAGTGAATACGTTCGCGGCCGAAGTAGCCGTGCAGGTTCATCTGACCAAGGCCAATCGCGTGAGATTTCTCGTTGCCCTTCTTAATAGAAGGAACGGAGTCAAGCGACGTCTGATCGGACACTGCGGTCAGACCACGAATTGCGGTTTCGATGGTCTTAGAGAAGTTGTCCGAATCCATCGCCATTGCGATGTTCATCGAGCCCAGGTTGCAGGAAATATCCTCGCCGACCTCTGCGTACGACAAATCTGCGTTGTACGTAGAAGGGGTAGATACCTGCAGAATCTCGGAGCACAGGTTCGAGTGGGTAATCCGACCGTCAATTGGGTTGGCCTTATTTACCGTGTCCTCGAACATGATGTACGGGTAGCCGGACTCGAACTGAATCTCCGCCAAAGTCTGGAAGAACGCACGGGCATTAATCTTGTGCTTCTTGATCCGAGGATCCTCGACCATATCCTGGTAGTTCTCGGAGATGCTGACATCCGCGAAAGGTCGACCATAGACGCGCTCGACGTCATATGGGCTGAACAGGTACATGTCGTCGTTGCGCTTTGCCAGTTCGAACGTGATATCTGGGATGACAACGCCGAGCGACAACGACTTGATGCGAATCTTTTCATCAGCGTTCTCGCGCTTGGTATCCAGGAATCGCAAAATGTCTGGGTGGTGTGCATGCAAGTACACAGCGCCTGCGCCCTGTCGCGCACCCAGCTGGTTAGCGTAGGAGAAAGAGTCCTCCAGCAGCTTCATCACAGGAATGACGCCAGAAGACTGGTTTTCAATGTGCTTAATAGGCGCGCCCTGCTCACGCAAGTTGCTGAGCAGCAGCGCAACGCCACCACCGCGCTTGGACAACTGCAACGAAGAGTTGATAGCGCGACCGATGGACTCCATATTGTCTTCGATACGCAAGAGGAAGCAGCTCACAGGCTCGCCACGCTGGGCCTTACCCGAGTTAAGGAAAGTAGGAGTCGCAGGCTGGAAACGACCAGTAATAATCTCGTCGACGAGTTCCTGAGCGAGCTTCAAATCACCATCGGCAAGCGTGAGAGCAACCATGCAGACACGGTCTTCGTAACGCTCCAAGTAGCGCTTCCCGTCGAAGGTCTTCAGGGTGTACGAGGTGTAGTACTTGTACGCACCGAGGAACGACTTGAAACGGAACTTGTGCGCGTATGCCTGCTTGAATAGGGCCTTGATGTCCTCGAATTCGTACTTGCCGAGGATCTCCGCATCGTAGTACTTGTTCTCGACCAGGTAGTCGAGTTTTTCCTTCAGGTTATGGAAGAAAACCGTGTTCTGATTGACGTGCTGCAAGAAGTACTGACGTGCAGCCTGTCGGTCCTTGTCGAACTGAATCTGACCATCGTCATCATAAAGATTCAGCAGTGCATTGAGCGCGTGGTAATCCAGCTGCTCGTCCCCTACTGGCTCCGCCACTGACTTGCCCATTTCAGCCAATCTTCTCGCTCCTCGTAGCTCTCTTCAATGCTCTTTTAGATGTTACAGTTTTTAGAATTACGCCCATTTTCACAGGCTAGTACGCAGGTCAACGCGCAGTTATGTGCTTGTGACACAGGTTGTGGTTACGCAGCTTTTCCGTGGAAAAACTCTGTCAGTCCCTTGCGAACAATGACAACGTCTTCATCGTTGCCCATCAACTCGAAACGGTACAGGTATGGAACCTTGCATTTGTAGGAGATGACATCACCAGCCTTGCCGTAATCTGCGCCAAAATTGGTATTACCTGCAGCAATGACTCCTCGGATATACGAGCGGTTGTGCTCGTTATTGAGAAATCGGATAACTTGCGGCGGGACCGGCCTGGTATTTCCCCCAGACATCGATACACCACCGCCATATGTCGGACAGATAAGCACATACGGTTCATCTACCAGCAACTCCGGATCGGACTTTCGCATCGGAATTCGTTTACTCGAAAATCCGAGCTTTTCGACGAACCGGTGCGTGTTCCCCGTCGCAGACGAGTAATAGACGATGAGCATGTTTGCAGTCATCCCCTTTTAAGGTTCTTACCAAAGAACCGCGGTCTCGCCTGAGCGAAACCGCGGATTGAAAATGCGCAGTGCGAGCGCTTTTAAGCTGCCTGGAGAGCCTTGATGCGATCTGGACGGAAACCAGCCCAGGTTTCCGCACCGGTGTCAACAACTGGTGCCTGCAGGTGGCCAAGAGCCATGACGTAGTCACGAGCCTCGTCATCCAAAGTGATGTCAACTACGTCGTATGCAATTCCGGCCTTATCCAAAGCACGGGTGGTTGCGCGACACTGAACACAAGCTGGCTTGCTGTAAACGGTAACCATGAATCTCCCACATTCCTTTTCGCTCAAATGCGCTCAACCACTGAAACTGCCATAGCAACAACGGTGAGTATTTTGCCAAAATGTTGCTAGCCGAGGCGCTTACCCTCCGGCTTAACCCGCGTTCCGGAGCAACATCCAAAACACTACACTTGGTGCCAGAAAAAGGCCAATGATACAACATCTAGTAGTTACATCATTAGTATTCCCTGCTCATCAGAATTCGAAGCACTAGATGTTGGGCACCACGCCGTGACAACCTTGTAATTTCACGCGAATTATTCAAAAACTCGTGGAAAAACAGCTATCAATGGCATGAGGGTTCACTAATAACATGGGTGTGATTCATCTCAGAAAAGAGAAACCGCATTGGCAGCAAGCTGCCAATGCGGTTTTGCTGAAAGCTACACCTTCTAAGAGATGAGCTCAGCGGAAGCCATACGCTCCAATTAGCCCTGACGAGCCTTGAAACGTGGTTCCTTCTTGTTGATCACGTAGACCTTACCGCGACGACGCACAACCTGAGCGCCCGGCTTGTTCTTCAGCGACCGAAGGGACTTACGGACCTTCATTCGGGCGCTCCTTTCTACTCGGCTCCAAATTGGTTGAACGCCGAGCCCAATGGATTTTGAGCACTCGTCAACCGGACGGCACCGGCAATCGGTGCCATGACACGAACCGCCATGTTACCTAATGCTTCCGCGAACACCAAAAAAGTATCGCGCCGCCCCTCCCGACAGGGTTAATCGCCAGGGCTCAGCCATTGTTTTCCATCATAATTTCTCGCACATCACTCAATGACCGTCCCGTGGTTTCGGGAACCGTCCGCCACGTGAAGACCAGTGCCATCGCTCCAGTGACCGCGAAGAACGCGAATGACCAGGCACCACCAATGACGTCAACCATCGGCAGGAACGCCTGTGCCACAAACCAGTTCGCGACCCACAAAGCCAAACCTGCAAGCCCCATGCCGAGACCACGTACTTCGTTCGGAACGATCTCCGAAATGAGCAACCACGTCGCCACTGATACCGCTGCCTGCTGGAAGACGATGAACACCGTCATCAGTGTCAAAGCCGCCATTGCTCCTACCCCGGAGTCCGCCGCAAGGCCATATACCGGTGCCAACGCCAGCAAGGACATGGCACAACCACTCAGTCCGATCAACAGCATTCGACGACGCCCTACCTTGTCGATAACGCTCATGCCGACCGCACACGCAATCACAGAAGCAGTACCAATCAGAATTGACGTATAGACAGAGTTTTCCGTCGACAACCCAACCTTATTCATCATGGTTGGCGCGAAGTACATGATCGCGTTCGCACCGGTGACCTGCTGCGTCACACCAATGAGCATGGCAATGATGACGCTGCGTCGCACCCATGGGGTACTCAATGCCGCGCGTTCGGCTCTGCGCTGATCTTTACTTTGCGACGACTCTGCAACTGCAACTTCGTCAAGTGATGCATCTGGGCCGTGCATGCGCTGAAGTACGCGCAACGCTTGTTTTGGTTTGCCACGCTGCAGGAGGAATGCTGGAGTGTCAGGAAGAAAAAACATACCGATAAACAGGACAATTCCCGGCACCGCACCAAGTCCTAGCATCCATCGCCAGGAGCCAGATTCAGCAAGTGCAGAGTTGGTAAGGAATGCAACGAGCTGACCGATGACGATCATCAGCGAATTCAAGCTGACCAGCCGACCGCGGATTTGCGGTGGCGCCATTTCGGAAATGAACATCGGCACCACGATGGATACTGCACCAATACACAAGCCGAGCAACGTACGGGCGGCACCCAGTTCTATTGCGCTTCCCGCCACGGCACACCACAAACTGCCGATGATGAAGCCAACTGCTCCGATAATGATCGTACTCCGACGGCCTATACGGTCCGCTACCCGACCGCCGACGAAGGCACCGATTGCTGCTCCTACGAGCAACATCGCAGTTACAGTAGATTCCTGACTAGCAGTGAGCTGGAACGACCGTTGAATAAAGAGCAAAGCTCCAGAGATCACGCCCGTGTCATATCCGAAAAGCAAACCACCCAGCGCGGCGATAGTTGCCACAGCCAGAGAATGCCAGGATGAGGTCGAATTTTTCACGGTGGACATTGTGCCAGCTTTCGCCAACATATAGGTACCCTAGCGGTATGACACTCCAGGCAGAGATCATCGAGAAACTGCATGTTCGTCCCACAATCGACCCTGCTGAAGAAGTAGCACACCGTGTCCAGTTTCTAGTCGACTACCTGAAAGCCGCACACGCTAAGGGCTTCGTACTTGGCATTTCTGGCGGTCAGGACTCCACATTAGCGGGCAAGCTGGCTCAGCTGGCCGTCGAAAAGCTACGGAAAGAAGGGTCTGAAGCCGAGTTCATTGCGGTGCGCCTGCCCTATCAGGTGCAGGCAGACGAAGACGATGCGCAGATGGCTTTGTCTTTCATTAAGCCGGATTCTTCAGTTGTCGTCAACGTGGGCCCAGCAGTAGATGCCTCAGAGATCGCAGTTGCGGATGCTTTGCAGGTAGCTGAGCTCGGAGATTTCAACAAGGGGAATGTGAAGGCTCGGGAGCGGATGATTGCGCAGTACGCGATCGCTGGCGAGCGTGGCTTGCTCGTCATCGGCACTGATCACGCAGCAGAGGCAGTAACCGGCTTTTACACCAAGTTTGGGGACGGTGGCGCGGACCTCATGCCACTTTCCGGACTGAACAAGCGCCAAGGTGCGGCGCTGCTGGAGTATTTGGGAGCACCGGAACGAGCATGGCTGAAGGTGCCAACTGCAGATCTGGAAGAAGATCGCCCGGCCTTGCCAGATGAAGAAGCACTGGGCGTCAGTTACACCGCTCTCGATGACTATCTTGAGGGAAAAGAAGTCTCGGCTAAAGACAGGGATCGCATCGAACATTTGTGGATGGTCAGCCGACATAAGCGCACCACACCCCCGGGACCTGCAGAAACGTGGTGGCGAAGCTAAGGCTCGAGGGATGAGAGCTAGTTGTGACGCGTGTTAGGAAAACACGCGAGCACCTGCTTCCCACACCTGGTCAGCGTTAATGCTGTCACGGTCATTCTGGCCTGATGTCGGATGTTTATCCTGAATGAGCTCGGCCGTGACCATTCCATGCGCAAAAGCCCACAGCGCGAGACCTTCAGCCTCGCCGCCAGCGACCTTCTGGAAAGGCTCACGAATCCAGCTATCAAGCTCAGACGGCTGGTTAATGTTGACAAACTGCGACCGGCTAATCAGGCGATACCCATAAGGATCTGCAAAGGCACTCTTCCGATATGCCATGAGCACAGACTGCGGAGTAGGTTCTGACTCTGCTGCCTCATTTACTGACCGCCCCAGTGCACACAGTGTTTCTTCGAGGAGCAACTCGCATAGCTCTTCCTTGCCACTGATGTGCTTGTACAGAGATGGCGCCTTGACATCTAGTCGCGCCGCTAGACGACGCATACTGACGTTGTGCCAGCCCGATTCACGCAGCATCAATCGAGCCTCGTCCAAGATCTGCTGAACGCGAGGCGAATGCGCGCGACGTTCACGCAGAAAAGGCGTGGCCGCCCCTAACTGCTGGGACGGCCAATGTCCGCTATTGCTCTCAATTGGTTCCGCCATAACCGCACTTTTCTCTATGATCCCCGTCACAAAACGTGAGATTACTAGTGTCAACCAGCACGCGGGCGGTTTTGGCAGATTTCGCGGACCTCAGGGGCATATTCCCCGGATAGGATCAATAGCGCTCTGGCTCTTCACCCAGGTTAAAGCGACGACCGGAGACCTCGCCCGGGGTTACCTTGACGTAGTTGTACTTCAAGGTTGGCAGCCACGGCTTCAGCGGGAGCTCGTCTGCAGCCTCGATATCTGCGTTGGACGTCAAAGTCTGCGCAGTGCCCTTCACAATCACAGACCATGCCTTGTTGGAGTCCAAGTCGACATCGTCAGCTTCGAACAACACGTCGTCATTAAGAGTGAGAGAGAACAGCTTCGAACCCTCTGCGGTGCGGAAATAGATAGCTCCCTCGTGCACAACATAGTTGAGTGGGAACAAATCCATGTCGTCCTTACGACGAACGACAAGGCGACCAAAGTGCTTGGTGCCCATCAATTCGAGAGCATCCTCGGTGGAAAGCTGCTGGATTACTTCGGAAGATTCAGTCATGCCACCATTATCCCACTCTTCGTGTCACCCTGCTACTACCGTTAGCTTCGGCCGATAAAACGAGTCAGCTGGCTCGCCAACAAAGCAAGTCCAGCGGCGCCTATCACGGTCCACGCCATCGGCCGAGGATCCGCGCCCAGTACACCGACAAGCGGTGGAGCCAATGCGCCACCTAACGACTGAATTGCACCGATAAGGCCAGATGACATGCCGTGCTTCAGCGGGCTGGCCTGCATCGCAAGTGCTGTGGCAGAGCCGAGAGCGATGGAGAGGGGCGCCGTCGTCACGATGAGCGAGGCGAGGAGCACAAAGACATTGGCCTGAGTAATTGCGGCGATAACAACGAAGATTGCGAAGAAGCTCGCCCAACCAAGCCCGAATGTGACAACTCGTTCAGGTGTAACCACACCAAAGCGGGTTTCAACGCCCATGTACCGAGAACCAACCATGCCCACGAAGGCCATAGTGCCAGCCAGGACAACCATTGTTAGGGCGTATTGCGATTCACTCAGCCCATACACTTTCTGAAAAACGAATGGGCCAGCCGAGATCATTGCGTACGACGTAGCGAACGTCAGCGCCACCGCTGCTGCGTACAAGACAAAACGACCAAGATGAGGCTTCTGAGGCAGCTTCTTTTGTGCCCCGGCATGGGCCTTTCGAAGTTCGTCGTGCTTTACAAACTTTGGGTGTGTCTCAGGAACGACGATAAATGTCCACACCCCTACTCCGGCACCGATAGCAGCGAGCACGAGGAAAATGGTGCGCCAGTCACCGAACTGTAGGATTCCAGAACCGAAGAGAGGCGCAAATGCAGGAACCAGCATGCCGGCGGCCGCGATGACGCTCATGACACGGGCAGCTCGAGCACCGCTGGCGATATCCGCGACGATAGCGCGGCCGAGCACTGCTCCAGAACTCGCAGCCATTCCCTGAAGCAACCGGAACAAGAGCATGACTTCAAGGCTTGGAGACAGCGCAACGAGCACACTGAAAACGACAAACGTTATGAGACCGATTATCAGGGGCCTACGGCGTCCGAAGTTGTCGCTGATCGGACCGATAAAGAGCTGCCCGAGCGCCATACCCACGAAGTAGAGCGTCAACGTTAACTGCGTCGCACTCGCTGAGACAGAGAAGTCATCGGTCACCGTAGGCAAACCCGGCAGGTACGCAGCAGACCCAATGGGAGGCATTGCCGCGATGATGACGATGGGAATGACGAACGCAGCTGCTAGCGAAGTAACCGCCGCAATGCGCCGCTGCTGCGCATCAGACTTAGGCGTGGTAGCCCCAGTTGACCCGAATGACAAAGTGCACCTCAATGAACGAATACGAATAACTCCGCATACCCCATGGGGCATGTATGCGATATACCCTACATCATTGTTGACCCGTCATATATATGGCTCTTAGGCAGCCTCCGAAGTGATGGGCCACTCACATAATCCACACAACCCTTTTAAGCTAGAAGGAAGCGCAAGGAGAGCCCAACCGTCCGAAGGAAACTGACATGAAGAAAGTCCTAGCCGTAGTTGCCTTTTCGAGTTTAGCGCTCGCAGGTTGTTCTGAGGACAACTCGGCAAACCAGCAGTTCCAAACCGAAAGTCCTTCTGTCGCTAAGACACCGATAACTTCAAAGACGCCACCGAAGCCATCAGCCAGCTCTAACACCACCAACACGACCACCCCAACACAAACTGTTGAGGCTAGCCCGGAGAACGAAGAGCCATACGTAGTCGAGTGCATTGTTGGCACTCCAGGCTCATCACGCATGTCGGATGGAACCATTCAAAATACTGATTTCTGCGCAAATCAACAGGGCACACAAGAGCACCCTGACGCAGAAGGAGCTGCAGGCCCCTCCCCCGATGAAATCCCCATTGCCAATGGAGGAACGTGTCCGGCGGCCGTTTGTGGCTACGGCACTGACGAGTACGGAAACCCCAACCCTAGCAGCGGAGAACTTCAAACCATGCACGGCTGCGAAGCCGGCTACATTGATGACCCTGCGCTGTGCGGAGCTGTTCAGGAAAAAGCAGAACAGTACGGATGGTAGCTGATCCTCCATCCTCTCCAGCTGAAGAACTAGCTCACAGCCAACTCAGAATCCTGTAATCCCCTGACTACATCAGGGCGCTAAACAGCCCCAAGAAAAAGTCCCTACAACACACAAAACCCCTGGCCAATCACGACCAGGGGAAATGCTATCTGTGGAGCTAACGGGATTCGAACCCGTGACCCCCACACTGCCAGTGTGGTGCGCTACCAACTGCGCCATAGCCCCGTACCACGTCTTGCCGAAGTGGACTCTCAATAAGCTACCCCGTCGGCCAATTTTCCCCAAATCGCCTGTTCAGGGGCTTATGCTTGACGACGAAATCGTCGTAAAGCAACAACCGGATAGGACGAAAGCGTCGCAGTGCGTAGCACCGCGACGCTTCAGGCCAGTTTTACTTCTTGGTTTCCAGTGCTGCCTTGACCCAGTCGGTCAGTGGACGCTCGCCCAGGTTGTCGAGGACGTCCTTGCCGTCAACGAGGACGTGCGGGGACGATACCTTACCCAGAGCCTTTTCGAGGGTGCCGTAGTTGCCCTCGGCGGCCTTCTTAGCTTCAGCGGTGTCAATGCCATCCGTGATCTTTGCAACCAGCTCGTCGTTAGCGCCCATGCTCTTGGCGCGCTCGGCGAGCTCCTCGTTGCTCCAACCAGCAGCGGTCTGCTGATCCTTCATCATCATTGCGTGGAAGTTCCAGTAGAGCTTCGCGTCACCGGTCTTCGCAATTTCACGCATGATTGCCATGGACTTCGTCGAATGGCCGTCCTGCTTGACCTTGCCACTCCCAGGCTCGGTTCCGTCCAAGAAGTTCAGCGTGTGCTGTTCCACAACCAGGGTGCCTTCGTTCAGAGCCTTCAGCTCGTCGCTGTGACCACCGGTTGCCATTTCGCCACAGTATCCACACGAGAAGTCTTCGAATACCTGCGCGACAACGGCATCGTCGCCAGCCTTGTCGGAAGAAAGGCGAATGACATCGCCATCGACTGCAACGTTGAAATTCACATCGTCGTTAGGCAGTCCTTCCATCGGCTGGTTACGGCCCATGTACAAAACTGCGCCAATGACGGCAAGCACAATGACTACAAGAGCGATAATGCCGACGAGAAAGCCGGAGCTCTTTTCATTCGGGTTCTTAATCTTCTGACTCACACGTCACACACTAGCGATGAATGGCCAATTTGTGCGCTGTCAACAATGAAAAACCACCCCACTATGAGCAATGCAACAGTCCTGCCAAGGACCGACATGCCCATCTGGAGTGGCTTTCCGACGGCTCGAACAGGCTATTTACCCGCGTGAATCGCAAACTTCTTGAATGGAATCCAGGTGACGATGGCACCCAAAATGACGAATCCAACGTCGCGTCCCAGCGACTTCAGATAAGTCACTGTGCCCGCTTCTGGGTTGTAACCGCCACCGCCGAAGCAACCACAATCGATTTGCAGCCCGCGAGCCCAGGCAGAGGCAAGGCCGATGATGAATCCGACCATAATCAGCATGGTGACTACACCGGCAAATCGCAGGAAGACACCGAGCAGCAGCATCAAGCCGAGGATAATCTCCACGGCCGGCAGTAACACTGCCAATGGCTCAACGAACTCCTGCGGAAGCAGCTGATAGGCGGCGATAGCGCGCTGGGAATCCAACGGATTCATCAGCTTGACCGTTCCTGACCACAACCAGACCGCTGCCAATCCGAAGCGGGCGATGAATCCTAGGATGTCTTTCATGTCAAGGCAGTTTAGTTGCCGAGAACCGCAGAAACCACTTCTTGCGCCTCTGCTTGAACCTGCTTCAAGTGATCTTCTCCCTTGAAGGATTCAGCGTAGATCTTGTACTTGTCCTCAGTGCCGGAAGGACGAGCAGCGAACCAAGCATTCTCAGTGGTGACCTTCAAGCCGCCGATTGCAGCGCCGTTACCTGGAGCTTCCGTCAGCTTCGCGGTGATTGGCTCACCAGCCAAGGTGTCAGCAGTCACCTGCTCTGGAGACAGCGCCTTCAAGATCGCCTTCTGCTCACGGTTCGCATCCGCGTCGGTACGTGCGTAAGCAGGTGCACCAAACTTGTCTGCCAACTCTGCATAGCGCTGGGAAGGAGTCTTCCCAGTCACAGCCGTGATCTCGGAAGCCAGCAGGTCCAAGATGATGCCGTCCTTGTCAGTCGACCAGACGGTGCCGTCGTGACGCAGGAACGATGCACCTGCAGATTCCTCGCCACCGAAACCGATCGTTCCGGACATCAGTCCTGGCACGAACCACTTAAAGCCGACTGGCACCTCAACGAGCTTGCGGCCAAGGTCAGCGACCACGCGGTCAATCATCGACGAGCTCACCAAGGTCTTACCTACAGCCATCTCAGGAGACCAGTCTGGACGGTGCGCAAAGAGGTAATCAATGGCGACAGCCAGGTAGTGGTTTGGATTCATCAATCCGGCATCTGGAGTCACGATGCCGTGGCGGTCCGAGTCCGCATCGTTGCCGGTAGAGATATCGAACTTGTCACGATTGTCAATAAGCGACGCCATCGCGTTTGCCGACGAGCAGTCCATGCGAATTTTTCCATCGGTATCCAACGTCATGAAACGCCAGGTTGCGTCCACCAGTGGATTGACCACAGTCAGGTTGAGGTCGTGGACGTCTGCGATTGCGCCCCAGTAATCCACGGCCGCGCCACCCATTGGGTCGGCACCGATACGCAAATTGGAGTCGCGAATCGCATCGAAATTGATCACATTCGGCAGATCCATCACGTAGTTGTTCAGGTAGTCGTGCTTGACGATCAAATCGCCAGCCTTCTCCACCACCTGACGCTTAACGCCATCCATGCCCTTGGCCAGGTACTCATTTGCACGAGCTGCAATCCAGTCGGTTGCATCCGCATCTGCGGGACCACCAGTTGGCGGGTTGTACTTGAAGCCGCCGTCACGTGGTGGGTTGTGCGATGGCGTCACGACGATACCGTCTGCACGCGCCGCATCCGTGCCCGTTGGACCACCTGCAACATCAGCATTGTGGGTAAGGATTGCGTGGCTGACCGCTGGCGTCGGGGTGTAGCGTCCCTGAGCGTCGACCATAACGGTGACGCCGTTGGCAGTCAGCACTTCGAGAGCGGACACCATTGCTGGTTCGGACAAGCCGTGAGTATCGCGACCGATGTACAGAGGTCCGTTAATCCCCTGCGATGTGCGGTAATCAACAATCGCCTGTGTCGTCGCGTGGATGTGATCTTCGTTAAAAGCGGAATCCAAGGAAGAACCACGGTGGCCGGAGGTGCCGAAGGACACTGCCTGATCTGGGTTGCCTGGTTCTGGATGACGCGTGTAGTACGCGGTGACCAGTTCAGCAACGTCAATGAGATCCTGTGGTTGAGCAAGCTGCCCGGCGCGCTCGTGAGCCATAATTGTCCTCCTGGTGTCCAACCGGTTTTTCTAACCGCAAAACTATGGGTACTTCCAGTGTTCCCGTTTTCCGCTGACCTCGCAGGGTGAGTGACACACTGTGACTAAATTCGTGGGGGTTTCCTGCATCGAGTGCGTCATGGAATATCCTGACTGACATGAGCTCCGTAGTTTTTTCCTCCATTGCTGTCGGCTGCGGAGCCATGCTGGGCGCATTGTCCAGGGTAGGACTCGGACTCGCACTTGCGTCGTTTGCTGCCGAACCTTGGGCGACGGTCATCATCAACTTTGTTGGTTGTTTCGCCTTTGGTTGCGCCCGCATCCTGATAAACCAGTCCTCTACTGCTTGGTTACTGACGGGACCAGGATTCCTTGGGGGCTTTACGACGTTCTCGGCATTCATTCTTTTACTCAGCCAGCCGTCTTTGTCAGTTATCGCTGTCGCTTTCCTTGGCACCGTGCTTGGCTGCCCGGCCGTACTGTGGCTGGGCATGGCATTGGCGAAGGTCATCCACACACGAGACATCGAAAAGCCGGTGTGGCGATGATCGAGCTTTTCACTGTGCCTGTGTTTGTCAGCATCGGTATCGGTGCAGCCGCGGGTGGCGTGCTGCGGTACTGGCTGGGAGTCGTCGCAAAGCAGAAGTCAGGAACAGCGATTCCCGGGACTTTTGTTGCCAACGTGATCGCGTGTGGTGTTGTGGGCACCGCGTATGCGCTGTGGCACCAATCGGACACCGTATTGGCATATGCAGCGTTTGGCATCGGCATGGCTGGCGCCCTATCTACGTGGTCGACGTTGGCCAGCGAAATTGTCGACCTCGCACGATCAAAGTCATGGTGGACAATTGGCTACCCAGCAGCGACGATCATTGTCGGAGCGGTAGCTCTATTCGGCATGATGTCGGCAGTCGACTAACGAGGCGCGCAGCACCAAATACCCCCATCAATTACCCCTGAACATATCTATGTCAACATTTCCGGTATCGAAAATATGACTCCAGTGGGGTGAATTAAGTAATCTCACCCCTTATGACTTCCCTCAATGAGTTCTTCAGTGCAGCTGACAGCTTCATCTGGAGTCCCTTCCTCCTAATTCCGCTCCTCATCGGTACGGGTCTCTGGCTGACCATCCGGCTCGCAGGTGTCCAGCTTCGCAAGCTGGTTCCTGCCCTTCGTCTCGGTTTGCTAGAACGCGAAGATGACGGTGGCGAAGGCGACATTTCGCAGTACCAGGCACTGTCGACCGCATTGGCGGCCACTGTAGGTGTCGGCAACATCGTCGGTGTTGCAACCGCTATCGGTATCGGTGGCCCAGGCGCGCTGTTCTGGATGTGGGTGACTGGTCTTCTCGGCATGGCCTCGAAGTACTCGGAAGCATATCTTGGTGTTCGTTTCCGTCAGACCGACGCTGCTGGCGAGCAGTCCGGTGGACCGCAGTACTACCTGAAGAAGGCCATCCCTAATGGCTTCGGCAAGTTCCTCGCCGTAACGTTCGCTGTTTTCGCAGCAATTGCTGCGTTTGGTATCGGTAACTTGACTCAGGGTAACGCTGTGGCAACCAACCTTGAGTCGACCTTCAAAGTGGACCCACAGCTCACCGGCATCATCATGTTCGTCCTGGTAGGCGCCGTGCTGATGGGTGGAATTAAGTCGATCGGTAAGGTCACTGCTGCGTTCGTGCCAATGATGATCGTTTTGTACATCGGTGCATCGATCTGGGTTCTGATCGCCAACATCACCGATCTTCCAGCAGCATTCGCACTCGTATTCAGTGATGCCTTCACCGGTACTTCTGCCGTAGGTGGCTTCACAGGTGCCACTATCATCGCGGCAATTCAGATGGGTGTTGCCCGTGGTTTGTTCTCGAACGAGTCCGGTATGGGTTCGGCAGCTATCGCGGCAGCAGCAGCAAAAACGACCCACCCTGTTCGCCAGGGTTTGGTGTCCATGACTCAGACTTTCATCGACACGATCATCGTCGTGTCGTTCACTGGTTTGGTCATCATCACCACTGGCGCATGGGAACTCGGCGCTGAGGACGCTGGCGCTATGACTGCGGAAGCATTCTCCCGTGGCCTTCCTGGACACATTGGAGGATCCATCGTGACCCTGTCCATCGTGTTCTTCGCCTTCTCCACGATGCTGGGTTGGTCCTACTACGGCGAACGCACCTTCGAAAGCCTGGTGGGCCGACGTGGCACCGTTCCATACCGATTCATCTTCACCTGTGTTGTCTACCTGGGTGCAGTAACCGAGCTTGAAACTGTATGGGCCTTCGCGTCCGCGCTGAACGGTCTGATGGCTCTGCCGAACTTGGTCGGTTTGCTTGTCCTATCCGGTCTCATTGCTCGCGAAACCAAGGCGTACTTGGACTTCGACCCGCAGCTGCGTGCTACCGCAAAGGACATCGAGCAGTGGCAGTCCACCACCTCGAAAGCTGTCTAAAATTGCGCCAGCAACATGCTGAACAATGACGAAATCCCGCCCCACAGTTTTCTGCGAGTGCGGGATTTTTCTGTATCCAGTGGCGGGTTGTCTACTCGCCCTTCTGACACGCCGGAGCGTCGTCAGGATTCTTTAGCGCCTCCACAGCACCGGATAACTCATTGACCCGGATCAACTTCATATCCCCGGCATCTGCAGTCAACGCTTCGGAACAATTGGCAGACGGCACGAAGAAGTACTCGCCACCTTCTTCCCGAGCCGCCGCGATCTTATGCGTAATGCCACCGATTTCTCCCACACGCCCTGCGCCATCAATAGTTCCAGTACCGGCAATCCGCTTTCCACCAGTCAGATCCCCAGGACTTAGCTTGTCGACGACGCCAAGCGCAAGCATCAATCCCGCCGATGGCCCACCAACGCCGGTGACGTTGTATGCCACTTCTACTTCACCATCTGGCTGAGCCTCCATGCCGATTCCAAGAAACGCCAAATCCTTGTTATCTGGGTTTTCCCCCAGCTTTACGGTGACGGGTTCCAGGACGCTCTTTCCCTGTTCGTTCACCCGTTCCACGATGAGATCGACGTCGTCACCTGGTTTCATCGCCGCGACGGCTGCCTTTACTGATTCGGGGCGCTGCACCGCCTCTTCCCCGACGCGATGGAGGATGTCGCCTTCTTTCAGCACACCTTCGGCCGCGGAATCCTTCATGATCATCGCCACCGACACCTTGGTTGGCAACCCGAGCTCAGCAAGGGCAGCTGCCGTAGCGTTGGCTTCCGAATCAGTGAACATCAGGTCATTCTTTTCCTGGATCTCTTCCTCAGATACACCAGGAGGGAATACAGACTCGATTGGCACGACCGTGGTGTCTTCCTTCAGCCACAATCCGATTGCCTGTGGCAGAGACACGCTGTGATGCACTGCCACAGTGGTCATGTTGAAGGACCCCTTGGGCTTTTCAGTATCGACGCCCTCGCCACTCACATCGATCATCGGCTTTCCTTCCAAGTCACCGAGGACGTCGAAAAGCGGGCCGGGTCCTTCCGCTGCAAACGGAACAGTTGCGCTTGGCGACGACATAATCAGCGCAAGCACACCGATTGGCAAGGCTCCCACAAGTAGCGTTCGGGTTCGACGATTCACGGTTAACTACCCTACCCGGCACTGGCGTGCTGGTGACAATGTTCGCCCTTCGCGAAAATGGCCACACCCACGCCACAAACTAGTGAAGTTCATGCAGGCTGACCGGTACGGTTAGGAGCATGAATTCCAATCGATTCGGCTTCACACCTGGCGACGACAACGACGGCGATGACAACGACCGTCGCGACCGCGACGGCTCTAGCGGAAACGGCGGGGACAATAGCAATCCATTCGGAGGCTTTGGTGGCTTCGGAGGCGACTTCGGCATCTTCGGATTCCCCTTCGGCGGTCAGCCTGGTCAGGGTAGCTCCAGTAACTCTGGCGATTCTGGTGATGCGCAGAATCCTGGTGCCGGCCAGCCGAACCTTGGCGACATTTTGAATCAGTTTGGGCAGATGCTGTCAGGCATGGGCCAGGACATGGGCACTGGTGGCGCTGTGAACCACTCCGTTGCAGAACGGGTTGCTCGCCAGCGCATCGGCAATGTAGCCCCAATTAGCCAATCCAGCAAGGACGCACTGTCAGATTCATTGCGCCTTGCGGAGCTTTGGTTGGACGATGCAACGACGCTGCCCGCTGGCGCAAACCGGGCAGAAGGCTGGAACAGCGTCCAGTGGCTGGAAAACACCATGTCAACATGGAAGCGGCTGGTTGACCCCGTCGCAGAGCGCATGGCAGATGCCTCGGTGGAAGGTATGCCGGAGGAAGCTCGTCAGATGATGGGCCCCATGCTCGGCATGATGAACCAGATGAACTCCATGAGTTTCGGTACGCAGCTGGGCAACGCACTGGCAGAGCTAGCGAAGTCTGCTCTCACCGGCACCGACCTGGGTCTTCCGCTGCATACGACGGGAGCAGCTGTCATGATGCCAACTCATTTGACGGCATTAGCAGAGGATCTCGAAGTGCCAGCTCGCGAACTGCTGGTGTACGCCGCTGCACGTGAAGCTGCTCATCAGCGTCTCTTCGACCGTGTTCCGTGGTTGACCGAGCGCATGATCTCCTCCGTCGAAGAGTACGCGGCGGGTCTGATCATCGATTACTCGAATATCGAAGACGCAGCGCAGGGCTTGGACATCGAGGCTTTGCAGGACCCAGCCCGTATGCAGGAAGCAATGGCGAACTTCCAGAACATTGACATGTCGCCGAAGATTTCCTCTTCCAACGAGCACGCCCGCTCCCGCTTCGAAACTCTGCTTGCGCTGGTTGAGGGTTGGGTCGATGTCATCGTCACCGACGCTCTTGGCGAGCGACTACCTGGTTTTGCGCAGCTGGAGGAAGCGTGGCGACGTCGTCAGGCAACCGACGGTGCCGAGAAGGCGCTGGAAAAGGCAACGGGCATCGACCTGGGCGCACCAAAGGTACGTGAAGCCGCCGAATTGTGGCGTCGTCTCACCACCGCGGTCGGTATCGATCGCCGCGACAAGGTGTGGGACCACCCCGACTTCCTACCAGTTGCAGAAGACCTAGATAACCCAGCAGCCTTCATCGACAGTGTTCTTGGTGGCTCCGAATCCGACGACTTCGATCCAATTGCGGAGTTGGAAGAGCAGCTGCGTCGTGAAGCAGAGTCGGGCGATGAGCGTGACCCCGATGCGGATGGTTCGCAGGACAGTGGCTCCGAAGAATCGGATAAGTAAGCCAGCTAGGAGCTAATTCCCCAGCGTTGGTAGGCCTCTAAATAGCCCCGTGCCCGTTCGTGGTGCGGGGCTTTTGCTGCCCAATGCCAGAACTCATCGTTGTGACCACCCTCCACAAAGGTATGGACGAGCTCATGGACGATGACATCATCGAGAACGTAATCTGGAACTTCAGCCAAGCGATGCGACACGCGAATACGCGGCGGTTCCCCTGACACTGAGGCCCAGCGACGCGACATATTGCGAACCCATTTGATTGACTCGAAGTGAGGGCGTCCCTCCAACACCGTGACGGACAGCCGGCGAGCGCGACGCAGCAAAATGTCGTTGTCGAGTTCGTGACCAGCCTTGTTGCCTACCTTTTTGCGAACGCGCGCAACGATCTCTTCAATCTGACGGCGCTCTTCGGCTTCCGTCATATCGTCCGGCACCATCACAACAATGCGATTGCCCTCTGCACGCGCTGACACCGTACGGCGTCGACGCTTGGACCGGCGCACGTCGACATCGGGCCCATAATCGGGTCGCTTACGGTTCATACCCCTAGCGTAGCCATAGTGCGTTGCCCAGCGGAAAACGGCGCGCTGCGGTACCTATTGCTTTATGGGGGAAATTATCGGGGGAACAATAGAAGACGTGGGCATCGACGCGGTTGCCAACTCAGCAGTAACGCTGCGCCGAGACATGCCCATTTTGCTGCGACCGGGTGGCCGGATTCAGTTTGGCACGACACCAGATTCGGCGGTTGTTGTACCACTTCCTGAGGAATCTTCACCCGGCCCAATTTGGTCGGCGATCCTCGGCGCAACGCGGGGTGAATGTCTCCGAGAGAGTTTGAACAACACGAGCCTGCCACCAGCACTGGTGAACCAACTCATCACCGAGCTCACGTCAGCACGACTCACACAACCACCTGCGACCTTCCTGCAATTGACCATTATTGGCCGAGACCAGGTTAAACACGCACTTCACGATGCCGTTCGTCATCGCACGCCTTCGCCACATCTCAAAGGAATTGGCCGACACACGCTGTCCTGGCTCACAGACACTTCACCAGATGATGTCGGACTTGTTGTCTTGACCGGCATGGAAGTACCGCACCAACAAATGATTGAGATTCTGTGGCGTAGGCGCCTGCCCCATCTTTGCGTGCATCTTCGCGATGGTCGCGCAGTACTGGGTCCATTGACTGTGCCGGGGTATTCCCCGTGTCCAATGTGCGCCGAGTCGCATCGGCGTAGCGACGACTCCGCCCGGGAGCTTCTTGCTTTGCAGTTGCGTAATCAGACAGCGAACGGATCGCCTCTCGTCATTTCCTCACTTGTCAACATGATTGTGCTGCAACTAGAACGCATTGCCCACTATGGCTATGCTGACTCGCCACTGTTGGCCACAGAAGTCACTGTGGACCTGGTGGGGCTACATCACGTCGCAAAGCCGGTACTGCCACACCCGAATTGCCCTGTGTGTCGTCGCCGAAAGTGATCTCTTTGGGGCACCGAGGCCGACACCTGGCATAACAATGCATAGCGGACTGATTAGGCGTAATGCGCCACAATTCCCAAGACAGCCTCGCCATAGTGCTGAACTTTGGCCGGGCCAATGCCCGGAACTTCGAGAAGTTCAGTCACAGTTCGTGGCTTGTTTTCCGCAATGCAAACCAGAGTCGCATCTGAAAACACCACATAGGCCGGCACCGACATATCCCGAGAAGTCTCCAGCCGCCATGATTTGAGCACGGACAACAGCTCTTCGTCGACAGTGCTTGGGCAGTTAATACATCGTCTGGTGATCCGCTCAAAGTCAGTCTTCAATGCTGCATTGCACTGTTTGCACCTAGTCGACGTAGACTTCTTTGCGCCCGTTTCGAGTCGGTTTTGCACGCTGACCTGCTGCAGGCCAGGTGCATCAAGAGCATCGAGGAATCGACTGCGCTTCCGTGTCTTCCGGCCGCCTTCCTGTCGGGACAACGCCCATGACAGCTCTAACACTTCCCTGGCTCGCGTGACACCGACATACAGCAATCGACGTTCCTCTTCGACAGCCTCGGAGTCCTCGCCCTTTTTCAGGGCGTGTTGAATCGGTAGCGTACCGTCGCAAAGACCGACCAAGAACACAGCATCCCACTCCAGGCCCTTGGCAGCATGCAGGCTGGCAAGCGTGACACCATCAAGGGTGGGTGGATGTTTCGCCTCCTGGCGGGTGCGCAATTGTCCAAGGAGACCCTGCATATTCAGGCCCGGATTGGCATGCACCAAATCCGCACACAAATTGGACAGCGCCTTCAGCGACTGCCAGCGTTCGCGAGCTTGCGCGCCTTCTGGCTCCGTCTTGGTCAAACCCAGCTTGCTGAAGACTTCACCAACAATTTCCAATAGCGTGGCGCCTTGGCCATCAAGTCCCCGGCGACCAGTACGTATGAGCTCACTGACAGCTTGACGGATTTCCGGACGCTGATAAAAGCCTTCACCGCCGTGGACTTGGTACGGCACTCCGGCTTCGCCAAGCGACTGTTCAAATACGGCTGACTGGGCGTTGATGCGATACAACACTGCGATTTCCGATGCTGGTGTGCCGTCATCAATCAGCCGCTTAATACGGCGGGCAATGACGCGAGCTTCCATCGGCTCGTCGTCATATTCCGAAAACGTGGGCTCGGGCCCATTGTCTCGCTGGCCAATCAGTTGCAGCTTTGACGCGGCAATTCGCCCCTTCGCTTGACCGATGACATCGTTCGCAAGGCGCACCACTTCGGGAGTAGAGCGATAATCTCGCTGCAACTTTACGACGGTCGCGTTGTCGTACTTACGTGAGAAATTAATGAGGAACTCGGGAGTTGCACCGGTAAATGAGTAGATCGTCTGGTTTGCATCACCGACAACCGTGATGTCATCACGATCACCCACCCATGCGTCGAGAACGCGCTGCTGTAGCGGAGTGACATCCTGATACTCGTCGACGACAAAGCTGCGATACTGTGCCCGAAACTCTTCGGCCACTGCGCGAGAGTTCTCCATCGCACCGGCGGTGTGCAACAGGAGATCGTCATAGTCCAGCAGCATGCCATCTGGTGTTGCTTTGCTGTCTTCGTAATTGCGATACGCATGGCTGACCTTGTCGGCTGAGACAGGCGCCAATCGCCCATATTCTTTGATAGCTTCTGCATAAGCATCGGGCGTAATGAGCGAGGCTTTCGCCCATTCAATCTCGCTCATCACATCCCGCACAGTTTCCGTACTCGAATCCAAGCCTGCGCCACGAACAGCTCGGCCGACCAAGCTGAACTTGTTCTCGATCAACTGCCACGGCATATCCCCTGCGACCTGGGGCCAGAAGTACCGCAACTGCCGCAACGCAGCTGAGTGGAACGTTCGAGCTTGGACTCCCGGAGTGCCCATCGTGGCAAGTCGATCTCGCATCTCACCAGCAGCGCGCTTGGTAAACGTCACTGCCAGAATTTTTTGAGGCTGCACAAAACCCTGCTCGATGAGGTGGTGGATTCTGTGCGTAATCGTTCGAGTCTTACCTGTTCCTGCTCCAGCAAGAATGCACACAGGACCCAGCGGTGCGGTTGCGGCCGCATACTGATCTGGGTCTAACTGAGCAAGCGAAAGTTTACTTAGCGCCATCTGGTTCCTGGTCTTCATTGCCGACACGGCGAACGAAGAGCAAACGGTCGCCCGGTTCTACTGACTCGCACTCTGGGGAATCAATTCGGTACAGCTCACCGGAACGAACAACACCCAACACAATATCCGCGAGGTGACGTGGGTTCGCACCGATCTCCTCTTCCGTGACCAATCGTTCGGTCACAGAGAAGCCTTCATCGGGGCTCAACAAGTCTTCCATCATCTCCACCACTGACGGCGTCACCGTCGCAAGGCCGAGCATGCGACCAGCTGTTTCAGAGGAAATGACTACTTGGTCCGCACCTGACTGCGCAAGCAAGTGACGGTTTTCGGATTCGCGCACCGAAGCGACGATGGTTGCGCCTGGAGCAAGCTCGCGAACTGACAGAGTTACAAGCACAGCAGTATCGTCCTGGTTCGGCGCAATGACAACCGAGCGTGCACGCGGAATGCCTGCCAACTTCAAGACATCAGACTTCGTTGCCGAGCCATGCACAGTGGCGAGTCCCTGATTGCTAGCCAAATCAAGGGCATGCTTGTCCATGTCAATGACCACAATCTGTGCTGGGTCTACGCCATCAGCCAGCAGCGCAGCCACAGCAGACTTGCCCTTGGTTCCGTAACCGATGACGACGGTGTGATTACGCAAGCTCTTCCTCCAGCGCTTGATTTGCAGTGCCTTACGAGATTCTTCCGTAAGAACCGTCAGGGTCGTACCGACCAAGAGGGCAAGGAAGACAACTCGCATTGGCGTAACGAGCAAAATATTGAAAATACGGGCACGTTCCGTCACCGGCGTGATGTCACCATAACCAGTGGTAGACAAACTCACCGACGCGTAATACAACGAGTCCACGAACGACATCGGCTCGGAATAGCCATCACCGTCGAGGTACACGACTAAGGCCGCAGCCAGCACTAGCCCGACCGCATAAGAGATGCGACGGATAATCAGTCGCCATGGCCCCTTATTTGCGGCCTCTGGAATTCCGATCACGCCCAGGAGGGCATGTTCTGGCAGATCATCGAGCTCGACATCGGTTCCGAACCGAGCGTGGATCTTGTCGCGCACCGTTGCTCTCGCCTTCTACATCGTTTACTTGTTGCATCCGTGTGTGCTGCTGCAGGGAACGTTGCTTAGCGGCGAACGCTGTCCTGAATAGCTTGCACCAATTCTAATCGGTTGGGCAGATCTCCCTCACCAGGCCAGACCGTTTCGCTCCGGCCAGCTGGATTGAGGTAGAAGAACGCAGCTCCCACATCTTCGAGAGGTACGTCCTGCCCTTCTGCCCGCAATCTATCCGACCACGCTATCCGGTAAATGGCCAACTGTAATGCCTTGACGGATAAATCGTGGCCAGTGGCTGGCTTACCAGTCTTCCAGTCAACGACAACCCACCTACCGTCAATGCGGAACACAGCATCGATACGGCCCACTACTCGTTGCCCACCAAGCGAGATGTCGAAAGGCACTTCCACGCATTCCGGGGTGCGGTCAGCCCACTCCGAATTCTTGAAGATCTCTTTCAACCGATCGACAGCGAGATCTTCACCAAAGTCAGCGCCAAATTCTTCGGCGATGGCGAAGATGTCTTCGTCGTCAAGCAATGCTTGGGTAGAGAAGAAACTCTCCAGCCACGCGTGGAAGGCAGTACCACGTCGGGCGAAACGGTTCGGTTTGAATGGAACGGGGCGAGCTTTGCGACGTGCAAAGGCATCGGGGTCCTGGCGCATCGCAATGTATTCACTGGCCGACAGCTGCACCGGGAGTTCCACTTCAATAGCGCTTTCACGTACGTGACGACGCTCGTCCAAAAGCATCGAGACTTCCATGTCCCACACCTGTGAAATATCTCCGCCAATGGGGCGCACGCTGGTAGGTTCCTGCGCATGCAGATTGGTGAGTGCTTCGCCGACCAAGTGAGCAGCATTGGTCACGGCTTCACGACGCTCACCCAGTGGATCAACAGGCCACTCAATACCTTCCGCGTCGGTTACTTCCAGAGGATCAGCGCTTGCTTCGCTTTCCCACACTTCGACGTCTTGAGGGCGTGCCGCAGCGAGCGCGATGAGCTGTTCCGACGGCCCATCGACGGATTTCTTCCCCTCGCCTTTTCGTTGGCAGCCTGAAACCAGCAACGTCTTGGCCGCTCGAGTAACAGCAACGTAGAAGAGCCGCTCGGATTCCTCGCTGACGGCTGTCTTCAATTCGTCCTTGTGTTCGGCGATAGCCTTGACCAGCTCACCCTGGTTTTCTGCTGCACTAGTGTCCAGCACGGGCGCGCCATTCAGCAGCTCATCGGTTTCTAGGGAGCCCTCGGAACCGTGTCCGTTGTTGGCCCCGCTGTCATTGCCGATGAGTTCCGGCATGAGCAACTCTGCCTTGGTTGTCCAGTTTTCTAACCTGACCTTGTCATATACGCTTTCGCACACATGTGGTACAGCCACGATGTCCCATTCCAAGCCCTTCGACTTGTGGACAGTCATAATCTCCACCGCGTCACCGCGAAGCTTCACTTTTCCAGGTTCAAGACCCCGGTCAAACTGTTCCGCCCGCTGCAAAAAGCTGAGGAAAGACAGCAGTTCTCCACCAATGCGACGCGAGTATTCTGCCGCCACCTCGATGAACTTATCCAGGTGCACCGTTCCTGCAGTCGCCGTGGACTGCTCGGCAGCTCCAGCAACTGTTGCTTCAATGCGGATTCCAAATGCCACTTCAACATCGGACACGAGTTCCGGCAAAGGTTTGTGCAAAGACCAGCGTCGCAGGCCACCCAGTTTCATGGATAGATCCGCAATACGCCGGGCTCCTTCCTCTGAGTACTGCGGAGCCCTCGGGCCGTCGTCGTCAATAGCCGGGTCTGCGATGGCGTAGCCCAAACCAACGGGCTCACCCGCACGTTCTTGGACAAGGGATTCTAGAGTCGCGTCGAGCTTTTCAAGTTCCGTTTCGTCCTGCTGAGTCGTGTTCGCCGTGCTGCGGTCGCGAACGCTGTTGGAAATCTGACGAGCACGTCGCTTAACTTCCTCCAGATCCGCTGCTCCCAATTGCACAAAAGGGCTGGTCAAGATACGAAGCATGGCTTCGTTGTCTGCCGGATCCGCCAGTACCCGCAACACAGCGACGATATCCATGATTTCAGGGATCGACAGCAACCCACCGAGCCCGACAATCTCCGCTGGAACTCCGACAGAGGTCAGCGCATCCAGCACCGGTGCCGAATCCTTATTGCCTCGGACCAGCACAGCTGCGGAAAAGTGACGACCTTCGGCCTGCGCGGTCGCGTATTCGGAGGCCATACGATCGGCAATCCACGTCAACTCTTCATGAACAGTCGAATGCAATGCCAACGACACGGTGCCTTCATGTGCGCCAGGGCGCGGGGTCAGCCGTTCTACCGTACGTTGCTGGTTCCTAAATGCTTTGTCAGAGACAATATTGGCTACTTCCAACACGGATTCTGGGTTTCGCCAGGACGTGACGAGCTGCAATTTACTGGCAGGTTGCCCATTCGATTGCGGAAAGTCGTCGACAAAACGAATCAGGTTCGATGCTGTTGCGCCACGCCACCCATAAATCGCCTGCATCGGATCACCGACGGCAGTGACTGCATTACCGGCGAACAAGCCACGAAGCAGTACCCGCTGCGCATGAGATGTGTCCTGATATTCGTCAAGCATCACAACTTTGAATCGCTTCCGCTGCGATTCACCAACTTCCGCGATACCGTCAGCAAGACGCGCAGCTTGCGACATCTGCATGCCGAACGTCACTACGTGATCGTCCGCATAGCGCTGCCGTAGCTCTTCTACCAGTGGCAATAGTTCCAGGCGATCCCGCTGAGCATCCAGAACGCTTACCAAGCCACTGTGCAAATCCTTCTTTTGCCGTGCCGACTTCGGCGTCTGCAAGATCGTATGAATGAATGCTTCCGTTTGCTCGCGAACTTCCTGTTCATCGACCAAATTAGAGTCGATTTCGGAGCTCAACTTCATCAGCTTTTCGACGAGTTTCCCCGTGTCCAGCTTCGTCTTCATAGACGACGCATTCGTCGCGATATCCCATGCCATTTGCCACTGTGTCGATGTGTCGATCACCTCTGCGGATGGTTCCGCAGGCAGCAGTAGGCCGTACTCTTTGACCAGCGAACCGGCATAGGCATCGTACGTTTTTACCGTCGGGACGATGACCTCCAAAGCCTCGAGAACATCTGGGTTAGCAACCTTCCGAAACTCTGGCGATGCTGCCAACGTAGCTAACCGTGCACGGATTCGCTGCCCCAGCTCACTTGCGGCTTTGCGGGTAAACGTCAGGCCAAGAACTTCTTCTGGCCTGACGAAACCATTGGCGACCAGCCACACCACGCGTGCAGCCATTGTTTCGGTCTTTCCTGCACCAGCACCTGCGACGACAAGCATGGGTTCCATCGGTGCACCGATGACTGCAGCTTGCTGCTCTGTGGGAGCGAACTTCTGCTCCATCATGTGCGACAGTGCAACCGGATCGATGATGTTTGTGGAGTTGCTCATCGCGCACCTTCCTTTGCTGGGCAAGACTGTTTCACTGCACACACACGGCACTGAGTGCCTGGAGTTGCGAGGGAATGCGGACCTCGGACCTGCGCTGCGACTTCCAGCACTGTGGACCGCCATTTCTCCAACATTTCTGGAGTCTGAGCTGATTGCTCGCGGGTAGTTGGGGCACCGCTTGCTGTCTGCTTTCGCGGAAATACGAGTTGAGCACCGCCAACGCAGTTCGAATCCTGTGCGCGCAGCGCCAGGGCCAATTGATACACCGCAAGCTGCGCATTGTCTTCCGTGTCTTTGCCAGTCGGTACAGCTGAACCGGTTTTAATATCGACGACGATGTCCTTACCGTCCTCGGTGCGCATGAGTCGGTCAATACGACCAACAATATCGACATCGTCGCTCACAGCGACGCGCACTGGCACTTCGATTCCTGAGGCAGTATTGAGCTGAGCCCAGTTGTGCCACGAATGTAGTGCTTCGACCCACTCATCAGTCAGCCGATCTAGTCTCCATTGAGGTTCCTCGATCAGACGCGGAATAAGGTTCCGCAAAGCCTCTTCAGCATCGACAATATCGACACCTCGTTCCAATGCCTCTGCGATCGCGTGAAACGCCGTTCCCATCAACATTGCAGTTGATGTCGTTGGTGGTTCGAGCATCGCCTTCAACGGGCAGTCAAGCGCGCTACCAACCTTTGACGGGCTAATGCGCTGTGTTGGGCGATCCGCACTACCCCCAGAACGAATCTGACCGTCTGTACTAGGTCCCTGAAGTCCCCACCACGTAGTCGGATGAGCTGCTGCAACTCCGTCGTCCGCAAGGCGGGCCAACTGGTGTGCAGCGTGACGACGTCGAGTCACTGTCTGACGGGGATCCGTAACGACGGCCCGTAGCTCGCTCACCAACGCATGCAAAGACAACACGCGTGTACCTAGATCTCTGCCAACAACAGTTTCCCCGTCATTGTTCTCTGCAGATTCGGAAGTACCGGCTTCATCATCGCCACCGCGTTCGATAGTAAGTCCCGTTTCAGCCAGGAAACGACTTGGTTCACCAATATCGTCCGGTGCATCAACTGCAGTGATGAGCAGCTTGCGCCGAGCACGCGTCAGCGCAACGTAGAACAGCCTGCGTTCCTCTGCCATGCGTTCAGCCACATGAGATACCGGCTGACCTGGCATGATGCCTCGATCCAAATAATCGATCAATTGCTCCTGCAACATGACTGACCCGGTTTGACCAAGTGATGGCCACTCGTCTTCCTGAACACCAGCAACAACCACGCATTCCCACTGACGCCCCAGTGCCGCATGAGCAGATAGCACCGACACAGCATCTCGCGGTGCGCTTCGGCGATCACGCGCACCAGTTGGCAATTCCTGGTCCAACACCGCTCGCACAAGACTGGAAATACTTAGCGACGGATCTTGTTCAGCGAGGTCACCGGCGAAGTCAAACAACGTCATTACTGCATCAAGATCGCGGTCTGCGGCCGAGCCGGTTGCTCCACCGCGTAAAGACGCCGAGACCAGATGATTGTGCATCCGGGATGCATCCCACAGCGCCCACAGCACACTTTCGACTCCATCCGCCAGAGCACGACGGCCAGCATCGAGAATTTCGAGCGGCACAGTTAATACTTGTTTCTCTCGAGGTGGCAATGCGTCAATCAATGCCTCATCGGCAGTTGAACGCTGAGGAGAAGCAAGGATCGAACAAATCTTGTCCATTGCCTGCTGGCCATCCAACGACAACTCCGGCGACGACATGCTCACTCGACGTACGGCGCGAACAACCCGTGACATGGTTACTGGATCCGCATTACACAAAGGCCCTGTAAGTACGTGTTCCCATTCAGCTACGGACAACGCTGTGGCTCCTGATTGCGCCGGAGCCACTGCTCGCAGCAGCAACATCAGCGATGCCACCATGCGTTGCTCTCGTAGCACGATATCCGTTGGATCCATTGCGACAGGGACTCCTGCCCGAGCCAAGTGTCGATGCAGCGCTGACTCACTCGCGCCAGACCGCACCAATACAACCATGTCTTTCCACGGCACACCGTGTTCGATATGTTGACGGCGCAGAAAGTTAGCAATGACGTTGCGCTCGCCCATTGCCGTGTCTTGTACAAAGACGCGGGCAGATTCTGGCTGCGCAACATCATCAATAGTGCGGATACCGCGCTGAGGATGCTTACCGGGTAAGCGCGACGCCACTCGGCTCGCTGCAGCTGCTACCTCCGGTGTTGTGCGGAAGGATGTCTGGACAATGATCGTGTGCGCATCGTCAGTGACCGAATCCAAGAAATCAGAATTAGCGCCACGGAAATGCAGCACCGACTGATCATGATCGCCAGTGACCACAATCGTGTCCGCATATGGAATGAAATGCGACAACAACTTCGCCGACTGGGGATCCACATGATGAGCATCGTCAATCAATAAAACCTTGAAACCCAACCCCGGCACAATTGCTGGATCAGCAGCAATGGCAGCTAAGGCAGCCCCCACTAGCTCTGCGGCATTCAAACTATCTTGACCCGCAAGCCGCATCGCTTGCCGGTACTCCACCATGAACTTCCCCGCTGCCGTCCACTCTGGCACACCACACTTACTGCCAATCGCCTGCAACTGAGGCCCATCCACACCCCGCTCAGCTGCACGCAACATGACATCACGCAATTGACGAGCCATCCCCTGCATCGACAGCGCTGGCACCAACCGTTCTGGCCAATACGAACCGCCATCTTCAGCATGTCCAGAAAGCAACTTACGCACGACAGCATCTTGCTTCGCGCCCGTCGTCAATGAAGGCTCCTCTGCACCCGCTGCAACTGCAGCCTGACGCACGATGGCAAATGCCAACGAGTGCACTGCTCGGACCATACCGCCGGATCCGGCACTGATTTCTTGCTTTTCGACGACATCGCCCTGCAGCAATGCCAATTGCACAGCAATATCCTCGCGGATTCTCGCTGCGGCATCCTTCGCCGGTGCAATCACTGCGATGCTGTCCGGCGATACCCCTGCCGCCATGTGGGCCACCGCAAGATCCGCAAGAAGCGCTGACTTTCCGGTGCCCGGTCCGCCTAGTACCCGCCACGGAGTCCCGGGAACTTTCAGTTCAACCTGTCGCTCGTCTCCAGGAAAGAGCATGCCAACAGGGCCCGACCACTGTCGAGCTTCGCCTCTTCTACGGTCAGCGAAAACTACACGGGGCATCGATGGAATATCGGCCAACGATGCATCGAACTCGGGGATTTCAGGCATGCCCACATTGTGGCACAGGGCTCGGATTGGGCTGTTCGATAATCGAACGACTTAGTCTTCAGTCACCATCGAGCGCACGATCTCAGCTGCACGCGCCAGCCCCCGCCAGGAGCTTCGCTTCGATTCAGGAAAAGCAGCATGAGCCAATAAGCGGAAACACACAGCACGAATCAACAACTCATTCCACTCTGGAATATGGTCGAATCGGGCTAAGAGATCTTCGTCAGCACCCAAGAACGCCAAACAATCAACAGCCGCAACCGCAGCTCCCCAGCCTTTAACACGCCATCGAGGCACAATATCGGTCAGAACTGGCTCCGTGGCACCATCGAAAAGTAACGTGCCTACGACATCGCCGTGAGTAAGTTGCGTCTCCCCCGCGATGTCTCCACGAAGTCGCAACAACGAACTTGCGACGGTCAGTGCCTCTGCAGCATCAGGTCGAGGAATCGCATCCGGGTCGAGAATCATGCTGAGCTCCGCGACAGTGTTATCGCTCCACACAGCGCGATCACAGACGGAAAATACGTTGGGGTCAGGGTTCACCAAGAACTGTGGGCGGGAAATACCTGACAGAGCCTCGTCGATACGTACTGCGGCGACCAGGATCTCGTCTGCACGAGGTGCACAATTGCCTGGCATCCAATGCCGAGACTGCCACCCAGACAAAACATGTCGTCCGTCAGTGGTGCGACCTGGACGAGCGACATGGATGCCATCAATCTGTAGGGTTTCCCGAAGTTTTGCTGACCACGCGGCGCGCGCCGAATCTGCCACTTGAGACAGCACCATGGAGTCGTACCGCCACCCAAGATCCCACGACATCCCAGCGGGCACTGGTTCGCCCGACAAACCGAAAGCTTCGAGGACGTGGTTCGGTGGCAATTGAGTCATGGACGAAGATTACCCCACATTTGCGCCGAACTGTGCGAGCGCTAAGCTGTTGGGTACGGCCACGGGTTGCTCTTGCAACGCGCGCCGTCGTCCGGGTACACCTCGTTCGGATTCAGCTGGTACAGCTCCGAATTCGAGGTACTGAGCGTCTGCTGCATCATGATTGGTGCTACACCACCATCTTCGGCGCATGCCTCGTGTGCTGCGAAACCGATCGCATGTCCTACCTCATGGTTAATCAGGTACTGGCGGTAGCTGCCCACGTCACCTTCGAATGGAAGAGCTCCACGAACCCAGCGAGCTTCATTCACCACAACCTTGTTTGGGCCATTGCCACCGCTACCCACATGACACGAGGTTTCCAATGGAATGGCGTAACCACATTCTTGATGTGCGGTATCTGTCGACGACAGCTGAATCACGAGATCCGGGTTGTCGTCCAATGTGACAGGTTCAAATGCAAACGCCGGATCGTGGGTCCAGCTACGAGGATCAGACAAAGTAGCTCTGACCAGCCCTGCGAAGGCATCGACACCACCAATACGGTGAGTATCAATGGAGTCCTCAATGGTCACCGCGTAGCGATACGTCTTCGTCGTGCCCTCGCCGACTTTTGGCCCTGCACTTCCGACTTCCTTGTATTGCCCCGAAGATTTTTCGGTGTAGGGACCACCCGGCGGCAGCGCACCAACATCAGGGTTTCCCTTAAATTCACCATCTGGAATAGGACCAGAGCGCTGTGTTTCATCCGACGACTGCGAAATCGTTTGTGTTTCAGTACCGGGTGCCGACTCTTCGGCTGCGTCCGGGTTGGTGAAAACGTCGAATAGAACAACAACCGTCAAAACCGCCAAAACGGGGATAGCGTATGCCCGCCATCCCCATTCGCGTGCGAATCGCACTAAGAAAGGTTCGTTCGCCATTTTGCGCCTAAGCCGACCTTCTATTCCTATTCCAATAATTCACCGCGGATTACGCGATGAAGCCAACCTGGCGTGGAGCCGAAGGACCCACCTGAACATAAGAAACCTTTGCCACAGTAACGAGGTACGTCTTCCCCGCGCCGTCGACAAGCTCCAGAACGCCGTCGCCACTAGCAATCGAGTCCGAAATCTGCTTCTTCAGCTCTTCGCCACCCTGAACAGAAGCAATAGTGAGCTCTCGAGGGGTATCGACCAATCCGATAGTGATGTCCATGGATGCAATCATAGCGACCATAACGGACACTAGTATGAGTGACTGGGGGTTACGTGCACCCGAAATGATTATTGATATCCAATTAGCATTGAGGAACACTGATCCGTGAAGTCCCTCGATAGCCAGTGTGCATTTCATTTTGTCTTTATCTACTAGGAGTTATTGTGGCTGAACAACCCGCGCCGACCTTCGTTGAGCTTGGTGTTGCTGCGGAGATTTGCGATGCCCTGAACTCCAAAGGAATTGATCGCACCTTTGCCATTCAGGAACTTACGCTCCCATTAGCTCTCGATGGCACTGACATTATCGGCCAAGCCCGCACTGGCATGGGTAAGACGCTCGGCTTCGGTGTACCGCTGGTCGACCGCATCTTCGATGACGCTCGGATCGCCGAACCTGACGGAACTCCACGTGGCCTAGTTATCGTTCCTACCCGTGAGCTGTGTGTTCAAGTCGGAGATGATCTTGCAGCTGCGGCCGCTGCAACTGGCTTGCGACTTGCCACGATCTACGGCGGTCGGCCCTACGACGAGCAGATTGACCTCCTCGATCGTGGCGTCGACATCGTCGTCGGCACACCTGGCCGTCTGATCGACCTGTACCAGCGTGGAAACCTGCAGTTAGGGTTCGTCGAAGTTCTGATTCTCGATGAAGCGGACGAAATGCTGGATTTGGGCTTCTTACCCGATATCGAGAAGATTCTGCAGGCAGTGCCGGATAAACGGCAGACAATGCTCTTCTCGGCCACCATGCCTGGCCCGATTCTGACTCTGGCTCGGACGTTTATGTCTCGACCCGTTCATATTCGCGCAGAGACTGGGGAATCTGAGGCGACCGTGCATGCAACGACACGGCAGGTTGTCTTCCAATCTCATCAGATGGATAAGCTTCCGGTTATCGCCCGAATCTTGCAGTCAGAGGGACGCGGCCGCACCATCATTTTTGCCCGCACCAAGCGGTCAACCGCATCTGTGGCAGAACAACTGGGAGAGCGCGGATTCCTGGTCACCGCAGTTCATGGCGACATGAATCAGGCAGCACGCGAGAAGTCTCTGGATGCTTTCCGACGGGGCGATGTCGATGTACTCGTCGCAACTGACGTAGCTGCACGAGGCATTGACATTGATGACGTCACTCACGTTATTAATCACCAGGTACCCGATGACGAAATGACGTATGTCCACCGCATCGGGCGCACCGGACGTGCTGGTCACACCGGTATTGCAGTAACCCTTGTCGGCTGGGACGAGCTTCCCCGGTGGAAGATGATCAACCAGGCTCTGGATCTGGATTTCCCACAGCCACCACAGTGGTTCTCAACTTCACCTGAGTTTTACGAAGCCTTGGATATTCCTGACGATGCGGAAGATTCCGTCGGTCCACAACGTCCAGTATTCGGTGCCCGCCCACCGCGGGGTTCTAATTCACGCTCCGGCGGTCGTGGTGGCCGTAGCCGTCGCTAGGGTCACGGCCGCCGTAGAAGCCGGAGTAGGGATACCAGCAAGTCCCACTAGACTGCCGATAGACTGAGCTCATGCCGTTTTCCGAGAAGTTTCGAGCGAACCGAAAGCACTACATCGCCTCGGCCGTTCTCATCCTTGTCTCAGTCATGATTCTCTCCTGGACGTGGTGGAAGGCCCCTGTTCGCCAGGTGCAGCATCAAGCTTCACAGTGGGCGCGCCCTGCTGTAGCTGCTACGGACGTCGTCCCTTCGTCTTTTGAAGAAGCATGGCGATTCGCTGGTGACGGTGACGAAGCGTCGGCGCCGATTATTCCTTTAGTGGTAGAAGGCGTCGCGGTTATTTCTGATGCCAACGGTGTTACTGCCGTTGACACCCAAGATGGCACGATCGCGTGGTCTTATCACCGTGATCTCCCACTCTGCACGGCAATGGTCTCTAATGGTCGCGTTGTCGCAGTCTTTGAAGGCGAAGCAGGTTGTGGCGAAGCCACCTCCATCGACGCGGAGACTGGTGAGTACCATGCGACTCGACGATCAATGATTGACGGTGCCGTCGCTCCGGTGCGATCAAACGACAACACAGGCATCATTTCCAAGGATTACGTGGAGATCTGGCGTGGCGACCTCGTCAATAATCTCGAATACGGCAAGATTCCAGCATCGTCAGAACCTGATGTGCAACCACACCCTGGCTGCACCATCGCGGATGCGATGGTGCGTAAAAACAACACGGTTATCGTGAACAATTGTCCTGATGGTCACCGGCTCGTTTTCCAGAGCACAGACCCCGAAGAATCCCAGGAACCTGAAATCGGCGCAGATGTTCCGCTAGCCGGACCCGCTCGTCTCGCAGTAGTTGGCCAAAAAGGCGCCGTCGTCCGCATTGGCGACGAACTTATAACGTACGACCTCGCTGGCAAGGAAACATCCAGGACACATGCAGCCGCGACACAGCCCGCATCAGCCTTTGTGGCTCCATCTGCTGCTTCGACCGCTGACTTGCCTCACCATATGACCTGGTTTTCGGGCACCGATGTTCTAGCATTCCGACCTAATTCACTCGAGCTAGCGTTTACCGTGCCACACGCAATCGGAACACCAGCTGCGGTGGGCGACCGCGTTCTTGTCCCTGTTCACGAGGGGATCGCAGTTGTAGATCCCACTAACGGCGCAGTGGAACGCACCATTCCGGTCCATCGCGACGGCACCGCTGGCCCAATTGTGCTGGCAGTTTCTGGCGACATTCTCGTCGAAAAGCGGGGTAATCAGCTATTCGGACTGCGGATGGTCGCAGATGCAGCACCAATTGAAAATGCTGTACCAATTGAAGAAACCGCAGCTGGTGATGTGCCAGCTGTGGCTGTTCCGACTGAGGAGGCTGTTCCTAAGTTCTAACGTCCGTATTCGTTAGCTGCCCAGTTCAATGCTTGGGAATTAAACATGGCGTACAACGCGGCAATCGCAGCGATAACTACAGGCACGGCCAGCGTGTAGGCATCTGATTTGAACATGTAATAGGCAACGCCGAGAAGACACAGATTCAACATAATGATCGGTCCTCGCCCCCAGCGGTGACCCCGAATCAACATGATCGCGCCAGCAAGAACGGCCCCGAAAACGATGAAGAACCAGAGTGCAGTGCCAATTCCGGAGATCACTGCATCGCGGTCTTCAAAGCCCATCATGTCGCGTACTGCAAGAAAAATGCCGTAACCGATACCCAACGTGGATTCGACCACCGCGATCCAGGCACCTGCCATGACGGAGCGCGGAGCGGACATTGAAACATGCGACGAAGCCGTGCTGCCCGTCTTTTTCTTCTGTGCGTTCACAGTTGTCCACCCTAGTAGCTTCCGTGCGCAACATTCGAAAGAGGTTGCAAACCTCTCCGTGCTTCGTGATTAACTAAACGACGTGCGTGCACTCATTATCTCCAATCCAAATTCGACCTCCATCACCGACGATCTTGTTCGATGTGTGGTCAGATCGTTACGCGCAGTGCCTGGGCTACGTTTTCATACCGAGTACACATCCCATCCAGGACATGCGACGGAGTTGACACGGGGGATGACAGCCAAGGACGTCGACTACATCGTGTGTCTTGGTGGTGACGGCACAGTCAACGAAGTCGTGAATGGCCTGATGGATGACGCAACCCCAACTGCCGAGGGGATTCCACCTCACCAACTCCCTGCAATTGTCATTATCCCTACGGGAAGCGCGAATGTGCTGGCTGGCGCGCTCGATATCCCGCGAAACCCTTTCGATGCCGCACGGCTGACGACTCGCTTGCTCCGAAAGGGTGAGATGCGCACGATCAGCGCAGGCTACGCAAAGTTTGGTGAGTCAGCTCGCTGGTTCGTCGTCAACGCCGGTGCCGGATTGGATGCCGACGTGATCGCGTCCGTCGAAGCGGTCCGAAGCGACGGAAAGAGCGCAAAGCCAATTCGGTACGTGCGCACCATTTTGCCTATGTGGAATCAGATTCGCCTCGATCCCCCGCAGATCCGTGCTGAAGTTGACGGTGTCGAAATGGGTACGAATCTGCCCATCGCAGTCGTATCTAATTCAAATCCATGGACTTTCCTCGGCGACCTCCCCGTCGTGACGAACCCAAACACCGATATGGGAGGCGGTCTTGGCTTTTTTGGAGTTAGGTCACTTGCCGGGCTCGGTGGCATTGTCATTGCCGCAAACTTGGGTGGCGCACTGCTTCCTTTGCGACGACCGTTGCACGTCCAGGAGCGCGAGATTCGGGAAGATAATGCTGCTGAGGTCGTGCTCGAGTCAGCTCGTCCATTGAAGTTTCAGCTTGATGGCGAATATATTGATGAAGTCTCTGCGATTCGTATTGCGGTTTCTTCAAATGCCATTAAAGTAGTAGCGCCGGTAGATAAAAGGCACCCTACTGGCTTTGTCAAATCCGTCACCGATAAGCCAATTTCTGTGCGCTTGACAGCCATGTTGCAGAGCCGCTTGATTGCGCGGCTGCGGTTAGCATTTTCCCGAGATTGAACGGCACGTTAACTCTCCCAGTTTCCTGAAGAAACCATAAGGGAATGACCCTTCTCGCAGTTGACAGGGTTTCTCACCACGGCGTGCATTAATAGAATTCACCTCTTAACCACTCTTGGACACCCTAAATTTAGGGTGTTGACTACCTGCACATGTAACCAAATGTTCACATATTTGTGACCTTCGGCACTTTTATTCAATTACCCCTTTACGGATACGTCATAACGTGCCATCATAGTGTCCGTCGGCGGGGGAGTCCTGGTCATTCACTCCCCTTTGCAAAACATCTGAGGCACCTCAATACCGTGCCCAATGTCGCGGAAACCGCCGGTGAACCCCTGGTCACACGAGAAGCGTGTGATCCACCGTTGGAAGTTTTTCCGCTTTTTCCCATGCCCGCACCCGGGCTTCAACAAAAGGAGTATTTGTCATGGATTGGCGTCACGAAGCTGTTTGTCGAGAAGAAGACCCAGAGCTGTTTTTCCCAGTTGGCAACTCGGGGCCAGCACTGGCCCAGATTGCTAAGGCAAAGGTTGTCTGCAACCGTTGCCCAGTTACCTCCTCTTGCCTCGCATGGGCCCTCGAAAGTGGCCAGGATGCAGGCGTTTGGGGTGGCATGAGCGAAGACGAGCGTCGCGCTCTGAAGCGCCGTCGCAACCGCGGTCGCGTTCGTCGCACCCGCACCGCTGTCAACTAAGAACGCTAACTTAGCGCAATTAACTGACCTTAGTCCGTAGGGCAAGGAACCAGTTTTTATGGAAAACCCCAGCGGGGTGTAATCTGAACAGGTTAAATTCCGCTGCAACAAAGGAGGACGCTCATGAGCAAGCGTGGCCGTAAGCGCAAGGACCGTCGCAAGAGCAAGGCTAACCACGGTAAGCGCCCTAACTCTTAATTCGACGAGTTTGATTGAGAAAGACCCAGGAAGGCATTGTCTTCCTGGGTCTTTTCACATTCAGGTTGCTCAACTGGGCACAGCTGACAACTACACCTCGCGGTGGTATGAAACTCGATACTCGGTTGTGCGCTGCTCTACCCCGCCAGACTGAATACGAGTCTCTATGCGACGCTCAACTCGGGTATGAATGCGAGAAGTAATGCGCTGGCGCAGCTTCTCTGGTGCGGTCTGTTGGCAGCAACGGCGCAAGAGCGCACGGATTGCCTCGACGGATCCGATTTCAGCAGCGCACTCTGGACACTTATTCAGGTGCTTTTCCAGTCGCTCGCTTTCCTCTGGATCGCACTCGCCGTCTAAGAGAACATACAGTCGCCGCTGGAATTGCTCACAATTCTGTGGCTGGCAACATGCTTTGTCTGGGTTGTCCATCGCATCGTCTGAGGCGTGATCACCAGTCAACTTGTCCATCACTATGCCTTCCTCGCTGCTGAGTTCTTTGCTGTGCCCGGTGCGCCTTCGCCCTGGTTATCGTCCCGAATAAAACCTCGTTCGCGCGCTACATTCTGCAACGCATCACGCAGCTGTTTTCTTCCACGATGCAATCTCGACATCACAGTGCCAATGGGAGTGTCCATGATTTCGGCGATCTCCTTGTACGGCATGCCTTCGACATCGGCGTAGTAGACCACCATGCGGTAGTCCTCATTGAGGTCCATTAAAGCCTGCTGAATCTCTGTGTCGGGAAGTGCAGCAAGTGCTTCGACTTCCGCAGACTTCAGCCCAGATGACTGATGGGATGCAGTTTCAGCAATCTGCGAATCGGTGAGCTCATCGGTTGCATATTCTGCAGGTCGACGTTGAGCTTTGCGATAGTCATTGATGTACGCATTCGTCAGAATGCGGTACAACCACGCTTTCAAGTTCGTGCCTGGCCGGTACGAACGAAAACCAGTAAATGCCTTCATGTACGCCTCTTGTACAAGGTCCTCAGCATCTGCCGGATTTCGTGTCATGCGGAGCGCAGCACCATATAACTGGTCAATCAATGGCAGCGCATCACGCTCGAATCGCTGCGCTAGCTCTAGTTCTGTTTCGTCGTTCCGCACAGCGGACGACATTGCTGTCTCCACTTCTGCAGAGCCGGCCCGCGCCATCTCTGATGCGGCGGTACCGTCAGTTTCACGCGGCGCTGTCGCTTCACCTGTCATACCTGTCATGCTATACCGCCCGTCATATCGACAAAGTTAGTCCTGTCTAATCCTGCCCATTTGGCGCTCGGTTAACACACTGTGCAACGATCACACTATGGCTAAGAAGAAGGGCAAAGAACGGCGCTCAGGCGCGTCAACACCGGCCATTTCGGCATGCGTCGCTGCTGGGATCGTACACACGGTCCATCAGTTTCCCCATTCCGATCAGAACTTCGGTGAAGAAGCCGCGCACTGGCTCGGGGAGCATAAAGGCATCGCTGCCGATCGCATCTTCAAAACACTCGTTCTTCAACTGCACGGGGTGAAGGGCGGTATGCACTCCGAATCCGCAAAGGTTCATTTAGCCGTAGCTATCGTCCCTGTCACCCACAAGCTGAATGTAAAAGCCGCAGCTGCAGCGCTGGGGGCATCAAAAGCGGACCTTGCCGATCCACATGATGCTCAGCGATCTACCGGCTATGTCCCTGGCGGCATATCTCCGCTTGGGCAACGCAAACAGCTCCCCACGGTGATTCACGAATCCGCGTTGTCCTACGACACTATTTTCGTCTCCGGTGGTCGACGTGGCTGGGACATTGAGCTCTCCCCCACCTCACTCGTGGAACTTTGCGACGCCACGGTCGCGGACATCACGGCTGCATAAGCCAGGCGCCGTCGTTTGCTACGTTTCCCAATGCTTTGTTGACCGGTTGCACATCAAGACAATCAACCAGTGCTTCGTTGGTCATCCCGACGGCTCCGCCGTGCGCCCAATTCGACTGGTCTAGCCAATCTGCAATGTCATCAGAAGCGAGCACCCGTGGCATCCGATGATGCAGCGAGGAAAGGTGTCCGACTGCTTCGGTGGTGAGGATTGTGGCGCTAACCAAGTCGCCACACCGAGCCCACAGACCAGCAACATAGATGAGCTCACTATTTCGGTGAGTGACCATGAAGGGAGCTTTGTCTCGCCATTCGTACCAACCGTTCATCGGAATCACGCAAGGTTGCCCGGCTCGGAAAGTCGGCTTTTCTTTCCACGTCTCGGCCCGAGCATTGAAATACGGTGTTTTCGGCATCGATGTGGCCCAATGCGGCACTAGCCCCCACCGCACGGTTGCAGCAATAGTTCCAGGGTGCAAGGGGTCCGAAGGGGCGTCGTTACGCGCAAGCGCAACAATTGGCATGGTGGGACCGATATTCCACCGCTCAGTAGGAAGCTGCCCGTCTGGAACGACGGGGCTAAGGGTGTCGATCTCGGAAAACTCTCGAAGTAACTGTTCCCCGACAGTGAAAAGGGTGAAACGACCGCACATGTCTCCATCATGCCAACCATTCGGGATCGTTTTGGGGAACAATAGTGATCGTGAACTCACCTTCTGTATCTCCCCACTCTTCCGCTGACCTGTGGCCAGCACCTTTAGCCGATACCCCAGTGCGCGCAACTGTCTCGGTTGGCGGTTCAAAGTCAATTACGAACCGCGCGTTAGTCATTGCAGCGTTGTCGTCGACGCCTTCAGTGATCCACGGGGCGCTGCACTCACGTGATACCGAGTTGATGATCAACGCGCTCACGGCGATGGGCGCCGAGATTGACTCCGCTGCAAAGCAGCATGGCGCCCCGAACCATACGGTTCAAGTTACTCCGCGCATGCTGCGTGGTGGCACCGTCGAATGTGGCTTGGCAGGCACTGTCATGCGCTTTGTTCCTCCAGTAGCCGCAACGGCAAACGGCACCGTCTTTTTTGATGGTGACGAAGAAGCTCGTGTTCGCCCCATGGCCCCGATTTTGAACGCACTTCGAGGCCTCGGCGTACATGTCTCGGGCGATAGGTTGCCTTTTATCGTGAACCCTGAAGGAGCTGTAGCAGAAACTGCAGATGCGGATGCACCGTACCGCGATATTGGTGGTGCCATTGAGGTGGATTCGTCGTCCTCATCTCAATTTATTTCTGGACTACTTTTGGCTGCGACCCGTTTTGGCAAGGGACTAACGCTGAAGCCACAAGGAGAAGTGCCGTCGCAACCGCACATCGATATGACTGTGGCGATGTTGAAGGATGCCGGGGTCAACATCACCATCACTGATTTCGAAGACTCGAAGATTTACCATGTCAGCCCGGGCGAGATTAAGGGCCGCACCTGGTACGTCGAGCCTGATCTATCCAATGCGACCCCATTCTTGGCTGCTGCTGCAGTTACGGGTGGCAGAGTGACTGTCAACCACTGGCCAAAGGAAACTACGCAGGCTGGTGACCAGATCCGTGGCGTCCTCGAAAAGATGGGTTGTACCATCGAGTTCGTCCCGCATGGAGACCACAGCCAGGACCTCGTAGTAACGGGTCCAGAGAAGCTCAAGGGTATCGACCTCGATATGTCGGACATCGGTGAGTTGGCGCCGACGGTGGCTGCAATTGCAACACTCGCGTCGACTCCTACCCGGCTCACGGGTATCGCACACCTGCGCGGGCACGAAACAAACCGCCTAGCCGCTCTCACCACCGAGATCAACCGTATTGGTGGTAACGCCAAAGAACTTCAAGACGGCATTCAGATCCACCCTGTACCCGTCGCCGAGATGACAGGTGGCGAGTGGATGAGCTATGCGGATCATCGCATGGCCACTGCCGGCGCCATCATCGGGCTGAAGGTCCCAAACATGCTCATCGAGAATATCGGGACCACTGCAAAGACCATGCCGAATTTCGACATGCGCTGGCTCGATATGCTCAATGTAGCTACCCCTTCCCCTGCCGAGTTGGAAGCCGAAATGGACGCCATGCATCGAGGTGATTTCTAGACTATGAGTCGTAGACCACGCCAGTCCCACCATGATTGGGATGAGTCTGATGTTCGGGTGCGCCCAGGTAAAAGTTCTCGCCCACGAACAAAAGACCGCCCCAAGCACAAGGACGCTCGGTGGGGTGTCGTAGTCTCGAAAGACCGTGGTCGCTGGGGAGTTGCATTAGACGACAATTCTCCAGATTCAGCACCGATCAACTGCATGCGTGCCCGTGAATTGGGGCGCACGAATATCGTCGTCGGTGACCGCGTCGGCATCGTCGGCGACACCTCGGGGCGGAAGGACACTCTTGCACGTATCGTCAAACTGGCAGATCGCACCAGCGTCCTCCGTCGCACTGCCGACGACAACGATGCCTTCGAGCGCATTGTTGTCGCAAACGCAGAACTACTACTCATTGTCTGCGCAGTAGCCGACCCCACTCCTCGTACCGGTTTCGTCGAGCGTGCACTGGTCGCTGCGTATGCGGGCGGAGTAACGCCCGTGCTCTGCCTGACCAAATCGGACTTGGCCGACCCGCAAGAATTCGCTGCCGAATTCACCGATCTCGACGTGCCCGTTGTCGTATGTGGTGTTGACGATCCGCTCGAACCGCTTCTCGCACGGGTTACCGATCGAATCACTGCCCTTATTGGACATTCAGGCGTCGGCAAGTCCACTTTGGTCAACCGTCTCGTCCCTGGTGCTAATCGTGAAACGGGAGTCGTCAGCGGCGTTGGTAAGGGACGTCACACTTCGACGCAGTCGGTTGCGTTGCCGTTGCCTCAGGGCGGCTGGATCATCGATACCCCGGGTATCCGTTCTTTCGGCTTGGCCCACATCACCCCCGAAACTGTCGTGAGTGTTTTCGAAGATCTCTCCGAAGCAATTACCGACTGTCCACGTGGCTGTACCCACCTTGGTCCTCCCTCCGACCCAGAGTGCGCCTTCGATCGGCTGGAGGGCGCCTCGTACCGCCGAGCAATGGCGGTACGTCGCCTCCTAGAGACGCTTTCATCTAACGAGGACTGGGAGCTGGACATCGACCGTGACTAGCGCCATCGCCCTCTTCGCTGACCGTCGCCCTACCCTGCGCCATCTCGTGGTGTTGTGCGTGCTCACGTTGCTAGTCGGCATCGCCACGGGGCTCATTGCCGCCGGTCTCGCCACCGTGATGCACGCTATCGAGCAGCTAGTCTACGGTCAGCACGAAGGTGATGTCGCCGTTGTCACCGAAGGTACAACTGGTACGCAGCGTTTTCTTGGCATCGTCATCGCGGGTCTCATCGCCGGTCCTGCCTGGGCTGCATTGCGACGACTCCGTGAGCCACTCCTCTCCGTCGAAGACGGTATGGAGGGGCGTCGAATGCCGGTATTCGAGACGCTCGTCAATGTGTTTCTGCAAATGGGCACGGTGGCTGCGGGTGCGTCAGTTGGGCGGGAGAATGCGCCTCGAGAAGCAAGTGCAATGTTTTCGAGCCAGCTATTATCTCGACTCGGCGTCGATGCAGAAACCCAGCGAGTAATCGTGGCAGCCGCTGCAGGTGCAGGCCTGGGGGCGATTTACCACATCCCATTGGCCGGAGCGATTTTTGCCCTAGAAATTTTGTTAGGTTCGATTTCAGCCACTGCTGTCATGGTCGTTCTCGCTTGTTCGGCTATCGCGACAGTCGTTTCAGGCATCGCGGTGGGCAATGAACCCCTGTATGAACCGCTCAATTTATCCGAAGGATGGGGCAATCTCAGCGCAGCGCTACTTGTTGGAGTAATCGCAGGGCTAGGTGGCTATGCGTTTCGCAGTTGGACTCGACGCTGCGAAGCATCTGCGCCAAAAGGCTGGCATGCAGCGTGGACCATCCCACTAGCTTTTGCGATAGTCGGCGGCATTGCGCTGTGGCTTCCCGAAGTGTTGGGCAATGGTCGCAACGCGGCCACACCAGTTTTGATGACGAGCAGTACTACCGAGACTGGTCCGCTACACCTGACGGTGTGGTTTGTGGTGGCGCTTTTCGTCGCAAAGCTCGTAGCAGTGTTGATTACATTGCGCTCCGGCGCGGTCGGCGGTGTCTTGACACCAGGCTTCGCGTTGGGCGCAATGCTCGGTTTCCTCATCGGATCAGTGGCCTCACCGATTCTTGCAGGGTTCTCTATCACCATTCCGCTCAGCGACTTTGCGCTGCTCGGAGCTTGTGCGTTTTTGTCCACAACGATGGCAGCTCCCCTATTCGCATTCGTCGTCACTGTCGAATTCACAGGCCAATCCTCAGAGGCATATTTGGCGCTGTTCCTTGCAGCGGCGACGGCTGCGCTAGTGGGAGCTGTCGTCGAAAAGCGAGCTATGCAGAAGCAGGAACTTCCGGAGCCTTCGCGGTAGTCATCTGCTTTTCAGCGCGACCGGTGTAAGCGTTAATGACATCGCGAACGCCAGGGCGAAGCTTGCGGAGCAGCTTCAGACCAGTCTTCAAACCACGGCGTGGCTGAGCAGTGCGATCAAGCTGAGCTTCGACCTCAGGGTACTTCACAAAAGCCTTCTCGGACCGAACCTCAGGAGCGTTATCGCGGTCTGCAACCAGGAAGCGGTTTGGCAGCGTCAGCTTAAGCAGCGTGCGCTGAACCTGAGCGAACTGCTTCGGGAACGAACCCGTGTTGTACGGCAGGTCGTACTCGCGACAGATTTCCTGGACCTGCTTCGAGATGGCAGCCAAACGGTTCGATGGCATATCCGGGTACAGGTGGTGCTCGATCTGGTAGTTCAAGTTTCCGGAGAGCACCGACAGCGCCAGACCACCGGTGAAGTTTGCGGAACCCAGCATCTGGCGCAAGTACCACTCCGCCTTGTTCTCAGTCTTGTACTGCTCCTTGGTGAAGGTTTCTGCATCATCTGGGAAGTGACCACAGAAAATCACTGCGTAGGCCCACACGTTACGAGCCAGGTTGGTGTACATGTTCGCCTTCGCGACTTCACCAAAACGAGGACCAGCCAACAACGGGAACAGGACGTAGTCCTTGAGCAGCTGATTACCCGACTTCTGGAAAACTTCCATCAGCTGAGGCTTTGCTTCTGCCCAGTCCTTCTTGCCAGCAGCTACACGTCCGAGCTCGACATCATAGAAAGCAACTGCCCACTGGAACAGGCTAGCCAGAACCACGTTGGTTACTGGCTGCAGCAAGTGCTCTGGAGACCACTTGCGGTCACGGGTAACACGCAGAATGCCGTATCCCACGTCGTTGTCCATGCCCAAGATGTTGGTGTACTTGTGGTGCACGAAATTGTGGGAGTGCTTCCAACCGCTCGATGGGCAGGAGTTATCCCATTCCCAGGTTGCAGAGTGAATCTCTGGGTCGTTCATCCAGTCCCACTGGCCGTGCATAACGTTGTGGCCAATTTCCAGGTTCTCGAGGATCTTTGCCAAGGACAGCGCCGAGACGCCAGCCCACTTGAAACCCCAGTGAGCTGGGTTCTTCCATGCCTTTGGCAACACGCCCATCTTGCCCAACGCAAGACCAACAGTAGGCGCCATCAACAGCGCTCGACCCGAGACTTCCAAGGTGCGCTGGATACGGATGAGGCTACGAATGTAGCGGGCGTCCTTAGGTCCCAGAGCGTCGCGGTGCTCGCGCTCGATCTCCTCGAACCGGCGACCGATTTCGGCGATGTCTTCGTCCGTCAAGTGCGCGTATGACGCAATGTTGGCAATAGCCATTTTTATCCCCTGTAGCTTCTAAAGTTCAGTAGAAAGTGTGTGATGTCTAGCTGGTAGTGGTCTAGAAAGTAGGTGTCTAGGCTTCGAGAGTTACATCGCCTGCAGGTACGCAGACACAGGTGCGGATTCGCTCGCCTGCTTCGTGGGTCGCGCCGGTGCGCAGGTCCCGAGCGGTGCCGTCGGCAAGCTGGCGTACGCACGTTGCGCAGATACCCATACGGCAACCATAAGGCAACTGTACGCCGGCTTTCTCTCCAGCTTCGAGGATGGTGGTTGCACCGTCCACTTCAATTTCGCCGCGACCAGGGAACGTCACGACGCCACCCTGTGCATCAGTATTGCCACGATCCAAAGTGAATCGCTCGGTGGTCAGACCCGGCAGGGCGCTCTCCAACTGATCGAGCATCGCGGATGGACCACAGGCATAGGCAGCACCTTCTGCGGCGCGCTGTCGCGCTTCTGACTCGATCTCGAGGATGTCCTCGCTGGAAAGTCGACCCTCTTTGCTGGTTTCGCGAACGACAAGTGTGAGCCCGTCCTGCGCCTGCATCTCGGCAAGCTCGTCCGCGAAGAGCTGCCCGGAAGCGTCGCGCACCGAGTGAATGTGAGTGATTCCAGACAGTGCTCCCTCTGGTTTCGCTGCGCCTCGGCGCTTGAGGTCACGCAGCATGGACATGACCGGAGTGATTCCTGAGCCAGCAGTGATGAAGAGCAACTTCTCTGGAACTGGCTCCGGCAGGTGGAAATCACCAGCTGGCGCAGCCAAACGAACGACCGTGCCAGGCGTTGCGTACATGACCAGATGCTGAGACAGAAAACCCTGATCCTGCGCCTTCACCGTGACAGACAGAAGTCCGTCCGCTGGACGTGGAGCGTTAGTCAAGGAATATGAACGCCACACAAAGCGACCATCGACGCGAACACCAATGCCGATGTACTGGCCGGCCCGAAAGTCTGCTGGCACTCCCCAACCCGGGCGGATGACAAGCTCAACGACATCGTCAGATGGTCGGTTGACTTTCTCAATCTGTCCGCGCAATTCACGCCTCGACCACAACGGGTTTACCAGTCGTGTGTAATCGTCTGGAAGTAGCGGTGTCGACAGTCGTCGGAACGCGCCGCGTAGCCCGTTGGCAAAGTTCACGCAAAGTCCCCTTAGAACGAAAAAATCAATCTAATGTCATACAGACATCTGTAAAACTACTTACGCTTGCGTAGCTTACGGTTCGGTAACTTTTGCGTCAAGTGTTTAGTAGGCGCGTCGAAACTAAAAAATCCCCCGGCGAATCCGCCAGGGGAAGTGACAACCAGGAGATCTACAGAAGTTCGACCAACATGCCAATTTCGCTGGAGTCATACCAAGCAAGTGGCACTTCCAAACAGTCCCCAACAGCCAATTCAGCATCCTCATCGCCCAAATCAGCCGCGTCGACTGCCTCGATAGCAGCGCGGGTAAGTTCCTCGGTCGACGCGACATCAACATGCACAGCAGCGATAGCATCAGCTGGGATCGCCGAACCAAGCTTTACGACGTCCTCCCCCATGTCCGGGGTCAACTCAAGTTCAGCGTCGTCCTTAATATCAGCCGAGACAACAACACGACGAAGCTCAAACTGACCGCTGTACTCACTCAGTAAGCGCAGCGACGTGCGAGCCGCGTCCGTAAAAGCAATGTCCGCCAACTCGTCCTCATCGCCTTCGGCATAAAACTCCTGCAATGCCGGAGTGACAGCGAATGCCCACCCATGCGCGGCGCGAAGCTCCCCTTCATCGAGAAGAGTCTGGAGCATGCCGAAAGTCGCGGGAATATACACCCGCATTAGAACTCGCCTTCAAGTTCAAGCAAACCAGCGATCTCAACGACCGCACGATCGAACTGCTGGTAGAAGACACCGACCATGCCGTTAGAGACAGCACCATGGATGTTCACGATCGAATCGTCAACCAACACGCAGTCGCGTGCCGGCAAGCCAATACGATCTGCTGTGATGTTAAACGCCTCAGCAGAAGGCTTTTCTGCACCGATTTCGCCTGACAAGCACACGGCGTCGACAAGACCAGAGGTTTCGAACTCTCGAATATGATCGGCAGCTGGACCGCCTGGATCATTAGAAAGAATCGCCAAGGCCACGCCGTTTTCGCGTGCAGCTTTCAACAATTCACGCCAGCGAGCCTGGTCTTCGTCCGTCCCATCGAGGACGCCACAGTAGTCGATAATCATTCCGCGCATGTGGCAATGGTAAACCGGCGACAAACATTTCGCTCTATTGCCCCCACTTATTGTGTGTCGGACTATACATAAATGCATCCGCGTTAACCCTTGACAAGAGATGCATCGCTCAGATTCCCACCGTAGGATGAGCACACATTCGCAGCTACATCATTGGGGGATGATTGTGGAGCTGACCCAAGATCGACTAATTCCGATTCCCGGCTATACCTTGCTGCATCGAATCCAACCCGGATCTGCGCCAGCACAAACCAAAACAGCCACTTCTCCACCAGAAACGGCACTGGATTTCTGTCCAGACCACACTCGTCGTTTCCTAGCCGGGACGATTAGCCACGCCATCGATGTTGCAGCGGGGCGTCGTCGTATAGACGTCCTTCATAAGCTCGCGCTATCGCGCACAGTTCGGGCGAGCTTTCTCACTCGAGCCCGTGCAGGAACACTAAAAGGTGCCACACTGAAGTCATTTCGCCCCGAACCACGGCCATGCGGAACGCGAATAAACTTCGTGGGCACCTTCACAAACGGGACGCAGATCCGCGCCCTCGCCGGTCGCGCATCACAACATCGCGACGGCTGGGTCGTGGACTTCCTCCGCCTTATTTAAGTCGGCTTAAGAGCGACGTGCATTGCGCTCGGCTTGACGACGCTGCGCGCGGTTGCCACTCGCAGCGTTGTCGTCAGCTCGCTGCTGCTCAGCAGCACCGTCTTCACCTGGACCGGAATAAGTAATCTGCTGAGGCTCAGGCTGTGCCGCCTCGAGCTCGGAGACAATCTCTTCAGTATCCTCTGGTGTCGATTCTGGCTGCATAACCTGCTTACGAACGAGGAAGAGCTGACGAACAGCTTCTTCCTTGATGCCGTCCATCATGGCCGTAAACATGTCGTAGCCTTCACGCTGGTATTCCACCAATGGATCAGCCTGAGCCATGGCACGCAGACCAATGCCTTCCTTCAGGTAGTCCATTTCGTACAGGTGCTCACGCCACTTCTGGTCCATCACGTTCAAGATGGTGAAACGCTCGAGGTTACGCATTTGCTGTGCACCGCCGATAGTGGATACAGCATCTTCCAGCTTGTCGTACTCCTGGTTGGCATCAGTATTGACAGCCTTAGCCAGGTCCTTCGCAGAAAGGTCACCGGCCTTGCCGTATTCCGAACCGTCGACAAGCGAGTTCCAGGTCATGGTTGGGCCGTAGAGAGACTCGAGTGCGTTCCAGAGCTCGTCGAGATCCCAGTCTTCCACGTAGCCGTCGGCGGTTGCACCGTCAACGTATGCCTCGATCACGTCGTCCAGCATGTCGCGAACCTGCTGCTGCAGATCTTCGCCTTCGAGAATGCGACGGCGCTCAGCGTAGATAACCTTGCGCTGCTCGTTCATAACTTCGTCATACTTCAGAACGTTCTTACGGATCTCGAAGTTCTGGGCCTCGACCTGCGCCTGAACGCTCTTAATGGAGTTGGAGACAACCTTCGAGTCGATAGGAACATCGTCCGGAACATTCAACGTGTTCATCAGAGCTTCCATACGCTGGCCGTTGAAGCGAACCATCAGCTCATCGCGCATCGACAAGTAGAAGCGAGTCTCGCCTGGGTCACCCTGACGACCGGAACGACCACGCAGCTGGTTATCAATACGACGAGACTCGTGGCGCTCGGTACCCAGTACGTACAGACCGCCGACTTCGCGGACCTGCTCAGCTTCTGCCTTCGCTGCCGTACGGCACTTCTCGATCTCGATATCCCACGCAGCTTCGTACTCTTCCGGCGTATTCACCGGATCCAAACCACGACCGCGCAGGTTAATGTCGGCAATGATGTCTGGGTTACCACCCAGCACGATGTCAGTACCACGACCAGCCATGTTCGTTGCGACGGTCACAGCCTTCAAGCGGCCAGCCTCTGCAACGATCTCAGCTTCCTGTTCGTGGTGCTTTGCGTTCAGCACGTTGTGAGCAATGCCTTCACGCTGCAGCAGTTGCGACAAGTGCTCAGACATTTCCACAGAGGTGGTACCCACCAGGACTGGCTGGCCCTGTTCGTTGCACTCGCGAATGTCTTCCACAACAGCCGCAAACTTTGCTTCCTGAGTCTTGTAGATCAGGTCGCGCTGATCCTTACGCTGGTTCGGACGGTTTGGCGGAATCGCCATCACATTCAGCTTGTAAATCTGATGGAGCTCGGCCGCTTCGGTTTCAGCGGTACCGGTCATACCTGCCAGCTTGTCGTACAAGCGGAAATAGTTCTGCAGGGTAACCGTAGCCAGCGTCTGGTTTTCGTTCTTGATCTCGACGCGTTCCTTGGCCTCGATGGCCTGGTGCATACCTTCGTTGTAACGACGACCGTCCAGCACACGACCCGTGAACTCATCCACAATGAGAACCTCACCATTACGAACGATGTAGTCCTTATCGCGAGTGAACAGCTCCTTCGCCTTGACGGCGTTGTTCAGGTAGCTCACCAACTGCGAGTTCTCAGCGGCATAGAGATTCTCGATACCCAACTGATCCTCGACGTATGCCACGCCTTCTTCACGAATACCGACGGTGCGCTTGCGCTCGTCGACTTCGTAGTGAATATCCTTGCGCATTCCCGGAACGATCTGAGAAAACGCGAGGTACCAGCGTGGGTCGCCGTCAGCGGGACCCGAAATGATCAAGGGGGTACGCGCCTCGTCGATAAGAATCGAGTCAACTTCGTCCACAATTGCGAAGTGGTGGCCACGCTGCACCAGATCGTTCAGACTGTGCGCCATGTTGTCACGCAAATAATCGAAACCGAACTCATTGTTGGTGCCGTACGTGATGTCCGAGCCATATGCTTCACGACGCTGGTCCGGAGACAACTCCGACAAAATGACGTCGGTGGACAAACCCAAGAAACGGTGGACTCGACCCATCCACTCGGCGTCACGCTTAGCCAGGTAATCGTTCACGGTGACAACATGAACGCCCTTGCCTTCCAGCGCATTCAAGTACGCAGGAAGCACACAGGTCAGAGTCTTACCTTCACCAGTGCCCATCTCAGCTACGTTGCCGAAGTGCAATGCAGCACCGCCCATGACCTGGACTTTGTAGTGCTTCTGGCCTAGTACACGCCAGGATGCTTCGCGGGCAGTTGCAAAAGCGTCGTACAACAGGTCATCGAGCTTCTCGCCCTTCTCGATGCGCTGCTTGAACTCGTCAGTCTTCGCCCGCAATTCGTCATCACTGAGAGCTGCGTACTCGTCCTCCAAGGCCATGACGTTATCCGCGATGTTTTGTAGACGCTTAACCGCGCGTCCTTCACCGACTCGGAGCAACTTGCTGAGTGAAAACACTAGAGACGAGACCTTTCCGGCCGACGAACATGAACGTGGTGGTCAGGTAAGACCATCAAAAACCTCATTATAGGACGAAACCCGCACCCGAACTACGGGTGCGGGTCAATATCACTTTATTGCGTTACGCGTGTAGAGAATTTCTTACGCATCTTCCGAGAGTGCGATCAAACCGTAGTCGTATGCGTGACGACGGTAAACGACTGATGGAAGACCGGTTTCTTCGTTCACGAACAGGAAGAAATCGTGGCCAACGAGCTCCATTTCCGACAACGCTGCTTCGACAGACATTGGGGTTGCAGAGTGCTCCTTGGTACGAACAACCTTGCCCAGCTGAGACTCTGGAACCAGGTCCTCATATGGATCTGCCTTAGGCTCTTCCTGAGATGCCGATGCCTCATCTACCAGCGCAGCAGTTGCCTCGCCAACAGAAATTGGGGTGCGGTGACCAGAACGGCTGATCTTACGGCGAGCCTTAACCTTACGAAGGGAACGCTCCATCTTGCCCAGTGCAACTTCAAGAGCAGCGTAAAAGCTGTCTTCCTTTGCTTCTGCACGAGCCAAGTGGCCCTTACCGGTAGCGGTAATCTGGATACGGTCGGAACGGTCAGCTCGACGTGGGTTTGGCTCATGCTGGAGCTCTACGTGGAAAAACGTCAAAGTTGGATCAAGACGCTCGATCTTTGCCAGCTTCGACTTCACACGATCGGCAAAGTGCTCCGGAACCTCCACATTGCGCCCGGTAATTGTTACCTGAGCGTTCGGGCTGAGGACCTCGTTGTTGTCAGCAGGTGTCGACACTTGCTTCCTACCTCCCGGTACTGCCACCGCCCTTCCGTGAGCGGGATTACTCACGGCGTCTACGGTGATGGGTCTAACTACACTTTCCAGGATACAGACGTGGCTACCCCCACGGCGAAGAGACCCCAGAGACTTTAGATATCTCTCAGGTTAAGCCTGCGTAAACGACAGAACGAGACTAGTCCTAATTCCCATTGAGGCGAGTACGAGTACCGATTCCGCTACAGTCGCGCCCGTCGTAATAACATCATCAACGAGAACGATCTGGCTTCGACCTGCATTTTCTCCAGCACTTCTCGATAGTTCTTTTACCTCGGGCACAATTTTTCCAGACAAGTTCTGTCGACGAGTTCGTGCCGACAGTCCGGCAGAATCTTTCGCTTCTTCGCGCGTTCTTAAGACTGGAGACACGAAGATCTGGTCGTTTTTGTCGGTTCTTCTGCCACCGTGGAGAGTTCCCCCAGACCGCTTCAGATAGCTCGCCGCATATTCACAAACCTGGGTGATGGGGTCACCCCCGCGTCGTCGTGAAGCTGAACGCCTCGTCGGAGCAGGAACCAAAAGGAGTGGCTGCACAGCGGGGTGAGCCAGCTGTCCGTGAGCAATCAAATGCGCAAGGGAGGCACCGATGACGGAGCCAATGGTTTCGCGAGCAATGACATCGCGGTGCTCTTTGGCTGCCAACACCAACGCCTGGCGAACTCCGCCATACGGACCGCACGCCCACGTCGGCGCTGCAACCGCCACCCGTGGCGTGATCTGCTGCGGTACCGTGCGCAATTCCTGCTGGCACTGCAGGCACAACTTTCCGGGCGATCCACAGCCCGGACATGATTCCGGAATGGCTAGCTCAGCGAAATCACGGATCATGTCCCATGCAGACTCAACTTGACGACGCTCCCCCACGCGCGACAACCCTATTCCACGGAAACTGGGGCCATTCTGCCCACACCGCCTGGGACCGCACGCCAGAACTGTTCCTCGCCTTCGCTAGCAATGAGTTCCATCAACGCATTGGAGTCCAGTGCATATAGCTTTGACGACGATGCAGTGACGACTGTGACAGGCGGACTGAGGTTCAGTCGTGGCAACACGGAGGTCGTGGCACCGTCTGGATAGAGTCGCCACATCGGAGTTTCTGTGTCGAACGCACCCACCGTGATGGACGAGTTCGGGGTCCACGCCAACGTAACCGGTGTGGCGCCTTCCACCAACGGCAACAGTCGTGGATGCACCAGTTTCCATGGTGAAGAGTCGCTACGTTCAATCGTTGCCGTATAGATTTTTCCGTCCACGATCATTGCGACTTGTGTTCCGGATGGGTCAACCCGAAGCTCAGAAATACCCTGCCCCTGGGAACCTAAAATCCCTTGAATACCGGCTGTATCGATCTCTTCAGCTACTGGGCGCGATGCGGACTCTGACTGCACGAGTCGGACTACCTTCGTGCCGTCCACGGCTGTCCACACAGCAGAAGCATCTGGTGACCACGATGGACGCGTCAAACTCTTGCCCGTCAGCACAGGCGCTGGTTTATCGTCTGGCAAACCGAGCAGAAGGGTCGAACGCCCTTCCCCTTCCTGGTCGCTTCGAGCGACGGCGGCGATGATTTCGTTGCCATTGACATCAACGCCAATGCCGGCGGAGGTAAAGAAGTTACTGCCGGTTGAAGCCCACTCATTGCCAATCGGCTGAGCTTGCCCGTTCACAATTTCTTGGATGCCCGTCGTATCAACAGTCCGTAATGGTGCGCGATCCGCGGGGCTTACGGTTGGATCGTACAGACGCAGCTCGTCGCTATCTCTTGTCCACGGGGCTACGTGACTGTTCAGTAGCGGTTGATCATCAGCCATCATTGTCCACGGCCCACGAACATCTGCGCTGGAGAGCGTCCACACGATCTGCGCAGCCAAGAGAGTCCGCAATGTGTCATCAACATCGCCCAGGCCTGAAATTGAAACGACCTGGCCTGGACCATCGTCGCCTTCGACCACTTCGATGCGCGCACTCGGTGGCAACACTGAAGTTACGCCAGGAGCGTATCGGCTACGAGGGCCCATTCGCAGCTTGTCGAGTAGTTCCTTCGCTGCATCATCGACGCCTCGGTAAATCCACCTACGATCTGCTACTAGCTGGTTGCCTGATGGGTCAATGAAGTACAGGTTTCGTGGAGCATTATTGTCCAAGAATTCTTGTCGTTCGATTAGAACAACGTTGGACAACTTGTCGATCCGCCATTGTCCGTCGTTTCCCCGTTCCAGCACCATTTCAGATTCATATGCGTCACCGCTTGGTTCGAAAGCACCATTAGCGCCGAAAACGCCAACGAGATTTCCGCGAATACTGAATGACTGGGAGGCCGTCGCCAGGTTTCCTTCGCTTGGCGGTGCCCCGGAGATGATATTAATTCCATCAAGAATGCGGGCGACAGGATCTGGGCGCCATTGCTTGTTGGCTTCCGTCGTCAAGAACTCGCGAGCTGCGGCGTAATTGTCGGTTGGGTGTGCTAGTGCCGAATAGAAGTCGCGCAAGATCAGATCAGGGGCGACATCGCGTCGAGGTCGCGGAATATCAATATCCACAGCCGGCGCATCAAAACCGCGAACAACCTGTGGTGACGACGACCCCGGCAGCGTGGTGCAACCACTCAAGCCGATGAGTATTGCAGCCATGGATGCGGCAACAGTACGACGAGAAAACGAGTGTGCCCGGCTACTGACTTCAGTCACGGTCGCTGTCCTTCCTGTCGATCTGCGAGAGGCTCGATGCCAGCGGCGGGTTCTGTAGTGCTGACGACATCGCTGATTTTGACGCCCTTCTCCTGAGACTTAGCCGCCAGGCTCGACACGGTCGGTGGTGGCTCAATGGCATCGGACTGTACTGGTTCGCCGGGTACATGCAAAGGCAACGGAGCATCGCCCAATTCGGTGCCCTGCTGCACTGGCACCATCAATCGGAAACAACTGCCAATGCCAGGCGCGCCGTGAGCTTCCAGGCGACCACCATGTAGCTGGGCATCTTCACGAGCAATTGCCAAGCCCAAGCCAGTGCCACCAGTGCGCCGGACGCGCGATGGATCCGCACGCCAGAAACGGTTAAATACCAGTTCTTCCTGTTCTGGCTTCAAACCAACGCCATGGTCAGTGACGGTGAAGGCGACTGTCGAGCCATTTGAACGCACTGCGACATCGACAGGGTTTCCTTCACTATGGTCAATTGCATTTGCCATGAGATTTCGGATAACCCGCTCCACGCGGCGTGCGTCGACGTGAGCCGGAACGGGCTCGTCTGGCATGTCAAAGCGAACAGCAGTGCCCGATTCCAAGGCCACAACTTGTAGCTGCTGATAGGCGGACTCGACACAGCGTCGCACATCGATATTCTCAGCAGACAGGTCAGCGACACCGGCGTCGTGGCGGGAAATCTCAAGGAGATCTGCAAGCAGCATCTCAAATCGATCGAGCTCATCGATCATCAATTCGGACGCGCGACGCGTTGATGGGTCAAGCTCGTCAGCACTGTCTGCGATCATGTCGGCAGCCATGCGCACCGTTGTAAGAGGAGTACGCAGTTCGTGGGACACATCGGAGGTGAACTGGCGTTGCAGGTCGCCGTACTCCTCCAACTGACGAATTTGCAGAGACAGCGACTCGGCCATCTTGTTGAAGCTCACGGCCAGCCGAGCCATCTCATCTTCGCCTTCTACAGCCATGCGTTCACGCAAGTGTCCCGCGGCGAATCGCTCCGCGATGCGGGCGGCTTGTCTCACCGGTGTGGTCACCTGGTTAGCAAAAAACCACGAAATACCGACCAGAAGCATGGTGACAACAACCGTTGCCCCCAGGAAGAGCCCCCGAACTAGCGCCAGAGTGGATTCTTCCGACACCATAGGCATGACTAGATACAGCTCAAGACCATCGATTTCCGACGATGTCGGTGTGCCAATGATCAACGCAGAGTAGCTCGTACCATTTGGTGATTCGATGGTGCTGTATTGATACGCAATCTGGTCTTGCTTCACCACATTGCGCAGTGGCTCCGGAATCTTGGCATCGGTTGGAGATGACGCAATTTCATCGCCATGTCCGGTAGGTGCAATCAAGACAGGTTCGTAAACCGTCAATGCACCCTTATCTGCTGCTGCAGATCGCTCGGCCAGCGCTTCCCTACCCAAGTTGAGTTGCGCTTGTAGCTCATTGGTTGAAGCGGACTCAATGCTTTGCTCCACGACGACTCGTGCCCGGTCGATCTCTTCACTGGCGACAGAGGACTTCGCATCGAGCAGTCGCTGAGCGACGATAGACACCAGTGCAAAGCCCAAAATGCCAATGACCAACACGGAAACGGCCATGACGGACGTGACAACGCGCATCTGAATCGAGGTGCGCCACAACTCCACACCTCGGGAAATCAGCCACGCCAGCCGATCCTTTAGACGTGAGAAAAAGCTCTTGGTCGAATACCTCAACCAATCTCCTTATCGGTAGCTAACGGTAGCGATGGCCACCTTCAGCGTCCGGTAATTAATCGCCGGTCTTGTATCCAACGCCTCGCACCGTCAGGACGATGCGTGGGTTCTCTGGATCCTTCTCAATCTTCGAACGCAGACGCTGGACATGGACGTTCACCAATCGTGTATCAGACGAATGCTGATAGCCCCAGACCTTTTCCAACAGTTCTTCACGAGTGAACACCTGCTTCGGACGCTGCGCAAGAGCCAACAGCAAATCGAACTCGAGTGGCGTCAGCTGAATTTCCTCGCCATCCCGAGTAACAGCATGTCCCGGCACGTCGATGACCAAGTCACCGATCTCCAAGCTTTCACTTGGCTCGTCTTCCTTACGACGAAGACGGGCACGAACTCGCGCAACCAATTCTTTTGGTTTGAACGGCTTCGTCACATAGTCATCTGCACCAGATTCCAGACCCAACACCACGTCAACAGTGTCTGTCTTCGCTGTCAACATGATGATTGGCACCGCAGATGTTTCACGCACCGTGCGACATACATCCACTCCACCCATGCCAGGAAGCATCAAATCGAGCAGGATGAGATCTGGTTCTTCCTTACTTGCGGCGTTCACAGCAGATACTCCGTCGCCGACCACAACGGTGTCGAAACCCTCGCGTTCCAACACCATAGTCAACATTTCGGCAATTGCTGGATCGTCGTCCACAACAAGGATTTTTGGGCTCATATCTTCCATCTTAACGGTTGTCACAAATCGAATTAATCAGCTTTAACAATTTTTGGGGATCGCCATCACTGATATGCCATGGGGAACCCCATTCGCGGTTACTCAGTTCCACGTAGGCAGCTGCTGTACGTTCCTGCAGCGAGCTATCACGCTCATACACATCCCGCGTGCGACTTTCATCGACACCTTCGCGGAGCTGTGCACGCTTAGCCGCCACCTCAACTGGAGTGCCGAGATAAACCTGCACATCCGGTCGGGGCATGTCGTACTCGCCGAACTCTTTTTCCTCGATCCAGCGAACGATTCCTTCATCTCCAGTGCGCGCCCATGAATACGCAGCATTAGATGCCACATACCTATCGAGGATCACCACATCATGGGTGTCCATTGATTCAACGATTGCTTCACGACGCTGCCACCTATCCAATGCAAACAACAACGCCATCGCCCATGCTGATTCTGGGACGTCGCCAAGCTTGCCGTGCAACGCGTCATCTGCAAGGTCAGCGAAGATGGTCTGCCCGTATGCCGGGAACCCCATCCGCGCTACAGTGACACCAGCAGCGGACAACTGCTTTTCGACGGCCGTTACCAAGGTGTTCTTGCCGGCACCGTCAATACCTTCGACGGCAATGATGATGGCGGACATTAGTAGCGGTAGTGCTCAGGCTTGTAGGGGCCTTCAACATCGACACCGATGTATTCAGCCTGTTCCTTCGACAGCTTGGTCAACGAACCACCGAGCGCCTCGACGTGGATGCGAGCGACCTTCTCGTCGAGAATCTTTGGCAACCGGTGCACAGAATTGTCGTAGCTGTCACCGTTGGTGAACAACTCGATCTGTGCGATCGTCTGGTCTGCAAAAGACGTGGACATCACGAACGATGGGTGGCCCGTTGCGTTGCCGAGGTTCAGCAGACGGCCTTCAGACAGCACGATCAACGAACGATTCTCGCCATCAGCATGTGGGAACACATATTCCGTGACCTGTGGCTTGATTTCGACGCGAGTGACATCATCGCGGTGATGCAGGCTGTGCATGTCAATTTCATTATCGAAGTGACCGATATTGCCCAGTACTGCATGGTCCTTCATCATCTGCATGTGCTCGTAGGTGATGATTCCCATGTTGCCCGTGGAGGTGATGACAATATCCATGTCAGCAATAACGTCCTCCACCGTGACGACGGAGTATCCGTCCATCAAAGCCTGCAGAGCATTAATTGGGTCTACTTCGGTGACCTGAACGCGTGCGCCCTGCCCGTCCAAAGCTTCAGCGCAGCCCTTGCCAACATCGCCGTAACCGCAGACCAGAACATTCTTGCCACCGAGCAGCATGTCGGTGCCTCGGTTGAGACCATCGATGAGGCTGTGGCGAGTACCGTACTTGTTGTCGAACTTTGACTTCGTGACAGCATCGTTGACATTCATCGCCGGGAATGGCAGCACGCCTTCCTCAGCGAAGTGGTACAGACGATGAACACCAGTGGTGGTCTCCTCCGTAACACCCTTAACCGCATCGGCGATGCGGTGCCAACGCTGATTGTCCTTCTCCAGGCTGGTCTCGAGCATCTTCTTGAAGGCAACAAACTCGTCAGAGTCCTCGGCATCCACAGGTGGAACCAGGCCTGCTGCTTCCCACTCCTTGCCTCGAATAACGGCCATGGTGGCGTCGCCGCCGTCGTCAAGGATCATGTTTGGCAGCTCGGAACCCCAATCGAAGATGCGATCCAGGCACCACCAGTACTCGTCTAGAGTCTCGCCCTTCCACGCGAATACCGGAACGCCCTGTGGGTTCTCAGAAGTGCCATTCTTACCGACGACGACCGCAGCCGCAGCTTCATCCTGCGTGGAGTAGATGTTGCACGATGCCCAGCGAACGTCAGCACCCAAGGCGACGAGCGTCTCAATGAGAACCGCAGTCTGCACCGTCATATGGATAGAGCCAGCGATACGAGCTCCAGCCAGTGGCTGCTCTTCTTTGTATTCTTCCCGCAGAGCCATCAGCCCTGGCATCTCCTTCTCCGCCAAACGAATCTGGTGGCGACCAGACTCGGCTAGAGAAAGATCAGCGACTTTGTAGTCAGTTACTGGCTGGGTATTCGACTGGGTCATGTTTCCTTATTTCAGGTTCAGGATTTTAGGTTCAGGTTCGGGAGTGGATGAATCGAGGAAGTTTCTTCGCGTCTTAACAGTAGGGTTACTCCACCGCTTCAGCGAAATCCTCCAAGGCCGCCTGCTCGTCTTCTGGGAGCTCTTTCACAAGGTTCTCGAAAACCTCCGCCGCAGCAGCAGAGAGCGCTTCCGTGGATTCGCCGATGCCATCACGGATGAAGCCGTAGTCATCAACAACATCGTGGCGGGCAAAAGGTGCGCCACTCCAGATTGCCGCTACCACTGCTGCAGCAAGCCCAGTTAGAACTTCGTCTTCACTAGCGCCGTCACCAATTGCAATCTGACATGCATCTAACAATGCATCCGCTCGGTCATCGGTATCCAACGAATCAACATCATCGAACAAATCGATGGTCGCGTCGTTTGAAAAGATCTCAGAATCCCAAATGGACATGGTCTTTGCTCCCCATTTCAATCCGTACAAAGTCGCTCACGGTACTGCCATCTTTGTAGCACCTTTTGCGCTGTTCATGGCAGTTGAACTCCGAGACACTGAAAACCTATTTGTTTTGTAGAGCTACCGCATTGGTAACAATTGTGTTAAGTTGTTCCGCAGCGTCGTAATACAACCGTTACCAAGGCGGTTATTGCGTTATTATTTCTCACGCATCTGGCACCTACGGCTGTCAAGGAGGGACAAAGGTCATGCGAGCTCGAACTACTGGGCTGGGGATCGTAGCGGTACTTGCACTTTGTATTTCCGGCTGTGCTGATACCGAAACCGCTGTTCTCGGCGATGCGGATATCTCTGCAGATTCGAGTTCGCAGAATCTTCCAGTCACCGATGATGACAAGGAAATTCTAGACAACCTCCCGTCCAGCACCAGCAATTCATCTGGCAATTCCGACCGGGGCAACGGGATCAACGGCAATGATCCATACTTGCCACCACGCGCGGTTGTCCCAGTAACCCCGAACACTGGCTCCGCTGGAAAGACCGATCCAGGTACTCTGCTGCCACCGTCGTCAGGCAATCCGCAGGCCCCAAAGCCAACCCGCCCGGTTCCAGTCCTGCCACCAAGCAACTCTGACACGGCCCCCGTCGATATTTCGACTGAGGATTCGCAGCCGTCCCCTGGAACGTCGTCGAATAATCAGACTTCAGCGGACTCCGAAACTACGACGAGCCCAACGGATAGTGGCACTGGTGGTACCGGTGGCACTTCGACTGCGGAACCAACTCCGGCAGAAGAAACGCCAACCTCTGAAGAGCCAGGAGCTGTTGCACCGATTTGGAATCGTATCCCAGACAACCCGTGGAAGGCTCCTAATCAGGAGAACGTTTCTCCGGCACCTGATACTAACGACGAAACCTCGGCACCAACGGAGCCAACTACTCCTCCGGAAACTGAGACCACGTCTCCAGAGACTCCAGCAACAGGAACGACGGACGGCGAAATCTCGCAACCATTCCCAATGTCTCCAAAATGGCCAATCTGGGGTAAGTAGAACGTACCGCCTATCGCGAGTGCGGCTCAGACTTGCAGCCAAAAAGGGGTCCACAGCATTACCGCTGTGGCCCCCCTTCTCTATTGACTGTGCTTACTACGTCGCGGTCCTGCTAGACGGGCACGGAAACGACGAATACCTGTGCACCATCTGTGCTATCGGCACGAACAACTCGGTCGGTCTCACGGGCATCGCTCCACGACGCAGCCCCGCGCGCCAAAGCTACCTGACCTGCAGAAGACTCCACGACCGCCTTACCGTGAGTGACCAGCATGATCGCTGCGCCCTCAATGTCGAGCTCAGCGGTCTGCCCCGCACCCAATTCATACGTGTGTAGCTGGAACTCCGTAGCCGGAGTTTCATAACGCCGACTCTCACCATCAACGATTGGTCGCACAACTGGATCAGGTGATGGCACGAAGCTCAGCACCCGAAGAAGTTCCACGACATCAACATGCTTCGATGTCAGCCCGCCACGCAACACGTTGTCAGAGTTCGCCATTACTTCGATGCCCAGACCCGACAAGTAGGCATGCAGCTTCCCTGCCCCCATATAAATGGCCTCGCCTGGCTGCAAATTAATACGATTCAGCAGCAAAGATCCAAGTACTCCTGGATCATGTGGATAGCGTTCGGCAATTGCCACCGTTGTTGCAGCAACCTGCGCGACCCATGGTTCTACTAAGTCGGGATGCTCAACGATGTCAGCACACCTGTTCTGCACGGCGTCGACAAGCCCTTCCAACACATGCTGAGGAAGCGTCAACCACGTCGTGAACAACGCACGCAACGCCTCCGCATCATTGTCACCGTCGAGCATCACTGTGTAATGCTCCAAGCCAGGTACATCGAGCTGAGCAAACAACTCCCTGGTCTTTGCGACAGGGCGGAAACCCGCCAACGCATCAAACTCTGTCAGCGCCACGATGAGTTCTGGCTTATGATTGTCATCCCGATAGTTGCGGTGCGGCGCCGTCGCGGGGATTCCTTCGGCATTCTCGCGAACAAATCCCTCTTGAGCTTGCTCCAAGGTCGGATGCGCCTGAAGAGACAAGGGCTCCTCAGCTGCGAGGATCTTGACCAAGAAGGGCAATTCACCGTTATGCACATCTGCCCCGTGCGCTAAGGCAGCGACGGGGTCCTCAGCGATGACTTCACTGAGGGGAGCACCCGCCACCGTTGACGACGACAGTGGATGCGCGCCAAACCACGCTTCCGCCCACGGCCGCTGGGTAGGGGTAGCTTCTCCCATGAGCTCCGCGATCATTGTGCGAGAGCCCCATGGATATGACTGCACGACAGCGTCGATGCGCTCCATTCGGACGCTACTCCTCCTCCATTGGTACATACGCTGCAATAGCAGCGACTCGAACCGCCGTCACACATACGTCGACCAGCGGATGTCGAGTTTCCACCTCTTCTGCCGGGCAAATCACCCGTGCCCAATCGGCATCTTCCAGCCGCGAGCGCAGTCCAGCCACGTTGGCTGGAGAGGCGACAACAATTGCTCCCAACGGTAGCACTTGAGAGGCAGAATCTGAGTCATCGAGTAGCGGGTCAAAGAAAATATCGTGGGTATGCGAATTTCGTACAGCCAACAGTTGCGGGACAGCACGCATCAAATCTGGGAATGCAGTACCGTGCGAAGGCGTTCCCGAGTCTAGCATCCACGCCGCGCCCAATTCGGCGATTGCCCGCCATACATCGCCCTCACCAGCAAGAACTACGGCACGGTTACGTATCCATGAGGCTATTTGACGAGCCGGATTCACCGTCAAATCCCGCTCCGGAGCGCACGCAATCGAATCTGCATCGACGGCATCTGCAACTTCATCGAGAACAGCTGCGGGCGCGAGATCTGTAACCCCGGCAGCTGTCAGCGCACTCATCGTGGCCCCTAAATAGCCACAGAACGAACCACGCACACTCATGGCCGGACGGGGAACCAGAATTGCGCTTGACGACGCTGCCGCCCGTACCGGCCCATCGCCCGGGTCGACGACAACCGTCTGAGCACCACGGCGAGTAGCCTCTGCGACCACGTCAGCTGCTGGGTCACCCGGGTCGTCGACAAGCACGATAACCAAGTCCAGTGCACCCACAAAGTGTGGAAGACCCCGAGCAATAGTGATTGGGGCACGCGCGTCTGTAGTCAAAGCGATTACTGCCTCAGCAGCCAGGCGCGCACGCGACTCGCCTGCAATAAGAATGACGCTGCGTGGCAGCTCAAGCGACGAGAAGACTCCGCTGGATGCTGCCGATGCCGCAGCCCGCAAATTTGGCCCTTCGGCAGCAGCCATCAAGAGGAGGTCAGTAGTTTCCATACCCCAAGCATGCCTGAAAAATAACCGGCGCTGGGAAACTAGTTAGCAACCAATGAAGCTCCGTAGGATTTAACCGCGGATGATGCCCAGAACTTCCTCAACAATGGCATCAACTTCATCCTTTGTTGGTGCCTCGACGTTGAGACGCAACAGTGGCTCCGTATTGGATGCTCGAACATTGAACCATGCAGCAGAGTTTTCCACGCCGATGGTCAAGCCGTCGAGCCAATCATGAGCACGAGTACGGGTGGCGAACTTCTCCGAAATCTCGCTCTGCTTTGCAGCCTGCTCCGCTGCAGAACCAAGACGAGAGTTAATCTCACCGGACTGCTCATATCGGTTGAACTCGGCCATGAATTCGCTCAGAGGCTTATCCTGCTCAGCCAATGCTGCCAGCACGTGCATGGCTGCGAGCATGCCGGAGTCTGCGTTCCAGAACTCACGGAAGTAATAGTGCGCAGAGTGTTCGCCGCCGAAGACGGCGCTGGTTTCGGCCATCATCGCCTTGATAAACGAGTGACCGACTCGAGTGCGCACTGGAATGCCACCGGCTTCAGTAATCATTTCTGGCACAACCGCAGACGTAATGAGGTTATGGATAATTGTCGCGCCTGGCTCCTCTTCCAAGTAGCGCGTGGCGATGAGCGCACAAATTGCAGACGGGCTTACTGGATTGCCCTTCTCGTCGACAACAAAGCAACGGTCTGCGTCACCATCGAAGGCGATACCAATATCAGCGCCCTGATCCACAGTGAACTTCTGCAGATCAACCAAGTTTGCTGGCTCGAGAGGATTTGCTTCGTGGTTAGGGAACGTTCCGTCCAACTCGAAATACAACGGACGGACATCACAGACATCCCCCAGTACGGCAGGAACAGTGTGACCGCCCATGCCATTGCCGGCATCGACCGCGACTACGAGACGACGTCCCGCGGACAAGTCGACCAGTCCTTGTAGGAATGAGGCATATTCTGCCAAGCTCTCACGTTCAGAAATGGCACCCTTGTCACCGTCGAAGGCCGGGATACCGTCGACAAGCATGTCTTTGATGCTTGCCAGACCTGTGTCCTGGCCAATAGGTCGTGCACCGGAACGGCACATCTTGATGCCGTTGTACTGTGCAGGATTGTGGCTGGCCGTAAACATGGCACCCGGGCAGTCAAACGTACCTGCCGCCCAATAGAGTTGATCGGTCGCAGTCAAGCCCAGCATGACTACCGACAGGCCCTGCTCGGAAGCCCCCTTCGCAAAGGCGCGGGATAGCGCAGGAGATGAGTCACGCATGTCATGGCCGACAACAACCTGCGTTGCTCCCTCATCGCGCATGAGCACACCGAATGCGGCTCCGATGTCCTGCACTAGGCTCTCGTCGATTTCCTCACCGACGACACCACGCACATCGTATGCCTTAATGAACTTGTCGAGATCTTCTCGGATGTACTTCCCCACGACGATCCTCTTTCACGGTTGTGCTGCGATAATTTTGTATTAAGACACAGCAATATTACGTGACAAGGCAGAAACTTCGCGGGATTGAAGACCTACTATTCTTCAGTATTCTCCTGCAGATCAGGAACAACGCGCAGGTGCGCACGCGCCGCTTCCCTTGCCGACTTACGTGCACTCTCGCGCACCGAGTAGCTGGACGGGTGCCGATTCGCATCGACGTGATTGATGCTCAGCTCTCGCTCGTCACGCAACACCAATCCAGTGGCATTACGACCCGCTTCCCGCACGGCTTCGGCAAGCGCCGTGAGATCGTCGTCGTCATGCGATGAGTCTGGGAGGTCATAGCGCACAAGTTCCCAGCCCAATGGCGCGGTGATTTTGCGCGCGTGAACTTCACACAAGTCCCAGCTATGCGGTTCACTCGCCGCAGCCAACGGTCCGACGACTGCGGTGGACTCGGCATAGGCGTACGTCAGGGTCGCAATGGCAGGCTTGCCACAACCAGGGCGGCAGCAACGTCGAAATTCACTCACGACCGAAAGTCTAGACCCAAACTTGAGGTTTTTACAGTCGTGCCTCCAGAAAAAGCCTTTCTCCAGCGATAAGCTCACCAATTATGAATGCAAGTCGACGCCATGATCGCCGTGGCCCAGCCCGCGGACCCCTGCTGCCGTCAGAGGTTCCACGTTGGCGCAGTCGATCTGAAGCATTCGACCAAGCAGTCCTCGATGCCTACGCACCAATTAATGCCCGGTGGAATTCGCGACTCACCCACTTGGATGTCGCCATCGATAATGTGCCCCGCATGCACCTGCGACCCGACACGATCTTCCCTGATGAGATCGTCGCCGACGGGCCAATCCCCCTCGGCCGTCTCATTCCAGCTGGAGTTGATCAGCTAGGTCGCCCCACGAGGCCTTGCATTGTCATGTTCCGGCGCCCATTGGAAAAGCGAGCAACTTCGCGCAGCGAATTAGATTCGCTGCTCACACATGTTTTGACACGTCTCGTTGCGGTTCATCTCAATATGAATCCGCACGACATCAATCCAGGATTTGACGACGACTAGTTGACCGGTCAGTTGCCCGCACTGTGGGCAGCTATAACGACACCTCAAAAACAGGCGGCAGTGAAGGAAGCACACCACACAAAAAGGGCAAGAAACGCACTGCGCTTCTTGCCCTTTTCACCAGAGAAAACTTGTTAGCTAATCTGCTTCTTCAAACGGCGACGTTCACGTTCGGAGAGGCCACCCCAAATTCCAAATCGCTCGTCGTTCTCCAGAGCAAATTCCAGGCACTCATCGCGAACTCCACATGCCCGGCAAATACGCTTCGCCTCACGTGTAGAGCCACCCTTTTCTGGAAAGAACGCTTCCGGGTCAGTCTGGGCACAGAGCGCTTGCTCCTGCCAATCCTGATCAACCGCCTCAAACAGGCCAGACAAGTCGTCTGCCCATTCCGCCAAAGGGCGGGGCTGGTTCACCGCCGTAGCTTCGTTCACGTGAGATTCCCCCGCACTGTCTTCCCGACCGAGCGCAGAAGTTCCGTTGATGCTGGACTCATCCATACAGCGGGCCTCCTGCCGGCAGATCAGGGCTATTGGAACTGGACTAGATTACTAAGTTACGTGGCTGCGGATACTAAATAACAAACACGTAATTCACACAACAGCATCCAACTTACCAAGCTTCCCCGCCCCTGACCCAACTTGGGTCAATTTCGAAGGAAATTCTGGTGCGAATTGGATGCCATCCGTGAAACACACACTTGTGATTACACACGTGGAACACCAAGCGGTCAAGCTGAAAAGTGAAATTCAATAGATCTCTTAGTTCCCGCAGAAGGCAATCCCCCCGACTGCGGGATCAAGTTCAACTTTAAGGATCAGGCACGCCTGTTTTTCACGAAGCCCAGCCACCAGGCATGCAACCCTCACGGACTACACCTGCCCTCAATTCCCAGGTCACCCGTTATTTCCTGGCACGCCCTTAGACGTCCGTCGAAAAGCGGATTCCACTGTCGGGAACGACAACACCAGGCCAGACTCGGATGCCACCGACCAGTTCGCACCGTGCCCCGATGGTTGCACCTTCGCCGATCACAGCATCACGAATGACAGAGCGTGGGCCGATATCTGCACCAGCCGCAATGATGGAACGTTCAATGACCGCACCCGCTCCGATACGAGCACCATCGAAAACGACAGTCTGATCCAACCGGGCACCTGCCCCAATTTCAGCGCCACGACCTACGACCGTGCCGCCGTAGAGAAGCGCTCCTCCACCGACAGCAGCGGAATCGTTGACCAACGATTCGCCATGACGGTTCTCAAGCAACGGTGACGGTGCAATGCCACGAACAAGATCCGAGGAACCACGGACGAAATCAGCCGGCGTTCCCATGTCTCGCCAATACGCGTAATCGACGTAGCCATAGACTCGGCTGCCACTTTCGAGCAGCGCCGGGAAAATCTCGCGCTCAACGCTAATTGCTCGACCTGCTGGGATGCCCTCGATAATCTCGCGACGGAACACGTAACAACCAGCGTTGATTTGGTCGGTTGGCGGATCCTGAGTCTTCTCGAGGAACTCTAGAACTCGTCCGTCCTCATCAGTTGGAACACAACCGAATGCACGTGGGTCTGGAACTCGAACCAAATGCATGGTGACATCTGCGTTCTTCTCCCAGTGCGTGTCTAGTACCGCACGCAGATCCGTACCGCCGAGCACATCTCCGTTAAAGACCATTGCGGTGTCGTAGCGCAGCTTCTCAGCAACGTTTCGGATGCCACCACCGGTGCCCAAAGGCTCGTCTTCAACGACGTACTCGATCTCGAGGTCCATTGACGAACCATCGCCAAAGTGCTCTTCAAAGACCTCAGCCTTGTAAGACGTACCCAATACGACGTGGCGCATGCCCGCCGCGCGAATGCGCCCCAAAAGATGCTCCAAGAAAGGCACACCTGCAGTTGGCAACATTGGCTTCGGGGTATTCACCGTCAGCGGGCGCAGACGGGTGCCCTGTCCTCCGACCAGAATCACTGCATCAACATTCGCGACCTTTTCTACAGTCTCGGCCGAAATATTTGGTGATGTTGGTCGTGGAAAACCGTGGACATTATCCAGGCTGGTCATGGTATGAGGGATCCTCCTGAGTTATTCCTTCTAACCATTCTTACGCTTACGAATCGCCAAAACGATGCTGCCACGCAGGGCGAGCCCCACCTTCAGAGCCAGGCGAATCGGTGCACGAAGGGTTCCGGGGAGTCGATCCGACATGAACCGATAGGCAGAATCGTGATGCGCTTTCACAGTAATCTCTGGATGCGACGATGCCGAATGGCCTTGAGCATGGCGAATCTCTGCGGTCGGACAGAAAATGTTACGCCACCCCGCTTTGCTGAGCCGATCCCCTAGATCAACATCCTCCATGTACATGAAGTACCGGGAGTCGAACCCACCGATTGCCTCGAAAGCAGTCCACTTCAGCAGCAGACACGAGCCGGACAGCCAACCGGCATCCCTCTCCCGATCCATATCCGAATCATCGCGGTAGCGTGCCGACAACGGATTCTGTGGCCACACATCAGCAAGCACCGCATGCCCGATGCCACTAACCAATTCTGGAACGGCACGTGCCGACGGATAGACCGACCCATCAGCCTCGCGGATTAAAGGACCGATCGCGCCAGCCCGTGGATTCCGAGCAGCACATTCCAACATGGCGTCAATGGAACCGGGAGAGAAAATGACATCAGGGTTGACCAACAGCACATAGTCTGGGTTGATTTCGCCTGCCTCACGCTGGGCACGCAGCTCTGCAATGCCACGGTTGGCCGCCGCGCCATAACCAATATTGCCGCCGGTTGGCAGGAACAACACATTGTCGCGACCATCGGCTTTAGCCCGCTGCTCTTCCGCTTCTGGGGCTCCGTCAACGGATCCGTTATCGGCCATCACGAAGTAGTAGCCGTGGTTCGTAGCGTCGGCAAGCGAATCAACCAACTTGCGCACATGCTCACCCGGAGAATAGGTGACCGTCACGATGCCCAAAGGCAGCGTCGATGTCGTCGTCGCCTCACCATCGTCTGGTGAAGGTGCATGTCCTCGTTGATTGTCCTTGCCCGTACTCACGGGAACAACCCTAGGTCAGCACTTTTGTTAATGCGTCCCGCCACTCCGGTAGTGGCGCAAAACCGGCCTCAACCCATGCCTGACCGTCGAGCACGGACCAAGCCGGCCGACGAGCTGGAGTGGGAAACTCGGAGCTATCGCACATCAAGACTCTCGTCGGATCGGCACCAACTGCACGAAAAACTTCACGAGCCAGGTCATTCCACGTCGCTGTCCCCGATCCCGTCACGTGGAAGATACCCGGCACAGGGCGCAGCGCACATTCCCAGAGTGCCGCCGCAAGATCACCAACAAAGGTCGGGTTGCCATGCTGATCATTCACGACTTTGATCGTGCCGTCGGGAGCCGTTCTGTTTTCGAGATTCAGCATCGTGGACACGAAATCTTTCGCCTGTGGCTGGGTAGGCCCTGACCACACCCACGCGGTACGAACGACCGTGGCTTGTGCTGTTGCGTTGAACACAGCGAGCTCCCCTGCTCGCTTCGTCTTTCCGTACGCAGTGTGTGGATTGGTGGGATCGGTGGGGGTCCAGGGTCGTCGTAAAGCAGATTCCCCAAAGACGTAGTCAGTCGAGACGTGGATGAAGTGTGAGCCTTCAGCAGCCGCCCGCGCTGCTAGCAGTCCCGGCGCCACCGCATTCAATGCGTAGGCTGCATCGACGTGCTCTTCTGCGCCGTCAACATCGGTGTAGGCGGCCGCATTAATCACAACATCCGCCCCCACAAAAGCAGGGTGCTTTGCGACGGCCTGCGCATCCGTCACGTCCAATTGCTGGCGAGTGAGCGCCCGTACTTCCACGCTCTCAGGCGCGCTGGCCTGCAACGCGGTTCCCAATTGCCCAGCAGCCCCCAGAATTACTGCCGTTCGCGCTGGCGCATCTTGGCTGGAAAGATGAGGGAAATGGGTGGCGTGGTTTCCGGTCATTGTCGCTCGAGTCATTATCGTGGAAATATATCTAGGTCAGTTGTCAGCTAATACTGTCGCATATTTCTATCAGTAGTTCGCAGGAGAAATACCTTGAGTGAGAATCCTCGCCACCCACGGCACGTGCGCGATATTCAGGCGCCACCGTCGTTGGCGGAAGATACGAAGCAGGCCTGGCCGCAGTCGATGCGTGCGGTCCTGATTATCGTGTCGGTGATTTGTCTGACGGTTTCTGCTGTTGGCTGGTGGTTTGTTGGTCGCGCTGCTGAAGGACTCGATTCTGGTGGTTCGCTGGGACTGGGCTTGGAGCAAGACGGCGCAACGGATATTTTGTTGGTTGGTTCGGACTCCCGAACGGATGCACAAGGTAACCCGCTGACGCCAGAGGAAGTTGAAATGCTTCGTTCTGGTGACGAAGTCGCGACGAATACTGACACGATCATCATCATTCGAGTACCTAACGACGGCTCGTCGGCAACCGCGATTTCCGTTCCACGCGACACGTATATCAGTTTCCCAGGCATGGGCAACACCAAGATCAACGGCGTGTACGGAAATGCAAAACAGGCTCGTGAAGAGTCCATGCGCGACGGTGGCGAGTCTGATCCTGCAAAGATAGAAAAGCAGTCGACCGAGGCGGGACGCGAGGCTCTCATTCGTGCCCTCGGTGACCTCACTGGTGTGACCATTGACCACTACGCCGAAGTTGGATTGCTTGGCTTCGTTCTTCTCACCGACGCCATTGGTGGCGTAGACGTTTGCCTGAATGCCCCTGTCTACGATGAATTCTCTGGCGCGAATTTTGATGCAGGCCAGCAGACCCTAAGTGGACCTGACGCACTGAGCTTCGTCCGTCAGCGTCATGGCCTACCACGTGGTGACCTCGACCGTATCACCCGCCAACAGGCTTTCATGGCGTCTTTTGCGTCGAAGTTGTTGAACGCTGGCACGCTGTCTAACCCAAGTCGTTTGAACGAACTTGGTACTGCGGTTTCTCGTTCCGTCGTATTGGATGACAAGTGGGATGTCATGGGCTTCGCCACCCAGATGCAAGGGCTCACTGGCGGCAACGTGAAGTTCGAGACGATCCCCGTGACCAGTATTGACGGTACTGGTGACCACGGCGAGTCCGTCGTCACGGTGGACAAGGGCCAGGTGCATAAGTACTTCGATTCCTTGATTGGTGTCGAAGAAGCAACTGAGTCCAGCGCTGCAAAGGACGCACCGAAGGATCACAAGGCTGCCGAAACTACGGTCAGTGTGTACAACGCCACTGGCATCGAAGGGCTTGCTTCTCGGGTGTCTGAGGCACTCACCGCCAAGGGTTACACCGAAGGCACGGTCGCCAATGCCGAGTTCGCTGGCGTGGCTATTAGCCAGGTGAATGCGGCCGACCCAGATGATCCCGCGGCAAAGGCGATTTCAGAGCTCCTTGGCGATCTGCCGATTGTGCACGACACCACCCTGGAGAAGGGGCAGGTATCAGTTACTGTTGCCGGAGACTACGCAGGTCCAGGATCCGAGGTCACTGAAACTGTCGAAGAGACCGCCGAAGCCGAAGAGGCACCTGCAGATGACGGCGCAACCAATGACGTTGTCGGTGAAGAAGGCGACGCACTGGAAGAAGACATCAGCCCTCATATCGATGCTGGTGGTAGCGGTGTCATGTGTGTGAACTAGTCGCTCGCCCCAGCTGAGCAGGACTCACGGGGCGGCCTAGTTCCCACTGGGTGGCGTATCAGTTCGCTGAATCAGGTTGAACTCGTGAATTGTGTCGAGTGATTCCTGGGCTGATTCTTCGTCGAGAATGCTCATCGCAAAACCGTTTTGGAACAATACGTACTGCCCCACGTGAACGTCCGGTACGTACGCCACGCAGCATTGTCGCGTCTGTCCGGCGACATCAATGACTGCCATTGGAAGGGGCGAATCCGAATTGCCCGTGAGTTCGACGACCTTGCCTGGAATTCCAATACACATGGTGTCTAATCCTCCGGGTTCATCTGTGCGAACCGTACATTCATGTGGCCCTGCGGAGCCGAGCTTACTGGCAGGCACGGATCAGCAGCGCGAATAGACTCTTCGATCGCAGTGTGCCCGTCGTTTGATCCATGGGTGACCAATGAGGCTCTCAACATGCTTGCCAACCATGGCTCGTTCTGCGCCGTTGGTGTCAGAATCTGGCAGTCGATCAGTTGGCCGGAATGATCAGCAGTGTAGCTATGCACCAGTAGTCCTCGAGGACCGTCGATGATGCCAATGCCAGTCCCCTCCGCCAGCCGCTGCGCGTCCGCTCCGTCAGCAACAAGCTGACCTCCCCCGCTTTCAGTCAACAATTCCGGCTGTGCCAGAAGCTCTGCTGCTTCGTCCAATGCATCAAGCACCAACTGTGCTTGTGCTTGGCCTACGCTGTATGAGTTCGCAGTGGCAGAGTTTTCTGCTCCCACCGCCGTCCGCGCGATCGGCCCGACTCGGTACTGCTCGTCGACCTGCCCCACGGTGATCACAGGGCGTGGAGCGGCAGCACCAGGCACAGTCTCCGACACATACTCATGCCACTGTGCTGCTGGGAACATGATCTTTTCGGGACTCGCTTCACGACGAGCCGCTACCCAACCACCCAGCGCATCGAGATCTCCGTCTCGATTGACCGCCGCAAGGTTGTAGCCAGCAAATGCTCCTGAGTAAGTGCCGGCATCCGGGTCATCGTCCACGATGCCCCCCAGCACTGCCTGGGCTTTATCTCTAATCTGAGGCAGCTGAACGCTTGCAGCGTCCAGCTTTTCGGCATCTGCATAGCCTCGAACTCCACCGGGAATGGCGACATCCGGGAAGTGCCCTGGGCAACCAGCAGCTGCGAGCAGCAACTTACCGAACTTCTTGAGCTCAATAGCGAAAGCCTGGTCGACAGAGAAGTACTTTGGCGCAATTGTGTCGAAGATGGAGCCGACATTGAGGAGTCGTCGTATAGCAGCAGCAGTTGGAGGTACCACTTCGACACCACAGAGCGCGTCAAGAGCAGCCACACCTGCTAGATGATGAACCACTGGGCAAATGCCGCACAAACGCTTGACGACGTCCGGTACTTCTACAGCAGCACGCCCCACGAGCATGGAATCGACGCGTGGCAGACCCGAAAGGTCGAAAGCGACATCTTGGATGGTGCCGTCGGGTGCTCGGTCGACGGTGAGAGTGGCTTCGAAAGGGTCGACAAACTCGTCAAGTTGCAGAGTTTCTCTGGCCATCAGTTGCCTCCTGAGCTGATTCACTCATGAACTAGTCATAATGGTAGTTGTGCATGAACTTGGGTTGTTGAGCGGAGTGGTCCGCAAGATTGTTGAGGTTCGCCCTGATGCGAAAGTCGACACGGTTGCGCTACGAGTAGGAGCCCGATCCGGCGTAGTCGTGGAGTCGCTTCACGCGGCGTGGCCTATTGCGCGGCAACAAGCGCCGGAGCAATGCGCTGATGCCGAATTGACCATCGAGTTCATTCCGGCGACGGTGTACTGCCCCGCGTGTGCGTGTGAGCACGAAATTGACGAGTTCTTCGCGCTCGTATGCCCCATCTGCGGCGCACCGACTGCGGATCTGCGCCACGGACGAGAATTCGAGATCGCCTATCTAGATGTCAGCTCCAACTAGTCCTGCAACCACGTCTGCATCAACTCACGGGCGACCTGAACTGCCTCCGCCACCGAAGCCTTCGCTGCCTCAGTGAGACCAACATTGAGTTCCGTGGACTTTGCGACGATACCCACCACAGCAACATGCTCGGGTTCGTTGTGGAGTAGTCGTGCTGCAGCGAGCAAATCAAGCAGCCCTACCTGGTGAGGCGACAACTTCGCCTTCAGGAGTCGCGGTACCTGATCTCCTTCCCGCACCACCACGCTGCCCGGCGCGCCAGGCCCCGTCACGGCGTCTAGCAGCAACAGATACTGCGCGTCCTGCACGATAGGAAGCAACTCCATACCGCAGGTGCCACCGTCGATGAACTGGACGTCGAGTGCGGGAGCGTCGGTGGGTGGAATGTCATTCGCATCGACGCCCCACTCTGGTCGCGCGGTCGGATCAGCAGCTTGGCTCGGCAGATGGAACGGCTTTTCATCACTTCGCCGATCGACCTGATCCGGCTCAAGCATCCACTGCTTTTCCAACTGACGCAGCAGCTCCAGCCCAATCCCATCGTCTTCCATGATGGGATTTCCAATTCCGAGAACTGTAATTTTGGCTGGCATTTACCCGATCCGAGGTCCGTCGACAGGCTTGGTTCCGCGACGTACCCACATGCCACCATTCAGCATCGAGGACAGGCCACCATGGCCCTCCATGATGTCTGCTCGGAAGACGAGGTAGACGTGAATGACCACGAACGCCCAGATGATGTACATGATGATCGCGTGAATGAGTCGAACTATCGGAATACCCAACCAGTGCACTGGGTACGACAGGATCACCCAAAACATATTCGACTGATCTACCATGCCGTATAGCGCGAGACCGGTGAGCATCTGCACGATGCACAACACGTAGATTCCGGTGTACGCGAATTGCTGGAGTGCATTATGTCCCAGATATACTGGACCTTCCTTCTTCAGGAAAAGGTAATGCTGGATCGTGCCAAACATGTTCTTGACATCGGTCATGTTGTACAACGGCCAGAAGGATCGCCATTGCGACTGTCTGTCCTTTGCCTGGAACACAAGAATGACGCGCCACACACCCAACAAAATCCACGCAAATGCGGAGATAAAGTGCGCCAATCGGATCCAGCCCATGAGGAATCCTGAACCAGACTGATCCATCGTCGATGGGCCGAAGAACGGCGCCATGATATAGTAACCAGTCACCGTCATGACAATCATGAGTAACAGATTCGCCCAGTGCTGGAAGCGCAAGGCACCGCTCCACAAGCGGACTCGAACCCATTCACTAGGATTCTGACGAACCGTATCGTGGAGGTCTTCCTTCGGCACAACTTTCATGCCAACGAGACCTTCGGCCATGAAGTCTCCCACCGTGCCATCTGGAGCGACTTCTGCAACTGCGACACCCATGGAACGACTACCGCGCTTCTGTAAGACATTGGCGTTGGTAGCCATGAGCTTCAGGTCAGAACGCTTCCCCTTCGACTCTTTCAGCACCGATTCCAGGTCGCCTCGCATGATGACGACATCGCGAGGTGGTTCATCGTCGATACGGAAATCATTAACGCGGGCGAGCGAATACTTGCGCTCTGGAGTTGCTGGTTCGAAGTCGCCTTCGGGAATCGTCGTAACGCTGAGGTCCGGGCGATTTGCGCGCAATGATGCAGCAAGTGCAGCGTCAACTGGGTCAGAAGAACCAGCAGGAGCAACCGCAGCAGCGGCAAGTAACTCCGTGGCGCTCAAGGTACGGACAGGAAGCGACTGGGAAACCTGCAACGCAAGTTCACCTGATCGCTCAGGTTTGGAGGATCGTTCTTTTACAGCGTGTGAGCTAGTCACGGCGTAGTCACCTGGAACAATTCGTCGCCATCAGTATCAAGGACATGCACTGCGCAAGCCATGCATGGATCAAACGAGTGGATAGTGCGCATTGGTTCGAGCGGCTGCTTGGGGTCGACAAGTGGGTGCTCACCGTTGCCGGAGAGAGCTTCTTCGTAAGGTCCGATCTGCCCCTTCGGGTCACGACCAGCTGCTAGCCACGTCGTTGGCACGACGGCCTGGTAGTTCTCTACCTTCTTATCCTTGATGACAACCCAGTGGCTGAGCATGCCACGAGCCACCTCAATGAATCCGACGCCTTCTGCAGTTTCTGGCCAAGTACTTGGATCCCACTTGCTGGAGTCAAAAACGTCAATGTCGCCCTGCTTCAGCGCCTCGACGAACTGCGGCAGCATCAGCGTGGACATCGCTTCCGCTGATGTCACTGCTTCAATTGCGCGAGCCAACGTACGGCCTGCGGTGGAGTTCATCTGCTCCAGCTTCAGTCCGTGCTTCTGCAGCGCTTCATCGACGAGTCGACGGGTGGTCTGTTCCCCCTGGTTGTATGCCAATAACACGCGAGCTACTGGGCCGACCTGCATTGGGCGACCGTCATAGCTTGGGGCCTTAGACCAGGTGTACTGCTCGCTGTCAGCCAGCCACTTGAATGGTGGCTTTGGACCGGTGTAGTTGACGGTGGTTTCACCCTTCCACGGGTGCAGCGCTTTGTCAGTTCCCTCTTCGTATTCGTACCACGCAGAGTTGGCGTACTCGCCAATCTTGTGCGGATCAAATGGATGCAGCTTAGTGAAGTCTCCATCCAAGAAGACGCCTGGTTTAATTTCAGGGTGCACCGATTCGATGCGAGATTCCTTCGGATCGCCGGCATACGTGGCACCAGCCATACCGACGGCCATCATGTTCTTCGTCGAAGCACCGATGTCGAAGTATTCCTTGTACACCCCCATGATCGCGAGTGCGTCTGGGTAGTAGCAGTCATTGACAAATTCGACGATCTCGTCAATCCAGACTTTGATCTGGTCCAGGTGTACTTGGTTGACTGTTTCGGACTTGTCCGGGTCAATAGAGCATGCCATGCCACCAACGAGGAAGTTCGGGTGCGGATTCTTGCCACCGAACACCGTCGAGATGCGGATAATCGAGCGCTGGAATTGCAGCGCATCGAGGTAGTGAGCTACCGCCATGAGGTTGGCTTCTGGTGGCAGCTTGTACTCTGGGTGCTCCCAGTAACCACCAGTGAAGATGGACAGCTGACCCGAATCGAGAATGCCCTGGACGGTCTGCTTGACGCGCGCGAACGTCTCTTCGGTATTGCCCTTCCACTTAGAACCAATCGACTTAGCGAACTCCACGGTCTTCGCTGGGTCAGCTTCTGCAGCCGAAACGACGTTTACCCAGTCCAAGCCATGTAGGTGGTAAAAGTGCACAACGTGGTCGTGAACACCCTGTGCACCTAGCACTAGGTCGCGAATACGGCGAGCCTGAGGCGGTGGCGTGATGCCCAAAGCATCTTCCACTGCAACAACCGAGGCAACGGAGTGCACGCCCGTGCATACGCCACAAATGCGACCAACGAATGCCCACACATCGCGCGGGTCATGGCCTTTCACGACGGTCTCAATGCCACGGAACTGAGTCGTTTCCGCCCAAGCGGTCTTGATCTTGTCGCCCTCACGCTCGAGCTCAATGCGAAGGTGACCTTCGATTCGAGTCAGTGGGTCAATTACTACTCGTTCTTTAGCCATTAGATGTCCTTCTTCGCAGAGTCGGCGTTATCGACTGTTCCCATGCTTGTCGACGTTGCTGCTGGTTCAGCTTCGTCTCCAAATGCTGCAAGTAACTTCTCTTCGCCGTTCTCGCGGCGCATCGAGAGCTTCTTGATGACTGTTAGGCCGCCATGTGCTGCAACACCTGCAGCTGCGACGCCTACCATGCCAAGACCCACCTTCTCGGCAGTACCTTCTACGCCAAGACCTGGGACGTTAGGCAACGTGTCGTAGAAAGGAGTGAACTTGTCGAAGAAGTCCTTCTCTGTACAGCCAATGCACGGATGTCCCTGACCAATTGGCCAGCCGGACTTCAAGTTCCACTGGATGATTGGGCATGGACTAAATGTCGACGGCCCCTTACATCCCACTTCGTATAGACACCAGCCATTACGTGCGCCGTCATCATCGAAGGTACGAACAAACTGGCCAGCATCGAAGTGTGGTCGACGTGGGCACGAGTCGTGAATGCGCTGATCATAAGCAAACAGCGGACGACCTTCAGCATCAACCTTAGGAGCTTCACCGTGGGTCAAAATGTATGCGAGAGTCGCGGTGATGACTTCACCGATTGGCGGGCAACCAGACACGTTGATGACTGGTTTGTCCTTGATAATTTCATCGACACCAACGGCACCCGTTGGATTCGGCTTTGCAGCCTGTACCGAGCCGTACACTGCACAGGCACCCACTGCGAGAATTGCCGTTGCGTTCTCTGCAGCTTCAAGAAGTACTTGCTCTGCGGACTTACCACCGATGGTGCAGAACGCGCCGTCTTCACCAAGTGGAATCGACCCGTTCACCACCAAAATGTGGTCCTGGCTGTTGACATCGTGCAAAGCCTTCTCTGCAGCTTCACCCGATGCGGCCATCAGTAGGTCGTTGTACTCCATCGACATGAGTTCCAGCACAACTTCTTCAGCAGTAGTGCCACCGGAACGCAACATCGATTCCATACAACCGGTACATTCTTGGAGTTGCAGCCACGCGACAAGTGGCTTCTTTTGAGCTGCAAGCTTTTCGGCGATTTTTTCCGCCTCAGGCTCCAGTTCTTGTGCGATCGCTGCGGGAGGATTGGGAGTACCGACTGCAAAAATTGCAGCTAGACCTCCGCAGAACTTTAGGAAACTACGACGAGAAACGCCTGCTCTAGCAAGGTTTTCGCCGAGAGTTTCCTCTTGCCAATTAGCGCCATGGAACATATGGCTGTGCCCTCTTCATCACGTAGCAACCTGCTGCTACAGACCCATATGCAAGCGTTCTGCCAGCGAGTTGCACCAAAATTGCATATTCACCTTTGATTATACGCAATTAAGAATGAACCTAAAACTCACCGATAATTCCGGAATTCTCTTGCTTAGTCAAGTCCGTGGTCAGCCACTCGATCCACGCATCAATGCCTTCACCCGTCTTCGCAGACACTTCGAAAATTGCCACGCCAGGATTCACCTTCTCCAGGTTGTCACGGAACAACTGCATATCGAAGTCGAGATACGGAGCAAGATCAATCTTGTTGACAACTACTGCCTCAACCGACCGGAACATCACTGGGTACTTCAGTGGTTTGTCTTCACCTTCAGTAATCGCATACACCATGGCCTTACGGTGCTCCCCTACTTCAAACTCTGCAGGGCACACAAGGTTGCCAACGTTTTCAATCAGCACCAAATCCAGAGAGCCAAGATCCAGGCCACTCATCGCGCGAGCCACCATTGGCGCATCCAGGTGACACTCTCCACCAAAGCCATTTCCGGTATTCAGCAGGGAAATCTGCGCACCGTACCCCTCCAACCGGTCAGCATCGATGGCAGTCTCAATATCTCCCTCGACGATGCCAATTCGGACGGAGCCTCTGCAAGCATCAAGTGTGCGCTGCAAAATTGAGGTTTTTCCCGAACCCGGCGCGCTCATCAAGTTGACGCAATGCACGTTGTGCTCATCGAGGGCTGCTCGATTCTCTGCTGCACGACGGTCATTTTCCGTGAAGATGTCTTCCAGAATGACGATTCGTTCATTCCCAGTTTCATAGCCCGAGTGATCTCCATGTTTTTCACCCATGGCATCGAAGTTGAGGTCGGTGTTCAGCGGGGAGTGATCATGCGAGTGCCCATGTGCATGATCATGTGAGTGTTCGTGGTCATGGTGGTGATGGTGATGACCTTCATGATCGTGGTCGTGACTGTGCACTGTGCCGTCGTCATGCCTGTGAAAACGTCCCATGATTACTGCGCTTCTCCTTCTACTTCGATGTCTATGACTGTGAACTCTTCGCCACTAATGAGACGGGCGGGGGCAGCGCACGTCGGGCACGAGAAACCGAGTTCATGCCCTAACTGTGTGCGATGACCTTGTGGGCATTCGACAACTGCGGGTACCCACTCAATGTCGAGTTCTGCATCTGTGAGATTTGCTGCTTTTGGTACGAACTGCCATGCGTAGGCAAGGGTTTCTGGAACCACTTGCCGCAGCGCGCCAATTTTGACTCGCACTTCTTTTACCGTTCGCTGGCCTGCCGCCCTGGTAACGACCTGCGCCAATTGCATACTCAAAGCAACTTCATGCACACCTTTGACGGTAGCAGTTTCGAGGCATCACCCGGTTAGCGTCCGTTGGGGGCACCCACGTTCACTTCACGAACACCGCATACCATGCTTCACCAGTACGAACGCGTCAATTTCTAGCTGTCGCGTCTCACGTTGGTACGACTCAACACAACTACCATTTCTCTAACGTGATGTGCGACACAATAGCTGTCATGCTGTTAAACGCCGTCGAGAAGCCCACACTTGCCCGCCCTACGTGGAAAGAGGTAAAACGCGACTTAGGATCACAAGAAATTGGCAACGGTCTTGTCGCCCTTATCTTCTCTGCGTCCGGACCAATCGCCGTTATTTTGGCTGCGGCTGCGGCGGGACAGCTCAGCCCGAATCAAACATCATCGTGGATCTTCGGCGCGTTTCTTGGCAACGGCATTCTAACTCTCCTGCTGACGTACCTGTATCGATCGCCGCAGGCGTATTTCTGGACTATCCCCGGCACCGTTATCGTCGGCGACGCACTCCGACATCTCAGCTTCGGTGAGGTCATCGGCGCCTACCTCGCGACTGGCATACTCGTCTTTCTGGTGGGGTGGACTGGCTTGATCGGGAGGCTCATGGCAGTGCTCCCCGCCCCCATCATCATGGCGATGGTCGCCGGCATCTTCTTGAGATTCGGTCTCGGACTCATCGACTCGGCAACCGCGGATCCTCTCATTGCTTTGCCGATGATCATCGTCTTCATCGCACTTAGCCTGTCGCCTCGTATCTCCGCCATCGCACCACCGGTAGCTGTGGCGGCGATCGTCGGCACGCTGATCGCGGTGGTTGCGAACCGACTCACTCCGGGAGCTCTTGACGACGGCACCATCGCGCAACCAGTCTTTACGGCTCCCGAGTTCTCGATGGGCGCAATGGCTGAACTTGTTATTCCACTGGCCATCACAGTTGTGATCGTGCAGAACGGCCAAGGTATCGCCGTGTTGAGCGCGGCAGGACACAAGCCACAAGTGAATCTTGCTGCTGCGGCCAGTGGACTGTGGTCTCTTCCGATGGCGTTCATTGGCAATATTTCGACGTGTCTCACTGGCCCTACGAATGCCCTGATTGTTGCCAGTGGTGATCGCCGACGGCACTATGCAGCCGCGATGGTGACTGCGGTTGGAGCCATAACTGTTGGCTTGTTTGCGCCAGCCTTCGTGGGATTCATGTTGGCAATGCCGGAAGCATTTATTACAGCGCTCGCGGGTGTCGCGATGCTGACGCCACTGAAGAATGCTTTCTTGGCTGGATTCAAGGGCTCATATTCAACAGGCGCACTGGTGTGTTTCCTCATCACCGTGTCCAACCTGACACTACTGGGCATCTCAGCTCCATTTTGGGGCATCGTGATCGGTTGGGCCATCGCTCATTTGCTGGATCAGCAACCATAAAATCACCCCAACTACAGTGAAAGTATGATTCGTCGTCGCTACCGGATTCGTGGTGTTGTACAGGGCGTAGGATTCCGCCCGCACGTCGCCACCACTGCCCGTCTTTTCCCTATTACTGGCTTTTGCGGTAACGACGACCACGGAGTTTTCATCGAAGCACAGGGTCAGGCCAGTGATATTTCTGCATTCATGATCCGACTGAGGGACACTCTTCCTCCACTAGCTCGGATCATCTCAATCGAGCACCGCGAGCTGCCACTATACGATTCCGACACCGATTTTCGAATCGTGGAATCAGTGTCCTTGGCAGGAGAGCGCACACTCATTCCCCCCGATGTTGCCACCTGCCCTGACTGTCTCGCAGACATGTCCGATCCAACCAACCGGCGCTATCACTATCCGTTTACAACCTGCACAAATTGCGGTCCGCGGTTGTCCATCATTGAGGATCTCCCCTACGACCGACCAGCCACCACGATGCGAATCTTCGATATGTGCGATGCATGCCACGCGGAATACACCAACCCGACTGATCGTCGCTATCATGCACAGCCCATCAGCTGCCCAGACTGCGGTCCACACTTGTGGTTGGAAGAACTTGACGACGATCGTCGTGTCGCAGCACCGCCCACAAACACCAAGGGACGCTCCCCTGCGCATGTCGCAGAGGTTTTAAGAGCTGCCCAGCAACTCTTTGATTCCGGCGCCATTCTCGCGGTCAAGGGCCTCGGCGGTTTCCATTTGCTGTGTGATGCGTCGAATGAAGACGCCGTCGCAAAGCTCAGACAGCGCAAGCGTCGCCCAGCAAAACCGTTCGCGGTGATGGTGCCGGACCTGGCGACGGCGACTGCACTTTGTGAGCTATCTCAGGCCGAGCGAGAGCTACTGGAGTCTCCGGCACATCCAATTGTGATTGCCCCAATGCGCGCCAATGGAACTCCCGGCTCAGTTGCTGAACCAGCTGACAACGAGATCGGAACCACGATCGCGGCATCGGTGGCACCGGGGCTAGCTGACATCGGTGTCATGTTGCCTTACACACCACTGCACACGTTGCTAGTGGACAGACCCCTGGTGGCGACATCAGGCAACCTAACCTCAGAGCCATTGTGTTTCACCAACGATCAGGCACGGACGCGACTCGCCCACATCGCCGATGCTTTCGTCCTCCATGACCGCCCGATTCACGTACCGGTTGAAGACTCCGTATTCATTGGTGAGCACCCATCACGCAGATCCCGCGGGTATGCGCCCCTGCCGATGGTATTGCCGACGCAGCGAAACTCCGTACCCACCATTCTCGCGACCGGTGGCGAGCTGAAAAATACGTTCACAGTGGTTCACGAAGACTTGGCGTACGTCTCTGCGCACGTTGGCGATATGGAATCGTTGGCCAGTCACGATGCCTTCCTAGCTGCCGTCGAGCAAATGCTGCAGATGCGCCGAGTCACCCCGGATCTTATCGTCTGCGATTCCCACCCGAATTACTCGACAACCGCATTGGCAGATCGTCTCGCCGACCGTTTCGATGCGACTCTTCTCCAGGTCCAGCACCACTACGCGCATGCGTTGTCACTTATCGCAGAGCATTCGCTTCACGACGACACTGCCGTCATCGCAACTCTCGACGGCACAGGTTATGGAACAGACGGCAGCATCTGGGGCGGTGAAATCCTCACCGTGCGTCCAAGCGGTCAGTGGGAACGCTCCTGGCATATTCCAGAATTCGACATCGTTGGTGGCGACCGAGCGGTTCGGCATCCGTGGCGACTAGCTGCCGGTATCGCGCATGCATGGCAGCTGCCGGAGGTCGAATCCACAATGATGGCTGCGCTTCGCTCGCACGTCTCTGGTGACATGAACGCTTCGTTTAGCGCCGAAACCGCGCTCGTTACCTCCCAACTGAACAACGGCGTCGGGTGGGTGAAAAGCAGTTCGTGTGGTCGCGTCTTCGATGCTGCGGCAGCGCTGATCTTGGCGTCGGAACAGACCACGTCCTCCGTAGCATTTGCCACCTCGTATGAGGCACAGGCGGCCATGGAATTGGAACGCTACGCATCGTCCTATCTCCGCGTGACTGGATCGGAGCGGACGCGGCGGTCGTCGGCACGCACCCTCACTGAACTTTTCGTCGAGCTATGCGAGCAACGTCCCCTCGCCGAGCGTGCTTTCCTCTTTCACGACGGACTCGCACGAATCATCGCTGATCAGTTGGTCAACATTGCACAGCGATCAGACACTCAGGTGGTGGGACTCACGGGTGGATGCGCGCTCAACCGGGTGTTTACCCCGCTAATCCGGGAACGCGTGAGTGCTGCGGGCTATCGATTGTTGGAACATCGTAGCGTCCCCGCCAATGACGGCGGACTGAGTCTGGGGCAAGCACTGGCGGGACGGTTGTCAGTTGGCCGGGCAAGCCGTGCAGCCGATGATTAGCAAATACGCGGAAGTGGATCGCCCACCAACATGTCCACCATGCGTGTTCCACCAAAGCCGGTGACAAGCACGACTGATGCTGCCGGCTGTTCTTCGATTCGCCCGATGAGACATGCTTCTGGAGCACCTGCCTCACGCAATGCGGCCAATGCTGTCTCGGCTTCGTCGGCCGCAACGACTGCGACGAACGTGCCTTCGTTTGCGACGTACAGCGGGTCAATACCCAACATGTCGCAGGCACCGCGAGTCATTTCACGCACGGCAATTGCTTCGTCGTCAAGCACCACGCCCAAACCAGTGCCACGGGCGAGCTCGTTCATCACCGTGGCGACACCACCACGAGTGGCATCGCGCATCCACCGGGTGTTCGGCGCAGCAGCCATGAGCGCGGCAACCTGACCATTCACCGCCTGCGTATCGGACTTGATGGGCGCGACCATCGCGAGATCACCGCGGGCCATCATGACGGCCATGCCGTGATCCGCAATTGGACCCGAAACGATAATCCGGTCGCCGACAGCAACGTTTGTGTACGATGCTTCCTTACCCGCGGGGATGAAGCCGACACCAGCCGTCGTAATGTACATCCGGTCGCAGGCACCCTTCGGCACCACTTTGGTATCGCCAGCGACAATAGTCACACCGGCCTTGTCTGCAGCATGACGCATCGATTCGACGATGCGACGCAGCACTGTAATCTCCAAGCCCTCTTCGAGAACGAACGCCGCGGAAATGACCTTCGGGTTGGCACCGGCAACCGCGAGATCGTTCACAGTGCCGTTCACCGCCAGCTCACCGATGTCACCACCAGGAAATTCGATGGGATTGACCACATAGGAGTCCGTGGAAAAAGCCACCGAACCTGCCATCGCCTCCGCAGGATCGTCGTTGCCTGCAGCAGCGACGATCTCGGCCAATCCGACAACTCCCGAGTCGCCACCCTGAGCGAGTACCGGGTTCCCGTAAGCATCGAAAAAGACCTGTTCAACGAGCGCCGCTGAAGCCTTTCCGCCGGAACCGTGAGCGAGGGTGACAAAGTCATCTGTCAGCCGAAATGGACGGGAACGAACCCTATCAATATTGGAATTGACCTTGTTTTCGCATTCGTTCAAGCGATTCTTCGGCTGCATTAACGTGCCTTTTCTCGTAAGTTTCCGTGACTAATCGGTTGCTGTTCACATGGTAGCCTCTAGGTGTCTAAAGGAGAGTTTCATATGTGCCTTGGTGTTCCAGCGGTCATCGTCGATGTGGAAGATGCCAGTCGCGCGAAAGCCGCTATCGGTGGCGTTGAACGCATGATTTCTACCGACCTCCTCATGGGCGAGGATCTCGCTATTGGCGATTGGGTCCTGGTTCACGTGGGCTTCGCAATGAGCAAGATTGACGAAGAAGAAGCCCAGCAAACAATGCAGCAAATCAAGCAACTTGGCGGCGGAACATACGAGGACGAATTGGATTCGTTCACGTCATCGCAGATTTAGAAGGCTCTTCCTCATGAAATATGTAGACGAATACCGCGATCCTGCGGCAGCGAAAGCACTCCTTCGGCGAATCGAAGCAGATGCCAAGAAGCTCGATTCCCCGATTGCTCTCATGGAAGTCTGCGGTGGGCATACCCACACGATTTACCGCTACGGCATCGAGAATCTGCTTCCAGAGAACATCGAACTCGTACACGGTCCTGGCTGCCCAGTGTGTGTCATTCCGATGGGCCGCGTGGACGACGCGCTGTGGCTTGCCAACCAACCCAACGTCATCTTTACGACGTTCGGTGACATGATGCGTGTCCCCGGATCAAAAGAATCTCTCATGCAAGCGCGTGCCCGTGGCGCTGACGTGCGGTTTGTGTACTCCCCGCTCGATTCTTTGCGCATCGCCAAGGAAAACCCGGACAAGCATGTCATTTTCTTTGCCGTCGGATTCGAGACCACTGCCCCATCGACGGCTGTGACTCTCATGGCCGCCAAGCGCGACAACGTGAAGAACTTCTCGGTGTTCTCCAACCACGTCACCATCGAGCCGCCACTGCGCACGATCGCCAATGGTGGAGAAACCAAGGTTGATGGTTTTATCGGGCCCGGACATGTGGCGACGACCGTCGGCACAAAGGCTTTCGACTTCCTCGTTGACGAATTCAACATGCCGTGCGTCGTCACGGGCTTCGAGCCATTGGACGTATTGCAATCAGTCGTGATGTTGCTTGACCAGTTCATTTCTGGTGCTGTCGCAGCAGGGAACGCTACCGTGGAAAATCAGTACTCACGTGTAGTTCGTCGAGAAGGAAATGTCCGCGCGCTGGAACTCATGAGTCGCACGTTCACGCTGCGGGACACTTTCGAATGGCGGGGCCTCGGCTGGATCGAGCAGTCTGGTCTCGGCATCTCCGAAGAATTCGCCGATTGGGACGCAGAGAAGCGCTTCCACGTTCCTGGCGAACAAATCCCCGACCCTGTCTCCTGTGAATGTGGCTCTGTCCTCACCGGGCAAATCAAGCCGTGGCAGTGTCGAGTGTTCGGCACCGCCTGCACCCCAGCAACGCCGATTGGCACGTGCATGGTGTCCCCAGAGGGTGCATGCGCTGCGTACTACAATTTCGGTCGCATCAACCGCGAGGTTACAAAGAACCTCGCCGCGAATGCGCAGGCTTAGGTACACCGCTCACGGTGCTGTCCTCTAGGCCTACGCCTTAAACCGACTGCCCCGCGCGCGCCACGGTGATACGCGCCTGCTTGACGACGGGCATATCAATCATCTCGCCGTCCAGCTGGAAAGCACCTACTTCGTCGTTGGCACGTTCGACGATCGCCTTTGCCCGAGCAAGCTCCTCCTCACTTGGCATATATGCCCTGCGTACAGCGGGAACCATGGCAGGGTGGATACATGCGGTGGCAGCGAAACCACAGCCAGCTGCATCCAGGGCCTCAAGATACTGGCCTTCGTCGTCACGGAAATCAACGTGCACAGCATCAATCGTGGCAATCCCTGCAGCGGCTGCGTGCATGATCATCAAAGTGCGGGCGAGGCGCTGTGGATCGCGATATGGGCGAAGCGGATTCTCTTTCTCGGTTAGACGCGACGTCGTACCGCCGAGCTCGGCAGCGAGATCCTCGGCGCCCCAGAACAGGCCGACGACGCTAGGGTGCTGCGCAATCTCCTTGATATTGATGACGGCTTCAGGGGTTTCGATCATCGCGATGATCTTCAAACCAGCAAGTTCCGCAGGTACTTCCGACCGGATCTTAGGCACCATGACGACGTCGTAAGGAGCCTGGTGTGCGAACTTCACGTCCTCTGCGAACGTCGGGGTGCCAGGACCGGTGATACGCAAAATGGTGCGTTCACGCGGCAGCGGATTCTCCAGAATATTCTGGCGAGCTTCCTCATGTCCGTCGACAGCAGCGCCGTCTTCGAGGTCGACGATGACTCCATCGGCGCGTTCAAGGGCTTTCTCAAATCGATCTGGACGATCAGCAGGAGCGAACAGCAAAGCGGGGCCAGCTGGCAACCAAGGGAAAGTGGATTTCATACTCCCAAAGCTACCTGCTGACCCCGCTTCATTGGAGGCTCTAGCAGCAATTAGTCGCGGTACAGCAGCAGTGCGTCACCCTGGCCACCGCCACCACAGAGGGACACTCCCGCGCGGCCGGAACCACGACGGTTCAGCTCCATCGCTGCGGTGAACGCCAAGCGAGTACCGGAGCAACCGATTGGGTGGCCAAGTGCGATTGCGCCACCGTAAATGTTGCACTTTTCCAGTGGGTAGTCGAGGTCACGCAGCGACTGGACTGCGACTGCAGCGAATGCTTCGTTGATCTCGATGAAGTCCAGGTCACCTGGGGTCCAGCCAGCCTTGTTCAGGGCATCCTTCAAGCTGTCGGAAGGCTGGGAGTGCAGCGAATTGTCTGGGCCTGCGGTCTGGCCAGCAGTACCGACAACCGCGAGGTAGTCCAGGCCGCGCTCCTCTGCCCAGCTACGACGGGCCAGCACAACTGCTGCCGCACCATCGGAGATCTGGGATGCGTTACCAGCAGTGATGGTGCCGTTTTCCTTCAAGAACACTGCACGCAGCTTCGACAACGTTTCGACGGTAGTGTCTGGGCGAATGCCCTCGTCAGAGTCGACAACAACTGGGTCACCCTTGCGCTGTGGAATCTCGATTGGCACAATCTCCTCAGCGAAGATGCCTTCAGCCTGCGCCTTTGCTGCACGCTGGTGGGAACCAGCGGCGACTTCATCCTGCTGTTCGCGGGTAATGCCAAGATCTGCATTTGGGCCATCGGTGAGGGTGCCCATGGAGACACCGTCGAAGGAGTCAACGAGACCGTCGCGCTCCAGGGTGTCTTCCATAGCAAGGGTGCCGAAGCCCTTGCCCTGACGAACGCCACGTGCAACATGTGGTGCATTGGTCATGGATTCCTGGCCACCAGCAACGATGACATCTGCTTCACCCAAGCGAATCAAGCGGGATGCGTTAATGATCGCGGTCAGACCGGACAGGCACACCTTGTTGACGATCTCGCATGGAACATTCCACGGCAGACCAGCTTTGATAGCCGTCTGGCGGGATGGGTTCTGTCCAGCTCCAGCAAGTACAACCTGTCCCATGATCAGGCGATCGACATCTTCTGGCTTAACACCAGCGCGCTCAATAGCATGCTTCACAGCGTGTGCGCCCAGATCTACAGAGCTCTGCGACGCAAGACTGCCCAGCATCTTACCGAGCGGGGTTCGCGCACCCGCAAGAATAACGACATCGTTAGGGTTTGGTGAAGGAATTGCAGACATGTTGAGATTTCTCCTTTAGAAAATAAATAGGCTTAGTCGTCGAGTTCTACGACGTATGCAGCATCGGTGTTTGCTTCGATATCAGCCAAAGTGACACCTGGAGCTAGCTTTTTCAGCACCAAGTGGTCGTCGACTACATCGAAGCTACCCAAATTGGTGATGATCCTGTCCACTACTTTTGCACCAGTAAGTGGCAGATCGCAGCACTTTACGAGTTTTGCCTTGCCATCGCGGGCTACATGGTCTGTGAGCACCACCACACGGGGGGTTCCCGCAACCAGATCCATTGCGCCGCCCATGCCTTTGACCATTTTTCCGGGAATCATCCAGTTGGCCAGGTCACCACATTCGCTGACCTGCATGGCACCAAGGACCGCCATCTTGACGTGGCCACCGCGAATCATGGCGAAGCTGGTCGCAGAGTCAAAGACTGCTGCGCCTTCGACCAAGGTGACTGTCTGCTTTCCTGCATTGATCAGGTCAGCATCTTCTTCACCTTCGATGGGGAAAGGCCCCATCCCGAGAATGCCGTTTTCGCTCTGTAGCAGAACGCGCACTCCCTCTGGAATGTGGTTAGCAACCTTGGTTGGAATGCCGATGCCGAGGTTGACGTAATCGCCATCCTTCAACTCGGTGGCAGCCATTGCAGCCATGTCATCACGGCTCCAGCCCATGGTCATTGCTGCGGGCTTTTCCTGCGTTTTCTTTGACTGAGGCATGACTTACACTTCCTCTCCTGTTGCTGCGGCTGCCAGATCAACTGGCTCGTCTGCCGACTTCGGTGCTGGACGAGTCGTCCGCTGTTCGATGAGCTTCTCTCGGCCGTCTCCCTCCACCACGTGGTGAACGAACACGCCCTGCGTCATGATCGAATCTGGCGCGAAAGAACCACGCTCGTGCAGTTCTTCCACTTCCGCGACGGTGACTCGACCAGCCGCTGCGCACAATGGGTTGAAGTTCTGTGCGGTGGAACGGTAGATCAGGTTGCCATCGACATCGCCACGCCAGGCATGTACCAAACCAAGGTCAGCGACAATGCCGCGTTCCTGAACGTACGTCTTGCCATCGAATTCAGCGTGCGGCTTGCCTTCTGCTACCAGCGTGCCGACACCGGTTGCGGTGTAAAACGCAGGAATACCTGCACCACCTGCGCGGAGTCGCTCAGCCAAGGTGCCCTGTGGCGTGAACTCGACTTCCAGCTCGCCTTCCAGGTACTGACGGGCAAACTCTTTGTTCTCGCCAACGTAACTGGCAACAACCTTGGATACCTGATGATTGTCCAGCAGGATGCCCAGGCCAGTGGCATCAATGCCCATGTTGTTACTGACGATGGTCAAGTTCTTTGCACCGGAGTCACGGACTCCTTCAATCAGAGTGTATGGAACACCACAGAGTCCGAAGCCGCCGACTGCGATGATCATGCCATCTTTCACCAGCGACGCGACGAGCTCGCGACCGCTCAATTCCGTTGTCTTGCTCATGAATTACACCCACCCCAGAATCTTTGGCGCTTCTTCACGCATTTCGACCTTGCGGACCTTGCCCGATGCCGTCATTGGGAACTCGTTAACGACGTGGACATAGCGAGGAATCTTGTGACGAGACAGCTTGCCGTCGGCGAACTCCGCGATCTGCTGCTGCGTAAGATCCTCGACGTCGTCGTGAAGAATGATCCAAGCCATGATCTCTTCGCCGTACTTGTCGTCTGGAACACCAATGACCTGCGCGTCAACGATGTCTGGGTGTGTGAACAGGAACTCTTCGATTTCACGTGGGTAAATGTTCTCGCCACCACGGATCAGCATGTCCTTGATACGACCGGTTACTGCGAGGTAACCGTCCTCATCAATGACGCCGAGGTCGCCGGTGTGCATCCAGCCTTCTGGATCAATTGCTTCAGCAGTCTTCTCTGGGTGGTGCCAGTACTCACGCATCACGGAGTAGCCGCGAACAACGATCTCGCCCTGGTCACCGCGTGGCAAGGTCTCGCCGGTGTCCTCACAAATAATGCGAGCTTCAAGGTGAGGCATGATCTGTCCAACGGTATTGACGCGCTTCTCCAGTGGGGAGTCCTTACGGGTCTGGAAGCTCACCGGGGAGGTTTCGGTCATGCCGTAGCAAATCGCGATTTCCTTCATGTTCATCTGATCCATGACTTCACGCATGGTCTTCGAAGGACACGACGTACCCGCCATCACACCAGTGCGCAGCGTGGAGAAGTCGTATGGAGATCCGTACTCCTCATGGTCATGCGCCTCTTCCAGAGCATTAATGAACATGGTCGGCACACCGTACAGAGACGTTGCCTTCGCGGAGTGGACAGCCTTCAGAGTCTCACGAGCCTTGAACGATGGCGCTGGGATGATGACTGCGCCACCGTGCGAGAACGTAGCAATGGTACCGATGACCATGCCGAAGGTGTGGAAGAACGGAACTGGAATACACACGCGGTCTTCTTCGGTGTAGCCAAGCAGCTCACCAATGAAGTAGCCGTTGTTCAGAATGTTCGTGTGCGACAGCGTCGCACCCTTCGGGAAGCCGGTGGTGCCCGAGGTGAACTGGATATTAACAGCATCATCTGCGTCGAGATCAGCCGTGTACGACGACAGATCGTCGATGTCGCCATGCATGATGTCGTACCAGTCAGCGGAACCGAAGTACACAACCTTGTCGAGCTTCACGCCACGCTGCTTCGATGCTTCCAACAGCATGGTGCGGTAGTCGGAATCCTTGAAGCGCTTCGCGGCAAAGACGCAACGAACGCCTGCCTTCTCCAGTACGTAGTTCAGCTCATGCTGGCGGTATGCCGGGTTGATGTTCACCAGGATCAAACCCAAGTGGTGGCACGCGTACTGCACGACGAGCCACTCCCAGCGGTTCGTCGACCAAATGCCGATCCGGTCACCCTTTTTGTAGCCGGCGCGTGCGAACGTCGTCGCGAGGCGGAGCACACGGTTGTAGAAGCGCTCGTAGGTGAAGGAAACGTCCGCGTAAACATCGATGATGCAGTCGCGATTAGGGAAACGCTCCACGATGGACTTCAGGTTGGCGCCCAGCGTTTCATTGCGAAGTGGAACAGCTCCCTGATCGACGCCTGCACCAAAAACGTGGGACATGATGGTGCCGTCTTCGGAAATAACTTCTTTGCCGAATGGTGTTGCTTGGGTCTTGAGCTCAGACATGGTGTTCTCCTGGAATATGAAAAATATGAAGTGAGGTTGTGAATTGCTGTGTGTCAGCGAGCGTGACGACGACTACGTCGTTGCCGCAGCCCGGCGCGCGATAGCTTCTGCCTGTCGGAACAGTGGCGCGTCGACCATGCGTCCCTCGAAGCTGAAAGCGCCCTGGTTGTGTTCTGCTTCCGCGAGGAGCCTGCGAGCCCAGTCAGCTTGCTCATCCGTCGGACGGTAGGCGTCCCGAATGATGGCGACCTGGCTTGGGTGAATGCAGACAGTAGCGGCGTAGCCGAGTGCCGCGGCATCAAGGGCTTCGGAGCGAAGTCCGGCTTCGTCCTTGATGTCTACGTGCACGGAGTCAAGCGCAGCGTGACCGAAGGCTGCTGCTGCGAGTTGCGTGCGAGCACGTGCGTGGCGTGCAACATCGCGGTAGGTGCCCGGGATGATGGTGTTGTCGACTGCTTCATTGTCTTGGAAGCGAGATGACGTTCCGCCAAGCCCTGCCACGAGGTCCTCTGCTCCCCAGAACAGAGAGACAACGTTGGAAGCAGTTGCGATGTCATCGGCACGCAGGACTCCGAGTGGAGTTTCGATGAGGGCAATGACCTTGTACCCAGCTAGAGCTTCAACTGCCGCCGAGGATTCTGCTTTTGGCAGCATGACCAATGAATATTGTGTCTGAGCAAGCATCTCGAGGTCTGCTGCATGCTCCGGAGAATCCGCTGGATTGATTCGGATGATGGTGCGCTCCGGATCCAGTGGGTTGTCGATAATCCCTGCACGAGCTGAAGCTCGGTTCTCAGGACGGCAGCCGTCTTCCAAGTCCAAGATGACCATGTCTGCTCGTTCCGCTGCTTTAGCGAAACGGTCGGAGCGGTCAGCCGGAGTGAAAAGAATGGCTGGTCCTGCCGGAATCCATCCGCCGTTGTGGCCGGTGGAGTTCTTCTGTGGGTCAGTCATGTGCTTTGCCTTTGTGTACGAAGAGCTGTGGACTACGAAGACCGAAGTGTCGGTGGTGGGTTTCTAGGATTCAGCCAATGCTGGATCACACTGAACGAGCGTCTTGCGGACTGCACGGCACACGATCGTGCCGTCCTGATTGCGGCCAATGTGTTCGAGCTCGACGATGCCCTGGTTCGGACGGGACTTTGACAGTCGCTTCGAGGTGCACACGGTCTCTGCGTAGAGAGTGTCTCCGTGGAACATCGGCGCTGGGAAAGCCACTTCAGTGAAACCGAGATTTGCGACGATCGTGCCCAAGGTCAGCTGCGATACGCTGAGGCCAACGACCGTGGACAAAGTCCACATCGAGTTGACCAGTCGCTGCCCACCAAAACCTGGCTGCTGTGAGGACCAATGTGCATCCAAGTGCAGTGGCTGGGTGTTCATGGTCAGAGTGGTGAAAGTGACGTCGTCAGTTTCAGTGACCGTGCGACCTGGCCGGTGCAGGTAACGAGCGCCCTCTTCGTACTCTTCGAACCACAGTCCACGCTGGACAATTTCCTTAGCTGAGCTCTGTGCTGCGTCGTTTCCAGCTACGTTGTCTGTCATGATTACAGCCCCAGTCCGCGAGCGATCAGCATGAGCTGAACTTCGGTGGTGCCCTCGCCGATCTCCAGGATCTTGGAGTCACGGTAGTGGCGGGAGACGCGGTACTCATTCATGAATCCGTATCCACCATGAATCTGAGTTGCGTCACGGGAGTTGTCCATAGCTGCCTCGGACGCGATCATCTTGGCGATGTATGCCTCGCGACGGAAGTCCTTGCCCGCTGCCATCTTTGCAGCAGCGTCGTACCAGGCGACGCGAGCTGCGTGTGCACGAGCTTCCATGCGAGCAATCTTGAAGGAGATCGCCTGGTATTCGGCGATTGGGCGCCCCATGGAGACGCGCTCCTTGGCGTAGCGAACCGACTCGTCGACACAGCCCTGGGCTGCACCGGTTGCCAGTGCGGCGATTGCTACGCGGCCTTCGGCGAGGATAGACAGGAAGTTGGCGAAGCCACGACCGCGGACGCCCAGGAGGTTTTCCTTTGGTACGCGCACGCCGTCAAAGGACAGTGGGTGCGTGTCCGATGCGTTCCAGCCGACCTTGTCGTATGCAGGCTCAACGGTGAAGCCTTCAGTTCCGGAGGGAACGATGATAGTCGAGATTTCTTTCTTGCCGTTATCTGCAACACCAGTCACAGCAGTGACGGTGACCAGGGATGTGATGTCAGTGCCGGAGTTGGTGATGAACTGCTTGTTGCCGTCGATAACCCACTCGTCTCCGTCTTCGCGAGCGGTAGTACGGGTTGCACCTGCGTCGGAGCCAGCATCTGGTTCGGTCAGACCGAATCCTGCCAAGCGCTTGCCTGCTGCGAGGTCTGGCAGCCACTGTGCCTTCTGCTCTTCGTTACCGAAGTGGTAGATCGGCATTGCACCGAGGCCAACGCCAGCTTCAAGCGTAATGGCGACCGACTGGTCAACCTTCGCCAACTCTTCAAGTGCGATACCGAAAGACAGGTAGTCGCCGCCCATGCCGCCATACTCTTCCGAGATTGGCAGACCGAAGAGGCCCATCTCGCCCATCTGGGCAACAACTTCGTATGGGAAGGTGTGGTTCTTGTCGTGCTCAGCAGAAACTGGGTCAACGACCTCGTTAGCGAAGTCGCGAACGACCTTCTGCAGCTCTACGTACTCGTCTGGCAATACAGCGGTGTTGATGTCAGTCATGTCAATACTCCTTGGTGCGCGATGTGTGGTGTGGTGAAAACTGTGCTTGTGAGGTGGTTTGTTACTCGGCGGGGTGGATCGTCGCCAAGGCTTGGTCAGCAGTGACCTGATCACCGGCGGCGACGTGGAATTCCACGGTGCCTGCGGTTTCGGCCTTCAAGGTGTGCTCCATCTTCATGGCCTCGACGGCGATGATTGGGTCGCCTACCTCGACGGTTGCTCCGTCTTCAGCGACCAGTGCGATAACAGCGCCTGGCATTGGCGAGACGATGGCGCCATCGCCAGCTTCGTCGTCAGCTGCGGAAGCAACGACGTGGCAGCGACGAAGAACCCAGGTGCCTTCGTCGGAGGAAACGATGATGTCGAGTTCCGCTGTCGCATCGTGGCTGTCGTCTCCAACAACATCGACGGACCAGTGTCGGGCAAGTCCATCGCAGTCGACGCGCCACAAGTCTCCATCGCGGTGAACTGCTGTGTGATACGTGCGTGGTTGTGGTGCCTCGTCGGCTTCGGTGTCGGAGATACCTGCGACAACATCACCGACAACGACTTCTGCGTTGGTTGGCGAACCAGTGACGCTCATCAGGACGGAGTCCTCCGACCCCGAGTTGCCTGCGGCTGCTAGGCGCAGACGCTGTGCAGCAGTACGACCAGAACGCCATGCGTCTGGTACCTGCCATGGCGAGCTTGGGCGGGTTGGCCAACGACGGGCGAGCCATGCCATGGTCGCTGCGATGTATGCCTCATCTGGGACATCGTCGACAGTGAAGTCTCCCGCAACGCGGTCCAACAGGCCGGTGTCCAAATCGCCGGACACAACGTCTGGCACCGAAATCAGGTAGCGACAGAAGTCAACGTTGACTCCGACACCAGCTACGACAGTGTTTGCGAGTGCTCGATCAAGGCGCTGCAGGGCTTCCGCACGATCCGCGCCGTGCGAGATGACCTTCATCAGCATCGGGTCATACAACGAGGTGATTTCAGAGCCATCAGCAATACCCGAGTCCACTCGGATACCTGGGCCGGAAGGCTCCACCACGCGAGTTACGCGACCACCCGTTGGAAGGAAGCCAGCAGCCGGATCCTCTGCGTACACACGAGCTTCGATGGAGTGACCGGTGAGAGTGACCTCATCTTGAGTCACCGGCAGCTTCTCGCCACGGGCAATAGCCAGCTGAAGCTCTACCAGGTCCAGGCCAGTCACTTCTTCCGTCACTGGATGCTCCACCTGGAGACGAGTATTCATCTCCATGAAGTAGAACTTGTCTGGATCCTTTGCGGGAACAATGAACTCCACGGTGCCAGCACCTACGTAGCCGACCGAACGAGCAGCGTCGCATGCTGCTTCGCCAATGCGGGCGCGAGTTGCTTCGTCGAGAAGCGGAGACGGTGCTTCCTCAATAACCTTCTGATGACGACGCTGCAGCGAGCACTCACGCTCGCCGAGGTGGATCACGTTGCCGTGGGTGTCAGCAAGAATCTGCACCTCAATGTGGCGTGGGGTATCGACGAAGTGCTCGAGGAAGAGAGAGTCATCGCCGAATGCGCCAGCTGCTTCACGACGAGCCGTCACGAGAGCACTTGGCAGATCTTTTGGATCTTCGACGCGGTGCATACCCTTGCCGCCACCACCGGCGGAAGGCTTAATCAAAACCGGGAATCCAATCCCAGGAGCTGCGTCGATGAGGTCCTGGTCTGTAAGGCCTGGGCGGGACAAGCCAGGGACGGTTGGTACGTCGCGTGCTTCAACTGCAGCACGGGCGGAAATCTTGTCGCCCATGGTGTCAATGGCGCTTGCTGGTGGCCCCATGAAGACGATGCCAGCTTCTTCACAAGCGCGAGCGAAGCCTGCATTCTCGGACAGGAAGCCATAGCCGGGGTGAATTGCCTGGGCGCCGGAGCGACGAGCTGCGTCGAGAATCTTGTCAGCAACAAGGTACGAATCGCGCGCTGGCGATGGGCCAATATGAACTGCAATGTCTGCTGCACGTACGTGCGGAGCATCCGCATCTGCGTCTGAATATACTGCGACGCTACGGACACCTTGATCGCGCAGAGTTCGAATCACGCGGCAGGCGATTTCGCCTCGGTTGGCGACAAGCACGGTGTTGATCTGTGGGTTTGCGTTTGCGGTCATTTCTTCTCTCCTTCCTTATCTTTTGGTGGGTTACATGCGGAATACGCCGAAGCCTGGATCATCCAGTGGCGCACCTGCTGCGACTTCGAGGGCCATACCAAGTACTCGGCGGGTGTCTGCTGGGTCGATGACTCCGTCATCCCAGAGTCGAGCCGACGAGTAGTAACAGTGCGACTGCTTTTCGAACTGCTCGCGGACTGGAGCTTCAAAGTTTTCCTGCTCTTCTGCGCTCCACTCCTCCCCTGCTCGTTCGATCTGGTTACGACGAACCGTCGACAAAGTCATGGCTGCCTGTGGGCCACCCATCACTGCGATGCGGGCATTCGGCCACATCCAGAGGAAACGTGGTGAATAGGCGCGACCACACATGGAGTAGTTGCCAGCACCGAACGCGCCACCGATGACAACGGTGAACTTTGGTACGCGGGTCGTTGCGACAGCGTTGACCATCTTCGCGCCGTGCTTTGCGATACCGCCGGCCTCGTACTCACGGCCGACCATGAAGCCGGTGGTGTTCTGGAGGAATACGAGAGGAATCTTGCGCTGGTCACACAACTCGATGAAGTGCGCACCCTTCTGAGCAGACTCCGCGAAGAGAATGCCGTTATTCGCAATGATGCCGACTGGATGACCGTGGATGCGAGCGAACGCGGTGACCAGGGTCTGTCCGTATTCGGCCTTGAACTCCTGGTATTCGCCACCATCGACGATGACTTCAATGACCTCGTGGACGTCGTATGGCATCTTCGGATCTACCGGGACGACATCGTAAAGATCGGACTGTGGTCGCTTCGCATCAACCGTTTCGCGAACTTCCCACGGAGCTTCTGCGTTTGGTGGCAGCGTATCGACGATGCCACGGACGCGATGCAGCGCGTCGGCATCGTCAAGTGCGAGATGGTCGGTAACACCCGAAGTCTTGGAGTGGAGATCGCCACCACCGAGCTCTTCAGGTGTGACATCCTCGCCAGTGGCGGCCTTCACCAGTGGCGGACCTGCGAGGAAGATGGTGCCCTGTTCCTTAACAATGACGGCTTCGTCCGACATTGCTGGCACGTATGCGCCACCTGCAGTACAGGAACCGAGGACTGCGGAGATCTGTGGGATTCCCTTTGCAGACAGATTGGCCTGGTTGTAGAAAATGCGACCGAAGTGATCGCGATCTGGGAATACCTCGTCCTGGTTCAGAAGCATTGCTCCGCCGGAATCAACGAGGTAGATGCACGGGAGGCGGTTCATGTCAGCGATTTCCTGCGCGCGCAGGTGCTTCTTCACCGTCATTGGGTAGTAGGTACCGCCGGAGACTGTCGCATCGTTTGCGACGATCATGCAGCGTCGTCCCTGAACAAGACCAATACCGCACACGACACCAGCGGCTGGTACACGGCCTCCGTACATTTCATGTGCTGCCAGTGGCGCAACTTCGAGGAACGGGCTACCTGGATCAAGCAGCTCGTCAATGCGCTGACGAGGCAGCAGCTTGCCACGAGAAATGTGGCGAGCGCGCGCCTTTTCCGAACCACCCTGCGCCGTGACATCAAGCAGCTGGCGCAAGTCGTCGACCAGCGCTTCATGGCGCTGGCGGTTGGTCAGTTGTTCTGTAGGTGAGGTCATGCGTTGTGCTTCTTCCATGTTGTGACAATCTGCTGCGCTGTAAACAGTCAGCATCCTGCAGATGGATTTTGTTAATGGGAATTAACTTTCTGAAACAAGACTTTACTGTGACGCAACTCACCGCACAACGATTTACGTGATGCCAATCACTCACCTACACCCGGATAACGGCACGTGAAAACCATTTACCAAGCTCAACGCCCAAATATTCCGTGAATCACCATTAACTGACCGGGGGTGATCTACACCACAAATGCAGCCCCATTAGGCACATCCAATCCATCCTGAGCGCCCATTTAGACATGAAAAAAGCCGGGCGTTAACCCGGCTTCTCGAAATTGTTTACTAGCTCACTTCCATAGCTTTCAACGCCATATCCATCGTGTGCGTGCGCACAGCCTCGACCCCGGCCCAACGAACAATATGCCGCGAGGAGTTAATCAGACCAGCAGCAAGCTGAACACGGACTCGCGCTTCGTCCTCGTCCAAGTCGGGACGATGCGCCATCAACGCATCCACCCACATACCGATATACATCCTCTGTAGCGACCGAACCTTCTCTCGCTCCTGCGTAGGAAGATTGCGTATTTCTCGTTCCTGCACACGAATGCGATCCGACTCGGTCACAGCGAACTCGACGTGATAGGCAAGAAGTTCGTGAAGGACGCGCTCGTCCGTCCAGCCCTGTTCCCGCCCATCACTCACAACACCCCGGGCACCGTCGACAAGCCGAATGGAAATATCGATGAGAATCTCGGCAAGCAGATCATCTTTCCCCTTAAAATAGCGGTACAGAGCAGGCCCTGAAACACCGACTGCGGCGCCAACATCTTCTAGGCGCGTCTGATGAAAACCGCGCTCCGCAATGATGGAAGATGCCGCCGTCAAAATCTCAGCGTGACGACGCTCCCTCAATTCAGCTCTGCGTGACATAGTTGCTCATCTTATTGGCTCGGATCGTAAACAGTATCGGGTTTGCTAGTTTTTATACCCAGCCAAGCACCTTCGGTGCCATCTCACGCAGGTCCACCTTGCGCACCTTGCCCGACGAGGTCAATGGGAACGAGTCGACACAATGCACGTAGCGAGGAACCTTTTGGCGCGCAAGCTTGCCATGGCAGAACTCTGCGACATCATCGACGGTGAGCGACTCAGCGCCGTCGTGAAGAATGAACCATGCCATGACTTCTTCCCCGTAGCGGTCATCAGGAACACCAATGACCTGGACGTCGACAACGTCTGGGTGTGTGTACAGGAATTCTTCGATCTCTCGTGGGTAAATGTTCTCGCCACCACGAATCAGCATGTCCTTCATACGACCAGTAACGGTGACATAGCCTTCATCATCCATCTGGCCAATATCGCCGGTACGCATCCAACCGTCGTCGTTGATTGCCTCAGCGGTCTTTTCTGGGTGGTTCCAGTAGCCCTTCATGACCGAGTAACCACGAACCTGAATTTCGCCGCTTTCGCTGCGTCCAAGCACCTCTTCGGTCTCGGGGTTAACGACCCTTAGCTCAACATGTGGAGACACCTGGCCAACGGTCGTTGTACGACGCTCGGTTGGGCTATTGCGACGAGTCTGAGTTGACGTCGGCGACGTCTCAGTCATACCGAAGCAAATAGTTACCTCGGTCATGTTCATTTTCTCCATGACTTCGTTCATGGTCTTGGTAGGGCACGATGCACCACCCATGATGCCGGTACGCAGGCTCGAGAGATCGTAAGGAGAGCCATATTCCGCCTGGTCATGCATCTCTTCGAGGCACGCAATGAACATGGTTGGCACACCGTACAGCGCAGTTGCGCGCGCCGAGTGGACAGCCATCAACGTTTCACGAGCCTTAAACGTCGGCGAGGCAATGATGACGGTACCGCCGCGAGCCATAGTTCCGATGATGCCAAGTCCCATGCCAAAGGTGTGGAAGAAAGGCAGCGGAATGCACACACGGTCATCCTCGGTGTAGCCAAGAATCTCACCCGTGAAGTAAGCGTTGTTCAGAATGTTCTTATGCGACAGCGTTGCACCCTTCGGGAACCCTGTCGTTCCGGAGGTGAACTGGATGTTGATCGGATCATCTGGATCCAGATCAGCGGTATGCGCCGACAGGTCATCAATACCGCCGTCGAGCAGCTCGTTCCAACGCTCGGAGCCGAAGTACACCACGTCAGACAAGTTGATACCGCGCTGCTTGCTAGCCTCGAGAAGCATCGTGCGGTAGTCCGAGTCCTTGTAGCGACGCGCAGCAAAAACTCCCTTGACGCCAACCTTCTCCAGCACGTAGTTCAGCTCGGTTTGACGGTAGGCAGGATTGATGTTGACCAGAACGATGCCCAAGTAGTGGCATGCGTACTCTACGACGATCCACTCCCAGCGGTTGGTCGCCCAGATACCCACACGGTCACCTTTGCTATAACCTGCACGAACCATGGCAGACGCCACGGCCTGCACCTTGTGGAAGAACTCGCGATACGTCATCCGCACGTCTGCGTAAAGATCGACAATCGCTTCTCGATCCGGGAATCGCTTCACTACTGACTCGAGGTTCTGCCCCAGCGTCTCGTTTCGCAGCGGTGGAGCACCCTGGTCCACCCCTACACCAATGACGTGTGCCAGCTTCGTGCCGTCGTCAGCAAGGAAGGCGGTTCCATACGGGGTCGATACAGTTTTAGGTGCTGTCGCAACCGGGTTCATTAAAACTCCATTCAAGAGATGCGCGAAGAAACAGTCGAGAACATGACACAGGCAAGTGACCTGTGACACATTCAGTTACCGTTCGCACATTACCCAGCTAGGTCCCCCGTATTGAGCATTTTGTTCCTAAAAGCTCAATTACCTCCCCCATATTGTTAACCCTGATAAACCATATGGCATGAAGAAGGGGCCGGATCTTCACAAGATCCGGCCCCAAAGCTCAATACAACTTAGTGTGCGAAGTGACGTGCACCCGTGAAGTACATGGTCACGCCAGCCTTCTGAGCTGCCTCAACGACCTCGTCGTCACGGATCGAGCCACCAGGCTGTACAACTGCACGAACACCAGCCTTGGACAACACTTCGAAGCCGTCCGCAAATGGGAAGAATGCATCAGACGCAGCAACTGCGCCCTGTGCGCGCTCGTCGTCGCCAGCTAAAGTGTTTGCACGTTCAACAGCCAACTTAGCGGAGTCAACACGATTGACCTGGCCCATGCCGACGCCAACGGTAGCTCCGTCATTAGCCAGCAAAATTGCGTTCGACTTAACCGAACGAACCGCATGCCATGCAAATTCGAGGTCGGCCAAGGTCTCCTCGTCGGCAGGCTCGCCAGCAGCGAGAGTCCAGTTAGCAGCGGCATCTCCCTCAGCCTGGAGGCTGTCGCGCTCCTGCTTCAGCAGACCGCCCGAAATCTGACGGATCTCTTCGGTTGCGCGCTGAGGAGCTGGAACAGTGAGGATACGAATGTTCTTCTTCTGGGACAGAATCTCGACTGCGCCATCTTCGTAGGAAGGAGCGAGGATGACCTCGGTGAAGATCTCGGAAACCTGCTTAGCCATTTCGACCGAAACCTCACGGTTTACTGCGATGACGCCACCAAATGCGGACATTGGGTCACATGCGTGAGCAGACTTGTGAGCTGCTGCGATGGACTCGTCCGAGACGGCAATGCCACAAGGATTCGCGTGCTTAATGATGGCAACACATGGGCGCTCATGATCCCATGCTGCACGCCAGGCAGCGTCAGCATCCTGGTAATTGTTGTAGCTCATTTCCTTGCCGTGCAGCTGCTCCGCCTGGGCAAGACCAGCTGGAGCTGCTGGGTCTACGTACAGTGCAGCGCTCTGATGCGGATTTTCGCCGTAACGCAGGGTCGCAGCTCGGTTGTAGGTGTAGCCAACCCACTCTGGGTACTCTTCGGCATCCTCAGCCTGGGCACCCATCCACGTTGCGACGGCTACGTCGTAAGACGCGGTATGACGGAATGCTTCAACAGCGAATGCAGTGCGCTCTGCACGGGTGAAACCACCACCTGCCACTGCTTCAGCAACCTGGCCGTACTTGGCTGGGTCGACAACGATTGCCACCGATGGGTGGTTCTTCGCAGCTGCGCGAACCATCGACGGGCCTCCGATATCGATCTGCTCAACGCATGCATCAAAGTCAGCACCGGAAGCGACGGTTTCAGTGAACGGGTACAGGTTCACGACAACGAGCTGGAATGGCTCGACGCCCAGATCCGCGAGCTGTGCGAGGTGATCATCCTTGCGGGTATCGGCAAGGATGCCTGCGTGTACGCGTGGGTGGAGGGTCTTGACTCGACCTTCCAGGCACTCTGGGAATCCGGTGAGTTCCTCCACTGGAGTTACCGGGACGCCCGCGTCTGCGATGCGAGCGGCAGTGGAACCGGTGGAAACGATCTGGACTCCACCTTCGTGCAGAGCCTTTGCTAGGTCCTCCAGTCCGGTCTTGTCGTAGACGCTAATCAGCGCCCGCTTGATGGGCTTGCGTTCCGTGCTGTTCTGAGTCATTGAAAACGTGCCTTTCGTCCGTCCCGCGTGTATCCGCGATCCGCAATCGTATGCAGTACATCTACTAGCAGTGCTCGTTCCACTACTTTGATGCGCTCGTGCAGGGTTTCTACCGTGTCGTTTTCTAGAACTGGAACTGCTTCCTGAGCCAGAATCGGGCCGGTATCCACGCCATCATCAACAATATGAACTGTTGTTCCTGTGACCTTTACACCGTATGCCAACGCATCTGGCACAGCATGCGCACCAGCGAAAGATGGCAGCAAAGCTGGGTGCGTATTGATGATCTTGTCTTTGAACGCCTGAATAAACTGCGCTCCCAAGATTCGCATGAACCCTGCTGATACCACCATATCTGGCTCATACTTTGCGACGGCCGCCAACAAATCCTCATTCCATTTGTCGCGGTTGCGACGTGCTGCTTCGTCAAAAGGGACTTGGAAGCTTGGAATTTGAGCGTCGTCTGCCCGTTGGATTGCTGGGCATTGTTTGTCTGAACCTACAGCGACGACCCGCACTTTGTGCGGGTCGAGAGTGTCGAGCATGGATTGCAGCAGCGAACCTTGCCCCGATGCAAGCACCACAATTGACAGTGGCGAGGTTGGGGAAAAAGTTTCAGCTGTATGCGAATCGGTCACGTAAAAGAAGCATACTCAACTGAGTAGCAACGCCTTTCATCCAGGTTGGCCGCTGTGCATGCGTAGGGGTAACCGAAACCCGGGGGGCCTATTCGTCTACGGATTCAGAGGCTTTCGGATCAGGTTCATTTTCAACACCCACAGCGCTGCTATCGGTGGTTTCTGGGTTGGCTTCGACCTTTGTTTCTGCTTCCTCCTCATCCTTCGCTTCTGTTGATTCGTCCAGGTCGGATTCATCTGCAACAGATTCGTCCAGGTCGGATTCATCTGCAACAGATTCATCTTCACCAGATTCTTCAGAAGCAGGTTCCTCAGATTCCGCAGTCTCATCCGCATCGCTCCCCGGTGTGGAGTCGACCGATTCAGCTTCAGCGGCTTCGGCATCCTCGACACCATCGGTGTCGCTCACGTCATCGTCGTCGCCATCAGCTGCCTCGTCAGTCTCCGTGGCTACGCCAGCGCTATCGTCCTGCGTCTCCACGTCATCCTTACCGCGACCGCTTCGGCCGAGCCCTGTCATAGCAACCACCACGATTGCTCCAGGTACGGCGAGCCATACTGACGCAAGAATTCCGGCTAGCCAGAACGACACTCCAGACCAGCCATAAATGCCAACCTCGCCGCCGAGCAATGCGGCCAAGGCGGCGACCATAAGGCCTGCAATGACAGCGGCAAAGACCACTTCCGCATAAGCGCGTTCTCCTGCACGATCACGCACGTAATTGCGTGTCAGCCACAAGCTCAATCCGACTGGAATGATCAGCAAGATCGCAAACGCCGGCGATAGCAACGACTGTGGCATTGCTGCCAAAATCGGCAGTGGCGGCATCGTTCCCGGAGACACTGCGAACAAGCTCGCCTCACCAGTACCGAGGTTGGCAGGAGCTCCCATGAGGATGCCGCTCGCAGCCAACGCAACATTAGGTAGGTACAGCAGAGACAAGACTGTAAGCGCCACTGCGCCACCGGCATCACTAGTGACGGAATAGGCCTCTCGCGCCGTCGTAAAGTGCCAGCCCACAGAAATCAACGAAAGCACAGCTCCGGAAATCCACAGCCAACCGACAAACTTCGAGGCCAGATTCGCCGATCCGAGAACCCACTCCGGAAGTTTGCGACGACGCAGCAAAGCACGAAGAAGTCGCTCACCCATACCCACCACGACAGCTCCGGCGTGCAACGTAAATGTGGACAACAGAGCGAACAGGAGATTTGGTGTATCGACTCGGAGTACCGAGGATGCGTCCCACAGCATCAGCCATGCAATGACTGTGAAAAGAAGCGGCAACGCCAAAAATGACGCAACCATCGCTCGAACATCGCGAATACTGACAGGTCCTGCAACTTCACGACGAACCCGCCACGCCACGAACGCGAACAGCCCCATCGCGGGCAATCCAGGAATCATGCTGAGATCAGTGCCTGCGTATCCGAATGGCGCCAAATTGAGCGCCATCCACAATGAGGCAATCGTTGCGGGAAGTGGCGTGATTCCGCTGCCCATGACGGTCACCCCAATGACAGCGAGGGAGACCACGAAGAGTATTGCCAAGAAGTCTGCTCCCGCTGCGGCATAAAGATAACGTCGCGCGCGAGGAGACTTTAGAGAAGCTACTCCGCGTAGAGCACTTCCTCTCTGCCCCTTGTAATCTTTTTGGGCTTTCTGGCCCTTCATGCCTTTCTGATCACGTGCAGCGAACCGCTCACCCACTGTGGTTGTGGACGTACGCCCCGCACCACGGTCAGCGCCCATGTCATTCACGGATTTGAACCCAATGCCCGAGGTGCGTGGTTTTGCCACGCCACGCATCGCATCCGAAACGACGTCAGCGTTACGGGAGTCCCGCCGATCTACGCGCCGTGCTTCCGAGGCTTTCCCACCGCTCTGTGCCTGCGTTGACTGATCTATATAAGGAGAAGCCTTCGAAACGTCACTTCCGGCTACTGCCTCGTCCGATCCGCGTACCGAGGAAGGTGACTGCCCCGTTGCGCGACTTGTACGCGCACGACCCGATCGATTCCGACCGCTACGTCGGCGATCTTTTCGACCTGCTGGGCCTCTACGTGGATCATGCTCACTCACTGGATTCGGTCGCCTTTCACAAAGAACGTCAATGACAGGGTCCTGTAGCTAGTGACTTTATCGCGGAGTCGGGATTGCCTGTGGAGACTCGTCGACAGGCGCAGTCCGACCTGCACAATCACAGTAGTTAACACGAATCACCACTGTTACCAAAGCGTCACACGCCGACCGCCAACGGCAGTGAAACACGTCACAAAAAGGATTAATTTCAGGAATTAAGTTGATCCGTCATTACCAATTCGTTATCGTAGCGTTGTCAGATAACAGACTGGTTACAGAAACGGTCGCTATCTGAGTATCGACTAAGAGGAGTCGCGGTCGTCAATCAGACGCCGACCGCGATTTTTATTTGCTCAGAAGTGGCGAAGTTTACGTACAGGGGAGTTTCAAATGTCTAACACCACCACCATCCGCAAGGGCGGCGCACACCGCAAGCAGAGCTCAACCGTAACGAGCCGTATTGCAGCAGTCACCCTGACTGCATCCGCAATCACCGCTGCAGGTACCGCATCTGCTGCTGCTCAGCCAGATACCAACAAGGTTATCGACCACAAGGCTGACAAGGAAACCGCAGCTAAGCAGCTGTCCACCACCCCAATGGTTTTGGCATCGGACAACTTCTCGCCAAGCACCGACCTGGGTGCACAGCTGGCAACCGCGATCTCGTACAACGCAGAGCGCGTACAGCGCGACCTGGCACTCCGTGCCCCAACCACCGCTAAGCCTGCTGAAGGTACCTTCACCTCTGGCTTCGGCCCACGCTGGGGTTCGATGCACAACGGCATCGACGTTGCTAACGCAGTCAATACCCCAATCCTCGCTGTTATGAGCGGCACCGTCATCGACTCCGGCCCAGCTTCCGGCTACGGCCAGTGGATCCGCATCAAGCATGACGACGGCGCCATCTCCGTATACGGCCACCTCGAGACCCTCGGCGTCTCCGTTGGCGAGCGCGTCATGGCCGGTCAGCTGATCGGTGGCATGGGCAACCGTGGATTCTCCACCGGTAGCCACCTGCACTTCGAAATCTGGCCAGACGGTGCAACCCCTGTTGACCCAATGGCATGGCTGAACGCACGCGGTATCTACTACTAAGATTCAGCACTACACACGCCTAAGCGCTCCGCAGTTACGGGACTGCGCATAAGCACATACTCCCCGTGCAGCACTCACCGTAGTTCTGCGAGCACCAGAAGACTTAGCCCCCTCACGGGGGCTTTTCTTATTGCACCCAAAAGGGTGCTACTATCGCGACTATTGTTTTCATTCTGTGGATAACACCGCGAGTGTCATCCACTCCGGATAACTCGAGCAGCGCGTGATTATAACGGTTATCAGCGCGGTTGCTGTGATTTCCGATGATTCGAAGCGCACCGCGCCACCAAATTGGATGCCCCTCAAATGAGGGGCATTTGCTGTATTTGGCGCTCAACACCACACCCGACCGGGCGCCATGGCCTACAACTTCTCCATTGGTACGCCGCCCATGAGCATGAGGCGTACCTTGCCAGCAGACCCGAAGTCGATCATGGCAGTAGCACGCGGGCCAACTCCGCTGACCTCCAGAACAGTGCCAAGTCCGTATTTATCGTGAACAACTCGATCACCAGCAGTGAGATTTAGGTCAGAGTTCTTCTTCCGCTGCGGAGCTGCCTTGGAGCCACCGAAACCAGCGCTACTGCCAAATCCGGTGCGACCAGAACCACCACTGTAGCCTCCGCCACCATAGCCGCCACCGTAGCTTCCGCTGCTTCCTCCGTATGAACGGCCGAAGGCTGCTCCACTACCCCACGATGATCTCGCAGGCTCTTCACGCAGCCATTCCAGATGCTCGTCCGGAATTTCTGCCAAGAAGCGCGACGGTGGATTGGTCTGAGGAGTCCCCCACGACGACCGCGTCACCGAGCGAGTAATAAACAGTTGTTGCTGAGCACGGGTGATCCCTACATAAGCCAATCGGCGTTCTTCCGCGAGTTCTTTCGGATCGCCGAGAGCTCGCAGGTGCGGGAACTGACCATCTTCCCAACCAGTGACGAAAACGACCGGGAACTCCAATCCCTTAGCCGTGTGCAACGTCATCAGAGTGACCACACCTTGGTCATCCTCTGGGATCTGATCGGCATCAGCGACCAAAGACACTCGTTCTAGGAATGCTGCCAGGCTTCCTGGTTCCGCTTGCCCATCGTCCAGGCCACCATCGAATTCCCCAGTACCTTCTACTAGCCTGCTAGTGGAGTTTCCATTTGTGCCTCCATCATCGTCTCCGGCATTGATGTCAATGCTGGACATGAGTGCTGCCTCTGCAGAGAATTCCCGAGCAACGCTGACGAGTTCGTTAATGTTGTCGAGCCGGGTGGCATCTTGCGGATCATTGGAACGCTCCAGCTCGGCGCGATACCCCGAGCGATCCAGAATCGCTTCGATAATGTCGCCGATATCCGCCAAATCACCGCTGCTCATATCCGCCACGATCCCGTCGAGAAGTTCGACGAATCGTGCCATTGAATTCTTACTTCGCGCGGCGATCATAGGAATCTTGCCGTGAGCTGCAGCACGTAGCGCGCTACCAAACGACGAACGAGTATCCTCAGCGAACAAAGCAACGTGTGCTTGCGCGCGATCACCTATGCCACGACGTGGAGTGTTGATGATGCGACGCATCGATACATCATCGTCAGGGTTTTCCAGAACGCGTAGGTACGCAACGATGTCCCGAACCTCTCGACGCTCGTAGAACCGCGTTCCGCCTACCACGGTGTATGGAAGCCCCATGCGGATAAAGACATCTTCCAGAGCTCGAGACGCGTTATTCGTTCGGTAGAACACCGCAATGTCGGAGTACTTGGCTTCACCACGGTCAACGATCTTGTCGATCTCGTTCGCGATGAACCGAGCCTCATCGTGCTCGTTGTCCGCGACATAACCCCGAATTTTCTCGCCGTCACCGAGGTCGCTCCACAGCTTCTTTTCACGACGGTTCTCATTACGAGAAATCAACGCGTTCGCAGCCGACAAGATATTCTGCGTGGAACGGTAATTCTGCTCCAGCAGGATTGACGTCGCCTCTGGGTAGTCCTTCTCGAACTCTTCGATGTTGCGGATAGTCGCACCTCGGAAAGCATAAATGGACTGATCCGAGTCACCGACCACACATAGCTCAGACGGCGGCACTGCCCCATCAGGCTTTCCGACGAGCGCGCTAATCAACGCATACTGCGCATGGTTGGTGTCCTGGTACTCGTCCACCATCACATGACGGAACCGACGTCGGTAGTACTCCGCTACGTCTGGATGCTCGCGGAAAATCCGCACAACTTCGCCAATCAGATCGTCGAAGTCCAGCGCGTTCGCTGCTCGAAGTCGCGCCTGGTATTCGAGATAGACCTTTGCGACGATGTCGTCGAAAGGATTGTGAGTCTTTGCAGCTTCTGCGATCGCAGTTTCGGGATCAATGAGCTCGTTTTTCAGATTTGAGATCCGCGACGACAACACACGACCGGTGAACTTCTTACCATCCAGATTCATGTCCTTGCCGATCATGGACAGCAAGCGCCGGGAATCATCTGAGTCGTAGATTGAGAAGTTAGAATTCAGCCCAGGAATCAGGGCGTACTGCATGCGCAGAATGCGAACACATGTCGAGTGAAAGGTAGACACCCACATGCGTTCGGCGCCTGGCCCGACGAGCCCGGCAACACGCTCCCGCATCTCGGCTGCTGCCTTATTAGTAAAGGTAATAGCCAGAATCTGTCCCGGATGCACACCGCGTTCGGCAATGAGAAACGCGATACGGCGAGTCAGCACTGCGGTCTTACCAGAACCTGCACCAGCCACAATGAGCAATGGCGAACCACTATGTACTACTGCAGCATGCTGTTGTGGGTTCAAACCAGCCAACAAGTCAGCGCGACTACCAAAGGCATCGCGATTATCGGAGCCGGCGGGAGGTGCCGACGGGCTAGTATTTTGACCTAATTGTCCGGTGCGACCGGAATTGGCGAATTGTCCGAAACCGGAACCATTAAACTCAGTGACCATGATGAAACCAGCCTAGCTGAGTGCCCGGATCACTCCTTTTGAAAGAATGGACACATGACCGAACACAAGTCGAACGACGGAATCGTCGCAGCTTTTGAGATTCGCACCCCGACGGGCACTGATGACCCGTTGAGCTCTGCTGAAATCGAGCAGTACCGCGAAGAAATCAACCGTCTCGATGCGCTGATTATCGATGCCATCCAACGCCGCACTGCAGTGAGCAAGGCTGTAGGCAAGACCCGCATGGGGTCCGGCGGTACGCGCCTTGTTCATGGTCGCGAAGTTCAGATCATCAATGACTTCCGCGACCAGCTCGGCCCCGAGGGTCCAGCGATCGCATCAGCATTGCTACGCATGGGCCGAGGCCGCCTGGGCTAAAAGCCTGGGGTGGACACCGCCGGTTACCAGGAGTTACGCCTCCAACGAGATCGACTTCGTTTCGAGGAACTCGTCAATGCCGGTCAAACCACCTTCGCGGCCCAATCCCGACTGCTTGACGCCACCAAAGGGTGCCGATGGATCTGACAACGCCCCCTTGTTGACCGCGACCATGCCTGATTCCAACTTTTCAGCAGCGGTGAGCGCCGATCCCAGGTTCTCGCTGAAAACATACGCAGCGAGACCAAACTTTGTGTCATTTGCCAACTCAATGGCCTCGTCATTGTCAGAGACTCGAAGCACGGACACGACTGGCCCGAAAATTTCCTCCGCCACAATGTCGGCGTCGCGAGGCACGTCATACAACACTGTCGGCGCATAGAAGTATCCCTGCGCTAGCTCGCCACTCATCGACGGAATCTCACCGCCGATTGCCACCTTCGCGCCACGTTCGACGGCATCGTCCACAAGGCGCTGCACAGTCTCCTGCTGGTCCCGCAACGCCAGTGGCCCCAACGTCGTTTCTTCATCCGTGCCCGCGCCCACCACAAGCTCGTCAAACTGCTTGACGACGCCCGCCACGAAAGCATCCACGTGCTTGTCATGGACAATGAACCGATTAGGAGCAATACATACCTGACCGCCATTGCGAAGCTTGGCTGCCTTGACTGCGGTGATTGCCTTGTCGACGTCGCCGTCGTCAAGTACGACGAAAGGTGCATTGCCACCAAGCTCCAGCGACACCTTCATCGACGATTCGGCAGCCTTGGCAGCCAGCATTTGGCCCACTTCGGTGGAGCCTGTGAAGGTGAATTTACGTAGGCGGTCATCATCGAGCAGAGTTGAGACATTCGACGACTTACCTGTCGGAATCACGGACACGACGCCGTTTGGTAGACCAGCTTCTTTCAGTAGCTTCGCCAAGTACAGCATGGTCAGCGGGGTCTTCGATGCCGGTTTCACCACAATCGTGCATCCAGCAGCAAGCGCGGGAGCAATCTTGCGTGTGCCCATTGCCAACGGGAAATTCCACGGGGTAATAGCCAGCGCCGGCCCGACGGGCTGACGCATAACGACAACGCGAGCCTTGCCATTTGGGCTCGTGCGGTAATCACCCGTAATGCGGACTGCTTCCTCGGAGAACCACCGGAAGAACTCTGCTCCATAGGCAACTTCAGCCTTGGAATCAGGGAGTGCACGCCCCATTTCAAGTGACTGTAGGTATGTCAGCTTCTCCTCATGCTCGAGGATCAACTGAAATGTGCGACGCAGAGTTTCGCCGCGTTCACGAGGTGGCGTTGCTGCCCACGAGTCTTGCACAGCGCATGCGGCATCGAGCGCTGCCTTTGCATCGCTTTCTGATGCGGAAGCAACAGACACAATTGGGGTATCTGTCGCGGGGTTCAGCACCTCAAAGGTGGCACCACCTTCGGCATCACGGAACTGCCCATCGATAAACAATTGGGTGGGAACATCGCGAAGAATTTCGTCGGTAGTCATCATGGTTCCACCCTATGCACCGGCTTTTTATCTGTCACGGGAGTAGGCGAAAGAGTACCCAAGCGACATCTCTCAAACCGCACTACGCTGGATAACTGAAGCTGTTTAGTACAGCTCTACTACCTATTTCCAACTCGAAAATCTGGAGCAGGAATGACCGCAGATATCACCACCACCGCCGAATGGAGTGCGCTTGCACAGCGTGCCAAGGAGGTTACCGCGACCGACCTTCGTCAGCTTTTCGCAGCCGATGCCGACCGCGCCAAGAACCTGACGTTCGAAGCTGCAGGTCTGCGGGTGGACTTGTCGAAGAACCTCGTCGACAAGCCAGCTTTAGAAGCACTGGTAGATCTGGCTAAGGCAGCAGATGTTGAGGGCGCTCGTGCCAGCATGTTCGCCGGTGAGAAGATCAACAACACTGAGGGACGTTCCGTGCTGCATACGGCGTTGCGTTTGCCTCTTGAAGCAGAGCTGACCGTCGATGGGCAGGATGTCGCTGCTGATGTGCACGATGTACTCGGCCGCATGCGCGACTTCGCTCGGGCGCTTCGTTCCGGTGACTGGTTGGGTCACACCGGCCACACGATTAAGACCATCGTGAATATTGGCATCGGTGGCTCCGACCTCGGCCCCGCAATGGTCACGAAGGCACTGCGCACCTACGCAACCGCGGGCATTGATGCTCGTTTCGTTTCCAACGTGGATCCGTCTGATCTACACGCGGTACTCGACGAGGTCGATCCAGAATCCACGTTGTTCATCATTGCGTCGAAGACGTTCACTACTCAAGAAACCTTGGCGAATGCGCATGCTGCTCGCCGTTGGCTCATCGACAAGCTTGGCGACGACGCGGCCGTCGCAAAGCACTTCGTCGCAGTGTCTACCAACGCAGAGAAGGTCGCTGAGTTTGGCATCGACACCGACAACATGTTCGGTTTCTGGGACTGGGTCGGTGGTCGTTACTCGGTCGATTCCGCCATTGGTTTGTCCATCATGGCAGTAATTGGACCTATGGACTTCATGCGTTTCTTGGAAGGCTTCCGCATGATGGACGAGCACTTCTTGAATGCGCCACTGGCGGAAAATGTTCCAGTCCTCATGGGTCTGTTGGGCATCTGGTACGGCGATTTCCTTGGCGCCCAGTCGCACGCGGTCCTGCCATACTCTGAGGACCTCTCCCGCTTCCCTGCTTACCTGCAGCAGCTGACGATGGAGTCGAATGGTAAGTCGGTTCGGCGCGATGGCACGGCTGTCACCTGCGACACCGGAGAAATTTACTGGGGAGAGCCTGGCACTAATGGTCAGCACGCGTTTTTCCAGTTGATTCACCAAGGCACCCGCATGGTTCCAGCTGACTTCATTGGCTTCGCTCGTCCTCGCCAGGATCTGCCAACTGCTGATGGTTCGGGTTCGATGCACGATCTGTTGATGAGTAACTTCTTTGCTCAGACCAAGGTACTTGCCTTCGGTAAGACTGCCGACGAGATTCGCGCAGAAGGCGTCGCTGAGGAATTGGTTCAGCACAAGGTCATGCCAGGCAACCGCCCAACCACCACGATTTTGGCGGACGAATTGACCCCAGCTGCTGTTGGTGCGTTGATTGCATTGTACGAGCACATCACGTTCGTCCAGAGCACCATCTGGGATATCAATGCATTTGACCAGTGGGGTGTGGAACTCGGCAAGAAGCAGGCAGGTGATCTCCTGCCAGCTGTCACCGGTGAGACAGCACCAAATTCGGGCGATGCTTCCACTGACGAACTGTTGAAGTGGTACCGCGCTAACCGCTAGTTCACGCGTGACGACGGAGTTTCGCTAGAGACACCAAACCCGGTCTAGGAGATACTTTCTCCCAGGCCGGGTCTTCTTGCTATTGCTGACTAATTAACGATTCTGGTCGTCGCGATCATCGTCATTCTGATCGTCGCGATCATCGTTCTGGTCGTCGCGATCATCGTTCTGGTCGTCGCGATCATCGTTCTGGTCGTCGCGATCATCGTTCTGGTCGTCGCGATCATCGTTCTGGTCGTCGCGGTCGTCGTTCTGGTCGTCGCCGCCCTTGACGTCATCCACCTTCTTCTCGATCTGAGTCGATACCTCAGGAACCTTCTTTTCGATTTCCTGCTCTACCTTTTCTGCATCGCCCGAACCGCACGCGACCAGCGTCAGGGAAAGCATAGATGCACCCGCAAGTGCTGCGAGTCGCTTCATGGTGGTGTTTCGACGATTGTTCATTTTCGTGCTCCGCTCTTTTACATTTGTGTAGGCGTTCGGACAACTAATAATGACAGCCACCGACCCCTGGGTTAGCCAATATTCGGTGGCTGCTACCTAGCAACTGTAATGAGCTTGTTGTATCCCACAACAATATTTTTGTACTTGTTGTGGCATCGTTGCACCTTTGTTACCTGGCGCAGTCGCCTTTTATTGAATGGGCTTTACAGGACGTGGTACGCGTTCGGAGCGTTATTCCACCGCAGTTCCTCGTCATTGACGATCTCCTTGCCAAATGGGAAACACGTCACTGGAATCATCTTCACATTGGCAATCGCCAGCGGGATACCGACGATCGTCAGAGCCTGCGCAATCGCCGTAGAGATATGCGTCAACGCCAACCAAATTCCAGCGACGAGGAACCAAATGACGTTCATAATGCCAGCCATAGCAGCAGACATTTCAGATGCTCCACGCTTGTCAATAACTGTGCGCCCAAATGGCCACAAAGCGTAATTTGCCATTCGGAATGACGCGACGCCTGCAGGAATTGTCACGATAAGCAGGCATGCCAATATGCCAGCCAAAATGTAGCCAAGCCATAGCCAAAAGCCGCCGAAAACCAACCAAATAATATTTAGAAGTGCACGCATGACCCCAGGCTAGCCGAGAGCCCGCGAACTCTGCTGAGCGGTGATCCGGCTAAGAGGTTATTCTCTAAACTATGTCTGCCTACGTTGAAGATGATATCTTGACTCTCCGCCTTGCCCAGGGCACTGGCGAAATTCTGAAGGGGGTCCGCAACGTTGGCCTGCTTCGTGGCCGTGTTCTTGGCGATGCAGGCGATGCGCTCTCGCAAGAGTGGATTTCCCGTGTGCTCCAGCAGCACCGTCCTGACGATGGGATTTTGTCCGAAGAAGCCGCCGATAACCGCGACCGACTCGATAACGAACGAGTGTGGATCATCGACCCACTTGATGGCACCCGCGAATTCGCTGGTGGCCGCCAAGACTGGGCTGTGCACATCGCACTCGTCGTCAACGGTCAGCCAACACACGCTGCAGTCGGTTTGCCTGATTTGGGCCAGGTTTTCCATACCAGCTCAGTGAAGGCAGTGACTGGTCCGAAGTCCGGCAAGTTGGCAGTATCGCGCACTCGCCCACCGGCCGTCGCAAAGTTTGTTGCAGAGAAGCTGGACCTGGAACTCGTCCAGATGGGTTCTGCGGGTGCCAAGGCAATGCACGTCTTGCTCGGTGATTGCGACGCATACATCCACGCAGGCGGACAGTACGAGTGGGACACTGCAGCACCAGTCGGTGTTGCTCGTGCTGCAGGTATGCATGTTTCCCGCCTTGATGGTTCGGAACCTACGTACAACAACGTCGACACGTTCCTGCCTGATATGCTCTTCTGCCGCCCAGATATGAAGGATGAGATTCTGGCTGCGGTTGCTGAGTACAAGGAACAGCACGGCGACTACTAAATCGGGGATACTTGTAAGAGAGCCCACCACGTCAATTGCACGCGGTTACGGTTCTATTCAGGGGAGTTCGGTAGCCTTGACGGCATGACCGACTCCCCTTCTTCGATCCCAACACCCTATGAGGATCTGCTGCGCGAGATCCTTAACGACGGCGTTCACAAGGACGACCGCACCGGCACTGGCACTCGTTCCGTTTTTGCCCGTCAGATTCGGTACGACCTGTCTGAGGGCTTCCCCCTCATTACGACGAAGAAGGTCCACCTCAAGTCCATCATCTATGAACTGCTGTGGTTCCTGCGTGGCGATTCCAATGTACGTTGGCTCCAGGACCGTGGCGTCACCATCTGGGATGAATGGGCTGACGAAAGCGGCGATCTCGGCCCCGTATACGGCGTCCAGTGGCGCTCGTGGCCAACGCCAGACGGCCAGCATATCGACCAGATTCAGCAGGCTCTAGACACGCTGAAGAATAATCCAGACTCTCGACGCAATATCGTCAGCGCCTGGAATGTGTCAGAGATCAGCAATATGGCCCTGCCTCCCTGCCATCTCCTGTTTCAGTTCTATGTTGCTGACGGCAAGTTGAGCTGCCAGCTGTACCAACGCAGCGCAGATATGTTCTTGGGTGTTCCATTCAATATCGCTTCCTATGCGTTGTTGACGCACATGATGGCTCAGCAAGCAGGTCTAGAAGTCGGCGAGTTCATTTGGACCGGTGGAGATTGCCACATCTATGACAATCACGTCGAGCAATGCGAGCTTCAGACTTCTCGCGCACCACGCCCGTACCCAACCCTGAAGTTGCGCAAGGCTGATTCCATCTTTGATTACGACTTCGATGACATTGTTGTCGAAAACTACGACCCCCACCCTCTCATTAGAGGAAAGGTTTCGGTGTAGCCCCAATGAGCGCAGGCCAGATGACTGAACCACACTCCAACAAGGCTGATCGCCCGGCATTTCTGGGAATGATCTGGGCACAAACCCCTGATGGCATCATCGGTGATGGCAATGGCATGCCGTGGCACTTGCCAGAGGATCTCGCCCATTTCAAAGCAAAAACGATGGGAGCTCCCGTCATTATGGGGCGTCGCACGTGGGATTCTCTGAACCCACGGTTCCGCCCTCTGCCTGGTCGTCGCAATATCGTTCTGTCTCGCACGAGCACGGACTTCCCCGGCGCTGACCACGCAACGAGTTTGAATTCCGCACTATCTTCCTGCGCCAATGAACCAGCAGTGTGGATTATTGGAGGTGGCCGTATCTACCGCGAAGGTCTTCCCTACGCCGATGAATGTGTTGTCACAGAAATCGATGTGTCAGTGGAAATTGACACCCCGGTCCGCTCTCCCGATCTTTACGCGTGGGAGCCTGTCTCACGTAGCGAATGGCTCACTGCTGACAACGGATTGCGGTACCGCTTTACGACGTGGCGTCCTCGCCAGGGAATATAAACGACTCAAGGAAGCGTTGAACTCACTATGACTAACTCTGCAGCAACCCCGAAGACCACTGAACACGTCACCATTTACGCCACGAGCTGGTGCCCTTTCTGCCAGCGTTTGCTCGCGAATTTGGATAAGAGCAAGACTCCATTTGAGGCATGGGACGTCGAAAAGCATGCTGATCTAGCGGCCTGGGTTGAGTCTGTGAACGATGGAAATCGCATCGTACCTACGGTGTTGTACTCAGATGGTACGTATGCAACGAATCCTTCGGCGCGTGAAGTTGAAGCGAAGTACGCGGAACTGGCTCAGTAGCTGTCAGATTAGCCAGAACTGCTCTCGTAGGTGTTGTTAAACACGTACGTATTGGCGAGCTCCAGAGCTGGCAAATAGCCCAGCATAAGAATGCCGCAAGCTACAACCATCGCCCAGGAGCGTCGTTTCAGTGCAAAGAGCGCGCCCAGGGCGAATGCTACTGGCGATGCGTACATGGCCAGGGTCGGTGCCTGCGAACCGAAGTCCTGAACGAACGGGCCAACGAATGGCAGCACAAGGCCAACAAGAAAAAGCACCCACGCGAGTAATCCCCACCCTGCGTTGCCGCGGGATGGTCGATTATCGCGTGAGGTGCTTTTCGTCATTCACCTAGGATAGAGGATTAATCGAGGTCATCGTGCGCCATTAGCTGGCGTGCTGCCTCAGTAATCGATCCAGATAGTGATGGGTAGACCGAGAACGAGCTAGCCAGGTCAGACACAGTCAGCTGGTTCGACACGCATACTGCAATCGGCAGAATTAGCTCGGACGCGGTAGGCGCCACCACTACACCGCCGATGATCATGCCGGAGTTCTTACGGCAGAACAGCTTCACAAAGCCGTGACGCAGCGAACGCATCTTCGCACGTGGGTTACCTGCCAATGGGAAGACCTCAACACGAGCGGAAACTTCGCCCGATTCGATCTGCGCCTGTGAAACACCTACGGTTGCGATTTCTGGGCGGGTAAACACTGCCGACGACACCGTACGCAGGCGGATTGGCGACACGCCTTCACCGAGTGCGTGGTACATCGCAATTCGACCCTGCATTGCAGCAACCGATGCTAGTGGGAACAAATCGGTGCAGTCGCCAGCAGCGTAGATGCCTGGGACGTTGGTACGAGAAACACGGTCTACGTGAATATGACCCGAACGAGTCGTTTCCACACCGGTGCTTTCAAGGCCAAGGTCAGCGGTATTAGGAATCGAACCGACAGTCATCAATGCATGAGAGCCCAACACTTCACGGCCATCCGACGTAACAACTCGTACGCCACCGTCCTCGGTGCGCTCGACAAGGTCACACCGTGCATTCTTTACGACGTCGACACCAAGCTCCAAGAGAACATTCTCCAAAGCATCCGCGGCATCGGCATCCTCGTGTGGAAGGATTCGGTCACGAGATGCGACCATCGTGACCTTGACGCCAAGCTCAGTGAATGCAGACACGAACTCTGCACCAGTTACACCAGAACCAACGACGATGAGGTGCTCTGGAAGAGCTTCCAAGTCATACACCTGGCGCCACGTCAAAATGCGCTCGCCATCAGGGATTGCACCAGGAAGGATACGAGGGGAAGCACCTGTTGCGATCAGAACGAGGTCGCATTCCAGAGTCTCTTCGCCACCCTCCAGCAGATCCACGGTGACGTAGTGCGTAACACGACCTGGTTCGTAGTCATCCAGGCGCGCCCGTCCCTGAATCATCGTGATGCCTTCGCGTTCCAGCTGACTGCGTACGTCTTCAGACTGCTGGCTAGCAAGTCGCTGCACACGCTCGTTTACTGCGGTGAAGTCGATGTGGCGCTTCGAGAAGTCTGGGCGTAGACCCATGTCATCGGCACGACGCATATCGGTACGTACACCAGTTGCTGCAATGAACGCCTTCGATGGCACACAGTCGACCAGAACTGACGAACCACCCATGCCAGCATCTTCGACAACGGTGACGTTTGCTCCATACTTAGCGCCAACCAGTGCAGCTTCGTAGCCAGCTGGGCCACCGCCGATAATTACGATCCTCTTGGACACAGATCCTCCACGTTCCGGGAATGCCACTCATCAATTTCATGTCAATCTGAAGGTTCCGCCATGTTCATCGGCCCAACTCATCAGACAACCTCTGGGATTGATACCCAAGTGTAGTGATTTTCCGAGAATCTGCTGACACCAAGCACACCGAATGCTAGGTCACTGGTCGGCTCAGTCCGTCGCTTCGGATCGATCCCGCTCGTACTGAGCGACGATTCCTGCAAACAGACGCACACCTACGCCGAAGCATTTCTCGTCAACGACCAGGTCATCACGGTGGAGATCATGCTTTTCTCCCCTACCCGACCAACAACCCAGTCGAGCCATCGCACCGGGTACGTGTTCCAAATACCAACCAAAATCTTCTCCGCCAGACGACTGTGGAGCTTGAATTACGGCATTCTCATCAACACGTCGCACAGTATCTGCGATTAGGGCCGTGCAGTAGTCGTCGTTAAGTACTGGTGGCACGCCGCGTTCGTGCTGGATGCGATGTGTAACACCCGTTGGAGCCAGAATTTGCCCGACAAGCTCTCGAAGTAGTGGATCAATGGAACGCCATGTAGCGATGTCAGCAGTGCGAATTGTTCCGCGGAGTGTGCCTTCCGCAGGGATCGCATTCGCAGCGTAGCCAGCGTTGACTGCACCGAAGACAAGGACTGTCCCGGTACGTGGATCGACACGACGCGACAGCAAGCCTGGCAGGTCAGCGATGAGTTTTCCCAGCGCATAGACCACATCGGCGGTCAAGTGCGGACGAGAAGTATGCCCCCCGGGCCCCTCCACAGTGATCTCTACGGTGTCAGAGGCTGAAGTAATAGCACCAGTACGAACACCAACTTGCCCGACGCGAAGTTTCGGCTCACAGTGGACTGCAAAAATGCGCTCTACGCCATCCAGGGCACCGAAAGAAATGACATCGGGTGCCCCACCAACCATGACTTCCTCCGCTGGCTGGAAAATAAACCGCAACGGCGTAGGCAACGAATACTTCTGGTTGTACTCATGCATAGCTAGCGCGGTGGCGAGCGTGATGGAGGTATGGAAATCGTGCCCACACGCGTGCATCACGCCTTCATTCTCACTGGAATACGGCAAGCCTGTTGCCTCCGTGATTGGCAACGCATCCATGTCACCGCGGAAAGCCAACCGTGGCTTTGCGATGTCTGATGCTTCGCTATCGACTTGATCGCGTGGATCGATATCCACCATCAAGCCCGTATTAGGGAACATCAAAGGAGCAAGTCCGACCGAACGCAGTTTGTCGGCAATGAACTCCGTTGTGGAGTGTTCCATGTGCGACAGCTCAGGATGGGCATGCAGATATCGGCGCCACGACTGCATCTCGCACTCGTTGCGCTGCCACCAATCCTGAATGAAGTCCTCAATCACACTCTTCAGTCTAGGCACTTTGGAAGAAATTCCCACCTTTCACTTCTGTCACTCTTCTGCGAAAATACATGTCATGACTGAACCCGGGAATAGCACTGAGCCTCAAAAGTCGCCGATTAGCTTGGCTATCGCTGCTGTCGCAGTAGCGTTGGTCCTCGTTGTTGGCGTGGCTGTAGGCCTCGCGCTAAACAACTCTGACGAGGAAAAGGAACCAGAAGTTCCGCCAGCTCAACAGACATTCTCGATTTCCACGACGTCATCACCAGACCCAGAATCCAGCACGTCCTCCTCCACATCGTCGACGACTTCTACATCGTCGTCCAGTGACACGAGCAGCGAATCCTCGACCTCAACGGAAAGCACTTCCGAAACGACGAGCGAAACCAGCTCGGAAACCGCTGAGCCTGACGACGACGGATTCAACATCCCTAATGAAAACGTCGATGGCCGGGGCTGGGTCAACTCGTCTGCCCGTTGTGGCGACGGCGACCGCGCATTTGCTGTGCTGGCAACCGACAAGGGCACGACGACTGTCGCGTGCGAACGCAATGACGGCAGCAAGTATTACCGTGGTGACGCCTCCGCAGGCAGCTTGGAGGCACCGATCATCGTTGATGAAGGCGACCGAATCGTCGCACAAAATGGTGATTGGAAGTACCAAATGTCCCCGGACCGACTCGTCGTTACGAAGAACAACGAGACCCAGAGCATCGAAGGCGCAACAATCTGGGGCCGAAAGTAAAATCTACGCCCCAGCCTAGTTGTTACGAGCCTTAGAGGTCGATGTTGCGCGGGCCGTAGAGACGGTCGCCAGCATCACCCAGGCCAGGAACGATATAGGCGTCGTCGTTCAAGGCAGGGTCGATAACCGCAGTCACCAAGCGGACTGGGAACCCAGAGTTTTCCAGCGCTTCAACGCCAGGCTGTGCGGACAGCATGCACACCGCGGTGATGTCATCAGCCCCGCGGTCGACGAGCAGCTGCAGCGCATGCAGCAAAGACCCACCTGTAGCCAGCATTGGATCAACCAGGAACACAGGGCATCCTGACAGATCCTTTGGCAGCGCTTCCAAGTAAGGAACTGGCTCGTGGGTTTCTTCGTCTCGCGCAAGACCAATGAACCCCACCTGCGCATCAGGAATCATGGACAATGCTGGATCAATCATGCCCAGCCCGGCTCGGATCACCGGCACGATGATTGGTGGCTTCTGCAGACGGAAACCTGGCGCAGTGGTCACTGGGGTTTCCACATCGAACTCTTCAACTGGCAGGTTACGACTTGCCTCGTAAATCAACATTGCACCCAGGTCCGCGAGTGCGGCTCGGAAGCCAGAATTGTTGGTTCGTGCGTCGCGCATGATGGTGAGGCGCGATGCAGCGAGTGGATGGTTAACGACAGTGATCTCCATGGCTCCCAAAATACCGGCAAATCGGGATGGAACGAATCTGCATCCTGCACCGTCAGTACTAAATGAACTGACATATTCATCACATCGGACTGTTCGGTCGCGCCGGGCAGTTTCCAAATACGTGTGCGGGGGCTTTCATGGATACGTTTTCAAGGGCTGAATTCAGCCCACAAGGACTACTTACAGCCGCATCAGAGGCGGAAGAAAAGGACGGTAACAGCGATGGCAGAGCATTGCCAGAGGGAAGCCACCTTGCTTCGCTTCTGCTGGAGCAATCTCCATACTCAGCATGTTTGTCACGATTCTTTGCTGCTGCAGAGACTGCGAGAGTGCGGCAGGGGGAAGCCGTCGACAAGCTTGGAGCCTATGCGCTCGCGACAAGTGAAGCTCTAGCGTGGACCGGGCGGGCGGTAGGAAATGCGGAAAATGAAACGCAGCGGGCACTAAGCACAATCGAAGCTTGCCTTCCAGCTCGGATGGAGGGGTAACCGATGCTCGATGTGGTTAGCCGTGTGCCGGAGGAACTAGCGCAATGGGTTCCTGCAGAGCTGGCTCAGGTTCTTGACTCCATGAACTCATCAACTGTGCCAACTGCCGTGGCAAGTCCAGACGAGTGGAGTCAGTTGGCAGATTTGGTTACGCAGAGCTGGACAGACGGTTATGGAGATCATGCTGCATCCAGTTTGATGTCTACAGCTGAAAGCGCTGCCGAATTGTTTGACCGTAACAGCACTATCGATGGCGCGATTGCGGATGGGCAGGCTGCGATCTCTAGTGCAGTGTGTGATCTTGCAGGAATCGCAGAGCGGTTTCTGTGTGAAGTCGGGGCATCGGTGGCGGGTGTATCAACAGATGGGGCAACTGCTGCTTCCCCTTCGATGTTGAATCATGTCATCGCTGCACTAGCTTCTGGTGCGATGGCGGAAGCTGATGCGCGGATGCGATTGTTGGAATCGGAACTTGCCACATGCTCGGAGACGCTGGAAGCCACCTCCGATGATCCCGTTATGGTGCCAGACCCTCCGCAGGAAGCTGCGTCGGAAGCCCCAGCGCAGGAACATGCTTCCGCTACCCCGGCACCGGCTCTTGAGCTCGAGGTCGCTCCGGAAGAACTATCTACGCCCGTTTCAGAAGCAACTCCTGCAGCTGCAGCCGAGGCAAGCCCTGTGTCACATGCAGACAGCACAGCGGAAACCGCAGAAGACTCCGCTGAAGCCGACGGACACCCTGACTCCGATATCACTGACATTGCTGGAGCGCCAACTCCTGAAGCTGCGGCAGCGGTGCAACACGCATTGTCGGCTGTAGGGACGCCATACCAATGGGGCGGGAATCAACCTGGTGTCGGGTTAGATTGCTCTGGGCTCACCCACTGGGCATACGGCGAGGCAGGAGTCGAGATTCCTCGTACCGCAGCGGAGCAAGCCATCGGCCGCCAAGTTCAAGCGGATGAGCTTCTACCCGGCGATCTCGTTGTCTGGGAAGGACACGTGGCGATGGTTATCGGAGATGGCCAGATGGTGGAAGCAGGAGATCCTGTGCAAACGAATCCTATTCGTACCGAAAACGTCGGCATGGAGTTCTATGGCTTTTACCGGCCAACGGGTTAGGCCACCGGTTCTCGGAGAGCTCACACGCAGGGTAGGACTTGGCCCGCAGATACGTGAGCCTATCACCAAGTGGCACACAATTGCGGGTATCCTGCGAGAATAAACTGATTCGCACTACCCCTAAGGAATTGAAGGGAACAATGGCCAGACAGCGCATTGTCGCAGTTGAGCTCGAGCTGACCGAGGGCACCGCACACACGCTGTGGGCACCGAACTGGCGTGAAGGCAATGCCGAATGGCAAGCCATTCTCGGCGCTGGCGACGATGCTTACCTGTTTAAGTCTGCTGCGGAACTGCACGCATTCATCGATTCCGATGCCAGGCACGACCTGACCGAGCATGCAGCATGGCGTTCATTCGTCGCTGGGTTACCTACAAACGCTGTCGCTGACTCGGATGAACGCTACGACTTTATTGGCCTTCCCAGTGTCCTGGCAGATCGCCCAAGCAAGGAAAATGTTGCCGAAGTCAGCAAGATTTTCGCTATGGCACGTGCCCTAGGCAATATCGGCGGCCTCAAATCGACGAATCGCATGTTCGCTGCGAATTCCGTATTGGCCGCAGTGGAGAACGGCGCGGACCACTTCACGGGCCCTGGATACGCTCAATGGAGTTCCATCGGTCGCGTTATCCAGTCTCAGTGGAACGATGTGCTCGATGAACTGGATTCCCTGTGGGTCGACACTCCCGAGCTTGACGACGATGCCGTGGCTGCCTCCGAAACCGCTCTGGCGACCGCTGCTGCCGAGCTGAAAAAGAAGCGTGAAGAAGAAGAAGAAAAAGCTCGCGAAGCTGCTGCAGCCGCAGAGAAGGAAGCCTCCAAGAATGCCGACCCATACGACTCCACTGTGTGGGCCCAGGCAGGCATCGACCCCATCAAAATTTCCATCAACGGTCGCACGTTGTACACGCTGCGCTGCTACCTCGGGAGCCGTCCAGTCTTCTTAGGGCACGCAGGCACGATCAACACCTTCTCCCAGCCTCGCACGCTAGTCCGCTGGCTCCTGGAAAACGATGAGCATGATCTGGCTCGCCTCATCACATGGGACGACATCATGACTGCTGCAAACGCCGGCGAACTCGAAGCAACCGTCCACGAAGTCAACCACTACTCTTTCGCTGGTCTGGCTGAAGATATCAAGGCTGGCCCCTCGAAGATTGACCGCAAGCAGCTCTCCCGAGCCTATGATCTGCTCGCCGACGCAGCGGACTGGGCCGGCGATGATTCCGTCAACGAAGTACTCGCCAGCAATCAGCAACTGCAATGGCTGCTCAACTACTTGCTCGACACCGGTGAGAAGTCCGAGCCCGTTCCTCCTTATACCGAGGAAGCAGCAGGCTGGGAACGCCTCGAATCCGATCTCATCGCCCGCTTTACGACGAAGCTGTAACGGCCTCCCGTCGTAAAGCCAAAAGAAAAGAGCCAGACCACAAGGTCTGGCTCTTCGCATGAGGTACCGTCGCAAAAACGCCGGCCTTGAGCGGCCCCTAGAGACGCCCTTGAGTCACTTAGAACTAGTGCAAGTGCACTTCGAGGGTCTCGTCAGGATCAACTTCACCGTCGCCGTCCTGGTCCGTCAGTGCCAGGTATGGAGGGTAAATGAGAGTATCCATGATGCGCTCACGGGTTGGCAGGTCAGCGAAAGCATGGTTGATGGCATTACAGGTGAGGTCGAAGAGTTCGGTGTAGCCGTAGTCGAAGGTATCGACCAAAACCATCATTTCGTCAGTCATCGTAATACCGCCCAGCAGGCGGTTGTCCGTATTGACCGTGCACGTGAAACCGTAGTCATCGAGCAAAGTAAACGGATGATCTGCGATGTTATCTACGACACCAGTCTGGACGTTGGACGTTGGGCACATCTCCAGCAGAATGCGCTGATCACGAATGAAACGCGCGACATCCTGCAGTTCGATGCCTTCCATCGATGCGGTGAAATCTTCACACGTGCGGACACCGTGGCCAAGTCGGCTAGCGCCCAACACCACAGCTTCACGCAGTGAGTCCACTCCGGCATCTTCGCCAGCGTGGATGGTGAATGGCACCAGATTCTCGCGAAGCATAGCGAAAGCTTCAGCATGGTTCGAAGGTGGGAAACCGTTCTCCGGACCAGCGATGTCAAAACCAACGACATAGTCGTGCTCAGAGTTCGAACCATGATTGTCGATGGTCAGCTGCGCGATTTCCTTAGATGTATTCTCCTGGCGCATCGCACAGATAATCAGTCGCGCGGTGATCTCTTTGCCTGCCGCATACGCAGCAGCTTCGCCCTCAATCAGACCTTCGACGACAGCGTCGATGACTTCCTGCAGGGTAAGCCCCTTTTCGAGGTGATTTTCTGGTGCCATCCGAAGTTCGGCGTAGACAACATTGTCAGCTGCGAGATCTTCCACAGCTTCGCGTGCGACACGGGCAAGAGCGTCAGCAGTCTGCATGACACCGCAGGTATGACCGAAAGCCGACAAGTACTTTGGCAGGCTGCCAGCATTACCTGCTTCGACAAACCACGCACCGAGTTCTTCGGCGTCAGTGGTCGGCAGATCCGTGTAGCCACATTCCCGGGCCAGATCCACGACAGTTTGTGGACGAAGACCACCATCAAGGTGCTCATGCAATAGAACCTTAGGCAGGGACGCTACGACTTCACGACAAATGTCTGGAGTGTTGTGCATAACCAGTCACCGTAACTGAACCTTGCCAAATACTCGACATTTAGCTGGTCGATAGGCGTGGTAGACCCCCGCGCCTAAGCATTACTGGAATCCCACGGCTTCCCTACCCAGCTTTCATTGACGGGCGCCGAATCGCCACCACCATCGTGCCGACTCATCACCGACCCTGCGCGAAAACTCCCACACCGGGTGAACCAAAGTTAATTAACTAATACAGCTATCATTATCTTCACCATGAATCGCTTCTCTTCACTTCCCATGGCGTCGTCCCTGGCTATCGCTATGCTCCTTGCTTCCACCCCTGTTGTGTCAGCACAGGACTTGACGACGACCACCGATATTGTCGGTGAACCCTCCGATGTTGAGGCACGGCCGCCAGTGTCGTCGGCAAGCAAAGATGCACCCGATGAAGGCAAATCTGCCGAAGAAGAAAAGCCTGAAGGTCCGGCGACAGAGACCCGCGATACGTCCAGATGCGATTTCCGCGTAACGCCACCGCCAGCAGTGGATACGTCAGAGATCCCCAAGCCAGGACAGCCAAGCCCAGAGCCACTGCCAGTACCAAAGACGCCTGCCGGTGGTGCGCGGATGAGCGACTGCGGTCTGATCGCTGCAGCGGGGTTCACACCGCCAGAGAAGACCACTGCATCGGCGTGGATTGTTTTTGATACGCAGACCGGTGAAGTCATTGCGACGAAGGATCCACATGGTCGCTACCGCCCAGCCTCGATTGCCAAGGTTCTGCTGGCGTTGGTCGCCATCGAAGAGCTTCCTCTAGACCAGAAGACAAAGGCGACATTCGAGGACGCTGCCATCGAAGGTTCGCGTGCCGGCATTGTCGAGGGCACAGAATACGATGTACGCACTCTCCTCCTCGGCTTGCTCATGAGCTCAGGCAACGACTGCGGTTCGGTCCTGACCCGTTTGCTTGGCGGTGAGGAAGCAACCCTCAAAAAGGTCAATGCTCTCGCCAACAAACTCGGTGCCACGGACACTCGAATTGGTAACCCGACGGGGTTAGATTCTCCCGGCCAGTCAACGTCCGCATTCGACATGGCGTTGTTCTATGCGACTGCCTTCAACAACGACACGTACCGAGAATTGAGCAAGACGCGCGAAGTTGAAATGCCCGGCAACAAGGAGCTGGAGATCGAAGGATTCACCATGTCCAACGACAACCAGCTACTTGCTTCCAACTTCGAGGGTGCGCTCGGTGGCAAGACTGGTTTCACCGACGATGCCCGCCACACCTTCGCGGGAGTCGCAGAACGAAATGGCCGTCGCCTCGGCTCAATTATTCTGGACTCTCACATCCATGAGGGTCAGCGCGCCTGGGAACAGTCCGCAGACCTGTTGGAAGCTGGCTTTGCGACGAAGCCAGGCAGCTCTGTCGGCAATTTGCAGGATCTTCCGTCAGCAAATGAAGACTCCGAAGACAAAGACGGTCTGATCAATTCCCTCATGTCGCCAGACGCTGCCGCGGGAGACGCAGACACTACCCAAGGCAACCAGCAAGAGCACGCCAACAAGTCTGAGCAAGCAAAAAACTACGCCTTAGCAGCTGCCCAAAAGGAAATTTTTGGTATTCCTCTGGGAGTGGTTGCTGCTTTTGGCGTAGTTCTTATTATCGGCCTGATCACTATGGGCGGTCGCCGGGGGCGTAAGCGCCCCCGGTAGCCGGCATTGTTGCTAGTGGCGTCGCAGCAACCGGGCGATTCCCCCTGGCTCAGCGGCCTCCGCACGCACATTAATCACTGCTGGTGGTGGTGCTTCGTGGACTTCGTCGGCAAGTGCTTCGCGCGTTGTAGCAGTCCACGCCGTGGCGTACATGGTGATGCGCCAGAACAAGAACAAAATCACCATCAAACCGATAATCGGACCGAAGACTGCACCAGCTGGGTTGGACAGTGCGTTGGAGAAGAACATCGAACCGAGCTGCTTCACGATTTCCAGCCCCACAGCACCAATAACGGCACCCTTGGCAGCAGACTTGATCGGAGCGCCGCCACGTGGCAGCTCAGCGAGCATCCACAAGAACAGGAGCCAGTTGGCGAGCAAACCGATGGCGATGGCAGCGATTCGGGTAAATACGCCGATGCCAGGAACATGCCCCAGGCCAACAGCTTCGATCAATGTTTTGGTCAGTCCGGAGGAACCCACTGCGGTCACGGCGAAAGTCAGGCCGATCATCACAATCATGCCAATCAGACGCAGCAAGTCGCGTCCCTTACCGGCAAGGAAGTTCTCGGCGATGATGGGGCGCTTCCACAGTGCGGTGACGCTCATGCGGAGGTTGCCCATCCAACCCAGCCCCGACCACAGTGCGGTCAAGAAACCGATGGTGAATACGCCACCAGCTTGCTCCATCGAATTCTCGATGACCTTGTTAATTGTGTCGCCCATCTGGCCATCAAGGTTGTCCGCAATGTACGACTGAACTTGCGCCAGCAACTCTGCATTCCCGCGCAGAACAAACGCGAGAATTGCGAACACCAGCATTAACAGTGGGAACACCGACAGGACCGAAAAATACGTGACTGCGGCGGCAAAATGATTACCGCCTTGGTCGGAGTAACGCTCCTGCATCCGCATAATGTGGTCAAACCACTCATGCTTGGCACGGAGCTTGTCGATCAGACCAGGGTCATCTGACGACACTCGCTCAATTCCGTAGTGGTCCGTCTTCTTCGGATCAGGTCTCGTGGAAGTTGACATAACCCCACTTTAGTTCGCGTTGTTAACGTCGCGCTGCTTTTAGGAATCCAACCCGGTCGTAAACCTGCGCCAAAGTCTTCGATGCAACCTCGCGAGCACGGTCCGCGCCATCCGCAAGAATGTTCTCTAATTCAGCGGGGTCGGACATCAGCTCGTCGTAACGCGCGCGAAGTGGCGTGGTGAATGCCTCAAGAGCTTCTGCAGTGTCAGCCTTCAGATCACCGTAACGGCCACCAGAAACCTGGTACTTTTCGACGATCGCATCGACGGTATTCCCCGTCAAACAGGACTGGATAACCAGAAGGTTAGAAACGCCTGGCTTGTTTTCCTTGTCATAGCGAATCTCACCGTCGTTGTCAGTGACGGCGGACTTGATGCGCTTTGCAGACACCTTGGGGTCGTCGAGAAGGTTAACAATGCCCTTCGGGTTCGCACCCGATTTACTCATCTTGGATGTTGGCTCTTGCAAGTCGTAGATCTTTGCAGAACCATCCAGAATGTGGCCCTCAGGCACAACAAAAGTCTTCTTGTAGCGCTGGTTGAAACGCTGCGCCAAGTTACGAGTAAGTTCCAGGTGCTGACGCTGATCTTCACCCACCGGCACCAGCTGTGGGCGGTAGAGCAGAATATCTGCAGCCATCAGCATTGGGTAAGCAAACAGACCAGCCGAGGTGTGGTCCGAACCTTGACGCGCCGACTTGTCCTTGAACTGGGTCATGCGCGATGCCTCACCGAAGCCAGTCATGCAAGTCAAAACCCACGACAATTCTGCGTGCTCTGGTACGTGCGACTGAACGAACAGGACCGACTTAGCCGGATCAATGCCAAGGGCAATCAGCTGTGCAGCACCGGCAATGGTGCGCTTGCGCAACTCCTTTGGATCCTGCTGCACAGTAATCGCATGCAAATCCGGAATGAAGTAATACGCATCGAAATCGTCCTGCAGACCAATCCACTGTTGAACTGCTCCAAGGTAATTGCCCAGGTGGTAAGAGTCAGCTGTTGGCTGAATACCTGAAAGAACTCGCTGACGACGAGTACCTGCGACACCGGTATTGCCACCGGGAGTTGAAGCTGTGTTGTCCGTTGCGGAATCCTGCATGTCGTTCATGGCTGTCAAGTCTAGTTCTGCATGCTACGAAAAGTCCCGTTGGGCTAACGTTTCCGCCTTGCTTGCTTGACGCGCACTATTTTTGGCTGTCGCCGTTCTGACTATCGTCGTAAGGCTCAGCTGAATGCTGAGTTGCCTTCATCCGGGCAGCCAGCTGCTGCACAGCGCGCATAGCTGCGGCATTCGGCTCCGTTGGGTACAGAGCCCGAACAAGGGCAACTGCAGCACGGGTGCCGTGCTCTTCCAAAACCCGAGTTACGCGATCCCGCTCCCCCGCGGTGAGCTCAACTGGTGCAGCTGGCGGGCGTTGGAAATAGGCAGCCGCGACGACGACACCCAGCAAAGCAACAAGACCAATGGTCAGCCACGGTGCCCAGCGGTAAATGAAGGACAACACGATCAGGGCGATAATGATGCCCGACATGAGAATCGGCCACACGCGCACCGAATGCTCTTCGCCGCGAATACTGCGCGCTAGTGAGTCGAAATCGACTGACGACTGCGTGATTGCCTGAAACTCACGCTCCAGCTCGGCATCACGGTCTGGCTGGCTCAGATTGGCGTGGTCGAAGTTATTGCGACCGACGCCCTGTCGGCCAAGATCTGGCAGCCGTAGCGGATCGTGGTCTCCCGTCGGGCCATCGACAGGACCATTCCAGCGGGGTCCATGTGTGCGATCGTCCACTACGATCCCCCTTCGTGTTTGCGTTCCAGCAATTGAAACTTCCAGTGAGATACTGGAGCCAAATTAGAAGCCAGGATAAGCCCTACCCCGTATAAATGTCATTGTACGACCGCAATTGTTATCCACAAGAACCCGGGTATCACTGAACCGTCATCTGAGTTACTGAAGTCCCCGCATCCTGTACGTACACTAGGGCTATGTTGAAACAGCGTAGCTCATCAATCACTCGAATTACCTTTGTTGCATCGCTGTTAAGTCTTGGCATGTTGTTCAGTGGCTGCACGATCGGCGATGTCGCCGAATCCGGAGGCGATGTCCAACAACCTGCTGAACAGGCCACAATTACGAAAAAAGCCCCATCCAACGATGAGCCACAGCCCACACCGTCTGCAGCTCAACCATCATCGGACGCGACTGATGCTCGGGCGGGAGCGTCGTCACGCTCGCAGGAACGGAAGCGAACACCCATGGGAAACGTAGATCTTTCAGGTAGAACCATTTACCTTGATCCGGGGCATGCAGCGGTGATGCAAACTCCGATGACGCAGGTGACGGACGGGCGGGGCGGAATGAAGCCATGCCAAGTCAGTGGAACAAACGCTAATGATGGCTGGCCCGAGCACACGTTCAATTGGGAGATGGCTCAAGTTCTGCGGAAGAAACTAGAAGCAGCAGGCGCAACTGTTGCGTTGTCCCGCCCCGATGACACCGGCCAAGCGGACTGCATTGATGTTCGCACGGAGAAAGAGAATGCGTCGAACGCTGACGTGGTGTTGAGCTTGCATGCAGATGGTGCCGGCGAAGGTAATCGCGGTTTCCACATCATCACCGTGGCTGATCCACTGCCGGGCAATCAAGCTGACAAATCCGAGTCCCTGGCCACAGCTCTGCGCGATGCTTTTGTCGCTGCTTCCCTCACCCCTTCCAACTATTTGGGGCAAAACGGCATCGACTACCGTGCGGACCTCACTGGGCTGAACTTGTCGACGAAGCCGAAGGTGCTCATCGAATTTGGCAATATGCGGGACTCGGAGGATATCGCTCTATTGCAGTCCCCAGATGGTCAGTCAACGTTTGCCGATGCCATTGTCAAAGGTGTTGCTGCATCGCTAGGTAGCTAGAAATCTAGTTGGGCAACTGAGACCTGCGCGTTAGACACTGCAACTCTGCTTCTGAGTCGTACTATTCGGATAACGTTTCCGAGCTAGAAATGGTGTGTCTCGCGTGGTTCTCGTCGCTACCGTCGCTATTGTCGCACTTCTGCTCCCCGGCCTGATTGTTGGGCTGGCGTCAGGAGTCCGTGCCGATTCGTCAATCGCTGCTGCCCCGGTCGTTAGCATCGGCATTTTCGGTTACGCAGCCTGGCTCTGCGGAGAATTGGAGCTGCCATTCAACTGGTGGACTGCGATCGCCGCCACCATATTCGCCGTTGCCGTAGCCTTCCTGCTCGCCCGCTATGTGCCGATCACCAATCGTTTGAGGTCTGAGAAAGAACCGCAATCTCGCGCTCAACGTATTTCTGACCGCCCGTTTCACATTCTCCTTGCCACGATTGTCACCGCCACCACAGCTATCGGAATTGGCCGTGGTCTGAGCGGGATTGCAGGTCTCAGCGATGGTCCGGGAACTCTGCGAGAAGCCTGGGATATGCACTGGCACTACAACTTCTTGCGTTTCATATCGGACACCGGCATCGCGTCGCCAACGCGAGCGGGCGAGCTCATGCATCAGGAGACGAAGAATCCTGACTTCTACCCTTCTGCTTGGCATGCCGTGGCGTCATTGCTTCCTGGTGATGTTTTCACGCAGGCCAATGTGTTCGCGGTTGTCGCACCGGCTGTGGTTCTACCCGCTGGCGTCGCTTACCTTACGACGGTCGTCGCTGGCCGCGCATGGGCTATCATCGCAGCTCCCGCAGCAACTATCGCATCCCTTGCTATCCCGCAGCTGTGGGTTTCCCTCCTAGCCACGTCATCCATGCCGTACCTACTGTCAGTGACGGCGATCGCCGCAACTACTGCGTTGCTTATTCGTGGCCACAGCGTTCTGGCTGTGCTGGCCATTATCGGTGTGATGCTCACTCACCCTGCCTCGGGCATTACCGTGGCATTATTTGCTGCGCTGTGGTGGCTGTGCCGACCTCGCTTCGGCTCCGCGCTTCGCCTAGCTCTGACTGGTCTCGCGACGGCAGGTCTGATCCTGCCCATCTTGGTGTCCGCGTTTGGCCTCGGCGAAGAAGTCGCCGGATTTACTGGCCAGGCAGATATTTCCCGTGGCAAGTCCATGTGGTGGGCGCTCACCGGAACTAACACTCACACCACCGAAATTCCAACCAACTGGATTCTGCTGGTTCTGGTGATTCTGGGCTTATTGGTGTTTGCTTTTCGACGACGACCGTGGACTCCATGGCCAACTATTGCGTTTCTCGTCATGTGGTTTATCGCGGACAATGCGCAGGTCCGTTACTCCGATCCGCTGGGCGAATGGATACGTTTCGTTGGCTCGTTCTACTACGACATGGCATACCGATTGCAGGCACCGATGGATATTCTGCGTCTGCTGGCATTGGGTGTTGCTGTTGCGGCGCTGGTTCGTGGAGCGGGGCTGGTCGTCGAAAAGCTGCGTGGAGTAGATGAGACCCCAGCACCGGCAACGTCAGAGAAACGCAAGCTTGTGGGCGTTCTCGCTATCGGTACGGTTGCTACGCTCGCTTTGGTACCGACCACCTGGGGTAGCGAGGCGTTTTACCGAGAGGCAGTGCAACGCAGTGACGGCGATGAATTGTTGCCTCCGTCAGATGTTGAAGCGCTGGACTGGTTAGCACAGCAACCTCATGCGTTTGAGGGCCTCATTTTGCACAATCTGCACGATGGGTCCGGCTTGATGTACGCGACTCATGGTTTGCCAAGCTTGTTCCGTCATTTCAGCTGGCCGGAAGACAAGGCGGTGTACTCAAAGAAGGCACTGCACAATGTGGACTTGGCTGGTGGAGGTGTGCCTGGAAATCCCGATGCGGATAACCCTGTCGATGTAGCGCTGCAGAAGTTGAATGTTCGGTACGTCTTCGTTGCGCCACCAGATGTGCGGGGAAATTCCAATCTGTTAGCGCTTCATTCTTGGGCGACGTGGTCGCACGGGTTGACTCCGGTGTATCAAAACACGTCGGCGACCGTATACGCTGTCACGTCGCGTTTCACTGATACCCAGCTCGAAGCCATCAAGGAGTCATCTCCGCATCCGCCCGGCGCGCCGAACCCAGTATGGGTACCACCACGCCAGCCGATCGTCGCCCCGCCGACTGAGCTTAAAGACCCACTTCGGGACGCTACTGTCGCGTTAGTTGTGCGAAAGACGGGTACTGCAGATGTCGACAAGCAGCTGGCTCGACTTCAGAAGGACGCTTCGGCCCTGATAACGAAACGAGGTGCTCGCGTTGTCAATGCACAGTCCGCGCAGTCAGCTCAGCTACAAGGGGCTGCACTCACCGTCACTATTGGCCGTGATGTGCATGGAAAGCCATCGAGCGGTTTCGCCGTTTCAGGGCACTACCCCACTGGCCACGGCATATTGGCTAATACAGACGTGCCATTTCATACCATCGACAGTGTCCGACCAACGTGGCAATTAGCCGCAAGCCTGCGCGATGCACTTACTTTCCACAATCTGGGTCCCGCTTCCACTTTCGAGGAAGACGGTGCACCATCAGACCTCATTAGTGGGCTGTACCCAAGGGAAGTGTCCGCTGCAGGTAATGCACGTCCAGTTGTTGCAGACGTATCCACCGGATCGACCGACGATCTCTCTGATCAGTGGACCCGCACCAGCTATGCGAAGGGCATCGCTGACGGCATTGCCTCGGCGCTGCGCCAAAACCCTGAACTCCTCGCGATGCCTGCAGTTAGGTCACCAGCATCTACTGCCCCAGCTGCTGCACCCCGGACTACAGCGCCCCGGAATTCAGCGCCAGCGACTACTGGTACTCGACGATGACAGGTGCGTGGTCAGTCCAGCGCAGATCGTAGGCTGCTGGCTTCTCTACCCGTGCGCTGATTGCTCGATCAAGCATCGGCTTCGTAGCTGCCTGGTAGTCGATGCGCCACCCAGCGTCGGTATCGAACGCCTTGCCACGGTAGGTCCACCATGACCATGGACCATCGGCCTCTGGATGCAGACGACGCATAACATCGAACCACACTGGATCCTCATTCAGAGCCGGTGGCATCCACTGCGAACCATCCGTGAATGCACCTGCAGCACGCTCTCGATCAGTCGCATTGACATGTGTGCTCTGTGGTTCCGAATCTGGCCAACACCCAAACACCGAGTCCATCCACGCACGCTCCTGTGGCAGGAAGCCACTCTTGGTGCGATTCGTCTTCCAGTTCTTCAGGTCTTGTTCGCGGTGACAAATATTCCAGTCGCCGCCCACAACCGCGAGCCCACCGGCGCGTCCGCGCTCCTCCAGGTATGGACCGAACGCATCGAGGAAGCGGTACTTCTCGTCCTGCTTTTCGCTTTTCGACGATCCGCTTGGAAGGTACAAACTTGCTACTCGAAGGTCGTCGCCAAGTCCGGAGTCGGCAGCTGACACCGTCGCCGAAATGTACCGACCTGAACCACCAAACTCGTCAGAGTTGAATCCAACCTGGACATCGCTCAACGGCACTCGGGAAAGAATGCCGACACCTGCGCGTCCCTTAAAGTGCTCGTTCTCAGCACCGACCCAGTGCCATCCATCGTCGATGGCAGGAGCAAGTGCTGCCGTTGCTTGCACATCTGTCGCGCGAACTTCCTGCACAAGAACGACATCTGCTGAAGTGTCCCGCAACCACGGGATCATGCCGAGATTGGTTTCACTGCGTTCTTTCACAGCTGCGCGGATCCCGTTGACGTTAAGAGTGGCAATCGTAAAGGTCATAGTTGCCCAGCGTACTTAGTGGGCATTGAGCGTGGTTTGTGCCCTATCAGAACGTCGTCGTAAAGCGATTGCAGGAATGGTGACCAAAATTGCGGCGAGTGCGAGCACTGCACCTCCCAATGCCGGCGCGCGGTAGCCAAGACCAGCAGCAATGAGAGCACCACCCAGTGCGGCGCCACCAGCATTGGCCATATTGAGTGCGGCTTGGTTGAGCGCAGCAGCAAGAGTTTGGGCGCGACCGGCAACATCCATCAGACGAGTTTGGAGATTCGGTACGAGGACGGAACCAAGGAAACCGATGACACCGAAATTGATGATCGCGGCAACCGAGTTCTGTGATGTGAAATAGAAGGACACGAGAGCAATGATCATTGCGACAAAAGTCCAGACAATGCCCCACTCGCCGACACGGTCTGCGACCCAGCCACCAGCGTAGGTGCCAATGATCATCCCGATGCCGTATGCCATGAGCACAATCCAAATGAGATTCTCAGGGAATCCGGCTACCTCTGTCATGGTCCACGTGATGTAGGTGTATACGCAAAACATGCCGCCGAAACCGATGGTGCCCATCGCCACGGTGAACCACACCTGTGGAGTCGCGAGTGCACCAAGCTCCTCGATGGGCCTTGTCTTGGGCATGCGATTCATGTGCGGAACCACGAACCATAAACTCAGCAAGGCGGCGACACCGATGATCGCAACCATGAGGAATGCCGCCCGCCAACCGAACTGATGCCCCAGTGCTTGGGCTGCCGGTACACCAGCGACCGTCGCAACGGACAAGCCCATCCCAGACATTGCTACAGCGCGTCCTCGTTTACCTGGAGCGGCCAGCGACGCGGCTACCAAAGCTGCTACTGAGAAGTACGCGCCGTGAGGAAAACCAGCAATGAACCGCGACACCATGACTGCACCGAAAGATCCGAGTGAGCCGGCCCATACAGTCGCTGCGTTACCAATAGTGAAGGCTGTCATCAGGATCAGCAGCATGCGGCGCCGCGGGACAGAACCGGTCAGCACCGTAATAAGAGGTGCGCCAACGACAACGCCGAGTGCGTACATCGAGATCACAGCTCCTGACTGCGCTTCGCTCCGCCCGAAATCGTCCGCAATATATGGAAGCAGCCCCATGGCTACGAATTCCGTGACACCAATACCAAACGCGCCTACGGACAAGGCAATGATGACCAAGTTCCTCCGCAGGTTGGTGATGTCGTCCTGACGTGGCAGTGGTTTCCGACTAAACCGCTTATCCGTGTTATTGCCTCCGGATGTGACCGGTCGTGTTGTCATAAAGAAAATGACTCCTAGCTGTACAAATCAGATGTACTTGGGATGCCTTAGTGAGGTAATTCTGGCGGTTCCTCGTGGGGCGCGCCAATGATCTTCACTACGCGACGAGTGATTGCGCCATGAAGCGTGTAATCATAACGCCGACCAAGCCCGCGTCGTGAACCGAGATAGTTAAGCGGGTTTCTGGTAGTTTTCCGATTGTTTGCACTTCGTAAGTTCTCAGACAAAAGCAGGTCGGACCGTTCTTGGAGTGAGTTCGGCTACTGCGATTCGAAATACAGCAGGGATTCACTTTGACTAATCATTACGACTTTTACAGTCACCTCAATCTTTCCAAGACCATGACGTCTCAGGAGATCGGCCAGGAGCTGAATTCTCGCCTTACCCAGCTGCACTCGCAGGGCGTACCTGAGCAAGATGCCCGCGTGCAGGAGCAGCTTGCCGCGATGGCAATTCTGGCGAACCCAATGAATCGGGAAAAGTACGACTCCCGTCTTGCAGATGACTCGGCTCCAGATATGACTATTTCGAGCCTTCGTACGTTGGCCCAGACTGGTTCTTTCGGTGATAATCACGTGAGTCCGACACCTGGCGCAACCCCTTCGGTCCCAGACTCTCAGTCGACGACTCCGCTGTCTTCGCCTGACGACGACTCGACGACCGTTATGAACAGCACAAAGAAGGGTGACTCCGCCAACGAGTCCCCTACCCAGGTTGTTCCCTCAGTTTCTGATTCCGCGTCCTCGGGTTCCGCCCCATCAGACGACAAGGACTCCGAAAAGACCGCGAGCTTCGGCCCTGGCGCTGCCAACGCTGTAGGAATGGCGGGCGCAGCTGGTGTCGCCGGAGTCGCTGGTGCCGCTGGTCTCGCGGGAACATCAAAGCATTCGGCTGATTCGTCCATGTCTGCATCCCCGAACATGCCATCGTCCTCGAACATGCCGTCCGCGTCGAGCATGCCGACCGCGTCGACAGGGTCTCCTGCGTTCTCTTCGTCACAGAGCCAGCCGATGCACAACCAGGTTGACCGGGAACAGTCGCAGTTTAACCAGCCAATGGCATCGCAGATGCAGAATCAGCAGATGCAGAGCCAGCAGGCCCCAGCACAGCAGATGCAAGCGGCATCGGCTCCAAAGCCAGCAGCAAATTACATCGATGTCCCAGAGCTTTCTGACAACCCTGGTTACAAAGAGCTCATCGATCGCCTGCCGATGATCCCGAAGGTCCTCGCAGGTTTGCTCACCGGCATCAGCGCGGTATCTGCTATCAACCTGCTGCTCAACATGGTGCGAAGCTTCCTCCTGGACGACGGCAGCTCCAGCAGCTCGTCCAGCTTGGATTTCAGCGGCTTTGACGACGTCTTGACCGCAGCCACCATGCCAGTGTCATTGACGATGTCGTTGCTCGTCATTGTTATCTGCATGAACTGGGTGGGGCGAGTACTGCGCGGTCGCGATGCAACGTATGCGATTCCTTTCGGTGCTACTTTCGGCGCGCTGGCCGTTATTTCTTTGGCGCACCTCGGTTTGGCCATCTTTGTTGATGAAGGTTTCGACATCGCGGTAGCCATCGTGGGTGTCCTTGTCTTCGGCGCAGTGGTCGCACTCGGTTTCATGCCAGACACTCAGCAGTGGTTCAAGGGCAAGATGAAGGACCCTTCTCAGCAGCCAGCACCAGCCAACGTCGCACCACAGCAGTTTGGCTCTGCTACCCCACAGGCCCAGCAGCCACAACAGCAGATGCAGCAGCAGGATCCAAGCCAGTTCTTCCAGAACCCGCAGGATCAGCAGAAAAACTCCTCCCAGGGATTTGGACAGTAGTTTCACGATCACCTGACCTGCTACCACGCTAAAAGACGGGGTTTATACCCCGTCTTTTGTCATTTCTTGGGCTAGGCAATTTCTCGTGACGGCACTGCTTTTCGACGCCGACAGTAGCTACGAAGCACGAAGCTTCAAGTGGGCCGTCGCAAAGCGAAAAATAGTGGATTTTTCGCCCAAAAGTAAGGGCAAGTCAATCTAGGTTTATACATTCATCTATTGAGCTAGATCACTGTTTTTGCAGGCCACCGCGAGTGACCCTGGACACACTTTAGTGGCGGAGTTAATGACGGTTGTTCGTTTGGGGTTAACACTGTGCGAGCCTGTTCCGCAATTTGGGTTATCGTGGAAGCCAACAGTTTTGAGATTTTGCCGAAGATCCTGCAGAAATTAGGAGTTTTACCTACTATGGCGACAATCATTTGGACTCGCACCGACGAAGCACCACTTCTCGCGACCTACTCGCTGAAGCCAATCGTCGAAGCGTTTGCCAGCCAGGCTGGAATCAATGTGGAAACCCGCGACATCTCGCTCGCTGGCCGTATTCTCTCCCAGTTCCCTGAGCGTCTGACCGAAGAGCAGCAGATCCCAGACGAGCTGTCTGCACTGGGTGAAATGGTGAAGCAGCCTGATGCGAACATCATCAAGCTTCCTAACATCTCCGCTTCTGTTCCACAGATCGAGCGCGCAATCGCCGAGCTGCAGGAAAAGGGCTACGACATCCCTGACTACGTCGCACAGCCTGAAACCGACGAGGAGAAGGCTGACCGCGCCAAGTTCGACAAGGTCAAGGGCTCCGCTGTGAACCCAGTTCTGCGTGAGGGCAACTCCGACCGCCGTGCTCCAAAGCCAGTGAAGAACTTCGCTCGCAAGCACCCACACCGCATGGGCGAATGGTCGAAGGACTCCAAGACCAACGTCGCAACCATGTCTTCCAACGACTTCCGCCACAACGAGAAGTCGGTTGTTATGGAGGCAGACGACTCCCTGACCTACCGCCTCATTGACAACGCTGGTGAAGAGATCATCCTGAAGAAGGACATGCCAGTCCTGAAGGGCGAGGTCATCGACGGCACCGGCATTAACGTCCACATTCTGTCGAACTTCCTGCGCGCACAGATCCACCGCGCGAAGCGCGAGAACATCCTGTTCTCCGTGCACATGAAGGCAACCATGATGAAGGTCTCTGACCCACTGATCTTCGGTGAGGTCATCAAGGCATTCTTCCCATCGGTTTACCCTAAGTTCGAGCAGACTCTGACTGATGCGAACCTGACTCCAGACAATGGTCTGGGTGCAATCCTGGACGGTTTGAATGAACTCGACGAGGCCGTTGCAGCAGAAATCAAGGCTGCTTTCGACAAGGATCTCGCCGAAGGCCCAGCGCTGTACATGGTGAACTCCGACAAGGGCATCACCAACCTGCACGTTCCTTCCGACGTCATCATTGATGCTTCGATGCCAGCAATGATCCGCAATGGCGGCAAGGGCTGGGGCCCATCCGGCGAAGAAGCAGACACTCTGGCTGTTATTCCAGACTCCTCCTACGCAGGCGTTTACCAGACGGTCATCGACGACTGCCGTGAAAACGGCGCATACGACCCAGCAACCATGGGCTCTGTACCAAACGTTGGCTTGATGGCTCAGAAGGCCGAGGAGTACGGCTCCCACGACAAGACTTTCCAGATCCCAACTGATGGTGTCATGCAGGTCGTCAACTCCAAGGGCGACGTCCTCATCGAGCACCACGTTGCAGAGGGCGACATCTGGCGCTCCTGCCAGACCAAGGATGCACCAATCCGCGACTGGGTAAAGCTCGCTGTGAACCGCGCACGCGCAACCGGCGACCCAGCAGTGTTCTGGCTCGACCCAGCTCGTGCCCACGATGCGAACCTGATCGCCAAGGTTGAGGAATACCTGAAGGACCACGACACCGAGGGCCTCGACATCCGCATCATGGATCCAGTGGCCGCTACCCAGCTGTCCGTGGACCGTATCCGCGAGGGCAAGAACACCATTTCGGTGACCGGCAACGTCCTGCGTGACTTCCTGACCGACCTGTTCCCAATCATGGAGCTGGGCACCTCTGCAAAGATGCTGTCCGTGGTTCCTTTGATGGCAGGTGGCGGCCTCTTCGAGACCGGCGCTGGTGGTTCCGCACCTAAGCACGTCGAGCAGGTTCTCGAAGAGAACCACCTCCGCTGGGATTCCCTGGGCGAATTCCTGGCACTGGCAGAGTCCCTGCGCTACGCAGCTGCTCACGACGACGACCCACGCGCAGATGTCATCGCTGCTGCACTGGACCGCGCTACCGCTACCCTGCTGGATGAGGGCAAGTCCCCATCCCGTAAGGCTGGCGAGATCGACAACCGCGGTTCCCACTTCTACCTGGCTCTGTACTGGGCACAGGAACTGGCAGCACAGGACGACAACGCTGAGCTGAAGGAAACCTTCGCCCCAGTTGCTAAGGCACTGGCAGAGAAGGAAGAGTCCATCGCAGCTGCACTCATCGAGTGCCAGGGCTCCCCTGCAGACCTGGGTGGCTACTTCCTCCCAGACAACGAGAAGACCTCCGCAGTGATGCGTCCTTCCGCAGAGTTCAACGAGATCATCGACGCCCTGCGCAAGTAAGCACTCGCACGCGATAGTCGCCATAAAAGCTTTGTAGCTTTTGCTGGCATTGCCGCTGTGACCCCATGTGGGTCACAGCGGTTTTTTCTTTTGCTTCAGTGCCATGCCCTCATTCGTCCACTTATGACCTTGGCAGCAACATTTCAGCTGGTTTTTCGGCCCAGAATGTTGCCAACTCGGTCATAAGTCGCGGGTGAAGCCTGCCCAGCCGTCAGAAGCCACACACCACATACCGCTTGGACTGTTACGGAATCCACCCTGCCGCAATCCCCCACCATAAAACCCTTCGACCAGCCACTTCAAGCACCGCTTGCAATAGACAGCTTGGTTCATTAATGTTCTTCTCACCGGCATTCACTAAGAGAATCCGGATTAATTAAAGACGAACTCGATGATCCTTCATCGAGCACTGACGATTCACACTTTGCAAGGAACAAATTCCATGAGCACCAAGTACGACAACTCCAACACCGACAACTGGGGCATCGACACCCGCGCCATCCACGCGGGTTTCTCCCCTGACGCGCAGACCAGCGCGCGCAATTTGCCCATTTACAACACGTCGTCCTACGTGTTCGACAGCGCAGAGCACGCTGCTAACCGCTTCAACCTTTCGGATGCCGGTCCGATTTACTCTCGACTTACCAACCCAACTGTCGACGCCGTCGAGCAGCGCCTCGCCAACCTTGAAGGTGGAGTTGCAGCAGTGCTGTTCGCTTCTGGCCAGGCGGCTGAAACAGCAGCGCTGCTATCTTTGGCTCGCGCCGGCGATCACATCGTGGCTTCTCCACGTTTGTACGGTGGCACGGAGACGCTTTTCAAAGTCACGCTTCCTCGCCTCGGCATTACGACGACCTTCGTCGACAATCCAGATGACCCCGAATCGTGGCAGGCAGCGGTCCAAGACAACACTGTGGGCTTCTACGCCGAGTCCATTGCCAATCCCCAGGCAGACATCCTCGACGTTCCGACGATTGCCGAGGTAGCACATCGCAATAGTGTGCCGTTGATTGTGGACAACACCGTCGCAACGCCAGTTCTGTTGCGCCCTCTGGAGCTGGGTGCGGATGTGGTGGTGTCGTCGACAACGAAGTATTTGACCGGAAATGGCTCAGCGTTGGGCGGTGTCATTGTCGATGGTGGCTCGTTCGACTGGACGCAGCAGCGCAACGGCAAGGACATTCACGTGAACTTCACAGAGCCAGATGATGCCTACCACGGACTTCGTTTCGCTGACCTTGGAGCGCCTGCTTTCGCGCTTCGTGCGCGAGCGGGCATCCTGCGTGACACTGGTGCCGCTCCTGCGCCGTTCAACGCATGGGTTTTGGCTCAGGGCCTGGACACGTTGGCTTTGCGAATCGAGCGCCATACCGAAAACGCACAAAAGGTAGCGGAGTTCTTGGAATCGCATGATCGCGTCGCGAAGGTGAACTACGCGGGACTGCCGTCTTCCCCATGGCACGCAACAAAGGAGAAGCTGGGGTTGGCTGGCGCAGGCGCTGTGATCAGTTTCGATCTTGCCGACGCCGGTCGTGACGAAGCGTGGGCATTCATTGATGCGCTGAAGCTGCACTCTAACGTCGCCAACATTGGTGATGTTCGTTCCCTCGTTATTCATCCAGCTACCACCACACACTCTCAGTCGGATGAGCACGGCCTGACCCGCGCGGGCATTTCACAAGCGACAGTCCGCCTTGCTGTGGGTATCGAAAAGGCCGATGACATCATCGCGGACCTCACCGCCGCGTTCGACGCGGTCTAGCTTCCTCGTCCACCGCTGTACGGTTTCAGCAGCCAAACCGAACCTTCTCTCCGTTGAGTCGATCACAGGTACTACTGTGGTCGGCAGACGTCTTTTATGGGATGGAAGCTCTTCGCTCATCCTGGGACAGCACGAGAATGAGGATGCACTGTGAGCCGTTACGACAATTCCAACGCAGCTAACTGGGGTTTCGCCACTCGCCAGATCCACGCAGGACAGCCTGTGGATTCTGACTTTGGTTCCCGTAATTTGCCAATCCACATGACGACGGCATTCGTCTTTGATGGCGCTGAGTCCGCCGCAAATCGTTTCAACCTGTCAGAGTCTGGATTCATCTACACTCGCCTGAACAATCCGACCGTAACCGCCGTGGAAGAGCGCTTCGCAGCCCTTGAAGGTGGCATTGGTGCTGTCATGTTCGCATCCGGCATGGCTGCTGAGATGGCGGCGATCATGAACCTGGCAAAGGCTGGCGACCACGTCGTCACGTCGCCACGTTTGTATGGTGGAACGGACACCTTGTTCTCTGTGACTTTGGCTCGCATGGGCATTGAGTTCACCTACGTGGACAACCCCGACGACCCAGAGTCGTGGCAGGCAGCGGTGAAGCCAAATACTCGGGCATTCTTCGCAGAGTCGATTGCTAACCCTCAGTGTGATGTGCTGGATATTCCAGCCGTCGCAGAAGTTGCACACCGCAACTGCGTTCCATTGATTGTCGACAACACAATCCCAACAGCCTGGGCAGTTCGTCCACTCGATTTGGGCGCAGACATCGTGATCGCATCCACTACCAAGTTCTACACCGGTAATGGCTCCGCTCTCGGCGGCATTGTTGTTGACGGTGGCAAGTTCGACTGGACGCAGGAACGTGACGGCGAAGCTGTCTTCCATGAGTTCGTTACTCCAGACCCTGCGTACCACGGCCTGAAGTACGCTGACCTCGGCGATCCTGCATATATTTTGAAGCTGCGTGTTGGTGTACTCCGTGACACCGGTGCTGCCCCAAGCCCGTTCAACGCATGGCTCGTAGCTCAGGGTCTGGATACTCTGAGCCTTCGTATGCGCCAGCACAATGAAAATGCGCAGAAGGTTGCAGAGTTCCTGGAATCGCATCCGCAGGTGAAGAAGGTTACGTACGCTGGCCTGGAGTCCTCGCCGTGGAATGAGACCTTGCAAAAACTCAACATTCCGGGCGCAGGCGGAGTCATGACCTTCGATGTTGATGGTGGCGCAGACGAGGCATGGAAGTTCATTGATGCGCTGAAGCTGCACTCCAATGTCGCCAATATCGGCGATGTTCGTTCCCTCGTCGTTCACCCTGCTACGACTACGCACTCGCAGTGCACGCCCGAGCAGAATTCAGCGGCAGGCGTCCTGCCTTCGACCATCCGCCTGTCGGTTGGCATTGAAGACGTGGAGGATATTATCGCCGATCTTGAGCAAGGTTTCGCTGCACTGCAATAGACCAAGTAGTCTTATACGCGATGAACGCTCCATTTCCTGCCGAAGGCCAGCCTGGGTACGTCAAGATCGGTGACGTCACCACCGAAGCTGGTGCGACGATCGCCGATGTCACGGTGTGCTTTGAACGTTGGGGACGACTGAACGCAGATCGATCCAACGTCATCCTTCTCGAGCACGCCTTGACTGGCGACGCTCATGCATCAGGACCTATGGGCGACAGCCACCCCACACCTGGGTGGTGGAACGGAATGATCGGCTCCGGCCGTGCGCTCGACACTGACAAATACTGCATTATCTGCACGAATGTCATCGGTGGCTGCCGAGGCACCACCGGTCCGTCGTCACCGCATCCTGACGGAAAGCCATGGGGCTCCCGCTTCCCTGCGATTTCTGTGCGCGACACGGTGACCGTCGAAAAGCTTGCGTTGGAAGCGCTCGGAATCGACTCGGTATACGCCGTGATTGGCGGTTCCCTGGGTGGTGCGCGCACGCTGGAGTGGTCGCTGATGTACCCGGAGGCAGTTGGCCGTGCGTTGCCGCTGTGTGTAAGTGCGCGGGCAAGTGCGTGGCAGATTGGAATTCAGTCGGCACAGATTCAATTCATCGAGTCTGACCCGAATTGGCACGGTGGCGACTACTACGAAACTGGAGAGTCCCCGGACCGTGGCCTTGGCTTTGCGCGACGAGTAGCGCACTTGACGTATCGTGGTGAGCTTGAAATGGATGACCGTTTTGGGGCTGCAGCCCAGCCCGGCGAGAACCCTCTGGGGCCGTACCGGACGGATGATCGTTTTCAGATTGAGAGCTACTTGGATCATCAAGCGGAGAAGCTGGCAGCGCGTTTCGACGCTGGCTCGTATGTCATTCTTACTGACACCCTGAATCGACATGACATCGGCCGCGGTCGTGGGGGTATGAACGATGCATTGGCATCGTCAGTAGTGCCAACGCTGGTTGCAGGCGTGAACACGGACATTCTCTACCCGTTCCACCAGCAGGAGCACCTCGCCCGCAACTTGGGCAATTGCATGGGTTTAGAGAAGATCGAATCTGATACGGGGCACGATGGTTTCCTGACGGAATTCGAGCGCGTAGAGAAGATCGTGCGTGGTTTCCTCGACGCTGAGGTCACTAGAAACTAGGGTTGCGGAATTAGTGGCTGGGTGCGGCGAGTTAACTGCCGAGCGCATCGACCGAAACCGATAGGAACACTAGGCCGATACCTAAGCAACCGTTGAACCACATATCGAAGTTTCTGGACCGCACAGACATGATACCCAGCAGGCTATCCGGCAAGAACTGACGCAGCCCTGCCAGATAGAGCATGGTGATCCCCAGGATAAAGGTTGCTCGACGCCATCGTTCCAGACCCAAGAACACGATAAACGCGCCAAAACCTGCAAAGAGCAATCCATACAATGCGTACTGCACTCGCGCAGGCCAATGTTCCCCACGAGCCACTTCGTGAGTGTGGGGATTTTCCTTTGGATCAGGGAGATCCTCCGGCCGAGCCCGGCGAGCTATTTCACGCATATGGTGGCCGATACTAAACCAATCCTGAGAGTCGTTCTGCTCGCTCGACGACATTGCGAACCAAGAAGGCACGCGTCAGTGGGCCGACGCCACCTGGGTTTGGCGAAACGAAACCAGCAACATCCCATACATCTGGGGCGACGTCGCCTGCCAGCTTGCCGTCAAGACGCGAAACACCCACGTCGAGGATGGCAGCGCCTGGCTTGATCATGTCTGCGGTGAGCATGTGTGGCACGCCAGCAGCAGCGATGATGATGTCGGCGTTCTTCGTCTCTGCAGCCAGATCCTTCGTTCCGGTGTGGCACAAGGTTACGGTGGAGTTCTCGCTACGACGAGTCAGCATCAGACCAATTGGGCGCCCAACAGTGACACCACGGCCGATCACGCACACCTTTGCGCCCTTCAGCTCCACGCCGAAGCGACGCAGCAAGTGGATGCAACCGTTCGGAGTACATGGCAATGGAGCTGGCTCATTCAGTACAAGCTTGCCCAGGTTGACTGGGTGCAGGCCGTCTGCGTCCTTTTCAGGATCAATGAGGCCAAGGATGCGGTTCTCGTCGAGATGTTTCGGCAACGGCAGCTGCACGATGTAGCCGGTGCACGCTGGATCCTCGTTCAGCTCGGCAATAACTGCTTCGAGTTCTTCCTGGGTTGTGTCCGCCGGTAGATCCTTGCGAATCGACGCGATGCCAATTTGCTCGCAGTCCCGGTGCTTCATCTTCACGTAGGCGTGGCTACCGGCATCATCGCCCACCAGAACGGTTGCCAGACCTGGAGTAACGCCGGCTTCCTTCAGCTTTGCTACGCGCGCGGCAAGATCCTCGAAAATCTCATCGCGGTACATCTTTCCATCAAGTTTGGTTGCTGCCATAGCTCTAAGTATTGCACTTCCCTGCAGACTCTCGCCTACCGCATCTATTCCGCCCCGCTGAACCCTTGCTGTCGCCATGCTTCATACGTTGCGACGGCTGCTGCATTCGACAAGTTCATGCTGCGCCTTCCCGGCAGCATGGGGATGCGCACGAGTTGGGTAATTCGTGGATCATTCAGCACGGATTCTTCAAGCCCGGTCGGTTCTGGGCCGAAAAGTAACACGTCACCTGGGCGGTACTCGATTTCCGTGTACCACGTATCCGTCCGCGCGGTAAACGCGAAGATCCTTGATTCTTGCGAGCTGAAGTGCTCAAGTACTTCGTCAATTGAGGAATGAACCTGGACATCTGCGAGGTCGTGATAATCGAGCCCGGCACGACGAAGATTCTTGTCCTCAAAGTTGAACCCCAACGGCTCCGCAAGATGCAGCATGGCACCGGTTCCAGCGCACATGCGGATCGCATTGCCTGTGTTCGGTGGTATGACTGGCCGATCAAAAACCACATGGCAGGTGTGTGCCTGCGCCGATTGGCTCTGTGGCACCTCATCCCGCTTTTTCTGGGTTGATGTCGTTTCTTCAGTCTCGGTTTCTGGACTCACGGTGTCTAAGCGTATTCCTCTACTCTTCATCCTCATCTACATGCCCCGGCGTAGCTGCCGCCTTCATCCGCGCGAACTGTTCATCGAAGCGATTCAGATTTGGCTTTTCGACGATCCCATAGCGCTTCAAGAAATCCAGCATGGTGTGGGCGATGAGGCGACGGCTCTTGGGTTTCGCGAACTTATGGCCTTCACCTGGAACGAGGAGAAACTCGGTGGTAACTCCGTACGCATCCATGGAGTCACGCATCTGACCAGATTCTCGTGGCAAAACGTTGGTGTCCCACTCGCCATGGATGAATAGCGTGGGTGCTTTCATTTCGTCGGCACGCAGTACTGGTGAGAGATCTCGTAGCAGCTCCGCATCTTGGTATGGGTAGCCATAACGCGTATAGGCTGCTTGGGCCAGCCACGGCTCGGTGGACTTGTAGTAGGTCTCGAAACTTGTCATTCCACAGGCATCGATGATTGCGGCATAAGTGTCCGGGTACCACGCAGCTGCCATGAGGGACATGAAACCGCCATAGCTGCGACCTCCGAGGACAATTCGCTTCGAGTCAGCAAGTCCGGAATCGATGAGGAAATTGGTAGCGGCTTCGATATCGCGGATAGCAGCAAACCGGCCATAGCGGTCACCTGCGTGCTCGAAGGATCGACCAGAGCCCTTGGAACCGCGCAAGTTCGGCGTGAACACAGTCATGCCAGATTGCACCAACGCAGCGAGAATATCGTGGTTGATGGGTTTAGCTTGCAGCTCAGGTCCACCGTGAATGTGGATGAACGCTGCCCCCGGACCCTTATCTGAAAAGTCTTCTGGCAGGTACAACCAGCCAGACAATTCCAGTCCATCGCGCGAGGTAAAGTGCACGAGCTCAGGAATCAGGCACTGCTCACTCAACGATTGTTCAGCTTCGAGAATGCGCTGTGTTCGTTGAGGGTCAACTGGATCTACGGTGCCACCTGTGGTGGACAAAATCTCCACCGTGGGTGGCAATCCTGGCCCTTCTACAGTCACCGAGATGAGGCTACCGTCTCCGGAAATGGACAACTCGCTGGCCACCATGCCCGGCAGCTCCACTGTGCGACGCACTTGAACACGGATACCGTCGCCCTGCGGCCCTTCACCGAGTGTCAGCACTTCTAGCGATGACACACCTCCGTTGTTCCATAGCACTGCTGCAGTAGAAGCGTCGTCGCTGATGAGGAACTCTTCAACATCCTGATCCGGGTTGCTGATGAATTCTTCGACGGACACATCGATGCCATTGACGTCGAGACGAAGCACACGGGTCCGTTCCACTCCATGATCGGACAACACGAACGCAGTGAGCTTGCCATCATGTGCTCCGGCAATGATGACACCGGCATCTGTGGTGGAACCAGGATCGGGTGGCAGTAGCGGATTCCACTTCATGTCCGGGCCGACCAACAAGAGTTCGTGATGCCCACGCGGGCCAACGCGCACCAATCCATAGCCGTTTTCAGCTGCCACCAACAGACTGTCAGAACGCTGGTCGATCACTTCGTATCGCGATGTCCGAGGATCCACCAGACGCGCCTGTGTCACTCCCCGATCAGTCACCGCATTCATAGCCAGCAACTCGTTATCCCACTCCACCAACGTGGTGCGGCTATCCGCAGGCAACCGAAGTGGGGTGGCTCCTGGCACATCTGGGTCCGTAGATACAAGCCACGTTTCCAGCCGCTCGGTGCCATGCGGTGATACTTCACACGCGATCCACTTCGCATCTGGCGAGTGCAGAACCTTGGTGACAGGTCCGTCGATAGGCAACTTCACATAGCGTTCTTCGCCGAGGCCGGCACCGTCAGGCTCCAGCTGCATCTGCACGGCGTGTGGGTAGCCATGATCGCGAACGATGTACGCAATAGCGCTTCCATCAGGGGCGAGCGAGGAACCATATGTGTGACGCATACTACTAATCTTAGGCCGTCGCACCCCTAGCGGAAATCACGGCTCCGCCCTGCGACCACCGGCGCTGCCACAATCTCATGTAGTGGAACAAGCTTGTCGGCCACCACAGTCACTGCACCTGATGCATTTTGTACGATGCCTCTGACCATCAGGGCGCGCTCTGTTGTCGCAATAGCCCGGTAGCGCTCCCACAGTCCGGGAGTGCACAGGACATTCATGAGTCCGGTCTCGTCTTCCATACCCAGAAATACCACTCCACCTGCGGTTCCCGGACGCTGCCGATGCGTCACCATTCCGGCAATCCGCACCCTCGAACTGTCTTCCACATGTTTCAGTTCGATCGCTGACACCACTCCTCGCTCTTGTAGTTCTGCACGCAAAGCAGCCACTGGATACTCGCCTGGCGTCACCCCGGTTCCCGCCAAGTCCGCCGCCGCCAACTCGAATTCGGTCATCCCTGGCAATGCCGGCGCATTCGCCACAGTCAGCCCCGGCAGCATCCCTTCATGCTCTGTCGCTGCCACGCCTGCCACCCACAACGCTTGACGACGATCCATCCCCAAACACGCCATCGCACCAGCCCTGGCCAACGCTTCCAGATGGGCAACGGTCAGTTGTGCCCGGCGCGCGAGGTCCGCAGCCGATTGAAATGGAGCTGTGGCACGAGCAGCAACGATGCGTTGCGCTGCGACGTCGCCAAGCCCGGTGATGGAGCCGAGTCCCAACCGGATGCGATCACCTCCGGCCGACCCAGCAGCTACTTCAACATCGGCTTCCACTCCGGAAACATCGATGCTGGGGCTGACACATTCCACACCGTGCCTGCGCGCATCTGCGACCAATGACTGGGCCGAGTAGAAGCCCATCGGTTGTGCCCGCAGCAGCGCCACACAGAACTCTGCCGGGTAGTGGTACTTAAACCATGCCGAGAAGTACACCAACGACGCGAACGACTGCGCATGCGACTCTGGGAATCCATAGGCTGCAAATGCAACGATCTTGTTCCAGAGTTTCTCTCCCACTTCCCCACTGATGCGATTGGTCTGCCACAGGCCTCGGAGGAATCGTTCATGCAAGGCCTCCATTTTGGCTACGGAGCGTTTTGATCCCATGGCTCGTCGTAAAGAGTCCGCTTCCGCGCCGCTGAACCCGGCGGCATCGACAGCCATCTGCATGAGCTGCTCTTGGAACAACGGAATGCCGAGAGTTTTACCCAGTGATTTCTCCAGCACCGGATGGTCGTAGGTGACAGCTTCCACACCGTTACGCCGGCGGATATACGGATGCACCGAACCACCCTGGATAGGACCTGGACGGATCAAGGCAACCTCGACAACGAGGTCAAAGAACTCACGAGGTTTCAGCCGGAGCAATGTTGCCAACTGCGCGCGTGATTCCACTTGGAATACGCCAACGGCATCGGCGCGTGCGAGCATCTCGTAGACCTCTGGTTCTGAGATGTCGATCTCCCATAGGTTCACTTCCTTGCCCCGATGCTTCGCAACCAGATCAATACAGTGATGTATCGCCTCCAACATGCCAAGCCCCAGCAGATCGAATTTCACCAACCCAGCTGCCGCGCAATCGTCTTTGTCCCACTGCACCACCGAGCGGTTTTCCATGCGCGCCCATTCCGTGGGTACGACATCTGCAATTGGCCGGTCGCAGATCACCATGCCGCCGGAATGAATACCCAGATGCCGTGGTTGACCTTTCAGCTTGTCCGCTAACTCCGCAACCAGGGCCGGTGGATCCGTCAGTTTATTGACCCACGCATCAATCACCCCAGGGTCATGCCCCAGCGCGCGAGCGGCGTCGCGGAGCGCGCCGCGACGTCGATACGTAATGACATTTGCCACCTGTGCGGCATTATCTCGGCCATAACGCCGGTACACGTATTGGATAACTTCTTCACGACGACCCGACTCGATATCAACATCGATATCTGGAGGTCCATCGCGCTCGGCCGATAGAAAACGCTCGAAGAGTAGGCCAGCGGAAATGGGGTCCACATTGGTGATGCCGAGGGCAAAACACACAACGGAGTTCGCTGCCGAGCCACGCCCCTGCGCCAGAATGTTTTCTCGCCGACAGAAGTCGCAGATGTCGTGGACGATCAGGAAGTAACCAGGAAAACCTAGTTGATCAATGACATCGAGCTCATGCTCCAGTTGAACCCAGGCGCGACGAGAAATGTCGGTGTCTCGCTTGTACCGCCTCCGCGCACCTTCCTTCGCCAGCTTCGCGAGCCACGTTGATTCCGTGTACCCGTCCGGCGTATCCCATTCGGGTAGGCGGGGCGCAATGAGATCCAAGGTGAAAGCGCACTCGGCAGCAATGTCTTCGGTGGCAGCAATCGCGTCGGGCAGATGGTGGAAAAACTCCCGGAGCTCCTCCCATGACCGCAGCCACGAACCACCTACCGCTGGCAGCGCAGATTCGTGTTCATCTAGCGATTCCCGCACATGCAACGCATGCTTTGCTCCCGCAACGCGTGCCGACGACGGCGTCGCAGCTGTTGCAGCTGCTCCCACCACTTGCCGAAGTCCTAGTTTCTCTGCAGCTTCCGCCAACTCCCGTTGATAGTCAGCTGCACGCGGCGTGAGATCAATGCGATGTTCAACTGCCACGTTGGCTGCACCAAAAGTGGCGACCAGCGCATCAAGATGAGGCAACCATTCTTCGTTCGCCAGGATCTGCCAGTGTCCATCAGCATGGTGCGCTAGCTGGTCAAGGGATGGATACAGTAGTACTCCCTTTTCACCACTAGCCATGTGCGCATCGCACAACACATGACTGAGCCTCCGGTACCCTTCCGGCCCTCGAACAAGAACAGTGAGAGGAGCTTCGGACAAAGAGAGCTCCGCACCGATGATGGTGTTCAGCCTCGCTTCTGCCGCTGCCTCAGCGAAGCGTGCGACACCGTAGAAGCCATCGCGGTCTGCAATTCCCAATGTGCGAAGTCCCAGCCGGCATGCCTCCGCCACCATATCTTCTGGATCTGAGGCTCCATGCAGGAAGGAAAAACTGGTTCGGCAATGCAAGTCAGCACCGACGCGCTGGGCAATGTCACGCTCGTGGGCAATGTCATGCTCGTGGGCGCTGTCTGCTGGTGGTTTTGACAACCGTGAGGCATCACCACCATGTTCACCCCACCGCCCAAATGCGCCGGCAATGACAGATTCCGGGGCAGTTCGCCAGCCATTAAAGGTCTCGGTAGGAGTGAGTTTTCCGGTGTAGGTGCTGGACAAGATGCGCTCGATACGCGACCACGACAGAGGACGACCACCCATGCCGCAACAGTAGCGCCACCAACGGACCATTTTCAAACACATGTTCTAGTAAAGGTGACCATTTTTAGCATTTCCGCAGTAGTGATACGCTAAACCCATTACAAGACAGCTTGGTCTATTTACAAACACCCCACCAGGAGAACAACCATGAACCTCAAGCGTTTTACCGCAGGCGCTCTGACCGTCGCTTTTTCAGCTACTAGCCTTGTTGCCTGTGGTAGCGGCGATGACGAAGGAACCATCACCATTGGCACCACCGACAGCCAAAAGAAGGCATGGACCGTATTCCAGCAGAAGGCCGAAGCTGCCGGCATTGACCTGAAGGTTGAACCTTACACCGATTACACCACCCCGAATCGCTCCCTCGATGAGGGACAGATCGATGTCAATCTCTTCCAGCACATCAAGTTCCTCGGCGAGTACAACGTTGGCGCTAACTCGGATCTCGTGCCAATTGCATCGACCGAGATCATTCCACTGGCCCTGTACAGCAAGGACGTGAAGTCCGTTGATGACATCAAGAAGGGCGCAGAGGTCGCAGTTCCAAACGATCCTTCGAACCAGGGTCGCGCCATCTCTGTTCTCGTCCAGGCAGGCCTACTGAAGCTGAAGGAAGATGGCATCCTCACCCCTTCCCCAGCGGACATCGACGAAGCAGCATCCAAGGTCAAGGTCGTTCCAGTTGACCCAGTTCAGACAACTACCGCCTACGGCGAAGGCAAGCTCGCTGTCATCAACAACACCTTCCTTGAGCGCGCCAGCATCGATCCGAACACCGCGCTGTTCCAGGACGACCCAAACACCGCTGAAGCAGAGCCTTACATCAATGTGTTCGTCGTCAAGGCTGACCGTAAGGATGACCCGGAAATCGCGAAGCTGGCTAAGTTGTGGCACGATCCAGAGGTTCAAAAGGCAGTCGACGAAGACTCCAAGGGCACGTCTGTCGCAGTCGATAAGTCGGCAGACGAGCTACAGGCAATTCTCGACCGCGTCGAAAAGCAACAGCGCGAACAAAAGTAGGAAACCTTAAGTGACTCGCACAGGAACCCAGCTGGAGTTCCGAGGGCTCAGCAAAACATTTGGCGACGTTACCGCGTTGTCCGATGTCACACTCTCCGTCGAACCCGGAGAAATCCTCGGCATCATTGGCTACTCCGGAGCAGGAAAATCAACGCTCATCCGCATGATTAATGGCCTGGAGAAGCCAACACAGGGAGAAGTCCTTCTCGACGGCACCGATATCGCGCGAATGCCCGAGCGTAAGCTGCGTGGTCTGCGCCGCAATATCGGCATGATCTTTCAGCACTTCAACCTGTTCCATTCGCGCACTGCGGCGGGCAATATCGCTTATCCGCTGGAGCTTGCGGGGATGCCGAAGAAGCAGCGTGATGAGCGCGTTCGCGAGTTGCTCGATTTCGTTGGACTGGCCGACAAGGGACGCAATTACCCCGAGCAGCTCTCGGGTGGCCAGAAACAGCGTGTGGGTATTGCCCGCGCGCTTGCTACCAACCCGACGCTTCTGCTTGCCGACGAAGCCACCTCGGCACTAGACCCGGAAACCACTGCCGATGTCTTGGAGCTGCTGCGTCGGATTAATCGAGAGATGGGCGTGACGATCGTCCTGATTACGCACGACATGTCCGTGGTGCGGGCGATTGCGGATCGGATGGCGATCATGGAGAACGGCCGAGTTGTCGAGCACGGTTCGGTCCACGGCATCTTTTCAAATCCGCAAACGGAGGTCGGACGTAAGTTCGCTGCAACCGCGCTACGCGATCGACCAAAGGGACGCGAACTGGATTCTGTGTTGGGCTCTGCTGGCCGTTTGGTGACGGTTACTTTGAACGACCAGATTGACCTCGCTGCCGTGTTGGCTGCAGCTCATGCCCGTGGCGTGAAGGCAACGGTTGCACATGGCTCGGTGTCCAATGTGCAGGAGCATGCTTTTGGTCGTTTAACACTGCGATTAACTGAGGCTGCGGGCGACGGTGTTATGCCTGGCGACGGCGCTGCTGTTCGCGCAACCATTGCCGAGCTGTCGGCGCTTACCACTGTGGAGGAACTGCGATAATGACGAACTTCCTCAACTCTTTGCCTGATATTTCTGGCAAGAACACCAATTGGGATTCCCTGGCTCCAATGCTCGGAGAATCCATTGGACAAACGTTGGCGATGGTCGGCGTCGCAATGCTGGCCGGCGGTTTCTTGGGCCTAATAATCGGTATCTTGCTGTACACCTCTCGAAAGGGTGGCGTGCTGTCGAGTGGCCCGGTGTACACAGTGCTGAACGTGCTGATCAACTTCGTGCGTCCAATTCCGTTCATCATTTTGGTGACGGCAATTGGCCCGCTCACCCGCATGGTTGTGGGCACGACCATCGGCACGGAAGCCGCAATGTTTGTCATGACGATTGCGGCAACGTTCGCTATCGCCCGCTTGGTGGAACAAAACTTGATGTCCATCGACCCTGGCGTTATTGAAGCTGCCCGATCCATGGGTGCGTCACCATTTCAGATCATTCGTTCGGTCATCGTGCCCGAGGCACTTGGCCCACTGATCCTGGGCTACACCTTCGCATTTATCGCGGTGGTCGATATGTCCGCAATGGCTGGCTATATCGGTGGCGGTGGCCTCGGCAACTTTGCCATTACGTACGGCTACCAGGCATTCGACTGGAACGTGACACTGGTGGCCACGTTCGTCATCATCCTCATCGTGCAGGCTGCCCAGCTGCTGGGTAACTGGGCAGCAAAAAAGATCATGCGTCGCTAGTCCGCTACCCCAGCTGCCGCACACCCACCGCAGCCCAGCCCTTTTTCGGCCCTGGTTCATCGCCACATGACGACACAACACCGTCAGTGACGATCTGTTCCAGGGCCACTTCTATTGCACGACCGTTGTAAAGGGCAACGGTGGCAATGGCAGTACCGGTGCCGGCATCAGCAACCTGCACGGATTCAACAGCATCCAGCGACCACTCCCCGAGCGCCTCGCGAGCAGCCAACTCCGCCACCTGCCCCTGCGCCTTGTAGATCCCGCGCCCACGACATCCATCCGCGTATAAGGTGCCCTGTTCAGCGGTTTCGAGAGCATCCTTCATTGCCTGCGCGCTCAGTCGACCGTACGAGTAATTCCACGGCAACATCACCACTGCCGGAGCAAAACGATGCCCCTTGGAGTGCGACGTCTCCCACACCTGCTCAGGAAAGACCTGCGCCAATGCGGCAGCCAGCGGACGCCCCTTCACTGCGCAGCACCGATCGCGCTTGCCATGAGTACACACCAATAGCATTGGCTTATCGACGAGCACAGCCCCTTCAGTGCGTTTGCCCAATTGAATGTCGAGAGTCATGAGTTCTTCGACATCGGCCACCATGCGGTGCTCGACGAATACATCGCTCGCGGTAGCAGCTGTTGAGGCCTCGGATGTCGCAAACTCGGATGGGTCGCAGTGGGAGATGTAGAGGTTGATGCCGTCGCACGGGACCTGACCAAGTCGACCAGGCTTCCGAATGAGTTGGAGACTGCCGTTTCTTTCTGCGAGCCATGATTTCAGTCGAGCGGTGATGTCGTCGCCATAGACCCCGCCGTCGAGGATGTCGTGACTCCAGCCATAGTGGTGCTCAAGTGCGATGAAGAGCTTTCCAGCCTTGGCTGTGCCCGGCAATGGCTCATCGATATTCGCAGAACAAATGGTGTCAGACATATAACTTTCCTTAGCAGAAGACGGAAAACGCACCCTGTAAGGGGCTGTTTATATTACTGTTTGGCAACACTTTCTAGCCTCAAGCCTGCGACCTGCGGTTTTACTATTAGCGTACTTTGCCATTCCGAGTTTTCACATTTACGGTCGTTGGCATGAATTTTAATCCGGTTTCCCGAGCATCATCACCGAAGATGGTCGCTGCCGTGTCGTGTGCTGCATTGGTTCTTGGCGTAGCAGCCTGCTCCACCAATGGAGACGAAGTCGAACCTCAGTCGGCTGTGTCGATGCGATCAAGCGACTCGGCAGGTAGCCAGGGCTCCGACGCTGGTAAGCCGAATGCTGAAACCGGAGGCACGTCTGCTGTCTTAGAGTCTGACCCTGCCCCTGAAGGCGAGGAGTTCTCACTGAATGCCGCCGAGGCTGCGCCTGCCGAAGGGTCCTATCTGGGCATTAAGGATGTCCGCATCGGCTCTCACGATGGATATGACCGCATTGTTTTCGAGTTCACCGGCGAGGGCAAGCCTGGTTATTGGGTACGTTACGACGACATCCCCGCCCAGCAAGGCAGCGGTAAGGCGATTTCAGTAGCTGGTGCGAAGAAGCTAGCCATTGATATTCGCGGCACCGGCTATCCATTCGATTTCAACATGGAGGACTTCCCGTCCGACCCGGTTCGCCCAACCGACACCAAGTCCATTGAGGAAGTTGTTGGCGCTGGCACATTTGAGGGATCAAGCCAGTATGTCGCTGGTGTCCGCGATGAGCGTCAGCCGTTCCGGGCCTTCTTGGTAGAAAACCCGACTCGCCTCATTGTAGATATTGAAGCGAAGTAGCTTGCGTTCCTCTGATGTCTTCGCTCACCGGGTGTCTTCGCGCATGGAGTTCTTTGCGTTTAGCGAAGTCTTAGGAATATTTTCCTTCTATTCGCCACTGCCCTTTGCTGCCAATCAGCAAAAACGCGGCTTTGTCGATAGCTATTTGTAGACGAGCTGCTCTCCTCCCTTCAGAGACAGTCCACCAACGTTCATCCACTGGCCATGGCCCCGCCCACGCAGTGACGGCATGATTCTGCCCCGCCCAGGTGACGCTGTGCGGTTCCCCTGTCAACGTTGCCCTGCCAGTTACAACAACTGCTTGCCCCTGTGCATCCAGCACTCGTATTTGAGCTGCCGGATGTCGAGCCCCATGAGGCACAACAACTGCTGGATTCGGTGCCGGCATCGCCCCATGCCATTCGCCAGAGCTGACGGGCTGTTCTTCCCCAACCGGAATCATCGCGATTCTTTCGCCTGGCCCTCGACCACCAACCACAACAGGATGCGACACTGCATCTACACCAAGTAAGCCTTGCACCCGCACTGCGGCGTGATGAGCTCGTCGTACCGATTCGTCCGCTCGTCCCCACAACGCATCCTTGATCGCTCCCGCTTCAATGACATCGAGAGGCTCCAAAGTAAGCGCAATGATGCCCCGATCTTCGCTGCATTCGCCATCGTCAACGTCGATGCCGTGGCCGTCGCTGTCATCGGTCCCTACCGATACTTCCCTCCGCGATAACCAACCATCCAACTGCCACCGAACGCGATCCACTGTTGCCGTTTCGGTTAATGGTTCGGCACAGCGCCACACACGTCGTAATTCTTGCCGGTCAGAGAACTCCGCTGTCACCGCCAGACGCTGACACAGATAGCCACGCGCCCCTAAAGTTTCGTGCAGTTTTGCTGCAAGAGCGCGCGCCACGAAAGACGCTTCGTCGACACGTTGGAGCGGCCTGCCATCAACAGATTCTTCTGCTGGCACATAGCGCACAGTGAGGTCAGCGGGAACGGCACGCGCTGCCACTAGCTGCCGTTCGCCGTGTTCTGCAAGATAGCGCCAGCGCATTCCCTCTGTACCAAACCGCGTTGCAATGTCGCGGGCTGGGATCGCCGACACATCTCCTAGCGTGCGCAACCCCAAATCATCCCAAGCTCGCGCAAGCGTCTCAGGGAAGCCAAGAGAGACTTCCGCCTGGACTTCCCGCAAAGATACGTATTTCCGAAATTCCGCCCCAGCGCCGACTGGCAGTTGCACATTGCGACGTGTCGCAAGCACCGCCGTCACCACATCGTCTGCAACTCCGATCTGACAGTCCACTCCCTGCGTAGCTGCTGCGTCGAGCAGCATTTCTAATGCTTTTGCTTCCCCGCCGTAATACCCGGCAGGACCCTTAGCATTCATCACCACAAACCCGGGGCGCAGAGCCTCGACGCCGGCAGCGATAGATTCGAGCCTGCCTACAATCGGCTCGAACTCGTGAGCATCACGCACTGGGTCTTCATCGAGCACCACTACTTCCGGGCAGGTCGCTTGTGCTTGCCGACGTCGCTGCCCACGCCGCACCCCCGCATCCCTAGCGGTTTGTGAACAGTCGCGAACAACGACAGCGCCACCAGATCCAACGGTGCCCGCAGTGTCCCGCCCAATGAGCGCAACCGGCGTCAACACCCCCGAATACGGCATTTCCAGTGCCGTTGCAGTCTCCTCGACCACTCCCGCCAGCAAGGCTGCTTGCACAGGCCAATCTGGCAACCACAACCCGATGACACGATTCTGGTTTGCCACTCCAGCCACTGTCATTGTGCCCTCTTAAATTCAAGAATCTCCGCACCACGAGACGCGCCTACCGCACCTCCAGATTCCCCAACTACCCACTGCACCTGACGACGCGGTCGCCCACTGCCTTCCGCCGACACGTGATACTCAATGCCCCGAATGCGGCCATGCCCACGCCCCAACCCGTGCACAGCAACAAGCTCGGATGAAATGCGCACCGACGCTCCCGGCCACCCCTTACCAACGAAAAGCAATGCGCACCCACTCTTCCGCAGCCGCGCCATGATTGGTCGCGCCAATGACGGCGGTGGTGCCTGTGGCAGGTCAACCACCACCAAGTCCGCGCCATCAGCCAACAGGCCGACAACTTCCAGTGGTTCCTCACCTGGGTCTTCTACAACCACGACACGTGAAATGTCACCACCCTGCTCTACTACCGACAACATTCCGCACTGCGCGGTCCCTACAACAGCAACCTGCAGTGATGCTTTTGTTGCCTCCGCAATAAGTGCCACGACAACAGCACCAGCACTGTCAATAGAACTCACTGCACCCCGAGCCAAACCACCATCGAACAACACCTGCAGCTCAGCTGGCACAGCAATATAGCGTTCGCTACCACCACCATCACTATGATGCTCAGAGCCCGCCAACGATCCGTCATCACGGCCTTCAACCTTGCGCATTGACCGTCGCAGAGCAGCAATGCGATCAGTTTTCCCCAGTGTGGCCAGCTGCGATAAATCTGGCAGCTCGTGTACAGCAGCGGTCATTTTCTTCCTCCTCCCCCATAAGATATTCGAAAGTGTATGCGAACTAACGGATTTCAGTCAAGGTAAATTAGCACACATATTCGAATATGGTGTGAAAGAAAAATCCGGGATCACTCAACCCCGGAAAAACTTGCAAACTACTCTGCAGCGACATCTAGCACGACATCGAACTCCAGCAGATTAGCGCCAGTGGCAACAGGCTTACGGTTCTCCCCAGCATGCGCAGAACGACCAGAACCATCGCGCCACCCTGCGTACGCTTCCTCAGACTCCCACTCCGTGTACACAAAGTAGCGCTCTTCGCCCGCCGTAGGGCGCAGCAACTGGAAACCCAAGAAGCCAGGCACATCCTTCATCCGACCAGCATTCGCCGAAAAACGGCGCTCCAGCTCTTCGCCGGCACCTTCAGGAATAGAAATTGCATTGATCTTTACGATGCTCATACCGACCAAGCGTACCCAACTACTCGTTCAGTGGCCTCGGCCCCGAAAACGCATGCGGCGCCGGATTCACTCGCGCCTTCAACGTCGTTCGTGGCAACCCCGGCGCAGGAAGACGCGACAAACCATCCGGACGATGCCCAACGTAACCGTCTACCTTGCCGAAGCGGGTCGTCGGCAAGCCTTGTGCAGGACCTGGCAGCCTACCCTCCCGCTGCCATGCCTCGCGAGCTGCAACTACCTCGTCATGAGTGCGACCGATGAAATTCCACCACATCACAATGTTCTCGCCGAACGGCTCACCACCAATCAGCACCATGCGAGCAGCTGTCGTGCCGGTATTCGTAATCGTCAAAACCGTCTCGCCGACACCTGTGTAGCCCATCGCGGTGCGCGGAATAGCCGTGCCGTTCAGTTGGATCTCGCCTGAATCAACAAGCAAGCCATGCTCGAACGCAGCGTCCACAGGCACAGTCGCGGATGCTCCGGGAGCCAGTCGCAGCTCTGCTCCCACCAGTGGAGAAAACGTACGAATCGGCGACGTCTCACCCAGCAATGAACCAACAAACACCAGTGCAGAAAGCCCATCCCGCTCAATCAACTCCGGCGCATAATGCTCGAAACTGCGCGGTGCGGTGTTGCGGGCAGCGTCGGGAAGCACAGTCCACAGCTGCACACCATGCAGAATAGTGGTGTCCTGCGTCGACACTTCGGAATGACAAATGCCAGCGCCAGCGGTCATGAGATTGACCTCGCCCGGACGAACCACCCCATGGTTATCACCGGAATCGTGGTGCGTGACATTCCCTTCGAATAGCCAGCTCACCGTCTGCAATCCCGTATGCGGATGCGGTGCCACGTCCATACCACCGGTCTTTGCGACGTCATCCGGACCAAAATGGTCACAGAAACACCATGCGCCAATCATGGAACGCTGGCGTTGCGGAATGGTGCGCTGCACTGTCATTCCGCGTGGCCCGCCCAGGGGAACCTCACGGGAGGCAATGATCTCTACGAGCGGCTCGGTAGTCGAATGCGAATGAACCTTGCGCGTTGACATGTCCACAAGCATAACGGCAACAAGCGACCTACCGCCCAGAAAATGACTTATGACCGAGCCAGCAACAATTTAGGCTCACAATTGCCCAATTTTGTTGCTGGCTCGGTCATAAGTGCTCAGCAGCTAACGCCAGGAACGCGCTACTCCCACTCAATGGTTCCCGGTGGCTTGGAGGTGACATCCAAGACCACTCGGTTAACCTCGGCAACCTCGTTAGTAATACGGGTAGAGATGCGCTCCAGGACGTCGTAAGGAATACGCGTCCAGTCGGCGGTCATTGCGTCCTCCGAAGTAACAGGGCGCAACACGATTGGGTGGCCGTAGGTACGTCCATCGCCCTGGACGCCAACCGAGCGAACGTCGGCAAGCAGAACAACCGGGCACTGCCACACAATTTCGTCGAGACCAGCAGCCGTCATCTCTTCGCGTGCAATCGCATCCGCGCGACGCAAAGTATCCAGGCGCTCCTCATCGACAGCGCCGATGATGCGAATGCCTAGACCTGGACCTGGGAATGGCTGGCGATTCACGATCTCTGGTGGCAAGCCGAGCTCGCGACCAACAGCACGGACCTCGTCCTTAAACAGCAGACGGAGAGGCTCGACGAGAGTGAATTCGACATCGTCAGGAAGACCACCAACGTTGTGGTGCGACTTGATATTTGCGGTACCAGAGCCGCCACCGGACTCGACCACATCTGGGTACAAGGTGCCCTGAACCAGGAAGTCCACCGTCTCGCCTTCAGGAGCACCATCGAGAGCCTGCGCCACCGCACGCTCGAAGGAACGAATGAACTCGCGACCAATGGTCTTGCGCTTCGTCTCTGGGTCAGTGATGCCAGCGAGTGCGTCGAGGAAGACCTTACGATCATCGACAGTGATCAAACGAGCGCCGGTTGCAGCAACGAAGTCCTTCTCAACCTGTTCCCGCTCACCTTGACGCAGCAGCCCATGATCCACGAATACACAAGTCAAACGGTCACCAATAGCACGCTGAACAAGTGCTGCCGCTACTGCCGAATCAACGCCACCAGACAGGCCACAGATTGCCCGACCAGTCTCGCCGACCTGCTTCCGCACGCCCTCAATGAGCTCTTCTGCAATATTCGCAGCAGTCCAGTTCTGCTCCAACCCCGCGATCTCGGTGAGGAAGCGAACCAGCGCCTGCTGGCCATACGGCGAATGCTTGACCTCAGGGTGGTACTGCACGCCGGCCATTTTCTTCTCAGCACACTCGAATGCCGCAACAGGTGCGCCCTTCGATGACGCAGTGACAACGAAGCCTTCCGGTGCCTGCGTCACAGCATCGCCGTGGCTCATCCACACCTCGTGGGTAGCAGGCATGCCGGTGTGCATTGCACCCGCATCCGCTGCCAATTCGAGCTGCGTGCGACCGTACTCGCGGTCACCGGTCGCGGACACTGTGCCGCCAAGAGCATTCGTCATTGCCTGGAAGCCGTAGCAAATACCGAACACAGGAATGCCCAGTTCGAGCCACTCAGAATTCAGCTTTGGTGCGCCATCTGCATACACACTTGACGGACCACCCGACAGCACCAGCGCCGCCGGGTTCTTCTTACGGATTTCCTCCGTGGTTGCCGTATGCGGAACCACCTCGGAGTACATGTTTGCCTCACGAACTCGACGTGCAATCAGCTGCGCGTACTGCGCTCCGAAATCCACAACGAGAACGGGCTTATTTACCTGTCCATTCACCTGTTCAGCCACGATTCCCAGCATATCAATCCGAGTGGACTTCCCTAAACGTCACAACGACATTCAGCTACTTCCCCTCTACTTGCCAATTACTTGCCCACCGTCGGCACGCCCAGAGCAACCGTCGTTCGCAGCTCACCGGCGGCACCCTCTGGTACGACTGGCGAAACTGGCGGGATCGGATCCAGTCGTCGGTACTCTTCGCTTTGCGACGGTCGCTGCTCCGCGCCATCCTTGTTCGGCCACAGTGCGGTCGCACGCTCAGCGTTCGCAACGATGGACAAGGACGGATTCACACCTGGGTTCGCCGCCATCGCGGTGCCGTCGTGGATGGACAACGTCGGGTAACCCCAGACGCGCAAGTACGGGTCAACCACACCGGTTTCTGGAGAGTCCGAAATTGGTGCACCACCAATGAAGTGCGCTGTCAGTGGAATATTGAAGAGCTCACCGATGGTGCCGCCAGCAATGGTCAAACCGTTGTTGGCGTCATTCATCTTCTTGGCAGCTCGTCGAGTAGCTTCGTTTCCTGCCGGGATCCAGGATGGGTTAGGTTCGCCCTCACCCTGCTTGCTCAGCAGAACCTGCAGTGGCCCAATCGACTTCAGGTACGTCGAAATGGAGTTGTCGCGGTTCTGCATGACCAGCGAAATGACGGTGCGCTGCGACCACTTCCGCAGCCAGTACAGTCGAGGAATCCATGACGGATTACGTAGAGCGATGCCGATGGCTTTGAACAACCGTGGCGTTTTGCCATCGCCGTCAGTCATCACCATCTGCAGCAGCGCAATAGCGTTCGAGCCTTTGCCATAGCGAACCGGTTCAATGTGAGTGTCCTCGTCTGGGAAGAACGATGACGTAATCGCGACACCTTCCGAATAGTCATTGTCTGGATCAACCCGCGATCCCATTGCACCGAGAATCGCCTCGGAGTTTGTTCGGGTGAGTTTGCCCAGCTGCTCTGACATCAGTGGCAGGAACCCTGCAGCCTTCTGGCGATGCAGCAAATTTTGCGTTCCCCACGCACCGGCCGCGAGCACTACTCGGTCCGCCGTTAGCGTGCGCCGCTTCTTCGACACCCACGCACCAGTCTTTTCGACGACTACCTGCCACGAGCCATCAGCCTGTGGGTGCAACTCCGTCACTGTGGTCCGGTCGATAACCTTCGCACCTGCCTTTTCGGCAAGGTACAGGTAGTTCTTCATCAGGGTGTTCTTTGCATTATGACGACACCCCGTCATGCACTCGCCACATTCGATACATGCAGTGCGCTCGGGGCCGGCACCACCAAAATACGGGTCAGAGACAGTTTCGCCAGGCGCACCCTCGCCGCCGGTCTTGTTACCGAAGAAGACTCCCACTGGAGTGGTTCGGAACGTGTGTCCGACACCCATGTCTTCTGCGACAGAGCGCATCAAGGTATCGGCTGGAGTTTCCGACGGGTTCTTCACCACGCCGAGCATTCGCTGCGCTTGGTCATAGTGCGCGTCCAGCTCTTCTTCCCAGTCCGTAATGTGCGCCCACTGCCGATGCTGAAAGTACTTCGACTCCGGCTTGTACAACGTGTTCGCGTAATTCAGCGAACCACCGCCAACACCAGCGCCTGCGAGGATCATGACATCCTTCAACAGGTGTACTCGCTGCACACCAAATAGTCCCAGCTTCGGTGCCCACAAGTACTTATGCAGGCGCCAGCTCGTCTTTGCGAAGTCCTCATCTTCAAACCGACGGCCAGCTTCCACTACCCCAACTCGGTAGCCTTTTTCAGTGAGCCGTAGAGCTGACACCGATCCGCCGAAGCCAGATCCGACAATCAGCACGTCAAAATCGCGATTAGCCTTTTTCACCGCTGCCACCTTCCCCGCAGTCACATTTCACTCAACGTTAATGCGGAACTCCGACTTTCAGGGCGAATTTGCGCATCTTTCTATATCCACTCATGACAAAAGACACTTTTCGCCCGCACTTCCCCTTTGCACTTGACGACGCTGCGGGGAGGCGATCATCGTCAAACACAGGGATGAGTGGGTGAAAAGTGCCTTGTCGTAAGTAAAAAGCTGTAGGGAGCCTAGCCTCGAGTAGTCAGTTCGACACGCTGGAAGGACTTGACCGTGGTGTAGCCGCACTTAGCCATGGCGCGAGTCAGACCGCCGACCATGTTCAGCACACCGAAAGAATTGGAGGATGGTCCGAAGAGGAGCTCCTGAAGTGTTGGGGCTGTATCTTCGTCGTCAAAACCAGCAACGCTGCGCTCGTTGGTCACAGCACCTCGTGGGTACTTCGGGTGCGCCGCCGATGAAGGCCAGAACCAACCCTTACCAGGTGCTTCCTTCGCCGTAGCCAAGGTGGAACCGAGTGCGACTGCATCTGCGCCACAAGCAATGGCACGAACAATATCTCCGGCAGTTTCAATTTCGTCGCCACCATCAGCGATGATGTGGACGTAACGGCCACCGGTTTCGTCGAGGTAGTCGCGACGAGCAGCAGCAACGTCAGCGACAGCAGTAGCCAACCCCACATCGATGCCGTAAGCAGACTGCATGTTCGCAGGGCCTGCACCAACGATGACACCGGCTGCGCCAGTACGCATCAAGTGCAGTGCAGTGCTGTAGTCCAGCACGCCACCAACAATGACAGGCACATCAAGCTCAGAAATAAACGAACCCATGTTCAGCGCCTCACCGGAGCCTTCAACATAGTCAGCGCTAACCAGGGTGCCCTGGATAATAAGCAGCTCAACGCCAGCCTTGACCAACAGCGGAGTCAGTTCGCGTGCGCGCTGAGGGCTAACTCGAGCGGCAGTGGTCACGCCCGACTCGCGGATCTGGCCGATACGCTCTGCAAGCAATTCTGGGACGATTGGTGCCTTGTGCAGCTCCTGCAACGCCTTGTTCGCAGCTGGCGCTGGGTACTGTCCCTTAGCCAGTGCAGCTTCAGCAGCTTCCACAACTGAGGCGATTGCTTCTTCAGGCTCAGCATGGCGAGCCCACAGCCCCTCTGCATTCAATACGCCGAGGCCACCCTGCTTGCCGAACTCGATGACCGTTTCCGGCGACATGGTGGCGTCTGTTGGATGAGCTACCAATGGAAAATCGAACTCGTACGCATCGATCTTCCACGTCACGTCGACGTCCTTCGAGGAACGTGCGCGGCGAGCAGGAACGATGCCGATGTCAGCAAGCCCCCACGAACGACGAGCCTGCCGACCAGAACCAAATTCGATTACTTCACGCATTGTGTAACTGACTTCCTATCGCTGGTAGTAGTTCGGAGCTTCAACCGTCATCTGAATATCGTGAGGATGCGACTCACGCAGACCAGCTGCGGTGATCTGAACAAACTGAGCATTGTGCAGATCTTCAACGGTTGGCGATCCGGTGTAACCCATTGCGGCACGAAGTCCGCCGACAAGCTGGTGCAGAATCGAGTCGATGTTGCCGCGGAAAGGTACGCGACCTTCGATACCTTCTGGAACAAGCTTCTCTTCGCTACGCACGTCTGCCTGGAAGTAGCGGTCCTTCGAGTACGAACGCTTCTCGCCAGTAAGTCCACGACCCTGCATGGCACCAAGGGAGCCCATACCGCGGTACATCTTGTACTGCTTGCCGTTAACAACAACGGTCTCACCTGGAGCTTCTGCGGTACCAGCTAGCAGGGAGCCAAGCATGACGGATGATGCGCCAGCAGCCAATGCCTTGGCAATGTCACCGGAGAACTGCATGCCGCCGTCGGCGATGATTGGCACTCCGGCCTTCTTTGCAGGAACAGCAGCCTCCATGATGGCAGTGATCTGAGGAGCGCCGACACCAGCAACCACACGAGTGGTGCAAATGGAGCCTGGGCCGATGCCAACCTTGATAGCGTCAGCACCAGCGTCGATCATTGCCTGCGCGGCAGCACGTGTTGCGAGGTTACCGCCAACGATCTGTGCGCGATCGCCGAACTCCTTCTTCACGCGAGACACCATCTCAAGCACACCAGTGTTGTGAGCGTGCGCAGTATCAACGACAAGAACGTCTACACCGGCTTCTACAAGCGCAGTGGCGCGGTTCCATGAATCTTCGCCGGTGCCAATGCCAGCACCAACGAGCAGACGGCCGGAGCCATCCTTGGAAGCGTTAGGGAACTGATCCTTCTTAACGAAGTCTTTCACAGTGATCAGACCAGTGAGCTTGCCCTCGCCATCCACGATTGGCAGCTTCTCTACCTTGTGGGTGCGCAGCAAGTTCAGTGCAGCGTCAGCGGATACACCTTGCTCTGCGACAACAAGTGGCATTGGCGTCATAATCTCCGAAACCTTGCGGTTCGGATCAGCTTCGAAGCGCATGTCACGATTGGTGCAGATACCCACCAGTTTGCCGTCCTTATCGACGACAGGGAGGCCAGAAATGCGGAAACGCGCACACTTGGCATCAACGTCCGCGATCGTGTCCTCAGGAGAGCAGGTTACCGGGTTTGTAACCATGCCTGCCTCAGAGCGCTTCACGATCTCAACCTGCTGAGCCTGTTCCTCGATAGACAGGTTGCGGTGCAGAATGCCCATACCGCCCTGACGCGCCATGGCCACTGCCATACGTGCTTCGGTCACAGTGTCCATTGCCGCGGAGACGATTGGGGTGTTCAGTCGGATTTCGCGCGTCAGCTGGGTGGAGGTATCGACGCCGGATGGGATGACATCAGAGGCGTCTGGCAGCAGCAAGACGTCGTCGAAAGTAAGCCCGATGAGCGGGATTTTTCCTGCGTCGTCGCCGCCAAGGCTAATACCTGTTGGGTTCGTCATGAATGTGAAATCCTCCTGGTTCACGCCACTTCAAAAGCCGGATCTTTCCTCCAGAGTAATCCTAATCGGGCGATTCTATGTAGTTGCCCCCTCTGCGGACTACGGTAGGAGCTGTGAGTCGTGAAATTTGGTCGCAAATGCCTCGGGACCCATTTGAGAATGACCCGAACGATCCAGCAAGTTTGCTGGAGCCGGATGAGCCGTTTGAGCCACTATCAAACAAGGAACGCCAAGAGGTTCGCCAGGACCTCTCTGCGGTGCGCGAATTCCGCGCTGCCTTGGAGCCGGAAGGGCTCAGTGGCGTGTGCATGATGTGCGAAGACTGCAACGAAATGCACTACTACACCTGGGACGCCCTCGAAGGACACTATCTCATGTTGCTTGCTGGCCAAGCTTCGCCAGTGCACGAACCTGAGTTCAATCCGGATCCCAACAAGTACGCGCCATGGGAGTACTGCGCCGGCTTCGTTGATGGCCGTCGCTCGCGCCGATTCTTCTGATTTCGCTCCGTTACCGTTTCGCGCGACTGATTCAGCGCTACTGCTTCATGCAGTAGCGCTGAGCATCATTATGGCCGAGGCTCCGCACTTCCCGAGTCCGCTTCCGTTGACGGTTTCGGCGTCTCGGACTCCAAACTTGACGACGAGTTCTCGCTTGCAGGCTTCGTCACTGTTTCAGTCTGCACATACGTTGCAGTTTCTCTTTCGACAACAGTTTCCGTAATAATGACTGTCACCGGCTGGCCGGGGTTCTCGACTGTGCGTTCCTGGATAATGGTTTCGGTAGCGATGGTTCCTTCCGCTACATTTTCGGTAGATTCACGCAACCGTTCTTCCAAAAGGGAGCGTTCCGCGTCACCGACTTGGTTCATCAAGTCTTCGGCCTGAGAAAGTAGTTCCTCAGCGCGTTGGGTGTCTCCAGAGGATGACGCTGCATCGATCTCGTCCAACATCGAAGCCAATTCGACAGATGCCGTCTTTTCTCCGAATAGTGCAACGCGTACTCCCCACAGCGCACTATCCGGTTCGGCTGCTTGAATAGCGCCAAATCCACCGGCGAAAATAGCCATCGAAGCTGCTGCACCCAGGACAGCACTACTAATACGGGATGGTTTCCACCAGCTCGCTGGCCCCATTACAACAGTGTCGTCACTAGGCTCGGCGGTCTGTTTTAGACGTGGAGGCTCCGTCGCGGATACTCCCTCTTCCGCGTCAAGCTGCGCCATGATGTCGTCGATAGTCGAGTGATCAATGTTGAGATCGTTCAACTGACCTCGAGCATCGGTGAACAGCTCGGCAAGATGCGCATCAGTGCCGAATGCACCAGCGCCAGAAGCATCACTGTTGTTGTTGCTGATTTCGGTGAGAAATTGATCATCTGCTGCAATCTCCCGAAAATCTGGCATACGACCGGCGTCGCCAAACTCCCTGTCCAGCATTTGATCTTCTCCTCTTACTTACAGCGCAACATCGCCTGCGCTTCGATACTCACGAGAGCCTACAGCTGCTTGCTCAACCAAGCCGCGAAGACGGGTCAGCGCCCTGTGTTGAGCAACTCTGACTGCTCCAGGAGTCATCCCCAACCTGTCCGCCGTTTCCTCTGCTGACAGACCTTCGAAGACTCGAAGAACAATAATGTTGCGAGCTTTCTCACTGAGTCTATCGAGCAGAAGTCCAACTTCGTTACAAGAATCATGATCGAGGGTGATGCTCTCGGGCCCTTCGCCCTCAAAAGGACGATCAGGAAGATCCATCTCGGGCTGAGAGAGATCGCGCATATTCGCACGGTGTGCGTCTGCGACCTTATGCGAAGCTACTCCGTACACGAACGCCATGAATGGTCGACCATGATCCACATATCGAGGCAACGCCCGGGCCACTGCAAGCAGCACCTCCTGGGCGACATCTTCTGGAGAGACAGATCGCTCATTACCCATCCGAAGCCTGCAATAGCGAACAACTGCTGGATGGATTGCGGACAAAATTGCACGCAATGCCTTCCGGTCGCCACCAACCGCCTGAGCTACGAGATCTTGTAGCTCGACTTCGTTGATCATATGAGTTCCATCCTGTTTTCCAGAGTGCCTACGCATTGGATTGTCGCCCATTAGCTGCACATTCGCTCCACACTCAACTGTGCATTGAGAGAAACTGTTCTGTTCATTCCCTGTGTACTTGAAAGAATATCGAATACGTTGCGTTTCCAACACCTGTAGCATCGAAAAAGCGTACTTTTGCGGGGCATTTATGGCGTAACTCATACGAATTTCATGTAACACCTCAATTTCCAAGAAATCTGCAGCGCACAGTACCTAGCAGAATTGCCCACAAGTGAATGCGTAACACCATTTCTCATCCAGACATCAAGTTAGAGAATGGTCGCAGTGAATTGACACGGAACGAATTTTCCCCACCCAGACTCTCAACGCGATCGATAAAAAGACACTGCGTTCAGCCAGATCCACCTAAGATTCGAAGGCCGTTGAAGGCTTTTCTTAAAGTTCTCTGGGATTGCGTCCCGAATCTGCTTCTGCGTCGCTTCCAGTTAACCAATCGTTCACAGACACACTCCACACTGTCCTCGTGGTTGAGATGTGGCACGACATTCACCTGTCCTGCCAAGCCAGCCAATTTGTGCGCAGATGCATGATGCAGTCTTGTATTAGGAGTCTAAAAACCGATGACCTACATCGATCACCTTCCTGGCCCAAATGCCGACCTGTGGGATTGGCAGCTGCACGGCTCCTGCCGTGGCGAGGATTCAGCAGTGTTCTTCCACCCAGAAGGTGAACGTGGCCGTGCTCGCACCATGCGTGAACTCCGAGCAAAGGCCATCTGCCAAAACTGCCCAGTTTTGGAGCCATGCCGTGCGCACGCGTTGCAGGTTGGCGAGCCATACGGAATTTGGGGCGGAATGAGCGAGTCGGAGCGCGGCGAGATTCTGCGTAATCGTCCACGTCGTCGTCAGAAGGTTTTGGTTAAGTCCTAACTCCCCTGGTTCGCCATCACCACGCCACCCATCGTTGGCGGTGTTCACCCGGTATTGATTGAGAGCTTTAGGCCCTGCTCGGTGCGCAACTGAGCACAGGTGGTGTAAGAGCAACAAACCCGATGCCCTCTTGTACGAGGCATCGGGTTGTTTTGTGTCCGTCTGAGATAACACCCCAGAGTCGTCGTCACGCCGTCCTTAGTTCAACGTGACGAATGCACTAGTGGTTGTGTTCATCTTCGCCGTAGCCTTCTGGCTTATCGACGACCGACACTTCAGTGGTGAGCAGCATACGAGCAACGGAGGTTGCGTTTACCACTGCGGAGTGCGTGACCTTGACTGGGTCAATGACACCAGCTGCGATGAGGTCTTCGTACACATCGGTCGCAGCGTTGTAGCCATGACCATTCTCCATTTCAGAGATGTGGTGTACGACAACTGCGCCGTCGAGGCCGGCATTGTCAGCGATCCAGTATGCAGGACGCTTCAGTGCGTGTGAGACCGCACGAACACCGGTTGCTTCGTCGCCGACGAACTCGTTGGCGTAGGTCTCCAGCTGCTTCGCAATCTGAACCAGGACGGAACCGCCACCGGCGATAACGCCTTCCTGGACTGCCGCACGCGCTGCGTTGATTGCGTCCTCAACGCGGAGCTTGCGCTCGTTGACTTCAGTCTCGGTAGCTGCGCCAACCTTGATGACTGCGACACCACCAGAGAGCTTCGCCAAGCGCTCTTCCAGCTTCTCGCGATCCCACTCAGAGTCGGTGCGCTCAATCTCTGCACGAATCTGAGCACGGCGCTCTTCAACTGCCTCTGCGGTGCCAGCACCATCGACGATGACCGTTTCGTCCTTCGTCAAGGTGATGCGACGAGCAGATCCCAGTACCTCAAGTCCGACGTCCTTCAGCTGCATGCCGGTATCCGCCGTTACGACAGTACCGCCCGTAACAACTGCCAAGTCCTCAACGAACGCCTTACGACGATCGCCAAAGTAAGGGCTCTTGACTGCTGCGACCTTCAGGGTCTTGCGCATAGCGTTGATTACCAACGCAGACAACGCTTCGCCTTCGATGTCCTCAGCCATAATCAGAGTTGGCTTGTTCGTCTGAGCGATCTTTTCCAGCAGCGGCAGGAAGTCCGGCAGCGACGAGATCTTCTCGTTGACCAGAAGTACCTGAGCGTCTTCGAGAACAGCCTGCTGTGCATCGACGTCAGTAATGAAGTATGGCGACAGGTAGCCCTTGTTGAAGGAAATACCTTCAGTGACCAGGAGTTCGGTAGACATGGACTGCGATTCCTCTACGGAAACAACGCCGTCCTTACCAACCTTCTCCATTGCACCAGCAACCAGGTCGCCGATTTCGGTGTCACGCGAGGACACTGTGGCAACCTGTGCAATCGCTGCCGAGTCAGCAACTGGGGTGGCGTTAGCCTTCAGCAGCTCGACAGTCTTTTCTGCTGCAGCAGCAATGCCACGGTTGAGGGCAACTGGATTAGCACCTGCAGCAACGTTGCGGAGTCCTTCGTGAACGAGGGACTGCGCCAGCAGCGTTGCGGTGGTGGTGCCGTCACCAGCAATGTCGTTCGTCTTTACGGCAACCGACTTAACCAGCTGAGCGCCAAGGTCCTCGAAAGGATCCTCGACGTCAATGTCACGTGCAATGGTGACACCGTCGTTGGTGACCAATGGTCCGCCGAATGCTTTATCCAGGACAACGTTTCGCCCCTTAGGGCCGAGCGTGACCTTGACTGCGTCGGCGAGCGTGTCTACGCCACGCTTGAGGCCTTCGCGTGCCTCTTCGTTAAATGCAATGAGCTTTGGCATATACGTCCGCCTCGCGTTTTACTTTTCGATTACAGCCAGGATGTCGCGCTGGGAAAGCAGCAGGAACTCTTCGCCCTGGTACTTCAGCTCGGTTCCGCCGTACTTGGAGAAGATGACAACGTCACCCTCCTTGACGTCCATTGGAATGCGATCGTCGTCGTCAGCCCAGCGACCTGGACCGACTGCAACTACAGTTGCTTCCTGTGGCTTTTCCTTTGCAGAGTCTGGGATAACCAGACCGGAAGCAGTGGTGGTCTCTGCTTCGTTGATCTGAACGAGAACGCGGTCCTCGAGCGGCTTAATGTTGACGTTAGCCACGATGAATTCCTCCATACATGCCAGTGATGTTCTTGTGCCGGTTGGATTTCCTGCACAGCCGTCGTCGCGGGTGAACAACTGTGTGTCAAACAACCTGCTTTAGCACTCTACCCACATGAGTGCTAACACTCAACATAAACGAGTGACAAGCATCTCTTTCCTAGGGCTTCCTGCGACAATGCCAAGGTGAATGACACTGTTTCATGGCGCATATACGTCGTTAAGCACAGAGAGTGCTGGCACGCAGCACCCGCATGCTAACAAGGATCAGAGAGATCCCCATTGCTGTTCAACGTACGTCCGTTCCCACCCCAGGTGGACTTAGCTGCGCACATCGCGTCACGGTCGCTACCGAAATGGAAGTACACCGGATAGATCATGGTTCCATTAATTTCTTTACGGAACGACGAGCACTCCCCTGGATAGCTGTACACCAGGTCGCTGTCCTTGCTGAGTTCCTTTGAAAGATTGGCTTTGGCATTCGCATCGTCAAATACTGACGCGGTAATAAGGACATAACTGCCATCGCATGCCTGGCTTTCCGCTGAGCGAGTTCCGAATTCAGTATCGACTGATGTGATCAGTCCCGTCGACGACGGTGCCTGCGTTGAGTCCTCGCACAGTGGGATGTCACCGCGCATCCCTGACGGCATTCCATCGCTGTCGACTCGGTATTCATCGAAACATGGGAAACCGGACATCGTTTCGCCATCTGGCTGGTACGAAGCCCAGTCACCGTCTTCCCACTTCAGGCGGACGATGTGGTCAGATCGAGCCTTCCCTACTTCCGCCCATTCCCCGTCGCAATACATCACAACGATGTTGTTGGGAATCCACCGGGAAAAGTTGCCTTCTGCGCACCTTTCGCCCTTGTTTCCCGCTGCGTCGCCTCCGGTCTTGCTGGCCGAAGTCTTTGTCGATGTCTCCGTCGTAGTTGTTGACGTCTCGTCCGCTGCCTTCGGCGCCACTGGCTTACTTGACGACGTCGTCGTCCCACCAACAGCGAAATCCGAACGGACATCGACTGGTTCGTCCTTCATGAAGTACAGCGCGGCTGCGATTCCGAATAGTGCAACTGCCAGTAAGGAAATGATGACGACGAGTAGCTTCTTTGCCCCTGATCCGTGCTGCGAAGAATCGGAACCTGGAGGTGGCTGTACACCATATGGTGATTGACCAGTGGCGGGTTGATCCGCGGGCTGCCGCCAAGGATTCTGGTCAGGCTGTTGTCCTTCTGGAACGCCCCAACGACTGTTACTCACTATGCAGGCTCCTGAACGATTGGTTCTTCAACTGGCATCGACGGATCTGTTGGACAACCATAACCGGACGGCTGTGCCCCTGCAGCGATGAGATAACTGGCAATGGCACCGATCATGACACCGTTGTCAGTGCATAACCGGGCCGGTGGCACATGAAGAGTAATCCCAGCTGAGGCACATCGAGCTGCAGCAAGCTCACGTAACCGAGAGTTTGCTGCCACCCCGCCACCGAGTAGTAGTGTTGTCGCACCAACGTCCTGTGCTGCACGAACAGCCTTCTTCGTCAACACATCGCACACTGCTTCTTGGAAAGATGCGCACACATCCGGGATATCGATGGTTTCGCCTTCACGCTCAGCCTTTTCCACATACCGCGCGACAGCAGTTTTCAGCCCAGAGAACGAAAAATCATGGCGTGCATCTTGCTGACGCATCATGCCACGAGGAAACTGAATCGCCTTCTTGTCGCCAGTCTTCGCCAGCTTGTCAATGATTGGACCGCCCGGATACCCCAGCCCCAACAGTCGCGATACCTTGTCGTAGGCCTCGCCAGCAGCATCGTCCAACGTCGATCCCAACTCGACCATGGGTTGGCCAACCCCGCGTACGTGCAGCAACTGAGTGTGCCCACCCGACACAAGTAGAGCAATCGCGTTTTCCAGTTCCGCCCCGTCGACAGCGCCAATGGCAACGTGCCCGCCCAAGTGATTCACACCGTAAAAAGGCACTCCCCATGCCGCTGCATATGCCTTCGCGCCTGCGGAACCGACGAGCAAAGCTCCTGCGAGTCCCGGTCCGACCGTGGCAGCGACTGCATCAGGAATGAATTTCTCTGACTCCGGAATATTGAGTTCCTGCGCGGCCCGTCGTAAAGCTTCGGACACCACAGGCTGCAACGCTTCCAGATGCGCACGAGAAGCAATTTCCGGCACCACTCCACCGAAGCGCGCGTGCTCTTCCATGGAGGACGCGACCACATCGGCGAGGGTTTCCACGAGTGGGCGTGACGACGACCCATCCTCGTGAGACTCCAACTCCGGATCCCAGGTCACACGCATGATGGCAGCACCAGTTTCATCGCATGAACTTTCAATGGAAAGCAGAGTACGAACGTGCGCCGATGATGACGAGACAGCAGGGACTACGGATTCAACCATGAACCTGATAGTACTAGCGCCGGTCACAGCGCTAGTACGCAGCTTTTAAATCTCCAGACGACCCAAGTTCTTAACGGCGCCACGCCACAGAGCGAACTCCTCTGGGTAATCATCCTGGTAGTGGCGAACAGCACGCATACCGTTCTTGACGCGCTCGATTTCCTCGTCGGAAATGTCTTCGCCTTCTGCGTCTACGAAAATGACTGGACCACAGATAGCGGTGGTTGGGTCCTGGAAGAAGGCAGAGTTTCCGGTAGCCGCCTCATTGCGCCCAAGAGAAGCGACTGGGTTTGGCTCAGCACCATTGTCCTTCGCAGCCGAGTTGTACAGGGCAGCGTAGGTCGAACCATCTTCCTGGAAAGCGACCGAAACACGGCCATCTACGACACCACCGAGAAACTGAGCGGCATGATCCAATTCAAAATCAATCTTGTGATGGGTCAAATCTGGGTAGACGAGAAAGCCGGTAGTCATATCAGTGGTGCCTTTCTGGCGAACCTGCGATGCAGGTTGAAACAGGAATTATGCCCTTAACTCCTATCGCACATCCGACCCCCTCGCATCTTGACCATTTAGGCATCCCTAAGAAACTGGACTTACGGCTTTGGAACATTCCGCAGATTTGCCCGTGCCATTTCCACCATGTTGCCTACCCCGCCTCCGAAGACTGTACGGGTCGCTGCCCGGGAGAATCCCATCAGCATTTCCCATGTGATATTCGACGGAATAGACAGTGCATTCGGATCCGTCACAATGTCGATGAGCACAGGTCCATCAAAAGCGAGTGCCCCGGCAAGCTGCTCCCTCGCCATTGCAGGATCCTCAATACGCACATGATGGATACCCACTGCCGCTGCGATGTCTGCGAAATTGACGTGTTCATGATCAGTCTCATGATCCGGCATTCCCTGCACCAGCATCTCCAGCTTGACCATGCCTAACGACGAGTTGTTAAACACCACGGTCTTTACAGGGAGACCATGGAGCTTCACTGTAAGTAGCTCGCCCATCAGCATCGACAGTCCGCCATCGCCCGAGAAACTGATGACCTGTCGCTCTCGATCCGCCGCCTGTGCGCCAATAGCCTGAGGCAACGCATTGGCCATCGTGCCGTGGCGGAAAGAACCCAACTGCTCTCGCTTGCCATTGGGAGTGACGTAACGCGCTGCCCACACATTGCACATACCAGTATCGACTGTGAATACGGCATCGTCAGCAGCGAGTTCGTCGATAATGTCTGCGACATACTCCGGGTGGATCGGTGTCATCTTCTCGACGTTGCTGGTGTACGCCTCAACCACGTGGTCCAGAAGCTTCGCGTGCTGTTTCAACTGCTTATCCAGGAACGAGCGGTTGGTCTTTTCCTCGATGAGTGGCAAGAGTGCCTCGATGGTCGCACCGACATCACCAACTACGGGGTATTTCACAGTCGTTCGACGGCCGATGGCAGCCCCATTGATATCAACCTGCGCGACATTGGTTTCGGGCAGGAAGTCGTTGTACGGAAAGTCAGTGCCAAGGAGAATCAGCAAGTCCGCATCATTCGAGGCATCGTGGCACGCACCATAGCCGAGCAGCCCGGACATTCCTACGTCGTAAGGATTGTCGTATTGGATATACATTTTTCCACCCAACGCATGGCCAATTGGAGACTTAATCTTCTCGGCCAACTGCAGCACCTCTGTGCGTGCGTTTCGAACTCCAGCACCACAAAACAACGTGACAGACTTTGCCTGATTGATAGCTTCCGCGAGCGCCGCTACCTCTGCAGAATCCGGAACCAGCGTTGGCCGACCGGAGGCAATAGCCGAGGTCACAAATGAATCGTCGACAACGTCTTGCGTTGAAATATCACCCGGCAGAACCAGCACTGACACCCCGTTGCCGGCCATCGTTGACTGAATCGCGTGATGCAGCACAGGACCGCCCTGCTCGGCAGAATTCACCATCTCGCAATAGCCGGAGCACTCTGCGAATATCTGCTCCGGGTGCGTTTCCTGAAAGTATGACGAACCAATCTGCCTTGACGGAATATGGCTGGCGATGGCAAGGACTTTTGCGCCGTTGCGGTGAGCGTCGTAAAGCCCCTGGATCAAATGTGTATTGCCTGGACCGCACGATGCAGCGCAGACCGCCAACTTTCCCGTGAGCTCCGACTCGGCTCCGGCTGCAAATGCTGCGGCTTCTTCATTGCGGACGTGAATCCACTCAATGTCAGACTGTCGCACGGCATCGACAATGGGATTCAAGCTGTCTCCCACAAGTCCGAAAATTCGCTGTACGCCTTGCCGTTCGAGAGTTTCTACGAGTTGCTGTGCGTATGTCTTTGCCATGCGATGAAGCTCCTTTCCGTTGAAAGGTCATCCGCAGGTAGCACTGAGTCGGCAGGGTCTCCACACAAGTGTCTGCGGTTAACCTGCCCCCAATTGTTCTCGGCTGTTGCCATGTCCGCAACGGGAGACGATAGATTCCCAACGAACTCCTACCTGGTTCTCAGGCAGTGTCCGCCGTGCCCGAGTCAGCCGCAGGTCGGCACATCGTATACGCGTCGGCCCCAGTCTGTGGGTAATAGCGCTTGCGAAGGCCCATCATCTCGAAGCCATACGCCTTGTACATCTCGATCGCCGGTTCATTGTCCGTACGAACTTCCAGGAACACCGCTCCGGGATTGCTGTCAACGGCTCCCATCAGCGCATCCATGATCTTTCGCGCAAGACCACGACGTCGAAAAGCTGGGTCCACCCCAATGGTATGAATCTCATACTCAGGCGTATCGACGGGCCCCAGCTGGGTGACTCCCCCATAGGCCAGCATGCGTTCACCAGCATCCGAGCGGGAAATGATCCCCAGATACAGATTGTTCGGAGCGGAAAGCTCAGCCACAAAAGCCGATTCCGGCCATGGGTCGTCGCCCGCAAAAAGCTCAGCTTCCAAAGCAGCGCACGCGGGGGCTGCGCCCGGTGCGAGCCGACCAAGCGTTGCCCTCGCCAGGATGTCGTCGACTGAATTCATGAGTTGTTCGCACCTGCCACGTATTGCACTGTCAGCTACAAAGCAGACAGGTCGATATCTGGGATTGCCGCAGACTTAGGCTTTGGCTTTGGTGGCGTTGCGTCAGGACGTCGCAAGTACATGGGCACAAGCGCCTCTGGAGTCGCCGACAAATCCGCCGCCGCAACCAGTCCGGCTGGAGTTGGGTATTGCGCGTGCACAGAGATCATGCCCGACGATTCCTGTCCGCCCGGCGCTCCCGCAGCCACTTCCGCACAATGCTTTTCGCTGCCAATCACTGCCCCGACTACGCCGTCTGGCACCGCTGCGGTCACTTTCGCGAGCACCTCCGCAGCCTTCGCGACGTCTGGACCCCACACACGATCGGTATCTCGATACGCTGCTGCATACACTTCGCGACGACGCGCGTCAGTCACAGCCAACCGCAGTCCAGGGGCATCTGCGACTTCGTCATCGCTGGCACCAGCCAGATCGTGTGACCGAACTACAGCATCCAAACTGCAGACACCGTGACAAGGAATATCCAGAGCCGCAGCAAAAGATGCTGCTGTTGCCATGCCTACTCGCAAGCCAGTAAATGGCCCCGGCCCCACTCCGACTACAACGGCATCGAGATCTGCTGAGGTCAACCCGGCGGTCTGAAGACACTCCAAGAGCAGTGGCGTGAGTACCTCGTTGTGAGCACGCGCATCCACATGCCCTTCAAACGCCAGCGTTTCGTACGCATCGTCTGCGTACTTCACCACGCCTGCGGTGACCTGTGGTGTTGACGTATCGACAGCTAAAACCAGCATGAAAGCAACGTTACCCTGTGACGATTCGTCGCCAAGAAATGGCGCGGGAATCGTCCTCCGCGCTGCGATCGATGCTCACCAGAAGGTACGAATCCGCGAGCTGTTCCGCGAGCCCCGCTCCCCATTCCGCGACGACAACACAACTTTCCAAATCGGTGTCCAGGTCCAACGAATCCAGCGCATCAAGCGCGCTCATTGAACTTTCCGACGACTCCGACGGACCTTCTTCACCGAACAAACGGTACGCATCGACGTGAATAAGTGGACACCCAGAAATGCTGCCTGGAAGCGGACGATGTTCACGAGCGATAGTGAATGTTGGCGACGTAACTCGACCACGCACCTGCATACCCCGGGCGATACCTTGGGTCAGCGTTGTCTTGCCAGCACCGAGCGGGCCGTCAAGGATGACCAAATCACCCGCTCGCAGAGTCTTGCCTAGTTGCTCACCGAAGTCGCGCATATCCTCGGCCGTTGGCGCTTGATGTGCGCCTGATTCCGGAAAAGAATCTTCCGCTACGACTGAGTCAGAAGTCATTGGTGTCCTCCCACAAATCCGTGAAGCCGAGTAGGCTCGCTATGCCCACTGCCCGCGGTAGCTCCGAACCGTGCGCCCCTTCGGAGCAGTCAGAATCTCATAGTTAATAGTGCCAGCAGCCTCTGCGAGTTCATCTGCGGTGGGTTCATTGTCGAAAGTGGCGCTATCTCCGCCACCAACGATGACAGCTGTGTCGCCGGCGGTCACACCTGAAGCTGGGCCCAGCTCGATGACAAACTGATCCATGCACACGCGACCGACTTGCTTGTATCGCTTTCCGTTAATTGCCACCTCGAACTTGCCCGACGTTGCGCGCGGCATCCCATCCGCGTAGCCACACGGAATGACGGCAATAGTGGAATCGCGCTCCGCGGTCCACAGCTGCCCGTACGACACTGATTCTCCAGCAGGAATGTCCTTGACCAGCAGCACCTTAGCTTCCCAGCGCATCACTGGCTTCAAACCATGATCCTGACCTGGAATAGGCTCCAGACCATACACAGCAAGGCCAGGACGAACCATGTCGAAAGCCAGATCTGGACGAGTCAGTGCCGCCGGTGAATTCGCAGCGTGATTAACCTGCTTTGGCACGCCGGCATCGGCGAGCATCTCCTGACTCTGCCGGAACCGATCTGCCTGCATGTCGATGCTTGGGTGATCCGGTTCATCAGCACACGCAAAATGAGTAAACACTCCCGTGATCATGATTTCGCGACGACGGTGCATCTCTACCAATGCAGGCAGAAACTTTTCAAAGTCACCGTTGGCCATCGAAATGCCAGAGCGATTCAAACCGGTATCCACCATCAAGGTGACCTTCGGGCAGATATTTACCGCCAACCCCGCATCGGCCGCAGCCTTCGCATGAGCCAATGACGGAATACCAAGCTGGATCCTCGAGGCAACAGCAGCTTCCACTTCGAGGGATTCATCAGGGTGCCACAACCACGCCAAAATCGGCACCTCACGAGGAACCAATGCCATCGCTAGTTCTCTGTCATTTTCGGCGGTGGCGACCTGGTTATCGTCGCGAAGTTCGAGTGAATCACGGAGGTCAAGAGCCTCCTGCAACGTGGCAACGCCCAACTGCGTTGCCCCACCACCAAGAGCCGCGCGGGCAACTTTGTTGGCGCCCTGTGCATAGCCATCTGCCTTCACGACCGCCATCAGCTGAGACACCCCAGCTGCTTCCTTGATCACGCGAACGTTATGAGCCACCGCATCGGTATCAACGATCTGAGAAAGCAAATGGGTTGTAGGTGTACTGCTCGAAGCCATGGGTTCATTCTGCCACTTGCCCACCCGATGCCGTTGAAACACCCGGAAACTAGTTGTAACTCACTATTTACCCAGCCCACCTTCGCTAGACGAAGAGGATAATCGGAGGTATGAACGCTGCAATCACCGTCCGGAACTTAGTAAAGACATTCGGCAGTGGTCGACATACCACCGTTGCCGTCGATGACCTGGATCTATCAGTCCGTGAGGGCACTGTTCATGGCTTTTTGGGGCCGAACGGGGCAGGTAAATCCACAACGATTCGCGCAATTCTCGGCATGTTGCGACCAGACAGTGGCACCATCGATGTGCTGGGCCACGATCCTGTGAGCGATCCAGCCTCAGCAACACGGCGAGTAGCGTACGTCCCCGGTGACGTTGCCCTATGGCCTCAGCTCACAGGCATGGAAGCAATTGACACGTTGGCAAGACTCCGCGACCGCCACGGTGGTGACGATCCCGCCCGGCGCGCTGAGCTCATTGAACGCTTCCGCCTCGACCCTACAAAGAAGGTCCGTTCCTACTCCAAGGGAAATCGGCAAAAAGTCATGTTGGTCGCCGCTCTTGCCGCCGACGCCGATGTTCTTATCCTCGATGAACCGACATCCGGACTTGACCCACTCATGGAACGCGAATTCGCCGACTGCATCCGCGAACGGGTATCCACTGGTACTTCCGTATTGCTGTCCAGCCATATTCTCAGCGAAGTTCAAGGTCTCGCCGACGACATCACCATCATCCGTGATGGTCGCCTCGTCGAATCAGGTCCACTTCGCGAACTAGCCCACTTGCGTGGCTCCAAGGTCACCGCCACCCTCCGTGATGGGACGCTTTACGACGAGTTCGTCGACAAGCAGGACGTCCCAGAGACGTTGCAACGGCTGTTAGATGACGGCGCAATGGACCTCACCGTCGCAGATGCTGGACTCGGAGACATTTTCATGGCGCACTACGCCGGTACCGACCATGTGACTGAAGCAGTGGAGGGTTAAGTCATGGGCTCCCTCCTCCGCTTGTTCGTGCGCACTAGGCGCAGCTTCCTTTTGATCTGGTTGCTGTCGCTCATCGGCATGATGGCCATGATTCCGGGTGCGTACAAAGGCGCGTATCCGAATATCGAAGACATTGAGTCTCTGCTTCGCGATATGACATCAAACCCCAGCATGAACGCTTTCTACGGAAGCGTCCCCGATCCCATTTCTTTCGGAGCGCTTTCGCAATGGGAAATGGGTCAGTGGTTGCTCATCCTTGGTGGTGTGATGTCCGTGATGCTTGCAGTACGACTCACCCGCGCCAGCGAAGAAGATGGCACCGCAGAGTTGATTGCTGCATCAGGCTTCCACCGACTACAGCCACTCGCTGCAGCGACGATTGTGCTCCTCGGCACCTGCCTCACATTGGGAGCCGGTGTCGCCGCAGTGATGATGATCAATGGAGCCTTTATCGACGGCATCTCCATCAAGGGATCCATAGTTCTAGGAATCGTCACCGCACTTTCGACGTCCACTTTCGGCGCCATTGCCCTGGTGTTTTCGCAATTCAATGATTCTGCCCGCACCGCCCGCAGCTTGTCTCTCGGCGTTATGGCCCTCTCGTACCTCGTCCGAGCATGGGCTGATGTGCGCTTCATCCCGTGGCTCCGCTGGTTCAGCCCCTTCGGCTGGCGTGATGTGATGGGGCCCTACTCCACCAACCGCTTCTGGCCCGCCGGGTTCTTGTTCATTGCACTCGTTGCGCTGCTTGCGTTGGCATTTGTTTTTGCTTCACGACGAGACCTCGGTGCCTCCGCTGTCACCTTTACTGGCGTAAGTCGTCGGGAAGCTCATTCGGTATCGCGCGACCGGGGGTTCGGCCCTATCGGGCTTCGTTTCCGGCTGGAGCGCGCCACCCTGCTGTGGTGGGGAATTTCCATCGTTGTGTTCAACGGTCTTTTGCTAGCGATGACCGGCGAAATGGTCGGCATGTTGGACTCATCACCGGCGACGAAGGAACTGATCAGCAAAATGATCGGTGCCGATGTGCTCGACAACATGATGGCGTTCATGTTCCTCGACATGATGGGAATGTGGCTTGGCATTCTATTGGCATGCGCGGCTGTGCAGGTGACCATGTCCGTTCACAGTTCCGAAGCAAGCGGAATCCTGGCCCATGAATTGGCTGCAGGATCAACCAGGAAAAAGCCATTTCTTATCAGTTGGGCAATCGGTTTTCTTGGCATTTCCCTGGCAACAGTCATAGCGGGTGCCGTTGGCGCATACACTTCCACGTTGGATGTGCCAGGAATCGGCGATGAAGCCTTCTGGGCTATTGTTGGCCTGCTCCCAGCAATTTTCGCCCTGTCAGCATTCGCGTTGTTTGCTATTGCAGTGGTCCCAAAGATGGCTTGGCTAGCCTGGATCCCCGTGGCCTACTCGGGCTTTATCTCCTTCTTCGGCGGGCTCTTCGAGCTTCCGAACTGGATGCTGGAGACTTCCGCATTCGCACATAACCCGCAAGTACTCTTTGACACGAACACGTCAGGCAAAGCGGCCAACGCCCATGAAGCGGGCATCGAAGCACTTCACGGCGCGGCAGCTGGTGCTACGTGGGACCTCACCGGAACCCTCGTGTTAGTTGCGATTGGTGTTGTCTGTATCGCTGTATCAATGGCTTTCGTCGGCAAGCGAGACGTACTCGCTGGCTAGAAGCCAAAGTAACTAAGCGTCGCGAGTGCTGACCACCAGCGCAGTGGCTGGGCGAATCGCATCGATGATGAGCGACGCGGAGGTCGGCGCGTAACCAAACTCGGTACGTGCCGACAATTCAGTGGCCTGTGCATGAATCACTGTGGACATCGCCACGTTCCACACACCAGCACGTGCTGCCCAGGCACCAATAATGCCACTGAGCACATCCCCGGAGCCTGGAGTTGCTGCCCATGAGGTACTCGTATCGATAATTCGAGCCAGCCCCAACACGTCGTGCCCCATGTTCTCGATATGCGCCCGAATCCGATCCCGCGTGACCTTTTCCAGGTCTGCCTCATCCACCGCAACATCGGAATCTGTACCCGCATCCAGTTCGAAAACTTCCGCTGCTGCTCGGGCACGCTCTTCGGCGACCGCATTGCGGTAGTCGGCTAGCCCCATGACCGACCGACGTCCCTTCAACAGCACCATGCAGCGAAGAGCAACACACATGTGTTCCACTGCCCCCAACGGATCTCCATGTGCATCCGGGAAATGCGCAGCTTCGTCTCCCATGCCTTCCACCAAGCGTTCAAACTCGCCCAGATGCGGTGTCAATACCGTTTCGGCACCTCGTACCGCACGTTCAGCCAACAGGTCGCGCAACGACGCGTGACGTGCCAGCAGAGTCACTGCATCCGCATCGACCACCATCGGTTCATCACGCTCCAACAGGATGCGCAATTCCTCCGCAGCTTCATCGTCGGTGCCTCGTCCTGGGCCGACAACCCAAGCATCAACGCGAACGTCGTCGGAAAGCTCCGAGTGAGCAATCACTTCAGGGACAGCTTGAACTACTTGTGCCGCGCACGAACCCACATAGCGAACCATCGAACTCGTCGACCGCACTGCAGCCTTCGTTGCCAAAATTGCGGCACCTGGATATTTGTCGCTGCCAGCGCAAATGCCGACGACCCCTCCCGAGTACTTGCTATCGTCAGCGCCAGGTTCAAGCTCGGCGAAAAAGGCCGGCCCCTGTAGTGGCCGAGGTGGCTGACCGTGTGCGGAAAAGACTTCCGCCGAATCGTCGCTAAACGGAGCCCACTCGAAAACTGGCGCCCCAGACTTAGGAATTGTGTCCGACACAGCACGTGTGAACTGCACCATCCAGTCGCCGTTTTCCAGCGCATCGCGATGCGACAAATTCCGCAGCTCGTCTGCCAACGACATCCGATCCGGAGTCAACGCACTACTCGGTAGCGCGATATCCGCCACCACGACCTCGCCACAATGCACCGACAATGCATGCGCACGACGCAAACCACCAAACGTCACCGTGACAGTCGCTGTCACATGTCCAGGCAAATCCGCATCTTCTTCCGAACTCAGCGCATCATCCATCTCCAGCGTTGCGACGGGCCCAGGAAACACCTGGCCCGTATCGGGATCAATGCCCGACGGAATATCAACCGCAAGCACTGGGATTCGCACAGCGTTCGCCTCGCGGATGAGCCATGCAGCTGGCTCCCGTAAAGCACCAACAGCGCCGAGGCCAACGATGCCGTCGACGATCAAACGGTAGCTCTCCCCCATACGCCACAGAAGTGATGACAATGGTTCGTCGAGTAGGTTGCCACCCGAGCGGCGAAACTCGGCGAGGGCGCTTTCCCACGGAGCGTCGCCAAGCACATAGGCATCGACACCAAATCCCGCCCGGGACAGTTCAGCCCCCGCATACAACGCGTCACCAGAATTGCCACCGCTACCCGCAAGAATGAGTACCCGACGTCCTGTGAGCAACTCTGGCACAGGAACAGGCTCCGCCAACATCACCCGAGCTGCCTCGGCGACTGCGTGCGCTGCACGCTTCATGAGCTCATCCGGTTCAATCTGCGCGTCCAACAACGGCTGCTCTGCACGACGAATCTGATTCACGCTGTATACGGCGGTCATGCGCCCAATCGTAGCGATAAAAAACGAGGCCGAGGCAGGTTTGCTGCTTCGACCTCTGTTGGTGTGAGTTTCCGACTACTCGACGGTCACAGACTTAGCCAAGTTTCGTGGCTTATCGATGTCCTCATTGCCACACTGACGAGCAATTTCTGCAGCAAGGAACTGCAGCGGAATTGTGGACAATAGTGGCTGCAGAAGCGTCGACGTCTCCGGAATGCGAATCAAGTAGTTCGAGTATGGAACCACTGCTTCATCGCCTTCTTCAGCGATAACGATGGTCTTCGCACCACGGGCACGAATTTCCTGGATGTTGGACACAATCTTCGAGTGCAAGACTGCACGTCCCTTTGGAGACGGCACGACGACGACCACTGGGAGGTCATCTTCAATGAGAGCAATTGGACCGTGCTTCAACTCACCAGCTGGGAAACCTTCGGCGTGGATGTACGCCAATTCCTTCAGCTTCAGTGCACCTTCCATAGCTACTGGGTAGCCGACGTGGCGACCAAGGAACAGCATCGTTGGGATAGCACCAATGTCCTTCGCCATATCGAGGTACTCGTCACCACGGCCGACTACTTCTTCGATGAGACCTGGGATGGTCTCCAACTCGCGGTATTCACGCGTGACTTCATCTGGGTACTTGGTGCCACGAGCCTGCGCCAAAGCCAGTCCAACAATGTAGTTCGCAGCAACCTGCGCCAGGAACGACTTGGTCGCAGCAACGCCGATTTCAGGTCCGGCGTGAGTGTAGAGCACAGCATCAGATTCGCGAGGAATCTGCGCACCATTGGTGTTACACACCGCTAGTACACGAGCTCCCTGCGACTTCGCATGTCGGACAGCTTCCAAGGTGTCTGCAGTTTCGCCAGACTGGGAAATCGCAACCACCAGGGTTTGGCGATCCAACACTGGGTCCCGGTAGCGGAACTCCGAGGCAACTTCGATCTCCACAGGGATTCGAACCCAGTGTTCAATCGCATACTTAGCCAGCAAACCGGAATGGTATGCAGTACCACAAGCGACGACGAAGACCTTTTCGATATCCCGCAGATCCTGGTCAGTGAGGCGTTGCTCATCCAAGACGATGCGACCGTCGACAAGGTGTCCTGCCAAAGTGTCACGAACAGCAGCAGCTTGCTCGTGAATTTCCTTCATCATGAACGAGTCGTACCCGCCCTTTTCGGCGGCAGCGAGATCCCAATCGATAGTGAATGGGCGACCCTGCTGCTCCGAACCGTCGAAGCCGAGAACACGGTAGCCGTCAGCAGTAATGATGACGACATTGTCCTGCCCCAGCTCGACAGCCTCACGGGTGTGCGCGATGAACGCAGCAACGTCCGAGCCAAGGAACATTTCATTCTCGCCCACACCGATGATCAGAGGCGTCGAACGACGAGCAGCAATGATGGTGTCTGGGTGATCAGCGTGCGTAAACAGCACAGTGAACGCACCTTCGAGGCGGTTCAGCACTGCCAGCGCAGAGCGCTCAAAATCCCCTTCGGTATCTCCACCGTCATCACCATTCATTGCACGAGCAAGCAGGTGGCAGGCAACCTCGGAGTCGGTCTCCGAGCTCAATTCAATGCCAGCTTCTTCGAGCTCAGCGCGCAGAGGAGCGAAGTTTTCAATGATTCCGTTATGAACGATGGCAACTTTTCCGTCGAAAGAGAGATGCGGGTGCGCATTCTCGTCTACTGGGCGTCCATGTGTTGCCCAACGGGTGTGGCCAATACCTGTGGAGCCAGCGAAGTTGTCGCGACCGGTCTCTTCTAGTTGGGCTTCCAAGTTTGCGAGCTTGCCAGCCTTCTTTTCGACACTAATCTCGCCGTGCCCGTCGAGAATGGCAACACCTGCGGAGTCGTATCCGCGGTATTCCATTCGTCGCAAAGCGTCAACAGCGATGTCGAGTGCTGGGCGATTGCCCACATATCCAACGATTCCACACATGGGAAAAACAATAGCGGTCGAGTGAGTCTCGTGAAATATCCGAAGACTAGTTTCACAATTTTTTTAGACGTTTCGACACGATCAGGGGCAACAACGTTATCCTTTAGGCGTGGCTGAGAATCTGAAAAAACTGGTGTCCAACTTGTCTAAGCGCGGTCCCCACCGAGTCATGGTGGGAGACCTGACGTTTGCCGGCTTGCCCGGCAAAATCTATGCCCCTGCGGAGGGTAAGGGCGTTCCCGGCATTGCTTTTGCGCATGACTGGCGTTCGCCGATCAAGGATTATCACGCAACGTTGCGTCATTTTGCCTCGTGGGGCATCGCAGTTGCTGCTCCGGACACGGAAAATGGCATGACTCCCAATCACCGTGGCCTGGCAAATGACTTGGAGTCATGCTTGCAAATCCTCGCTGGCGTGAAACTCGGCGAAGGTCAAGTGATTGTCAACCCATCCAAGCTTGGTGTGGCAGGCCACGGCATGGGCGCTGGCTGCGCAGTTCTGGCAGCTGCTGCTCGTGATGCGGTGAAGGGCGTTGGCTGTATTTTCCCAGCGGACACTGCTCCGTCCGCAGAGGATGCAGCTACGAACGTGTCTGCGCCCGGCCTGATTCTCGCACCTGGCGAAGATCAGTGGTTGAACCGTGGCAACCCATACCGTCTTGCGCTGAACTGGACAGGTGATGTCGTGTTCCATGAAGTTAAGGACGGCACCCAGGCTGGCTTCTCCGAAACCCCTCTTGTTCAGCGGGCGCTTGGTTTTTCCAAGGCGGAAAGCAAGCAGCAGGAACTGGTTCGCGCAGCGTTGACTGGCTTCCTCCTGTACACCGTCGGAGACGAGAAGAAGTACAAAGAGTTCGCTGATCCGGAAGCCTCGATCAAGGGCCTGATCAACCGGGATGAGAACTACCTGCGTAAGCAGTTGCCTGAGAACAAGTCTCTGTTTTCTTAGTGTGACGCCTCGATAGCCTCCGGGAGATTTTTCTCAGCTTCTCCATGGAGACCAGTCGCACTCCCTATCGGCTCTGCGACACTATCGATTGCACCCGCGCTTTCACGCGCGGGTCTTCTTGTATTCGGTGCCCCAAGCGATGCGCGGCCGACACGCCTCCCCCATCATCGACGCCTCGTGTGACATGAAACCCTGTGCGCAATAACTCACCTTGTGGGGCAACCCCACCTGTCCGCTCTGCCCCCGCTACTCGCAGCGATTTGTGCTCATTCTTCACAGCTACGAGCTTTTGTAGGCGCTCCTTGGCCTCACACAACGACTTCTCCCAACGCTGCTGCTGGCATTCTGCTTCTCGACGATAATCCGCCACCAACGCATCATATTTCCAACGTACGTGGTCACGCTGCGTGTGCGTCACTTCCACCCTCCTGCGCTGGGTACGTGAATCGCCGGTTTGGCTGGCTCGGCCGGAGTTGAAGACTGAGTGGCGGCTGGTACCGATGCAACCGGTTCTGCCACTGCCGACTCCGCAATAGGTGGCTCCACAACAGAAGGCGGCTGCGTCGGAGGCTGTGGTGGAGACTCCGGAGCCGGTGGTGCCACGGATTCTTCTGGCACAGACCAGTCAATAAGTGGCTCTTGCTCCACTATGGACTCCTCGTTCACAGTGGCCTCTACCTCTGGCGCCGGCTCACTCACCGATTCTTGTTCGACTGCCGATTCGACATCTTCAGCTGCACACCTCAGTGCATCTGCAATGCACACATCTCGAGCTTCCAGCACCCCGCTCATGCACTCTAGGAGTACCTCCGTCAGATCTGAGACAATTAAGGTCGCTTCTGGGCCCACCACTGGGTCCGCGCACAACTCGGCGTTGTCCCCTACTGCAGCTTCGGCGGCGAAGAGCATGTCCTCAGTAGCTAGCGCCGCTGCATTGGCTACTTCACCGGCACATTGACCAGATGCTTCGACAGACCAGGCAGCATGCTCTGCCATGGCCACGACTTGCTGACACTCTCCTTCTGCAGCAAGCACAGCACTGTCCATTGCCTCAATGCCATCGCCATACGATTCTTCTACAACCGACGCCGATTCCGCATGCTCGGTGGCACAAGCCTGAAGCACGCAATCCGCCACATTCTGAAACTCTGCCCACGCACAACCATCAATGCGCGCTTGATACTGCTCCAACTCGGAACAATCAATCGTTCGCTCCCCCGCCAACATCAGACCACACCACCGATGTTTTCGAACACGCTTTGCGACGACAACTCGTGTTCTTCGAACTCGACACATTGATGCCGTACTTTCGCGTACACATGGTCGCGATGATCGAAGCGCCCCGCACACTGTTCATACAACGAAAGCAATGCCTCAGACAATCGGCGTGCTTCGTCGCAGAAGCCAGTCCCCGCACTATCCACTGGCAAGGATGGAAGCCCACGCCACGCATGTGCGCTTCCCCCATCCTCTTCGGACACCACATGCCCTAACCGTGCGAGCTCTCCTTCATCAAGATGAATCTTCGTCACGCTACCCCCTAGAAATTCCTACCCTCATAAAGCACTGACGTGCCTCAAATCCAGTCGGTTCCATCGAGAACAAATGGGGGTACCTAGGAAGTGGAATTCTCACTCTACGAACTACATACCACCTGGGGTAATCGCCGCCAGTGTTCGGAATTAAAATCACACACTCGCTACCCCAATTCCTATTTCAATTGCCTAATAGGCTTTATTTAGGATATGAAAAAGGAATGCCAAGACCAATAGATTCTCATACGAAATATGTTCCAGCCTTAGACGGACTGCGCGCTATCGCCGTTGTAGCGGTAGTGCTATATCACCTCAATGTGAGCTGGACACCTGGTGGGTTGCTAGGTGTCGCAATGTTCTTCACCTTGTCCGGCTACCTCATCACTTCAAACCTGATGAGAGCGAAGTATCAAAAAGATTCATGGGGACTACATAGGTTTTGGCTACGACGATTCCGAAGACTATTACCTGCTGTCGTCCTCACAGTACTGACAGTCTTGATGCTCTCGGCGCTGATTCAGCCGGCTTCGTTAGCTGACCGCTGGCCCGAGTCGCTAAGTTCGCTGCTTTACATCAACAACTGGTTTGTCATCGCCACCGGCAATTCATACTTTGACCAGTTCGCCGGAGCTGGCCCTCTTGACCACATGTGGTCACTGTCCATTGAGGAGCAGTTCTACCTCATCTGGCCCCTCGTCTTGCTGCTCATTTATGTTGTCGCGCGTGGCCATCGTCGCGTTATCATCGCATCGACTGTCGCCCTCGCGTTGGGATCGTTTGCTCTCATGTGGTTCCTCGCCAGCACCGGCACCGACTCCACCCGCATTTATGAAGGTACGGACACCCGCGCCGGCGGACTCCTCATCGGCGCTGCCCTAGCGATCGCCCTGGTCAAGCGAAATGGCAACGTGTCTGTGTCTTTGCCTATTGCGCAAGCCAGCGGTGGCATCGGCGTACTGGGCACGATTGCCCTCATCGGAGCGCTTCCCGACGACTCGCCATTCCTGTACCGTGGCGGGCTCCTTCTGCTAAGTATGTTGGCTGCGATGGCGATCGTCGGCACGCTCCACCCAGAATCGTGGACCAGCAAAGTCCTTGGCACGACACCATTTCGCTGGATCGGAGAACGGTCGTACGGCATCTACCTGTGGCACATGCCTGTGGTTGTATTCCTTCCAGAACAGCTTGGTTCAACGTGGGTCCACCATGCGACGGTCATGGGAGTTTCGATAGTGCTTGCAGCCCTGTCGTGGACTCTCATTGAAGATCCAATCCGCAAGAACGGATTCTTCCAGCCCGCGCTGCATTGGTTCCGTCGTGTTCGTGCAGTGAAGTTCGAAGGTCTACCTCATCCGGGCATTCCTCGACCGGTTCTTTCTGGTGCGATGGTGGTGTTGGTTGCTGTAGCAACAATCGGCATTCCAGCTACGGTTCTTGGCTACGGCAAACAAGTCAACCTGGCTTCTGGTTCTCAACAGACGATGGAGATTGATTCACGCCCCGATGTCGGCGAGGTAGTTGCGACCGGACCTGCCCGCACACGCTGCACGACTGTTGTGCACGTTGGTGATTCCACCTCAATCGGTATGTTTGAGGACCTGCAACTGCCAGATCCAAGTGACAATGCGGCGATTAGGTATCGCGAAGTTGGTGCAAACGACGTCGTAACGTCTGTCTTTGGTGCTCGCGCTACCGCGGAAGGCTGGCAGGACTATCCAAGCGCCGTGGCATCAGTGCAGCAGCTTATGGCTGAGGGGCAGCCCGACGGCACGTGTTGGGTCATTGCGACGGGTGTCAATGATGCAGCAAATGAAGCAGTTGGTCACGCATACCCGCACGACCAGCGAATTCAAGCGATGCTCGACGAACTCGAGGGTGAGAGTATTCTGTGGGCAACTGCAACGACTGGGCGTGATTACGGACCATGGGATATCGCGAACATGAAGCTGTTCAATGATGCTCTCAAGAAGAAGCAAAAGAAAAATGCGAATTTGCACATCTTTGACTGGGCAACGGATGCAAAAGCGGAGTGGTTCCTCGATGGCGACCTTGTTCATTACAACGCCACAGGAAACGCAGAACGATCGGCTCGGTTCGCCGATGCGCTTGCCCAGGCCTTTCCTGCCAAAGGTAAAGGGCCAAAGAACCGGATTGTGACGACTAAAGAACGAGACACCGAGACATCAGCCGACACGGTTAGTACCTCGACGGACGCAGGCGACACGACCGACACCGACACTGCGACGGCTTCGACAACTGGCACCAATAGCGAGAATTCTGGCGTCTATTGAGCCAACAGGTCTTTGGCAGACTCCAAATCAAAACAGCTTCCAGCCACGCCTCTTCTTACGTGGCTGGTTTTCTATTTGGGGTGGCTGACCATACGGCTGTGGAGTTTGCATCGGTTGCTGTATGGGTTGTGGGGCCTGTTGAGGCGGAACTGAATCACCCCACGAACCGTACGGGTTGCTGGGTCGCTGTACAGGAGGCTGAGCTGGTTGCATTGGTCGAGACGGCTGCATTGGCTGCTGGCCACCCATCCCCTGGCTACCCGCACCGCCATAAAAATCGTAGGCTCGCATCAAGGCAACGAGCGCCGCATCTTCCGCAGCTGTCAGCGTGGACATTGACTGCATCTGCGCTTCAGTCTTCTTTTGCATAGCCGTGGCATGAATTTCCCTACCTGATGCATATGCATGTAGCCCAAGCTTCTCAGGGACGGTCGTGCCCTCGACCATCAGCCGAAGTTCGGCAGTCGCCTGCGCATATGGGTCTGCTTCCAACATCGCTTTCAGATGCTCAAACAAACTCACATCCATCATCCGCGGATCAGTTCGCAGGGTCGATGCGATAGACCGAATACGCTCGCGTTCCGGGTACACATACGCGAGTTGATCAATTTCGCGGAGGATTCTGCTTGCCCGATGAATCGTCGCAAAGCTGCCCAACGCACCAGCAAGGAGTTGGCGTAGCTGCGGAATCCCGGACTTTTCGACGAGCCATTCATTCAACGCCGCCGCTCCGCCACGTGCGACGTCGCGACCATGGAGGAATCCATATTCGCCTACGAGGGAAAGCAGACGGCGACGATTGTTGGCGCCATCTTGATCTTCATTGCCCGAGGCGGGAGCATCCAGGTACTGGATCAGATCGAAAGGATGCATGTGCGCAACCCCTGCAATCTGACGGGCATCATCTTCGGTCAGTGCGCCAGTGTGGGACGTTTCTGCGAGCAAGCCAGCGATCGGAATGACCGTCATAACCGTGTCTTGTAGCGCGGTTGCCAGCTTTTTTGAGTGTTCCGCAGCGTGCTCGATTGGATCCTTGTCACCGAGCGCGCCTTCGCCGAACCCGTCCGCGCGGGACAACACGCCGAGCGTATTGAAAGGCGTGAAGCGCAGCTTTTTCAGGAAATCAATCTCATCCGCGCGGGGCGTTGAATCGAAGAGGAATACGGCAGCGTCTGCATCGACCGAGGCCACTCGCGTCTGTTCGTAACCATCGATCAAAACTCGTCGGGTGCGCGATTCGTTTTCCGATGTCAACGTGGCAAGACCCGGGGTATCCACCAACGAATAATCCGCAATTGCAGCCGACGGGAACCACCGCTGCAAATAGCTAATCTCTGTAGCTGGCACTGGCAGCTCAGACACCGTCCCACGGCGCGTTTCAACTTCACGACGACTGCCATCAACCAACACTGCTTCCGCACGCGCCGGCGCACCATTTTGGTACACCGCTACCACGTTCGTGGCTTCAAGCGCTGCGGTTTCGGCAACAGGGACACCAATCAGCGCATTCACCAAGGTGGATTTGCCTGCCTTCAAGCGCCCCACAATGACGATCCGCGGAGGCGAATCGATAATGCCCTGGATACGCTGCGCTTCCCTCGCCAACTGTGGACTGACACTGGCAAGGACGGAAATCGCATCTTGAAGTGCTGCGTAAATGTGTGTTTGTTGGGTGCGATCCATCATTATTGCGCCACTCCCTGGATTGTCGCCTGTGGCGCTTCCTGCGTCGCAGCCTGCGGTATTGCGACGGATTCCGTCAGTTCACCAATAGTCTTTTCAGCGGCAGCGATGTACTTCGCGACAACCTTGACGTTGCCTTCCAGAACCTTTCGCTTCTTCTCTCTTGTCGCCTTGTCAGTGCGGACGGTTTCTTCTGCTTCCCGGATCCGCTTCTTCGTCTGTTCGATATTCTCTTTCAATTCAGACCGGTAGCGAATCACAATTTCTGGCCGCGCCGTCGCCATGCCAGACTCGATGAGGCGAGACGTCATCAACCGGGCCGTATTCTGCGTTTCACGCAACCACGTCAAAAGGTTAGTCTTGCCCGCACGAATGGCCTTAAAGCCCAAGTTGAAGCCAACCCACGCAACACCCACTGCGGCGCCCAATCCGATAAACGTCGTCGCCGCGATGATGCCACCAAAAGTCGAAGCTCCGGAGAAACCCATCATGAGGGTCATCGGGTCGATGAGACCTTGGCTTTTCGACGCGACTTTGCGGGTCTCCATACCTTGGCCACCGAATGAGGCCAGAACCGCTTCACGAATGTCATTTCGGGTGACTTCAGAATCAAACCGCTGCGCGATGATCTCCCGATCGAGTTGTTCGAGGAACATATCGATGGTCTCTGCAATAGCGACGTGGAAGTCTTTCTCCATTTCAGCGGTGAAATACTGCGGGTTCTTACGCAGCACTGACATGCCGTGCTTATTGATTTTCTCTGTCCACTTATCGCGAATGTCATCGAGCCTGCGGTCTAGCGAGCTCAATGCGTTCTGACGGATCATGGTTAGATCCCGCTGCAAATGCAGTTCCCACTGTTCCTGCTGTTTCCGCAGCACTTGAAGCTGCTCGAGCTGCTCGTTGAGCTCAGGGAGAACTTTGCTACCTTCGTTGAGCACTGTCAGCCGGGCAACCAGTTTCTCGTCCAGCTGGCGCATACCGTCAGTTGCCGTGCGTAGCCCATTCGCGAGTGGCAAGTTGTCAGCGAGGGCGAACTTGTCATCGATAAGGCGGCGCAGCTGGGTTATCCCCGAAAACGCCTCTAGCTGCTCACGCTGTGGCCCAGGTGGCATTCCGGCCGCCTTTACCGCTAGCAAGCTTGAAACGCCGACGACCGAAATATCGCGACCAATATGCTCACGCAATAGTCGCTTATTCTCTTCGACGATCGGCTGCCAACGCATGAGGTTCTTATCGGTCTTGGTCACTGCCACAATGAGTGCTTCAACGGCACCGCCAGTGTCCTTGATGAACTGCATCTCTGGAGCCGTCAACGGTGTCGTGGCATCGCAGACCACAACCAGCACACACGCCTGGCTGGCCGTCGCTTTCGCAAGCGTGGCGTATTCCGGCTCCAAACCTCCAACGCCAGGGGTATCGATAACCGCGATGTCCCCCATTAAGTTATTGCGTACCGGGACCATTGCGCGGGTAGGCATCTGTTCTGTTCGAGCATCGTTGCCATGTTTACCGTCACATGACACCCAGTCTTCCAATTCTGTGTGCGGGATAGTTTCGGCATGCTCGGCGAACATCAACTGAGCGCTGCCACCCGCAAGTTCGGGGGTCTCCTGCCCCACAGAGATGCTCGTGGCCGTGGTGACATCGATTCCCACTGGCGAAGCATTCGCTTGCCCCACCAGCGCATTGACTAGGGAGCTTTTGCCACGCTTAATCTCGCCCACCACAACAACAGAACGAAGCTGACTGCCCGACGATGCTCGTCGTAACGCAAGGTCACACACGTCATTCATATGAAATGGCTTCAGAATCTTCGTGGTGATGGCTTGCAACAATTGTGCGCCAGCATCGTGCGGGCTACGCGTATCGACGGCCGCCTGGGTGGAATTCGCCGAGTCATTCACGGTAACCCTCCTGAAACTGTTCGTTCACGAAATTGTTAGGAACTTTTAGTTAAACGATACTAAGGTATGGCTATTGAATTACTAAGTTGCCAAACCGGTCGATTCTGTCCGCGGGGAACTTTTTGGGCAGTCACTGCATCCAACAGTAGACGGCACTGAATACTCAGTTCGACTCGAACAGTCACTATTTACAAAATAAGGAGTTTCTCCGATGAAGACGATGCGCGCAACGGCTGCCTTAGCGACCGTGTGTTCCCTCACTTTGCTCGCGGGCTGCGACCTTCCAGGTGGCGCAAACCTCTTTGGCAATAACAAGGACAAGGAAACCGAAACGTCCACTCCAGCTGCCCAGAAGCCAAGCGAGCAGAAAAAGGAATTCGACACCGGCGATTGGCCTACCGAACCGGCGAAGCCATTCGGAAAGACCTCCGACGAGACAATCATTGAATATGAAACAGCTCGTTTGCTGGAACACGTTGTTCTACCATTCGAAGTTGATCCGAAGGTATCGGATGTCAATCCAATGCCTAATCCTTTGTTCAGCGCTGGCGCTCTAAATGCAGTTATCGACGAACAATCTGCGGAGCTGGCAGAGAACAATAATTTCCTCTACGGCTCCCGCATTTCTGCAAGCATTCCGAAAGCACAGGCTACGGATGGCGAAAAGACAATTAACACGCACGTCCTGCGTTTCTTGTCTCCGGAAGATGCACAGAAGTTCGCTGAACAAGTTCATCAGCACTTGACTACAACTGGTGTCACGTTCCTGCCGGATGATCCATTGGATCCATCCACCCCAATCACCATTCCAGAGCTCGCCAATTCCTTCGCATCGACACACGAAATGTCACTCTTGGACGATGGCAGTGACACCACTGAGTCCATCAACGTGTTTGTTCCGCACGACGAGTACGTTCTGTACTTCTGGGCCGACGCTCCGGCCGGCAACACCGAGTGGCTGACCACCATGGCAACGGAAGCCGTGAATCAGCAGAAGCCACGAATTGATCAGTTCCAGGCTGTGAAGACTGTCGACGGCGTCGGCGAGATTGAAGGTCCATTCGAGCTGGACAAGGAAAAGCTCCGCATTTACGCGCTGCCAAGCAAGCGTGAAGAAGGCAAGCACAGCTTCGCCGGCGTCTTCGGTCCGCGCGGAGTTGCAGCAAACTCGTACGGTGCACAGGAAACCCTCACTTTGCTCAACGATGCCGGAGCAACTCACACTGCTGTGGATGAAAGCTCAGTGACCCGCGCGTCCAATGAATTCGCCGCACAGCAACTCTGGTCCGGCCACATCTCGCACATGTTGAACATGGGCTGGGAAGTTTACGACGAACCACAGGGTGTCCCAGACACCAAGTGCGTCACAAAGCAGACGACGTTGGGCCAGCGAAATAACTGCTTCATTCTGAAGGATAACTACGTCGGCGAGACGTACGGCGAAGACCAGAAGGAACTCACGAAGGCTACTGCAGCGCAATACATGATTCTGCAGAAGGCAGAGTCCGGCAAGAAGTAGCGTTACCTCGACGCGCGGAGGCCTTGTTCGGTGCCTTATCCTGAACAAGGCTGACCTGGCTTTACGCACCTCATTTGTATTTTTGACCAAGCAAGGAAGATCACCTCACTATGCGGGATTGGACACTGGGCATTGACTTCGGCACGTCAAATACGGCCGCGGCTCACACAGGCCCTATTAAGGACTCGATTGAAACCATCAATTTGAGTCACAACCGCACGACCATGTCGTCATCGGTCTACGTTGAATCACCTGACCAGATCGATGTTGGTGACGTTGCTATCAACAAGGCGGAAGAGAATCCTGCTGGCTTTGTTCCGGCCCCGAAGCGAGTCATCGCGCAGCAGATGATCAACGTCAACGGCTACGACCTCCCTGCGTCCGTCCCTGTTGCCGCTGTTTTGCAGTCCGTCTTGGCACGCGCGAAGAAGGAGCATGGCAACGTTGATCCTTCCGAGTTGGTTTTGACGCACCCGGAGGCATGGTCCCCACAAGAGATCCAGGTGCTTCTCGACGCAGCGTCAAAGCTTGGTCTTGACCCATCAAAGATCCAAACTGTGTCAGAGCCCCGCGCTGCTGCACACTATTACTCCAAGGCTCGCGCTCTTGCTCCCGGATCGAAAATCGCTGTCTTCGACTTCGGTGGTGGCACCCTCGATGTCGCTGTCCTCGAGGCAAACGACCAAGATACTTTCGACGTCGTCGCTGCCCGCGGTGATAACACCTTGGGTGGAAAGAATTTCGATGCGCTGATCCGACGCTGGATTGATCAGCAGTTGAACGAACGCAATCCGGAATTACTCCGCTACATGCGCATTCAGGCTCCGCTGTACGAAAAGCACGCTCTCGAAGACAGCATCCGACGTGCAAAAGAGCTGCTGTCAGAAGCTGCATCGGCGACCATTAGCGTCACCGGTGGCGGAATGACTGAGCGATTCCAGCTCACTCGCGACGAGTTCGAGGAACTGATCCAGCCAGGTCTGGATAAGGCGTTGCAGCTCACTCGCGCAACCTTGGCCGATGCCCGCATCAATGGCCCAGAGGATCTGGAGGCTCTGTACCTGACTGGCGGTTCCTCTCGAATTCCGCTGGTACATGAGAGCTTGAAGGCCCTTGGTCCCGTCGCAACGCTCGATGATCCGAAGACCGTCGTCGCACAGGGCGCGCTATCTGCGGCTGCTCCAATTGTTCGTGGTCTCGGCGCGCAGCAGCATGCTCAGCAGTCGACAAACGAGGGTTGGGGCACGTCTTCGTACGGAAATAGCCCATACTCCGCTGGTAGCTTCAACAATGACCCCGCCCCTACCACTCCGGACACCACCCGCCCCGGATTTAGCGTGCCGACGTCGTCGTCAAGCGAATCCGCCACGAAGAAGGGTGGCTCGAAGCTGCCACTCATCGCGGGAGCGGTCGTTGGTGTCATTGTGCTGTTTGCAGGCGTCGCCTACGCAATGGGTGCGTTTGGCGGTGACGATACGCCTGCAGGCAATGAGGGCGGTGAGGACACCACCACGGCTGCACCAACATCAGAAGCTCCAAAGGTTGATGATCTGAAGACGGTTGACGGCGTTCTGGCGGCAGTTCCGGAAGAACTATCATCGAAGCTCAAGGACTGCGAGATCACAGGTCAGACCCAAGGTGGAAACCTGCAGCTGCGTTGCAATGTCAAGCAGGAGGCAGGTTCTGCTGGCTTGTTTGATAGTGAGTATGCAAGCGTCATGATTTCCGTCGATGATGTCGAGGCAGGCACCGAGTTCCTGCGCATCAAGGAAAACTGGCACAACGATTCGTTGTCCCCGAACAACGAGATTCGAGTCAGCCCAGACGGCACCGCGTCTGCGCACCTGAGCGGACCGAGCTCGATCGGCGAACGCTACACCATGTACTACGCCAACTCCACCACTGGCGTCATGGTGAATACCTACGATCTCAAGGGGCTTGATGACGGAGAGACATTCCTGAGGGAAGCGGGATTGTTCTAGCCGTACCCCACGCAAAGGGAGGGACAGCCTGTGGCTGTCCCTCCCCTTGTTGCTTTGTACGTCAATTAGTTAGCTGCGTACATGCGCTTGTGATCGTCCACGCCAGTCCAGCTGAATGGACCGGTGCCCTTGGCAAGGCCCTCACCAATATTGGAGTAGTTGCCCAAGTTTTCAGGAGCACGCTTCTGGATCTCCAAGTACTGAGCGTCTTCCAGAACAATGCGGTCATCCAAAACCTTGGCGTTCTCCTCAGCGCGAAGCTGGGACTCGTAGCCTTCCACCACAGTGCCGGTCAGGAACTCTGCCACACAACCAGATCCGTAAGAACCGATGGCGACTCGCTTGCCAGCCAAACCAGCCTCAGTGTCCAGCAGACTCAGCAGACCCATGTACGACGATGCCGTGTAACTATTGCCAATACGGCGGTTGTACACAGTCGATGGGTGCAACTGCTCGGTCACGCGCTCGTCGGAAAGCTCGATGCCCAGGCGCTCCGCAATCATGCGATGCGCCTTGTACGCCATCTTGGTAAATGGCTGGTGGTAGCAGAAACGATCAATCTCAGCGAAGTTCGTGCCGCCACGGCTGATGTAGTCCTGGTACGCGCCCTCGACTGCGTCAATGTAAGCGCTGATAGACAACTTGCCCTCGACCAGTGCCTGGTCGCGGTAGTTTGGACGCCAGAAATCCATTACGTCCTTGGTGAATACACCCGATGCAACATCCAAAGCCAAAATCTTTGGATTAGCGGTCACCAACATGGCGACTGCGCCTGCGCCCTGGGTTGGCTCTGCAGCAGAATTTAAGTCATAGCGAGCGATATCAGCTGCAACGACCAGAACTTTCTCTTCTGGGTTGCGCGCAACCAAGGCCGAAGCGAACTGCAAAGCGGCGGTTGCGGAGTAGCAAGCCTGCTTCATTTCGACGGTACGCACAGTCGCTGGCAAGCCGATCAGTTCGTGCACATACACACCTGCCGACTTGGACTGGTCGATGCTCGTCTCGGTAGCAAACATCAAGGTACGAATTCCCTCGACACCGGCACGATCGACAATCTTCTTCGCAGCTGCAGCCGCCATAGTGACTGGGTCTTCATCCGCAGCCACAACGCTCATCTGTTCCTGGCCAAGGCCCTTGTGGTACTTCGCTGGCTCTGCGCCAAGTCGAGGCGCAATTTCTGCCAAATCGATGCGGTAGGAACCAGTCGCGAATGCGATGTCGTCGATTCCGACAGGGGTTCCTGCATGAAGATCAGTCATGTTGAAAATCCAAGCTCGATTCTAGGGGTGGGCTCTAGGAGATAAATCCGTATTTCTAATGGACAATACGCCTAGGGGCAATAATGGTGAAAAGCCATACCCTGTTAGGTTAATTTTTGTTGTACTCGTTGTGCCAAACTTTGCAAAATTCGGACCACGAAACTTCGACAATAGCGCTTTCGCCTGTGAAGCAGCTAAGTGCCAGATTCGGTATTAGCTGAGCCCATGCCAAGTGTCTACATGGCTCAGTAACGTAGCGCCTCTTCCGTTTGCGTTAACTTTTGTTACTTGGCAGCACGCTCAATGCTGACGTGAGTTTCCATCAGCTCGCCTGGATTCGTCTGAGCTGCAAGAAGTGATAGCTCGCCACACCAAACGATGGCAGCACAGCATGCAGCAAGTCGACGAGCATTCTCGCCCGGCTCACGATCTTCCTTGCAACCAAGCTGCCGCAGGTTTTCCTCTACGAAATCGAGGCCCTTACCATTGCCAACAGAACCGACGATGAGGTTAGGGAGAGTACAAGTGAAACGCACGGATCCGTCGTCAAGTGCTTCGACCTGCGTGACACCCTGAGATCCCTCCACGATGTTCGCAGCATCCTGGCCTGTGGCGAGGTAGAAACCAAGAAGCATGTTTGCGTAGTGAGCATTGGCCGAACGAAGCGAACCCGCCATGATCGAGCCGATTAGATTCTTGCGCTCGTTGAGGGTTGCCAACTCCTTGGCAGTGGTGCGAAGACGTTCACGGACGACAGGCTCCGGAATTACTGCCTCAGCGATGATGTACTTGCCACGACCAAGAATGCCGTTGACTGCCGACGTCTTCTTATCAGTGCAGAAGTTGCCAGAAATGGAGCCGTAGCCGAGCTCTGGCATTTCCTTCATCAGATAGGTCATCAACCGCTCGGAAGCGAGGGTGGCCATGTTATGTCCAGAAGCATCGCCAGACAGGTAGTCGAAGCGAATAATCAGGATGCGACCTGCGATCTGTGAATGCACGTCAATGAGCTTGGCGAAACGGCTCGACGATTCCACGACCTGCTTCATCTCATCCATACGGCCAAGAATCTGGTCACGAGCGACAACCGCATCCGCTGCGGTTGCGAGCTCGAAGATCACGGAACGCGTCATCTTTTCGCTAACAAAGGTGCAGGTGATACCAGTATCGATCATGCGCGACACCTTGGCACCACGACCGCACGAAGGCCACAGTGGCGTCTCGTACGTCGCCAGTGGAATCTTCACCTCGTCGTTCATGACGTTGCCACTGATCTTCACTGGCCCGATCCAGCTCAGTGGAATGTGGGCGTATTCCTGTGGGTGCTTGGTGTTCTCAGTCATAATGTCGCTCACTTTGTCGTTCGTTAAATGTCGTTCGTTAAATGTTATTCGTGGAATGTCGTTAGTTTCTTCGAGTCTATGCGTTTTCGCTGGCTGGCTTTATTTGACCAAGCGCAGTTCCTGAAAACCGTGGTGCAATGCTCAAAGCAAGTGGTTCGATACCAGCGTCGCACCACTGAGCCAGAATTGTGCCTGTGTCTGCGCCTGTCCCTGCCAACGCAATGCCGCAGTCGCCGCCACCTGCGCCCGAGCTCTTCCCCACAGCACCGTTATGCGCCGCAATATCAGCCAAACTCGCCAGCAATGGAGTCTCAATCTGCAAACCTTTGAGATCCGCATATCCCGCCAGCAGTTTCCGTGAGCATCGAATTTGCTCTTCGATTTGCTCCGTGTCACCTACACGAGCGGCTTCCCACAACTTCTTTGCGACGGTCGCACTCGCATCAACAAACTCCCGCACCTTCTCGTCGTGTGCGGACGTAGCATCAGCTGCATTTCGAGCTGCTTTCTCAGCAGCAGCCAGCTGCTCGTCCGTTTTCACAGGTGTGCCAGTCCATCCAACAAGAAAGTCCAGCCCTGCCAGGTCCTCTCGGCTGTCGAGAATCAATCCCGGCCAATTGGCGAAAACAGCACCAATGGGGTCCGCGTCGATAAGCTCCTGTGCGACATCGACATCCGGGCGCCGGTATAGCACTACTCCCCCGTGACTACTGCAGGCAATGTCCCCGGCAGAGCCTTTCGCTCCAGCGCGCACTGTCGCCACGTACGCGGCCTTGAAAACCTCTAGCGCTGACAATTCCACACCGTGTGCTGCTGTGACAGCACGAATGACAGCAACTGCAACTGCGCCAGAGGACCCAAGGCCATACTTTTTGCCAGTGACGGAGTCATCCAGGCCGGAGTCAATACGAATGTCGACGGCCTCCGCCACCGCACCTCGCGACTCAATAATCCCATAAGCAAGCTCAATGGCGCGTCCTGCAATATCAGTACCGTAGCTTCCCTTCCTGCCATCGCTAGCGCAGAAAAACTCACGGCCATCTGCACCGTAATAGGACGAGTAGATGCGACCGCGATCGTCGAAAAGCGAAGGAGTGACGGTTGCTGTGAGGAAACGATCAACACCCGCTAGAACAGCAAGTCCCTGCGGATCCATGACCGCGTACTCTCCGACGATGTAAAGCTTGCCGCAACCGCGACCGGTTGCGGTGGAAACTGCCATTAAGACACAACCTTCGCAGCCGGGCCGTGACCAGACACAAGCACGTCAATGCCATCGAACTCAGCGCGGAACCGCTGGGCAATCGCGTCTGCATCGGCTGGGCGACAAATGATCTTCACGTTCGGGCCGGCATCCATTGTGGCGTAACATTCGGTGCCTTCATCGCGAAGCGTTGCGACGAGATCCAAAGCAGCAACCGAATCAGCGTTCCAGTAACGCACTGGAGGCACTGCGCCCAACATCGTTGCGTGCATACGCATCGCGTTGGACTCTGCCAACGAGCCGACAGCGGTGAAATCTGCGTCAGCGATAGCCTTCTTCATCTGCTCAATCTCGCCAGGAACGTTCTCGACCCACGCTGGGAAGAATGGGGATGACTGCACGGTGTTTCGCATGGCTGCTCGGGAGTCAATCTTCTTACGTCCAGGGCTCAGCACAGCAACAACCAATGCCAATTCCAGACCTGACTCCGGGAGCTGCACGGCGTGAGAGGATGCGTCATCCTCGCCTGGCAGCCATTCAACCAATCCTCCATAGATGGAGCGGCAAGCAGATCCAGAACCACGGCGCGCGAGCGCAGACAACTGAGCTTCAGTCAGATCCAATCCGTATGCTGCCGTTGCAGCCAACGTCAAAGCTGCAAAACCGGAAGCAGATGATGCCAAGCCGGCGCCGGTCGGGATCTCATTCGTGGTGGTCACACGCGCGTATGGCAGCGAGTTGTCGCCTGCGCGCTCGCGTACGAGCTCCAAGAACTTCTGTACGCGAGACAAGTCCTTGCCGACCATCTCGTCATCATTCAATGTGCCAATGTCCTCGGACAACGACTCATCGAGTTCTACCGTCGTTGTGGTTGGCGCGATACCAAGAGTCAGCGACAAACTGCCCGTGGCGGGCAACTGCTGCGCTTCGTCGCGCTTACCCCAGTATTTAATCAGCGCAATATTCGGATGCGCTACTGCAGTTGCTGTGCCAGCGTCTGCAGCGCCAGCGACACGACCAGCGGTTGTCATGATGGGGAAACCTCCACAGTCCACGATGCCACTGCATTGGCATCCATCATTGCGTGACGAATCAACTCTGCCCGACCTGCACTATCCGTCAACGCGATAACGCAGCCACCACAGCCAGCACCAGTGAGTTTGGCGCCTGAAGCACCAGCGACGCGGGCAGCTGCAACCAGTTCAGTGATGGCCTCATGGCCCACACCAAGCTCATCCAATGCATCTTGGGCACGGTTCATACGGATACCGAGGCGGGCAATATCGCCCTTTCCGAGGTACCTCACGCATGCTTCGGTAAGCGCCCCGAGCTCGTCGAGAAGCTGGATGCCACGCACTTTCCGACTCTCGACGAATCCCCGTACCCGAGCAACAGCATCCGAGGTGGAACCTCGAACACCGGTGTCACCGATGATCAGCCACATTCGGCGGCCAACCGATACCGGCTCAAACTGTCCCTGTTTGAAGTAGACCGGACCAGGAGCTCGCGTGGCGGTGGCATCCAGACCAGATGGATTGCCATGAGCTACTCGCTCAGCGTCCTGAACCAGTTCGAAACGCTCACGATCAGTGAGTTCACCACCGGCGAAATCACGAATCGCGTCAATCACTGCATGCGCAACTGCAGCTGACCCTCCGAGTCCCGCAGCAGGTGGAATACCCGAACGCAGACGCACCAAAATATCCCGCTCTGGCAGCCCAAACTTCTTCAGCGCAACTTGGGTGGCTTTGCCTATCGACGCGTACCGCTCCGGCAACTCATCCAACGAAATGATGTCGCCATCCAGTGCAAAAAGAATCGGCGAATCCGGCTCAGCATCAATGCGAGCGACAGTGCGCAAGGTCGTGACAGGCACCGCAATGGCGGGGCGACCGTACACCACAGAATGCTCACCCATCAAGATCGCTTTAGCATGAGCCTCGCCCATCGCCGAACCTTGCTCAGTGGTTAGTGCATACCATTGCGCGGTATCCAGCTCGCTGTCATCGTCAGCGTGAAGGTCCGCGTAGGGGTCTTCCACGCTAGTCATTACTCGCCCACCTTCTTCACGGTGTCAGCAGCCGCCTGCTGAGCTTCTTCGGGACCATGAATTCCCGGTACGTTGTCGATATCGAAACCGAACTTCGAAAACTTTTCTGCACCAATGCCCCACACATGGTTGAACCACTGGGTCATTGGCTCATCGGCTCGTCGAGAAGCGAGTTCCTCCGGGGTTACGAACACGATCTCGTCTACTTCATCAGGGTTGAGATCAATGGTGTCCACGAGGACGCGCCCCACACACACATGGTTGTACTCGTGTTCGTACAAACCACTGCGGTCGTCTTCGACCTGATAGATGACAATGCCGAGCTCTTCGAGGTCAGCTACGTCCGCGCCCAGCTCTTCCTTCGCGCGACGACGAACGGCATCCACCACAGGCTCTCCAGGCAGGGGATGCGAGCACGTTGCGTTGGTCAACAGCAAAGGCGAATGGTACTTCGCAGCGGCACGACGCTGCAGCAGCATGCGACCTTCATCATCAAACAGGAACAACGAAAACGCACGGTGCAGCACACCTGGTGGCAGGTGGGCCTCCAGCTTTCCAGCGGTGCCCAACACGCGACCGTTCTCGTCGACAACCTCGACCTGAATGTCGGCCTCACCCGGGGCGAATCGCGACTCGACATCTGCGACAGTCAGCGGACGCTGATCATCTGAATGTGACGGGGCCATATCGGACCTCGCAGTCATAATGGATGCACCTCACGGGGAACACTCGTAGGAAACGTATTCAGATCTCGACTTTACGTTGCCGAGGACACACAGCGAAAAACTGAGTTACACCGACGCAACCACTGCGGCCAGTTCGCCAGCAATTTTGCGCGCAGTTTCCGCATCTCCCGCTTCCACCATCACGCGGAACAATTCCTCGGTGCCCGATGGTCGCAGCAGAACGCGACCCGTGCTACCCAGGCGCTCTTCGGCACTAGCGATAGCGACCTTGACCTCTTCCGAGCTCATGATGATGGACTTATCCGACACTGGAACGTTAATCAACGTCTGCGGCAGCACCTTCATTACCGATGCCAACTCCGCCAGCGTCTTGCCGGAACGAGCCATCCGCGACATCAGGTAGAGGCCAGTCAACGTGCCGTCGCCAGTTGTTGCGTGGTCAGGGATAACCACGTGGCCGGATTGCTCGCCACCCAACGAGTAGCCACCAGCGTTGAGGTCAGCGAGTACGTAACGGTCGCCCACCTTAGTCGTACGCAGCTTGATGCCCTGCTCTTCCATCGCCAGCTTCAGGCCGAGGTTACTCATGACCGTTGCTACGAGAGTGTTGTGATGCAGCAGGCCGTCTTCCTTCATAGCAACCGCGAGGATGGCCATAATCTGGTCACCATCGACAACGTTGCCTTCCGAGTCAACTGCCAAGCAGCGGTCAGCATCACCATCATGAGCAAGACCCAAGTCTGCGCCATGCTCAATGACTGCCTTACGCACGACATCGATATGCGTAGAACCACAATTGTCATTGATGTTGTACGAATTTGGAGTGTTGAAAATCGACACCACATCTGCGCCAGCAGCGGCATACGCCAGCGGAGCCGCCTGCGACGCTGCACCATTCGCACAGTCCACGACTACGCGCAGACCATCCAACGTGTTTGGTACTGCGCGGGACAAGTGGAACAGGTAGCGATCCAGCCCATCTGGAGCTTCCTCAATCACTCGTCCCACACCCGTACCGGTCGGCCCGGTCTCAGGCACAGATTCCAAAGCTCGCTCGATTTCCTTTTCGACGGCGTCGTCAAGCTTATTGCCCCCAGCCGAGAAGAACTTGATGCCGTTGTCCGGCATTGGGTTGTGAGATGCGGAAATCATGACACCCATGTCAGCGCCGTAATCATCCGTCAGGAATGCCACAGCAGGAGTTGGCAAGACACCAACTCGAAGCACATCGACGCCCTGCGACGCCATGCCGGCAGACAGCGCTGCGGCCAGCATCTCGCCGGAGACACGGGGGTCACGCCCCACGATCGCCAGCGGACGTCGCTTGGAAGGGTTCGAATCGCGCGTCAGCACTGTCGCGGCTGCAGCGCCCAAACGCAACGCCATCGGTGCGGTCAGAGCCTGATTAGCGAGACCTCGAACACCATCAGTTCCAAAGAGACGGCCCATATTCGCGATTAACTCCTGAGTAGACGAAAAGACAATTGAGGATGAAAGCTAGGGCTTATTCTGCCACTGCTTACAAAGAGCGCGGGGTAGGTACCCCTACCCCGCGCGTTAAAGGCCTGTTAGCCACACACAACAATCGGTTGCGGATCGTAGACGGTTGTCGTGGTCTCGCGAGAAATCTCTGAGCCATTCAAATCGCGGATGATCCTTGTATCCGATGTCGTAAAGCCGTCGGTACCGCTGGAAGCGATGCACTTGTCACCGCTCATATGCAGAGTCTCGGGGGACGAATGTCCCCACCGGCCACCATTAACAGACTCGACTTCAACAGTCTTGGTGCCCATCAAACGCACGGTCAGTGTTCCGTCGCCGACCCAAGCTTCGATGATGACAGGAGTCTTCGAGGTGTTCTTAAACTGCAGGTCGATTGCACCCTCGTACACTGTCGCTTCGCGGCCAGCTGGATAACGATCGATGTAGTAGCTGTGCGGAGTATGCGCGACATCTTCCATACCGGCGAAGTACGCGGCGTTATACAGCGTGGTTGCAAACTGGCTGATGCCACCACCAACAGCCTTGTCAGCGCGACCGTTCAAGATGATGCCACTTTCCACAAAGCCCTGCGCCGAACCACGTGGACCGGTGTAGCCATTCAGGCTGAACGTCTCGCCCGGCGCGACAAATGCACCGTTGACGATGTTTGCGGTCAAGGCGATATTCACACCAGATTCTGGGGAGAAACCGCCGGTCGTGAACTCGCCGATGACCTGGTCGAAGCGAGCCTGGTCGGCTTCTTCCGTCGTGTATTCGGCTGGCTCATCGATGTATACGGCTTCAAAGTCTCGAGGTGCATCACCGATCACGCGGTTTTCGAAGTCCGCCATGGTCTTCTTCCAGTCGATGGTCACACCATCAACGTGAGGCGTAACAGACTTTGCGCCCCCTACAACTGATACGACTGCGTTCTGCATCTCGGCCTCGGTACCTGCGAGGTTTTCGTTGAGAATCTTCTCCGCAGCTTCCGAGTTAACCTTCGGAGCGAGCTTGCCATCCTTTGGTTCGAAGGAAACGACCTCAGCCATCCGCTCTACTGGAATAATTCCGTCGATGCCGTCGCGCCCCTTGGCCACAATTGGCGCGGAGACTGCACGTGCGGCAGGTCCATCGGCCATTTCCTTGACCTGTGCTGCGTCGACCTTTGGACGCGCCTCAGTTGTGTCCACGGTGATTCCATCAGGCTGGAGCCAATGCATGGTCAGTTCGTCGCGAAGCTGCTGCGAATCAACGTTCTGTCCGATGATTGGGTCGACCGCATTGACCGTGCCTCCGTCAAGATTGACGTGACCGTCCACGGGCTTGATTGTCAGTTCGTTCTGGACACGATCGAGTTCTGTTTTGAACTTTCCAGGGTCAACATCGCTCTTCAAGTCGAGTTCACGCTCCGACAGGAAGCTCTTTACCCACGTCACCGGGTTCAGCGACTGCTTACCTGCCTGATCGACAGTCTCTTCCCAGTTGATGGAAAGCCCCGCAGCGGCTGGCTGCACCGTGGACTTCTGCTTTCCAGCAGTGACCGTCACTGGGCGGTCAAGGGAGGCCCCAAGCTCCTGCTCAAGCTTCGCTTGGGCTTCCGACGAACTCATGTTGCCAATTTGAACCCCGGCGACAGTTGCGCCACGCGGAACATTGTCCTTGTTCACGAAGTAGTCAATGCCAAAAGCCGCAAAAAACACGGCGACTAAGCCAAGGAGCACCCCAGAAGTTACCTTCAGGGCCTTCTTCTGAGCCGATGCCGAGCCGCCAGCAGACGACTTGGGCTTACGGTGTTTTGAATTCGAAGCAGACACAGAACAACACTCTACTACCTGCACGGATATTTACGAACGTTATTTAACAAGGTGTAACTTTTGGCGCTCCCCCACAATCGAAACGCACGGGTGCGCACCTTGCTAACGCCAATCCGTCAGTTCGACTAGAACTGAACTATGCATCCTGCTGACAACCACAACACCATTCGTGTTCGTGGCGCCCGCGTGAATAACCTCCGCAACATCAATGTAGATATCCCTAAGCGCCGACTCACTGTTGTCACCGGCGTCTCTGGCTCAGGCAAAAGCTCCCTTGTCTTCGGCACCATCGCTGCCGAGTCTCAGCGCATGATCAACGAAACATACAGCGCATTCGTGCAAGGTTTCATGCCATCGCAGCAACGCCCTGATGTCGATGTCCTCGATGGCCTCACCACTGCCATTGTCGTCGACCAGGAAAGGCTTGGTGCCGATCCTCGTTCGACCGTCGGTACCGCAACCGATGCTGGCGCACTCCTCCGTATCCTCTTCAGTCGCCTCGCAACACCGCATATCGGCGGCCCCAAGGCCTACTCCTTCAACGTCGCATCCGCGTCGGGAGTCGGTTCGATGAAGAAAGCAGACGGCACCCGCGAACGCCGCGAGTTCAGCGTCACCGGCGGCATGTGCGTCCGGTGTGAGGGACGTGGCACTGTCTCCGATTTCGATCTCACCGCTCTTTACGACGAATCGTTGTCTCTCTCCGACGGCTCCATCCAAGTTCCTGGATATTCCATGGACGGCTGGTACGGGCGTATCTTCGCTGGTTCTGGGTTCTTCGACATGGACAAGCCCGTCGGAAAGTTCTCCCAGCAGGAGCTCGATGACTTGTTATATCGCGAGCCCACGAAGATCAAGGCAGACGGCATCAATGTCACGTATGAGGGTTTGATCCCCAAAATTCAAAAGTCGATGTTGACCAAGGACGTCGAGGCGATGCAGCCACATGTCCGAAGGTTCGTCGAAAAGGCAGTTGTCTTCACTCCGTGTCCAGATTGTGGTGGCACTCGGTTGAATGAGGGCGCTCGAACGTCGAGGATTACGGGCGCGGATGGGGTGCCACGCAGTATTGCGGACTGCAACGCGATGCAGCTGACGGATTTGGCAGCGTGGGTGCATGCTCTTCGCGACGAGTCGACGGCAAGCTCTGTCGCACCGGTGTTGGAATCGTTGTCAGAGATCATGGCCTCGTTTGTGACCATTGGCCTCGGGTATCTGTCGCTGTCGCGTGCTGTGGGCACGCTGTCAGGTGGTGAATCGCAGCGTGTGAAGATGGTTCGGCATCTCGGCTCTGCGCTCACTGACGTGACGTACGTCTTTGATGAACCAAGCATCGGCCTCCACCCGCATGACATTCAGCAGATGAATCAGCTCTTGCTGCAGCTCCGCGATAAGGGCAACACCGTGCTGGTGGTGGAGCACAAGCCAGAAATGATTTCGATTGCTGATCACGCCATCGATATTGGGCCACTCGCGGGAACTGGGGGTGGCGAGATCATGTATGAGGGCGATGTCGCAGGGCTGCGCAAGGCGGACACCGTCACCGGCCGTAGTTTCTCCGAAAAAGTCGAGATTAAGAGCGACTTCCGTTCCCCCACTGGGAAGCTCGAACTTCGTGGAGCGTCCGCCAACAATCTCGACAATGTTGATGTCGACTTCCCTACTGGGGTTCTTACTGTTCTGACTGGCGTCGCTGGTTCGGGTAAGTCGTCGCTGGTGGGCGAGCTCGTCGCGAAGCATCCAGACATGACGTATGTGGATCAGACTCCGATCAAGGGTTCGCGGCGCTCTAATCCGGCGACATACACCGGCCTGTTGGAGCCAATCCGAAAGGCATTTGCCAAGGCCAATGGCGTAAAGCCGGCAATGTTTAGCCCGAATTCCGCGGGTGCATGCCCGACGTGTAAGGGTGCCGGCGTGGTGTATGCGGAGCTCGGTTTCATGTCCACCATTGCTAATACTTGCGATGACTGTGGTGGCAAGCGCTTCTTACCGGAGGTCCTTGAGTACACATTTGGTGGTCGTACCATTGCCGATGTGCTGGAGATGTCAGTTGCGCAGGCTCGCGAGTTTTTCGGTGGTGAATCCGAGGCGGGCAAGGATGCGCGGATTCCTGCCGCGCACAAGATTCTGCTTCGGCTTGACGACGTCGGCCTTGGTTACCTCACTCTCGGACAGCAGCTGCCGACGTTGTCTGGCGGTGAACGTCAGCGTCTGAAGTTGGCATCGCAGATGGGTGCCAAAGATGCGAAGTTCTTCGTGCTTGACGAGCCAACAACAGGGTTGCACTTGTCTGATGTTCGGAAGCTGTTGGGGTTGCTGGATCGGTTGGTGGACTCGGGGGCGACGGTGCTGGTTATTGAGCATCATCAGGCGGTGATGGCGCATGCGGATTGGATCATCGACATGGGGCCGGGCGCTGGCCATGATGGTGGCCGAGTCGTATTTGAGGGGACGCCGGCGCAGTTGATTGCAGGCAGTGCTGGTCCGGGTGGCGGGGCTAGTCCGGGTGGCGAGGCTGGCCTCGCTGCCGCGACCGACAGTCTTGGAATTGCCTTGCCTACGACAATCACTGGCCAGTACTTACGCGAATACGTGGGTGGATAGGGCGGATATGTGAGCGGATAGCGGTTCGCTCTGGAACAGTCGGGACTGTCGTATACCGCCGGTGCTGCCCAGTGGCCACCACCTGCTGTGCGCTGGCCACCACCTGCTTTTTCTCACCTATGACCGTGTAGGCAACAATTCCGGGTCGATTTCGGCTGTTTTTGTTGCAGGCTCGGTCATAGGTCGCTACGGAACCCATAAAACACAAAAAGACTCATAAAGCACGAGAAGACGTTCCAGGCCGCTTGCATCCCCGGCCATACAAAACACCCCCACCTGCGAGAATCCGCAGTGTGGGGGTGTTCTGTGATGCTGTGTAGCAGTACAGCGGTATCCCGCTGTACTGCTGTAAGCAGTCTTTAGCGCTTGGAGTACTGAGGTGCGCGACGTGCCTTGTGGAGACCAGCCTTCTTACGCTCAACCGCACGTGCGTCACGGGTGAGGAAGCCAGCCTTCTTGAGGGTGCCACGCTCTTCTGGGTTGTACTCGTTCAGTGCACGAGCAATTGCCAAACGCATTGCGCCAGCCTGACCGGATGGGCCACCACCGTTGATGTTGGCCTTGATGTCGAACTGGTTCTCACGCTCGAGCAGTACCAGTGGGTCCTTGATTTCCTGCTGGTGCAGCTTGTTCGGGAAGTAATCCTCGAGTTCGCGGCCGTTGCAGACAATCTTGCCGGTACCCTGAACGACGGTGACGCGAGCGATTGCGCGCTTACGACGACCGACGGTCTGGATTGGGCGGTCCAGGACGATTGGAGCCGCAGCTGGTGCTTCTGCCTCAGCTGGTGCTTCCTCTGCTACTGCGTCGCCGATGGAAGAGGTGAGCTCTTCGGTGGCAGCTGCAGCGGCAGCCTGAACGTCGTCGTAGCTAGCTTCGGTAGCTTCTACGTTCTGGTTTTCGTTGGTGTCCTGTGGGTTGGTCACTGTGCCACCGCCTTGATCTCGTAGGTTTCAGGCTTCTTGTCGGCGAATGGGTGCTCTGCGCCGGTGAAGACGTGGAGCTTCTTGACAGACTGACGCGACAGCTTGGTGTGCGGCATCATGCCTTCGATAGCTTCCTTGACAACGCGATCCGAGTGCAGCTCGAGGGAGCGGCCCAGGGTCATCGACTTGAGGCCACCTGGGAAACCAGAGTGACGGTAACGCATTTCACGGTCCCGCTTGTTAGAGGAGACGTGTACCTTATCAGCGTTGATGATGATGACGTGATCGCCGCAGTCAACGTTTGGGGCGTAGTAAGCCTTGCCCTTGCCGCGCAGCAGATCAGCCGAGTGGGTAGCCAGACGGCCGAGCACAACATCGGTAGCGTCGATGACGTACCACTTGCGCTCGATGTCACCGTCCTTCGGATGGAATGTAGACAACATGACTCCTTACGGGTCCGTTTAAAACTTTGCCAGCCAATTTGTGCGACAACTGTCCGCCCTCGGCGGCCGGTGGGGACCCGAGGCAGTTGGTTCGCGGTGTAGTTTCTCGCCGTTGCTTTCGCTTTACGACGGTGCCTCTACATCACGTCCGCACACACAAGTTGAATATCTTACTGGCCAGACCCGCCATAACAAAACTGCCGACATAGCACCCAGGACGCAAAAGGGCGCCGGGGATACTGCGTATATGGCAGCGACTCCCCTGCGCCTCTTTCATTACTTCTTCCATGGCAATCTTCCATGGCTAATTGCCGTTCAGTCGCTGGCTTTCTTTCTAGCCACCCCAGCTTGCAGCTGCACGACGGTTGATGTCCGACATCGTGGCACCACCTTCAGAAACTGCGCTAGCAATCGTCTCTAGAATCGTGTTCAATTCTGCAGCTGCATCATCCCACTGCTTCTGGGATGCCTGGTAAGCCTCTGCCGAATCACCATCCCATGTGGCAACCATTGGCTCGATTCGAGCCTTCAAGTCACTGAGCAAGGTACCGATGCTCGTTGATGTAGTTCGGATATCATCCGCAGCGGTAGCAATGCCACCGAATCCGTAATGAATGTGATCCATCGTCAAATCCCCCTATTGTTCGATGAACTGAGCTGTGCTTAGCGCTCAACCAAAAGATTATGTATTAGAGCTGCAACGTCCTTGCCCGGATCTACAGGTTCAACATCCCGCCGCCCTGAGCAGCAATGCGATTCATTGTCTCCGCTCCCGCGGCTTCGCCTTCATCAAAGCCCCGTGAGTTATCACGAATGTTGTTTGCAATATCGCTTAACGCTGTGGAGAGATTCGATGCTGCAGCATCCCATCGCACCATCAAGTCATCGAACGATGCCTTAGCTTTACCCCGCCAATCCGCGCCAAGATCCTCTGCAATTCCCCTCAATCGAGCCAGCTGGCCACCGACTTCCTCATTGACCGCGTCTACATCCGCCGCAGTTGCATTCATTTGAGATGTTTCAGCTGACAGAATGCCACTACCGTCCATTGCTTTCCCCCTTAATAATCGACGAATACGTATGTCACAGCTTCAAACTCGCAAAAGCGACTTTCATTTGCTGTCACCCATACTGACGCGGAACCGCCCCGTTCGGTTCCACACTTTCGTCCCGTGTTGCCACTTCCTTCCTGTCATTGATCACAAGACTCCAACCGTTTCGACTACCCGATCACACGTCGGACGCAGCTCAGGAATTGCCGGATCTCGGAACTGGCAACCGACAGATACTTGTTTCCCTTTCATAAGGCGGTGATGCCACACCACCACCGCCCCATCTGCAGGCCACTCCTGATGCGTCACGACGTCGACATCCTTCACCACCGTCGACTCCACTGCCCGCACCGTCGAATCGGTCAACGCATGGTCACGTAGCCCGACTGCTACGTCGTCAAGAGTGACGCTAGGAGCAACATCACCAGCGGTAATAAGCACGCGCATAGGGCCACCGCTAACCGCAATCAAACGGCCGTCAACAGTCGAGTCGATTCTCCAACCAGTTGGAAAAAGCGCTCGAACTCCAGCGCCTTCGAGCATGATTTCGTTAACAGGCTCGGGCGTTTGGGAACTGTTAGTACTCGGGTGCTGCGAAGACTGATGGCCCGGCGGTTGCGAGTGCGATTCGACTAGTGGCTGAGACTGCGTCGGCATTTCCTGTCGCTGCAGCGGCGAATCAACACGCGCCTCATGGTGCGAAGCTTGAAGATCAGGCTGATCAGGTCGAGGTGATGCAAAGATAATGCCAACCGCAGCGACCATAGCCATAATGCCAGCTACTACTCCGACACCAGCCAAGATGCGACGTTCCACACTTCTGGGCTCATTTTGGCCAGGTTCCGACTCGGAAAGTTTCTCACCTACTGTTTCATAGCCAACTGTGGCTCTAGTGATTTCCACCGATTCCGCGGAATCCGCGTTGTCCGCGTTGTCCGCAGTTTCGATAACCCCAGCCTGCTCGGCGTTGGCATATTGTTCGAGTTCACCTGCTTTTGCCATCACCTCACTGCTCGGCACCGGGTATGCCAAGGCACCTCGGCGTCGAAGATCAGCAACCAGCGGGCTGCCATTTCCCTCGGCAACAATGAACTCCATCGAACTGATGTCACAGAATTCTTCTGCCGGATTACGAAGGTTGAGATGCAGTGGGACGTCGCAAAGCTGAGCTCCGAGAGCGATGGTGAGCTCGGTGAGAAGCTCCGGAGTCGAAGCGCTGGCGCGGTCAGTGAGAATTGCGGAGATGATGCGTTCTTCGTAATCGATGTGACTGACGCAGAGACGGGTTCGTTCAACCTCGACAAGCACGGTGTGAGGTACACGAGGTGGCTCCATCGCTAGAAGCGTTTCGCCTAAATCAACAATCCGAACATCTGCTGTGCCAGCGCAACGCGCCGACAAGATGTCACTGAGAATGCTCTTCCTTGTGTGCCCCCAGTAACTCGGCGCCACAGCAACGGAAGGCGCAACACCTTGTTCTTCGAGCCGCCTCGCAACTACTCTCGCCCATTCTGCCGGTGGTGGCGCACCTGGGCCCCACAGTTGTAGAACATTGTGAGCTATCGCGGTAGTCATTTCTGCTTACCTGGACTTTCGTCAATAGTGGCGATCTGAATGACGCGAGGCTTCGCTCCATGCCGTACCCACGAACCGCGCCCGGGTGGCTGGGCTCTGGGAGTTACCCCGAGGATCGGCCCGTCTTCGCGCGTACCGTCCATCACAAAAGCTGTCGCGCCGTTGTCTTTCGCTGCACCCATCACCGGATCATGAAGAGCGCGCGTCGCTCCACCGATCCGGCGGGCAAGGACGAGTTGCAACCCAATGTCTGACGCATGCGGAATCAGTTCGGCGAGGGGCAATAAGGGATTGCTTCTCGACGTCACCACCAAGTCATAATCGTCGACAACAACAGCAATTCGAGGACCGGTCCACCAATCTCGCGCCTTCAGCTGCGAAGGAGTCACTTCGGGTCCTGGTAGCCGTGTCTTCAGAACTCCGGCGAGTTCTTCAATCATGGGAGTGGCTACCGCCGACGAACCCGCATATCCCGCTAATCGGTCCTCCGCTACGCTCTCCAACAGTCCTCGACGGTAATCGAGCACGACACATTTCGAGTCGCCGGAGGTGGCGAGAATCCCGTCCATGACCGTTTGTAGCGTGGTCGTGCGTCCACATCCTGTCGACCCCAACAAAATGAGATGCCGATCTGTTTCCCAGTCAAACAAAACAGGTTCCAGGTTTTCTTCATCCAGACCAATAGCAAATGATGTCGGCATGGTCCGGTTCGAACCCGCACCGTTGAAACGATTGCATGGAGACACATCCGGATAGCGGGAGCACAACTCCCCCATCGAGAGCGACGTTGGTAAGAGCTCCAGCGGAGCCGTAGCAACATCGCCCCGGCTAGTACATGCCTCAATGACCGCACGAGTATCCATGGGTATTGATTCAGCGATGAGCATTCCGCATGAATTATTCGCCACTTTCACAATTCCTCGTCCCGGTGCTTCTGGGACCAGCTTCGCAGCTTTTCGGTCCACTACCGAGTCGATGGCTTCGGCTTGCCGCAACTCAATGCGCGTGCCGATGAGGTCGCGAACAGCAGGCCTCAGCTCAGTCCATCGGTGCGCGGTAACGATGACGTGAATACCTACTGCAAGTCCCTCGGAAATGATGGTCTGCACCGTGTCAGCCAGGTCCATATGTTCAGTTCGAAATGCCGGCCATCCGTCGATCAATACAACAACATCAGGCATCCCGGATGCTCTCGCTGCTGCTACTGAATGCCATCCCGAGGCACGATAGAGTGCTTCCCGTCGACTGATTTCTCCAGCAACATGGCCAATAGTCCGCCGTAGCTGCTCGTGGTCGCCTCGATGCGCCACCGACGCGGTATGAGGAAGACTCCTCAAATCAGCGAGCCCGCCCGCACCGAAATCAATGACATGAAACTGTAAGCGTGTCGACGGTGTCGACAGCGCCAAACCAAGGACAACAGTGCGTGCAGCCGTGGTCTTTCCCGATCGAGGTGCTCCAACAATTGCGCAATGACCTCCCGTGCTACGCAGATCGACAACATACGGATCCTGTTTTTGCTCGGCCGGACGATCAATAATGCCAACGGTCGCAACCAATTCATCAACCGTTGAGTCTGCGATCGCAGCGAACGGAATCGTTGCCGGCAATGGCGGCAGCCAGATTTGGTGCGCCGTACGCGGATGATGCTTAAGTGCCTTGACCACCGCATCCAAAGTGGTCGAGTTATCCGTCCTCTCACCACTACTAGTCAAAGAAATGCCCGGTGCAGTCAACGACTGAGATCTGTCTTCAATAGAAGGTTCTAGTACCGATGCCATATCGAACAAACGAACCATAGGTACAGCTGACTCTGCCCTGCTCAAAGCTGATAACTCGGTTTGTTCGTTGTGGAGAGGACTCGTGCGATGCGTTACTGGCCCAGACACATACGTTGCGCGAAATCGCACCGGATCACTTGATGATGTCTTGAGATATCCAGTGCCAGGAATAGCGGGGAGATGATACGCATCGGGCACACCCAGAATGCTTCGAGATTCCGCTGCAGAAAACGTCTTCAGCCCAATGCGATACGACAGATGGCTATCCAGCCCACGTAAACGCCCTTCCTCCAAGCGCTGCGATGCCAACAGCAAGTGCATATGCAAACTACGTCCGAGCCTGCCAACTGCCACGAATAGATCGGCGAATTCTGGCCGCTGACCAAGCAACTCGGAAAACTCATCGACCACAATTACCAGTGCCGGTATGGGCTCTAAGTCGGTCCGGCCACTGCGACGAGCTTCTTCATACTCAGCGACACCTGCAAACTTACCGGCTGCTCTCAACAGCTCCTGGCGACGCAGCATCTCACCCCGAATGGCGTCTTGCATCCTGTCGACCAACACGATCTCGTCCTGGAGATTTGTAATCAACGCCGCCACATGAGGCAAAGTCTCCAGCCCAAGAAACGTCGCACCGCCCTTGAAATCTACAAGCACTAGATTCAATTGCTCTGGACCATGAGTTGCAGCCAGCGCCGTTACGATGCCCTTCAGCGCCTCCGATTTTCCGCTACCTGTCGCACCAATACACAGTCCGTGTGGCCCAACGCCTCCTTCCGCCGCTTCTTTCAGATCGAGATACACGACCTGTCCGTCATCACGCGTGCCGATGGGGATCCGCAGCCGCTCCTTTCCTACGTGCTCGGAGTACTCGATGCGAGTGGCAGGTGGGTCGATGCCCAGCTCAGCGAGAACTGGATCTCCAGTCGCAGTTTCTTGTTGGTTTCCCACTGGGATGGCATAACCCGCCATTCTCCGGGCGAGTGCTTCAGCTGCCGAAGGGCCGAGGAAATCAGCTTGGGCGATACGCTCGCGCCCAGCCCCAGTGACTGCGTATAGGTCGACTGGTGTGCCCTCGCACTCCAGCAGCAGCCCCTCCGCCAATGCCCACTGCTCACAATCTGCATCGCCACTGGTCACCATGATTATTGTGGTGGCTATCGATTGCGAATCCGCCGTGTGCATTGTCCTTGACAGTTCAGCAAGTTGGTCTTTCGCGTCATTGACTGCGGCAACATCGACGATTACCAGTCGGTGTTCCGCACTGCTCCGATCAGACTCCTCCCACGGCACAACATGCGGCAGCCACTTCAACCATTCCCACTGCTCCCGACCTCCTTCAGAATCTCGGCCTAATGGTGCGTGACGACGATGCTGCCCAGGCGATACCGTCGTCACGCAGAAGTCATTCGGATGGTGAAAAGCAGCGAGTTGAGCCACCATTGCGCGCACTAGTCCGCGAGCAGAATCAACGGACCCACCCACGGCGATGACTGGAAAACTACGGACATGCACGGCGACAGGGACATGTGGAACCACTCGCCCGGCGCGCACAACCTGACGTAGCGAAATAGCCGATACTGGATCGAGTTTCTCGGGCGCTACAACGTCAGGCATCCCTACCCCAGCCGCTGGCCTCTGTGCTCCTCGCCCAATTCGAATGGCACCGAAATCTGGATCGCCCGGTCGTCGCTCCCACATTCGATGCGTGCCGACGATCGCCCACACATCATCTGGGTCCGGATGATGAAACTCTGCGTGCGTGTTCTGCTCGCGCATGCTCGTTTCCACTGCCCGGCGAATGCCTGCCAAGTGGCGTTGGTAGTCCCTCCGTATGGGTCCCATATCTTTTGCAGGACTGTTTCCACTCGTCACCATGCCGATCATGGACATGACCATCATTAGTGGAAACATGAAGGTCAACGGATTGCGGGTGGCGCCTGCTGTCACCATCAGCGCGATCATGCCTATGACTGCAACGACCATGACGACTGGCAAAAGTAGGCGGAGCAGCGACGTCGGCTTCGGCTCTGGAACTTCGGGTGGCGCATCGGGCACAATGGCTTCCTGTGGAGCCTGTGGTCCGGTTGCACGTTCTGCCCGAGAATCGATAAATCTGCTGGCAACAGCCATGGAAATAGGTCCCCCAACCTGGTAATCCCCCGTATTTGGTGCCAACCATAGGTCAGGGGCAGGATCCTCTCAACTCGCAGAATTCCGCAGTATGCGTCAAAGTGAGAACATCGTTCGGACTGAGAAATCGGGGGGATTTCTACACCGTGTTTCACGATTCTTTGCGCGTGCGCGTCGATTTCGGGGATTCATCGACCGCATTTTCACGCGCCGATATGCTGCTGTCGCCACATTGCACTGTGGCGGAGCTACTGCCTGAACTTGTCGACGTCTTCGCAGAAGCACTCACTATCAGTCACGGCGACGCGGATTCCTGGGAGATCCCATCGCCTGGGTCAACACTTGATGAACGGGTGCCGTCGTGGCGATTACAGTTGCCCGACGGTTCGACTGCACAACCCGAACTTTCTCTCATTGATGCTGGAGTAAGACAGGGTGACAGACTCACCATTATTGACAATCCAGGGCCCGCTCCCCGGCCAATGATTACTGATATTGCGGACACCTTGTCACAAGATGCGCCGGGTATCGGCCTTGCTGATCGCACCATCGGAGCAACCACCGCAGCAATTACAACAGTTCCGGTGATGTGGGCAGTTGCGCACGTGGCTACCTCTTCGCAGTGGCTCTCACTTGCTGTAGCAGCCGCGCTTCTTCTCGTCGCGATCGGAGGACTGCGGATCGTGCTACGCAGAAGCACCAGCCCGGCAATGCTGACGCTGCTTGCCTGTCAAACTTTTGCCGCGGCCATTCTGTGTGGCTTCGTCGCCTCGGGAGTTCCACTATCGACAGGCTCCATTCCTAGTTCTTTCAGCGACTGGCGCAGCCTATGTGGAATCGCGATGGCTGTAGGAGCAACGTCGCTTGGGATGATCGTGTTGCGCCCTGCCACGCGCGAGTTTCACATGGTCAGCACGTTCAGCGGAGCATTCGGCATCGCATGCGCAATGGGTCTCGCGGGATACGCACTTCTCCTTGCTAGTTTCGCTTCACACACCACTGTTGCCGCAACCACTGTCTTACTTACATTGCTGCTTGTTCTGTTCGCCCCGAGCCTCGCTATTCTGGCCGCAGGTATCCGGGTTCCAAACATTCCATCAGCAGGCGAGCCTTTCCGAGAGCCAACGAACAGTCACGCGGCCGAACATCACACAACACCTGCGGTTCTCTCCGCCCGCGCAGGTTCTCTTCTCGACGGCTTCCTTAGCGGCGTCACGCTCGTCTCCGTACTGTCCACCGCAGTGCTCCTACTTGGCGACGGACAAACGTCCCTTGGCACGTCTGCCCACCCATGGGCGCTCATCGCAGTGGTCATGCTCGCAGGGGTCTTGTTCATTCAGTCACGCAGTCATGCTCGGGCTGTGTCATCGGCAAGCTTGGGCATCGGGAGTGGTGCCTTATTGCTACTGGTAGCTCTTTCTCAATGGTTAGCCGGTGAGTGGATCTTCTCCGTGATGTGTGTGATTCCGCTGTTGGGTGCAAGTGTGTTGGTCGCAATCCCGGATGTGTCGATCAGCCCAACAACACGACGAGTCCTGGAGATAATGGAGGCCCTCGCGATCGCCATGGTATTCCCACTCCTGGCAGCAACGGCAGGTGTTCCTGCGATGATCCAGGAAATGATGTCGTGAACAAGCCGATGATGACAACTACAGTGCGCATCTTGCTCAGTGCAACCGCCATCTGTGGCTGGATAGACATGACCACCGCAACAGCCACAGCTCAACCCGAGACAACTTCGTTGATTTCTCCCCAGCTGGCGGAACATTGCCAAGTAACTGCACTATCCAGCATCGAAGCTACGCAGCAAACAACAGCTGTTGAATCTCATACTCAGTTCCGGCAGGTATGGGATATCGCGACCGGGCATGGTGTCAACATTGCGGTCATCGATACCGGAGTGGCTCAGCACCCACGATTGCCTCGGCTTTTCGACGGTGGTGATTTCACCGATGGAGCGGGGGCGCACTTTGATTGCGATGCGCACGGCACTCTCGTAGCTGGGATCATTGCGGGAACTCCAGGTTCCGATACTTTCGCTGGCATCGCGCCCAACTCCACCATCACGTCTTTCCGACAAACCAACGCTGAGTACGGTGACCTCGATTCCCTAGCAATTGCAATAAACTCTGCGATTGATCACGGCGTGGACATGATCAACGTTTCTCTCGCGTCCTGTGCGCCACTCGGAGTGGAACCGACCGGTGCTGCGAGTATTTCCCATGCAGTTCGTCGCGCAGAGGAATCTGGTGTTCTCGTTGTAGCTGCTGCTGGAAATACCTCCGAAACGTGCACTGACGATGCTGTTTCTTGGCCTGCAGTGTTTGACACAGTTCTTGCCGTCACGTCAGTTGAGCTTGAAAGTGACCATGAATCGGCACGCTATGCGCTGACTGGCGATTGGATCGACATTGCTGCTCCTGGTGGCCCCGTGCTTAGCCTGTCACCATCCGATGACGGCCTCATCGACTTGCACGTCACTGGCGATGAGGGCAGTCGTATTGTCGGTACAAGTTTTGCCGCGCCGGTGGTCACGGCCACGGCCGCGCTCGTCAAGGAAAAGAACCCCGAGTTCACACCAGCCCAACTCCGTGAGGCGATCACTGCCACCGCGAATCCCGTCGTGAGTTCACATGGCATTGGTACTGGCGTTGTCAATCCGCTGGCTGCAGTGACATGGGGCAATCATCGTCTTGCGGAATACCACCAAGGCTCTCCTCCTGACGTCATTAACGGAGTCGCTGTCACTGCTCCACGACCTGAACCTGCGGCTGATGCACACCCTACTCACCGTTTGGCCACGATCACCGCAGTTCTCTTCGTGCTAGTTGTCGGTAGCGGCTTCTGGCGATTCGGTAGTCGCCACAGCGAGTAGGGCTGCCTGTCGCGTTAATTCCGGGCCTGCGGGCAGCACCGACACAACGCGCCACGGAACTACTACTGGAGCAGGTTCGGAGTATCCAAGCGCGTCCACAGCTTGGCGGTCCTCGACCCCAAATCGCATACCGGCTTCTGAAATCAGCTGCACCGAGCTACCCACATCAACGGCAACCGTGCCGGAGTGCCCCGCAAGATACCCATCAATCCCGCTTCCTTCCCCATCAGCCCACGGATACTCATGCACTGCCGTCGCTACGTCGGCAGCTATAACCGTCACCACCGTTTCCTCGCCAAAGGAATCAGCACAAAGCCATCCTTCAGCCGCTGCCCACCTCGGCATTTCCGCTGGCAACGACCCAAAGTCAGCCGCCGTTCCCACCGGAATGCTCGCCAACTCCGGTTCTGTACCTTCCGCTAACCCACCGTAGGCTGCGAGCACTCGCGCCGTTACTGGTGGCACATCAACCGCCCCGTCTTCCATGACGGCCACAAACCTCGACCCGACTTCTACTACCTTCCCCACCGTCTCAAACGGTGCCGGAAACCCACTCGGATATCCCATTCGGGCTATCTCCGGCTTGACGACGGCTTCCACTTCCGGCACCACCGCCAAGAGCTGGGGATTAACTGGTCGGAGTGTGGTCGTCGTCAAGCCGAGAGCACGAGAGAGCACCGGGTCTGTTGGGTCGATGAGTGCGCGTGTTCCGTTGTGCAGCAGCCATGAGTGTTCTCCGTCATGAACGAGTGCAGATACGGGTGCAGAGTTTGGCACTGCGCCGGAGCGAGCAATGGTTGAGCGAACGGTGACGGGTTTGTGTAGGTCGGATTCGGCATAGTCGCAGACTCCCCACGCAACTGGCGCTGCAGCAGGAATCTCGTGGGTGATTGTTGGCGCATGAGGAATCCCTACCGGGTGTCCAACTTGTTGCTCAGCCAATACTTCTTCACGAACTCGTTGTGGCACCTTCGCACTGCCAAGGATCAGCCGAGCTGAGGCGAGGTTCGACACTGGATGGAGCGCATCGTTGATGCGCACGTGCAGTGCGCCGGACTCAGCAACAATGAGAAGATCAGCATGTGCAGACGCAACACCACGCGGCCGAACCAGTTCGAGCACTGTAGTTCCAGCGATCAGAAGCACGACTAAAACGATCCCCACTGCCATTGCTCTGCCTCGGGTTCTAAGCGGGTCGTGCAGCATACGTGCGTCGGCGCGAACAAGTGCGTGTTCTAATCTGCGGACTAAGAATCGATGCCCACTCACCTGAGCAGGAGTAGTTGGTGTCCGTGGCATGGCTCGACATATCCCCCAATATGTTGCCTAGCAAAAACGAATCACCGAGCAGCCTATGGCATTGCCCAGTACTCTGCCTGTTGACAGCAATTTGGGTTCTACTGGGGGGTAGGAATCACAGTGCAAGTCTCGGGGATCATCCTTATCGCGATGTTCGTTGTCGCTGTGGCGACAGTCGTCGTCATGCATTTTCCTGTCAGAGGAGAGTCTTTTCGCGATCGTTGGCGTGTCCGTCACGATCCGCCTATCTGCGGTTTTCGTTTGATGTCAACGAAAGATGAGGCCAATAGTCCGCCGACGCTGACAGCACGTGACATTGAAGCGCTGGTGTCGGACTGCCCGATTCCAATTACGTCGCTGAGTCTGGTGAGGTTTCAACCGCTGGGCGAGGTGGGTTCGTCTGGCGACAGCTACCGAGAACTTGCGCATCGATTCGGACTGTCACCACCGCGGATTCTTTCTTTGCACATAGTGGCGGATTGCACGGACACTGACCGACTGACATTGCAACAATTCATTCGTCACCGGTGTGCGCTCCTTGGAATCACCGCTCGGTTGCTGACAGACGATGAACTAGAAGCCGAATCCCAGGTAGCACCGGCTGCCACGTACCAGCGGCGATTGTCTAACGAGGTTGATGCCTTGTTCGTACCTCGAAACTACGACTGGCTTGAACCGTTCACGGATGCGCCAATTCCAGGCCCTGCCCCACAGCTCCTAGGGATCAACCAGTACGGCAAGCCCGTACAACTATCACTCGTCGGTACGCCTCGAATGATTATCAGTGGTGGCCACCAATCTCTCTGTGATTTGATGGCTCCCGCGCTTCTCAGCGGGTTACACATTGGCATCCGCACGCATCGTCCGCACCATTTTGCCGAGCTCATCCGGCTGGGCGTTCAGCCGGTTGCGCGCCATTCGGAAACTGAGTTCGATGCCATCATCGTCGACGGTCCACTCATTGACGAAGACACGGCCTTTTCATCGTCCCGTTCTTTTTCCTCACCGCCAGTCAGCGATGGATTCGCCACGCAGCCCGCCATTCTCGCTGTGCTTCGCGACGATCCGCTGACCAATGCTTCAGCCATTCCCTTGCAGTTCCGCCCTGTCACATGGTTGCATCTCGGGGACCATGTGTGGACACTTCGGTGTCCGCTCAGAGGCACCGAAGTGGTGGAAACTATCCGACCAATCTTGTCCCCTAGTCTTCGATAGCAAATCAGCTACTTAAAATATTTCCGAAATGTTATGAGCCCATAACGCCACAGCTAGTTCGGTGAATCACGTTCCTAAATCGTATGAACGAACTTCACCAGCGGTTGAACCTGAGAGTTTTCCGTGCATACGCTGAATGGAGGCCTATGTTATCGACATTTGTGGGGAAACACTATGCTTACTTCGCTAGCTCGTAGCTTACGTCTGAAAACTGACCCGCCAGTCTATTTTTCCACCGTTATAGCTGTCTTTGCTTTCGTGGTACTCACGATTGTTGCCGGAGACTGGGTCGCCAGTGTTTTCGGTGCCGCGACTGACTGGTTGCTAACTAATCTTGGATGGTTCTACATCCTCGGTGTCACCGTATTCTTGGTCTTTCTTATCTTCGTATCTATGAGCAGGTACGGCCATGTTCGTTTGGGATCGGATGATGAAGAACCCGAGTACTCAACCCCGGTATGGTTCGCGATGCTCTTTGCTGCTGGCATTGGCACGATTCTCATGTTTTGGGGCGTAGCTGAGCCAATTTCGCACTTCGCCAACCCTCCAATGGGAGATGTTGAGCCGCAATCTAATGAAGCAGCCCAGCAGGCAATAGCCATTACGCATTATCACTTCGGCTTACACACGTGGACGATCTTCGCGCTTCCCGCGCTGTGCTTCGCTTACTTCATCTACAAGCGCAAGATGCCTCCGCGAGTGAGTTCCATCTTTTCTCCGCTCCTTGGCTCTCACGTATACGGTCCTGTTGGCAAGACCATTGATGTCATTGCCTTGATCGGAACCATTTTCGGTGTCGCCACCTCCGTCGGCTTAGGCACACTACAGATTAATGCTGGCCTCAGCACTCTTTTCGGCCTTGAATTTTCACCGACGGTCCAAGTGATCATCATCGCAGTTGTCACGGCGGTTGCCTGTATTTCGGTAGCTCGAGGCCTCGACCGGGGCATCAAGATGCTGTCCAATTTCAATATTTGGATCTCGATTGCCCTGCTGATATTCGTCATCATCGCTGGTCCAACAGTGCTCATCATGAAGGGCACAATCGAATCGATTGGCACCTACCTTAGCTTCCTCCCAGAACTCGCGTTCTGGAATAACACGGTCCCGAATTCTGCGGATAATGAAACGTGGCAGAACACCTGGACAGTCTTTTACTGGGCATGGACGATTACTTGGTCACCGTTTGTCGGAATCTTCATTGCCCGCATTAGTCGAGGCCGAACAATCCGCCAGTTTGTTGTCGGTGTTTTGGGACTCCCCGTCTTGTTCTCGCTGATCTGGTTCGGAGCTTTCGGAACCTCTGCGTTCAATATTCAGAACAATTCGGGAGAGTTAGTAAAGACGGTCGTCGACGAGGGGAATATCCCAGGTGCGCTGTTTGCGTTCCTCTCGCACTACCCTGCTGCAACGTTTATGTCCGGAATGGCGATCTTCATTGTTGTCATTTTCTTCACCACTTCTGTTGACTCCGCAGCAATGGTGACTGACATGATTGCATCCGGCAAAGAACCTGCACTGGCGCCGACACATCAAAAGGTCATCTGGTCAGTTCTCATGGGTGCCGTCGCTGCAGTACTACTCGCAGCAACTGGTGAAGGTGGCCTGTCTGCGCTTCAGCAGATCATTATCGTCATCGGTCTACCGTTCTTCATCATGGGATTCATCATGATGTTCAGTTTGCTGGTCGCATTGAAGAACGACCTCGGTACCCGAACTCCCGTTGTCACGCGGCAGTGGGAACCTGCAGAAACCGCCGAGAAGTGGGAAGAAATGGAGCACCAGCCATCACCGGAACCGATCGGTCCGATTCACCACATCCCAGATGACAACCAGGCTGACCAGGACTCCACTCCAGCCAATCCAGCAGAAATCGGTTCCCAACTGAGCAACAGTAAAGGTGAACAGTAGAGAAGCCGAGACAACTGCAACTTCTAGCAACTCCTAGCTGTTCACGAACACGAGAAAAGGGCGCACCCCATCGGGTGCGCCCTTTTCTCTTCGCTATGAATCGCCGATCATAGTTTCCCGCTAATAGTTCTCGTCATTAGTTCTGTCCTGGAAGTCCGTTGAAAATATCCTCTGGTTTTGGCAACCGCATCTCTGGGAGCGCTGGCCCCTGGTTTTCCGGAGCAGGTGCTGGTGCCTCAGTCTTTTCCTTCTTCGGTGGGACCTTCGCGCCGCTCACGTTGCCGTTGTCGATGGTTGCCGACCCCGTTGGGCCTGAGCATGCCACCGTCGCAGGACCGGATGCGGTGCAGCTGAACCCGAAGGACTCCAAGCGCTCACCCGGCGCTAAGGTCTTCGAAGGGTACTCAGCTGGGAACTGCATGGTCTCGTAGGTCACGCCAGAAGGGTTCCACGACACGGCGTTAGCAGGAATCTCAGTACCGTAGTAATCCTGCACCATTGGTGGGTTCACCATGTTGGTACGGCAGGTCATGTACGAATCACCCGAAACATCGTTCATGAAGCACTCGGTCACACCATCCTGCAAAACGAAGATGCGCGAGTTCTCGCCTCCAGGACCTGGAGGGGTAAAACCAGCTGGGTCGACGATGCGCACACCATCAGCGGCGATCTCAACCTTTTCCTTTTCACTGGTTTCTTCAGCGGTTGCAGATTCGGAAGCTGACTCGCTCTTGGCAGCCTCTGAACCCTCCGTGCTCTTATTGTCATTCTTGTCCGCTGCATCCTTGCTGTTCGACGTACCAGCCGTTGGCGATTCTGGAGCTACAGACGAGCCACCTTCATCCTGGCAACCAGCCAGAAGCAACGTAGTTGCGGTCAATACGGAAATAACAATAGAACGGCGCATGGTCACTTACCTTATACGTTCGCCAGTCTCAGTCCTAGTGGCTGACGCAGGAAGATGTTCAGGAGATTCTTTACGCATGCGGTCAATAGCGTCATCTGAAACTCGGCTGTTCACCGCATAGATGGTGACTTCATGATCTCGGTATACCGGCGTCACGCCAGGTGTCCACCACAATCCATCTGCCATGATGGTGTGCCTCTTCTGATAACGCCAATAGTTCGGTGGCGACGAATAGAAGAAGGAAACGTCCAACGCTTCCACTGCCCTATCGACATCATTTTCACCTTCTGGGTCGCCCGGCGCACCCACACCCAACAAGTTCATGTGCCAATACACCATCGACGTGTCAGTGTGCTTATTCGCAACTGGCCAATCGTAATGATGGAACACCGTCTGAATCTCGTTGGCCGGGTACATCCACGCCGAACCTTCACTCGGATGAGTAAACACCCGGGTACCGGCCACCTCTGGCTGCTTTGCCAACCACGCGAACGCCTTCCGGTCATACTTCGACACGATGTGGTTGTCGCGTGGCGCGGTGTACGCCCATCGAGCTGCTTCATCAACTCGCATGATCGAATATGGCGCAAGAAGCGTTGCGACGATCGTCGCCAAGCCCACCGACACAACCGCGGCATCCTTGCCCGCAATGGCACGGGAAATCCAGGTAATGGCAATAGCCGTACCCGCGCCCAACCCTGCACAAAGAAGCAATGCGGTGGTTTGGATAAGTCGGTGTGGCGTTGCATAGTGAAGTTGGATATATGCCGACAGCACATCCCCGAAGAGGCCGTCGAAGTGCTTCAAACCGTGCGTTGTGAACAGTACTGCCAAGCCCCACGCTAATACTGGCCACCAGCGCCGGTAAAACACGGCGAGGATGAGCAAACCGACAATGCCGGTCACAAGAATAGGAACAACGATGCCGAAATCGTGGGCATGACGAGTCATCATGGTGACTGCACGGCTCCACGCTTCCATGCGGTCGACCTTGACCTGCGCAGAAAAGGCGCGGATCGAATCTTCCTGGGAACCTCCGCTCATCCACTGTGGAAGCAGCAACGCGGCTGCGGGAATAGCAACAGCGAGGATAAGCCCAATTTCGCGAATTCGGAGAACGACCGGACCACGTACTGTTCCCGATGGTGGACGCGATGGTGACCAAATCTTGTAGGCGATCCACCAGACGAAGGTAATGACAGCAACCGTTGGCACCGCTGATGGGTGCAGCTGCCCAATGCCGACGAATGCCAGCACAGCGATGAAGATGCGACGTGGCTGAGCCCCCACTGAAGTGAGTACCGCGAACGTCACACCGACGAGAGCAATCGCGACCTGATACGGCCATGCGCCAACAAAGACGCTAATCGGCATCAACACCGGAAGTGCAATAGTCGAGATAGCAGCCAAGCCGGCACCAATCGATGCCGTCCAACTTGCACGATCCACCATGCGCCAAGCAATAGCTGCGGCCGACAGAGGAGTCACCACAGCTGGCACCACAAGGCCCATATAGTTTGTCGTCGCCACAACGGTGTTGCCAGACAGAGTCGCAAACAGTGCGCCTACCGCGTGCCACGCGGCTGGGTAGTACGTTTCTGCATGCGTCTCGACATTCTGGATTTCGCCCATGCGGGTGGAAGATGCCATTCCGTCGTCAAGAATCGAACGGATCACAGACGCATGCCAATGGACATCCCATGACACCGGAATGCTCTGAATGCCATAACGCACTGCAGCCAGCTGACGGAGAGAAATGACCAGCATGGCCGTCACTCCGATCACGACACCGACGATTGCCGGAGCTGCCACCAAGGCATTGTGCATCCGCTGCTTCGACAACGGCTGATGACCACGGATCCGCGCCTTCGTGTCTGAACCAGCGCGAATGACGAAACGCCACAATGCTGCCAGCGCCAGGACGACAAGCCACGACAACAGCGCCGTCGCCACGCTGAACCGGATGTTCACCATGCCCAGTACCCAGCCCGCAAGACCAGCAACTGCAAATGTCACTGCTGGCGCAGCTGCAATTGCCCAGCCAGTTCGCACACCGGACGCGATACCGATGAGAATTCCAGGGACCATCAGCAATGCAATGAGCACTACGACAGACAGAACCATGTGTGATTCGCCTCCCTAAAGACATCAGCGCCCCGACTGGGCGCTGACCAAACATTTTGATTTTATGCGGTGTAACGGACTGACTGGCTACTCCACACCTAGCTGACTATGAGTTTCTACAACGCGAAACCGCATCCATCACAGCTCCCGCACTCCACGAGTTTGCTCGGCACGGTCCGCCAACGCACCGTCCTCTGGGTAGTCAACGCCTACCAGCGCTAGACCTTTCGCCGGCGCCACCGGGACAAGTGATGAGCGTTTCGTCTCCGACAACAACCCCTTGGTGAAGCCCTTTTCGCGACGCCCCTCCCCTGCAGCAAGACACGCCCCAACCAGGGAACGCACCATCGACCAACAAAAAGCATCGGCTGTCACCCGCGCCTCATAGAGTTGAGGCTCGTCGGGAGTCGACACATCGTGCCACGTAAACGCCTGCAGATCTCGAATCGTCGTCGCATTGGGGCGCGGTCGGCAAAACGCCGCAAAATCATTCAACCCAACGAGCACATCGGCCGACTCCTGCATCGTCGCGAGGTCCACTTTCCGCGTCCACGTTGCTGTATCCCGAGCTCGCGTGGGCAACGCACCACAATCAGCGGTGGTCAGGCGATACACGTAGTGCCGTCGCAAAGCAGAAAACCGTGCATCGAATCCAGCAGGCGCATAACTGCACTGCTTGACGACGACATCCTCCGGCAACAACCGCGCCAACCGACGCACAACCCGAGCAGGGTTGTTAGCAATAGAACGAGTGTCCAACCGATCTGCAGGAACATCAAGGTGTGCGACCTGCGCCAATGCGTGAACGCCAGCATCCGTTCGTCCAGCAACAGTCAGCTGAATCGGGTACTGAAAAATGAGGGTGAGCTGCTTCTCCAGCACACCTTGCACCGTACGCAAGTCATTTGGTTGCGCCGCCCAACCATGAAAGTCAGTGCCGTCGTATGCAATGTCGAGTCGTAGACGCACCAACGGTGATGCCGGAGCTTCTATTTCGGTCGCATCAATCGATGTCGGTGTACACGAAGTCGAGGCAGCATCAGCAGGTTCAGAGGTATTCATCATGAGTAAGTGTAAGCAACAAGCCAGCCATCAATGCCACGGAGGGCCTGCCTACAACGTCACTGAACAGCAATTCCGAAAGCAAAAACCCGCCACACCTCAATCGGTGCAGCGGGTCTTCCACTGTGGCGCATGGCCAGGTAGCTAGCGAACTAGCGAGGAGAATTACTTCTCCTCTGCCTCAGCAGCCTGGTCGGTCATGCCCTCGTCGTCAGCCTTAGCCTCGAGGTCTGCCTCAGTGTTGGTGTTGTCCTTGTCGACATCAGCAGCAGCCTCAGCTTCTGCCTCATCGGTCTGAACGGTCATGCCCTCGTCATCAGCCTTAGCTTCGAGGTCTGCCTCAGTGTTGGTGTTGTCCTTATCGACATCAGCAACAGCCTCAGCTTCTGCCTTCTTCGAAGCAGCTGCGCGGGTGGCGCGGGTTGCCTCAGTGGTGACAGTCTCCTCGGTGACCAGAGCAATCATGGACATAGGAGCGTTGTCGCCCTTACGGTTGTCCAGCTTGATGATGCGGGTGTAGCCACCCTCGCGGTTCGCGAACATTGGTCCGATGTTGTCGAACAGGTTCTGAACTGCGAAGTTGTCGTTCAGCAGCTTAGCTGCGTTACGACGGTCAGCCAGCGTGCCGCTCTTCGCCTTGGTGATCAGCTTCTCTGCGTACGGACGCAGCATCTTAGCCTTGGTGTCAGTGGTCTTGATCTTGCCGTGCTCGAACAGCTGCTTCGCCAAGTTAGCCAGAATCTTCTTCTGGTGCGAAGCGGAACCGCCGAGACGGGCACCCTGCTTAGGGGTAGGCATTGGTTTCTCCTCGTGTTTATGAAGTCGCGTGCACTCGTGTCAACGGCTCTTGCCTTACGACGATCGTCGTCAAGCACAAGCGCATAAGTTACAGCGATTACTCGTCGTAGCTGACTTCCGAATCCTCGGTCCATTCCTCAGCTGGAGCGTCGTCCGAGATCAGGCCATCAGTTGCAGTTGGGTCGAAGTCGTTTGGCGAGTCCTTCAGGGAAAGACCCAGCTCAGCCAACTTCTCCTTGACCTCATTGATGGACTTGTCGCCGAAGTTGCGAATGTCCAGCAGGTCAGATTCGGTGCGGGTTGCGAGCTCACCAACAGTGTGGATCTCCTCGCGCTTCAAGCAGTTGTAGGAGCGCATGGAGAAGTCGAGGTCCTCAATCGGAGTTGCAAAAGCTGCAACATCTTCTGCCTCACGAGGAGACGGTCCGATTTCGATACCCTCAGCTGCTTCGTTAAGTTCGCGGCACAGACCGAAGAGTTCCACCAAAGTCTTACCTGCGGATGCCATGGCATCGCGGGCGGTGATGGAGTTCTTCGTCTCCACGTCGATGATCAGCTTGTCAAAGTCGGTGCGCTGCTCAATACGAGTTGCCTCAACCTTGTAGCTGACCTTCAGAACTGGAGAGTAAATCTGGTCCAGTGGAATACGACCGATTTCGCCACCGGAAGATGGCTGTGCCGGTACGTAGCCACGGCCACGCTCGACAACCATTTCAATCTCAAGACGACCAGTTTCGTTCAGCGTTGCGATGTGGTGATCCGGGTTGTGGATCTCCACACCAGCTGGGCACTCGATGTCCGCTGCGGTGATCGCTCCGCCGCCTTCGCGACGCAGGTACACCGTTGCTGGCTCATCGAAGTCCGAGCTCAGAACCAGACCCTTGATGTTCAGGATGATGTCGGAGACATCTTCCTTCACACCTGGGATGGTGGTGAACTCATGCAGAACGCCATCGATACGGATGCTCGTAACTGCTGCGCCCGGGATGGACTTCAGCAGGGTACGACGCAGCGAGTTACCGAGGGTGTAGCCAAGACCTGGCTCCAGTGGCTCAATGACGAACCGGGAACGCGAGGAGTCGATGTAGTCCTCGGTAAGGTTTGGACGCTGTGAGATAAGCATGGTTGGTGAATCTTCCTTTGCTGGCGACCGCTATATGACGCCAATTGGGAATGGGGATGCAGAAAATCTTACTTCGAGTAGAGCTCGACGATCAGCTGTTCCTGGATAGGAATGTCGATCTGAGCGCGCTCTGGAAGCTGGTGAACGAGGATACGCAGAGTCTCTGGGACAACCTGCAGCCAAGCTGGAACGACAGCGTCGACCAGGTTCTCCTGAGCTTCCTCGAACCAAATCATCTTGCGCGACTTCTCACGCACGTCGATGATGTCGTACTGGGTCACCTGGAACGACGGAACGTTGATCTTCTTACCGTTAACGGTGAAGTGACCGTGAGAAACCAGCTGACGTGCCTGGCGGCGGGTGCGTGCCAGACCAGCGCGGTAGACAACGTTGTCGAGACGCGACTCAAGCAGGATGATGAGGTTGTCACCAGTCTTACCTGGGCGGCGGTTAGCCTCGGCGTAGTAGCGACGGAACTGCTTTTCCATCACGCCGTAGGTGAAACGTGCCTTCTGCTTTTCCTGGAGCTGGAGCAAGTACTCCGACTCCTTGATGCGAGCGCGGCCAGCCTGTCCCGGAGGGTATGGGCGACGCTCAAAGTTCATGTCTCCACCGACGAGGTCGACGCGGAGACGACGGGACTTACGGGTTGCAGGACCGGTATAACGGGCCATTGTATTCTCTCCTTACCCTGTTCCTAGACGCGACGACGCTTCGGCGGACGGCAACCATTGTGTGGCTGTGGCGTCACGTCGGAGATCGAGCTGACCTCAAGACCAGCGGCCTGGAGGGAGCGAATGGCGGTCTCGCGGCCGGAGCCTGGACCCTTAACGAAAACGTCTACCTTCTTCATGCCGTGCTCCATAGCCTTGCGAGCAGCATTCTCGGCAGCCATCTGAGCAGCGAACGGCGTGGACTTACGGGAGCCCTTGAAGCCGACGTGACCAGAGGATGCCCACGAGATAACAGCACCCTTAGGGTCCGTGATGGACACAATGGTGTTGTTGAAGGTGGACTTGATGTACGCGTGGCCCTGAGCCACGTTCTTCTTAACTACGCGACGGCCAGTGCGGCGGCCGCGTGCATTAGGAGCTGCCATGTTTTACTTCTTCTTCCCGGCGATCGTCTTCTTCGGACCCTTACGAGTACGAGCGTTGGTCTTGGTGCGCTGACCACGGACTGGCAAGCCACGGCGGTGGCGCAGACCCTGGTAGCAGCCGATCTCAATCTTGCGACGGATATCGGCCTGAACCTCGCGGCGAAGGTCACCTTCGACCTTCCAGGTTGCTTCAATGACGTCACGCAGTGCGGATACCTGCTCGTCAGTGAGAGCATCCGTACGCAGATCTGGGGAGATGCCAGTCTTTTCCAGCAGCTCAGCGGAACGGGCTGGGCCAATTCCGTAAATGTAGGTGAGAGCGACTACCATGCGCTTGTTGCGTGGCAAGTCGACTCCAGCAAGGCGTGCCATACGGCAGTTTCCTTCCGGTTGGTGCGGTGGTTTACTCCCATGCCATCCCCGCAAATCTCGCTTGCATCCGGTCGGAGCCGGACTTGCGAGTCTGATAAGCGAGGCTCTGGCCACCGTTGCCAGAGGTAATCTTGCACAGGCATGCGAAAACCGCACGCCCGGCTAGGACAGAGGAGTCAGATGTCTTACTTGTAGCGGTAGACGATGCGTCCACGCTCGAGGTCATATGGGGAGAGCTCTACTACAACGCGATCCTCTGGGAGGATACGAATGTAGTGCTGGCGCATTTTGCCACTGATGTGGGCGAGCACCTTGTGCCCGTTGTCCAGCTCAACTCGGAACATCGCGTTTGGCAAAGGCTCGATTACTCGACCCTCAACCTCGATTGCGCCTTCCTTTTTAGCCATGTCCTCCACGTTTCCCCGGCTGATTTTCACTGTAGTGAACAGCCGGTTGGATGATGTCTACTACTTGATGCAGGGACACTTGTCCTACACCAACGGTCAAGCATACACGCGACCTGCAGATTCACCAAAAGCGATTTTTCGAGGGGTCACTCCGGGCGCGGTGTCAAAATCCGTGGACCAGCTGCTGTCGCAGCGACCGTATGTTCCCAGTGCGCCGACGGCATGAGATCGGCACTGACGACGGTCCAGCCGTCGTCAAGCTCGTCGGATCCCCATTCACCACCGAGGATGAGCATTGGTTCAATAGCCAACACAGATCCCTCCACGATGTGCGGCCCCTTGCCCTTCTTGCCTTCGTTAGGCAGAAATGGATCCATATGCATTTCGCGACCGATGCCATGCCCGCCGTAACCATCAACGATGCCGAGTTCGATGTCATATCGAAGCTCAGCCTCACGCGTTGCCTGCTCCAGAGCGTATGAAATATCAGTCAACCGAGCACCCGGCACCATCGCCGCGACACCAGCATCGAGCACATCGGAGGTAGCACGGTTTAGCTTTTCGACGTCAGCCGCCAGCTTTCCAACACCGAAAGTCAGGGCGGAATCTCCATGCCAGCCATCCAGAATGGCACCACAGTCAATAGACACGAGGTCACCTTCTTGGAGAACCTTCTTATTCGACGGGATGCCATGAACGATCACTTCATTGACGGACGCGCACACCGATGCCGGGAAGCCTTCATAACCAAGGAACGAAGGCACAGCGCCGGAACTGGTAATGAGCTCATGAGCAACGTCATTCAAATCTTGGGTCGTTGCACCAGGTACTGCTGCTGCTTTACAGGCCAATAGGGCACGGCCCACGATTTCACCAGCTGCCTGCATTGCATCTAGTTCGGTGGCGGTTCGAGGCGCCACGATGTCGCGCTTGCGTCGGAATCTCATCACGCCCGTCAACACTACTCCCCGGCGAAATCCCACGAGATGTATGTCAACAGTTCCTTGTCGGCATGAGAGTGATGTCGTGCAGTGTGCGGACTCCCGTCCGGCTCAGATGACCCACTTTCCGAAAGCAAAAGGAGGATACGCAGTGCGTATCCTCCTTGGGTTCGTGACTCATGGCCACGCCAGCAAACTAAAACTACTTCAGCTTCTCAAGTTCAGCCATCGTGCGCTCGTTGATGTCCGCAACGGTGCCCTCTGCCTTGATGGTGACCAGCTTGTCCTTGTAGTAGTCCAGCAGTGGTGCAGTCTCGGTTGCGTAGACCTGCATGCGGTTGCGGATTACTTCCTCGGTGTCATCGGCACGACCGCGGGCGAGCATACGCTCGACAACGACGTCCTCCGAGACATCGAACTGAACGACACCGTTCAATGCGAGGCCCAAGTCCTCAAGAATGCGCTTCAACTCGCCAGCCTGCGGCACGGTACGTGGGAAACCATCCAGCAGGAAACCACCCTTCGCGTCGTCCTCAGCAAGTCGGGACTCAACCATGCGAACCGTCACATCATCAGGAACAAGGTTGCCAGCGTCAATGTAAGACTTAGCTTCGATGCCCAATGGAGTGCCTTCGCCAATGTTGGCGCGGAAAAGGTCGCCGGTAGAGATGTGAGGCACACCGAGCTTCTCGGACAGAATAGCTGCCTGAGTGCCTTTGCCGGCACCTGGAGGACCAAGGAGGACGAGTCGCATTACTTCAAGAACCCTTCGTAGTTGCGTTGCATCATCTGGCTTTCAATCTGCTTCACCGTGGTCAATGCAACACTGACCAAAATCAGCAAAGCCGTACCACCAAACATACCGCCACTTGAACCGCCGCCTTGAGCTCCGATACCAAGATCCAGCATGAAGTTTGGAAGAACTGCGATGAGACCCAAGTAGATGGAGCCCACCGTCAGCAAACGGGTGATTACATATCCAAGGTACTCTGCCGTCGGACGTCCCGGACGGAAACCTGGAATAAATCCGCCGTACTTCTTCATATTGTCAGCCTGCTCGTTCGGGTCGTACTGCACCGAGGTGTAGAAGAACGCGAAGAACACGATCATGGCAAAAAAGAGAACGATGTACTGCCAGCTCGATGGAGCCAACAGGTACTGAATTACGTTGCGCTGCCACCAGTTGTCACCGCTTGGGTTGTCCTGACCAGACTGCACGATCTGGGTGATCAGAACTGGTACGTAAATCAGCGACGACGCAAAAATCACTGGAATAACGCCAGGCTGGTTAACCTTCAGCGGCAAGTAGGTGGAGGAACCACCGTACTGGCGACGTCCGACCATACGCTTCGCGTACTGCACTGGAATGCGACGCTGACCCTGCTCAATGAAGATAACGCCAACGATCAGTACGAACACTGCTGCCATGACGGTGCCGAATACAACGCCACCAGAGCCCTGCAGAATTCCCGCACCTTCGGCAGGCATACTCGATGCAATACCCGCGAAAATGAGCAGAGACATGCCATTGCCGATGCCACGATCCGTGATGAGCTCGCCCATCCACATCACGAGAACTGCACCTGCGGTCAGCACAATGACCATGACGACCATGTCGAAGACACCGGAGCCTTCCAGCAACAGCGACTGATTACCGCCGAGCAATGCGCCACGGTCAGCCATCGCCACAATGCCTGAGGACTGCAGAAGTGCCAACGCAACCGTCAAATAACGCGTGTACTGCGTCATCTTGTTCTGGCCGGTCTGGCCTTCCTTTTTCAGCTGCTCGAAGTGCGGGATCACGACTGTCAGCAGCTGCACAATGATCGACGCAGTAATGTACGGCATGATGCCGATGCCAAAGATGGCCATCTGCAACAGCGCGCCGCCGGAGAACAGGTTAATCATCGAGTAAACACTCGACTGATCCTGAGTGATCTGGTCGAGTCGAGCACTCACTGTCTGGTAATCGATACCTGGAGTGGGGATCTGCGCGCCGATGCGGTACAGAATGATCATGAACAGAGTGAACATGATCTTCTTCCGCAGGTCTGGATCACGCAAGGCCGCCAGTACGCCTGACTGCACGTGCATCCTCCTGAGTTCGCTTGTCGACGACCTCCTCGTTGAGGCGTCACCGCAAACTGATAGTTGACATTGTTGGACGATGGAAGTCTACCAGCGTAATCGACTTGTGACTAACACCAGTTCGTCGAATGTGGGGGCAACAGAATCGACTTACCATGGCAGTATGACCAGCTACAGAGCCTCCAGCACACAAGTCATTACTGAATTCGACACTGATGCCAAAGCGGGGCTCACGTCAGCAGAAGCTGCGCAGCGCATTGAACGGTTCGGCCCAAATGAACTGCGCTCGTCGGAAAGCGATCCGCTGTGGAAGCGAATTCTCCGTCAGTTCAATGACCCTTTGGTGTACTTGCTCATTGTCGCGATGCTCATTTCGATGGCCGCGTGGTGGTTCGAAGGCCGCTCGGGTTGGCCCGTCGACGCGACAGTGATCGCCATAATCCTGCTGGCCAACGCAGCGATTGGCTTCTCGCAGGAGCAAAAGGCAGCAGATGCAGTAGCCGCATTGGCGGATATGACGCAAGCAACGTGCACGGTGCTTCGTGCCGGCGCTCAGCAACAACTCCCCTCTTCCCAATTGGTCCCAGGCGATATTTTGTTGCTGTCCGAAGGCGACACCGTGGGGGCAGATGCACGCCTACTCACGGCATCAGCACTAACCGTGCAGGAAGCATCATTGACCGGCGAATCGGTGCCGTCAGTGAAGGATCCCGGCGATATCACCGAAGAGGTGCCTCTTGGTGATCGACACAACATGGTGTTTAAAGGCACATTCGTTTTTCAGGGTGTCGGCACTGCAGTCGTAACGGAAACGGGCATGAACACCGAGATGGGTTCCATTGCGGACATGCTCGATCGCACCGAGCAGGACGAGTCACCTCTGGAGCGCGAGATCGCGAAGGTGTCGAAGCTACTGGGCGTGCTGGTCATTGTCATTGCAGTTGTCGTGATGGCAACGCTCGCATTCATCACCGAGATCACCTCAGCACAAGACATTGTGGACATTTTGTTACTAGGTGTCTCACTCGCTGTAGCAGCGGTTCCCGAAGGTTTGCCGGCAATCTTGTCCCTGGTTTTGGCCATCGGTGTCCAGACGTTGGCTCGTCGTAACGCAGTCATGAAATCTTTGCATTCCGTGGAAACGCTCGGCGCCGCGAGTGTCATTTGCTCCGACAAGACTGGCACGCTTACGCGCAATGAAATGACGTTGCGTAGCATTGTGACGGCATCCGGCACCACCACTCTCGACGGTATTGGCTACTCTCCGACCGGTTCCAGCACTTCACGTAACGACGACTCCGCTGCCGAAGCACAAACCCTCTTGGCTGCGGGATGCATCGCCAACAATGCGAGTTTGACAACATCCGATTCCGGCGAGCCCGACATCGTCGGCGACCCGACCGAAGCTGCGTTCTTGGTCGCTTGGCCAAAGTTGTCACAGGAGTCGGTCGCTGACGTGGAACGTATTGCTGAGAATCCGTTCACGTCGGATCGGAAGATGATGTCCGTCGTTGTTCGGAATAGCAATGCCAGCAGCAATGACCAGCCCGCACTAACTATGTACGCCAAGGGCGCGCCCGATGTGTTGCTTCGCCGTTGTGTCGCTGAACTCTCCGCGTCTGGGATGGCGGAGCTTACACAGGAGCGTAGTCAAGCGTGGGAGGCAACTGTTGAAGAGTTGTCGAGGGACGGCTACCGCACGCTCGGAGTCGCGATGAAGCAAGTGCCGGATACGGCACGTAGCGCAGCTGACAGTGAGTACTCCGAGGAGGGACTTGTCTTTCTCGGTGTCGTGGGCATTATCGATCCGCCACGAACTGAAGCAGCGAAAGCAATTGAGCAGGCGCACGGTGCGGGCATTCGCACAATCATGATCACCGGCGATCACCCAGTAACTGCGCAGCGGATTGCGTCGGATTTGGGCATTTTCTCGGAAGGCCACCGCACGGTCGCAGTGACTGGGCAAGAGCTAGATGCGATGAGCGCCGAGGAATTCAACGAGACGGTTCTCACCACGGATGTCTACGCGCGCGTTGCACCGGCGCACAAGCTCAATATTGTGGATGCGCTCCAAGCACACGGCCACGTCGTGTCAATGACCGGCGACGGCGTCAACGATGCGCCAGCCTTGAAGAGCGCTGATATCGGTGTCGCCATGGGCATCACTGGCACAGAGGTGTCTAAGGAAGCAGCCACCATGATTCTGGCCGACGACAACTACGCGACCATCGTCTCTGCCGTCCGTCAGGGCCGTGGCATCTTCTCCAATATCCGAAAGTTTTTGCGCTATTTGCTCAGCTCGAATATGGGCGAAGTCATTACCGTGTTCGCTGGTGTAGCCCTCGCAGCAGTGTTCGGCTTACGCGAACCCGGCAGCGAGAATGTCATTTTGCCGCTCTTGGCAACTCAGATTCTGTGGATCAACCTGGTCACGGACTCTGGCCCTGCTCTAGCAATGGGGGTCGACCCTATTGATGACGACATCATGACCCGCGCTCCCCGCGACCCCAAACGAGCGATTATCGATGCTGATATGTGGAAACGCATCATTTTCATTGGCCTAGTCATGGGCTTTGCGACGCTGCTGACTATCGACATCTTCCTCCCCGGCGGGCTCATCGCCGGCACTGACTCCATCGAGGTGGCCCGCACAGCTGGGTTCACCACACTGGTATTCGCCCAGCTGTTCAACGCATTAAATTCTCGAAGCGCTCACGCGTCGGCGTTCCACCATCTTGGCGCGAACGGTTGGCTATGGGGTTCGATTTCGTTGGCTATTGCCATGCAGATTGCCGTCGTCCATGTGCCGTTCCTGCAAGTAGCCTTTGGCACAGCAGCGCTGGATGCAGCGCACTGGGGTGTGGCAATTGGCATGGCTTCGCTGGTGCTGTGGTTCGAGGAGATCGCCAAGGTCGCCTACCGCATGGCGCATAAGCGAAATTCACATAAACCTGCAGCATAGCGTCCAACTTGAACGGTGTACAGTAATGTTTCGTGACTGTATATAGCATCCGAATGCGCTCCAGCCAGAACGGCCACCACATCTCAGGAGCGGAACGTCTCGTCGCCGCCACCGATCTTGAGGAACTAGCCGCTCGCATGACTAATCGTGCGCTGACGCATTCCAAGGGTTGCGCTGACGACATCGTGATCAGCATCAATGCCGTGGCACCCGCCGATGTGTGCCGAGTGCCTGCCCTCACGCCGGTACAGACCAATTGTCAGAGCCCGGATCACGCACGCGAACTTATGCACCAAATACTTAGCGAATGTGGTGTGCAGTGTACCGATACCATCGTCGCCGCAATGTACTCCGTAACCGGACTTCGCGGAGCCATGCTCATTGACGCAAAAACCGGACAACGCCTGGAATCGGATCTCCAGCGGGGTGTCCGAGCCAGCGCTTTCGACGCAGAGATCAACAGCGTGAGCGCGGAAAACAAGGATCACTTTCACGAGGCACTGATCCTCGCCTCCAAAGTTCAAAGCGCTCCACACATCATCGCAGAAGTGTGCATTTCTGACGATGTCGACTACACCAAGGGCTACATCGCCACCAACGACACCTTCTACCGGGTGCCCAACATCAAAGACATGCACTCACCGCTTGGCACAAGAGCATTCATCTACGACGGACCACTCGATGAAGTGTCCGCAACCATTGACTACCTCGAAAACACTCCGTGCCTCATTCAGCTTGACCCCAACAAGTTCGAGGCACACCGCTAATGTCACACCAGCCCACCCCACAATCAGCTTCCACGAATCGTGCGTCCCAGTGCCGCACTCCGCTCACCGATTCCGCTCGGACCCGCAACAAAGAGTGGGCTGCACGTGGGCTACGTCGACAGCTCTCCACCTTTTCGACGGCACAGTTGCCACATGCGGTCGTCGATAAGCGCGAGTATCTATTGTTTTCATCCTCCGACTATCTGGGCCTCTCGACGCACCCCAGACTCGTCGAAGCAGCTACCGAAGCACTGCGCACCTATGGGGTCGGATCGGGCGGATCCCGCCTCACCACTGGCACTTCCCTACACACCGCCGCCGAACACGCACTCGCTCAGTTCTTTGGTGCGGACGATGCCGTCCTCTTCGCCTCCGGCTACCAAGCCAACTTGTCGACGATCGCCACAATCGCCACAGCCGACGTCCAGATCTTCTCCGACGCGACTAATCATGCTTCCATCATCGATGGTTGCAAGCAGGCTGCCGCAAAAGTCACGGTCTTTCCTCATCGGGATTACGTAGAGCTGGATCGACTATTGGCGCAGTGCCCTGCCGACAATGCGCTGGTTATCAGCGACGGTGTGTTCTCCATGTCCGGTGCACTAGCCGATGTCAAAGAACTGCATCGAGTCTGCCAGAAACATGGCGCTTGGCTCATGATCGATGACGCTCACGGCACCGGTGTTATTGGCAAGGACGGTCACGGATTATGTGCTGCAGTTGGCGCAATCCCTGACATTCTCGTCGTCACCGCCAGCAAGGCTTTGGGCTCTGAAGGTGGAGCTGTCATCTGTTCAACCGAGATTGCCGAACTATTGCGAAATCAGGCACGCAGCTTCGTCTATTCAACGTCCCTAAATCCCGGGTCGGTAGCCGCAATTATCGCTGCCCTTGACGTTGTGCGCACCCAGACAGAATTGGTCAGCACACTGCAGTCGAACATTTCCTACTTGCGTCAGTCACTAGGAATAGCATCGGCTTCGGAGAATCCAACTCTCAACGCCCCCATCATTCCACTGCCAATCGGCGATGAGGAGCGGGCTATGTCGGTTGCAGCCGCGCTACGCGACGAAGGCATATTTGTGCCTGCCATTCGCTATCCCACAGTGCCACGAGGCCAAGCAATGCTGAGGCTCACCATGACAGCACGACACACGACAGCTGATATTGACCGGGTCGTTAGTGTTGTGCAGCGGGCATCGTCGTAAAGCCTCTGCAGAAATAGAAAAAGCCCCCACGGGAAGGAAAAATCCTTCGCCGCGGGGGCTTTAAAGATCAGTGCTCATGCACTGTCACAGATGGCTTACGCCTCGGTGACAGAACCGCCAGCTGCCTCGATCTTGGACTTTGCGGAGCCCGAGAACTTGGTAGCGGTGACATTAACAGCAACCTTGATGTCGCCGTTGCCCAGCACCTTGACTGGCTGCTTCGGGCGAACTGCGCCCTTTGCAACCAGGTCAGCGATGGTGACGTCGCCGCCCTCTGGGAAGAGGCGCTCAAGATCAGCCACGTTGACAACCTGGAAGGTGATCTTACGTGGGTTCTTGAAGCCCTTCAGCTTTGGCAGACGCATGTGAAGTGGCATCTGGCCACCCTCGAATGCTGCCGAAACCTGCTTGCGAGCCTTGGTGCCCTTGGTGCCGCGACCAGCGGTCTTACCCTTGGATGCCTCACCGCGGCCAACGCGGGTCTTGTCCTTCTTAGCGCCAGGAGCTGGAGCCAAGTCGTGGAGCTTAATTGGATCGCTCATTAGTAACCTACTCCCCCGCTACTTCTTCGACCTCGACCATGTGGCGAACTGCGTTCACCAGGCCGCGGACCTCTGGGGTATCTGGGCGAACCACCGACTGGTGGCGACGCTTCAGACCGAGAGTGCGCAGCGAGTCCTTCTGATTCTGCTTGGTACCAGCGGTACCACGGACCTGCGTAATCTTCAGAGCCATGACTTAAGCCCCCTGTCCAGCTCGTGCGCGCAGCATGCCTGCTGGTGCAACCTCTTCGAGAGACTTGCCACGACGAGCAGCAACTTCCTCAGGTCGAACCAACTGCTTCAGCGCGTCAACGGTTGCGTGGACAACGTTGATTGCATTGTCCGAACCGAGGGACTTGGAGAGTACGTCCTGAATGCCTGCGCACTCAAGAACTGGGCGCACTGCGCCACCAGCGATAACACCGGTACCAGGAGCAGCTGGGCGAAGCATAACGATGCCTGCTGCTGCCTCACCCTGAACTGGGTGGGTGATGGTGCCAGCAATCATTGGAACGCGGAAGAAGTTCTTGCGAGCCTCTTCTGCGCCCTTCTGAATTGCAGCTGGTACTTCCTTAGCCTTGCCGTAGCCAACGCCGACCATGCCTTCGCCGTCACCGACGATGACCAGAGCGGTGAAGCTGAAGCGACGACCACCCTTAACGACCTTGGAAACTCGGTTGATGGTTACGACACGCTCCAGGTACTGCGAGCGCTCGTCCTGCTGCCGACGGTTGTCGCGACCCTCGCGACCGCCGCGGCGGTTGTTGTTCTGGTTGTCGGCGGAGTCACGTCCGCCATCACGCCGTTCACGTCCCGGCATCACGCGTTCCTTCCGTAGAACTTATTGGTCTGCATCATTAGAACTTCAGGCCACCTTCACGAGCGGCATCAGCCAGAGCCGCAACGCGACCGTGGTACTGGTAGCCACCGCGGTCGAAAACGACCTTCTCGATGCCAGCTGCCTTGGCACGGTTAGCGATCAGCTCGCCAACCTTTGCTGCCTTAGCGGTCTTGTCGCCGTCAAAGCCCTGCAGATCTGCATCGAGAGTCGACGCAGCAGCCAAGGTGTGGCCGACGGTGTCGTCGATGACCTGTGCGGACATGTGGCGAGAAGAACGGTGCACAACGAGGCGTGGTGCCTCTGCAGTGCCGCGAATGTTCTTGCGCAGACGCGCGTGACGGCGAGCACGGGCTACACGACGACGAGTCGAGATGTCCTTGCCTACCGGGAGGCGCTTTTCGTTGGTGTTGCTCATTACTTACCCGTCTTTCCGACCTTGCGACGGACATGCTCGCCCTCGTAACGGATGCCCTTACCCTTGTAAGGGTCATCCTTACGGAGACGACGGATGTTCGCGGCGATCTGTCCGACCTTCTGCTTATCGATACCTGCGATGGACAGCTTGGTGGTGCCATCGACCTCGAAGGTGATTCCTTCAGGAGCCTCAATAAGAACAGGGTGGGAGTAACCCAGGGAGAACTCGAGGTCCTTGCCCTTCTTAGCAACGCGGTAGCCCACACCGAAGATTTCCATCTTGATGAGGTAGCCCTCGGTTACACCAACAACCAGGTTGTTGATGAGGGAGCGGGACAAACCGTGGAGAGAGCGGTTCTTGCGGTTATCGTCTGGGCGGGTGACGACGATTTCGCCGTCTTTCTGCTCAACCTTGATTGGCTCAGGAATGGTGACAGAAAGTTCACCCTTTGGGCCCTTCACGGTGACGTCCTGACCATCAATGGTTGCAGTGACGTTGCCCGGAATAGCTACGGGGTTCTTGCCGATACGCGACATTGTGTAATTCCCCCCTACCAGACGTAGGCGAGGACTTCCCCGCCTACCTTCTTCTCAGTTGCCTGACGATCAGTCAGCAGACCCTGAGACGTGGAAATGATAGCCACGCCCAGGCCGCCGAGGACCTTTGGCAAATTGGTGGACTTAGCGTAGACACGCAGACCTGGCTTAGAAACACGGCGAACGCCAGCGATAGAACGCTCACGGGATGGGCCGTACTTCAGGTTCAGAGTAAGGGTCTTGCCGACCTTTGCATCCTCGACTGCGTAGTCCTCGATGTAACCCTCCTGCTTGAGGATTTCAGCGATATTAGCCTTGAGCTTGGACGACGGCATCGAGACGGTGTCGTGGTACGCATTGTTTGCGTTACGCACGCGCGACAGCATGTCGGCGATTGGGTCAGTCATGGTCATGGTTAGTGACCGATTCCTTTCTCGCTACGGTTCCGTCCCACCTCGAAGCACACACATAAGTCAGGCCAAAGATGACTGAGACTTGGAAGCGCACTAAAACGTTATTCTCGCGATTTCGGGCTACTGGCGCCGTACCAGTTCAATAGCCGGTCCGGCTCGCCACCCGTGACGCGGGAGACGCTGTAAGGCGAGGGGCCTTTAGCAAAGTTGTTACGATTTACACCCGAATCAATGTGGTACCTACCTGCGACGCCACCAGTGGTGAACGCACAGAAAAATAGCCCTCATTGAGCGGACTGCCTGAGACTACCAGCAACCCTGCCCGATTCCCAAATCCCCTTTTTCGGCACCGTTGCAGGCAGGGGTGGCTTTTACGCCTTCCTATACGCCATAGAAATGACGAAAGCCCTCCCACAAAAAGTGGGAGGGCTTAATCGAATAGCTTAACGAAGGCCACCAGCAATGATGTTGCCCATCGCGTACTCGCCAGCGATGGTTGGGTGGTTCGTCATTGGCCCGAGAGCTGGGTCTGCGAAACCTGCGACCCAACGATCCGCATCGTTAGGGTTACACGTACCGTGTCCAATGGACTGCTGGTACACGTCAATGAAGTGCGAGCCAGAGTAGTACGCCGCGCTCGCAATCGTGTCACGGAATGCTTCCTGAATCTGGGTAGCACCTGGAGCATCGATTGGAATGGTCTGTCCTGGCAAGTTGACCAGACACAGCTTGTCACCGGTTGCGTACTCAGGGTACGAGGTCAGGGTAACACGAGCGTCTGGAGCAACCTGCTTCACGCGATCCTTCACCTGGCGCATGGTGTCACGGTACACAGTTGGATCCATGTTGACCTGGCCCATCATGCGACCCCCAACGTCAACCCACTGCAGTGCGTCCATACCGCCGTACATGAGGACAACTTCCTTGGTACCTGGACCAAGATCGCCCTGAGCAATTGCTGCCTCCACGTACGCGAGGAGCTGAACGACTGGCATGCCACCGGTACCGTTGCAGGACCAGTCACCTACGGACATATTAAGCTGGCCAGCAGCAATCTTTGGCCAGTTCTCCATGTCCGTTGCACAGTTGGCAACCAGTGGATTCTGACCTGGCTCGAGACCACGCGGGCCAGCCTTGCCAGCGTTTGCGGTAAAGGAATCGCCGAACGCAACAAATTCCTTATTACCTGGAGCAGGCGGGAAGCTAATTCCAGGAATTGCCGGGGATTCAGGCATTGCAGGCATTGGAGGAAGTGCCGGCTGCGCGGAGGCGGCTCCTGCACCAAGGCCCAAGCCAGCTACTGCAACAGCAGCTACTACTGCAGAGCGGAGCTTCGTAGACATCTTCGCCATGTTTATACGTCCTTAAGTCTTGATGTGGATCGATCTCACGCGCAGGTAACAAAACCATGAGAAGAACTGACAGTTTTATCGCGCGCACAGATTTCAGCTATTGACGCTAACGAACATGACAGCTTTACACAATTAGTAAGGTTGAGCCACAGTAGCTACATCCTTTAACGGTAGTCACACTTGCGACGCTCCCACCTGCGCACATCCCCGTCCATCTAATTTATCGGCATTAAATGACGTTCCCCCCATCGCGGGTAGCCCCATGTCCTACAAGCCTCTCTTAGGGAATTCTCCGCACACGCTTACCCAGATCAAAAGTGAGCGTTATTCACCCGTGCTGGATCCCTTTCATCGCAGCGGGTAACTCCGCTCTATTTCGAATACCGAGCTTTCGGTAAGCGCGGGTGAGATGGTACTCAACCGTTTTCGGCGATAAGTATAGCTCGCTCGCAACATCTCGATTAGTCGCGCCCTGCATCACAAGCGCCACAATTTCGTGCTCTTGTGGTGTCAGCCCCGTGTCCGTTTTCTCTCGCGGCCCCAGACCCGCAGCTCGTCGCTCGCGGTTGCATCGCTCGACGAACGCCGTGGCCCCCATACTCGAGTACACCTCACCAGCACGCGCAAACATCCCTTCTGCTTGCCGACGCTTCCCCACTCGACGCAACGATTGTCCGTATTCAAAGAGTATTCGAGCACGATACGCGGGCATAGGTAGGGTTTCGATCTGTTCGACCGCTTCATCAGACAATGCAATCGCCTTTTTGATATCCCCCTCAGCGAAGTGCAGCTGAGCTTGCACAGCCATGAGCTTTGCAGTCAGCGAACCAGTTAGTCCCGGCCGATCGAGACTCATCTCAAGTAATCGCTTCGCCTCTCCGGCGTGACCACCTCGTAGGAACGCAGTGATGGCGACGTCTTCCCATGGCCAGAATCCAGGCTGCAAAATGCTGCCTTCATCATGAATATCCACCAGTTCGCGCGCCGAACGTACTGCGGCATCGAGATTGTTCTGCCGCAGCATCGCCAGCATTCGGCACATTGCTGCTGGAATCCTCTGAATTCGGAAAGAATCTTTGGGCAGGTTCATTCGTGACAGGTAATGCTCGTAGAGCGACTTTTCTCCACGGAAAAGTGCGATTTGTGCCCCTGACCACAACAGCAGTGGTTCCAGTGACTTCTGCCCGAATCTTTCTGCGCGAGCAAGGCCGCGCTCGACTGTCACGGCTCCTTCAGTGAAATCTCCCAAGACGAAATGCGTCCGAGCAAGCCACGCATACTGCCAGGTACTAATACGCTCAGACCCTTCGATGCCTGGCACAAACTGCAAATGCTGGCGGGCCGAAATGGGATCATCAGCAGCAAGGCTCAGCCAACCCAATGCCATATTGCGCCGTTGGATATGCAACGGCGATTCCAACGAATCATGTTCGTCCGTGGGGAGCGTCTGCGTCAACGCTCCTTTAGCTACAAGTCCGATCAACTCCGCTTCAAGTCGCGTCGTTGATCCTGGCTCGGCCCATTCACCTACCTTTCGAACCCACGCGTTGGTTTCCCTCAAATTCCATTCCAGCAGATGGAACAATGTCATCCGAGCAGCTAGTCTCGCGCCTGCTTCGCCACGATGCTTTCCAGACTCGTCGAGAAGCGAACGCGCACGGTTGAGTGCCCCAGCTGCTACTCCCCGATTGCCAGATTGAGTGGCAAGATAGCCGATCATTGATTCTTCTTGCACAGTCGATGCCTGGTAGACGAAACTCTGCGCTCGCAAACTAGCTGTGGGAATATCACCAGCAGCAATGAGGGCTTCAATGGAATCGATGTGCATTGACTGCGCGATATTGGTGTCAACGGTGTAATTGCCCGCAATACGCAGGAGAGCAGATGCAGAGCGCCAGCGACCTTCGCCAATGAGCGTCTCGACGTAGTCGCGTAGCGCCGTTGCCGATTCTGTGGACAGGCGTTGTTCGGCAAGAGCTGTATGGAACGCAGCCTCATCTGGACGTTGAATCCGTGTATAAAATTCTGCCGCATTCGAGTGCAGTTCGGCAGTTGTTCCAGGCTGAGTCAGTGCTTGAACAACGTATCGATCACGGGCACGAAGAAAACTCACCTGGGGTGGTGCTTTCATCGGCCGAACCGCAATAAACCCGATACGCACCAACTCATCGACGACGGTAGTGTCATGCCCCAACTCATTGAGTAACTCAAGCGGGCAATCCCCTTGTGTAATGGCAATGGCCGACAGCGCAGACTTCAGCGTTTCGATGTCAACCCTCTCGGAACTACGCAAGCGACGCTGCAATGACGACTTCCAGCGCCCTGGAATAGGAATCTCAGGTCCTGGCTGATGCCAATACTCTGCGGATTCGGCGTTCATTACTTCGCGCACCAAACCCGGCCACCCATGCGTCACCAAATGCAGCTGATCCACTGTCGCGCCATCAAGGTAGACACCATGCTCCGTGAGAACATAGGAGGCAAGTTCTTGCAGGTCGAGGGGTTGTAGCTCGAATACTTCGTCGGCAAGTGCTTCTAGATCCACAATGTCTGGAGCAGTCACGTGGTGCTGCCCGCGCGCGTCGCTGGCGATGCAACAAACTAGCGCGATCCGGCCAGCGGTGGACTTTCGGGCCAGACCGATGAGGAACTGCAACGACGTCACATCACAATGGTGTGCGTCATCTACTACCAGAACTGATGAGCGGTCCTGCGCATCGAGGTGATCTGTAAGCTCCGCCCGCGAGGTAAAGCCGAGACGCGCAGCCACTTGCTTTACGACGGCTCCCGCGGTCTGCGCTTCCCATGGCAACGCAGAAACCCGGGTCACTGTGTACCCGGGCAGCGTCTGCGCTAAATCATGTGCAATGGACGACTTGCCAGTGCCAACGGCACCGGAGATTTGCACGACAATCCCATCTCCGGCATCACGCTCCCGGATTTTCCCAGCAATATTGTCCAGCTGAGATCCTCGGACACCACGATGCATAGTCACGCGATGTAGTTTACAAGCCGGCGTGTTCGGTTCGGCTTAGTTTGTATAAATGGGCTAGTGCGCTTCGACTAGCCTTGATCCCCTCCACCAACGGGGAGCACGGAACCAGTGATGTACGACGCTTCCCTTGAGGCTAGGAAGCAAATTGGCGCAGCTTGTTCGTCAAGAGTTCCGTAGCGACCAAAGTAGGTCGAATCTGTGGTCTGCTCAACGATCTCGTCGTACCACTGTGCTTCTTGCTCTCCCTTAGGAGCAGGACCGCGAGCAATGGTGCGTGGTGGCGCGAGAGTTCCGCCCGGCGCGGCTGCAACTACCCGCACACCGTGATGCGCTGCCTCCTTGGCAAGTGCTGACACGATGCCGTTGACGCCACCTTTCGCAGCTGCGTATGGCACTCGGTTGATGCCACGCGTTGCTACCGACGACACATTCACGATGGTGCCGCCACCGTTATCGATCAGAGCTGGCAAGGCTGCGCGGCACATCCACAACGTTGGGAAGAGGCTGCGACGGATCTCCTTCTCGATCTCATCCACCGCATAATGCTCGAATGGCTTCGCCCAAATCGTGCCACCGACATTATTAATAAGGACATCGACGCGCCCAAATCTATCGATGGCAGTAGCGATCGCCTTTTCCGCACCTACGTATGTTTCCAAGTCAGCAGTTGCAGCGTGTGCGCCGGGCAGCTCGTCAGCAACAGAAAACACATGCTCGTCACGGTCAACCGCAAGCACCTGTCCGCCTTCATGAGCGATTCGCTTTGCGACAGCGTATCCAATGCCCTGCGCTGCTCCGGTCACCACGACAACTTGTCCGGAGAATCGCCCAGGAGACAGAATCTCCTGTTCTGCTGCATCACCGACAGGTACGTGCGTCGATTCAGCATTATCCCGATTCATTGTCATTAGCGAGAAGCTCCTACCAGTGATTCTGCGCCTTCATCGACAGGCGTAGCAGTTGGCTTGTCGGCATCCTCAGCAACCTGCGATGACGGATTGAACTTCTCGAAGAAGAAGTTCTCTGGTGGGTTGTCCTGGTTGTTCAGGAACGTGCGAACTGCTTCGACCATTGGTGGTGGTCCACAAAGGTAGATGTCCGCTTCGCCGTTGTGAAGGTGCTCGTCCGCATCACAATGGTCAGTGACGTAGCCCTTCAACTCCGCAGTAGATTCCTTGTCCGCAACAACAACTGAGTAGTCGAAGTCTGGCAAGGATTCCTTGTACGACTCGATGCGCTCAAGCTGGACGACGTCGTGGTCGAATGTTGCGCCGTAGATGAGTCGCACGGGGACGTCGAGAAGCTCATCATTTGCGAGCTGCTCCAAGATGGAGAGAATTGGAGCCAAACCGGTGCCACCTGCGAGAAGCAGAATTGGGTTGACGGGTTCGCGGAGGAAGAAGGATCCGAAAGGCCCGGTCATGGTGAGGCGGTCGCCAACCTTTGCGGTGTCGGCAAGCCAGTTGGTCATGAGTCCGCCTGGGGTGTTCTTGATGAGGAAGCTCTGCTTGCCTTCCTTTGGCCCGGAGGAGAACGAGTAGGAACGGGTCTGGTCAGAGCCTGGAACCGTGATATTGATGTACTGACCAGGCAGGAAGTTCAGCTCGGTTGGCGTATCCAATTCGACTTCCAGGTGGAAGGTGGAATCCGACAGTGGGCGAACGTCAGTGACGGTGCCCTCGAAAGTGGATGCTCCAGTCTTCGCTGCGGCCGAGGTAGTGGCAACCTGCAGGACAATGTCGCTCAGTGGCTTCATCTGGCAAGGCAGGCAGTAGCCTTCGTCGAATTCTTCTGGGGTCAGTGCTTCATCGACGAAGGATCCTTCGTCGAAGTCACCCGATTCACAGAATGCCTTACAGGTGCCGCAGGCACCGTCACGGCAGTCGAAGGGGATGTTAATTTTTGCTTGGTAGGCGGCGTCGGCGACGGTCTGATCTTCGGCGCAGTCGATAAAGCGAGTGATGCCGTCCTCAAACGCGAGTGCTACAGAGTGATTACTAGTCATGTCAATTCCTTCGGTTGTTCTTCTTAGACCATGTAGACATCCACGATGTGGTGGATGTAGTCGTTCTTCAGGACAATGCGCTTGGACTTGATCAATGGCTTGTCGCCCGAGACATCCAAGGTCACGAATGTGGTGCCGAAGTAGTTGTCAGTGGTGTTGTAGCGGAAGTAGTAGTTGGTCCAGTTGTAACGAACATCCACTTCCCCTTCGCGCTCAGCGACGACTTCCACATTGGTGATGTTGTGGTTCGTACGTGGTTCAGGAAGGCTCGTTGCAGAGGAGCGGTCCGTGCGAATGCGGAAGACACGGTCTTCGAGTCCGCCTCGGTTCGGGTAGTACATGAGCGAGATCTCCGACTGCGGATCTTCAGTCAGTTCTCCGTTGTCATCCCAGGCTGGCATCCAGTAGTCAACTTCTGGGTGGTAGCACTGGAGCCATTCCTCGAACTGGCGATCGTCGAGAAGCCGAGCTTCGTAGTAGAGAAAATCTTCGGCATCGTGGCGGGTAAAGGTGGTCATTGAGTTCTCCTTGGGCTGCGTGTTGGGGTTCTGCTTAGCGACGACGACGGCGACGGCGGCCTGCACCCGCGCCTGATTCGGCACGCTTTGCGGCTGCTGCTGCCTTGCGTTGTTCGCGCTGCTCATGGAAGGCGCGCGTTGCAGCTTCGGCTGCCTCCGCATCGACGACAGACTTGGTCGACGACGACTCCTTATCCAGCGCAGCGTGCATGATCTCTTCCCAGAATCCGTGCTGGATTGGGTACAAGCCTTCGTCCTCGGTGCGTGCACCAGAGGAGAGCACAGAGTTCATTCCGATACCCTTGGCAACCTCGTTCGGGCCTGCGTCTTGGTGTCCGAGGCCACGGGTCATGTCATTCCATGGGAAAGCAGTGGCTCGGTAGGTCTTCTGGCAGGAACGGAATTCTTCCAGGTCATCTGGGGTCGCCATGCCGGTGGCGTTGAAGAAGTCCTCGTACTGGCGAATACGATTCGCACGAGCTTCCTTCGACTCTCCCTTGGGAGCGATGCAGTAGATGGTGACCTCTGTCTTATCCACGTCGATTGGGCGGATATGGCGAATCTGCGACGAGAACTGATCCATGATGTACACGTTCGGGTACAGGCACAGGTTGCGAGAGGCACCAACCATGAACTCGCCGATCTTCTCGCCGTACTGTTCCTTCAGCTCTTCTCGACGCTCGTAGAGTGGGCGGTCCGCCGGATTGCCCCACCACATCCACAGCGCCAAGTGCCCGTGTGGGAAGGAGAAGTAGCCGCCACCCTGCTTGCCCCAGGTGCCAGCGTCCATCGCCTTGGTTTCATTGGTGGATTCACCAGTACCGCGGCGCGCGGTCGTAGCTGCATAGTTCCAGTGCGTCGATGACACGTGGTAGCCGTCGGCACCGTTTTCGGTCTGAAGCTTCCAGTTACCGTCGAAGGTGTAGGTTGATGCACCGCGAAGAACTTCCAGACCTTCAGGAGACTGGTCGACAAGCATATCGATCATGACTGTGGCATCTCCAAGATGCTCTTCCAGTGGCAACACGTCTGGGTTCAGAGAACCGAAGAGGAAACCTCGGTAGCTTTCAAACTTGGCGACGCGTCGCAAGTCATGGGAACCATCCTTACGGAAGTTCTCTGGGTAGGCACCGTCTTCTTCGTCCTTCACCTTGATGAGGGCACCGTCGTTAGCGAAGGTCCAGCCATGGAACGGGCAGGTCAGGGTCATACGGTTGTCTGTCTTACGGCGGCACAGCATGGCGCCACGGTGAGAACAAGCGTTGATGAGGCAATTGAGTTCCCCATCCTTAGAGCGGGTGATGACGACCGGCTGGCGACCGATGTAGGTAGTGAAGTAGTCGCCTGGATTGGGGATCTGCGACTCATGTGCCAGGTAGATCCAGTTGCCTTCGAAGATGTACTTCATTTCCATTTCGAAGATTTCTGGATCAGTGAAGATCTCCCGATTGACTCGAACGATGCCTTCTTCTGGGCGATCTTCGAGAGCTCGGTCAAGGGTGCTGCGGATCTCATCGATCGGTGTGCTCATGGGGTACCTCCGAAAGGTTTTCTCAATTTTCTAGAACCACACTGCGGCTAGAAAAGGGGCTGGTGAATCAGCGAAAAATGACAACTTCTCGCTCATTGCAATCACCGTTTCATTGATTGCTTAGTCACCATTGTGGCTAATCGTTACGCAGATCACACTAGGGAAACACCTAGGGTTGACCAAGGGTTAAGAGCGGTAAAACCTAATACCTTTCACCACTAGCAGCGCATCTGACCAGCCCAAACAAGGGTGAAACGACGGCTTGCAATCCTTAAAATGAGACCTTTTCCATTATTTCGACCATTGACTTAGTCAGTGACCCAGGGCACAGTAATGGTCAATCCAGCAAGTGGAGTCACCGTCCACCCAGAGGGGATATCAGATTGGTTCTTCCAATCATTTTGACCATCTACTCAACTGCACTCCACCGTCTGGAACCCTCTCTACCCGTGATGCACCCCATCACTCCAACTTTCCCTGAAAGGCGCAATGCAATGTCTGAAGCAGAGCTGAACCCAACCGCACACGACTCCGGCAATAAGGCCAGTGAAAAGTTCATGAAGGAGCAGGTCACGTCTGACACCTCCAAGGAGCGTGCACAGGCCATCTACACCGACCTGCTGAAGGCAATCGCTGATGTTGCTCACAAGCACGAGATCACGTACGACGAGTACCGCGTACTCAAGCACTGGATGATTGCAGTCGGCCAGTACGGTGAGTGGCCACTGTGGCTCGACGTATTCGTTGAGCATGAGATCGAGAAGATCAACTACAACCGCCACAACTACGAGGGCACCAAGGGCTCCATCGAAGGCCCGTACTACGTTGAGAACGCTCCAGAGCTTCCTTCCGTATGCGAGATGCCAATGCGCGACAAGGACAAGGCAGCAACCCCGCTGTACTTCGCAGGTCAGGTCACGAACCTGAAGGGCGAAGGCCTCGGCGGCGCACGTGTCGAGCTGTGGCACGCAGATGAAGACGGCTACTACTCACAATTCGCACCAGGCCTCCCAGAATGGAACTTGCGTGGCACCATCGTCACTGACGAAGAAGGCCGCTACGAGATCAAGACTCTGCAGCCAGCTCCGTACCAGATCCCAGCTGACGGCCCAACCGGTTGGTTCATCGATTCCTACGGTGGCCACCCATGGCGCCCAGCTCACCTGCACCTCCGTGTCAGCCACCCTGGCTACCGCACCATCACGACGCAGCTCTACTTCGAAGGCGGCGACTACGTCGAGAACGACGTTGCTACCGCTGTGAAGCCTGAGCTTGTCTTGCACCCAGAAGCTGATGCCGACGGCGCAAACCGCGTTGATTACGGCTTCATCCTGGACGAGGACCGTGGCTAGTTCGTCAGCACAAACCTAGTGGTATTGGCCCTTTTCATGATTTATACATGGAGGGCCTTTTCCTCGTTAGAAAGTTCCGCAAGAAGGAGTTTTGCCAATGAGTTCCGACCTCAATGTTTCGAGGATCAGCACCCGTATCATCGATGTACCGCTCATTCGTCCCCATGGCTTCGCCACTTACACGGCAACCGCTCAGCCAATTCTGCTTGTTGAAGTGGAACTCGCTGGTGGAGCCAAAGGCTACGGCGAAGGCGTAGTGCCTGGCGGTCCATGGTGGGGTGGCGAAAGTGTTGAGACGATGCAGGCGATCGTCGAAAAGTACCTTGCACCCGCCACTACCAATCGTCCGGTGTCGGAGCTATCCGGCATTGTCCATTCGTGGGAGCGGTCAGTGGCAAACATGCGTTTTGCAAAGGCCGCCCTGGAAATTGCGCTTTTCGACGCATGGGCGCGAGCACTCAACCAGCCGGTTACAACGCTGCTCGGCGGCCAAGTACGAGACAAGATTGATTACACGTGGGCGCTGGGAGTACTGCCACTCGAAGAGGCAATCGCGGAAGTGCAGAGCCGAATCGATGAGTACGGTAACCGCAGCTTCAAGTTGAAGATGGGTGCAGGAAAGCCTGAAGACGACACCTCACGTGTAGTCGCACTGGTAGAAGCGTTGGGCGATAAGGTGGGCTTCCGCACTGATCACAACGCTAGGTGGTCTCGACTGACTTCGTTGCGTTACTTGCCGGAACTCGCAGAGGCCGGAGTCGAGTTGTTCGAGCAGCCAACTCCAGCGGCAGATTTGGCAACTCTGCGTGAGATCCGCCGTGTCACTGGCGTTCCTGTCATGGCGGATGAGTCAGTCTGCTCCCCTGGCGATGCACTCGCTGTCGTGCAAAGCGATGCCGCTGATGTTGTCGCCATCAAGACCACCAAAATCGGTGGACTCTTAGAGTCACAGCGGACCGTGGCAATAGCCAGCGCGGCAGGCTTGTCCTGCCATGGTGCCACTAGCCTTGAAGGTCCCTTCGGCACGGCAGCATCGGTCCACTTCGCGTGCGCAACCCCAGATATTGACTACGGATCAGAACTGTTCGGTCCGCAACTGCTGCGCGAAAGCTATGTGGAAACGCCAATGGAGTATTCCGATGGATATGTTCACCTTCCCGAAGGCCCTGGCTTGGGTATAGAACCCGACTGGTCTGCGATCGACTCGTTTACACGAAACTAGTCGCACACCTACTTTTCCTTCACCACCACTATTTCCTGCTCTTCCCCGATACATCACTAACTAAGGAGACCCAATGGCACTCTTCCATGTGCACATGAAGATCAACATTCCTCACGACATGCCTGCCGAGGAGCGCGAAAAGCTCTTTGCCGCTGAACGAGAGTTCTCTCAGAAGCAACAGAACTCCGGTAAGTGGCCGATGATCTGGCGTGTAGCCGGTCAGTTCGCGAATATTTCCGTCCTTGACGTAGCAGATGCTGATGAGCTGCATTCGATCATCTCTAGCCTGCCCATGTTCGAGTACATGGACATCAATGTCACGCCACTAGCCAAGCATCCCAACGATGTGAAGTAGCCCAAGATAACAAAAGCTCGCCCCTTCGGGCGAGCTTTTTTATTGGGTAACGTTTCGTGGAGTAGTACTGCACAAGTGCTGGCAGCACCCCTAGTTAGTTCAGGAAGTGCTCGCGCAGCAAACGATTGACCTCTGCTGCCTGTTCGATAGTTGGCAAATGTCCCGCCGGCGACAACACTTCCGCCTGACCGTTACTCACGCCATCTGCAATAAGCTGCAGCGTCTCAGGGGTCGTAGCTGGATCCTCGTCACCCGCGATGGTCAACACAGGCTGTTCAATCCGGGACAAGTCACTACTGAAATCCCACGATGCCAGTGCCTCACAACACTGCGCATATCCTTCGTCCGAGGTGGTGCAAATCATACGCACAAAGTAATCGCGACTTGCTGGGTGGTCGGCCAGGAACTCTGCAGAGAACCAACGGTCGACGATTGCGTCGGCAAGCGATGGCACTCCCTGACTACGGGCGGTCTGTGCGCGCTCAACCCAGCCCGAGCTTTCGCCGAACTTAGGAGACGTGCACAGCAACACGACGGATCGCACTCGTTCCGGGAAATTCGCTGCCAAATACTGCGCAACTGCACCGCCAAGAGACAATCCAGCAACGCTGAACTCAGCAACGTTGAGACGGTCCAGGGTCGCCAACACATCAGCGGCCAGGTCTGCGACTGTTGGCACATCCAGCGCAATCGGCGAATTGCCATGCCCGCGGTGCTCCAAGGAAATTACGCGCGCATCCCGGCTCAGCGCATCCATCTGGGGCAGCCACATGTCGTGGTTAGAACCCAATGATCCGAGCAAAACAATGGTGCTCTCACCGGATCCGAACTCGCGTGCATCAAGGATAAAAGGCGTGGTTGTCATGGTCTACTTGGTCTCCTTCTCGACGATCGCTGCCAGACCTTGACCGCCACCAATACACATGGTGGCGAGTCCAAGGGTTCCTTCGGATCGCTTCATTTGGTGTGCAAGGGTCACCAGCATGCGGGCACCTGTCGCACCAACTGGGTGTCCCAGGGAAATGCCGGAACCAACGGGATTGAGTCGTGGGTCATCCTTGTCAATACCCCATTCCTTCAGCACCGACAGTGCCTGTGCCGCGAATGCTTCGTTCAGCTCGATGACATCCATATCCGCCAACGAAAGACCGGTCTTGTCGAGAGCCTTTGCCGTCGCAGGTACTGGGCCAATACCCATCGTTTCCGGTGCCACTCCAGCAACCGCCCAACCACGCAGACGCAACATCGGCGTCAAACCCAACTCAGCTGCCTTCGCTCGGGTAGTGACAATCATCGCGGCGGCACCATCATTCTGCCCCGATGCGTTTCCTGCCGTGACCGTCGCATTCTCATCATTGCGTCCAAGTACCGGTTTGAGCGAAGACAACTTCTCGACGGTCGTTCCAGGGCGCGGATGCTCATCACTGGAGATGATGACTGCTGGGTCTTTTCGTCGTGAAGCGGGAACTTCGATGGGGACGATCTCGTCGGCGAAAGCGCCGGACTCCTGCGCTGCCACAGCGCGACGATGCGACTCTGCAGAGAGTTCGTCTTGGACTTCACGTGGGATGGAGTACTCGCTGCGCAAGTTCTCGGCAGTCTCGATCATGCCACCTGGAATCGGATGGTTCTTGCCACCTGCGGTCTCGCGGGCTTGTTGCAGACGATCGATGAAAGCCGTAGTCCCTGCCTTCAGGCCCCAACGAACTTTCGCATCAACGACGTATTCAGTTTGGGACATTGACTCTGCACCACCGGCAATGATGAGGTCTGCAGCACCAGAAGCGATATGCGCTGCTGCAGTGGTGATGGCTTGCAGTCCCGACCCGCAACGCCGGTCTAGCTGCATACCTGGAATCGTTTCGCCAAGACCTGCATCAAGAGCCGCAATCCGACCCAGCGCAGGAGCTGCGCCATTCGGAGATGCTTGGCCGAGAATGACATCGTCGATGTCATCGGCACTTAGCCCTGACTTTTCCACAACTGCTGAGACAACCGTGCTGGCAAGTTGTTGTACAGGAACGTTAACGAATGCTCCGCCGTAGCGACCTACTGGAGTGCGAAGCGGAGTGCACAGCACAATGTCGTCATCGCGAATACTGGCGTCTGGGGTATTGATGGGCATGGTTCTAAGAACTCCTCGTGTCCATCGCACGCGTTATGCCACTTGCATACGTGCGAGATCGTCTGTGATGAGCTGCGCTGCAGCAACTACCTCAGGAACAATGTTTTTCTCGATGTCAGTTAATGAATGAACCGCCGCCTGAGTGGAAACATTGACTGCCGCTGCTACCCGACCATCTGGAGAAAACACAGGTGCTGCGACCGAACGCAACCCCGGCTCCAGTTCTTGGTCGACGATGATCCAGCCTTGACGACGAGCCGTCGCCAACTGCTCTTCCAAATCTGCACGAGCAATCTTCGTCATCGACGTCGTAGCCTCGAATTCCGTAGCATCCAAGTACTCCTTGATGAACTTCGGAGTTTGGAATGCCAACAGAACTCGCCCCATCGATGTGTTAAACGCTGGGAATCGAGTGCCAATTGTGATGGCTACCGTCATGATCTTGCGCACGGGGACGCGGTTGACGTACACGATGTCGCCGTCGTCAAGCACAGAAAGCGACGATGATTCCGAAACTTTCGCAGACAACGCTTCCAGGCGTGGCTGGGCTACCTGAGGCAGCGTCAAGCTGGACAAGTAGCTGTAACCAAGCTCAAGAACGCGCGGGGTCAAGCGGAACTTCGAGCCGTCCGTGGTTGCATAGCCTTCATCCACGAGCGTGTGTAGGAAGCGTCGCGCTGTCGCACGAGAGAGCCCGGTAACTTCTGCAACCTCAGACAGTGTCTGCGCGCTGCGTGTTTCGTTAAAGCTCTTGATAACAGCCAAACCACGCGCAAAAGACTGCACATGCTGCGACGAAACCATGATTCTCCCTTGTGTTCAACGCCATGTTTCCACTCATTCTAGAGTGTTCACAATGCAAACCCTAGTGCACTTTGCGAACATTTGCTAGTGTTGCTGGCATGCTCGACAAACAAATTCCCTCCGCTGAAGAAGCCGTTGCCGATATTTCGACCGGCTCTTCCCTCGCAGTCGGTGGCTTTGGCCTCGTAGGAATCCCTGCTGTTCTCATCGATGCAGTCCTCGCTGGCTCCGCCACCGACCTCACAATCGTGTCCAACAACTGCGGTACCGACGGCTTCGGCCTCGGCAAGCTGCTGCAAGATCACCGCATTTCTCGAACCATCGGCTCCTACATCGGTAGCAACAAGGAGTACTCCCGCCAGTACTTGTCCGGCGAGCTCTCTGTAGAGTTCACTCCCCAAGGCACCCTGGCAGAACGCATGCGCGCTGGTGGCGCTGGCATTCCGGCGTTCTACACCAAGGCAGGCGTCGGCACGCAGCTCGCCGATGGAGGACTCCCGGTTCGCTACAACCCAGATGGCACTGTCGCCGAGTACTCCCCAAAGAAGGAAACTCGCATTATCGACGGCGAAGAATACGTCCTCGAATATGGCATTCGTGCGGACTTTGCATTGGTTCACGCCCACCAGGCGGACCGCTATGGCAACCTGCGCTTCTCTAAGACCGCACGCAACTTCAACCCAGACGCAGCGATGAGCGGCAAGATTACCATCGCTCAAGTCGAGCACATCGTCGACCAGATTCCGCCTGACGACGTTCACGTCCCCGGAATCTTCGTCGACCGCATCGTGCATGTCGGCCCGCAAGAGACTGGCATCGAAAACCGCACGACTCGAGAAGGGAACTAACCATGAGCTGGAATCGTGAACAAATGGCAGCGCGCGTCGCTCAGGAACTACGCAATGGCCAGTACGTAAATCTCGGCATCGGCATGCCAACGCTCATCCCCGGTTTTCTCCCCGAAGATCTTGAAGTCGTATTGCATTCCGAAAACGGAATCCTCGGTGTTGGCCCTTACCCTCTTGATGATGAAGTCGACCCTGAACTCATCAATGCCGGCAAGGAAACGATTACCGCTGGACCAGGCGCAAGCTACTTCTCTTCGTCCGAATCTTTTGCAATGATCCGATCGAAGTCGGTTGATGTCGCAGTACTGGGCGCTATGGAAGTGTCACAGTACGGAGACCTAGCCAACTGGATGGTTCCAGGAAAGATGGTCAAGGGCATGGGTGGCGCGATGGACCTTGTCCACGGCGCAGAAACCATCATTGTGATGACTGATCACCTCACCAAGAAGGGTGAGCCAAAAGTCGTAGCTGAATGTTCGCTGCCGTTGACGGGAGCACGCTGTGTGGACATGATTGTGACTTCGCATGCTGTGTTTACCGTTAGCGCAACCGACGGGTTGACCCTCGTTGAGTGCGCAGATGGTGTGACCATTGACGAGCTGAGGGAATGCACGGGCGCTCCTTTCCGCGTACCAGCCGAGGTATAGCCCCAGGACGAAACGCTTATGCGCTGTTAGTAGCGCAACAAAAAACCACCTCCCAGCGGGAGGTGGTTTTCTTTACGCTATTGCAGCGTTAACTCAAACGAGTCTTACTTCTTGAATGGGAAGCCCAGTTCGCGAAGCAGTGCACGACCTTCGTCGTTGTTGGTCGCAGTGGTAACGACGGTGATGTCCATACCACGTGGGCGATCAATCTTGTCAACGTCGATCTCGTAGAACATGGTCTGCTCAGAGAGGCCGAAGGTGTAGTTGCCGTGACCGTCGAACTGCTGGTCGGAGAGACCACGGAAGTCACGAATACGTGGAAGAGCAACCGTCAGCAGACGATCGAGGAATTCCCACATACGGTCGCCACGCAGAGTAACGCGAGCACCGATGGCATCGCCTTCACGCAGCTTGAAGTTTGCAATGGACTTGCGAGCACGACGGGTCTCTGGCTTCTGACCGGTAATTGCGGTCAGATCTTCGAGTGCACCGTTGATCTGCTTCTTATCCTGTGCAGCAGCGCCAATACCCATGTTGACAACAACCTTGGTGACGCCAGGAACCTGCATGACGTTTTCGTACTTGAATTCGTCCTGCAACTTGCTACGGATTTCTTCGCGGTAGCGGGTCTTCAAACGAGGAGTGTAATTTTCGCTCATGACTTAGATGTCCTTCCCGGTACGGCGGGAGATGCGAACCTTCTTGCCCTCATCGTCGAAGCGGTAGCCAACGCGAGTTGGGGTTCCATCTTCGTCAACGAGCATGACGTTCGACACGTGAATTGGAGCTTCCTGGGTGACGATGCCACCGGAGGATGCGCCACGCTCAGCCGCGGAGTTTGCAACATGCTTCTTGATGCGGTTAACGCCCTCGACCAGAACCTTGTCGCGTGCTGGGTAAGCCTCAATGACCTTGCCCTGCGCACCCTTGTCTGGACCAGAGATGACCAGCACGGTATCGCCCTTGCGGATCTTCACTTAAATCACCTCCGGTGCGAGCGAAACAATCTTCATGAACTTCTTGTCACGCAGTTCACGCGCGACTGGCCCGAAAATACGGGTGCCCTTTGGCTCACCATCAGCCTTGATGATGACTGCTGCATTCTCGTCGAACTTAATGTAGGAACCGTCAACACGACGGGTTTCCTTCTTGGCACGAACGATGACAGCCTTAACGATTTCGCCTGCCTTGACGTTGCCGCCCGGGGTAGCTTCCTTGACAGTTGCGACGATGGTGTCGCCAATGCCAGCGAAGCGTCGGGTCGAGCCACCGAGAACGCGGATGCACATGATTTCACGTGCACCAGTGTTGTCGGCAACGCGCAGACGCGATTCTGGTTGAATCACTGCGGTTCTCCTGACCTGGTTGCATTGTGCGTCAGATTTCCGTCCTAAACGCACGCGGTCTACTTCTTCGTGTACCTCAACATGTCAATAGATCGCTGATCCAGACTTACCGGCGCTTGTACGACACTCACGCAGCTGTTGAGCACAACTCATGCATTATTGCACGTCATCTGTTATGAACAAAATCCCGCTCACTGCACCAGATACAGAGGCGAGTTCGGTGCATCCGCAGTCTGCAACTGGCTGCTTACTCGTATAATTTATTTTTCCTTCTCTTGGAAAGGTCAGTGACAGGTATCCCTATTGACTAAGGCCACCAACACTCCGCAGCCGCGCCTCACCGGCTTCTTTCTGACTGCCCTCGCTCTTCTTTCCTCCGCGGGTGCACTCAGTACTGACATGTACTTGCCCACATTCCCCAACATTGGCAGCGAGCTCAGCACCAACGCATCTCTCGTACAGCTGACCCTCACTGCGTTCATGGTGGGTATGGCGCTGGGTCAGCTTCTATCAGGTTCGCTTTCCGACGGCCTGGGTCGCAAAGGCCTCATGGTTGGCTCAACCATCATCTTCTTTGCGTCGTCTGTGGGTTGCGCCATCGCTCCAAGCATCGGAGTCTTCGTCGCGCTGCGCCTCCTCCAGGGCCTGGCCGGTGGCACGGGAGCTGTCCTTGCCCGTGCAGTTATCCCAGACGTCGCACGTGGCGCTGATGCTGCCCGGGCCTTCTCTCTGCTGATGGCGATTCAGGGCTTCGCCCCTGTGCTCGCACCAATCTTGGGCGGTGTCTTCTCGCCTCTAGTGGGCTGGCGTGGCATTTTCTGGATTCTCGCAGGTTTCAACGTCGCCATGATCATCGTGAGCGTTTTCATCGTGCCTGAGTCGTTGCCGAAGGATCGTCGTAATGCGAATGCGATTCGGTCGCTCTTCCCAGCCATTTGGCGGTGCCTGCGCCGGCGGGAGTTTTTCGGATATCTGCTTGCTTTTGCCGCCGGTTTCGGCGTGATGTTCTCCTACATCGCTGCGTCTCCATACGTGTACCAGGGGCAGTTGGGCATGTCCACGCGCGTCTACGGTTTCGCTTTCGCTGCCAACGCTATCGGGATTACCGTTATGGCCACGGTGAGCGCCAAGCTGGCGGGCAGAGCCGATCCACGAAACCTGCTGATTGGTGGCCTCGTTACCATTGCCGCAGCTTCGGTGGGGCTCCTCTTCAACGGACTCTTTGGCCCTTACCTGTGGGCTACCTTGCCGCTGCTGTTCATCGCGGTGGGGTCCATGGGCTTGATCCTGGGGAACGCGACGGCGCTCGGCACTGCCACTGTGCGCGACATTGGTGTTGGCGCGGGTGCTGGCGCAATGGGCTTTGCGCAGTTCCTCACCGCAGGCATCGTCGCCCCGCTGGTTGGTCTTGGCACCAACTCAGCGTTGTCAATGTCAATTGGCATGGTGACTTGTGCCACGATTGCCCTTTTTGGCGCGATAGTTCTCACTCGAACACTTCGCTAAGGTTCACGGCACCTACCGACGAAGGGCACTTGGAGACAGCACAGCCACCATCCTTAGGAAAACCGCACGTCAGCCGCATGCGCTAAGAGTTTGCTTACCCTTACTACTCTATCTACATACTTGCGTAGTCTGTCACACAGGATAGGTTTGCATCGCTAGACAGCAACCTAAGTCGGGGTTATAACCAAGTCATGTTCGAAAGCATTGCGGGTCTTCCCACGCACCCACTCATCGTCCATCTCGCCGTCGTCGCCGTTCCTGTCGCAGCAATTTTGACCCTTATTTACGCTTTCCGGCCAACGCTCCGAGCCAAGTTTGGCATCGTTACTGTGGCTATTAACTTTGTAGCAGCTGTCGCTACGGTTCTCGCTCGTTCAACAGGTGAAGCCATGCTTCCTTTGGTCAACTTGTCAGAGGAGAACCCTGGGCCTGTCTCCACTCACGCTGCTTATGCCAACTACATGCTGATCGCCGTGGGTCTGATGTTCATCGCAAGTGCCGTGTTACTGTGGCGCGACCGTCGCCAAGCGGAAACACCGGGATCGATCGGAACCATCGCCATCATCGTCATGGCGATCGCAGCTATTGCCTCGCTCGTCTTCGTATTCCTGACAGGTCATGAGGGTGCGGTGCTGGTATGGGAAAAGACGCAATGAGCGACAACATCATCCCAGCTGCCCCAAAAGTAGAACCCCACGACGCTGGCCAGTCGGCGAAACTCAACTGGCTACGTGCCGGTGTCCTCGGTGCTAACGATGGCATCGTGTCCACTGCCCTGTTGCTGCTGGGTGTGATCGCCGCAGGATCATCAACTGGTGCCATTGCCACAGCTGGTGTCGCAGCGATCATCGCAGGCGCAGTATCGATGGCCTTGGGTGAGTACGTATCTGTGTCTACCCAGCGAGACACCGAACGTGCACTCATTGAAAAGGAAAAGGCCGAACTGCGGGACTATCCTGCGGAAGAACATCAGGAACTCGTGCATATTCTGCGCTCGTACGGCATGTCAGACGACATCGCACACGACGCCGCAACCAGCATCCATGACGCCGATCCATTGTCAGCTCATTTGCGCCTAGAGCTGGGCATTGATGGTGAGGACCTAACCAGCCCATGGGCAGCCGCTGGTTCCTCTGCTGTTTCATTCATGCTGGGTGCGATTTTGCCCATGCTCGCAGCAATTCTTGCTCCACGAGAGTCCGGGGTGTGGGCAGTAACTATCGTGACACTCATAGCCTTGGCCATCACCGGTTTCGTCAGCGCAAAGCTATCGGACACTAATCCTGTCGCAGCTACCCTCCGCCTCCTCATCGGTGGCGCGTTGGGCCTGGTAGTCAGCTATTTCATCGGCACATTCTTCGGCGGGGTCGTCGACTAGCCGTAGCGGTATTGAAGTCTAAGCCTTTTCGCACACAGCCACCAGAAAGTTACTGGTGGCATCAAAAGGGCGTAGATCCCAGGTCGAGAACTTCATGCGAATCTCCATCCCAGCCTCGTGCACATCCTGCTCGAACTGAGAGAACTCCCAACCACGCCCCGATCCGAAGCCGAACACTGCCCGAGCGTTGTCCCCCAACACGCTCGCGAGGCCAGTCAACACCTGCATCCGATCTTTGGGATCAATGAATGTCAGCACATTTCCAGCTGCAACTATGGCGTCGAAAGCGCCGTTCTTTGCGACGTCGTCAGCAAGCAAAGACCCCACACCTTTAAGATCCCCCACCAGCCAAGTCGCCATCGGATGCTGGCTTCTCGCTTCACCAATCAAATATGGATCAATGTCAACACCAACCACGGAATGTCCCGCGCCGGAAAGATGACCGCCGACACGCCCCTGGCCGCAACCGGCATCGAGCACCCGGGCAGAACGTGGCACCATCGCATCGATCAGACGTGCTTCTCCATGGATGTCACGTCCCTCCCGTGCAAAGGTCCGCCATCTGTTCGCGTACCGACGAGAGTGCGCCGGGTCAGCCGCAATGATTTCCGCCCACGTTCGATGGTTGCTCATGAAACCCAGTATGCGCGAAACCGCCGCTATGGGTCGGAGCTACCAAACAATCTGGAGCCGACAAGTGATGCATGGGGAATCGTCGCAAAGCGTCCTGTCTGCGTACCCCCAGGGCAAAGAAAACCCACCGCCCAATGGACGGTGGGTAATTCAGGTAAAAGAACTAGCTCTTACTTAGCCTTCTCGACGATGTCGAGCAGACGGTAGTGCTTGTCCTTGGAAAGCGGACGGCACTCTTCGATGCGGACGCGGTCGCCGATGCCGGCTTCCTCGTTCTCGTCGTGTGCCTTCACCTTGGAGCTGGTGCGCATGATCTTGCCGTACAGTGCGTGCTGCTTACGGTCTTCGAGTTCGACAACGATGGTCTTCTGCATCTTGTCGGACACGACGTAACCAGTGCGAACCTTACGTGCGCCAGTCTCGGTCTTGTTCATCTTTTCCTCGCTCATGCTGCATCACCATCAGTTGGGGCTGCGGACAGGCCGAGCTCGCGCTCACGCATAACGGTGTAGATGCGAGCAATGTCCTTGCGGACGGTGCGGAGACGGCTGTTGTTGGTCAGCTGACCGGTAGCCATCTGGAATCGGAGGTTGAACAGCTCTTCCTTAGATTCCTTGAGCTTGGCGACCAGGTCGTCGTTGTTCAGCGAGCGGAGCTCGTGAGCCGGAATACCATTCGACATTAGAACTGATCCTCCTTACGAACGACTCGGGTCTTGATTGGCAGCTTTGCGCCTGCACGGGTCAGGGCTTCAACAGCGGTCTTCTCGTCAGGGTACGACATTTCGAACATGACGCGACCTGGCTTGACGTTTGCGATCCACTTCTCGACTGGACCCTTACCGGAACCCATACGAACGCCGAGTGGCTTCTGGGTCAGTGGGCGGTCAGGGAAGATGTTGATCCAAACCTTGCCGCCACGCTTGACGTGGCGGTTGATGGCGATACGTGCAGCTTCGATCTGGCGGTTGGTGATGTACGCCGGTTCGAGAGCCTGCAGACCGTAGTCACCGAACGTCACGGTGTTGCCACCCTTGGACATACCCGAACGGGTTGGACGGTGCTGACGGCGGTACTTAACGCGCTTCGGGATGAGCATGAATTAGCCCTCCTTCTTCTCAGAGGCGCGCTGACGACGCTTACCACCACGGCGTGGACGCTCGTTGCGGTCGCGACGGCGGCGATCGCCACCTGCGTTCATCTCGGACTCGCGACGGCCACCGATGACGTCACCCTTGTAGATCCACACCTTGACGCCGATGCGTCCGAAAGTGGTGTGAGCCTCGTGGGTACCGTAGTCGATTTCCGCGCGCAGGGTGTGCAGTGGAACGCGACCCTCGTGGTAGCGCTCCGTGCGACCCATCTCCGCACCGCCGAGGCGGCCGGAGCAAACAACCTTGATGCCCTTAACCTGTGGCTGGCGCATTGCAGACTGAATAGCCTTGCGCATCGCGCGGCGGAAAGCCACGCGGTTGGTCAGCTGCTCAGCGATAGACTGTGCAACCAACTTAGCGTCAGCGTCAACGTTCTTGACTTCGAGGATGTTCAGCTGAACCTGCTTGCCGGTGAGCTTTTCCAGCTCGCCGCGAATGCGGTCTGCTTCCGAACCACGACGACCGATGACGATGCCCGGACGTGCGGTGTGGATGTCGACGCGAACGCGATCACGGGTGCGCTCGATGACGACGTCGGAAATACCAGCGCGCTCGAGACCGGTGGACAGCAGATCACGGATCTTGATGTCCTCGGCGAGGTAGTCAGCGTACTGCTTGTCGGCGTACCAGCGGGACTTCCAGTCGCTGGAAATACCGAGTCGGAGGCCGTGTGGATGAATCTTCTGACCCACTATCGGTCACCTTCCTTCTGGCTCTCGACGACCACAGTGATGTGGCTCGTGCGCTTGCGGACGTGGAAAGCACGGCCCTGCGCACGTGGGCGGAAGCGCTTCATGGTTGGTCCCTCGTCAGCGAAGCATTCAGAGATGACCAGGGTGCGTGGATCCAGGCCGAAGTTGTTCTCTGCGTTTGCAGCAGCAGAAGCAACCAACTTGGCAATTGGCTCGGAAGCGCCCTGAGGAGCGTATTCCAGCATTGCCAGTGCCTCGGATACGGACTTACCGCGAACGGTGTCCAGAACACGGCGTGCCTTCATTGGAGTCACGCGGACGAAACGCGCGGTTGCGCGTGCAGAGGTGATGTCGTTGCTCATGGCTTATCGACGTCCCTTCTTGTCATCCTTGATGTGACCCTTAAAGGTCTTGGTTGGGGCGAACTCGCCCAGCTTGTGGCCAACCATAGAGTCGTCCACGAATACCGGCACGTGCTTGCGACCGTCATGGACGGCGAAGGTGTGGCCGATGAAATCTGGGAGAATCGTCGAGCGGCGGGACCAGGTCTTGATGACCTGCTTGGTGCCCTTTTCGTTCTGAGCGTCTACCTTTGCGAGGAGGTGCTCATCAACGAACGGGCCCTTCTTAAGGCTGCGTGGCATTGTTTGTTACCTCCTTAGCGCTTCTTGGACTTGTTGGCACGGCGACGACGAACGATCAGCTGGTCGCTCGGACGGTTAGGCTTACGGGTGCGGCCTTCCTTCTGGCCCCATGGGGACACAGGATGGCGACCACCGGAAGTCTTACCTTCACCACCACCGTGTGGGTGGTCGACTGGGTTCATGACGACACCGCGAACGGTTGGGCGCCAGCCCTTCCAACGCATACGGCCGGCCTTACCCCAGCGGATGTTGATCTGGTCTGCATTGCCAACTTCGCCCACGGTCGCACGGCAACGTGCGTCGACGCGACGGATTTCAGAGGACGGCATACGCAGAACTGCGTACTTGCCTTCCTTACCCAGCAGCTGGATGGATGCGCCAGCAGAACGGGCAAGCTGTGCACCTGCGCCTGGCTTCAGCTCCACAGCGTGGATGGTGGTACCAGTTGGGATGTTGCGCAGTGGCAGGTTGTTACCAACCTTGATGTCAGCATTTGCGCCGGACTCAACGATTGCGCCCTGCTTCAGGTTCTTTGGCGCAATGATGTAGCGCTTTTCACCATCGAAGTAGTGCAGCAACGCGATGTTCGCGGTGCGGTTTGGGTCGTACTCAATGTGTGCGACCTTTGCTGGAATGCCGTCCTTGTCATTACGACGGAAGTCGATGACACGGTACTGACGCTTGTGTCCGCCACCCTTGTGACGAGTGGTGATGTGGCCGTGAACGTTACGACCACCGGTCTTCGACAGCGGGCGCAGCAGAGACTTCTCTGGAGTCGAGCGAGTGATTTCGCTGAACTCAGAGACGGAGCTCTGGCGGCGACCCGGCGTAGTCGGCTTGTACTTACGAATAGCCATACTGTTGCTCTTCCTTTAACTTCCTCGTCGGCCCGCGTTAGCTAGCCGAACCGCCGAAGATGTCGATGGGATCGCTGCCGGCCGCGAGAGTCACGTAGGCGCGCTTGGTTGCCTTGCGCTGACCGTAGCCGGTGCGGGTGCGCTTACGCTTACCCTCACGGTTGACGGTGTTCACGCTAGCGACCTTCGCACCGAAGATCTCCTGGACCGCGATCTTGATCTGGGTCTTGTTAGCGTCGGGATGAACTAGGAACGAGTAAACGTTCTGCTCCATCAGTCCGTAGGACTTCTCCGACACAACCGGGGCGAGAATAATGTCGCGGGGATCTGCGATGGTAGCCATTACTTCTCCTCCTTCTCACCAGCGGTACGGGTGATGAACGTATTCAGAGCCTGAACTGCGAACACAACATCGTCGGCCTTCAGCACGTCGTAGGTGTTCAGCTGATCCTCAGAGAGGGCAGCTACGTTCGGCAAGTTGTTAACCGACTTCCATGCGGCAACGTCTTCACGAGGAAGAACAACCAGCACAGACTTACGGTCGGTTAGGCGCTCGATGAAAGTACGAGCAGCCTTGGTCGATGGGGTCTGACCTGCAACCAGTTCTTCAACAACATGGATGCGATCATGACGAGCACGGTCCGACAGAGCACCGCGGAGTGCAGCTGCAACCATCTTCTTCGGGGTGCGCTGCGAGTAGTCGCGTGGCACTGGGCCGTGAACAATTCCGCCGCCGGTCCAGTGAGGTGCACGAATCGAGCCCTGACGAGCGCGACCGGTACCCTTCTGGCGCCATGGCTTACGGCCACCGCCACGAACCTCTGCGCGGGTCTTTACCTTGTGCGTACCCTGGCGAGCTGCTGCCTGCTGGGCAACAACAACCTGGTGCATCAATGCAACAGAAGCCTCTGCGTCAAAGATCGAAGCTGGCAGTTCTACGGAACCGTTCACGCCACCGTCGGCGGTGTGGACATCAAGCTTGAGGTTTGTCATGCGTGAGCACCACCCTTCACAGCGGTCTTGACAACCAGGAGGCCACCACGGTTACCAGGTACTGCGCCCTTAATGAGCAGCAGGTTGGCATCAGTGTCGACCTTCTGAATCTTCAGGTTCTGAGTCGTGACGCGGTCCTGACCCATGCGACCAGCCATACGCTTGCCCTTGAAGACACGCGCTGGGGTTGCACAAGCACCAATGCCACCGACACGACGGTGAGCAGCCTGGTTACCGTGACCTGCACCCTGGCCAGCGAAGCCGTGGCGCTTCATAGCGCCGGCAAAGCCCTTGCCCTTGGTGGTGCCGGTTACGTCGACGTACTCGATGTCGCCGAAGATGTCGACACCGACACTCTGTCCAACCTCGTAAGAGGAAGCGTCTGCAGTACGAATCTCCACCATGTGGCGACGTGGGGTAACGCCGGCCTTCTTGAAGTGGCCGGTGTTTGGCTTGTTGACCTTACGTGGGTCAATCTCGCCGTATGCGATCTGAACGGCATCGTAGCCGTCAGTTTCCTTCGTGCGCACCTGGGTAACAACGCATGGCCCAGCCTCAACGACGGTAACCGGAACAACGCGGTTATCCTCGTCGAAGATCTGGGTCATGCCGAGCTTTGTGCCCAGGATGCCCTTGATCTCGTTTTCACTCATTTATCTAGTCTCCGCTGCCAAAAAGTCCGGGCTCACTGAATGTTCACATCGACGCTTGCAGGAAGGTCGATACGCATGAGCGCGTCAACCGTCTTTGGCGTCGGATCGAGAATGTCGATGAGGCGCTTATGCGTACGCATCTCGAAGTGCTCGCGCGAGTCCTTGTACTTGTGCGGCGAGCGGATGACGCAGTAAACGTTCTTTTCGGTTGGCAACGGCACTGGGCCAACCACGCGTGCACCCGTACGGGTCACAGTCTCGACAATCTTACGCGCAGAAGCGTCGATTGCCTCGTGGTCGTAGGCTTTGAGCCTGATGCGGATCTTTTGTCCCGCCACGCTTGTCCTCTCCTCGGTCGGCGCGCCCTCTTAAGGGCGTCGACCCTGTCAATGTCTTTTAGCTCCGGTTGTTGACTATGGCCAGCGCCAGAAGCGTGAAGATACTGGGTGTGTAGTTGATCTAGTGACCCCGTCTTCGCAACATGGCGCTTAACAGCGCACATGTTCCGAGCGGACGAATTCACATCTACTCTTCCCAGTTCGACGAAAGGAGTCCCCCGATAAACGTGGTGCCTATTGCCTACTGCCGCTGTTTAATTGCCATGCCACTTCCGTCCCCCGCGGTCGGGCGTGTCGCCCTGTATTTGACCTGGGAGCACGCGACTTATCCCCGTTTCCCCATTTTCATGAGTCTGCGGTTCAAGCCAACGTGGCCATGCTCGCTCCACCAGCGACGCTTCATTTCATGTCGGTACCGGTTCCGATTAGGCCTCGTACTGCACATGGCGAAAACGCCGTGTTAAAGCAACTCGTGTATTTAAACACGTTGGTACCCGATTTCCCAAATCCCTTTTCGGAAGAATTGCCCGCTACACGCATTTTGTGTCGAGATTCACAAGCTCGGCGGATCCGCATACGGTCTTGCCCACTCATCCCGGAGGCTCAAAGGCTGTTTGTTCGAACGCCTCCCAGCTCGAACCACTAGCTTTGCTAGCCTTTACCCAAGTGACATGGGGTGCGCACAGAGTTTTTTTCACACCTTGCTTGCTCAAATGCAAAACGAACGCCCATTCTTCAATGGTCGGTGTAATTGGATAGCGCTGAGATTAGACCCGTTGAACCTGCTCTAGCTCGAACTAGCGAAGGAATCGTCAAAATGCCAAACAGTTTTAGCCCACACGCCAATCCCCGCGATGGCAAACTGCCATCGATCCCCCGGGTGCTTTCCATCGCCGGCACCGACCCATCTGGTGGCGCCGGCATTCAAGCTGATTTGAAGTCCATCGGTGCAGCTGGCGGTTACGGCATGTCCGTCACCACTGCACTGGTCGCACAGAATACCCAGGGAGTTCGCGAGATTTTTACTCCGCCACAGAGCTTCCTTACTAGTCAGCTCAATGCAGTTGGCGATGACATCACTATCGATGCTGTCAAGATCGGCATGTTGGGTGATGCCGAAACAACGCACACTGTTGAACAGTGGCTTTACCAAAATCCCGGCCCCATTGTTGTTCTCGATCCTGTGATGGTCGCGTCTAGCGGGGATTCCCTGCTGAACTCCTCCGCTGAAGCCTCGGTACGAGAGTTGGCTGCCAAGGTTGACGTGATCACACCGAATATTCCTGAGTTGGCGGTGCTCGTCGAAAAGCAACCGGCGGCGGATCTGGAGGAGGCTATCGCGCAGGCTCTCGAGTTTGCAGAGCGCACCGGTACTACCGTCCTGGTCAAGGGTGGCCACCTCGAGGGCAAGTGGGCCGACAATGCTGTGGTGACTGGCGACGGCAACGTTGAGCGCATCCCGACGGCACGGATTGAAACGAAGAACACCCACGGCACCGGGTGCTCGTTGTCTTCAGCACTGGCAACACGGCTGGGCATGGGCGAGACCGTTGCAGATGGTGCTCGTTGGGCAACCGAATGGTTGCACGATTCAATCTGGCACGCAGACAAGTTGCACGTCGGCAATGGCAATGGCCCTGTAGACCACTTCCATCAACTGCGGAGTGCCGCCGCTGCAGGTTCTGCGCGACCGTGGCTTCTGAACTCCTATATCACTAGCGCTCCGCAGCTTTCTGAGGACGAGCTGCCAGGTTACAGTCCTCGCATCAAACCTGCAGGCCCTTTCACCGAGGCATTGTGGAACGCTAGTGCACCGATCTGGAAGCAGATCTTGAGTTTAGAGTTCCTGCTTGAGCTTCGAGATGGCACGTTGAGCGATAGCTCGTTCACGTTCTACCTGCAGCAAGATGCGCACTTCCTCAAACAGTGTTCCCGAGCACTGGCTATGATCTCGGCAAAGGCACCAGATTCTGCAGATCAGATCGCTTGGTCGAATACGTCTCACGAGGTACTAGCAGCTGAGGCGGAAATCCATCGCACCTGGCTCGGCGAACGAGACGGCAGCTTAGACAAGGTCGACATTTCTCATGACGAGTACCAAGATCATGCAAACTATCACGAGGCGTCACCGGTAACTCTCGCTTACACCAATATGCTTGCCGCGACGGTCAGCGTCCGTGACTACGTGGTTGGCGCCGCTGCGTTACTCCCCTACTACTGGGTATACGCCGAAGCTGCACTTCGATTGTCCGAACACAACCACGCTTGGCACCCATACTCGCAGTGGCTGAACCTCTACGGTGGCACCGATTTCGTAGAAAGCACGCAACTTGCGCTCGATCGTGTCGAACGCGCGATGGCTGCCGCGAACGAGCCCCAACGACGCTTGGCCACCCGCCACTATCTCTACGCCTTCATGCACGAACGCGAGTTCTTCGACCAGGCACAGCGTCTACGCTGGTAGTTCGCGTGTGCTTGGCGACGTAGCCGTCGTCAAGCACGAGACCAGCACTATGGCAAAAATCCCCGCTAGGAAAACCTAGCGGGGATTATTAGTGCGTAATCAGACGATTACTTGTTGATCTTGGTTACACGACCAGCACCAACGGTACGGCCACCCTCACGGATAGCGAAACGCAGGCCCTCGTCCATAGCAACTGGCTGGATCAGGGTGACGGACATGTCGACGTTGTCGCCTGGCATGACCATCTCGGTGCCCTCAGGAAGCTTCACAACACCGGTAACGTCGGTGGTACGGAAGTAGAACTGTGGGCGGTAGTTGTCGAAGAATGGGGTGTGGCGACCACCCTCGTCCTTGGACAGGATGTAGACAGAACCCTCGAACTCGGTGTGAGGGGTGTAAGCACCTGGCTTAGCGATAATCTGGCCACGCTCGATGTCTTCGCGCTTGATACCACGGAGCAGCAGACCACAGTTGTCGCCAGCTTCAGCGGAGTCGAGCAGCTTGCGGAACATCTCGATACCGGTAACGGTGGTGGTCTGAGACTTTTCCTTGATGCCAAGGATCTCGACCTCGTCGTTAACGTTCAGGGTACCGCGCTCAACACGACCGGTAGCAACGGTGCCACGACCGGTAATGGTGAAGATGTCCTCAACAGGCATGAGGAATGGCTTGTCGGTCTCACGAACTGGATCTGGGATGTTCTCGTCGCAAGCTTCCATGAGCTCAGCGATGGAGTCAACCCACTTCTCTTCGCCGTTCAGGGCGCCCAGAGCGGAGATGTGAACGATTGGAGCCTCTTCGTCGTAGTCCTGCTCAGCCAGAAGCTCGCGGACCTCCATCTCGACGAGCTCGATGATTTCCTCATCGTCAACCATGTCGCACTTGTTCAGTGCGACGAGGATGTATGGAACGCCAACCTGGCGAGCCAGGAGGACGTGCTCGCGGGTCTGTGGCATTGGGCCGTCGGTAGCTGCAACAACCAGGATAGCGCCGTCCATCTGGGCAGCACCGGTGATCATGTTCTTGATGTAGTCAGCGTGACCTGGTGCATCGACGTGAGCGTAGTGGCGCTTCTCCGTCTGGTACTCAACGTGGGAAACGTTGATGGTAATGCCACGTTCCTTCTCTTCCGGTGCCTTATCGATGGCATCGTAAGCGAAAGATTCGTTCAGCTCTGGGAACTTGTCAGCCAGAACCTTGGTGATGGCGGCGGTAGTGGTGGTCTTGCCGTGGTCAACGTGACCGATGGTACCGATGTTGACGTGCGGCTTCGTACGCTCGAACTTCGCCTTTGCCACTGTTAGTCCTCCTGGACGTCTAGGTGGCCACGACTCTCGCAGCCACAATTTTGTGGGTACCTACCCTATTGCTGTCATTGAACACCAGCGGAATCTGTATCGATTCCTTGCCGATCAATGCCGCACAGTTGAGTAAGTATATTTTTCACTGTGCCAGTTACTCGATACTAGGGCACATTACTAGTCAATTCCAAACTAGTACGTACCCCAAATGTGACGAGGTAACGGCCGGCAAATCACACCTACACTTTTTCTGCAGTTAAACAGCTGATCTTCGCTTCACGACGATCGTGTTGATGCAATTTGCGAGCCGCTACCCCGCTCCCCCGGCAGGGGAACGAGGAGCGATTCTTTAAGAAACTAAGCGCCGGTGCGCTCAGAAATGATTGCCTCTGCTACGGAGGATGGAACCTCAGCGTAGGAATCGAAGATCATGCTGTAGTTCGCACGACCCTGGGTCTTGGAGCGCAGGTCACCAACGTAGCCGAACATCTCGGACAGTGGAACCAGCGACTTAACGACCTTGACGCCAGCGCGGTCTTCCATGGAGTTAACCTGGCCACGGCGAGAGTTAATATCGCCGATAACCTCACCCATGTAATCCTCTGGAGTGACAACCTCGACTGCCATCATTGGCTCGAGCAGTACTGGCTTTGCCTTCTGTACTGCTTCCTTCAGGGCCTGCTGACCAGCGATCTTAAAGGCCATTTCCGAGGAGTCGACGTCGTGGTACTGACCGTCGAGAAGGGTTGCCTTGATGTTCACCAGTGGGTAACCAGCGACGGTACCGTACTGCATTGCATCCTGAATACCCTGGTCCACGGATGGGATGTATTCCTTTGGAACACGGCCACCGGTAACAGCATTCTCGAACAGGTAGGTAGCGTTTTCGCCTTCTTCCAGCTCATCGGAGCTTGGAGCGTATGGCTCCAGGGCGATGATGACCTTAGCGAACTGACCCGAACCACCGGTCTGCTTCTTGTGGGTGTACTCGTGCTTTTCGACAGGCTTGCGAATGGTTTCGCGGTAAGCAACCTGTGGAGCGCCCACGTTTGCCTCAACCTTGAATTCGCGCTTCATACGGTCGACAAGAACGTCGAGGTGAAGCTCGCCCATGCCGCCGATCACGGTCTGGCCGGTTTCGTCGTCAAGCTTAACGGTGAAGGTTGGGTCCTCTTCAGCGAGGCGCTGAATTGCGGTGCCCAGCTTCTCCTGGTCAGCCTTCGACTTTGGCTCGATTGCAACCGAGATCACTGGATCTGGGAAGCTCATAGACTCGAGAACAACGGGAGCGTCCATTGCACAGAGGGTGTCACCGGTGGTGGTGTCCTTCAGGCCAATGAATGCGTAGATGTTACCTGCGGTTGCTTCGTCGACAGGGTTCTCCTTGTTGGCGTGCATCTGGAAGAGCTTGCCAACGCGCTCCTTCTTGTCCTTCGTAGCGTTGAGAACCTGAGCACCTGGCTCAATAACGCCCGAGTAAACGCGGACGAAGGTCAGCTTGCCGAAGAATGGGTGAGCAGCAATCTTGAATGCAAGTGCAGAAAATGGCTCGTCGCGGGAAGGCTTACGAACCATGTCGACGTCCTCGTCGCCCATCTTGTGGCCGTGAACCTCGCCCACATCGAGTGGGGTTGGGAGGAAGTCAACAACAGCGTCGAGCAAAGGCTGGATGCCCTTGTTCTTGTACGCGGTACCACAGTAAACCGGGTAGATCTCGGAGTTCACAACCATCTTGCGGATGGCGCCCTTGATCTCGTCCATGGTCAGTTCTTCGCCGCCGAAGTACTTTTCCATGAGCTCTTCATCGGACTCTGCAACGGTCTCGATGAGCTTCTCGTGGTATTCCTGCGCCTTGTCAGCAAGCTCAGCAGGAATGTCAGTGACGGTAGCTTCGGTACCGATCTCGGTCTTGCCTGGCCACATCAGCGCCTTCATCTGCAGAAGGTCGACGACGCCGTCGAAGTCATCTTCTGCGCCGATTGGGAGCTGCATAACCAATGGCTTTGCACCCAAGCGGTCGACGATGGTGCCGACGGTGTACTCGAAGTCAGCGCCCAGCTTGTCCATCTTGTTGACGAAGCAAATACGTGGAACGTCGTACTTCTGAGCCTGGCGCCACACCTGCTCGGACTGAGGTTCAACGCCTTCCTTGCCGTCGAAGACTGCTACCGCACCATCGAGAACACGCAGGGAACGCTCAACCTCAACGGTGAAGTCAACGTGGCCTGGGGTGTCAATGATGTTGATCTGGTTGTCGTTCCAGAAACAGGTAACAGCAGCGGACGTAATGGTGATGCCGCGCTCCTTCTCCTGCTCCATCCAGTCAGTGGTAGCGCCACCGTCGTGGGTTTCGCCCACCTTACGGTTGATGCCCGTGTAGTACAGGATTCGCTCGGTCGTTGTCGTCTTACCAGCATCGATGTGAGCCATGATGCCGATATTGCGGACCTTGTGTAGGTCCTTCTTGACGGGAAGTGCACCTTCAGCCACTTGATTCCCCACTCGTTTCAGATCGTTTGGCGTTATTGGCTAACCGCTTTTCGGATAGCACATTAAACGCGGTCGGTCGGGTTGCTTTATCTATTTTGCCACCAATTGAACTTGGTGGCAGGTCGAACTACCAGCGGTAGTGAGCGAAGGCGCGGTTTGCCTCAGCCATCTTGTGAGTATCCTCACGACGCTTGACGGAAGCGCCAAGGCCGTTAGAAGCATCGAGGATCTCGTTAGCCAGACGCTCGGTCATGGTGTTCTCGCGACGCTGACGGGAGAACATGAGGAGCCAGCGAAGTGCCAGGGTGTTGCCACGACCTGGGCGAACCTCAACTGGAACCTGGTAGGTTGCGCCACCAACACGGCGGGAACGAACCTCAAGAGCAGGCTTTACGTTGTCGATCGCACGCTTCAGAGTGAGCACTGGATCGGTACCGGTCTTCTCGCGGCACTGCTCAAGTGCACCGTAGACGATGCGCTCAGCGGTGGACTTCTTACCGTCGATGAGGACCTTGTTGATGAGCTGGGATACCAGCGGGGAGCCGTAAACTGGATCGTTTACGACTGGGCGCTTTGGAGCGGGACCCTTACGTGGCATGGATTACTTCTCCTTCTTTGCGCCGTAGCGGGAGCGAGCCTGCTTGCGGTCCTTGACACCCTGGGTGTCGAGGGAACCACGGACGATCTTGTAGCGAACACCTGGGAGGTCCTTCACACGACCACCACGAACGAGCACCATGGAGTGCTCCTGCAGGTTGTGGCCCTCACCTGGAATGTATGCGGAGACCTCGATACCGGTGGTCAGACGCACACGAGCTACCTTACGAAGAGCAGAGTTTGGCTTCTTCGGGGTGGTGGTGTAGACGCGGGTGCAAACGCCGCGACGCTGTGGGGAGCCCTTCAGGGCTGCCGTCGACGTCGACGACTTCTTGTCATGGCGGCCCTTACGGACCAGCTGCTGAATAGTTGGCATGAAGCCTCTTTCTTCATTAAAGCCTCTACCAGTCGGCGTAATCCGTGGCGCACCGGCGCTGGAGGGGCGTTTTTAAACGTGCGGAACCCAGTCAGCCGCTCTCGCTGGCCTACTGGGTAAATGTCGTCATACTCCCAAATCATGTGGGACTAGGCAATAACAGTAGTGCAACCTGCAACAATCACCCAAAACGCCAGGTGAGAACACACGAATTTGCCCCACCTCGCTTCTTCAACATGCGTGTCGGTGTGCAATCTTTCGCCCATATTGCTATATGAAGCCGTCCATCTTCACTGCGATTTTTATCCCCACGCCATGGATTCCATTACTTCTTTTCACTATCTCTACCTAGGCTTCAGCATTTGTGAACTTGTAGCCGGAGCCGTTGGTTTCCTCGACGATCTGTACGGCCCGTCAAAGACTTCACTGCGACCGTAGACTGAAGGCATGGACACCCCTCCACTCCGCGCCAGTGACGTACAACGTCGTCGTGTAGCAGAAGAGCTCGCCCACGCACTAGAACGCGGGCAGCTGACCTTGACCGAATTCGAAGAACGTACCGACAAGGTGTGGAAGACCACCTTGACAAAAGATCTGGGCACTGTCCTTGAAGATCTCGTACCAGACCCTCTTCGAATCCTTGATCAGGAACCTAGCCAGTACCCCTACCCTGTCGCACGGCAAGATGATGCCATTGAGGGTCGGTCCACCTCAATGGATCCTTATACCAACCGAGATCTCGCCGCCGTCGCGAAAGCTCATGTGACAAACGAACCTGGCGGTTCCAGCCTCTCGGTTGCCATCATGTTTGGCTCCGAGCAAGCCGGCGATTGGATCATTGACCCTCGACATACTGCTGTGGCGATTATGGGCGGCATTTCGTTGGACTTGCGACGCGCTCGTTTATCGTCCGCTCACACCGAAATTTTTGCCGTCGCAATTATGGGTGGAATCGAAGTAATTGTCCCCGAAGACATTCGACTGAGAGTCACTGGCCAGGGCATTATGGGCGGATTTGGCTCCACAACAGCCAACACTGTCACCATTGCTGGCCACGAACTTCCACCAGATGCGCCAGAAGTTATCATTCGTGGTGTTGCAATCATGGGTGGCGTGGAAGTCACCCGCGTACCACGTAGAAAGCTCGAGTCCTAGACTCACACTTACATAGCAAAGCACCCCAGCTCCGTTTTAGGAACCGGGGTGCTTCATGCTTTACGACGAACTACTCGTAGGTAGGCAGATCGTCCAAAGGTACTGCACGGCCGACTGGCTCTGCACCGTAAGTGTCTTCAGCGCCGTAGAAGCCCTCGCCAAGCGATGCGAACGGAGCCGCTGCCTGACGTGCTGCCTCTTCGGTCGGCTCAACCGAGATGTTGCGGTAGCGGTTAATACCGGTACCAGCTGGGATGAGCTTACCGATGATGACGTTCTCCTTGAGACCGATCAACTTATCGGAGCGCTTGTTGATTGCTGCATCGGTCAGGACACGAGTGGTCTCCTGGAACGAAGCCGCGGACAACCAGGACTCAGTCGCGAGCGATGCCTTGGTAATACCCATGAGCTCGAGACGCATCTGTACGGCCTTGCCACCTTCAGCCACAGCCTTTCGAGAAGCAGCCATAGCCTCGGAGTGTTCAACCAAGGAACCTGGCAGGAACTCGCTGTCACCGGACTCGATGACAGTCACGCGACGCAGCATCTGGCGAACAATAACCTCGATGTGCTTGTCGTGAATAGCTACACCCTGGTCACGGTAGACCGACTGAACTTCTTCAATCAGGTGACGCTGCACTCCACGACGTCCGCGAACTGTGAGAACCTCGTGCGGATCGGCTGCACCCTTCATGAGCTGGTCGCCGGAACGAACCTTATCGCCGGTCTCCAGTGCACGAATACGGTCGCCAGCGTGGATCTCGGCAAGACCCTGACGCTTGGACAGCTTCTCGTACACGACATCTTCCGAACCGTCGTCAGGTTCGATGGTCAGCGTGTAGAAGTGCTCGTCCGATTCCAGGCGAACAGTGCCGTCGACCGTTGCCAGTGGAGCCTTGTTCTTTGGCACGCGTGCCTCGAACAGTTCCTGAACACGTGGCAGACCACCGGTAATGTCGCCACCGACACCACCCTGGTGGAACGTACGCATGGTCAGCTGGGTACCCGGCTCACCAATCGACTGAGCTGCAACAATACCGACAGCCTCGCCAATGTCAACGGTCTTACCCGTTGCCATGGAACGGCCGTAGCACTTGGCACAGACACCCGTTGGAGTCGTACAGGTCAGAACCGAGCGGACTCGGATCTTCTCGATGCCCTTGTTGAGCATCAGCGTGACATCTTCATCGTTAATGTCGTGGCCCTCAGGCAAAACAACATTGCCCTCAGAGTCAACTACATCGGCCGCGAGGATACGAGCGATCGCGGACGTTTCAATGTACTTGGCACGACGCAGCTCACCAGTAGGTTCGCCCGAAGCATCCAACACTGGAACGCCAATCTCGACATCGACACCGTGGTTGGTGCCACAGTCGTCCTCACGCACGATGACGTCCTGGGCGACGTCAACAAGACGACGCGTCAAGTAACCGGAGTCTGCGGTACGCAGCGCGGTATCTGCCAGGCCCTTACGGGAACCGTGGGAGTTGTTGAAGTACTCGAGAACCGACAGACCTTCACGGAAGGAGGTCTTAATTGGGCGAGTGATGTACTCACCACGTGGGTTCGTCACCATGCCCTTCATGCCAGCCAGGGAGTGAATCTGGCCCATGTTACCGGCAGCGCCCGACTTCACGATCATCGGAATTGGGTTGTCGTCTGGGTACAGAGCTTCAACCTTTTCGCCGACCTCGGCGGTAGCAGCCTTCCACAGGTTAACCAGCGATTCGTGACGCTCAGCAGCGGATAGCTTACCGCGGCGGAACTTCTTCTCGACGGTGACAGCTTTCGCTTCGTACTCGTTCAGGATCTCTCGCTTGTTAGGGAGAACCAAAACGTCCGACATGGCAATGGTCACACCGGAACGCGTAGCCCAATAGAAGCCCGCATCCTTCAGCTTGTCGACGGTCTGTGCGACCGTAATCATTGGGTAGCGCGCAGCGAGGTCGTTAATGATTGCAGCCTGTGGCTTCTTACTCATGATGCCTTCGACGTATGGGTAGTTCCATGGCAGCAATTCGTTGAACATGACACGACCCAGGGTGGTACGTGCAGTCCAGACCTGACCCTTTTCCCATCCATCTGGGAACTGCTCAGCTTCAATGTCAGCTGGCGGACGCAGGTGCGAAATACGAACCTTGATTGGCGACTGCAGACCGATGGCACCGGAGTCCATAGCCATGATCGCTTCCGCTGGAGATTCGTAAATACCCTGCTCTGGAGCGTCTGCGGATGCTTCCTGGTAACCGCCAGGAAGTTCAGCCTTCTCCAGGGTCAGGAAGTACAAACCGGTGACCATGTCCAGACGTGGCATAGCCAGTGGCTTACCGGATGCTGGCGACAAAATGTTGTTCGACGACAGCATCAGGATGCGGGCTTCAGCCTGAGCTTCAGCAGACAGAGGCAAGTGAACTGCCATCTGGTCACCGTCGAAGTCAGCGTTGAATGCTTCACATGCCAGTGGGTGCAGCTGAATAGCCTTACCCTCGACCAAGACTGGCTCGAATGCCTGAATACCCAGACGGTGCAGCGTTGGTGCACGGTTCAGCATCACTGGGTGGCCAGTAATGACATCTTCGAGAACGTCCCACACCTCTGGGCGCTGACGCTCGACCATGCGCTTCGCAGACTTAATGTTCTGCGCGTAGCTCTTTGCAACAAGCTCCTTCATGACGAAAGGCTTGAACAGCTCGAGAGCCATCAGCTTTGGCAGACCACACTGGTGCAGCTTGAGCTGTGGACCAACGATAATTACCGAACGGCCAGAGTAGTCAACACGCTTACCCAGCAAGTTCTGACGGAAACGACCCTGCTTACCCTTCAGCAGATCCGAGAGAGACTTCAGCGGACGGTTGCCTGGGCCGGTGACCGGACGACCGCGACGACCATTGTCGAACAGGGCGTCAACGGACTCTTGCAACATGCGCTTCTCGTTGTTCACGATGATCTCTGGAGCACCCAGGTCGATCATGCGCTTCAAACGATTGTTGCGGTTGATGACACGACGGTAGAGGTCATTCAAGTCGGACGTCGCAAAGCGACCACCGTCGAGCTGAACCATTGGACGCAACTCAGGTGGGATGACTGGGATGCAGTCAAGCACCATGGCGGCTGGGTCATTCTTGGATTGCAGGAATGCAGCGACGACCTTCAGACGCTTCAGTGCACGCATCTTCTTCTGGCCCTTGCCGTCGCGAATGATCTCGCGCAGCTCAACAGCCTCAGCTTCGAGGTCGAAGTTGCGGATCAGGGTCTGAATAGCTTCAGCACCCATACCACCGGTGAAGTAGTCCTCGTAACGGTCGACGAGCTCGGTGTAAATCGACTCATCGATGATCATCTGCTTTGGCTCAAGCTTGATGAAGGTGTTCCAGATTTCATCCAGACGATCGAGCTCACGCTGAGCACGCTCACGAATGTGGCGCATTTCGCGTTCCGCTGCGTTCTGTACCTTCTTACGAGCATCAGCCTTCGCACCAGCAGCTTCAAGCTCAGCCAGGTCCTGTTCCAGAACCTGAGCACGCTCTGCCAGCTCCTGGTCGCGGTCATCCTCGACCATCTTCTTGTCGACGAGCATGTCAGCTTCGAGGGTCGTCTGATCGTTATGACGAGCCTCTTCATCGACGGAAGTGATGATGTTAGCCGCGAAGTAAATGATCTTTTCCAGATCCTTCGGAGCCAAGTCCAGGAGGTAACCAAGGCGGCTAGGCACGCCCTTGAAGTACCAAATATGGGTTACTGGAGCGGCGAGCTCGATGTGGCCCATGCGCTCACGACGAACCTTAGACTTGGTGACTTCTACACCACAGCGCTCACAGATAATGCCCTTGAAGCGGACGCGCTTGTACTTACCACAAGCACATTCCCAGTCACGGGTAGGTCCGAAGATGCGCTCACAGAAAAGGCCGTCCTTTTCTGGCTTGAGCGTGCGGTAGTTAATCGTCTCTGGCTTCTTGACCTCACCGCGCGACCAGCGGCGAATGTCGTCAGCGGTGGCGAGTCCAATACGGAGCTCGTCAAAGTTGTTGACGTCGAGCACCTGTTTTCCCTTTCCTTCCGCGGTATTCACATTGCGGAGGTTTTCTTACGTTTTGAGTATGTATGGGCTTTCGTGCGTGAGGGCGCGCCTCACTGGTACGGACTAAGCCGTATCAGCGTCGGTGCGCTCGTCACGTGACAGGTTGATACCCAGAGACGCAGTTGCATGATCAAGTTCGTCGTCATCCGAAGAACCGAGCTCAACTGGTACGCCATCAGCCGAGAGAACCTCGACATTCAGACACAGAGACTGGAGCTCCTTCAAGAGCACCTTGAACGACTCCGGAATACCTGGATCCGGAATGTTGTCTCCCTTAACAATTGCTTCGTAGACCTTCACGCGGCCGACCACGTCGTCAGACTTGATGGTCAGAAGTTCCTGCAGGGTGTATGCAGCACCGTATGCCTGCATTGCCCACACTTCCATTTCACCGAAGCGCTGACCACCGAACTGTGCCTTACCACCCAGCGGCTGCTGGGTAATCATGGAGTACGGGCCAGTGGAACGTGCGTGAATCTTCTCGTCGACCAAGTGGTGCAGCTTCAGCATGTACATGTAGCCAACAGACACTGGGAATGGGAACTTCTCACCCGAGCGACCGTCGAACAAGGTTGCCTTGCCGTCTGCATTCACCATGACGTCGCCGTCGCGGTTTGGACGCGAGGACGCAAGCAGACCTGCGAGCTCCTCGTTCTCCGCGCCGTCGAACACTGGCGTTGCGACGAGAGAGTCAGCTGGCACATCGTGCAGTTCTGCCGGCAGGCGCTTTGCCCAATCCGGATCGCCGTCGATGGTCCAGCCAGCCTTTGCCAACCAGCCGAGGTGAACTTCCAGAACCTGGCCGATGTTCATACGACGAGGAACACCATGCGTGTTCAGGATGATGTCAACTGGCGTGCCATCTGGAAGGAATGGCATGTCTTCCTGAGGCAGAATCTTGCCGATAACACCCTTGTTACCGTGACGACCTGCCATCTTGTCGCCGTCCTGAATTTTGCGCTTCTGTGCCACGTAGACACGAATCATCTCGTTGACGCCAGGAGCCAAGTCGTCGTCGTCTTCGCGCGAGAACACGCGAACACCAATGACCTTGCCGGACTCGCCGTGTGGAACACGCATCGAAGTATCGCGAACTTCACGGGACTTCTCGCCAAAGATCGCACGGAGCAGGCGCTCTTCTGGAGTCAGCTCCGTCTCACCCTTAGGGGTGGTCTTTGCGACGAGGATGTCGCCATCGCGAACGTCAGCACCAATACGCACAATGCCGCGCTCGTCGAGGTCCTTCAGCATCTCTTCGGATGCGTTAGGAATGTCGCGAGTGATTTCCTCCGGCCCCAGCTTCGTGTCACGAGCGTCGATCTCGTGCTCTTCGATGTGGATGGAGGTCAGGATGTCTTCTTCAACCATGCGCTGGTTGAGGATGATGGCGTCCTCGTAGTTGTGGCCTTCCCATGGCATGAATGCCACGAGCAGGTTCTTACCGAGAGCCATTTCACCGTTATCGGTGCCTGGGCCGTCCGCAATGACCTGACCTTCAAGAACACGATCGCCTTCGTCAACCAAAGGCTTCTGGTTGTAGCAGGTGCCCTGGTTGGTGCGTTCGAACTTGCGAAGCAGGAAGGTGTGGCGCTGACCGGAATCATCCATGATGGTGATGAAGTCAGCGGTGACGGTCTCTACTGCGCCGTCGCAAGGTGCGATGACAACGTCGCCAGCATCGTATGCGGCGCGCTGCTCCATGCCGGTACCGACAAATGGGGCTTCGGAACGCAGCAGTGGCACAGCCTGACGCTGCATGTTCGCACCCATGAGGGCACGGTTAGCATCGTCATGCTCGAGGAATGGAATCATTGCGGTAGCGACCGACACCATCTGGCGAGGAGACACGTCCAGGTAGTCAACCTCGGAAGCGCGGACCGACTCGACGTCGCCACCCTTCTTACGAACCGACAGGGTCTCCTGAACGAACTGACCGTTTTCGTCGATAGGCGTGTTTGCCTGTGCGACGACGTAGCGGTCCTCTTCATCAGCGGTCAGGTAATCGACGTCATCGGTGATGCGTCCGTCGACAACGCGACGGTAAGGAGTCTCGATGAAACCGAATGGGTTCACTCGTGCGTACACGGACAGCGAACCAATCAGACCAATGTTTGGACCTTCTGGGGTCTCAATTGGGCACATACGACCGTAGTGCGATGGGTGCACGTCTCGAACTTCGAGGCCAGCACGCTCACGCGACAGACCGCCTGGGCCAAGAGCCGACAGACGACGCTTGTGGGTCAAGCCCGACAGCGAGTTGTTCTGATCCATGAACTGCGACAGCTGCGAAGTACCGAAGAACTCACGGATAGCTGCGGAGACTGGGCGAACGTTGATCAGTGTGGTTGGCTGGATCGACTCGACGTCCTGCGTGGTCATGCGCTCACGAACGACGCGCTCCATACGGGACAGACCAACGCGAACCTGATTCTGAATCAGCTCGCCGACAGTACGCAGACGACGGTTACCGAAGTGGTCGATGTCGTCGACCTCAACTGGAACCTCTACGCCGTCTGGCGAGGTCATGGTCTTCTCACCTTCGTGCAAACGCACGAGGTACTCGATAGTGGTAGCGATGTCCTGCTCGGTGAGCACCATCTCACCTACAGCGTCGCCGCCGAGGCCCAGCTTACGGTTGACCTTGTAGCGACCAACCTTTGCCAGGTCGTAGCGCTTTGGCTTGAAAAAGTTATTCTCCAGCAGTGCCAGCGCAGACTCACGCGTTGGTGGCTCGCCTGGGCGCTGCTTGCGGTAGATCTCGAGGAGAGCTTCGTCGGTGTTAGCGACGCCGTCCTTCTCCAGAGTCGACATCATGATCTCAGAGAAGCCGAAGCGCTCCTTGATCTCTTCGGTGGTCCAACCAAAAGCCTTCAGCAGCACAGTGACTGGCTGACGACGCTTACGGTCGATACGAACGCCGACGGTGTCCCGCTTGTCGACGTCGAACTCGAGCCACGCACCACGTGAAGGGATAATCTTCACTGCGTGGAGCGGACGCTCGGTGGACTTGTCGATGGTCTCGTCAAAGTACACGCCCGGCGAACGGACGAGCTGAGACACAACGACACGTTCGGTGCCGTTGACGATGAATGTGCCCTTACCGGTCATCATTGGGAAATCACCAATGAAAACGGTCTGGCTCTTAATTTCACCGGTCTCGCGGTTGGTGAACTCTGCGGTCACATACAGTGGCGCCGAGTAATTGATGTCCTTGTCCTTGGATTCATCAACGGTGTTCTTCACATCGTCGAACCACGGATCTGACAAAGTCAGAGACATCTTCCCCGAGTAGTCCTCAATTGGGGACAATTCTTCCAGGATGTCTTCGAGGCCGCTTGTTACACGTGCCTCTTCGCCTAGCTCTTCTTGTCGACGAGCACGCCACTCGGGCGTGCCAATGAGCCATGCGAAAGATTCACGCTGCAAATCAAGAAGACCAGGAACCGCAATTGGCTCGCTGATCTTCGCAAACGAGAACCTCTTCGAAGCTCCGGGAATACCGGTAACTGCCTTGGTCTGGCGGGAGACTGCCAAGATGCGTCCTTCCAGCACCTCACGCGGTGAGCAACCAAAAACCCCATTGGTTAGCCCGCCCGCTTGGTTTATACGCGTATTAGTTGCAGGAATTGGGAGCGCGTGTTGGTCGATCTCAACGCGAAAAGGGCGGAAAAAACGTTGTGTTTTACCCGCAAATTTCAGCTTTAAAGCCCGTCCAGACACACTAATTCCAGCGCAACGACTCAGCCTATATGAATTAGTCTCGATTGTCCACTAGCCGAAGCGGAACCATCTGAACGGTAGCGCCGGCAGCACCGGCGTGTCACACAATCAGTGCCGACGAAAAATCTCGGGCGGGCAGTTTCGGACGGGCCTGCGTCCGGCACTGAGCGCGTGCACAGCACACCCTACCCCGATTTCAGAAGTCTGCAGGGATTGGCGACCACTTTTTTAGATTTTTACTGGTCATCCTGTACTGGATCCAGCGTGAACTTCTTCTCTTCTGGTTCGACTGGTGTTGGCTCATCGCCTGCTTTACGACGTTCTGGCCGGACAGCACCCACGGTTCCAGCGAAAGCGAGGATCGCACCAATGGTGATGAGCGCGATTGACCACGGACGAAGGGGGGTCGTCGAGTAGACGTGACGGGCACCTGCCAGAAGCCACGCCGTTTCGCTTTCTTCCATCTTGCCGGTGAAATCCAAGTAGGTCATGAGCTTTTCGCCATCGCGCGTTTCCCACCACAAGTTGATGTCCTCCGCGACATCAACAACTAGGCCAGATCGTGGCTCGACGTACCAATCACGGGTTCCCTCGTACGTCAGGAAACCATCTTTGCCGTCAATGGAGATATGCGTGTTGTTACCCCGGTAATGAGTCGCCACATTGGTCTTGTCGATCTTCTGCGTGAAGTGCAAAACCTCTTCCCCATTACGAGTGTCCTTGCCCTTAAAATCTGCAGGAACAGACTCTCGCAAGAAGTCATCGAATACCGGGTAGGTCTTCTCCTCAGTTCCGGCGGGGAACTTCACCCAGTACCCGTCGACAGGCACCTGGCGTGGCACACCAGCCATTCGATCCACAATGGTTGCTGGACCTTGGAACTTACCGCTGAGGCGATCAATGGAAAACGTCCATACCTGTGCATCAATCAGCTCAGTAATGTCAGCGGTACCAACGACTTCTGCATCCATTTCACGAATGACCGACGTGCCTACACGTAGGGACACGCGCTCCTTATCCGCAGGCTGGATCAATTCACCGTGCAACTGACGACGAATCGGTGATGTCACCTCTTCCCTACTGCCATCCTCCGCAATCTTGCTGGAGACACCCTCAGCAGACCGCATGACGTACGACGTCGGAGGGAGGTCGAGTGGCAACTTGGGATCGTCGGAAAGCAAGCGTGGCAACAGCACACCAATGGCGATCAGAGCGGCTCCGAGTCCCAAGATGAGGACTGAAGCGATGCGCGAGCGTGGAAGCATAAGTGTCACTTTACAGTTGGTGGATTGAAACCCAGAAGTCATCGGTGTTACGAAGCTAGTGCGCTACGTACTGAACACTCTTGTGACAGGTCACATCTGGCTCGACTTCTGGTAGGGCATTGCGTTGATCCATACAACGCAAAAGCCACTCACCTGCATAACGCAGGTGAGTGGCCTTTACAAGTTTGTGTGGGCAACTAGGCCACACTCAACAAGAATTCCGGGGAATTACTTGAGGGAAACCTTAGCGCCAGCCTCTTCGAGCTTGGTCTTTGCAGCCTCAGCGTCGTCCTTGGAAGCAGCTTCCAGGATAGCCTTTGGAGCGGACTCAACGAGCTCCTTAGCTTCCTTCAGGCCCAGGCCGGAGACGATCTCGCGGACAGCCTTAATAACGCCGATCTTCTTAGCGCCTGCGTCCTCGAGAACGACGTCGAACTCGTCCTTCTCTTCAGCAGCAGCCTCGCCGCCAGCAGCGCCAGCAGCAGCAACAGCAACTGGAGCAGCTGCGGTTACGTCGAACTCTTCCTCGAAAGCCTTCTTGAACTCGGTGAGCTCAACGAGGGTCATTTCCTTGAACGCTTCGAGCAGTTCCTCGGTGGTGTACTTAGCCATGGAATTTCTCCTATGAAGTATGGTGCGGCCGATTGGCCGCGAAAGTTATATGTGGTTTTTCGCGTACGGGCCGCAGCTCTACTGCTTCTTTTCCTCGAGTGCCGCAGCAAGACGTGCGACGGAGGAAGTAGGAGCATCGAGCAGGCCAGCGACGTTCGCCAGAACGCCATTGAAAGCACCAGCCAGCTTTGCCAGCGTGGTCTCGCGGTTGTCCATATCCGCGAGGGCTTCGAACTGAGCGGAGTCCATGACTGCGCCGTCCATGTAGCCGCCCTTGATCACGAGCTTGTCGTTCTCCTTGGAGAACTTCTTGATCGCCTTAGCAGCGTCAACAGCTTCGCCCTTAATGAAGGCAACAGCGGTTGGGCCGTTCAGGAGATCATCAAGACCCTCGATGCCCGCCTGGTTAGCAGCGAGCTTGATCATGGTGTTCTTGGCGACGGAGTACTTAACGTCTGCACCAAGTGCGCGACGAAGCTCAGTAATCTCGGTAACGGTCAAGCCGCGGTATTCAGTCAGAACTACAGCGCTGGACTCTTCAACATCCTGCTTCAGTACTGCTACAGCTGCTTCCTTTTGAGCGGTTACTGCCATGTGTACTCTCGCCTCCTTCCTGGTCTGTCGTAGTTTCCAACGGTCTAGCACCAGAAAAACAAAAGCACCCCAGACGCAAAAGGCATCAGGGGCGCAGCATTACCGGGCCATGTTTACACACGACACGAAGCGAGAAACACGAAGCTTCTCTACTGTCCCAAGTCCTCCTACGTGGGCCGCCAGCGTTTCGCTGAGCCTTCAACCCGATTTCTCGGGTGACCGACGGTCTTCGGTGAAACTTGATTGCCAACTCCTCGTTGCGAGCAATCTCTTGCGCGCTCCGAAAGTCAGTCAAACTTCGTTAGAAACAATAGCCTAGTTGCATACTAGGACAAAATCGCTGGTCAACTGCAACGTTCCGCCAGCTTCTATTCCCACATTCCAAACTTCAGTTGGCGTTCCCGGTTCTCTACATACCGCTCTACTTCCATGAAATACGCCAGCAGATCGACATCGCCGGCAAACATCACCGAATCGGCGTAACGCTGCACCACCCGCACCATGTCATCCGGATGCGCATCCAAGCTCGCTGCCCCCAGCAAGTCATTGGTCATCCGAAGCGCGACGACAACTGCAGGTGGTAATCCCGGAACTTCAATCTGCTTTTCGACGAGCTCCTTTAGCTCCACCGCCTCCATGCGGGCCATAGCGCGGAGCATATGGATGATGACTGTCTTCGCGGCGTCAATAGCTTCCTGTACCGCTGGCATCGCCATCAGGTCAGACGAATACAACGTGCAGTCTTTGGCTGTGCGGTTAAACAAGTCCGCCACTGCATCATCTTCCTCCAGGCCAATGAGGACAACACCCAAAAGGCAGTGGCCCTCCCTGCGTAGGCGTGGGTACCTATACAGATCGTCGCCAAGCGAGTCGAGGAAAGCGATCAACTCGTCTTTAATCCAGCCCGAACCGTCATCGAGGGATGCCAAGCCACTGATTGTGTCCAGGGCGCGGCGCTCGATTTCAGCGCGAGAGGTCATTTGCATACCCCGGATTTTAGGCGCTACCCGCCTAGTCGTGGTCATTTTTGAGAAATTGCGGGAGCCAACCAGCACCGCGAATGCAACAACCCCGGCACTTCACAAGGAAGTGCCGGGGTTATGCAGTACTAAAGGTGTGGCTTACGCCTCTTCAGCACCGGTGAAGTTCTTGATGACGGTGTTGTCAACGAGAATGCCAGGTCCCTGGGTTGCAGAGATGGTGATCTTCTTCAGGTACTTACCCTTGGAAGAAGATGGCTTCAGACGCAGGAGCTCGTCAATGAGAGCACCGTAGTTCTCAGCCAGCTGCTCAGCGGTGAAGGAAGCCTTACCGATGATTGCCTGCAGGTTGGAAGCCTTATCAACGCGGAAGGAGATCTTACCGCCCTTGATTTCCTTGACTGCCTTAGCAACGTCTGGGGTGACGGTGCCGGTCTTAGGGTTTGGCATCAGACCACGTGGGCCGAGGATACGAGCGACGCGACCAACCTTGGCCATCTGGTCTGGGGTTGCGATAGCAGCATCGAAGTCAGTCCAGCCACCCTGGATCTTTTCGATGAGCTCGTCGGTGCCAATCATGTCAGCGCCAGCTTCTTCAGCCTTGGTAGCGTTCTCGCCAGCAGCGAAAACGATGACGCGGACGGTCTTACCGGTGCCGTGTGGCAGCGAAACGGTGCCACGAACGAGCTGGTCTGCCTTACGTGGGTCAACGCCCAGGCGGATAGCAACGTCTACGGATGGATCGTAGTTCTTGGAAGCAGTTTCCTTAACCAAGGTGGTTGCCTCGATTGGCGAGTAGATGCGACCCTTGTCGACCTTCTCGGCTGCTGCCTTGTATGCCTTAGAATTCTTGCTCATTATGAGTCCAATCTAAAGAGTGTTGGATGTGGTTGACGGGCCGAAAGCTGGCCCTGCCACGGGGGTTACTTACTTTGCACCTTCGACGGTGATGCCCATGGAACGAGCGGTACCAGCGATGATGCGTGCGCCCATCTCAATGTCGTTTGCATTGAGGTCAGGCTTCTTCAGCTCTGCGATTTCCTTGCACTGCTCCCACGTAACGGAACCGACCTTGTCGGTGTGTGGAACGCCGGAGCCCTTCTTCAGGCCAGCAGCCTTCAGCAGCAGCTTAGCTGCTGGTGGGGTCTTCAGAACGAAGGTGAACGAACGGTCTTCGTACACGGAGATTTCAACAGGAACAACGTTGCCGCGCTGGTTCTCAGTCGCAGCGTTGTATGCCTTACAGAACTCCATGATGTTGACGCCGTGCGCACCCAGTGCTGGGCCAACTGGAGGAGCTGGGTTAGCAGCGCCTGCCTGGATCTGCAGCTTGATCAGCGCAGAAAGCTTCTTCTTCGGAGCCATCGGATTACCTACTTCCTAGTTACCGGGTACCTGGTGTCCCGATGAAACAAAACACCAACCCCGTCCGGATGCCACCTCGCGTACGAGCCTGGCCACCGGGGATAAGTTCAAATGAATGCGCGCCCTATACGAAAGCACACGCCGGGCTACGTTACCGCAGCACCAGGCGTGTGCCCAAATCGCTGATCACGCTTTACGACGATCGTCGTAAAGCAGTGTTCGAAGTGAAGGTTTAGGTGAGCTTTTCAACCTCGTCGACACCAAGCTCGACAGGAGTCTCACGGCCGAAGATAGAGACCAGAGCCTTCATGCGGCCGGTTGCTGAGTCGATCTCGGAAATGGTCGCAGCAACAGAAGCGAACGGGCCGGAAAGGATGGTGACGGACTCGCCGACCTCGTAATCGATGGACGTCTTAGCTTCTTCAGCCTTCGGAGCTGCAGCGACTGCGAGCTCACCGTCGGAATCTGCACCGTCGACGACGGCAGCGGTGACGGTTTCCTTCGGCATGAGGAACTTAGCGACTTCGCGGATCTTGACCTGGGTTGGGTGGCCCTCAGAACCAACGAAGGACGTCACACCAGGGGTATCGCGCACAACGGACCACGAAGGATCGTCCAGCTCCATACGAACGAGGACGTAGCCAGGAAGCAGCTTCTTCTTGACGATCTTCTTCTTGCCGTCCTTCCGCTCCTCCACTTCCTCGATTGGAACAACGACTTCGTGGATCTGCTCGTCGACGCCCATGGTCTGTGCGCGCATTTCCAGGTTGGTCTTCACCTTGTTCTCGTAACCCGAGTAGCACTGGATGATGTACCAGTTGCCAGGGCGACGCTTCAGCTCACGCTGGAACTCACGCAGACGACGACGGTACTCAGCTTCTGGGTCTACCTCGCCGGCTGGTGCTTCAGCAGCAGCGTCGGCTGCTGGCTCAGCCGGGGCATCAGCTGCAGCTGCCGGTTCGGTCGCCTCAGCTTCGTCGGCAGCTTCTACTGGAGCCTGCTCTGGCGCATCAGTGGTCGCTTCGGCGGCGTCGACGGCTTCGGTGGCCTCAGCAGCGTCGGCAGTTGGTTCTTCCTGTACTGCCTGCTCGTTCTGTGCCGCAGTCGCTTCTGCCTGAGCCTGAGCTTCAGCGAAGTAGTTGTTCTCGTCGTTCATTCGGTGTCTACCCTTCGGAAAACCTATTGTGTGTGCGTCTGACGCCCAGTCTAGGTTCGTCGAAAAATATTCGACGAACCTAACCTGATGCGCTCGGTGCAGACGCGAGGTGGAGCAAAGAATAATCCCGCCTACCGGCTTGCGGTGGCGGGATGTAAAGCATCTCTGTCGAAGTACTATACCCGACTAGCTTGAAAAGATTGAACGGACACCCAAACCAGCTAGTGTGTCGACGCCCCAAACCACCGTCACCATGAAGATCAGGAACAACAACACAACGATGGTGTACGTAACCATTTGACGACCAGTTGGCCAAATGACCTTGCGAAGCTCAGCAACAACCTGCTTGAGGAAAGTGATGGGATTCCGCGTCGACAGTTCGTCGGTTTCGGATGCACGCTTTGCCGGCTTCTTTGCAACAGCATTAGCGTTGGTAGCGGAGCGCTTACCAGTCGGAGCCTCGGTAGTAGATGGGCGGGCTGCACCAGTTGGACGGGCCGTTTCAAAGTTAAGGCCAGCGCCTGACTTGGTGTTCTTATCCTCGGCCACGATTCTCCTACGCAAAATTGGGGTCCACCGTTTAAAAGGGACTTGCAGGGGCGACAGGAATCGAACCTGCAACCTGCGGTTTTGGAGACCGCTGCTCTGCCAATTGAGCTACGCCCCTCTGTCGTTGAAAACTAACGACGGTTTCCCACCCTAGCACGACGACTAGTGCGAGTTGACGACCCGAGTGTTCGCCAGTAGCGATGGGGGGGATCGAACCCCCGACCTCACGATTATGAGTCGTGCGCTCTCACCATCTGAGCTACATCGCCCCGTTCTCTTTATGCACTACATAAAAGAACAGAGCCCCCTGACAGAATCGAACTGTCGACCTTTTCCTTACCATGGAAACGCTCTGCCGACTGAGCTAAGGGGGCATCAGCTTCTCGCGTTGCACTGCACCAAGATTGCAAGTTCCCAGTTCTGGAAACAAACGCTCTGTGCGCTGCGCTCCTTGCGAAGCCTTGGAAAGATTAACCCGAACTATCTAACGAACACAAATCCGCAGGACAGAACACATTTCGGCGACGGTTTTTAACGTCAAGATGGCATTGCCTCGGAGTGCGATTGCAGAATTCGGAGAACAACCGCGGAAGACAGCCCAAGAATAACCTCAAAAAGCAAAAGCGCCCGAGAAAATCTCGGACGCTTCTTTTTGTGCCAGATGATGGATTCGAACCAACGTAGGTAAAAACCGACGGATTTACAATCCGCTCCCTTTGGCCGCTCGGGCAATCTGGCGTGCACCTCAATGTGGTGCGATTGGAACTCTACACATTAACCAGCATTTGAGCCAAATCCGCTGGTCAAACCGTGATCAAGGTCTAGCCAACCCGGTCTACGGTGTATCTAGCGAGCATGCGCAACGCATCCTTGGCCGGAATCTCAGGCAAGTCGGCGATGGCAGCCTCGGCCTGCTGAACCAAATCGCGAACAACATCGAGTGCCTGCGCAGAACCGCTAGTTTTAGCGAGCAGCTCCAAGGCTTCGTCGACAAGTGCGTCGTCAGTCACAGGTCCCACGAGGATCTCACGCAAGCGTGCGCCGGCATCACTCTGCTCGCGCAATGCGTATAACACAGGCAGCGTGAATACGCCCTCTCGAAGATCCGTCCCCGGGGTCTTACCTGACTGCTCAGAGTTCGAAGAGATGTCGATAATGTCGTCGACAATTTGGAAGACCAGGCCAACGAGCTCGCCGTACTTGTGCAACGACTCGACGGTCTTCATGTCTGCACCTGCATGCAATGCGCCGAGATAACCAGCCGATGCGATGAGAACACCCGTCTTCTCTCGAATGACATCGAGGTAGTGCTCGATCTCGTCGGTACCTTCTGGGCAACCGATGGACTCTCGCATCTGACCTGTGACCAACTCACCGAAAGTCTGCGCGAAGTGCGCCACTGTTGGCGATCCGAGCCGCGACAACAAGCGTGATGCGGTGGCAAACAAGTAATCGCCAGCCAAGATGGCAACCGAATTCGACCATCGGGCATTCGCCGACTGGACGCCTCGACGCATGTCCGCTTCGTCCATGACATCGTCGTGGTACAAGGTTGCTAAGTGAGTCATCTCGACGACAGCCGCAGCCGTGATCACGTCTTCACTATCGGACTCAGGCCCGAACTGTGCAGCCATCATGGAGAACATCGGGCGGAATCGCTTTCCGCCTGCAGTTGCCAAATGACACACTCTTTCAACGAGGAACTCCTCGCCCAAGCTGAGCTCGTAATTCAGCAGTTCTTCGCTGCGGCGCATTCCTTCTGTGACGGCGTTTTCCAACGCCGGATCCGCCAAAGACACGCTGGCGACACTTGAGTCACCAGTGCGCTGAGTCTTTGGGGCGCCTGTGCTGGTGTTGTCACCAGTTCGCATTCGGGTCCTACCTTGCTCACGGATTTATAGAGTCTTTTCCTCAAAGCAACATACCGCAATAGCTTTTCAACTTCGGATTACGGTATAGCCTGAGGCAGTGTGTTCCTCTGCTTCGATTCCGCCACTTTCCGTTGATGTCCTTGTCGTAGGTGCCGGCCCAACAGGGGCCGCCGCAGCTATTCACGCAGTTGACGCTGGTTTCAGTGTACTTCTCGTGGACAGCCAAACGTTCCCCCGCGACAAGACTTGTGGCGACGGACTTACCCCCCGCGCAATTGCCGAGCTCGACCGACTTGGTCTGGCCGAAGGCGTTCTGGAGCGCACTCGAAACAACGGTCTGAAACTCCATGGATTCGGGGGCTCTATCACCGCACCATGGCCAGAAGGCCCCTTCCCCACTGCTGGTTCAGCTGTTCCGCGATTGCTTTTCGACGATCTCCTTGTCCAGCATGCCCGCTCTCTCGGCGCGACTGTGTGTGATGGTTTTGCTGTCTCATCGGTTACGCACGATGTGGGACGTGCCGTTTCGGGGGTAACCCTTCGCAGCTCAGAGGGCACCACGCATGAGGTGAAGGTTAGTTGGCTGCTCGTTGCAGACGGTGTGCGCAGCCCTGTTGGCAAGATGCTTGGGCGCACCTGGCACCGGGACAATGTGTTCGGGGTGGCAGCGAGGTCCTACTGCACGTCGTCAAGTGAAGACCCGGAAAAGACCCAGTGGATTCACTCTCACCTCGAACTGCGCGACGATGAAGGCACAGTTCACCCAGGGTACGGCTGGATTTTCCCACTTGGCGAGATCGACGGCGTGCAGCAGATGAACGTAGGTTGTGGCGCGTTGGCGACTTCAAAGCGTCCAGCGAAGGTGAATACGAAGAAGCTGCTGCGCCATTACGCGTCGCAAGTCAGCGAGGAGTGGCAGCTCGGTACCCCCACCAAGGTCACCTCTGCGCTTCTGCCCATGGGCGGGTCCGTCAGCCATGTCGCTGGCCCCAATTGGGCACTGCTTGGCGACGCCGCAGCACTGGTCAACCCCCTCAATGGCGAAGGTATCGACTACGGCATGGAAAGCTCGCGTCTTGCCGTTGAACTCATATCTTCGCTCGTGAACAACCGAGACGGGCTCACCTACGCGTGGCCAGCACTTCTGCGCCGGGAGTTCGGTGAGGGATTCTCTCTCGCCCGCCGGTTGGCAGAGTCGCTGACTCTTGACTGGTTCTTGCCGACGGTCGGTCCACTGACCATCGGTGCCCCATGGGGAAATTCCGTGATGGGCGTGGCTGCACGGCTCATGGGCAACCTTGTGACGGAGTCGGATCGCGATGTCGTCGCAAAGCTGTGGCGTGCAGCAGGAAAAGCATCGATTGCGGCGGATAGCCGTAAGCCATGGGCCTAGCCGAGGTCTCTTACGCAGGCTTGACTGCGGAGTGCAGAGCTGCAATGCCAAAGGTCAGGTTCTGCCAACCGCAGTGCTCCCAACCACTGTGGTTGATGGCGCGTGCGAGTTCTTCCTGGTGCGGCCATTCTCGAATGGACTCTGCTAGGTAGACGTACGCGTCTGGGTTGGACGACACCGCCTTTGCGATGCGAGGAAGCAAACGCATCAAGTACTCCTTGTAGACCGTAGAAAAGACCGGCACAACCGGCGTGGAAAACTCGCACACAGTAATCCGACCGCCAGGCTTGGTGACACGAGCCATTTCGCGTAGACCAGCCTTGAAATCCACGATGTTGCGGAGCCCGAAACTAATGGTCACGGCATCAAAAGTTTCATCTGGGAATGGCAGATTCATGCCATCACCGCAGACCTTTGGCACATCACGATGAGCACCGGCCTTCAGCATGCCCCGGGAGAAGTCACATGCAATGACTTCAGCACCGGACTTAGCCAACTCGACCGTCGATACCGCAGTGCCTGCTGCGAGATCCAAGCACAACTCGCCCGGGGCGAGGTTAAGGCGCCGAGTCGTGGCCTTACGCCACTGGGCGTCAATGCCCGCTGACAGCACGGTATTAGTGATGTCATAGTTCTTGCCAACCCCATCGAACATTGAAGCCACATCGATGGGGTTCTTGGTTAAATCAGCGCGTACGTTCTCTGCCTTTGACACACGGCCAGATTACGCGACCGCGTGGACTACGCCACCGAGTGGTGCTCGCGACCGTGTGCCGGAACCCCACTGATTTCTGCATAGTGGTTGACCAGGTCGCTGCACAGTGCGTGCCAGGTGCGGGTGCGGATGGTGTCGCGGCAGACATTTCGCAGCGCAGCAGACTTCGCTGGATCCTCTGGGAAAGTGAACTCGTTGACAGCATCCAGGAGCTCGTCCGTGAACGATGCTGGGTTGAGCAGACGTCCATTGACCCCGTTGGTGATGAGGTCCTTCGGGCCACCTGCGTTCGGCGCGATCGCCGGTACACCCGATGCGTGGGCTTCCTGCACTGCCTGGCAGAACGTCTCGAAATCACCGGTGTGCACGAACACATCCAAGCTGGCGTAAGCCTGTGCCAGTTCATCACCAGTGAGCTGTCCGGTGAAGATCGCATCTGGCATGAGCTCTTCGAGTCGCTTGCGCTCCGGGCCATCGCCAACAACGACCAACTGAATATCATCGCGACCGGAAAGAACTGCAAGACGCTCTACCGACTTCTCTGCAGCGAGGCGCCCCACGTAACCAACAATGCGCTTGCCCTGCGGGCTCCAGAACTTGCGCACAGTGTGCGAACGCTTCGCAGGAGTGAAACGCTGCGCATCGACGCCACGACCCCAACGGTGGATATCACGAATGCGGTGCATGGTGAGGTCCTGGATCGTCGGCGTCGTTGGAGCCAAGGTTCGAGCGCAGGAATTGTGAATCACTCGAGTCCACGACCACGCTGCAGCGGACAAACCAGCGAGCTTGTAGTTATTGGCAAAACCAGCGACATCGGTTTGGTACACAGCAATAGCTGGGATCCCCAGAGCCTTCGCAGTAAACGCACCAGCTGCACCCAACACGAACGGGGAGGCAAGGTGAACAACATCTGGCTTGAACTTGGCCAGTACCGCCGCAACGCGGCCATGAGGAACACCGATGGGCAGGGAGTCGATCAACGGCATCATCACCGTTGGTACTCGCTCGATGCGGTAACCACAGTAGAACTCGACTTCTTCCTCGAAGTCGCGTGCACCTGGAGCAATAACGATAGCTTCGTGCCCTTCAGCACGTAAGTGCTCCAACACCCTCAGAACCGAGTTAGTGACTCCATTGATGTTCGGAAGGAAGCTCTCTGCCACAATCGCTACTCGCATACCCACTAGGGTCACACTCCGACTAAACCTTCTGGTGGCGCCTGGGTTGAATCTTGGGAATTTTCAAGTAAACGATTGGTTGCGCGAACCGTCAGCCACCACAACGGAATTGCAATGACCAATCCAACCACCAAGATACTCAATGCCGGAATGATTGACAGCGTCCATCGCCGCCCTTCGACGCGCACAGTTTCTGGATTTTCCCGGTCGTACTCAACCCGCACCCGCTGCCCTTGTTCAAGCCCCACGGGGTACAACAAACCATTCACTGGCGAGCGGTATTCCCCCTCTTCATCGACAAAATCCACCGCAGTACGCAGCGTGCTCGTATGCCGAACGGTGGCCACGGCCTCTCCCCGATTCGACTCGATGGCACGATCTGCGGACCAGCATCCGAACACTAGTCCCACGCATGTGACGAAAAGACAGATCATCACAAACATGAGGAGCTGCCGGGCTCTCCTCGGCCAACCTTGGAACTTTCCGTTCACTGCGTGTTCCACCTCGCTTCTACTTAACGTAGCTCCGCTTTCGCGTACAGCTTTTCATGAACGTCACGACGACTACCTCGGGCCGTCACTGCCTCGATAACGCGGATGCCGTCGACATCCGTGTCTGGATGCAACTGCTGAAGTAGATCCGGTAGCTCGCGGACGAGAACGTACTGCGCGCCATAGGCCTCACACAGTGCACCCAAATCTACATCCTGAGCAGTGCCGAAAATGCGCTCGAAACCGCTACGCAGATCTGGCGCACCAGCTTCGAGAGTCTCAAAGATGCCGCCTCCAGTGTCATTAGCGACGACGATGGTGAGGTTGGCAGGGCGTGGCTCGTCAGGGCCAATCGACAATGCCCCAGCATCGTGCAGGAACGTAAGATCGCCCATCAACGCCAAGGTGCGTGGCGGACGAATTTCCTCTGAGTTCGCGCGATCACGCGCCAGGGCGATGCCGATGGCCGTCGCAACGGTTCCGTCGATGCCTGCGGCACCACGACCTGCGTACACATCCACACCCGGGAATGGCAACCCTGCCCAGGAAGCGTCGCGGACAGAATTCGATGCTCCGAGAACCAGCAGGTCGCCGGTACGCAAACTATCGGTCATGGCTGCAGCGACGTGTAATCCGGTGAGCTCGTCAGTGGTTTCCTGAAGAGTCTCCCGTACCGCCTTCACTCCTAGCTCGGATGCGGCTTCGCAGACCTTAAGCCACTGCTCGGCACATTCTCCGGTCGTTTCGACGCCACGAACGACACGACGAGCATTCGCCGTCACATCTGGGTAGTCCGTATCCGACGCAACAACAGTGACGTCGATGTCGGGGTTCGCCAGCAACTTTGCTACTCCACGATGCAGAGTCGGACGCCCCAACACCACGATGTGTTCCGGCAGAATCTGCGCAAACGCCCCAGCGGCTAACGGATGCACAGGAAACTCCGGCGCGAATGTGGACGGCTCAGCGATGGTCGGGACGTCGTAAAGCGCAGGGTGTGCCACTGCCCCGCTTCCGGCAATCACCAAGGTTCGGCGGGACAGATCCAGCTTTGCGACGGACTCATGCCCGGCTACAACCTGGCGCAAATGGGAAATATCCGTCCAAGGTGCCCCATGGGGACGGCCTTCCGGAATGGTTGGTTCTTCGTCGACTTGCGGCACCAGTGGTTCGACAAAACGGACGTTGAGATGCACCGCACCACCGCGGGTATCACGCACGCGCCCAGAGTTGTGTGCCCCGTTGTAGCCAGCGCTCGCCGTTGCTGTGGCAACCAGCCGGTCGATACGTGCACGGATAACCGCAGCAGAAGACTGGGTCACTTCTGCGGTGCCATCTAAGTCAAACTCGGCGACAGAAGCTTTGGCGAATAGTTGGGCTTGATCAATCGTTTGGTTAGCCCCAGTGCCCTGGTACGACGACGGCCGGTCTGCTGTGAGAGCCAGCAATGGAATGTTGGAGTACGTTGCTTCAACCATCGCGGGAGTCAGGTTCGCCACGGCCGTTCCGGAGGTAGTGACGATTGGCGTAATGCGTCGCGTCTGCGCTGCCAGCCCGAGGGCGAGGAAGGCTGCTGAGCGTTCGTCGATACGCACGTGCAGACGGATGCGACCGGCATTGCTCGCAGCCAGGAGCGCGCGTGAGAGTGGGGCCGAACGGGAGCCCGGGCACACGACAGCTTCACGCATGCCACAGCGAATGAGTTCGTCGACGATGACACCGGCAGTGACGGCTGCCGGAGACTTCACGCTATCCATGGGAGATTCGTTCACGCGTTCCAGGCTAGTTGGAGGCGGTTGAACCACCAATCACGACGTGACGATTCGACAGCAAATTCTGCCAACCGTGCTGGATCGGGCACGACAGGGGCGACATCGAGATGACCGTCCACGATGCGTCGGGGCTCCGTGACATCGTGGACGAACAGAGAGCCCGTGGCTAGCCCTGCGGCATGTGGTTCACCGTCAGTCGCGGGGATTGCAGCCGCCGCTGCGATGCCTGCTCCCATGCCCACTGCTGATTCCAGGGCCGATGACACGGTCACTGGAACGCTGTACTCCGCGATGTGGTTGGCTACGTTGACCACACTGCTTGGCCCACCCAGCGGCGCAGCCTTGACGACGGCCACGTCACACGCCCCTGCCCGAACCACAGCCATTGGGTCGGAGGCCTTTCGGATGAGTTCATCAGCTGCGATCCGAACCGGGGTGCTGCTATCGATGCCCAAGCCGCGTTCCTGCAGCCCGGCGCGCACTGCAGCCAACTCATCAATGGTCTGACACGGCTGCTCCACGTAATCAATCGGCCCGGTGTCTGCGAGAGCAGTAATTGCGATCAGTGCTTCATCAACGGACCAACCACCGTTCGCGTCGACGCGGAGGGCGACGTCGATCCCCTGGCTCTCGAACCAGTGACGGACATGACGGACGCGGGCGACGTCGTGAAGCAAACTCTGACCGCGTTCAGCGACCTTGACCTTGACTGTGCGACACCCCGGATAGCGTTCGAGCAGGAGAGGAACTGTGTCAGGATTGGCTTCGACATCAACAGCCGGAACAGTGGCGTTGACGGCAACGCGATCACGCAGCGGCGCTGGGGCGCCATGAAAACCCATTTCGAGGGCACAGTCCAGCCAGCGCTTAGCTTCCGCCGGTTCGTATTCTGGGAATGGCGACCATTCAGCCCACCCGGCGGGGCCGTCGAAAAGCATGAGCTCTCGAGTATTGATGCCACGGAACGTCACCCGCATGGGCAGCGCTACGACGTGAGCGCGATCCAGGATGTCATCGGGCTGAAGGCGAAGGTCGGTCATGCCTCCATTTGTAGCCAGAAGTTTGAACTACCGTTAGGAACTATGACGTACAGCACCGATAATCCATTCAAGGCCGACCAGTGGGCGACCGTCCCTGGTTTCGAGGATCTCACTGACCTCACGTACCACCGCCACACCGGCGAGGGCCGCACGCACGGCATTGTTCGTGTCGCATTCGATCGTCCTGAGGTTCGCAATGCGTTCCGCCCGCATACCGTCGATGAGCTGTACCGCGTCCTTGACCACGCGCGTCGCACCCCAGACGTTGGCGTTATCCTGCTGACCGGCAACGGGCCATCCGAAAAGGACGGTGGCTGGGCATTCTGCTCTGGTGGCGATCAGCGTATTCGTGGTCGTTCCGGCTACCAGTATGCGACCGAGCACAAGCATGACGACGCCGTCGCTGATGCATCGACTGTCGACGAAGCACGAGTGAAGGTCGAGGGTGGTCGCCTCCACATTTTGGAAGTGCAGCGCCTTATCCGCACGATGCCGAAGATCGTTATCGCCGTGGTGAACGGTTGGGCAGCTGGTGGCGGACACTCGCTGCATGTGGTGTGTGACTTGACGATTGCATCTCGTCAGGAAGCCCGTTTCAAGCAGACCGATGCCGATGTGGGATCGTTCGACGCTGGTTATGGCTCTGCCTACTTGGCAAAGCAGGTCGGCCAGAAGTTTGCTCGCGAGATCTTCTTCTTGGGTCGTGCGTACGACGCAGAAACCATGCAGCGCATGGGTGCCGTCAACGAGGTCGCTGACCATGGCGAGCTGGAAGATGTTGCGGTGCAGTGGGCACGCGAAATCAACGGCAAGTCTCCAACTGCTCAGCGCATGTTGAAGTTCGCGTTCAATCTGACTGACGACGGACTCATGGGCCAGCAGGTATTCGCAGGCGAAGCCACCCGCTTGGCGTACATGACCGACGAGGCCGTGGAAGGTAAGGAAGCCTTCTTGGAGAAGCGCGACCCGAACTGGGACGAATTCCCGTTCTACTACTAGGGATCAGTTTCGCCCCGGGCAGGTGTTCCTGCTTCCGGGGCGATCGTCGTAAAGCGAACTAAGCGATCTTCGTAACTTCGAAGCGCTGACCTGGGTTGACGTAGGCGTCCTGCGCCTTGATGAGCTCCAGCTCGGTGGATTCGGACTCGTAGGTGACCTTCAGCAGCTCGTAGACGCTGGCTGCGGTGTTGCCGAGCGCCTCAGAGAGATCGCCGTCAATGCCGTCTCCATGAACCAGGTTGCCGGCGAACAAGGCGGCGGTCACGTCGCCAGAGCCGTTGCGCTTGAACGGCAGGTACGGGGTGGCGACGAGCCATGCGCCCGAGCTGTTGACGGCCAACATCTCGATGGTGTTCTCCGGGCGATCTGGGCGCAGCACGCTAGTCACGAGCACGGTCTCGGGCCCCATCTCACGGGCTGCGTGGGCTGCAGCGATAGTGGATTCAAGGTCACCTACCTCGCGGCCAGTCAGGTACCCCAGCTCGAACTGGTTCGGGGTGATGACATCTGCGACCGGAACAACCTTGTCGCGCAGCAGTGGCGGAATGTCGTCGGCGACATGGCAGCCACTCTTAGCGTTACCCATTACTGGGTCGCAGGAGTAGATCGCCTGCGGATTGTGCTGCTTCACCAAAGCAACCGCGTCGACAATAGCGCCAGCGATGTCACTTCCCCCCTGGTAACCAGAAATGACAGCGTCGACGTCGCCAAGCTTGCCCAGTTCATCGATGCCTTGGATGACGGCGCTCACGTCGGAGGCAGGAATCAGCGGGCCGCGCCACTTTCCGTAACCAGTGTGGTTGGAAAATGCAACGGTGTGGACCGGCCAAACTTCGAAGCCCGCGCGCTGCAGTGGGAATACTGCAGCAGAGTTGCCGACGTGGCCGAAGCTCACGTGCGACTGGATAGACAGGATCGCGGGGAGTTTGGTTGCGGTACTGGTTTCGTTCATGCATCTATTGTGCACCGCGGGTAGGCGAAAACTATATTCGCGCCTGACTTGTGCCCGGCTTGGAAGGTTTGGTCCCTCCCCTACACTGAGCCACATGCTTTTCGGTGAACTTCCCCGCGATGACTCCCTCATTACTCCGGGAGTCGTCCACCTGCCGAACTGGCTACCACTCGAACAGCAGGCGAGCATTGTTTCCCAGTTGCGCGAGATTGCGCGGGAACTCGTCGGCACGCCTCTGGCAATGGCCCGCCCGCAGCTCAAAAGCGGTGATATGCAGGTTTTTATGCTTCATCTCGGACGCATGTGGGTGACCCGCCCGTACCGCTACGTCACTCATGTGTCCGGCCACCGGGTTCCGCCGATTCCCGACAATCTTGTAGAGCTGTCCCGTTCCGCGCTTGCTGCTGCTTCGCTTTACGACGACTCACTTGCCCAAGCCACATCCTCTTTCCGACCGGACATGGCCCTAGTGAACTACTACCCGCCCGGCGCGACGATGGGTCTGCATCAAGATCGCAATGAGGCCTCACCAGCGCCGATTGTGTCCTTGTCTATTGGAGACGAAGCCCTGTTCCGTATCGGTGGCACCGAGAATCGGAACAGGCCGTGGGATGATGTGACGCTCGCTAGTGGCGACGTCATTGTTTTTGGCGGGCCGAAGCGTTTGGCTTTCCATGGCGTTCCCAAAACTCGGCCGGGCACGCTGCCCGAGGGCTGCGGTCTTGCCGAGGGGCGGATCAACATCACATTTCGGCAGGTGGATGTTACGTAAGACGATGGCGAAAGATTTCCAGAAGGAAGGCCGTGTCTACTGACTCACTCCACCACCGATCTCACTCCCACCAACTACACTCCTACCTCGTGTCCATGCTTCGTGTTCTCGCGGTCGACCCCCACCATCCGGCAGCTATTCTGCCCGATCTGGAAGCGGCTCTCGCTGGCCAATCGTCGCTGCTGCCCGTTCCGCTTCACGACGCCGCCCGCTCTTCCATCCTCCGCGCCTCCCAACGCGCTGGCGAGGCTATTGATCCTTCGATTGCCCTGGTCGTCGGCACATCCGGTTCGACAGGCACTCCCAAAGGCGCGCAGCTGACGCCGGGCAATCTGATCAGCTCGGGCGAGGCCACGCACCAGTACTTGGGTGGCGCGGGCCAGTGGCTGCTCGCCATGCCTGCGCATCACATTGCTGGTTTGCAGGTGCTGCTGCGTTCGCTCATCGCGGGCACGACCCCGGTATTCGTTGATGTCACCGACGGTTTCGACGTCACCGCCTTCGCCACCAGCACCGCGCAGCTATCCAGCAACCGCGCCTACACTTCGTTGGTTCCGCTCCAGCTGGCCAAAGCCATGGATGACCCGCGTGGCATCGAGGCTCTGCAGCGTTTCGATGCCATCCTCGTCGGCGGTGCGGCCCTCAACCCGCAGCTCGCCGACCGGGCACGCAAGGCAGGCATCAACATCGTCACCACCTACGGATCCTCCGAAACCGCCGGCGGCTGCGTCTACAACGGCGAGCCCATCCCGGGCGCACAGGTCGATATCCGCGACGGTCGCGTCCACCTCGGCGGCCCCATGATCGCGCACGGCTACCGCAACGCCCCCGATCACGAAGCATTTGCAACACCTGGCTGGTTCGCTACCTCCGACGGCGGCACGCTTATCGACGGTCGCCTCCACATCACCGGCCGCCTCGACACGATCATCGACTCCGGTGGCCTGAAACTCCACCCCGAAGTCGTCGAGCACGTACTCCTCGCCATCCCCGGTGTCACTGGTGCATGCGTGGTGGGTATTCCGCATCCACGACTTGGCCACGCCATCGTCGCAGCCTATGAAGGCTCTGCGACCATCGGCGACATCATGGACGGTCTCGACGATGCCGAAGAAGCAGGCCAGCTTGCCCACTGGCAGTTCCCGAAGGACATCAAGCAAGTAACCGCACTCCCCCTTATCGGTCCGGGAAAGATTGACCGTCGGGGCGTCGTGAAGCTCTTTTAAGCTCCGCTCGCAGCGAGACTGATGGGGGCGGGTCCTATGATGGACTCCATGTCTACAGCCTCGAACACCGCAACATTCGCCGATTGGTTAGAAGGAGCCCGCCCCCACACGTGGGCGAATGCTTTCTCCCCAGTGGTGGTTGGTGTGGGTGCGGCCGCCTCGTACGGCGAGGTGTCGTGGCTCCGTGCTGGATTGGCACTGATTGTGGCGTGGGCGCTGATTGTGGGCGTGAACTATGCCAACGACTATTCTGACGGTATTCGTGGCACCGATGAAGACCGCTCGGGACCGCTACGGCTGACCGGCTCCGGGCTGGCTGCGCCAAAATCCGTGAAGTACGCGGCGTTCGCGAGCTTCGCAGTTGCGGGTTTGGCTGGGCTTGCGTTGGCAGTATTGAGCGCCTGGTGGCTCGTTGTCGTGGGTCTGGTGTGCATCGCGGGTGCGTGGTTCTACACCGGTGGCAAGAACCCGTATGGGTACCGCGGGCTTGGCGAGGTAGCCGTCTTCATCTTCTTCGGACTCGTCGCAGTGCTGGGTACTGAATTCACCCAAACTGGTCGCATCAGTTGGGTCGGTGTGGTGGGAGCCATCGCGATTGGCTCGATGTCCTCGTCGGTGAACCTCGCAAATAATCTGCGTGACATTCCTACCGACTCCGAAGCCGGCAAGATCACCCTTGCGGTTCGACTTGGCGACGACAACACCCGCGTACTCTGGCTCATCTTGGCGACGCTGCCGCTGGTCGCATCCATCGTACTGATGGCACAAAGCCTACTCACGGTACTGGGCCTTGTGGTTGCTCCCCTGCTTCTCGCAGCTGCGAAGCCAGTTCGCGCTGGAGCGATGGGTAAAGAATTGATTCCGGTTCTTGGGCTCACCGGCCGAGCCATGCTCGTGTGGGCGGTCATTACCGCCGCAACACTGGCAGCTGGGGTGTAGGAACTACAGCAGCGCCGTAGCTACAGCAGCGTAGTAACTACAGGTTCTCGCGCTCTGCGAGTTCCTTGCGCATGTATTCCTTGTGCTCACGGCGCTGCTGCGTCCACTCCGCGACAGCTTCATTAGCCCCCTGACGTAGACCTGGGAAGGCGAACACCGACAGGGGCATCGCGATGATCAACGCCAGCACGGCCGTAATAGCTGCTGGAACTTGAACCTGCATCAGATACATCACGACCAGCAGAACAAAGAACAAGCCAAGGAACAGCGCCAGGCGCGCCAACCCATATAGGGACAGCTTTTTGAAAGCCTTACCCCGGCTTGCGTTAGGGTTCGTTGACTCCATTGCATCACTCACAATGCCTTACTCTACGTATCCTGGTGACAAGTAGGAGGTTTCAGGTGGGTCGTTTAATCCTTTTGGTTCTCATTGTTGTGGCAATTGTGCTGGTCTGGAAGGCTTTTGGGCCCGGCGCACGCGCGCGATCACGAGGATCGTTCGGCTCCCGTGGCTCCCGTGGCCAACAGGAACCACACGCGATTGCACCTGACGACGACGCCGATTTTCTGTGGAAACTCGAAAAGGCTCAGTGGGAAGAAAAGCGCCGTCGTGAGCGGGAAGCACTGCTGCGCGAGCCACAACGAAAGCCCAAGGCTGATCCTGGCAGCAATGATCCGCATGCGGGCGGCAGTGGCGAGACTGGTGCCGGTGGCGAAGGCGATGAAGGTAGCGAAAGCGGAAACCAGTAAGCCGTCATTAGCCAGGCACAACTGGCCATTTTCTTTCTGCGCTGGCAGAACCGCTCAGGCATTCCCACGCAGTCGCGCTACACGTCTTTCCCACGCTGCAGTAGCTGCAACAGATACTCGCCGTAACCAGACTTCGCCAGTTCATTGCCACGAGTGCGCATCGCGTTGTCGTCGATAAAGCCCATGCGCCACGCGACTTCTTCTGGGCAACCGATCTTCAAACCTTGACGATGCTCAATCGTCCGCACGAAATCCCCCGCAGCCATCAAATTGTCAACGGTGCCGGTATCCAGCCACGCCGTCCCTCTCGGCAGAATCTCCACCTGCAGTTTTCCACGGTCAAGGTACGTCTGGTTGATGTCCGTGATCTCAAGTTCCCCGCGCGCTGACGGCGTCAGACCACGAGCAATCTCCACGACATCCGAGTCATAGAAGTACAGGCCAGGAACAGCGAAATTACTGCGCGGCTCAGTCGGCTTTTCCTGGATCGCAGTCGCCCGGCCCGCCTCGTCAAAGTCGACCACACCATACGCGCTCGGATCTGCAACCCAGTAGGCAAAGATCGCTCCACCATCCACATCATGGAAGCGTCGCAGCTGCGTACCGAGTCCAGCACCGTAAAAGATATTGTCGCCAAGCACCAATGCCACAGAATCATCACCAATATGGTCCGCGCCAATGATGAACGCCTCGGCGAGACCATTCGGGGCTTCTTGCGTTGCGTAGGAAATAGAAATGCCCAGCTCGGAGCCGTCGCCAAGCAGGCGCTCGAATTGTGGCGCATCCTGCACAGTTGTAATGATCAGAATGTCACGAATTCCCGCCAGCATGAGCGTGCACAACGGGTAGTAGATCATCGGCTTGTCATACACAGGAACCAACTGTTTGCTGACTGCCTGCGTGATCGGAAACAGTCGCGTTCCCGTGCCACCTGCGAGAATGATGCCTTTCATTCGGCTAGACCTCGTCGCCTGCTGCTTCGTTGGCAAGAGCCCAGCCATCGCGCATCATGGTGTCCCACTCTTCGCAATCAAGCTGGGACGGCAGCACTCGACCGCTTGTCTCAAACTCTGCAAATGTCGGCGCAGCCGCATCCTTTTCAGAAAGAATCGGCTTCTCGACGCCCGCCCACGCCACCAACCCCTCAATATCGATGCCCAGTGCCGGGTCAGTAATGCTCACGGCATGTTCATGTTCAGGGTCATATGCGGCTGAGATCAGGTAGCTGACCATCGAGTCGTCGGCAAGTGAAACAAAGCCATGACCAATGCCATTCGGAATGTACACAACTCGTGGCTTTGCCGAATCAAGCTCAATGGTCATGTGCTTGCCAAAGGTCTCGGAACCGCGTCGCAAGTCAACGAGAATGTCGATGATGTGGCCGGCCGGGCAGCTCACGACCTTCGCCTGCCCCGGTGGCACGTCCGCGAAGTGCAGACCCCGCACCACGCCCTTCGCCGACTTACTGAGGTTCGCCTGCTCCGGCACAAACGGGTAGCCCAGGGCGTCCGTCAGCGCGTCGGATCGGTACCACTCGGTGAGAAAACCACGGTCATCGCCATGCACGACAGGTTCGTAAACGTAGACACCTGGGATCTCAGTCGGTTCAAAAGCGCTCATGGCTTACCAGTGTAGGCACTGACCGCGGGTTGTTCGTGTTAACCCAACACAGTTTCGCGGGTGCTATAGCCGGCTTCTGCCTTCGCATAGGCTTCCGCCCACCACGATTCGTTGTCGCGGTACCACGCGATGGTCTGCGCAAGCCCATCCGCGAAGTCCGTGTGCAGTGGGCTCCAGCCAAGCTCGGTCATCGACGCAGGATCAATCGCATAACGACGATCATGCCCCGGGCGATCCGTCACATGAACAAAGGCATCCTCGTCGTGCCCGAACGCCCGCAGCAGGTCCTTCACGACGTCGATATTTGATCGCTCACCATTCGCGCCGATGAGGTAGGTGGCCCCGATACGGCCGTCGTCAAGAATGCGCCACACTGCATCGTTGTGATCGTCCACATGAATCCAGTCGCGAACATTCTCGCCGGTGCCGTAGAGCCGTGGCTGTCGGCCATTCAGCAGACCACAAATCTGGCGCGGGATGAACTTCTCGGGATGCTGGCGAGGACCGTAGTTGTTCGAGCAATTGCTGATCGTCGCCTGCAGACCGAAGCTGCGCACCCACGCGCGCACAAAATGATCAGCCGACGCCTTCGATGCCGAGTACGGGCTTGACGGTGCGTAAGGAGTCTCTGGGGTAAACCGAGCAGGATCGTCGAGAGCCAAATCCCCAAACACTTCGTCCGTGGACACATGGTGCAAGCGCACCTTATGCGCCACACACGCCTTCGCGATGTTCACCGTCCCCATCACATTCGTGGTGACAAACGGGTCGGCATCGCGCAAAGAATTGTCATTATGGCTCTCCGCTGCAAAATGCACCACCGCATCATGCTTTGCGACGAGCTCGTCCACCAAGGCAGCATCGCGAATGTCGCCACGAACGACCTCGCAGACATACTCCCCTGTGTCGGGGTCACGCAGACTCGCAGGATTCGCTGCGTAGGTAAAAGCATCCAGGACGGTGATGTCGACGTCAGGGCGCGTCGACAAGGTTCGTAGAACGAAGTTAGAACCAATAAAACCGGCACCGCCGGTGACTAGGATGCGCATAGTGTCACAGCCTAGCCGAGGTGGCGATGCCGGTTAAAAGTCTCAGTGCTGGTTAGTTCAGGCCTGCGTAAGAGTGCAGTCCGGACACAACCATGTTGATGAAGAACAGGTTGAAGACCATCGTCGCAAAGCCGAGGATGTTAATCCACGCAGCCTTGTGATTACGCCAACCAGAGGTTGCGCGAGCATGCAGGTACGCGGCGTAGATCATCCAGGTGATGAGGGAAACAGTCTCCTTCGGATCCCAGCCCCAGAAACGACCCCACGCAACTTCTGCCCAGATTGCGCCCAGCACGATGCCCAGGCCGAACAGTGGGAAACCAAGAATTGCGGTGCGGTACGCGATTGCGTCGAGGGTTTTTGCCTCTGGCAACGGCATCACGACCTTGCCGAAGAATCCCTTTTCTTTACCCTTTGGCTGTGCGATACGCAGCAGGTACAACAGCGAAGCGATGCCCGAAACCAGCAGGATACTGCCACCACCGGAGACGGTGGAAACGTGAATAATGAACCAGTTCGACTTCAGCGCTGGCACAACTGGCGCGGACTCTGCGTACAAGCTGGTTCCGCCATAGAACATGAGCGCTGCGACTGGGGTGAGCAGCCACGGCCAAAACACCTTCATCTTTTCCTGGTGCAAAAGTGCGGCGGCCATAATCATGGCGAACAGCAATGTCAGGGCAATGTATTCGTACAGGTTGCCCCATGGGAAACGGCTTGTTGCCAGACCTCGCAGCACGACCGATGCAAAGTGCACCGCGATACCCAGGAACAGCACCAGCTCGCCCATGTTGCCCCAACGGCGAGCGACCTTTGAGTACTTTTCGGCCTTTTCGCTCTGTGCTTCGCGTGTGCTTACCGACGAACTTGATGTGCCAGTCGCCACCGAATCAGTGGCATCAACGTTGTCGGCTGCATTGGCGTTGCTTGCGCCAGCACCAACGAGAACTTTCTCGTCTGCAGACTCCGTCAGTGCCGCTTCGCGCTCCGCTTCAATGGCGAACTGACGACGCACATAGTGCCCAATGAAGAACAACAGTGCTACGAGGTACAGACCGAAGGCCGTGAAATACGACCAGTCCGAAAACTGCGCCAGCGTCTGATTAACAGGCATAGAGGCAACTCCAATAAAGAATGAGCCAAAAGGGACAAGAGTTGTTACTAACCTAGTCCCTAAAACTGAGAACCCCCGCTATCGGGGGGTTATTGAAACGGTCTAATCTTCTTCGTCGTCCACGTCTGGGCGACCAAGAACGCAGCGGACGATCTCATCGAACTCTTCGCCCCAGCCGGCACGGTCAGTTCGAGCCAAACCACCAAACTCCACACGAGTCGAATTTTCGTCTACTGGGTGTAGTCGAACCCAGATGCGACGACGCTTGATGGCCAACGACATCAGCAGACCACCCAGCATCATAATCGCCGACGCGAGAACCCAGCCCTGCGTCGGATCGTGAGCAACCTGCAAGTTCACAAATTCCTTCGCGCCAAGGAATTCGAGCTTCGTGCCATCTTCCAGGGTGGTGCTCTCCCCTTGCTTCAGGTTCACACGAGCTTCCTTAGCCAAGGCACCCGAGTGCATGAGGTCACGATCCAGCGAGAACAACCCTTGTGCTCGACCGGTATCAAGGCCAGCGTCACCACGATAGATATCGATAGCAATCGCTGGGTCACGCAGCGCAGGGTACGACGATGTCAGCAGCTGACCAGTTTCACCAGTGAACTGAGCTGTCGGCGCAAACAAACCTTCCAAAGCAAGCTGGTTCTGACGGCGCTCAAAAAGATCCGGGTACATACCAGCCGGTGGGTCGAATCGCATCGCACCCGATGACAGGAAGAACGTCGGATCATCTGGACGGAACTGCACAATTGAGGTGCGGGATTCCCCGTTTGGCCACGTCACCTTCACCGCAGGCGCAAAGCCGTGCCCCTGCAGGTACACACGGTCACCGTTGATACGCAGTGGGTGGTTGACCTTGAGTTCGGTCTCTTCCCACTGCTCGACTGGCTTACGCATGTCTGCTTCGTCGGCATAGCGAATATTCGAGGTGAACATTTCCGCCTGACCATTCGGCAAATAGTCCGCCTTAAAGTCCTCCACCTGAACACAGAACGGATTCAAGGTCGTGCCATCGAACGTGTTGCCATTGCGCATGGAGTCGAAGTTCGCGACGGCCGTATTACAGAACGGAACGTTCACAGCATCATTGACTTCTGGGCTGTCGATCTGCGTGCCAGTTTCGGTCACCAGAATGATCTGACCTTCGTAGTACGTCAGGCGTCCAGCAGCGACCGTCGCAAGGAGAGCCACCAGACCAAGGTGGAACACCAAGTTTCCGAACTCACGCCAGTACCCACGCTCCGCCGAAAACGACACCGCACCCGCTCGGTCCTCCTCCGCTGGAGTCTCTGTGCTGTGCCACTTCCGCAACCGGGAACGAACATCGGATGCGACCTCGTCGAATGGCTTGTCGACGATACCTGCATCGCTCATCGGCAACCTGTCCAGGTTCTTCGGAGCTTTCGCCGGTGGCGTCTTCATTGCTTGGTAATGATCCCAGCTGCGCGGCAGGATGCAGCCGATCAAAGAAACAAACAACAGTACATAGATCGCTGTGAACCAGTACGACGAAAAAACGTCGAACATTTGTAGTTTGTCGAAGATCTCGGCAGTTTTGCCGTTAGCTTCCAAGTACTGGTCGACCTTGTCTTGACTCAGCGAACGCTGAGGTAGCAATGCGCCAGGCACGGCCGCGAACGCCAGCAAGAACATCAAGATTAAGGCGGTGCGCATGCTGGTCAGCCAGTTCCACGCCATACGGAACGGGCGCTTCACTTTGTTCCAGACCATCGAATTCTGCGACGCAGACATGAAAGCTTCTTTCTGAGTTAGATAATCAGATCGGGGTTACGGTATCGGAGATAAACGCGACCTGAATCCAATTGATAAACATGTCCCACAGGCCAGTGACCAAGCACACGCCCACGAGAACCAGTAGCACGCCACCGATCAACTGAATGGTGCGGGAATGGCGACGCAACCAATCCACACCGCGCATTGCTGAGGCAGATCCTAATGCCACGAGAATGAACGGCAGACCAAGTCCCAAACAGTACGCGATGATCAGCAAGACACCTCGCGCCGCAGTCATCCCTTCGGTACCAGCCGAAATGGAGATAATCGCCGTCAGCGTCGGTCCCAGGCACGGGGTCCAGCCCAACGCAAACACTGCGCCAAGCAGCGGAGCACCCACCCACGTCGTCCACTTCTTCGGAGACATGCGCGTGTCTTTCTGCAGAGCAGGCACCATCCCCATGAACACCAGGCCCATCGCAATGGTGACGATGCCACCAACAATGGTCAGCACCCGAGCCTGCACGCGCAGCGTCGACACCAAACCAAAGATCGATGCCGATCCCAACGTCAGGATCACCGTGAAACCGGCGACAAAGAGAATGGCAGCCAACGTCACCCGTAGCCGAGCACTGCGAGCCTCAGCCTTGGATTTCTCCGGCTGGTCGAACGCTGCCAGTGGATCGGCAACCGAGGCTCCCGAAATGCCCGTCAAATATGAGATGTATCCCGGCACGAGCGGAATCACACATGGCGACGCGAACGACACGAGACCTGCAGCCATTGCTGCCAATAATGCCAACAGCAGCGGACCGCTAGTGGCGGTATCAGCGAAAGATTGGCCGATGCCTTGGGCATAGACGTCGTAAAGCACCTACGCCTCCTCGTTTCGGACCTTCTCGACGGCCTTCCACAATTCAGCTTCGGTGATTTCCTTCAAGTACACCGCGGCCGGGCGATGCTGACGATCCAAAATGATGGTCGTTGGCACAACCGACGCTGGGATGCCGCCCATTGCGCCTGCGTTCAAGAATGGTGGATCGTAAATGGACGGATATGTAAGCCCATTGTCCTTTGCGAAATCGATAGGTGCCTGGCGTACATTGTCCCGAACATTGATGCCGAGAACGGTGCCAATCCCCTCGTCCTGCATCTTCTCGTGCACGACCTGCAGGTCATCGGATTCCGAGCGACACGGAGCACACCACTGCCCCCACGCATTCAAGACAACGATCTGATCCTTGAAATCAGCAAGGGAAATCTCCTTGCCCTTATCCGTCAAAGACTCGCCGTACACCTCACCGATCTGTGCACGATCTTCTGGAGCGTACTCGATGACCTGCTTACCGCCTGGCGACACAAATTCAAATTGACCACCGATAGCCACAGCATCGTGGCCAACGGTGTCGTCATCGCCACAAGCAACCAGCGTTGCTGCCATCACACCGGCCATCGCAGTAGCTGCCACGGCAGTGAGAATTCGACTGCGGGAACGCATAAATCCCTCTTCCATTCAAGCTCGAACGTGGGCTACGTGAGCTACGTGAGCTATCAGTCTACAAATGAGCTGCTGGTTCTGAATAACGCACGTCGACAAGGGCATCCCCCACGAACACCAGCGACGTCACACTAGCCAGATCGCATTGCCTGGTCGCAGGGTTATGCGCAAGCTTCAAGCCGCGTGCCCGGCGCGCAGCAGCGACAACACACAACTGATGAGTGACGATAATCGCTTCGTGCCCCTCAGCAGCGAGACGAGCACGATCAATAGCCGAAAACATGCGATCAGCGATGTCGACGTAGTGCTCACCCCAGCTTGGCTGGCCAGGCCTGCGCAGCCGTGACCAGTACTTCGGGTTCCACAGATCAGAGTCCCAACCACGAACATGCAATCCCTCAAAGGAATTGCCGGCCTCAATGACGTCGTCGTCAAGGGTTGGGCTCATACCCAGCACCTTGGTGAAAGCGGCACTCGTTTCCTGGGTGCGCTCCAGTGGCGAACACGCGAAGTAGCGGACATCGTGGCCAGCGAAAGACTCAGCCGTTGCAGCAGCTTGGGCACGACCACGATCGGACAAATGCCAATCTGGCAGCCGTCCGTAGAGAATCTTCTCCGGGTTGAAAACTTCACCGTGGCGGACCAAATGAACGATCGTGTGCTTCGCGTGTGTGCTCACAGTAACGGGGCGGCCTCTCTACTAGTTCTCTGGCTTCGCGCTTGCAGCTGCCTTGGCGGCCTTAGCTGCAGCGGATTCGATGATCTCGAAGTCAGCGTCAGTCAACGCGGACGAGACGAACCACGTCTCGAAGCAGCTCGCCGGCGCGTACACCCCGTTCTCCAACAGAGTGTGGAAGAACGCTGGGTAGCGGAATGTGTCCGCAGCCTGCATGTCAGCAAAATTGTGTCCTTCACCTTCTGCAAAGCGAGGGCTCAGCATCGTCGCTGCACGCTGCATGTGGTGAGCAACGCCTTCACGAGTGAGAGCGTCGGACAGGATCGTCGACAAGCGGTCGGCATTAGCGGATACCGCAGCGTAAGCAGCGTCATCTGCGTGGCGCAGATTCGCCATACCCGCAGCCATGGCAACTGGGTTACCCGACAACGTGCCTGCCTGGTACACAGGACCGTTCGGAGCAAGGTATTCCATGACATCGCGACGGCCACCGAACGCGGCCGCTGGCAGACCACCAGAAACGACCTTGCCGAACGTCGTCAGGTCTCCTGCGACGCCATCGACGCCCCACCAACCGTTCTTCGAGGTACGGAAACCGGTCATGACCTCGTCCAGAATCAACAGCGCGCCATTGTCGTTCGCGAGCTTCTTCAGCTTCGCGTTGAAGTTGTCCTGTGGCGCAACGGTGCCCATGTTGCCTGCTGCAGCTTCAGCGATTACACATGCGATCTCACCTGGGTTCGCCGTAAATGCCGCTTCAACAGCCTCAATATCGTTGTACGGAACAACGATGGTGTCCGCCGCAGACGCGCCGGTTACGCCTGGGGAGTCTGGCAAGCCGAACGTTGCAACACCAGAGCCTGCGGAAGCCAGCAATGCGTCAACGTGTCCGTGGTAGCAACCAGCGAATTTAATGATCTTGCTGCGACCAGTAAAACCACGAGCCAAGCGAACTGCCGACATCGTTGCTTCGGTACCGGAGTTGACCAGGCGGACTTCCTCCACCGAGGTACGGCTAATAATGAGCTCTGCAAGCTCCGTCTCAGACGTGGTCGGGGCGCCGAAAGACAGGCCATTGACCGCTGCCTTCTGGACTGCCTCCACTACAGCTGGGTGCGCATGTCCCAACAGCATTGGCCCCCAGGAACACACGAGGTCAACGTACTCGTTGCCATCAACGTCAAAAAGACGCGAGCCCTTCGCATGCTCGATGAAACGTGGCGTGCCACCAACGGATCCGAAAGCGCGAACTGGCGAGTTCACGCCACCTGGCGTTACCGCCTGGGCCTCAGCAAAGAACTGCTCAGACTTAGCAGTCGATTGGGTTGGGTTCGTGGTCTGGGGCGAAATGTCATCGTTAGTCACCTCGCCATGGTAACCCGAGAGGCAAATCAGTTGCCGAAGAGTTCCTTCCACGGCATGCGGTCATTCAAACGCATCAGTCGACGCGAGCGCCATTCGATGAACAAACTCGAGACAATCATCAGCGTTGTCGCCACCAGTGGATGCAGGATGCCAGCCACTGACAGCACCAGCACAGCAATGTTGTACGTCCATGCGATGGCAATATTGGTGTCCATTGTGCGACTGACCGCGCGAGCCAAGCGGATCGCTTCTGGTACGGCAGTTACGCGACCACGAAGCGTGACGACGCCGGACTCCTCCAAATCAATATTGTCCGTGCTGCCCTTCGGATCCATGAGGACACCGACATCGGCGGCGCGTAGACATGGCAAGATCTCGTCATCGCCGACCATGACGACTGTTTCCCCGCCACCCCGAACATTTCGGACAGCAGCTGGTTTCCGAGGCCCGATGATTCCGGCAGACACACGTGAAATACCGAGGCGGTCCGCGAACCGACGCGCCACCGGATATGGGTCACGCGAAATCATCATCGTATCGATGTCCATCTCCTCGATCTGGTCGATCGCTTCGACAGCATCGGGCTTGATGTCCTCGCCCACGGTAATGACTCCACGCACCTTGCCACGCCAGCTCACGATGAGCGGTGCGCCGCCAGCCAAAGCCGCGACAGCCATCTGCTCGTCGAGCACTGACATGTCCCGAGGACGCCACAGGTGGGCTTCCACGAAACGTTGCTCGGTCGTACCGTGCTTGGTTTCAACTGGGATCTTCACCTGTCCGATGAAGCTGCCGTCATCGGTAATCTCCAGGTGGTTTGTCTCCACCCAATGTGGAATATCGTCGCCACCACTGCCCGCGTCACGAGAAACACGACACGCACGAACAATCGCCGTCGAGACTGGGTGATCGCTTTCCATCACCAAGGCACCGGCGACTCGCAGCACCAGCTCCGAATTCTCCCCCTCGGCTGCCTGCACCGTCAGCACGTGCATTTCGCCTTCCGTCAGCGTGCCGACACGGTTAAACACCACCACGTCTGCCTGCCCGAGAACCCGGAAAGATTCAGCACCTCGAATGAGGATCCCTCGGTGAGCGCCCGTCAAAATGCCAATGCGCTGTGCTGTCGACGTCGACATTGCTAGCGCTACCGGTGCAACGCCCGCCAACGTCGCCAATGCCACTGCGAGTGCACCACCAGCAGCACCAGAAATCAGCCACCAAATGCCGAATGACACAATCGCCAAACCAATGGCCCACGGCACCAACACCGAGGCGGAGCGAACCGCCGTTTGATACGCCACATCTTCGTCACGAATAGCCTGCTGAATCCAGCGCGTAATAGCAGCTGCTCGAGTCTTCGAACCAGTCTGCAACACGCGAATCTTCAACGAGTTTTCCAAGTTGATGCTGCCTGCCCAGACCTTCGAATTGACCTTGACAGCACGGCTTTCCTGCACATCACCCAGCAATCGCTCATCAACCCGGGACGCGCCACCGATGACCATGCCATCGACAGGAATGGACACTCCAGCGGGCACCACAATGTCGTCGCTGATATTGAGCTCTGCAATAGGCACCCGTTGTTTTTCGGGTTTCGCAGCTTTCGCTTTTCTCCTCACCACGGTGACGTACCGGTCTGGAGAAATCTTCAAATCGCGCAAGAGAGAACCCGAACGAATGCGGTTATACCGGGTCATCAATCGGCCAGCTAGCAGCAATACCGTCAATCCACACGCCACGTCGAAGAACAACTCAGACGTGGATGTCCGATCGTAGTTGAAGGCGAACCACGTCGGAGCCGTCGTAAAGCCAAGCTCTCCTGCTCCGCCAATGGCAAGTTCGCCCATCGACCACGTCCACGCCAACAAGATGGCGATGGAGCTAGCCCCATCCAATGCGGACATCTGGCGACGCAACGACGCGACCATTGCTCGGTGAAACGGCCAGCCACCCCACATCGCCACGATCGTTGACAAACCGGCCACGACCCACTGCCAGCCATCGAACTGCCAATCCACATTCAAGGACATGGCGAGCACCGGAATGGTGAGCAACAAGGAAATGAAGAACCGCAGCTTCGTTACCAACGCCTTGGCGGTAAACAACACCTCGGTATTGCCAGTCTGCCGGATCGCAGCTTCACGACGCCGCACTCGATCCTCATCCGCCTGCTGCGCTGCAGCAGGGACGGCAGGGCGACGTCGTGGGGCAACGTCTAATCGGGTTGCTCGACGACGCAGCGAGCTGCGCGTCAGGTACGCCTCAATACCGTGTTCTTCGAGCGCATCGAGCAACTCTTCAGGGACCATATCGTCAGGTCCAGTGATCCAGGCTCGACCCGGATCCAACACCACGGTGGCGTGGACGCCAGGAAACTCGTTGAGGATCTTCTCCGCCTTGGCTGCATCCATTGCGGTATTCAGGTCTTCCATTACCAGACCGAACGAGGTCAGCCCCGCACCTGTACGACGAGCGAGTCGCTGATGCATGCTCTCTTCATCGCGGGTACTGGATCGCATCAAACCCACTCGAGAAGCAGCAAGTTTTGCTTCGCCAATGGCTTCAGTGACACGATTGTCGATTTCCAGCAACTCTTCAGAGTGCAGCTCAGCTACTTCCTCTGGTGTCGGCTCGCATGGAGCGGCAATGCAGTTGTGGGCTTTCACATTCTGTCGACGAGGCTTACCTCGGTTGATCACTGTCGGCGCAATATCGGCAGCTTCGTTAGGAACCCGGGGTTCGTCCGGTTGGTCAGTCATTGGATGCCTTGTCCTTCGCAATCTGCTGAATGCGCACCTGGCGGAACATCATCAGCGTGCCAAACACGAAGAAAACCGGTGCAACCATGGCCACCGGGGTGACCACCTGGAGCAGCATTCCCGCCAACGCAATGAGCGTGACGATAGATGCTACTGCAAGCAGTGCCCAGCGCAGCCCTGCGATATCAAGTGCTTTCACCGACAACAACCGAACAATTCCGCCACCGAGAATGAGCGTCACCGCAACGATCTTGACATCACGGGCTACATCTTCAGGGAATCCAGAGGTGTCTTGCAGGAACATAAAAAGACCAATGACGATTGCTAGAACAGCGCCAATAAAGAGCACCCACTCCCAGGCAACCTTTGGCAGCCCTTGCGAAGCATTAGACACTGGAACCTTCTCCTGTTCTTCCCTGCAACTCGGTACTACGAATTTCCTTCACGTATAAGACCAAAATACTTTAGCGACTCTTGCGTCGATGCAAGTATCAGCCCTGCTACGGCAGCGGTTGCGGAGAAAATCAAAGCTCCACCGTGAATGAATTGCAGCGCTAGCGACGCATTTGCTTGCGGGCTGTCCCCCGTCGCAAAGAACATCATGAACGCCTGCACCGCGACGTACACAGTGCCAACCAACAGAACAAACCTAGCCCAGCTCTTACCTGCACGCATTTGATATGCGATGGCGACAAAAACTCCACACAGCACCAGGGCAAACACCAATCCACCGAGCGTCGCCATACGAATGATCAATTCGATACCTTCTGGCTGTGCATCGGGCATTGATTTTGTCGCGTTCGTGTACTGGGCGACCCCCATTGGATCCAACCAGTAAATGATCGAGTTCACGATCGCGACCACTGACTGCAATCCTGCGGTGACAAGCCACGCTTGCCATGCACCAACGATGTCGCCCGGCGCTGAGCGCGTCGGCATACGCCGACGCTGCTGTTCTATCTCCTGCTCCGGTACCACTACAGGCTCTTTGCGATCTCGACAGCAGCATAAGTCAGTACCTGGTCGGCACCAGCACGTCGAATGGACAGCACTGCTTCATTCATCGCAGCGTCGAGGTCAATCCACCCGCGTTGCGCAGCCGCGTGAATCATCGCGTACTCGCCAGAAACTTGGTAGGCAGCAACAGGAACTGGTGACATATCGGCTGCCTCGCGAAGGATATCGAGGTAAGCCATTGCTGGCTTCACCATGACCATGTCAGCGCCCTCTGCAATATCCAGCTCGATTTCCAACAAGCTCTCGCGACGGTTAGCCGGATCCTGCTGGTACGTACGACGATCGCCCTGCAGTGACGACCCCACTGCCTCGCGGAATGGGCCATAAAAGGCTGAAGCATACTTCGCGGAGTACGCCATGATCGAAACATCCTGGTGTCCTGCTGCGTCCAGACCAGCGCGGATCGCAGCAATCTGGCCGTCCATCATTCCCGATGGAGACACAATATGAGCGCCAGCGTCCGCTTGCGCAACGGCCATGCGGACGTAATTCACCAGCGTCGCGTCGTTGTCGACAATGACGCGGCCGCGGGAATCTTCGCGGAGTACGCCACAGTGACCGTGGTCGGTAAATTCATCTAAGCAAGTATCGGACATGAGCAGGACATCATCGCCGAACTCCGCGCGTAGCCGAGCCAGAGCCTTGTTCAACACTCCGTCTTCAGCCCAAGAGCCACAGCCTTCGCCATCCTTGTTAGCGTCCAGTGGAACACCGAACAGGTCCACGCACGGGATACCAACGGCAAGCGCTTCTTCTACAGCCTTCAGCAACGATTCCTCAGTGTGCTGAACAACGCCAGGTAACGAGGAAATCGGACGTGGTTCGTCGATCCCCTCTGCTACGAACATCGGCAAGATGAGATTGCGCGCTTCAAGCGACGTTTCCGCCGTCATTCGACGCATAACCGGCGAGGTACGCAGCCGACGTGGACGGCGGACAGGAGTAGGTACATCAAACGCATTGTTGGAAGCTTGATCAGTCATACTTCCAACATACGGCGTTGCCTACTGCTTCTTCGAACGACGTCGCCTCTTACGAGGCGGAGGCAACTGCCCCTGGGCACGCAGATCGGCAACATGCTCGGCCAACGCATCCACCAAATCAATGACGCCTGCGCGTTCTGGCATGACGTCGACACGCAAACCGAACTCACGCGCGGTCGCTGCAGCCATTGGCCCGATACACGCGATGATGGTGCGTGCATGTGGCTTGCCGGCAATGCCAACCAGATTCTTCACCGTCGACGAAGACGTGAAGCACACGGCATCAAAGCCACCGGATTTAATCATGTCGCGGATCTCTGCACTTGGCGGCGCAGCGCGAACAGTGCGGTATGCGGTGACATCGTCGACTTCCCAACCCAAGTCGATGAGGCCTTCAACCAAGACATCCGAACCGATATCTGCGCGTGGCAGCAAGACCCGGTTGACTGGGTCAAGATCCTCAATGAACTCAGGGAACACTTCAACAATCCCTGCTGCGTTCTGACGAGTTTCGTCGGGAAGCAGCTCCGGTGTAATACCGAGTTCACGAATAGCTTCAGCAGTGCGGTGCCCCACGGCGGCAATGCGAACGCCCGCAAACGAGCGAGCATCCAGCCCAAACTCCAGGAACTTTTCCCAGACCGCATGAACCGCATTTACAGAGGTGAATACGACCCACTGGTAGCGACCATCAACCAGACCCTTGACCGCACGCTCCATCTGAGCGGGGCTGCGTGGGGGTTCGATAGAAATCGTTGGCACATCGATAGGGATGGCACCATGCGCCACTAGGCGAGTACGCATTGGCCCCGCCTGCCCCTTCGCACGCGGAACGAGCACGTTCCACCCGTACAGCGCTCGGTTTTCCCACCACGAGTACTTAGAACGCTTGTCGACGCCCTTGCCCAAGGTCACGACCAACTGGCCACTCAAATCGCCCTTCAGCTGAGCCAGGGTACCCAAGGTCACGTCGTACGTTCGCTGCAAACGAGTCGTGCCATTGACCGTCACCGAAGCGGGAAGACTTTCTGGTAGGCCTCGATCGCCGAGTTCCTTGGCAATAGCCGTCAGGTCATCCTCGACGGCCTGCAGGACCAATGGCTGTGGAGCATTGGCCAGTTCGTCCCAATCCACATCGGCACGACCCAGATCGGTTTCGGTATAGGTTGACCCCAAAGCGATACCTGCAAATGCCGGAACCGTTGATGGCACAGACATGCCGGGCACGATCTGGAATTCAATCTGGGTGCGCGCCACAGCATTGACTTCAGCCAATACCGAATCGCTGGTCAGCGGATTACCCGCTACCAAACGGACCACATCCTGGCCACGGCGTGCTTCCGCAACCATGGCGCGACTCATTTCCGTCGGATCGTCGACAGGCAGACGGATCTCGGCGGCAGTTGGTGGCGCGGGGCGTGGTGGCTTGCGACGGGACCCCTTTGCCTTGGCCTCAATGCACATCTGCTTATACTCTTCCTCAGCAGCTTTTAAAAGCTCCTCGGGAACGGGTATGTCCGCAGCAACCAGCTCTCGTACACCTGACATGACATCGGCGTCGACAAAAGCGACGGCAGTGTTTGCCAGTACCTCGCGGGCGCGCAACGTCAACAGATCCGGGTTACCCGGGCCAGCGCCGACGAAGAGGATGCGTCCAGGGGACGTCGTACGGGGGGTGCTCATCGTGTTGGCAGTATTTCTCTTCTCGAAAAAATCAGAACTATAGAATAAACGCGAAAACACCCATAAACCGCACGTGAATGGCGGTTTATGGCGAAAAGTGCTTAGCGCAGGGTGTCACCCATAACTTCATGGGCACCCCGTGAAAGTAGCCGACCAGCGACCTCTCGTCCAAGTTGGTCAGCTTCCGGGTACCCACCCGTGACCACACCAGTGGCATCCTTTTCCGGGATTAGCGTGCCCTTTTCGATGAGCTTTCGGGAACCATCCATCGCATATACGCCCGCGGTGAGTTCCAGCGTGCCGTCCTCAGCAATGACCGCGTGAGCAGCGACCGGAGCAGTACAACCAGCCTGCAGCTCCGAAAGAACAGCTCGCTCAGCGACTGCTCGAGCGCGGGACTCCGCATGGTCGAGTTTGCCCAGCAGCTCAACGACCTCAGTATCCGCACTGCGACATTCCACCGCCAGTGCACCTTGCGACGGCGCCGGCATCAACACATCCACACCCAGCGATTCGGTGGCCTTGTCCAGGCGATTCGTGCGACTCAGGCCAGCACGAGCCAAAATCACAGCATCCAGGTCCTTCTCCACGCGACCCATGCGCGTATCGATATTGCCACGCAGTGGCTGAATATCAAGGTCCGGGCGCATGGCGCGCAACTGCGACACACGACGTGGCGCGGAGGTGCCCACCTTCGCGCCTTCCGGCAGATCCATCAACGAAACATTGCCTCGCGAAATCAGGACTTCTCGCGGATCTTCGCGCTCGGGGATCGCCGCGACGACCATGTCGGCCTCTGGCTCCGTCGGCAGGTCCTTCATCGAATGAACTGCAACATCGCACTGGTTCTCACGCAATGCGTGCCGAAGCGCCTGCGTAAACACGCCAATGCCAATCTTCTGCACTGGATCGTGGCGGTTAGCATCGCCTTCGGTCTGAATAATGACCAGCTCCGCAGGCTGCCCCAACGCGATGATCGCGTCGCGGACATGCCCTGCCTGCGTCGTTGCGAGCTCCGAACCGCGAGTACCAATACGAAGTGTCTTAGCCACGATCTTCTCCTGCCATGTTTGGAATGTTCTTTTCAACCAATTCGGCAATCCGTCCGACGCGGTCACCCACCATCAAATCGGCCGGAAAATCCGTATCTGCGTATATGCCGGCAGGGGTAGTCAGTGGCAAATCAAACAGACGCTGCAACGCAACGGCGTAGTTGCCACCATCGGGCTGGCTTGAAAGCTTCTTCACCTGCACCGTTGGCTCGTGCAGAAGCTTATCGACGACGCGACGAACCGTCCTTGTTACCTCTTGGCGTTCCTTGTCGGTCAGGCCGGGAGTCTTTGCCTCTAGGCGAAGTAGCTCTGCGGATACGACCTCAGCGGCGCGTTCGCGCAGTGCCCGCACAGTTGGAGCAACTTCCAATGCGCGTTGAGCTGACAGATAGCTAGCCAACTCTTCGTCGACGATTGCTTGAGCCGCTGCTTCGTCGTCACGCCCAAGAGATGTCTCGCTGGTCAACTGAAGGTGCTCGATATCGAATAGAGCAATTCCTTCGAGATCAGCGACACCCTCTTCAACATCTCGAGGCATCGACAAGTCGACAACAGCCATCGGCCCCATGTCGCGGAGATCAGCTGCAGTAATCACCGGTGACATCGCGCCCGTTGCCGTGACCAGAATATCGACGTCAGCGAGGTGCGACGCGAAGTCATCAAGTGCGATACCTGCTGCTGGAGTGCCTGCTTCAATGGCATGGGCGGCCAAGTTTTCGGCGCGATCGACGGTGCGGTTAGCGACAGTGATGTGGTCGACGCCGCAACGTCCCAAATGCGTCGCAGCAAGCGAGCTCATGGCACCTGCGCCCAGCACCATCGCACGACGACCCTTCAGGCCATCTTCGTTACCTGGCTCATAGTCAGGATTCAGTGACTTTACAGCCGCATCTACGGCGACGGAGACCATCGAAGCACCGGCATCATCGATATTGGTTTCTGCGTGCACACGCTTGCCCGTGTGGAGCGCGCGCTGCGCCAGATCGTGCAAAGTGGCACCAACAGTGCCCTGTTCGTCGGCTTCCGCGTACGCAGCTCGAATCTGACCGATGATCTGCTGTTCACCAATCACCATCGAATCCAACCCAGATGACACACTGAAAATGTGCTCCGCCGACGCTTCGGCGTACCGGACGTACAGATGTGGCGTGAGATCATCCAAATCGAGGTTGGTGCGATCAAGGATTTCGCGGACTACTGCAGACAGGCCTGCATGGAATCCACGAACCTGCACGTAGTACTCGACACGGTTACACGTCGACACAAGCATTGCCTCGTCAATAGCATCTTCGGTCATCAAACGAGCAAGCGTATGCGGGCGGTTAGCATCAGTCACCGCTACCTGCTCCAGCATGGGCACTGGCGCGGAACGGTGTGACATTCCGACGAGAAGCACACTCACGGCGCAATCACCGGCTAACGATCCTCCTCCACCTAAGCGCGGTCGGGCATTCCGCACTCAGATCTCGACTTCCACAACATCAACGAACCGGCCATGGGTGAATGACCTGCACATGCGTGGCGACTCCGGACGAAAACGGAAATATACAAAGACTTTTGTTCCCGGTCCAGAGTCATATTTGTCCACGGTAATCCGAAAACGGATGATTCTACAAACGAAGCGAGCTGACGTATCCCCAATTAGGCGACTTCTAACGCCTCGATAAGGTCCTCGTTATCGATCTCCCAACACGCTATTTCCTCATCATCGACCAAGATAACAGGAACTCGGTCGCCGAACTCTGTGGCAAGCTCGCCATCACCTGCATCAACATCTACGACATCAAGTCGGGCACCATACTGCTGCACAATTGGACGGATTTGGGCTGCCACCCGTGCACACGAGCCACACGTCTCTCGAGACAGCAATGTCACTACGGCCATGTCAGTTCCCTTGTCCATTCCCTTGTCTGTACTTGTATCCAACCTCTACAGTCTAGTTCCCTGCTCTGACCAGCTCGTCCAGCGCAGCGCGTCAGTCAGGAATACGATGTCACTTTGGGAGCACAACCGCCCCCAGCGACGTATCCCACGCTCTATTTCTTGGGACTGAAGGACCTGCCAACTGTGTTTCCACCGTCATCAAAATTTCAGCCGCTACTGCCCAGCGACATCTTGACCGAGATCATTCCGTCGCATGGCAACGTCCGAAATTTTCTGGAAACCATCGCACTTCGCCCACTGGGACATAAGGAACAGCAGGTCGCTGGCGAAGCGGCGGCGCTTGCCGCTCTAGGGCAGCACTACAACATTGACGGTGAATCCCTACTGAAGGGGTTCCGCAGCGTCCATGGTGCCGAATCCGCTGCCGGCTCCCGCACGTTGTCGCATCCAGACCCAGATGTCCCACAAGACCACGGCTCTGCAGCATTCTTCGATGTCGATAACACCCTTGTTCAAGGAGCCTCCATCTTTTTGTTTGGTGCCGGCCTCGCCCGCCGAGGCTTCTTCAAACGCGGCGAGCTTGCGGGGATGGCATGGAAGCAACTTAAATTCCGTATTTCTGGGTTAGAAAACCCTGACGACGTCGCCAAGGCCCGCGAACAAGCCCTGGAGTTTATTAAGGGCCACCGAGTGGACGAGACAGTAGCTCTCGCCGAAGAAATCTTCGACGACAAGATTGGCGACCGTCTGTACGGGGAAACTCGCGAGCTCGCAGAGCTGCACTTGCAGGCAGGTCAAGAAGTCTGGCTAGTGACGGCAACGCCCGTACAGCTTGCACAAATCATCGCAAAGCGGATGGGACTGACTGGAGCGCTCGGCACGGTCGCAGAAGTCGACGAGAACGGTCTTTTTACAGGCCGACTTGTTGGGGACATTTTGCACGGTGAAGGCAAAATGCATGCTGTGGCTGCGCTTGCCGCGTCGAGTGGACTCGATCTGCAGCGATGCACTGCGTATTCAGACTCCGCCAACGACGTTCCGATGCTGACGATGGTCGGCACAGCAGTCGCGGTGAATCCTGACCGAAGGCTTCGTCGTATAGCAGCGGAACGTGGCTGGGCTGTACGTGACTATCGGAAACTGCGCACCGCCACGATCCGTGCCGTGCGGTACGGCGCCATAGGCACGCTGGCATCAATTGCTGCAGCTGGGACGGCGTGGGGTGCCTATGAGCTTCGCTCGTGGCGAAAAGGGCGGGTGCAGGGGGCATAAGGCCGTGTCATTCGACTCTCACCAGCCACTGTCACGAAAAACAAAAACGCCCGCCTGCCACAGTGTGACTAGCGGACGTTTCTGCTGAAAGTTTAACAAGCTCTACCAGCCCAAACTGGGCAGTAGGCTTACTTGCCGAGCTTCCGGCGCTGCACTCGGGTGCGGCGAAGCATCTTGCGGTGCTTCTTCTTCGACATGCGCTTGCGACGCTTCTTAATGACGGAACCCATCGGCTCGACCTCGCTATTCGTTGACTAAGACTTGACGTGTAGTGCGCGCGGCGGCGTCCCCATAAAACCTGGACAGCCCCTCAAAGAAGGAACCTGCCACAAGGAAGGACAGCGGCGCACCGTGCGCTAATCGGGTCAATCATAGCGGGCACCTAGGTACTCCGGTCAAACAGCCCACCTAGATAACGCTAAAACTGACCCGATGAAGCTCTACTGTGCGGCTCTACCCGGCGTTGTAGAAAGACGAGTCGAGGTATTCCTTCACTGCGGACTCATGGACGCGGAACGAACGTCCCACGCGGACAGCAGGCAACTCTCCTGAGTGCACCAGGCGGTACACAGTCATCTTCGAGACACGCATGATTTCAGCGACCTCGGCAACAGTCAGAAACGTCCCATTCTCGGCATTCTGCATTTTGTAAATTATTCCCTTCAGCGTTAGTACTGCGCTGCAGGCTTCCCCTCCTGCAGAGATTTCACACAAGTACTCGCATAACCTTACCGTTAAACCTGGTGCTATTGCGACGTATGGTCAAGAAATGGGGATAACGATAATTATGTGAATATTGGGGGTTTATGCGTAAGAAGTGACTTATCCTGCACGTTTAATACCGTCGCGAAGTACTTTTGCAGCCCATTGTTCGGGCTCCCCCGTTTCCGTGGACTCCCCCACCGGCAAGCCCACCAGAACCGGCACGCCCACCAGAACGCGGAGTAAACCTACTTCTTGCGCCCAAGCTCGATCGCCTTGTCGCTACAGGCAGCGAGCGCACGATGCACAGCGCGTCGCAGCCCCTCTTCCTCGAATACCCGGGTAGCCGCTGCCGTCGTTCCACCTGGCGAGGTCACATCAGCACGCAGTCGCACTGGATCTGCACCGTCCTGTGCCATCATCTCGGCAGCACCGGCAGCCGTCGCCGTTGCCAAACGCTGCGATTGCTCACGCGTCAGCCCCAAAGAAACGCCCGCGTCAATCATGGCTTCCACGAACTGGAAGAAGTATGCAGGGCCCGAACCCGACAGTGCAGTCACTGCAGCCATCTGGCTCTCAGACACGCGTTCTACCGTGCCGACCTTCTCCAGAAGCTCGGCGACGAGATCCATGTGGGCAGCCGTCGCAAAGCGCCCCGGAGCGATTGCGGACATACCCTTGCCCACCAACATCGGCGTATTAGGCATTACACGGACCACAGCCGTACCAACAGCACACACTGCCTCCAGGGCCTCCAGAGTGATTCCTGCAGCCATAGAAACGACTACAGAGTCGCCTTCCGAGTTATCAATGATGTCTGCAACCTCATCAAGGACCGGCACGGTCACGTGTGGCTTGAGGCACATGAATACGACATCGGAACCATCGACTGCCTGCTCGAGGTCATCCGCGTCGACAATGCCAAACTCTTCGCGCAGCTCTTCAGTGCGCTCTGCCGAGTGCTCCACAACGTAGATCGACTGTGGATCCACTCCGCCGTCGATCAGTCCGCCGATCAGCGCGCCACCGATTTTTCCGCCACCAATTACTGCAATCCTTGTCATAAGGGGCAAGTGTGCCAAAGCCCGCCTCTGCATGCGAATGCAGGGCGGGCTTTAGGCGCTTGCGCTTTACGACGGGTACAGCAGCAACTCTCTTATCCGCTAATCAACACGTATGGCGCGAATGCCAGAACAAGTCCAACGAGTGCAGCCAATACTGGGGTAATCCAGTCACGCTTGCGGCGAAGCGCGTTCGCTCCGAAACCAAGACCTGCTGCAAATACAACACCGAGGATCGCCGTGACTGCCTTTGGCAAACTCTCCCATGCGAGAGTGAATCCGAGGAAGCACAGGGCGCCGATCATGATGCCGACGAAGACCTGAACAATCAGCAAGGCAATGCTGAGCGAGTTGTCTTCGTTGTAATCCTCGTCCTCGTCGGTTTCCAGAGCGGAATCAGTGTCAACGGTTGCTGGCACGTTGTCCGGAGTGTCATTGACATCCTCGTCGACGCGTGGTGTTGCTGCCGCAGCAACACCAGCAGCTCCGGCTGCACCGACTGCGGTGGCCGCACCTGCAGCTGCTGGCGCGCCCCACAGGTTGGAGTCTTCGGATTCTGACTCGGCGAAAGTGTCATCCGAGGTTGCACCTTCTGCAACGAGCTCGCTGTCAGCGGAGAAGTCCTCGCCACCGGCGAATTCATCATCAGCGAATTCATCGTCGTAGCTTTCATCGACCAGCTCTTCGTCTCCAGCGAACTCAGCGTCGTCTGGAACAGCTTCGATGATGGCGGTGGATTCGAGATCCTGTGGGGACTCGACGTTTTCCGGATGAACTGGCTCTTGCTCTTCGATAGCGCTGAGTTCGGAAGTCTCCGGCTCAGTCTCACCAGCTGTTGCAGCTGCACCTGCTGCCGCGGCAGCACCTGCACCAACAACAACTGGAACGAATGGCGTTGGCGAATCGGTGAGCATCTTGGCGATAGGGCCAGCAGGTGCAACAGTTCGCTCACCAGTCTCCGCATCGCGAAGGTCAGTGAACGTAAACGTAACTTCACCACGCTCGTGATCCGTCAGCACTGGCATCGGAGCCATTGGCACAGCAAGAGGAACGGTTTCCTCAACGCCAGCTTCTTCGGCTGCGACTTCCTCGTCGAGCTCAGACTCAGCCACAACGGTCTCGTCCGCGTCAGCACCTGCCCACGTGTCCTCGGCAGGAATTTCAGCTACATCGAGTGGCGCTTCGTCTACAACAGTGGCCGAGTCAGCAGACTCGCCCACAGCCTCATCGACCGAAGCCTCGTCAGATTCGGTCACTTCTTCAAAGTCGGCCGGTTCAGTGACTTCAGCCGGTTCAGCGACCTCGTCAGACTCAGTAGCGTCAGCCACGTTCTCGTCGTCCAGTGACTCGTCGACTGGCGCCTCTTCGTCTACGACCTCGTCAACTACGACATCATCGACCACAGCTTCGTCGACAAGCTGATCCTCTACAGCCGAATCAACTTCACCCGAGTCAGCGCTATCGCCCAACGAGTGGGAACCACGACGTGGTCCTTCAGCGTCGACCTTCGGGAATGATCCGGTCAACTCGGAGACAGAGATGCCACCTTCTTCGAGGCTACGACGGCGACGTCGAGGAGCGGACGACGTTGACTGCCCGCCGTCCTTCTTCGCCCGTGCCAAAAGTTCGGCAACGGTGAGTTTCTCGTCGCTCATCTCATCCCTTCCCGTACAAGTTGCCGTCGAGACGCCGCAAAATGACCCCCTCGCGGAGCGCCCATGGACAAATCTCGACCTGCTCTATACCTAATGCTCGCATACTAGCCTCTGCAACGAGTGCACCAGCCACAATTTGATGAGAACGATTAGAACTCACACCTTCGAGCTCTGCACGGTCAGCGGCCGTCATGCGCGAAATAAATGCAATCAATTGACGCAAACCTGGAGCCGTAAGAGTGCGCTTTACGCGTGGTCCTGCACTGCTTGGGGCGGCACCGGTTAGGCGCGCCAGCGTGCGGAAAGTCTTTGATGTAGCAACTGCCAGATCAGGTTCGCCCAAGGTGCGAAGATGACGCGCAGGATCAACCAGTTCGGCATCAATGTAGTCACGCAAGAGATCAATCTTCTTACGCTCAGGAGGATCGGTATCAAACCATTCATGGGTCAACCGTCCAGCACCAAGAAGCAACGAATACGCCGCCTCTGGGTCTTCATCTGTACCGGAGGTAAGTTCCAACGATCCGCCACCAATATCGAGGTTGACGATTCGACCAGCCGACCAGCCATACCAACGACGGACAGCCAAGAACGTTAGACGAGCTTCATCCTCACCCGACAGGATCTCCAGCTTAATGCCAGTTTCCTTCTCGACGTGACTCAACACCTCATCGGAATTTGAGGCATCGCGCACTGCCGAGGTCGCGAAGCTGATCATTTCTTCGCAGCGCATTTGCTCCACGAGATCCTTAGCTTCGCCAATGTAGCCAGTGAGCTTATCGATACCCTTCTTCGTGAGGTTGTTATCCCCGTCAAGGTACTCAACCAGCTTCATGGTCGACTTCGTATCACTCATTGGAGTTGGGTGCCCGCCACGTCGGGCATCCACCATCACCAAGTGAACGGTATTACTACCTACATCCAATACACCTAATCGCACGGAGTCAAGGTTAGACGGTATAGCGTGGTTCGGTGTGAATCAGCTCCACCCCCGCCCTGGTCGCGGCCCCCAGCCTTCGCCCGCCGAAGTTGCTTTTGACTTTCCACGAGAGTGGTTCGAATTCACGAACCCCTCCGATGCAGATCACATCATTACCTGCGATCTTACGTGGTTACTGTCCACATACTCCTGCGCTTTCGGCACCTCCGCATGCCCCGGAATCGACTCAGAGAATCCAGATGTCGGTTGCTGTGGACACGGTGCTTTTCTTTGCGACGAAGACGACCGTGACCGCCTCATCGACACAGTCAAGGCTATGGAACGGAATGCATCAGAGGGGCCGTCGTCACGCGGTTGGTGGCAGAATCGCCCTGATGCGGTGAATGATTGGCTCGCGACGATCGATAGCGACATCGACGAACCGCTGGAGCCGTGGCTGGAATGGGACGAACTCGACAATGACGAGGGAGAGCCCGAGCCCGCGCTGAAGACTCAAGTATTAAATGGTGCGTGCATCTTCGCGAATCGCGCGGACTGGCCTGGAGGTTCGGGGTGCGCGCTCCATCAATGGGCGGTTGCTCACGATGTGGAACACGTCCATGCCAAGCCTGATGTGTGCTGGCAGCTTCCGCTACGGCGTCTCGAAGATTGGGAGGAACGTCCCGATGGGCACGAGATTCTGCGCACAACGATCACGGAATACGACCGTCGTGGTTGGGGAAACGGTGGTGAGGACTTCGACTGGTACTGCACGGGTAACCCAGGAACTCACGACAACGAGCAAGCTATTTGGCAGAGCCACAAAGTGGAGTTGGTTGAGCTGATCGGCGAGGAATGTTACAACATTCTGGCAGACCATTGCCGCGCTCGTGAGAAGGCCGGCACTTTGGGTGCTTTCGGGCCGTCGGGGTACCCGCTACTGGCTATCCATCCAGCAACACGAGCCGCACAAGAAAACCTCGCTCCAGACGAGGTCTAGGCGAGGTCTAGGCGAGGTCGATTCTAATGCGCCATTCTTGAAGGACAACGGGTGTGTATAACCCCTAGTCTTCGAACTTGTAACCCAATCCACGCACAGTGAGCAGATGCTCTGGCGAGGATGGGTTCAGTTCAATCTTGGAGCGCAGGCGCTTGATATGAACATCAAGCGTCTTGGTGTCACCGACATAGTCTGCACCCCAAACTCGATCGATGAGCTGGCCGCGAGTGAGCACGCGGCCACTGTTGCGCAGCAAGTACTCGAGAAGATCGAACTCCTTGAGAGGCATATTGACCTCTGCACCATCGACTGTGACCACGTGACGTTCAACGTCCATCACTACCCGACCACCCCGAAGGACATCTTCTTCGGCGTAAAACTCTTCGCCTTCGGCTTCGCCACCACGACGCAGAACCGCGCGGATACGTGCGATGAGCTCGCGAGAGCTGTACGGCTTTGTCACATAGTCATCAGCGCCGATCTCCAAGCCGACGACCTTATCGATTTCGCTGTCCCTAGCCGTAACCATGATGACTGGAACATTCGATCGGAGTCGGATGTTCTTGCACACTTCGGTACCGCTCATTCCTGGAAGCATCAAGTCCAACAAGACGATGTCCACAGGATTAGATTCGAACTCAGCCAACGCAGTTGGCCCATCACCAGCGATACGGACTTTAAATCCTTCACGCTCCAACAAGAACGCCAATGGTTCTGCCAGTGCAGATTCATCCTCGACAATGAGAACGGAGGTCACGATAACGTCATCCTTCCTTCTTCAGAGCTGGCAGTTCGATAGTGAACGTAGAGCCAGTACCGGGCCTGCTCCACAGCTTAATAGCACCGCCGTGATTAGCGGCCACATGCTTCACAATTGCCAAACCCAATCCAGTTCCACCGGTGGTTCGCGATCGCGCCTTATCTACCCGGAAGAATCGTTCAAAAATACGCTCTTGGTCAGCCAACGAAATACCCATGCCACGATCTGTCACACGGATCGCAACTGTCTCAGAATCAACGGCCTTCACCGATACTGTCACAGGTGTCTGTTCCGGCGAGTAGTTGATGGCATTACTCACCAGATTCGATACCGCCGTGATCAACAGCGAGCGGTCACCCTCGACTATCAAGCCCTTCTCGCAATCGATGGTGACGTCGATACCCGCTTGTTCTGCCAACAACTTTGATCGATGCACAGCAGCACGGACAATTTCACAACAGTCAATCGGCTCCATGTCAGGCAATGGCTCTGCGCCCTGCAGCTTCGACAGCGAAATCAGTTCGGTGATCATTGTCGACATTCGCTTGGCTTCTCGCTGCAAGCTCACACTGAAGTGGTCGACCGCGGCTGGATCATCTTTTGCCTCAGCCAAAGCCTCCACCAACAAGCTCATCGCGCCAACAGGCGTCTTCAGCTCATGGGACACGTTTGCCACGAAGTCTCGCCGAGCGGCCTCCATACGCACCAATTCCGACTCATCGGTGAGGTACAAAACCACAAAACGGTCATCCGCAAGCGTCAACGGCGACACCAAACACTTCACCGAAATGTCGGGCGCACCGGAACGACGAGAAGGAACGACTATCTTGAGTTGCTGCTCTTCCTGTGTTTCAAAAACACGGACTGCAGCTTCCCAGCCCAAGTCATGCAAGCGCCTCTCGTGCACCAAACCCAGTTTGTGAGCGCGGGGGTTGGACAACACAACATCCTTTGACACATCAACGACCACCACACCCGTGGGCGATCCTTGAATAGCCAAATGTAGAACTTGCGCAATTGTTGTAACTCGGGCATCAGAGTTCGAGCGCTTCTGTTTTACAGCAGAAAATATGCCCGCGACTGCGCCACCACCGATTAATAAAGCAGCTGCAATGACTGCACCTGCGACAGCGGCAATGATCGTGGATAACACCTATCAAACCCTAGTGTGTTGGCGGTAGGACCGCACGATGAGTTGGTGTAGAGAGCACAAGAGGCGCTACCCCACAACAGTGGAGCAACGCCTCTGACTTACCCAACGTATGTAAAGACGGACAGGAAGGACTTACTTGTTGCCCTGGTTTGCCACTGCTGCTGCACCAGCTGCCGCAGCCTCAGGGTCAAGGTAGGTGCCACCTGGGTTCAATACCTTGCCGGACTCGTCGAATTCGTAGACCAGTGGGATACCGGTTGGAATGTTCAGACCCGCAATGTCGTCATCCGAGATGTTGTCCAAGTACTTGACCAACGCGCGTAGGGAGTTACCGTGAGCTGCAACCATGACGGTCTCGCCATTCTTCAAACGAGGCAGAATCTCTTCCTCGAAGTATGGGATGAGACGCTTCACAACATCGAGCAGGCACTCGGTCTGCGGAACCTTGTCCAGGTTTGCGTAGCGTGGGTCGTTCGCCTGGGAGAACTCAGAGTCATCGTCCAGTGGCGGTGGTGGCGTGTCGTAGGAACGACGCCAGGACATGAACTGATCCTCGCCGTACTTTTCCTTGGTTTCAGCCTTGTTCAGGCCCTGCAGCGCACCATAGTGACGCTCATTCAGGCGCCAGTCGCGAATGACAGGAATCCATGCCAAACCAGCGGCATCGAGAGCCATGTGCGCAGTATTGATCGCGCGACGCAGCAGCGAGGTGTACAGGATAGAAGGCTTCAGGTCAGCTTCGACGAGCATTTCGCCTGCGCGAACCGCTTCAGCGCGACCCTTATCGGTGAGGTTAACGTCGTACCAACCCGTGAACTGGTTAGATGCGTTCCACTCACTCTGGCCATGACGGACAAGAATCAGATTTCCGGTGCTCATACTTCAATTGTGCCTGAATCCCGCGGTTCTCGTCGGCTACTTATCCCCCGACTTAGCGAGGTGGCGGAATTGCTCTAGGTTTGCCAGAGATTCCCCGCGATCCACACGCCATGCCCATTCCCGTTTGATGGACGACGCAAACCCTCGCTCCAAGATCAGATTGAAGTCCCCGTCGGCCGTTTCCAGCACTTGCCCAAGAAGTCGATCCAGGTCAGCGTCGTCAAGCAATGGTGGGAGTTGACCAGCCAAATAGATATCGCCCTGAGCATCAATGGTGTACGAAATACCAAACAATCGACGGTTGCGCTGCAACAACCACTTGTGTACGCCAGCGTGGTTTTCCTCGGGGCATCGACATACGAACGCTTCAACACGGAGCGAATCACGCGAAGGGGTCAGGCCACAAATTGTTTTCAACTTACGACGGCCCGGCAACACAACGACCGCTGTCCCCTCGGTCAGCTGATAGGGAACGTCAAGATGATCGAGCTGTTGCGCCAACACTCCCAATGGCGATGGTGAGTCAATCTGTGTGTTTTCACCTGTCATCGACGTAGCCTTCCTCCTTCTTGCTTCTTATGCCTCTGTTCCTGCGCCACTACTCCTGCGCTCGAACAACGCCCGACCAATGTCTAGTGGAAGAAAATTGCACAGCTCGTGACCACTAGGCACCATGCGGTTCGCGCTGCGTGCAATCCGAGCTATTGAACTCCGCAATGGCTCGATCGTAGACAGCGAGCAGCTTGTCTGCGGTGTGTTCCCAAGAAAAATTCTTGGCATGGATAGGAGCTTCGGAGGCGTAACGCAGTCGTGTTTCGTCATCGTCCAAGATGCCGCCTAAAGCATCAGCCCAGGATTCCGGCGCATGCCCATCAACCAGAACTCCGGTGCGTTCATGCTCGACAGCAATCGGCAGACCCCCCACCCGGGCCGCCACCACCGGTGTTCCGGTGGCCTGCGCTTCCATCGCCACCAAGCCGAATGACTCGTTGTAGCTCGGCACTGCCACCACATCCGCAGCCCGATACAACGTGACCAATTCCTGTGGCGGGCGCGGTGGCACGAACCTGACGACGTCGTGAAGCTGCAGTTCATCTGCGAGATCCAAGAATTCGTCGGGACGAGCGAGGCCGTTGCCCGATAATCCGCCACAAATGATGACGGACAGATTGCGGTGCGGATCGCGACGAACCATCTCCGCCACAGCACGTAAGAGAACTTGAGGCCCCTTCAATCGCTGGAGACGACCAACAAACAAGACGACTTTCGCGTGAAGCGGAATGCCTAGCTCGCGGCGAGAACGCTCCGTTGCACGATCGCTGCCAGGTGAAAATACGGTGATGTCCACGCCTGGTGGGATCACTTCGATCTTTTTCGCAGATGCATCATGCAGGTCAGCCAGTTGCTCCGCTTCGGCGCGGGTATTCACAACAAGAAGCTCAGCGTTGTCAACGATCTGCTGCTCACAGATGCGTCGCGATTCCGGCTCTGGGGAATCACCTTCGGCCAAGTGCAAGTTCTTCACAGCGGCCAAGGTGTGTGCCGTGTGTACTAACGGCACTTGCCACAAATCTCGCAGCAGCCAGCCCACCTGCCCAGACAGCCAGTAGTGCGAATGGATGATGTCGTAGTGAAGTTGGTGACACCGGGCAAACGTCACGACACCGCCGGTGAATGCAGCCAATTGCGTAGGAAGCTCGGACTTAGCCAACCCCTCATACGGACCTGCCACGATATTGATCACCCGAAGATGATCTTCCACCTGGATTACTTCAGACCCTCCACACCGAGTCGCGCGTGTATAGACATCCACGTCAAACCCGCGTTGTGCCAGTTCACGGCACGTACGCAACACGTAGACATTCATTCCACCAGCATCACCCGACCCAGGCTGCTCTAATGGAGATGTATGCATCGAGATGACCGCAATACGACTTGACTGCTTCATACATCAAGAGTGCCTGTGCGGAATTCTCACCGCAAATGAGCAATGGTTGAGCCAGCTACGGTATGCAAGTTTTATCGCGTCCCACGCACGGCAAGTTACGCAACCGTAGGTTAAGTATTAATGTGTAGATAACCAATCACACAGGAGAGTCAGACATCATGAGCGCTGCCGAAAACAAATCTTGGCTGGAACATTACGCAGAGTGGACCCCACACGAGTGCGATTACGGAGAGCACACATTGCTGTCCTCATTCCACGACACGATCGGCTCTTTCCCTAACCGCCCGGCAGTCACCTTCTTCGGAAGATCGCTGACTTATGCCGAACTTGATGCAAAAGTGCGACGGGCTGCAGCAGGCCTGCGCGCACTCGGCGTACACCGAGGCGACAAGGTCGCGCTCCTCATGCCTAACTGCCCACAGCACATCGTCGCCTACTATGCCGTCCTGCACTTGGGTGCGGTCGTCGTTGAGCACAACCCGCTGTACACGGCCCATGAACTGCGCCATCCTTTCCAGGATCACGGCGCCCGCGTGGCCATCGTCTGGGACAAGACGGTTCCAGTGTTGGAAGAAGTACGTCGCGAGACGCCGTTGGAAACCATTATCGCGGTCAACATGCTCGACGATTTGCCATGGGCAATGCGCACTGCTTTGAAGCTGCCTGTACCGGCGTTGCGCTCAGCACGTAAGAAAATGCACGCTTCTGCACCACAGGTAATGAGCTTCAATGCGGTCTTGAGCGATGCTGTCGGTGGCGATGGTCGCGATATCACTCCCGATGACACCATCACCAAGGATGACGTCGCAGTCATCATGTACACCTCGGGGACGACCGGCACACCGAAGGGCGCGCAGCTTACCCACGGAAGTCTCATGGCCAATGTCATCCAGGGTCTCGCATGGGTTCCAGGCATCGGCGAAGAACGGGAGATTGCACTTGGCGTGCTGCCAATGTTCCACGCATACGGTCTCACTATTGTGACGAACCTTGGCGTTCATATCGGTGCCGAAATCGTTCAGATCCCTAGCCCAGAGATGGATCTCATCATGAAGGTGATGAAGAAGAATCGCCCAACCTGGGTTCCTGGTGTGCCGACGCTGTACGAGAAGATCGTTTCCTCTGCCATCGAGCAAAACATCGAGCTCACTGGCATCAAATACTCTTTCTGTGGCGCATCTACCCTGCCGGTGGCCTTGGTTAAGAAGTGGGAGGAGCTCACCGGTGGCCTTCTCGTTGAGGGGTACGGCCTCACAGAAACCTCGCCTATCGTCTTGGGCAACCCAATGAACGGAAACCGTCGACCTGGATATGTCGGCATTCCGTTCCCTGACACTGAAGTAGCCGTCGTCAATCCTGAAGATCCCACAGAGCTTCTCCCAGACGGCACCGAAGGCGAAGTCATCGTGCGTGGCCCACAGGTTTTCGCTGGCTACCTCAACCTTCCTGAAGCAACCGAGCACACTTTCACCGACGGCCCAGCATCTCTGAATAAAGAGAACTCCAACAAGTGGTACCGCACCGGCGACGTGGGAGTGCTGGAGGAGGATGGCTTCCTCAAGTTGGTCGCTCGCATCAAGGAGGTCATCATCACCGGGGGTTTCAACGTCTATCCTGCAGAAGTCGAAGAAGTCCTCACCGAGTACTCGGATATCACCGATGCCACGGTCGTCGGCCTGCCAAAGGAGGACGGCTCCGAACTAGTTGTCGCTGCAGTCACGCTCGGCGAATGGGCTCAGCTGGACATCGAAGCCGTGCGCAAACACTGCTACGCAAACCTCACCCGCTATAAGGTCCCTCGTGCCTACTTCCACTTGGACGAATTGCCACGCGACCAGATGGGCAAGGTCCGTCGTCGCGATGTCCGCGAGGTATTGCTGAAGCAGCTCGAAGAAAAGGGGAAGACTGTGGACTCGCTGGTCCACAAGTCACGGCGCTAGTGCCAGACGGTGCCAGGCCAGACCGGCGTTAGTCGATGCTGACGCCGATCCACACTGGCTCGGGCACGAGCGTTACTCCGAACGCGGCGGCAACGCCTGCTCGGACGTCCCGTGCCAATGCCACCAAATCTGATGCCGAGGTTCGTGTGCCATCTGCACTCTGACCTCGGTTTGTTAATGCAAGGGTGTGCTTTGTAGACAACCGAGCAGGAGCCCCCTCGCCCGGATACCCCTTTGCAAACCCTGCGCGCTCAATCAGCCATGCGGCGGACAGCTTTGACTTACCAGGATGCTCGGCACCAGCAGGAAATGCTGGCATCGCAGCCGCGGTGTATTCACCACATTTGGCGGAAACACGCTGGCGGACAGTCTCAACCTCGTCGGTGTCCACGATCGGGTTAGTGAAGAACGACCCAGCAGACCACGTATCGCAGTCATCGGCCTCCAACACCATTCCCTTGCCACGGCGGAGTTCCAGTACGGTTTCCCGTACCGCAGAGACTTCACGACGAGCAGCGCCGCTAGCGTTCTCTTCCTCCGTCACGCCGAGCCGTCGAGCAAGCTCTCCGTACCGCAAAGGTGCCGAAAGACCGTCGACACTGAGTCGGAAACGAACTGCAAGCACCACTGCTCGACCAGTGAACTTCAGATTGGAGTAGCGATACTTCAAATCCAAAGACTCTGGCTCTACCCACTCGATCTCACCGGTTTCTCGGTTATACAGCTGCACCCCGTCAAGTACCTGGGACACTTCAACGCCGTAGGCACCAACGTTCTGCACTGGTGTCGCGCCTGCAGACCCGGGAATACCCGACAAGCACTCAAGCCCACCGAAGCCGGCCGCGACGGTCATTTCGACGACGTCGTCCCACACTGCGCCGGCCTCTGCCTCGACGAGTGCAGTTGCAGCTTCGAGGCCATGGCCCTCCGTCGACATCGACACATTGTCAGCTTCAATAACCACCGCAACGAGGTCGCCCGGTTCATCGGCGATAACCAAGTTGGAGCCACCACCGACGATCAGCAAAGGGACGTTTTCCGCATCGAGAATGCGCACCACATCGGCGACAGCCTGCGTGGTTGTACACCGCAGCGCAGCAGCTGGTCTACCACCCAGACGCAGCGTCGTGAGCTCAGCGAACGTCACCTCTTCGTCGAGGGTGACACCAGATACCTCAGAAATTTTTGCCAGAGCAGATTCATGCACGTCCCCAACGTTAGTCGAGCTCGCAGATTACTATCGAGCCTATGTCAGCAAACACAACGCATACCGCGAACCTTACGTACACCTCGGACAAGGTCCACGCAGCGCTCACGAGCCGCGAATTTTGGGATTACGTCGCAGAGAATCTCATTTCCGCACCTGCTGAAATCACTGAATTCACCAACGATGGCAACCGCACCAATGTCTCGCTGAAGCAGACCGTCAACGCAGACATGGCACCAGATGCTGCGAAGAAGTTTGTGAAGAAGGACATGATCGTCACCATCAACTCGTCGTGGAGCCCGCTTTCCGACGGCACCGCGGACTCAACCTACACCGGTGAGGTGCAGGGAATGCCAGTGTCCTTCTCTGGCACGCAAAAGCTCTCCCCTGAAGGAGACGCATCGAAGATTGATACCGATATCAACCTCACGGTGAAGGTCCCAATGTTTGGTGGTGTCATCGAGGGCAAGGCTATTGAGGGCATGCCACGCGTTTTCGGCAAGATCACTCGCCTGCTCAACGACTACCTCGCACAGCAGGGCTAAACTCTGCTACATGCCTCATCACCACAACCTGCGCGCCAACTGGGCAACCACTGGTCCGCAGGGAGTAGTGACACGTGGCACAACAGGCTATAACAGGCTCCGCCGCTCTGATCGGTGGAGCGTTTTTCATTCCGATATCCGCCGACTGCTATTGACCGCAGACAGCCCGTTGGCTGTTGATGTCGGTTACGGTGCAAGTCACACCACAACCTGTGAGTGGGCTTCACGGCTCCGCACGATCCGTCCAGATATTGCGGTCATTGGCCTGGAAATCGAGCCCTCACGAGTTCTTCCGCCCCGTGATGGAGTGGAATTCCGCCTTGGCGGTTTCGAGCTTGCGGGGCTGACTCCACACTTCGTTCGCGCTTTCAACGTCCTCCGCCAATATGATGCCGCTGATGTCGACGGCGCATGGCAGGAAGTCACCTCCCGCTTAGCGCCTGGAGGCATGTTTCTAGAAGGCACCTGCGACGAATTGGGGCGACGCAGCACCTGGGTACTGCTTAACGCGCGAGGGCCCCAATCACTCACCCTGTCGTGGGATCCCTTCGACGTAGAACGCCCTTCCGACGTCGCTGAACGGCTGCCCAAAGTCCTCATTCACCGCAACGTTCCTGGCGAGCCAATCTACGATCTGCTCCAGGCAGCGGACCGCGCTTGGGACATGAACGCCGGTTGGGCTCCGCACGGACCCCGCGTGCGCTGGCGCCACACTTTGGCACAGTTGAGCGTTGACTACCCAGTCGTCGTAAAGCGCAGGCGGATTAGGGATAACACGCTCACAATTCCGTTTGCTGAGGTCGCGCCGGAGTACGCGGATGGGTTCATCAACTAGACGCGGTAGCCATTCATAGACAACACTATGGGGCGTGAATGCGAAGCAACGGAAATCAAGTGGATGTGGCTGCCTCGGGACGATTCTGGGAATCGTTATTGTGGTGGCGCTCATTGCGGTAGCTGCTGAGTTTGGCATGCGGTTCATCATTACGAAGCAGATCAACGACACCTATGACCAGCTGAATTCTAATCGGCAGGTCACTGCCACCGATAACCTCGCGATCAGCTACGGCACTTCCCCAGTGCTTCCTGTCCTGGTCACGGACGAAATTCCGCACATGACCATCAAGACTCCAGCCACGCTAGAGATCAACGATCGCGCAGCCGCTGCAGGTGGCCCCGAGATCATCGGTGAACCAGCCAGCACCGTCGAGATGGACAATCTCAATGTCGCTAACCGAAATAATCCGGTAGCAGGCACGATGGTCATCACCTCGGAGCTGTCCCCTGAGCTCATCCAGGCAATCGCGAATCGCCGATCCACTGACCTCGCCCGGATCTCCTCGCTAACCCCGAACACAGCTGAAGGAGTTTTCGATGCTGAGTTCACCAGTGGTCTCGTGAAAGCTCAGTTCCGCCCAGTCGTCCGCGACGGCGGACTCGGCATGGATATCGAAGGAGCCTCCGTCTTCGGTATCGAAGTGGGTGGTGTCGCACAAACGCTTGGCGACGCCGCCTTGCAAGGCCTCACCGCCCCAATCGGACACGGCCTCGTCGCTGACGATGCCACTGTCACCGATGCCGGTTTGCTGCTGCGTCTGCGCGGCGAAAACCTGCCATTGTCCACCATGCGGGATATCGAGTATCGCTAACCGTGTAGCTACCGTGGCCTGATTCACGTTGTCCAAGGTAAGCCCAGTATTATCTCAAGAATGACTCGTTCACCGTTGGCTCAACCCAAGCAGGGCCCCCAGGAACGTCAGTTTGTGTTGACGCTCGGCTGCCCTGACTCCACAGGCATCGTTTCGCATCTGTCCTCTTTCCTCAGCGAAATTGGTGCGTGGATCACCGAAGCACACTTCTTCTCTGACCCGGAGTCTGGCTGGTTCTTCACCCGCCAGGCGGTCCGTGCAGACGATCTCGACATGACCCTTGACGAGATCCGTGCTGCCTTTGAGCCGGTCGTCGCAAAGCTTGGAAACAACGCGAAGTGGAAAGTCACCGACACCGGTGTCCGCAAGCGTGCGGTCATTCTGGTGACCAAGGAAGGCCACTGCCTGCAGGATCTGCTGGGACGTGTCGACCAGAACGACTACCCCATGGATGTCGTCGCGGTGGTAGGCAACCACACTGACCTAGAGCCGCTGGCTCGTGCGCACGGTGTGCCGTTCCACCACGTGCCGTTCCCGAAGGATGCCGTGGGCAAGCGACGCGCTTTTGACGAAGTCGCGGAGATCGTCGACGCCTGCGAACCGGATGCCATTGTCCTCGCTCGCTTTATGCAGATTCTCCCACCAGACCTCTGCGAAAAGTGGGAAGGCCGAGCCATCAACATTCACCACAGCTTCCTGCCATCGTTCATGGGCGCCCGCCCATACCACCAGGCACACCAGCGTGGCGTGAAGCTGATTGGCGCTACCTGCCACTACGCAACGTCCGATCTTGACGACGGCCCGATTATCGAACAAGACGTCATCCGCGTTTCCCACAAGGACACTCCACGCGACATGCAGCGCGAAGGTCGCGATGCGGAGAAGCAGGTTCTTGCCCGCGGGCTCCGCTGGCATCTCGAAGACCGTGTACAGGTCTACGGAAACCGCACCGTGGTTTTCGACTAGTCGCTCGCTTCCACGCAGACACGAAAGAGCCTGTCCCCGCCGCATTGTCGCGGTCCGGGACAGGCTCTTTCGTGTTGTTGGGGTTAGCTGGTTAGCTGGTTAGGCCTTTACCAATTGCCCTGTGCATTGGACAGAATGTCCTTGATCTGTGGTCGCACATCCAGCCAGTAAATACCGGTCAGCACTGCACCAGCGATGATTGGAATGCCCATCATCATCCAGCCGAGCCCCGGGACGATGAGGAAAAACGCAGAGCCACCGAGGATTGCGGCCCACACTCCCTTGCTCTTCCGGTCTGCTGCGGTGAAGGCATCCGGCCGAGTCGTCGCAACGAAAATGAGGCCAACCAACGCCGCAACTCCAACCCCCATAGGGAGGATGACGCGGAAGAAGAAGTTGATCCACACATATGTGATCGCCAGTGGATCGCCTTCTAGTGGTGGCAGCGCAAACATTCTTACTTATTCTCCTCCGAGCCTGTGCCTGGATTATCCTGGTCAGACTCATGGTCCTTCATGGTGCCCTCGGGCTCGACGACGTCGGCCTCTGGCATATCTGCATCAAATTCTACGTTGTCTGCGTCTGCAGCAGAAGTAGCGGCTGCCTTGCGACGCTCAGACATCGCCTCCCGCTCCTTTCGGAACGACGCAGCCATTTGTTCAGTCATCTCGGCCAAGCGGCCCAGTACAGTCTCGACCGACTTCGTAATTTCCTGCTCGTCGACCCGGCCCTTCAGTTCGTCGCGCAGCTTGTTGCCAAAGGACTCACCCTGGCCTACGAACTGGCTGTAGCGCGCCGAGAACGCGTTCATTGCATCGTTGATGCCATTCTCCAGCTCGTCGCGCACCGAATCCGAAGAGGTGCCATTAGCCTTCGCCTCAGCTCGCGCCTTGTTTTTCTCTTCCTTCGCTCGAGCCTTGGCTTCCTTCGCCTGCTCCTTAGCCTTGGCCTTTTCTTCAGCCGCGGTCTCGCTGTCCACCAGCTCTGCATCCACGATGCCGGCGGTGGCATCCTGATGCTCATCCGTCACGGAAGCGCCAGCATCTGTCACATCCGCAGCAGTACTCTGGTTTCGCTTGACGACGGACGTCACCATATCTTCAGCGACCTCACCAAAGATTTCGAGTGCATGCATGCTCGCGCCGAGCCATGCATAGAAAGGAGTCTTCAGTTCTCCCAGCTTGCGACGGAGTTCATCATCGCGTTCGTTCATCGCTATCCCAATCTTTCGAATTGTGTGAAGCAGAATGGTTCATAAAAACACTGGACCGAATCGCAGCCCTCGTAACCGCAGGCTACCTGCTGCCCCGGATTCACGCTGACCGATATGCAAACAATTCTCTAGCCGAACAACAGCGTCGATACTGTGTAAATGGTGAGACCAGCCAACGAGCCAACGACAGTGCCATTGACGCGAATGAACTGCAGATCACGTCCCACCATCAGTTCGATCTTGTCTGCTGCTTCGTCGGCGTCCCAACGCTCTACGGTCTCGGAAATGATCGACGTAATCTCCCCGGCATAGTTTTCGGCCAAGAACACGACGGTCTTCTCCAAGCGCAGTGCCATATTTTCTCGCAATGAAGGATCATTGTTGATTCGATCACCGTAGTTCGCGACGGTTTCTGCAATCTTTGTGCGCAGCATCGACTGTGGATCTCGAGCAGCCTTCACAAGGTTCGTTGAGGCAGAATTCCAAATCGCACCTGGAGCTGCTTGTACCGCACGCGATTCCAGCAACTCCTTCTTTAGTTCCTCGACCTTTGCCATTGTCTTCGGGTCTTCTTGCAAATCCGTCGACAGCTTATTCAAGAAATTCCGCAGTGCCTGGCGTGCTTCATGATCCTTGTTTGATTGGACATGCCATGTCCATTCCACCAGCTCCCGGTGGACGCGATCCCCAATCATGTCATTGACAAACGATGGCGCCCATGTTGGTGCTCGCTCCCCCACCATCCGGTCAATGAGTGGCTGCGAGTCCTTCGCCTTACGATGCAACCATTCCGCCAACTGCTGAATAATCGGCTCTGTCTTTCCCTCATCGATGAGCTGTTCCAGCACGCGCCCCGCAGGAGGTCCCCATTCGGGCTTCGCCACCTCATCGATGACTGCAGCTTTCAATACTGCTTCCGCATCCGCAGGATTCACTGCGTCAAGAGCATTACCCATGAACTTGCCGACGTGCGCCGATACGGCATCTGCATTGCCTGGCTCCACCAGCCATTGCCCCACACGGGTCGGGACTTCAGCTTTCCGCACCTTATCGACGATCAACGCTGGGTTCAGGAAGTTGTCCCCCACGAACTGCGCCAACGACGCACCAACCTGATCCTTCTTGCGACGAACAATCGCCGTGTGCGGAATTGGGATGCCCAGGGGATGCCGGAACAGGGCAACCACAGCGAACCAGTCAGCCAGAGCGCCCACCATGCCGGCTTCTGACGCTGCACGCAGATATCCAACCCATGCTGCGGGAAGCTGGCCATCCGAAGCAGCATCAGCCTCTAACCAACGACAGAAGAAGTATACAGCCGTTGCGATGATCAAAAGCGAAGTTGCAAAAGCCTTCGACTTGCGAAGCTGTGCACGCTTCACAGCCTCTGTTTCCGCGGACGGCCCCGGTACCGGCAAACTTCCCCCTTTAGAGGGGGCAATGTCGGACTTGGCGACCGTCGTCACGCCAGCGCCCGTCGAGGTAGACAATTCTTGTGCAGAGTCCATACCCACAATTATGGACGAAAATAGGAAAGAACCCCCATCGCGCTCTCGGGTGAAAAGCGCCATAGGGGTTCTGGGAGGTGCCGGTTGTTTAGCGCCGGCCAAACTCTGGGGTCACTGGGCTAGTGGTGACCGCCATGCTCCTTCACGTATGCCTTGTAACGGCGACGGCCGATAGCAATACATGCAATTGCTGCGACATCCATGACGATAGCCAGGATCAGGCCACCCCAGAGGAATACCGCAGGGTTGAAGCTGCCTGCAACATAGTCACGGTCGGCAACAGCCTGACCGGTAGCTACCGCAGCAATTTCGTGAGCCGATGCGCCCGTGTCGAAGAACATGGTTGCACCACCGAAAATGGCGATACCCCATGCAGCCAAGGAGGCAAGGAAAAGACCCATGCCGATCCAAGTGGTGCTTCGATGCAGGGACGAGTACTCGGCATTCATGCTCTGCGGGACGTAGCCCTCGACGAAGTGCTCTTCGCCTGGGTACCGCTTAGCGACGGCATTAGCCATAATCTGAATCCTTCCTTAGAGCCCCATTAGCTCCAATTAAGTCTAGACGAACTAGGCCTAATTGTCCTTATTCCGGAATGCAGCACGTGCACGTTCCTTGGTGATCGCTGCAACAGCGGTCAGCGGGACGCCAGCTGGGCAGACATCCGCACATTCACCGAACAAGGAGCATGGACCGAAGGTGCCTTCGATCGAGTCCACCATCTTGCGAGCACGCTTGCCGCGCTCTTCCTTGCCCATTGGGAGCAGGGACAGGTGGACCAGCTTCGCGCCGGTGAACAGGTGAGCAGCACCGTTAGGGCATGCTGCGACACATGCACCACAGCCGATGCAGGCTGCGTGGTCAAGTGCGTACTCTGCGATCTCGTGGTTGACGTGCAGGGTGTCAGCGTCTGGAGCAGTACCAGCCATGACGGACACGTAGCCACCCTGCTCCATTGCGCGGTCAAGCGCGGAACGGTCGACGACCATGTCGCGAATGACTGGGTATGCAGCCGAACGCATTGGTTCGATCTTCAGAGTGTCGCCATCGTTGAACTGGAACAGTCGCTGCTGGCAGGTTGGGGTGTTCTTGCCTGGTCCGTGTGGACGACCATTGACGTTCAGACCACAGGTGCCACAAATACCTTCGCGGCAGTCAGAAGCGAACGCGAATGGCTCCTTGCCAGACTCGACATACTTAGAGTTGACATGGTCCAGGAGCTCCAGGATGGACATCTCCGGAACAGCGTCATCTACCTCGACGCTTTCGAAGTGCCCCTCCGTCTGTGGGCCGGCCTGGCGCCAGATCTCAAGGTGCAGTTTCATTACTTGTAATTCCTTGTCATGAGCGGGACGGCTTCGAATGTGAGTGGTTCAGCATGGCGAATGAATTCGTTGCTCTTCAAATCCCATGCAGGACCGTTATTGCCACGCTCCCATGCGGAAACGAAGCACCAGTTGTCGTCGTCGCGCTCAGCTTCGCCGTCTTCAGAGATGTGGTCGTCACGGTAGTGAGCACCACAGGACTCGTCACGGTCCAGAGCATCGACGCACATGAGCTCGCCGAGGTCGATGTAGTCGGCGACTCGAGCTGCGTACTCGAGCTGCTGGTTCATTTCTTCCTTGCCACCTGGGATGAACAGGTCAGCCCAGAACTGCTTGCGCAGTTCGCGAATTTCCTGAATACCGCGAGCCAAGTCTTCCTTGTTACGAGCCACACCACAGTCGCGGTACAGGATCTCGCCCAGCTGACGGTGGAAGAACTCTGCACCGTGGGTGCCACCAATGCTCATCAGCTTGTCGATGCGTGCCTGCGCACGGTCGACTGCAGCCTGAGCCTCTGCGGAGTCCTCCGCAAGGCGCTCAGCGCCAAGCATTGGCCCAAGGTAGTTAGGAACCGAGAATGGCAGGGTGAACCAGCCATCTACCGATGCCGAGAGCAGGGAGTTTGCACCCAGGCGGTTTGCGCCGTGGTAAGTCCACGAGCACTCGCCACCGGTGAACAGGCCTGGGATGTTCGACATCTGGTTGAAGTCGCTCCACAGACCACCCATGGTGAAGTGGCAAGTAGGAGCAATACGCATTGGAACTTCGTATGGATCCTCACCAATTGCTTCCTCGTACATCTGAATGAGGTTCGAGTAGCGTTCCTTGATGGTGTCCTTGCCCAAACGCTGGATAGCGTCACGCAGGTCCAGGTACACGGAGTTATTCAGTGGTCCAACACCGTAACCAGCATTAATCTGCTGGGAGTTAGCACGAGAAGCAACGTCACGTGGAACCAGGTTGCCGAATGCTGGGTAACGACGCTCGAGGAAGTAATCGCGCTCTTCCTCAGGAATGTCGTTAGCTGGGCGCTCGTCGCCCTTCTTCTTTGGCGTCCAAATACGTGCGTCGTTACGCAGGGACTCAGACATCAGAATGGTCTTCGACTGCCACTCAGCGTTCACAGGCAGACCAGTTGGGTGGAACTGAATGAACGATGGTGAAGCAAAGTATGCGCCCTGGTCGTACGCACGCATGATTGCGGATGCGTTCGAGTTAATTGCCAGGGTGGACATGTGGTACACGTTGCCGTAGCCGCCGGTACCCAGGATAACTGCGTGAGCAGTGTGAGCCTTGAGTTCACCGGTGATGAGGTTACGGAACACTGCACCCTGTGCGCGACCGTCCGCAACGATGAGATCAACCATCTCGTTGTGGGTGAAGATCTCGACGTTGCCAAGACCAATCTGACGCTGCAGAGCCGACGTGGTCGACAGCTGCAGCTGCTGGCCCGTCTGGCCACGGGTGTAGTAAGTACGGGAAACCTGGACACCACCGAAGGAACGGGTTGCCAGTGCGCCACCGTATTCACGAGCGAATGGTGCACCAATAGCGTTCAGGTGGTCGATGACGCGTACGGACTCGTCAGCCAGACGCCAGCAGTCGTTCTCGCGGCAGCGGTAGTCACCACCCTTAACGGTGTCCTTGACGTGGCGGTAGGAACCGTCATTATCGACCTTCTTGCCACGAGCGGAGTTAACGCCACCCTGCGCAGCAATAGAGTGCGCACGGCGTGGAGCATCGTGGTACGTGAAGACCTTAACGTCGTAGCCGAGCTCACCGAGAGCTGCAGCAGCTGCACCTGCAGCTAGGCCAGTGCCGACGACGATGATGCGGAACTTACGACGGTTCAGTGGAGAGACCAGGTTGTAGTGGTCCTTCTGGTACTCCCAGTGATCTCGCATCGAAGCCTTGACACCTGGGGAGTTGTCGGTCAGAACCGAACCCAGTACAACGCCTTCGACGGAGCTTGCAGGAGCCTGAAAATCAGTGTTGCTCATTTGTGTAATACCCCTCTTAGCCCTAGGAAACCAGGCCGGTCAGCACGGAAACAGGGATGATGATGTTGCCGACGACGACCAACAGTGGGATCAGGCCGGACAGGAACAGCAGAACCTTGCGCCAGCGCTTACCCGTGATACCCAGGTCAGACGTTGCGGTCCACAGACCGTGAGACAGGTGCATCAGCAGTGCAAGCTGGGCAATGATGTACCAGATTGCAACAACTGGGCGGGAGAACGACGCAATTACGTTTGCGTATGCCGCACCGTGAGCGAAGCTGTCAGGAGCAACAGCTGCACCGATGGTCAGGTCCAGGATGTGGAAAACGATGAAGGCCAGCAGCACAATGCCGGTGACAATCATGGTGCGAGCAGTAAAGGTATTCCAGCTCGAGATCATGCCCTTGCGGCGGAACTTACCGCGGGACTGATGTGCACGAGCAGTCAGTGCAAATGCTCCGTAAACGTGCAGAATTACTGCAACAAGAAGAACAATGCGGAAGATCCACAGCACGCCTTCCTGTGGCACAGCTGGAGCACCAACAGTGCGGAGGAAGGTTGCGTAGGCATTGAAGTGCTCTGCACCCGTGAAGATCTTCAAGTTGCCGAGCATGTGAACAAGTACGAAGAGCCCGAAGAGAACGCCGGTAACGGCCATCACAAGCTTCAGGGCCCAGGACGGGAACTTCGGAAGCTCGCGAAGCGGCTCCGTATTAATTTTTCCGTGAGCGATTGCGTCACGGTTGGAACTAGTAACAGTCATGGCACCTCCAGTGTCATTCTTCACTTTAAAGTCCCTAAGTGTCCTATCACCATTTATCCCCCATTCGGGTGGTGGATTTCACAGCTTTTCCTGCGACTTTGTCAAGAAATTCTCAGGTAAGGGAACCCTGAACAAACACGGTTACTAGGCAACTGGCGTTTTCCAGCCCCTTCCCCACCCCACTACGCAAAAATGCATGTCGCACAGTTTCCGCTTACGTGCCGACGACAGTCAGCAATGCATTCTTGCTAATCACACTGTTAGCCCGGACAAAACAGAAACCGCTACTCATCTTCGTCGCAAAGCTGAAAGCGACTGTAGAGTGGCGGTTTCCTTTTCCATCTTCGCTGGGCTATATACCTGAGCCGTCAAGGTTTGTGGAGAAACCCACGCATTTGAGGGCGATTCTCAGTTTTTGATCATCACCGTCATTGGTTCGTTGGTGACGATGACCTCGTGTCCAGCGACATCGATAGGTCCGAGTGCCTGATCACCATCTTCCAACACCACTTCGACTGCGCGTCGACGCACCGTCACACGAACACGGCAGCCATGAATGGTGACGCGGTAGGTAAGACCCTCCCACTCGTCGGGCAGGTTCGGATTGATGGAGAACTTACCGTCATAGTCACGGAAACCACCGAAGCCATAGACCAGCGACTGCCAGACACCGCCGGCGGACGCGACGTGCACGCCATCGGACGTGTTGCCATGCAGATCGGCGAGGTCGACATAAAGACCGCGAAGGAAGAAGTCCATCGCCTTATCGTCGTAATTGAGCTCTGCCGCAATGATCGACTGCACGACGGCAGACAATGATGAGTCGCCTGTGGTCAATGGATCGTAGTAATCGTAGTCCGCCCGCTTTTCTTCGGTCGTGAACTGATTACCCATGAGGAATAACGCCAATACGACGTCTGCCTGCTTGATGATCTGGTGCCGGTAAATAGTCAGTGGGTGGTAGTGCAGAAGCAGCGGACGCTTAGGCCCCACTACCGGGTCATCGAGATTCCAGCGCTTACGCAGCAAGAACTGATCGTCTTGCGGGTGGATGCCCAATTCTTCGTTGAATGGGATGTACATCTTGTCGGCAGCTTCTTGCCACTCAGCGACTTCATCCAAGTCGAGGTGATAGCGGTGGCACAGTTCTCGATAGGCTGCTGGACGTTCCTTCTCCATTTGCCGAATGACATCGGCAGCCTTGTTGAGGTTATAGCGAGCCATCACATTGGTGTACAGATTGTTGTTGACCACCGTGTTGTACTCATCAGGACCCGTTACCGAGTGGATCTGGAAATCTTCGCGGTTCTCCCCAAAGAAGCCGAGAGACATCCAGAATCGTGCCGTCGCCAAGAGCAAATCTGAGCCTTCGCGCAGCAAGAAGTCCTCATCGCCCGTGGCGTAGACGTACTTCATCATCGCGTACACAATGTCTGCATCGATGTGATACTGCGCCGTACCTGCAGCGTAATACGCCGAAGATTCGAGACCATTGATAGTGCGCCATGGGAAGAGAGCGCCGTCGTGGGCGAGTTCGTCGGCACGACTCCACGCAGCACCCAGCATGTCCCACCGGAAGCGAAGGGCATTACGCGCGAACTGCGGAGACGTATACGTCAAGAACGGAGTTACATAAATTTCCGTATCCCAGAAGTAATGTCCACCGTAACCGGTTCCGGTCATTCCCTTGGCCGGAATCCCTTGGAACTCAGCGCGTGCGGAAGCCTGAATCAACTGCCACAAATTCCATCGCACGGCCTGCTGCAATTCCGGCTTGTTGTGGATAAGGACATCCGACCGCTTCCAGAATCGCTCTAGCCATTCCTGCTGGTTCTCATGCATACCAACCAGGCCAATGCGACGAACTCGGTTCAAGGTGCGGGCACAACGGAACGCCAACTCTTCGCCACGAACATGGCGGGAGGAATGGTAAGCAACAAACTTCTCCAACCGAATAATTGCGCCCGCGGGAGCGTTGACGTGGTACAAAGCCTGCGCAGAGTCTTCCTGGGTCAGCTGCTCTGACTCGAGATACGGTTCCACACCATCGGGAGTGGTTACCGTAAACCGGTGGTCCATGCCACACGCGACGGTCATGCCCGACCGAGTGCATCGGTACGACAACGTCGAACGGTTTCCGTCTGGCGATTCCGACTGGAATGTTGGCTGCAAGACTCGCTCGGTGAGCGTCTCGGAACGACGTGGATCCAGATCGCTACCCTGAGCTGCCGACGAGTCGTGGTATTCGTCTTCGCCATCTTGGCGATTGAGGATCTGCGAGTTGATCACCACTGCCGCGTCGGAATCGAGCAGCTCGACCTCCAGAGACATGACCGCAACATGCTTTTCTTGGAACGACACCATCCGGTCCGTCGTCACGCGGACACGCTTACCGCCTGGGGTCCGCCAAATGAAGCGACGACGCAGAATGCCCTCACGGAAATCGAGAGAGCGCTCGTAGTCGTAAACATCGGCGTTGCCGAGGCGCAACGGCTCGTCGTCAATGTAGAGACGCATGGCTTTAGCGTCTGGAGCACTAATAATCGCCTGGCCTTCACGAGCCAAACCATAGGCATCTTCGGCGTGCTTAATAGGCCAAGTTTCGTGCAACCCATTAATAAAGGTGCCGTGCTCGGCGGAATCTCGTCCCTCTGGCGGATTCGCGCGCATACCAATGTATCCATTGGCCAAGGCAAAGAGCGTTTCGGACAACCCCAGTGGCATTCCGCCGGGTTTCGTTTCCACCAAGCGCCACTCGTCGACCGGCGTGACATCTCGATCCATCAGCTCTTCAGCATTGAGGTTGTGATGATGAATATCCGCACGTCCAGCATCGAAATCTCGGCGCCGTGCACGACGCTCCTCCGCAGCCTTTGACTTCGCAATTGCCTCCGGTGACAGCGTCAGCGCGTCAACATCAGCGGGATCCGCCAGCTTGCCTTCTCGGGCATCTACATTTGTCGACGAGTCCTGAGTCAAGGTTGCTCCTCCGGGTTGAGGTGGTCACTGTGATTTCAAATCTAGAGCAGAGTTCGGACTTTAGTTGCCAAGTCCGCTAAACCATTAATGGGGTCAAGGCTGAGCCCGTTTTAGTGGGCGATCAGCTCAGCAAGATCGTCGACTACGATGTGTGCCCCAGCCGCGAGGAGTTCATCGTGACCGGCACCTCGGTCGACACCGATAACAAGCCCGAAATCGCCGGCTGCACCCGCCTGAACACCTGAAATGGCATCCTCAACCACAACGGAACGCTCCACGGGTACACCAAATTCCTCGGCGGCGTGAACAAAAGTGGCTGGCGATGGTTTTCCATTCAGGCCTAGCTCGTGCGCGACTTTGCCATCCACCACAATCTCAAAGCGATTGAACAAACCAGCAGACTTCAGCACCGGCACCGCATTCTTCGAGGAACTGACCACCGCCAGGCGTGGCAGCCCCGACGAGGGCTCCCCCGGCTCCGACAGGCCTGCGCGGGCAGCAGCCAAGTAGTCCAGCAACTGAACCGAACCAGTGTAGGGATCAATCCCCTGTTCCACACGTGACAGGAAGTCGTTGTTCTTCCGAAGGCCAAGACCAGTCACCGTTTCGTCGTCAGGAGTATCGGACTCCGAACCATATGGAAGCTCAATGCCACGCGACGCGAGAATCGCCTGAATGCCCTGATCGCGACGGCGACCATCCAGATACTCAAAGTAATCCGCATCGGTGTACGGAGCCACGCCCTTGTCCGAGAAGTACTGACGGAACATATCGCCCCACGCCTGTTCGTGAATCAGAGCAGTCGGAGTAATGACACCGTCGAGATCGAAAAGGATTGCCGAGTAGCCACGAAGGTCGATGTCATTGATATTGATGCCGGAGGACGTTTCGACGGTCATATAAGGGCTCCTATATATAAGGTATCGAATCTCATTGCTGGAATTTGCCCCAAAAGGGCCGTTGACCTGCCACCACCCTAGCGGTTTATGAAGATCACTGCTGGCCATGCTTTTCGATGGCCCCCAGCAGCGCATTAGCGACTTAACATCGACGCAAAAACCCCGCCACACGGAAAAGTGTGTAGCGGGGTTCCGGGGAGAGCCTAGTCAGAAACTAGTTCTGGTCGATGCCTTCGCGCTTCTTGAATTCGAGGCGACGACGGTGCAGGATTGGCTCGGTGTAGCCGGAAGGCTGCTTGGTGCCCTCCAAAATGAGCTCCTTCGCAGCCTGGAAGCCGATCGACTTGTCGAAATCAGCAGCCATCGGCAAGTAAGCCTCATCGCCTTCGTTCTGGCGGTCAACAATCTCAGCCATGCGCTTGAGGGAGTCGATGATCTGCTCTTCGGTGACAACACCGTGAAGCAGCCAGTTTGCCAAGGTCTGGGAAGAAATACGCAGGGTTGCGCGGTCTTCCATCAGGTCAACATCATTGATGTCAGGAACCTTGGAGCAACCGACGCCCTGCTCAACCCAACGGATAACGTAGCCGAGGATGGACTGGCAGTTGTTGTCGAGCTCGTTCTGACGATCTTCGTCGGACCAGTCAGCGCCTGGCTCGCCAACCTTGGCAGCGGCAACTGGGATGGTCATGAGGTCGCCGAAGGTATCGCGGCGGCCGTCGATCATCAGCTTGTCCTGAACACCGAAGACATCGACCTCGTGGTAGTGCGTTGCATGCAGTACACCACCGGTTGGAGATGGCACCCATGCAGTCGATGCGCCCTGCTTTGGCTGTCCGATCTTCTGCTCCAGAAGCTCTGCCATCTGCTCGGTCATGGCCCACATGCCCTTACCGATCTGAGCCTTGCCCTGCAGACCGTGTGCCAAACCAGCGTCCACGTTGTTGTCCTCGTATGCGAGCATCCATGGGGCAGTCTTCTGAACTGCCTTGCGGAACATCGGACCAGCGTGGATCGAGGTGTGGATCTCGTCGCCAGTACGGTCCATGAAGCCAGTGTTAATGAATACGACGCGCTCGGAAACTTCCTTGATGCACGCATCAAGATTCACGGAGGTACGACGCTCTTCGTCCATGAGGCCGATCTTCATCGTGTTCTTTTCCAGACCAAGCAGCTTCTCCACTTCACCGAACAGCTCGGTGGTGAACGCTGCCTCTTCTGGGCCATGCTGCTTTGGCTTCACGATGTAAATGGAGCCAGTGCGGGAGTTCTTACGCGCGTTATCCTGATCCAGGCCTGGGATTGCACAGATCGGGGTAATGACGGCATCCATGATGCCTTCAAAGATCTCGTTGCCGTCGCGGTCCAGGATTGCTGGGTTCTGCATCAGGTGGCCGACGTTACGAACCAAGTTCAGTGAACGACCATGAAGCGTAACTTCCTCGCCATCCAGTGAGGTGTAGGTGCGGTCGTCATTGATCTCACGGGTCAGGGTCTTGTCGCCGCGCTGGAATTCAATGCGCAGGTCGCCGACGTTCAGACCCAACCAGTTGGTGTATCCGAGAACCTTGTCAGCTGCGTCGACAGCCGCGACGGAGTCCTCGAGGTCCATGATGTTAGTAACTGCTGCTTCCAGGACGATGTCCTTTACGCCAGCTTTGTCGGTAGCACCGATTGGGGACTCTGGGTCGATCAGAAGCTGAATATGCAGGCCGTTGTGCTTGAAGTACAGGGACTCAGGCTTTGCGACGTCGCCGGTGTAGCCAACCAGCGTCTCTGGCTCACGCAGACCGGTGGTTTCCTCGCCGAGGGTTGCCTGCAGACGTCCGTCAACAATGTCGTACGAAGTGACATCGGCATGGCTGCCGTCGACAAGTGGGAGCGCCTTGTCCAGGAAGTCGCGACCCCAGGCAATAACGCGGTCACCGCGGACCTTGTTGTAACCCTTGCCACCCTTTTCAGCGCCACCGTCTTCAGGAATGGCGTTGGTGCCGTAGAGCGCGTCGTAAAGCGAGCCCCAACGTGCGTTTGCTGCGTTAATTGCGAAGCGGGCGTTCAGAACTGGCACAACCAGCTGCGGACCTGCGGTGGAGGTGATTTCGGTGTCAACGTTTGCAGTTGTCACCTGGAAGTCACCTGGGTTGTCAACGAGGTAACCGATGTCCTTCAGGAATGCCTGGTACTTCTCCTGGTCCTGTTCACCAGGGTTGTTCTGGTACCACTCGTCCAGCTTCAGCTGAAGTTCGTCACGCTTAGCGAGCAGTTCGCGGTTGCGCGGAGTGAACTTCTCAACAATGTCGCCGAATCCGTTCCAAAAAGCGTCCTTGTCTTCGATCTTGGCCGCTGGCAGCGCCTTCTCGGTAACAAAGTCGTACAGTTCCTTCGCGACCTGCAGGCCGCCGGCGGTAATGCGCTCGGTCATGAACTCTCCTCAAAGTGTTGTTTCCCGTGTGCGCGATCGCGAGAGCTCACTGCTTCCCGACGATCCGACGCACAAGGAGTATCGGCGTCAATGGTCATAACCTTATGTGATCCGCGTCTCTCACGATAGGAAAAGATCCGGACGCCCCGTCCGCCCCGATCTAGACACCCAGTGCATTCCCCCTCAAAGTGACCCTGAATACATGAATGAGATTGTTGTGATTCAGGGATAACTATCCAGCTCACACCGCAATCACCCCTGTTCAACCAGATATCTGGGGGTACCGATAACACCCCCGGAACACAAACGCCGTTAGCCACCAATCTGCGTATTAAGCGTCACCATTGACACCCCAAAGCGGGGGGATGCACTTCGCGACAACTCCATGCAAGCGACACTTCACTTACCCGCGTATGCCACTACCTGCAATTAAGCACTTGCTGTGGTTATACATCACAGTCTTCACAACATTTGCAAAAGTACTTCTATAAACCCGCTAAAATTCACACTTACTTTTGCTTGACGTATCGCAATCCGTACCCCATGATGTGAACTACAGCACGCGGAAACGGTCATCACGGATCGCCTTTCAGTTGGTTTCTTTTTGGAGCCGACCGCGAGAAGCGAATGGTGAACTACGTCTTCTGCGTTCTATAAACCGGGTTAACGGCGACGATTGTCACCGATTTCCCCATACTCCAATTTGTTCAGCTCAAAGGAAGAGACACCGTATGTCGAACGTTGGCAAGGCACGTACCGCAGCAGAAATCCAGAAGGACTGGGACGAGAACCCACGCTGGGAAGGCGTTAAGCGCGACTACACCGCAGAGCAGGTTGCAGAGCTTCAGGGTTCTGTCATCGAGGAGCACACTCTCGCTCGCCGTGGCGCAGAGATCCTGTGGGAAGGCGTCAACGTTAAGGATGACTCCTACATCAACGCTCTCGGCGCACTGACCGGCAACATGGCTGTTCAGCAGGCTCGCGCTGGCCTGAAGGCTGTTTACCTGTCCGGTTGGCAGGTCGCTGGCGACGCAAACCTCTCCGGCCACACCTACCCAGACCAGTCGCTGTACCCAGCTAACTCGGTTCCATCTGTCGTTCGTCGCATCAACAACGCACTCATGCGTGCAGACGAAATCGCTCGCATCGAAGGCGACGACTCCGTTGAAAACTGGCTGCTCCCAATCGTCGCTGACGGTGAAGCAGGCTTCGGTGGCGCTCTTAACGTTTACGAGCTCCAGAAGGCCATGATCCAGGCTGGCGCTGCAGGTACCCACTGGGAGGACCAGCTCGCTTCCGAGAAGAAGTGTGGCCACCTGGGCGGCAAGGTTCTGATTCCTACCCAGCAGCACATCCGCACCCTGAACTCGGCTCGCCTGGCAGCTGACGTTGCTAACACCCCAACCGTCGTTATTGCACGTACCGACGCTGAGGCTGCAACCCTGATCACCTCCGACGTTGATGACCGCGACAAGCCATTCATCACCGGCGAGCGCACCGCTGAGGGCTACTACCACGTCAAGAACGGCATCGAGCCTTGCATCGCACGTGCGAAGTCCTACGCTCCATACGCTGACATGATCTGGATGGAGACCGGCACCCCTGACCTCGAGGTCGCAAAGCAGTTCGCTGAGGCAGTCAAGGCTGAGTACCCAGACCAGCTGCTCTCCTACAACTGCTCCCCATCCTTCAACTGGTCCGCACACCTCGAGGCAGACGAGATCGCTAAGTTCCAGAACGAGCTTGGCAAGATGGGCTTCAAGTTCCAGTTCATCACCCTCGCAGGCTTCCACGCTCTGAACTACGGCATGTTCGACCTGGCTCACGGCTACGCTCGCGAGCAGATGACCGCATTCGTCGACCTGCAGAACCGCGAGTTCAAGGCTGCAGAAGAGCGCGGCTTCACCGCTGTGAAGCACCAGCGCGAGGTCGGTGCAGGCTACTTCGACCGCATCGCAACCACCGTTGACCCTAACTCCTCCACCACCGCTCTGAAGGGCTCCACCGAGGAAGGCCAGTTCCACTAAGTCTCTGACTACGTGAACTGACTAGGCAAGCGGGTGCATACCCGTTAGCTTGAAACTGTTGGGAAAACACCCACGAAACAGGACATCAAAACCCCTGTTCTCGTGGGTGTTTTTCTCTTTCTGCTAGTTTCTTCAGGTATTGCAAATAGTGCGAACAACGGCCTGCAAAACGGACTATTCTGGATAGTATGGCTAAAACGTACGTGGGTTCCCGTCTTCGCCAGCTGCGACGCGAGCGCGATCTAAGCCAAGCAGCTCTCGCACACGCGCTGGGCTTGTCGGCAAGTTACGTCAACCAGATCGAGCATGATGTCAGACCTCTGACAGTGCCGGTGTTGACGAAAATTACCGACACTTTTGGCGTGGATGCGACGTTCTTCTCCCGCGACGACGACTCCCGCCTCCTCGCCGAAGTCCAGGATGTCGTACTGGATAAGGAAATCTGCCCTACCTCGGTAGATATGCACGAGATTTCAGATCTTGTGCGCAACCATCCCGATCTTGCCCGCGCAATGGTGGATGTCCACCGACGCTATCGAAATGTCACGGGAAAGCTGTCCCTAGCTACCGAAGAGCGCAATCTCTCCGGCGAGTTCGTGGCAGGTAGTGGTGCGCAGGCACTCACAATGCCGCACGAAGAGGTGCGCGACTACTTCTACGCGCGCCAGAACTACATCGACACTGTGGATACGGCCGCTGAGAAACTCTCCCTCGACCTTGGGCTTGACGACGAAGGCGCGGACGTAGAAGCAATTTTGTCCCAACGATTGCGGTCGAAGCACAACATCGATGTGCAATTGGTCGTCGATACGGGAAATACCCAACACACGCTGGATACAGAGAAGGGCCAGCTTCGTTTGGCGCGCCACCTCTCCCCTGGCCAGCGGGCATTCCGCATGGCTACTGAGCTTGGTTATCTCGAGCAGGGCGATGCCATTGCTGAGGAAGTCGAGACGGGCCATTTCACGTCAGACGATTCGAGGAAGCTCGCACTGCGTGGCGTCGCAACGTATTTTGGCGCAGCTCTGATGCTCCCTTATGAGGCGTTCCATACGGCCGCGGAACGGCATCGCCACGACATCGAGTATTTGTCCAAGCGGTACGGCGTTGGTTACGAGACTATTTGCCACCGACTCTCCACGATGCAGAGGCCAAGCCTCCGTGGCATTCCATGGACATTTGTCCGAGTAGACCGCGCGGGCAACATGTCGAAGCGTCAGTCTGCGACGGGATTCCACTTCACCAATTCAGGTGGTACGTGTCCGCTCTGGAACGTGTACGAGACGTTTTCATATCCGGGGAAGGTCATGCGCCAGGTGGCACTAATGCCGGATGGTCGTCCATATTTGTGGATTTCCCGCACCGTCGAGCATCACGCCGCCCGCTTCGGTCGCCCCGGCAAACTGTTTGCGATTGGCCTGGGCTGCGAAGCTCGGCACGCAGAGCGCACGGTTTACGCCGATGGCTTAGACCTCAACGACCTCGAAGCCGCCACCCCAATTGGTGCCGGCTGTCGAGTCTGCTCGCGCGATGACTGTCCACAGCGCGCGTTCCCACCAATCCACCGTGCCATTGATGTCAATCTGCACAGCTCCACGGTCGCGCCGTACTAGGCGCGCTCCTAGGTGGAGGTGTCTTTTGCTTCACGACGCTTTCGTCGCAAAGCCTTATTCATGTCTGCCATGCGTTCGCGCAGGTCAGGATCGTCCATAACAAGGGCTACTAACTGGCAATCCTCAGGGCCACTTGTGCCCGGCTGGCAGGCCGTGCACGGTTCGCCGAAACGAATCGGGCACTTTGCCTGTGGAACTCTACGAGGCTTGCGAGTAGTCATTGTGAGGTCGCCTTAATAGCGGGACAGACGGGAGCTAGCTCAGGATAGATGGGGCTAGCTAATGCAACGCTTGGAGCTACTTCTTAGCAGCGAATGCCTTTGCACCCGACAGCATAAGTGCGAGACCAGTGCCGAGCAACCAGGTGTCCTTCGCCATTGGCAGGCCATCCTGGGTTGGCTTGACGGAGCCTTCCTCAGTCAGTCCTGGAGTGCGAAGGTACATCGCGGTGAAACCTGCGCCAAAGCCGGCGAGTGCGGTACCTGCAACAACGTTTGGAACGAATGGGGTAAGGAGCGCCGCGCCAGTTACGATTTCGGCAGTCGACAGAAGCTTGCCGAAAGTCGTTGGCTCCAACTTCTTGACGAATGGAAGTGCAACGCCGGCGAAGTCCTGCAGACCCTTTGCGCCCTCTTCATCCAGACCACGCTTGCCGAGACCCGAGTTCAGGAAAACGAGGCCTGGGAAAAGGCGTGCTGGGTAGGTTGCAAGATCAATTGCGGAAGTCTTCTTAGCCATGGATGTGATTCCTTTCGTAGTGTGCGCATTGGTAGTGCGGGTTCCTCCCGCAGCATCGCGCTCTGTATGGGATCGACATTAACCAAACTATGTTGACTTGTCAACTACTTTTTGATCGGAGGTCGGCCTTTTGCCGTACGAGCTCCTCGGATTATGGCAATTCCAAGCGATTCCGGGTCCGGCTCCAGGTCTGCGCTTTCCAATCAGCTCAGTGGCTCCTGTGCAGCCCCCTTCGATAGATCGCGACCTGGGCTTTTGCAAGCAACGGCAGGGCTGCATTGGAGCTACCGGACCGATTCGAAAGCGCAGATATGTCTTCGACTGAAATGCGCGAGCGTCAGCGCGCAGGGCGGAGCCGCCGAAAAGGCTACAAAAAGAGCAAAACTCCTGTCTCCACCTCGAAAGGTGAACAAACAGGAGTTTTCCGGAGCTGCGCTAAGTACGCAGAGGACTGACTGGTTACAGGTTAATCATTTCACCCATAACGCCCTCGGCTGCTTCCTTCATAGCCTCGGACATGGTTGGGTGGATGTGCACGGTCCGACCGATTTCCTCGGTCGTCAGCTCGTACTTCTCAGCCAAAACCAGCTGTGGCATGAGCTCAGAAACATTAGCGCCCACCATGTGGCCACCGAGCAGCTCGCCGTACTCAGCATCTGCAATCAGCTTCACGAAACCAACTGGCTCCGCCAGGCCCTGTGCCTTGCCATTTGCAGAGAATGGGAACATGGAAACCTTGATCTCGCGACCATTTTCCTCTGCCCACTGCTTTGCCTGAGCCTCGGTCTTACCGAAGGAAGCGACCTGTGGGTTACAGAAGGTTGCGCGAGGCATCATCAAGTAATCCTCAATGATGTCGGTTTCATGGCCAGCCATGTGCTCCGCAGCAATAACACCCTGAGCCTCTGCAACGTGTGCCAGCTGCAGCTTCATGGTGACGTCACCAATTGCGTAGATGTTCTCCACATTGGTGCGCATGTACTCGTCGATAACGATCTCGCCTCGTTGACCCAGCTCGACGCCAGCCTTATCCAGGCCAATGCCGTCGGTGCGTGGCGCGAAACCAATGGACACCATGACGCGGTCGACGGTCAACGTCTGCTCGTCGCCGCCATCCTTAGCCTCAACCTTGACCTCGACGGAGTCGCCGTTGTCCTTAATCGAGGTGGTCTTATGGCCAGTCATGAGCTTGACGCCAAGCTTCTTGTATTCCTTGGCAATGACCTTAGAAACATCAATGTCTTCGTTTGGCAGGACGTTGTCCATGAACTCAACGATGGTGACATCGACACCGTAGTTGGCCAGGACGTACGCGAATTCCATGCCGATAGCGCCAGCGCCGACAATGACCATGGACTCTGGCAGGTCATCCGAAAGGATCTGCTCCTCGAAGGAAACGATGTTTCCGCCGAGCTCAACGCCTGGAAGGGAACGAACAACAGAACCGGTTGCAACGATGCAGTTGTCGAAGGTCAGTTCCTTGCCGGCATCCTTGCCGTCCGAGACGACGATGGTGTTGGCGTCCTTGAACTCGCCCCAGCCATCGACTTCATCGATCTTGTTCTTCTTCATCAAGTAGTGAACGCCCTTGACGATGCCCGCGGAGACCTTACGAGAGCGAGCGTGCGCTGCTCCGAAGTCGAAGGAAACATCGCCCGAGATGCCAAAGGTCTTGGCCTCATGGTTGAAGATGTGCGCCACTTCTGCGTTCTTAAGCAGCGACTTGGACGGAATGCAGCCGATGTTCAGGCATACACCGCCCCAGTACTTCTTCTCCACAACAGCGGTCTTCAGACCAAGCTGGGAAGCGCGAATAGCAGCGACGTATCCGCCTGGACCGGCGCCGAGGACTACGAGATCATAATGTTCAGCCACGAATACAACTTTACGCGGTTGCTCCGCAACCGTCACACTCTCCCCCCACCTCTTTATATGCCTTACGTTTGTACGTATGAACGCATTCACTTCCGCTAGTTCCCCACGCTTTTTACGTGCCGACGATGTCCCCTCCTGGCTCGACGACATTGAGGGGGAACAATCCCTGGCGTGGGCGCGCGAGTGGAACGAGAAAACGCTGGCCACGGTAGATAATGCAGCCCAGCAGGGGGCACGTGACAATCTCCGCACGGAGTTACTTCAGGCCCTCGATACCGACTCCCGTATTCCGTATCCAGTACGCCGTGGCGACCACCTCTACAACTTCTGGCGCGATGCCAAGCATCCGCGTGGTGTGTGGCGGCGTACCACGCTGGGTAGTTTCTTGTCGAAAAACACCGAATGGGACGTTCTCATCGATGTGGATTCCCTCGCTGCCACGGACGGCGAGAATTGGGTGTGGAAGGGCGCCCAGTGCCGTTACCCGGATTACGACCGCGCGCTGATCCACCTATCTCGTGGCGGCGCAGATGCGACTGTCATCCGCGAGTTTGATCTGACCACTGGACGCTTTGTCGCGGACGCCGATGACCCGTTCTTCCTCCCTGAGGCGAAGTCCGATGTGTCATGGGTATCCCGTGACGAGATTCTCGTTGGCACAGATTGTGGCCCCGATAGTTTGACCGACTCAGGGTATCCACGACAGGTCCGCAAGTGGTCGCGTGGCCAGGATCTCGCAGATTCCGAGCAGGTTTTCGCAGGGCATAAATCAGACGTTGCCGTCGGCGGCTGGTTCGATAACACCGAAGGATTCGAGCGCCTATTCGTTGAACGCGCCCAGGACTTTTACACCTCGCAGCGTTTTGTGGCGGTGCCTCGACAAGGGAAGCTGCCACATCAGTTTGGAGGCACGTTTTCGCTCCAAATCATCGAAGTACCGGATGATTGCCGAGTGTCCGCACACAAGGAATGGCTCGTCCTCATGCCTCGAACTGAGTTCAATGGCATCCCGGCAGGTGCGGTTGCAGTCGCGGAATTCGACGAATGGCTCTCCGGCAATCGAGACGTTGAAATTCTGTTCACTCCCGACTCCCACACTTCCTTCCAATCATTGGCGTGGACCCATAATTACCTCGTTGTGACCTTGCTTAACGACGTCTCGACCAAACTCCTCACCCTTTCGATTGGGGACTGGGCCGAAGAGGCAGAGTTCACCGGCCTTCCCGACCAAGCGACCATTAGTGTCGTTGGCACCTCTCCCACTCGAGATGATGAAATCTGGCTTTCCAGCTCTTCCATGACCGAACCCCCAACTCTGTGGCTCGGCACCGCTGGTTCACCGGAAGTGCGAGTCGCCCGGCGCGCCCCGGCCTTTTTCGACCCTGCTGGAATGGATACCCGACAGCATTGGGCTACTTCTGCCGACGGGACTCAGATTCCATACCGGATTACGGGGCGCCTCGGATCAACAGAGACGCCGAATACTGCTCCAACGCTGGTGCATGCGTATGGAGGTTTCGAAGTTTCTCTTGTGCCGGGCTATTCCCCGGTCCGTGGCATTGGCTGGTTAGCCAAGGGCGGATTCTTTGTGGAAGCGAACCTCCGTGGTGGCGGCGAATTTGGCCCCGAGTGGCATTCTTCGGTCGTGAAGAAGGAACGCATACGCGTCTATGAGGATCATCAGGCAGTGCTGCGCGACATCGTCGCGCGTGGCTATTGCTCAGTCGAGCAGCTTGCAGTCCGCGGTGGCTCTAATGGCGGTTTGCTCACCGCTGTGTGCTTGACTTCCTACCCCGAGCTGGTCGGCTCGGTGGTTTCGCAGGTGCCACTCGCCGATATGCTCCGTTACCACCGCCTCTCGGCTGGTGCGTCCTGGATGGCTGAGTACGGAAACCCGGATGTTCCTGACGAGCGTGCCGCCATCGAGGAGTATTCGCCTGTGCAGCGCGTCGCAAAGCGAGAAGACGTGGAGTACCCGCCTGCGTTGGTCACCACCTCCACGCGTGACGATCGAGTGCATCCAGCCCATGCACGGTCGTTGGCGTGGTTGCTTCGTGAAGCTGGGCACGATGTGGACTACTTCGAAAATATCGAAGGTGGTCACGCGGGAGCTGCGGATAATAGCCAGGTCGCGATGATGGAATCGCTTATCTATACGTGGCTATGGGAAAAGCTAAATTAATACAAGTAAGGTGCTTGGAGTGAGCAGCGCAGATTTAACTAACCCGTACACCAAAATCCCCTTCAACCTGGGCTTCCGTGTCGATCGATATGATCTCGATTTCGACTACCGGGTGGGACCAAATCGCCTGCGCGCGAAGGTCACGCTGCATATCGAGGTCAATGCATGGATTAGCGACCTCACACTCGACTTCGCCGATACGCTCGGCGTCGACGAAGTCACCGCCGAAACTGACACCCGCGTGACGACGGTCGACGTCACACGCTGGAAGCATTCTGGGCGAAAGCTGCGTGTGAAGTTTGATCGTGAGTTGCACCCGGAAGAAACGTTGCGGCTCGTCGTGAAGTATTCCGGCAACCCAGAACCAGTGAAGTCCACGTGGGGCGAAATTGGCTGGGAGGAGCTGGAAAACGGCAGCTTGGTTGCGTCGCAGCCGGTGGGTGCCGCGAGCTGGTACCCGTGTGACGATGATCCTGAGGTCAAGGCGATGTACACCATGTCGGTGACGTGTGACGCTCCTTATGAGGTGGTCGCTCCAGGTAAGGCCGAGGCACCAGTGCGTGCAGGTGGTTCTCGCCGGACGTGGCGCTTCGCTACTGAAGAACCGATGGCCTCGTACTTGAATACATTGAATATCGGTCAGTTCACGCGCATTGAGCTGCCGTGCGAATCCACCACGGTGGTTGCGTGGGTACCGCCTCACCTGTTGCATACGTTTAGGCATGATTTCCGGGAGCAAGGTCGCATGGTCGATGAGTTCTCGAAGATGTTTGGCCCGTATCCGTTTTCGCAGTATCAGGTTGTGATCTGCGAAGATGAGCTGGAAATCCCGCTGGAAGCGCAGGGTTTGTCCATCTTCGGAGCGAATCACGCTGATGGCAAGGACACGTGGAATCGTTTGATTGCGCACGAGCTGTCGCACCAGTGGTTTGGCAATAGTGTCGGTATCTCGCAGTGGCGCGATATTTGGCTGAACGAGGGGCTGGCGTGCTATTCGGAGTGGCTGTGGTCCGAGGTCTCGGGTGGCCCATCGGCTGCTGCACACGCGCGGTTGCACTACCGCGACTTGGCAGACAAGCCACAAGACATCTTGATCAAGGATCCCGGCCCTGACCTCATGTTCGACGACCGCCTGTACAAGCGTGGCGCCCTCACTATCCATGCGCTGCGTCTGCTGCTAGGCGACGACGCATTCTTCGAATTCCTGCACACCTGGACCACGGATAACCGTCACAGCATTGTCGATGCCGTGGACTTCCGATCGTTGGCGAATCGGGTTTGTCGTCAGCATGGCGTGACGACGTCGCACCTCGATGCCATTTTCCATAACTGGGTGAATCGCACTGAGTTGCCACCGTTCCCGTTGGATCCTCGTCAGGCTGCTGGTGATGACGCTGGTGAAATCTCGGAGGAGCTTGCTGCAGAAATTGCTGCTGCAGAGGCGGAAGAAGAAGCGATGATTCAGTACCAGGCTGCGAAAGACTAGTACTGGCATGAAGTGGTTATCCCTGGCAACGGTCATCGCGGCTGCCGGCAGTTTTGTCATTCTTTTCTTATCCGCAAAAACGCTCAACCTCGACGTTAATGCACAGTTCGTCGCCTATTGGGGCATGTTTTTCGCATTGACCGGTGTTCTCGGCGGCCTGATGCAGGAAACCACGCGGGCTGTTGGTGCAGCTGATGCTGGCCATGATGTTTCGGGTCAGGCAGGTGCTCGCCCGATTACGGTTGCGGTTGGCGTAAGCGTCGTAACGTTTGTTGTCCTCGCAGCAACTGGATTCTTGTGGGCGCCACAGATCATGGACGGGCACACCTGTGCGGACCAAACCATTGGCACAGTGCTGATGGCCGGTGGTCTTGGCCTGTATGCCATGCAGGCTGCCACGTCGGGCCTGCTCAGCGCTTCGAAATTGTGGGGCCAGTACGCGACCCTGATCATCATTGACATTCTCATTCGCGTCGTTCCCGCAGTGCTGGCCTATGTCTTCCAGTGGAGTCTTCTGGCCTGGCTAGTCATCACAGTTATTGGCGCGATGAGTTGGTTGGGTCTGGTGGCATTCTCACCTGCCACCCGTCGCGCACTCACCAAACGTGCCGATGTCCCGCTACGCCGATTCATCCCACTCATGATCACCGCAATGTGGGCTTCCGGTGCATCCGCAGTACTGGTCACCGGGTTCCCCACGCTGGTCAAACTTGCCGACGACTACGCCACTACAGCGCAAGGACCACTTTCCGGTGAATTGGGTATTACTGCTGGTGGTGTGACCGCCGCAGCTGTTGCGTATGCAGTAACACTGACACGCGCTCCCCTGTTGATGCCTCTCGAGAAGTTCCAGAACGCCATCATCGTTCACTTCGTCCAGCGTGATGGCGGACCTCTATCTGCACTTGCTAAGCCACTTGGCGCCCTCATTGCATTCGGTACCTGTGGTGCGGGCCTGGCATGGCTCATCGGCCCCTGGCTCATGGTCACAATTCTTGGCGACGAATACTTCGTCGCCGGTCACACCCTGGCTGCCTTGACCTTGGCCGCAACTGCGACTGCAGTGCTCATGATCACGGGATCGGTGACTCTGGCGGTTGAGCAACACCGCATGTACATGGCGGGGTGGCTGAGCGCGACATTAGTGGCAGTCGTCATTCTGTTTATTCCTGGACTGCTCGAAGTTCGTACGAGTGCTGCCTTACTACTCGGGTCCATTGTCGGCATTGTCATTCATCTGTGGACGTTGAAGACTGGCGACTACAGCTCGTCGCAAAGTAAGCACCGCCAAGCTGACCTAGAATCTAACGCGTGAGTGAGTCAACGATGCGCGTGTCCCCTGAGCTAACCGTTCTGATGACGATGTATGCGAAGACTCAACCAAGCGACTTAGATGAAGCTTTGGAGTCACTGTGGTCGCAGACTGTGCAGGCTTGCTCGGTGGTGCTGGTGATTGATGGCCCAATCGGCGAAGAGCTGGCGCAGGTTGTGGATCGTCACGAACGAGCCCATACGGAATTGACCGTTATTCGCCTGCCGGAAAACTGTGGCAGCGGCAAAGCTTCCCAGCAAGGGCTCTCTCACGTGCACACACAATGGTGCGCACGTTTGGATTCCGATGACATTGCCGTCCCGGAGCGTTTTGAGAAACAGCTCGCTGTGGCAGAAAAAGCAGAGCGCGCCGGGCAACCACTCGATGTCATTGGCACTGCTATGACAGAGTTCGCGAGTGAATCAGAGTTCGGCAGCACGGGCAACGCGATAGTCGACCTCGGCACGCGAACGCTGCCAGAAAACCACGATGAGATCGTCCGGTATGCACGAATCAATTCGCCAGTTAACAATCCCGCTGCCATGTTCCGCACAGAGCGAGTCAAAGCCGTCGGTGGCTACCGTCACCGCCCATACATGGAAGACTACGACCTGTGGGCACGGCTAATCGCCGACGGGGCACGGTTTTGCAATCTTGCTGAACCTCTCACGCGATTCCGAGTGGACGGAATGCTCACACGCCGGCGCTCCAAGGGCATTTTTGACGCGGAAAAGGACATGCAGCAGACATTGGTGGAGCTGGGTTTGATTAGCGAACCGCGCGGTGTTGTCAACCTTTTCCTCCGCACTGCGTTTCGTCTCTTGCCCACCGAATTGCTGGCGCGTGCATATCGTGCAATCTTTATCCGCTAACGCTGCCCCACTATTCCTTAACGCCATTACGTGCTGCTTGTCACCGCATTTCAAACGGTGAGCAGTGGTTTCATCCGGTAATATCCGGCGAATAATGGATAATCAGGCAAAGTTTGACGACACGTGGTTGATCGTCCCTTGTTTCAACGAAGGGACAGTCATCCGCGACGTTCTCGTGAACGCACGCGAGACGTTTCCTAATATCGTCGCAGTCAATGACGGATCCCATGATGGATCTGATGTTGAGATTCACGCCGCTGGCGCGCATCTAGTCAATCATCCGGTAAACCTCGGACAAGGCGCGGCCATTCAAACGGGTGTCGAATACGCACGACAGCAGCCTGGAGCAAAGTACTTCGTCACGTTCGACGCCGACGGCCAGCATCAGGTCAAAGATGTCGTAGCTATGGTCAACCGACTGCGCCATGAGCCATACGACATTATCGTCGGCACGCGCTTCGGTCGTCCGCGCGCTGAAGACGACCAAGTTCCGTGGATCAAGCGCGTCGTTCTGAAAACTGTTGTCGCCCTGTCCCCCACAACACGGAAGCTCGGCTTGACCGACGCCCACAACGGTCTGCGCGCATTCAACGCAACCGTCGCCCACGATTTGAATCTCCGCATGAATGGTATGAGCCACGCCAGCGAGTTCGTCACGGCCATGGTTGAGAACAAGTGGCGCGTCGCCGAACAGCCTGTCGACATTCTGTACACCGAATACTCCATGGCCAAAGGTCAGTCTTTGTTTAATGGCGTCAATATCCTGGCCGACTCGTTTGTTGCTAGGAGGCTGCGATGACCGCATCACTTGCCCAGATTCTCTTACTCGTCGCCCTCAGCATTGTGCTGTGGTACTTCCTGGCGAATCGTCGTAAAGCACGTGCCAAAGCAGGCGTAAAGCTTGGTTTCTTGGTGTTTGTGGTCGCATGTATTTGGGCGATCATGCGCCCCGATGATCTCACCGTGATTGCCAATGCAATTGGCGTCACCCGTGGCGTTGACCTGCTTCTTTACGGTCTAATTCTCGCTTTTGTCTTTACGACGATCTCGTCGTACATCCGCTTCCGCGAACAGGAATTGCGTTACGCCCGGCTTGCTCGCGCAGTGGCACTAAAGTCTGCGGTTCGACCAGAGGATCCATACGCGGAAACGAAGTAGGGGCTATACGGCGCCAGGATGCCGAATCGCATTATTGAGGCGCGATATTGCATTATTAATCGTATGACTCGTCCTGAAAACAATGGTGCTGGGGAAAACCAGCCAGTCGAGCCGTCCGCTGTCGAACAGCAGGAGGCTGCTTCCACTCCTTCCGGAGATACTACTCAACTCGCGGAAAAGCCAGCAGAGGCACCGAAGAAGAAGTCCGCGTTTGCAAAGGTTCCAGCACTCGTCTGGCTTTGGGTAATTGCGGCAATTGTTTTCGCTGGTTGCTTTGGATTCTGGGCAGGCCGGAATCTGGGTGGAGCCGGATCAAAGTCTGAGTCTGGCCAGATTGTAAACCTCGCTGGCGCAACGGCAAGCAAGGGCGAGATCAACGCCAAGCCGAAGGCGGACGGCACCTACGACGCGTCCATCTTGGGGCCAAAGGAAGGCACGACGTTGTCCTCCGCAGAGGACCTGCCGAATGTGCACCGTCGTAATGAAAATGACCCATTCGCGCTCGGTGCTGTGGATGCGCCGGTCGTGATCTCCATTTTCTCGGACTTCGACTGCCCATTCTGCGCGAAGTTCGCAAATGAGACTCAGCAGCCACTGATCGACGACTACGTCAATGCTGGCTTGGTGCGCTTGGAGTGGAACGACCTCGCTTTCGGTGGTGAACCAGCAGAGCGCGCAGCGCAGGCTGGTCGTGCCGCTGCTGCTCAGGGCAAGTTCTGGGAGTTCAATAAGGCAGCATTCGCTGCTGCTGCCAAGAAGGGCGACGGACACCCAGCGTTCACTAACGATGAGCTGTTTGAAATCGCAGCTACAGCTGGTGTTCCTGATATGGATAAGTTTAAGACTGAGCTAACCGATGCCACGTACGAGAAGAACGTGAAGGATGCTATCGCGTACGGCCAGAGCCTCGGCGTTTCTGGTACCCCGCAGTTCCTCATCGGTCTGTCCCAGGTCTCGGGTGCTCAGCCTGAACAGAACTTCCGCGATCACATTGAACTGGAGCTGATGAAGTCGCAGCGTCTCGAAGACGAGAAGTAGTAGGACTAGGCACCGCAGCTCCAGAATGCTGGAGGATGCAGTGCCGTCCGCCCTTAGGCCGCCAGGTCGCGCTTGGAATTGAGCGCGATGATGGCGGCCATTGCTATTGCAATAACCATGCCCCCACCAAGCATGACCGGGTAAGTCATCCATTCAATGGACTCACTGAGTTTGGTCAGGATGGCTGGGAACGCAAAACCGATATAGGTCAGGCAGTAAAAAATTCCGGTGAGGCCAGCGAGATCACGTGGCCCAGCAATGCGTTGGACTTCGTTGAGGCCGGTGAACATCGTCAATCCGTAACCCATTCCCAGCACGATCGAAGCAATGAACGCCGTAACAATGGTCGGTGCGCCGGCCATCCAGGCACTGAGCCCCATGCCTACGATGACAATTGCCATGGCAATGAGCGATCCACGAGCCGAAGTCTCAGAGACGAGTTTCGGTCCGATTTGCTGAATGCCGAAGCCAAACAGCAATGCTACAAACGTCACAATGGCCGAAAAGAAGATCGGGTTCGCCACTTCCTTCTGCATTAGAGAAGGAATGATGGCGTACGAAACGCCAGCAGCACCAAAGACCCACGGTGCCGAGACTGCCGCAACGAAAAGAAAGCGTGGTCGCGTCACCGACGGCGTGCGCAGGGATTGCAGGAGTGTTTCCTGAGCAGCTCCCTTGAGATGCGGTGACTGGCGCGTTTCAGGTGCTGCCAGCATGGCGAGAATCGTCGGGATGGCAAGCAGAATATGCACTGCATAGGGCAACTGCCCTGGCAGAGGTGCAAACTGTGCAAGCGACCCCGCAATGCCAGCGCCGATGCCGAAACCAAGAGTCAATGCCATTGACTGACGCTTCGCACCCGAGGTGGATTTCGCAGAAGGATCAAAACGTTCCGTAGAGAGTTCCTTCACCCAGGAACCACCAACAGCCATGGCGATACCAACGCCCACGCCCGACAACATGCGCCCAGCCAGCAGCAGTGGACCCGTTGATTCACCTGCTGCAATGAGAACGGAGCCGACGATGCTGAAAAACGGCGCTGCCATCATGACCGGCTTTCGACCGATGCGGTCTGACAACGGCCCCGAAATCAGTAGCGCAGGAGCAATACCCAGCGCATAGACAAGAAGGAGCAAGTCAACAAACACAAGATCGAGCTCACCGTTCAGTCGATACATCACCATCAGTGGCGTGAACTGATTACCGCCCCACGCCACCGCAAAAACGGCCACGGCGACGAGAAACCAAAACGGGACTGCACTCTTGCTACGTGTCTTTGAATCGGTCGTTGACATGCGGGCTATATTACGAGCCGCCCTCCCGCCTTGTATCTGTTTTCAGTAGAACTTCCGGGGCTTCAGCTTTGCTGAGCTTCTTCCCCAACGATCGCTTCTACGCCTCGAATCGAATACATCCCCCTCTTCGGTTCGCTTTACGACGCTCCACACCCAATCCACGCCCGAACCCACACCGAAACACCCAAACAGGGTCAATTTACCCCTGCTTTAGGGTATTGAGATTTCACCCCTAATAATTACCCCTATCGGGGGCTGTTCTGAAGTGGCAATAGTTCCGTTATGGGTCCGTTATTTTAAACCTCACATTTGTAACTTTAGCCACTTTTACCCCATAGTCACCAGCCGGCAGTGGTTAACAATGAGCAAAGGCGGGGGTAACCCGAAATCCCGGCGAAAACCCGAGAATTCCTGGCAAGAGGGACTTTTTACCATCTATAAGAAGATGTAAACCAGTAAACTCAGCTACCCCCGCCACCATTTCACTTGCCCGGACCGAAATCCGAGCCCCATCCCCCGCACTTTCGCTAGAACCGCAGGCCATACGATTGCAACCCTAAAAGCGAACTACCCCCGTTAGCCTTCCGATTCAGTCCGCTTTCCCTTAATTCAGGCTGTGCAACTCCTAAAGGGTGTGCCAATATACCTGGCGTTGCCTTTAAAAGATTCGTCGGCGGAACAAGCACTTGCTTCGCTCAGTCGGCGCAGTACATCCACGAAAGACAGACTGTATGACTACGTCAATCATTGCGGCTGACCCGCAACAGCGAAAGCGCGTGCTTACCGGCACGATGATCGGAACCACCGTAGAGTTCTACGACTTCCTGATCTATGCACAGGCTGCAGGTATCGTCCTTGCACCTTTGTTCATCGAACCAGCTTCCCAAGCAAACCCACAGATTGCGCAGGTTCTGGCATGGGCCACCCTGGGTATCTCGTTCCTCTTCCGCCCATTGGGCGCAGTGATCGCCGGCCACATCGGTGATATCTGGGGCCGTAAGATGATCCTCGTCTTCACCCTCATCGGTATGGGTGTTGCAACGTTCCTCATCGGCTTGCTGCCAACCTACGCATCGATCGGCATTGCCGCACCAATTCTGTTGGTTCTGCTTCGTATCCTGCAGGGCATCTTCGCTGGTGGCGAATGGGGCGGCGCAGCCCTGATGTCCGTGGAGTACGCCCCTAAGGAAAAGCGCGGTTTCTACGGCGCGTTCCCACAGGCCGGTGTGCCATTGGGCCTGACTCTCGCAACGGGCGTCATGTTGATCTGCATGGCTATCGTCGGCAAGGAAAACTACCTCGAGTGGGGATGGCGTATTCCATTCCTGCTGAGCTTCGTTCTGGTCATCATTGGTTACATCATTCGTCGCGCAGTCGATGAGTCCCCTGTATTCCGCGCAATGCAGGAAGAATCCAAGGAGCGTTCGACTCCACTGCCAGAGCTGTTCAAGAATCACTGGGGCAAGGTCATCCAGGCTGCACTCATCTTCGCTGCTCAGCAGTGTGCTGGCTACCTGGTTATTGCCTTCTTCGGCAAGTACGCTCAGACCGAGCTGGGCATGGATCCAATGATCGCGTGGACCGGCACCCTCGTCGGCGGCGTCTGCTGGACCATCTTCATGTTCATGTCCGGTTCCTGGTCCGACAAGCTCGGTCGTGCCAAGGTGTTCATCTACGGCTACTCCTTCCTCATCGTTTGGGAAGCAGTGATGTGGCTGCTCGTTGATACCAAGAACCCAATCCTGTACGTCCTGACCATTGCTGTCCTGGCTCTGCCACTGGCGATGACCATGGGTCCACAGCCTGCGCTGTACTCCGAGATGTTCCCAGCTGAGGTTCGTTACTCCGGCGCATCGATCTCTTACGCAATCGGCGCAGTTCTCGGTGGCGCGTTTGCTCCGATGATCGCTCAGATCATCATGGATGCGACTGGCAAGGCATGGATGATTTCCATCTACCTGATCGCAATGACCATCCCAGCCCTGATCTCGCTGTTCATGCTGCCGAAGGGCCTGGAAGAGCGTGACTTGCTGAACCACCCTGAATCTTCCGAAACTCCTGCCGAGCCAGCTGCTGCTCGCGCATAGTTTCCGCACAAGGCACAGTAACTAAATACTCAACTTCCCCCTGAGTTCTACGGGGCGTCACGACGATCGTCGTAACGCTCCAAGGACCCCAGGGGGTTGTTCTTTTTCGCCTGCGACCAGGGGTGATTATTGAATCGCATTCATGTTTTCTGAATTGTTACGTAGCTTTTCCAGTAGGTAGCATAAGAAACACACTTTGACTGTTATCAATTCGTGATAGCCGTTCCGCCACCAACCGTAGGAATTTGACTCGAATGAATATCGCACCGGCAGTCGTCGCCGCGTTTGCCACCGTAGCGCCACTGTCCGCGCCAGCTCCCGCCCCGGTCGCACCTGCACAGTTCCCGTCCAGCCCATCGATTGGCTTGCCGACGACCCCTGTCCCAGCAGGGCCGACTGCCGAAGGCAACGAAGTGGTCATGTTTGGTGACAGCATTTTCGCTAACCCAACCGACCCAGTGGTGGCGTCGCAATTGCTTCTGAACCGTGAAGAGGTTCGCGAGATTCCGGGCATGAAGGAACTGATTACGGACGAGCAGCTTGATGCGATGCGTGAGTGCTTGCAGGGTGAGATGACGGTCGCCAATGAGCTGGCGAAGGTTTCGGGTCGCACCGTTCACAACTACGGCTGTGCGGCTGCTACCGGCGCCATCGACCAGGCGAAGTACCGTGACTTCGCCGAGCAGATCGACTTGGCACTGGCTGAGGGCAATCTGGACGAGAACACCACTGATGTTTTGGTTCAGTTCGGTTTCAACGACTACCGCCACGATGAGTTCAAGACCGCAGAGGGCAACCAGACGTTCATCGACAACATGAACGCACAGATCGAACGCGTTAAGGCTGCGGCCCCGAACGCTACCGTCAAGCTGGTTAGCTACCCGACCCTGTCTGACGAGAACGATCAGCTCTGCCCAGTGCGCATCGTCGCTGGCAACCCAGTTCCGTACCGCATGCCATACGCAGGTGTGACCACTGGCGAGGATCTATCGCAGGCACGTCTGATTGGACTTTCGGAGCAGGCTGGTATTCCACTGATTGACTTGAAGGCTGCAACAAAGGATCGCCACTCGTGCGCTAGTGATTCCGAGCGTTGGATCGCCGGCATCATCGATGTGCCAGTTCCTCACTCGCTGTTCATGCACCTCACCGATCAGGGTGTCGTGGGCACTGCTGCGTTGATCAATGAGGATTTGAACGCAGACTAGTTTTTCCGGTTGCAGCTTGACGCTGCTTACTGAACAAAGGTCCACTCATGGCCGGTTTCCTCATCACGTAGCACCAAGGTTGATTCATCTGTTTGAGACGCTGCACGGGTTCCGTGCAGCGCTTCGCGCATTGTTTCTTCAGTCTTCTGCGTATTAGGGCAGGCCATACGCGTTGATGCTGGCCCCGCTCCGAAATCGATAGTCGATGGCGAAGCGTCGTAAAGTTTTACTTTCCCCATTAACCTATTACACGAATCAGAGCCGGTTAGCTCTTCCCCTTCGATCCGAAAATATGCGGAACGCTGGGACGATAGATGCCAATCTGTATCTGTAATCATGTCCGTTTCCATGGCTTCTCCTGCAGAACAACCCGCCGTCGCGGACAGGAACAGCATCCCGCCTAGCAGAGTCAGGGTCCTACTCCACGCGCGGATAGTGCCCCTTGCTTGGTGCCCACGTATACCCCGTTTACGCGCCATGTCGCCATCTTAGGTGGCGCGTATATTTCCGAGCGCTCCTCGAGCACGATGGCGCCTTCGCTGTTAGGTTAATGACACTCAGTGTAAAAAGCTCCTGTAGCCAGGGAAGGGCTCGAACAGTGTTTTCTGTCATTGTGGTCATCGTTGTAGTGGTTGGTCTATTCGCCTTCTTTTATATGCTCGATGACATCAACGCACCGTCGAGCGAATGCTGTCGGAAGTGCAGGCATTGCCGAAAGTCACGATGCAACTCGAGGTCCAATTTCAGCTCTTGAGTCGTCGCTCCCTAAGTCTTGGGTACTAGGATCAATCTCCATTATTAACGCGCCGATACAGAAAATAACCCCGAGCCAGAATTTCTGGTTCGGGGTTTTCGCTGAGCCGCCTGCGAGAATCGAACTCGCGACCTTTTCATTACGAGTGAAGCGCTCTACCGACTGAGCTAAGGCGGCACATGTCTTCGCTAACACGTAGCGGACACCTGCAAAATCCTACCGCACCTCTTTGTTTCCGCCAAAATCGCAGGTCACTTTACGACGAGCCGGCACCCACGCAGCACTGCCTCAGCGAACACCAACGCGACAGGACAACTGGAGTTGGCCCATGAGGCCGTCGAGAAGTACCCGAGATGTCACCGCCGTACCGAGCTGATTCCGAGTGTCGGTGACCGCATCGAGGCATTCGAGAATGCCCTCTTGCGGAACACGGCGAGCGATTTCCGCCGCAGTCTGGCCACGATCGATGTGGATGAGTGGAGTCGCACCACTGGCAGCGCCCACCGACACGACCATTGCATCGCGGAACAGCCCCATCACGTCGACGAGAGCGAGGTCAATCAAATCGCGTTCGGTGCGCTGGCGACGGCGTTTCTGATCTTCTTCGAGGCGTTTGATATCGCCCTTCGTCCCCCTCAATGCAGTTTGCGCACCCTTTCCGCGAGCGCCAATGCCGAGCGCCTCTTCGAGTTTGGACAGTTCCTCTTCTTCGCGAGACTGCAGACGGCGTTCAGCCTCCGCCTTCGCCGAAGCTGCGATCTCGAATGTCCGCAAATATGACACTGCAGGATTAAAGACCGCTTCGACCATGTCAAGGGCCTTTTTCCGCCACTCCCGCGTACCAGGATCCGTTGCCAGTCCACGTGCACGGCCAATGTGCCCGTTTGAAACTGTGGCAGCCCACTGCGCCTGTTCATCGGCAAGTTCAGGAAATTGTGCCCGCAGCACCTCGGATACGTCCTCGGGTGTAGGAGTCGGCACATATACATGCCGCGATCGAGAACGAAGTGTCACCGAAAAGTCTGCTGGATTTGTCGTAGGAGCGCACATGAGAAATGCAGTGCGTTCCGGTGGTTCTTCGACTGCCTTGAGAAGTGCGTTCGCCGATTGATCGTTCAAACGATCCGCATCCTCGATAATCACTACACGCCACGCAGCCGTCGACGGCTTGCGGTACGCCCACGGAATGACACGAAAACGAACCGACTTCACCTGAATAATTGTGCCTTCGGTGCGCACCGTGAACAGATCACTATGAGTACCCGCCAGGGCAGTCTGACACCCATGGCACATCCCGCAACCAGGCTGCTCTGAATTCTCGCACAACAGTGCCGCAGCGAAAGCCTCCGCTGCCACCGAGCGACCAGATCCTGGCGGGCCGGTAAACAGCCACGCATGCGTCATGCCGCTATCACCGTGACCGTGCGCTGCACGAGCCGCGACCATCAGGCGTTCGCGCACTCCCCCTGCAGCCGGCACACGATCGAAGACACCGTAGCTTTCCATGGGTTTAAGGGTAGCTGGTGGAACGGATTGCGTTATCTGGGTGATCGTCGAAAAGTAGGCCTGAATCATGATTAACTAGCAGTCTTCCCGTTCGTGGCAAGGAATCCGCGCGGGGGATTAAGGTAGACAGCATGCAACGGTTGTGGAGGAATCTCCAGTGGCTCAAAGGCACGCCATGGCCCGCTTATGCGGCCAGCGTGTTCCTCTGCAACCTCATTGGCGCGTCCGCAGTTGGATTGTTTCTGGGCGTGCTGTTGCCAATTCAAGAGTTGGTAAGTTTCCGGGAATTTCCCCTGACCGCTGGTATCGGCCTTGCTGCGTACTTCGTCGTCGCTATAGTCACCGGCATTGCCACCACATGGATGCTGTTCAAACCAATTCTGAGGTGGCAGCGGGCGCCCGAGAAGCATGATCCAGCGAAAGTTCGCTACTTGGTCATGCGTATCCCGGTTTATCAAGCCATTCTCGGTGGCGCGATTTGGGGCATCGGTGTCGTAGTTTTTGGCATCATCTCGCTTCTAGTGGCACCCCGTTTTGGCATTGTTGTGGTGATCTCGTCTCTATTCGGCGGCATCATGGTCGCGCTGATGACGTACCTTTTCGCCGAGCGTCTCGTGCGTCCCGTCGCCGCGGAAGCGTTGAAGCGACGCGCACCAGATTCCTCTCTCGAACCGCCAATTGGGCATCGACTTCGGCAGACATGGGTACTCACCACGGGCATCCCAATCGTCGGCATTTTGTTGACTATCTGGGGCCAGAAAATGGGCTACTTCACCAACAATGTTGCAGACCTCATCCCCGCACTCACTGCGCTAGCATTTCTTGCACTCATTACCGGTTACATCGGCACAATTCTCGCGACCATGAGCATCGTGGACCCTATTCGCGATCTCACTGGTGCTATTAACCAGGTTCGTCGCGGCGACACTGACACGAGAGTCCCTATTTACGACGGCTCCGAGATGGGTGTCCTCCAAGCCGGCTTCAATGAAATGATGCGTGGCTTGCAAGAGCGCCAGCGCGTACGTGACTTGTTTGGTCGTTATGTCGGTTCCGAGGTTGCCCGCAAGGCCCTTGAAGAAAAGCCGGAACTCGGTGGCGAAGACCGCCTCGTCGCTGTTCTGTTCGTTGACGTTATTGGTTCGACAACTTTTGCAGTGGAGAATCCTCCAGAGGTCGTTGTCCGTGAACTCAACGAGTTTTTCGAGCGCGTGGTTGATTGCGTCCACAAGAACAAGGGCATCATCAACAAGTTCCAAGGTGACGCTGCGCTCGCGGTGTTCGGCGCTCCGCTGCCTCTCGACGACACCGCTGGCCACGCTCTCGCCGCCGCCCGCGAGCTTCGTCAGGAGCTCCGCGATCTCACGCTTGATGCCGGCATCGGAGTGTCCGCTGGCCGAGTCGTTGCTGGCCACATCGGCGCCCACGACCGCTTTGAATACACCGTTATTGGCGATGCCGTAAACCAGGCTGCTCGCCTCACCGATCTGGCGAAGGACACTCCAGGCCAAGTCTTGGCGACGGCAGCGACTGTCCGACTCGCCAATGAAGAGGAACAAGCCCGTTGGACTTCCTTGAAGTCCGTCGAATTGCGCGGCCGTACCCACATGACCCAGCTGGCGCGACCAATCCGCCCGACACTCGCGGACAGGGCGTAATCGCCCTGTACAAGCAGCTACTCCACGCTAAACAAGTCTCCGGGTTGGCATTGCAGCGCATCACAGAGGGCAACGAGCGTCGTAAAGCGGACGGCTTTTGCACGATTATTTTTGAGCACCGATAGGTTTACGGGCGTGACCCCGACTTGCTCAGCGAGAGCCACGAGAGTGAGGTTGCGGCTCTCCAGGAGCTCATCGAGGTGACAGACGACGCTACGGTCAACGTGAAACGCGTCGGCATTTTTGGGGTCGGAGCCCACTAGATCAACCCCTCCTGATCTTCCTGCATGCGAGCCGCTCGGTGAACCATAACGGACATCATGCTCAGAATAATCAACAGCAAGTACCAGACGCCGAAACTAAGGTCCGTCGTGGTGCTGATATCGAACCAACGGTCGATACCGAGGTCACTGGCAAGCATATTTGCGGCCATATGCTCGATGAATGGGCCCAGGAAATATGCCAACGAAACCCAGGACATGATGCCCACCAGAGTGGCGCTGCGCTTTGTGAAGAAGTCTCCGCGCGCATAAATTCGCACCACCTGAATGAGCAGGAGTGCGAGAGCAACGATCACGATGGCTTCGATGGCAAGACCGATAATGAACATCGTGAGTACTGGTGTCGACATGATGTCGAACGGGATCGTTCCGTCTGGTGCCTTATCCCCGAGCATCAGCGCTAGGGGGTGCTTCACACTTTGGTCGAACAGTGGGACCTGCACATACAGAAAGACGATGATGATAGCGAAGACGCCACCAAAGATGCCGGACAGGATATCGCGGTGTTCCTTCTTCTCATCAATGTAGAGCGGCTCTTGTGAGGTGCTCGCACCTACGTTTCGATGTTCGTCACTACTGCGACGCTTGTATCCGTTCTTCATGACTACTCCCCTCCTAGATCATATCGAATGTCGATGTATCGTTAATCGATATTTTATATCGTTTTTCGATATGCCACAAGGGGTGCGGGAGCGGGTGTAGTGCGGCCGGAGTGTGGCGGGGCAGGAGACAGTCGCAAGTGCGCTCGCCTGCCTTAAACGACTCCCGCCTTAAAAACGACTTATGACCGAGTAGGCATCATTCTGGGCCGAAAAACAGCCGGAATTGTTGCCTACTCGGTCATAAGTGGTGTCGTGTGGAAATACTCAGTGCCGTGCGGTGACACATGGTGCCATCGTCAAAACAGGTGCTGGTGGCTGCGCTACGTAGCCTTCTTCGTAGTCTTCTTCGTAGTCTTCTTCGTCGTACGCTTGGTTGCCTTCTTGGCTGTCTTCTTCGTCGTCGACTTCTTAGTCGTCCGCTTCCGCGTAGTCTTCTTCGTGCCTCCACCGGCAGCTTCCTTGGCACGACGCTCGGACAACAGTTCGCACGCACGCGCGTCCGTGATCGTCTCTGGCGTATCGCCCTTGCGAAGCGAAGCGTTCGTCTGACCATCGGTCACGTACGGACCAAAACGACCATCCTTGACCGACATTGGACGGCCCGAAACGTCGTTGTCGCCAAGCTGCTTCAGCGGTGGCTTTGCCGCAGCACGACCACGACGCTTTGGCTCCGCGTAAATCCGGCGAGCTTCGTCCAAGGTGACGGTGAAGATTTGGGATTCGTCGGCAAGCGAACGCGAATCTGACCCCTTCTTCAGGTACGGGCCATAGCGACCGTTTTGTGCCGTAATAAGCTCTCCATCAGCGGGGTCGACACCAACTTCGCGAGGCAGCGACATCAGCTTCAGCGCATCCTCCAACGTGACCGTGGACGGCTCCATCGACGAGAACAACGACGCCGTCTTTGGCTTCAGCGTTTCCTCGACGATCTCCGCGATGCGCTTTTCCTTCTGCTTCGCAGCAGTCTTGGTCTCCCAATTCTTCTTGCGCATGCCGTCAGCCGCGCGCTGAGCATCTTCCTCCGCGCGCTCCTTGGCGACGATCTCCTCAGCCTTCGCCTCTATCCCGGACTTTTCTTCGTCGGTGACCAGTTCGGTGACGTACGGGCCATAACGACCATCCTTGGCGACGATCATGCGCCCATTAGCTGGGTTCACGCCAAGCTCGCGACCGCCCTGTGGCATTGCCAGGAGCTTCTCTGCGGTTTCCAGGTCGAGGCCGTCTGGTGTCAGCCCCTCCGGGATGTTTGCACGCTGGATTTCGTCAGCACCGTTCTCGCCAGCTCCGCGACGAACACGCTCCAGGTATGGGCCATAGCGACCAACGCGAACGACAATGGGATTGCCTTCTGCGTCGTCAAACACGTGCAGCGAGTTGACCTTGCGCGCATCGATAGCTTCAAGGTTGACGTCGATAATGTTCTTCAGGCCACCGTGGGTAGCGATTGCGTCGGCACCCTTGTGCCTGTGCTTGACATCGTCACCAAAGTAGAAGCCCGTCAACCACGTTGTGCGGTCCTTGTTGCCTGCTGCGATTTCGTCGAGTTCGTCTTCCAACTCGGACGTGAAATCGTAGTTGACCAGGTCAGAGAAGGACTCTTCCATCAGACCAACAACTGCGAATGCAACCCAGCTTGGCACCAATGCGTTACCTCGTGGGTACACGTAGCCACGATCCTGGATGGTCTTAATGATCGACGCGTACGTCGATGGTCGACCAATGCCCAATTCTTCCATGCGCTTAACCAGGGATGCTTCCGTGTAGCGCGCTGGTGGGTTCGTAGAGTGACCTTCAGCCTCGAAGTTCTTCGCCTCGACCTGCTGGTTTTCCTGCAGTCGTGGCAGGCGTCGTTCAGCGTTATCGGCGACGTTGCGGCCGTCATTAAGCTGGGAAACTTCGACGTATGCCTTCAGGAAGCCGGGGAACGTAATCGTGCGACCAGTCGACGCAAACTCAACATCACGAGCAGTGGCAGCAGCGCCAGCTCCGGTCGCTTCGGAGCGACCAGCAATGGTGACCTTCATGGACGTACCGCGCGCATCCGCCATCTGGGATGCGACGGTGCGCTGCCAAATCAGCTCGTAGAGTTTGAACTCTTCGGCATCGAGGGAGCTGGCCAGCTGGCCGGGCGTCGCAAAGCGTTCACCAGCAGGACGAATAGCTTCGTGAGCTTCCTGCGAATTCTTGACCTTGCGGGAATACTGGCGAGGGCCGTCAGCGACATACTGCTGGCCGTACAGCTCCAGAGCCTGCTTGCGGGCAGCCTGAATGCCAGACTGAGACAGCGTGGTTGAGTCTGTACGCATGTACGTGATGTGACCGTTTTCGTACAGTCGCTGCGCAACTCGCATGGTGCGCTCCGACGTGAAGTGCAGCTTGCGACCAGCTTCCTGCTGCAACGTCGAAGTCATGAAAGGTGGGTACGGGCGACGCGTGTACGGCTTCTCCTCCACCGACGTCACCGTCAAAGCGGCCTGGGCCAGCCCCTCAGCGATTGCCTTAGCAATAGGCTCGTCGACAACGGTGATGCCCTCTGGCTTCTTCAGCTGACCACGGTCATCGAAGTCACGGCCGGTAGCGACACGAGAGCCATCGACACCAGTCAGGCGCGCAGTGAACTCACGAACCTCCGTGTGATCTGAGGAATCAATTCCAGTATCGAGAGTTGCTTCGACATCCCAGTACTCAGCGGAACGGAACGCCATGCGCTCGCGCTCGCGCTCGACAATCACGCGGGTTGCCACGGACTGCACACGCCCAGCCGATAGTCGTGGCATAACCTTCTTCCACAGCACCGGTGACACTTCGTAGCCATATAGGCGGTCGAGGATACGACGACCTTCCTGTGCATCCACCAAGTTCTGATCCAGCTCACGCGTATTCGCGGCTGCTTCCAAAATCGCTGGCTTCGTGATCTCGTGGAAAACCATTCGGCGCACGGGCACCTTAGGCTTCAGCACCTCAAGCAGGTGCCAAGCAATGGCTTCACCCTCGCGGTCAGGGTCTGTTGCGAGATATAGCTCGTCGACAAGCTTGAGCTTGGCTTTGAGGTCAGCGACCTTCTTCTTCTTGTCTTGGCTAACCATGTAGAGAGGTTCGAAGCCCTTGTCTACATTCACACCAAGACGAGCCCACGGTTCTTTTTTGTACTTCGCGGGGATATCCGTTGCACTGCGTGGGAGGTCACGAATGTGGCCGACGGATGCCTCGACGATGTAGTCATCACCAAGATAAGGCTGAATCTTGCGTGCCTTAGTTTGTGACTCAACAATCACGAGACGCTTAATGCCGTTGTTCTCTGCCACCTGGTAACTACCCTGCAACTTTCGCGGACTGGAAGGATTACGCCGGCTCCGTCCACCTGTTGCCATTACCTTGTGTGAATGGCGTCAGCGCAGGTGCGGCACCGACCATTGCGTTTATTGCGAAACACTCGCCCAAGTTTTCCTCGAATATGCGAACTGTTTCGGCAATCTAAAGGAATACCGTACACACAACTCGTACAGACAATGCACGTTAGGGGGAGAATGTGCGTTTTCGGTTATTCCTCTATTACTTAGCTTTACGACGAATCGTGACCCAATATTCTCCCACACTCGGGCGCAAAAAACCCGCCCTTGGATCTTTGCAATTAAGCGAGATCTAGGTGCGGGTGGTTTGTCTTTGAAGTACGTTGCCTGTGTTTACAGTGGCGTAACGTTCAGAGCCTGTGGGCCCTTCTGGCCTTCGCCAACCTCGAACTCAACTGGCTGGTTCTCTTCAAGAGTCTTGAAACCATTGCCCTGAATTTCAGAGTAGTGAACGAAGACATCGTTGCCTCCGTCAGCTGGGGCGATGAACCCGAAGCCCTTCTCCGAGTTGAACCACTTAACGGTGCCCTGTGCCATAAAAAATACCTCTTTAAAATTGCTGTAAATCACGCTGCCTGGCTCGACAACGTCACGAGATGTAGTCTGCCACCTGTCGAGCGTTTTCTCAGTATGAGCAGTGCTACTATTTTCAGGCTTCACCCCCGGAGCGGGCGACAAATCTGTCTACTGTAATTTACTTCGGCAAGGCGCTGGCCTGGAACATCAGTCCGTGAGCGTGGTTTTTCAGGTCACTTTGTTCATCGAAAACTTTTTTCACTTAACACGAACTTTCCACCCCCAAGCCGCCCGCACAGCGCCCCGTGCAAGGCATGCGAGAAGTACGAAAGGAGCATTCGGTGTCGTTTGGTCGCGAACTGCTGACTCCGATCATTTCGTCGCATCCCCGGTCAACGGTGACCCATATTGCGGATCTTCCTGGTCGCGAAGGCACCACGGCTCCGTGGCCTGAGTGGGTGTTGCCCCAGCTGGTTCATGTTCTCAACGGGCGAGGAATTGCGAAACCCTGGACTCACCAGGCGGAGACTGCGGAACTGGCTCACTCAGGTACGCATTGTGTTGTTGCCACGGGCACTGCGTCGGGCAAGTCTCTGGGATATCTCTTGCCAGTCTTGACTGACTTGGCACTCAACTCCACTGCAACTGCGCTGTATTTGTCGCCGACGAAGGCACTTGGTGCTGACCAGCTCGCGAATGCCCGCGAGCTAACAACGGAACTTCTCGACGCTCCTCGCCCCAGCATCTCTGATTCCGTTGCTCCTATTGCTGTGGCCAGCTACGACGGGGACACTGCTCAGGATATTCGTCGCGCGGTACGTGAAGATGCCCGCTGGGTCTTCACCAATCCCGATATGTTGCATATTGGCATCTTGGGAAGGCACCAGTATTGGGCACGCCTGCTAAGGAATCTGAAATACGTGGTCATCGACGAGTGTCACGCTTACCGAGGCGTCTTTGGAGCAAACGTTGCCCAAATCCTCCGGCGCTTGCTGCGCCTTGCTGCTCACTATGGCGCTGCCCCTACCGTCGTTTTCGCATCTGCAACCACTGCCGATCCCGCAGATCAAGCAACTCGACTCATCGGACACCCAGTGCAAGCTGTCACCGAGGATGGCGCTGAGATCGGTGCCCGCACCATTGCCTTGTGGGAGCCAGGGCTATTACCTGACTTGGAGGGTGAAAATGGGGCACCGGTTCGTCGACCAGCACCGGTGGAAGCTGCAGACATCATGGCCGATTTACTTGTTGACGGTGCCCGCACGCTCACCTTCACTCGATCGAGGCGCAGTGCTGAAACCATTGCACTTGGAGTCCGGGAACGCCTAGAACGCACAGGCAAGGCATCGATCGCACAGCGTGTGGAGTCGTATCGCGCGGGTTATCTCGCAGAAGATCGGCGCGAAATTGAACAGCGCTTGGACGATGGCGACTTGCTCGGAGTTGCCACGACCAATGCGCTGGAGTTGGGTATCGACATTGGTGGGCTGGATGCCGTGGTTCAGGCAGGGTTCCCCGGCACGGTTGCCTCATTTTGGCAGCAAGCTGGACGGGCTGGCCGACGAGGTCAAGGCGCTCTGGTCATCATGGTTGCCCGTGACGATCCGATGGATACGTACCTTGCTCATCATCCATCGGCGCTGTTGGGGCGACCTGTCGAGAAGACTGTGTTCGACCCACTCAATCCCCATGTGGTGTGGGGTCACCTGTACTGTGCGGCCGTCGAAAAGCCGCTTGGCGAGCGCGAACTGCTGCAGTGGGGTGCGCTGGATATTGCGGATGACATGGTGGCGAAGGGTTGGCTGCGGTGTCGCCGGGCGGGCCTTCGTGAGGAGTCGGAGATGACGTATTTCCCGACCGATCGTGACGAGGGGCCACGTATTGCCAGTGCTCACGGAGCGGTGAACGTGCGCGGTGGTGACGGCCCGGAGATCGCCATAGTGGACGGCACGGATGGGCGACTGCTGGGCACGATTGATATGTCGAAGGCGATGCAGCAGGTTCACGACGGTGCTGTGTATCTGCATCGTGGCGAGTCTTTCGTGGTCGATGAGCTGAACCTCGACGAGCGCATTGCTGTCATTCATCCCGAGGTTCCCGAGTGGTCCACGCATTCGCGCATGGACACTGACATTCGTATTCTTGACGTCGACGCGATGAAGGAGATCGCACCTGGCATTCAGGTTGCGTCGACGCAGGTAGAGGTGTTCAACCGGGTGACTTCCTACTTACGACGACTCCCGAACGGCACCGTCCTCGATTCTGTCGAACTGGATTATCCGGCTCAACGCCTGGAAACTCGTGCGGTGGCGTACACGTTGACCGAGACGGTGCTGCGTCGCTGGGGGGTATCGGCTGCAGATGCGCCCGGCGCGCTCCACGCTGCTGAGCATGCGGCGATCGGTATGTTGCCGCTCATCGCGACGTGTGATCGCTGGGACATCGGTGGCGTATCGACGGCCCTGCACGTCGACACTGCTCAACCCACAGTTTTTGTGTATGACGGCTACCCGGGCGGTGCGGGCTTCGCTGATCGAGGCTACGAGGCATTCACTGAGTGGATACGTGCGACCCGTGATGCGGTGAAGTCCTGTGAATGCGATGCGGGATGTCCGTCATGCATTCAGTCGCCGAAATGCGGAAATGGCAATGAGCCGCTGGATAAGGCTGGAGCTATTAAGGTGCTGTCTGGCTTGGTGGAGGCCCTGGCGTAGGACAGGCGTAGCTCTGGGGCCGCGCCTTATCGTTCGCGCCAGGCAATTCGCCCCTAAACCAGGCAATTCGCTTCCGAATCCCCACACCTCGACACTGTGATGCGGGTTACACTACTGCCATGACCAACACCAGTGATTCTGCACGCCCACATGTCTCGGCCGACAAGATTCCAACCGATGCGCTCAAAGGCATCCATGTCGTGAATATGGCGGCAAACGTGCCTGGCCCATGGGCCGCTGCGCGAATGCGGGACATGGGCGCCAAGGTCACTCGAGTTTTAGCCCCCACCCCGGACATTGTGCAGGTAGCAAGTCCGGCGTGGTACGACGAGTTCAACGATGGCTGTGAGCTGATCACCATCGATGCGAAGTCCGCCGAGGGGCGCGCTCAGCTAGATGAGCTTCTGCACAACGCAGATGTGCTGATCACGTCGGTTCGCCCGAAGGCATTGGCGCGAATGGGCGTTGCCGATGCAGCCGACCGCATGCCACACCTGTGTCATGTCGAGATCGTTGGTGACTCTGCAGATCCCGAGCAGCCTGGCCACGACCTCACCTATCAGGCCGAATCAGGTCTGCTCAGCCCGACAGCCATGCCAGCTGTCCTCTTGGCGGACACGATGGGCGGCGAGAACGCCGTAACTGCAGCTCTTGGCCTGCTTTTCCGCCGCTCACGCACCGGTTCTGGTGGTCGCGCTCGAATCGGTTTGAAGCAAGGTGCCCAGGATGCCGCTGCAGCTCACCGCCACGGACTGACCGCGCCGGGTGGCCCGCTGTGTGACACAACTGACTTTTACGGCATCTACGAAGTAGCCGACGGCCACGTCGCAGTTGCTGCGCTAGAGCCTCATTTCGCGCAGCGCCTCACCGATTCGTCCGGTGCCCACGACCGCGAAACCCTCGCCGCCTTCCTGCGAACTCGCAAGCTGAAGTCGGTCATTAGTTGGGCACACGATCACGACCTACCTATCTCTGCTCTGGAGCAGTAGCCGCTGGCCCTGCTCGGGCTCGCGCCTTAGCAATGCGAACCTGTACGTCTACCCCATCGACATCACATTCGTCGAGGCTCGCGCCATTCCTTTTAGCGATCTCCTCTCCCACCCCGCACGCGTCGCGCCCAGCCATCAACGCAGTTGCCGCAGCTACCGCGCTCAGGTCCGCGGCAACTAAGTCTCGTCGATGCTCCACCAGGCCAATTCCAGCGTGAACGCACACCAGTACGAGCACCAGTAAACCTGAGATAAAGAACGCCCCAGTCACCGTCGTTGAGCCAGCATCATTGCCGACCGAATGTCTTAACGCACGAACTACGTGACGACGACTGTCCCCCACCATCACTCCTCACCTGCCGTCGATGACTCAGTGAGCGCTGTTGCGGTGGCGGTGACGTCGAAAAGCTGAAGTGGGACGGAAATGGTGACGGTGACAGTATCCGCATCCTGTTCGACATCGACGGTCGCGTTGAAGTTCAGTGTGCCGGTCATGGCCTCGACTGCATGGGAATCCTGGCGGGCATGGGCGCGAGCAAGGTGGCCTGCGATGTCGGTGACAGAGAGGTACGTCGCGATGCCTGCGATGGCAGCCAATGCAATCATCAGGACTGACACAAGCGCTGTAATGGCGAACGCGGTCTCCACGGTTGATTGCCCGGAGTCATTCGCGAGCACACGACGTACTTTTCTCATCTGCCTGCCCTTTCTTGCTCTTGTCCTTTCCGGTGTTTGGCTATACGTCCGTGTTCAGGGCACGTTCGATGATGCCCGTCAGCGCATCGGTGATATCACCGCCCGTGACGACGGTGTACAGCAACGCACCGAATGCGGCGGCTGCAATTGTTCCTAATGCGTACTCCACCGTGGACATCCCGTCATCATTCATGACCGCAGCTTGCAGACGAGTGCGAATGCGATCACGCAAACCTACTGGTGGGCATTCGGGTGCAGTGGCAGTCGACTCCGCGCAGCTGGGCTCGGTGCGGATTGGTTCGGTGTTCAGTGGTTGGATCGTAGACATGGAAATCTCCCCCTCGAGATTGTGAATATGGTGTTTTTCGTTTCTCAGCGTCGACTTTGCTCAGCATCGACGCCGGCATATTGACTCCCCTCACGTGCTGTGGTGGAGCCCGCTGTCGCTGTGCCACGTCACCCACCACCTGGGACGATGTCGCTGAACATGGTTTCGGCAAGCCCAGCGATGGTGGGCACGAGCCCGATCGCCACGAACGCGGGGAGGAAACATAAGGCCAACGGTCCCGCGATCAGCACTCCTGCACGCTCTGCCATAGCTTCGGCCGCGTCGCCCGCCACTCGCCTATGCGACGCTGCCAATTGCTCGATCCCCTCCGACAAAGCGGTGCCCGAATCTATCGACCTCTTCGCAATCACGGCGACCTCCGCGAACTCCGCTACTCCGATCAGTGGCTCCCAGACCCCCGGCGCACCAAGCGCCAGTCGCCCTGCCACAGCCCGCAGTGGCTCTCCCAATCGCGGTGATGCATGGAGTGAAACTGCATGGATAGCGGCGGACGTCGTCATGCCTGCTTTTACACACGCCGCCACCAGATCAAGGATTGTCGCTGCTTCAAGCAAGGCAGCGGGGTTTGCGTGACGACGAGCTCTGTCTGCACGCTTCACCGTAATCCAACCGTCCAGCCGGGCAGGGAGCGCCCGTCGAATGGTCTGCAGGAGCACGATGTGAATGCGGAGCGCCGTGGCTGCATCCGTATCGGCAGTGGCAGAACCAGATACAAGTTCGGGGCAACGGGTACTGAAATCGCGGGCAGGCAGCACCACAACGGCAACAGCGGCGACGAGAAGTGCAGTGATCATGGTGTCCCCTCCGCTGTCGAAAGAATTCGATGACTCCACAACAGACCCGCACAGGTGAGGAAGACACCCGTGACCAGGACGATGTTTCCCATCCCAGCGAGCCCACTACTGCCCGCGTTGCCCAGCAGGAAGCGCAGTGGCTCGGCACCGAATGCTTGCCCAAGGATGAGTCCGAAGACTGGCAATGCAGCGAGAATGAGCATCGTCATGCGAGGCCCAGCAAGCGCTGCCGATGTGCGAGCGAAATGTGCGCGCCGGGCAGCGACATCGTCCTTCGCACGGTCGAGGATGTCGGCGAGCGGAAGCCCATGGTGTTGAGCCAATCTCCATGCCGCGCTGGCAGCCAACTCGTGGCTCATTGCCCCGGATTCACGAAGTGCTGACTGCACTCTGGCTCCGGCCCGCAACTCCGCGACAACCCCATCCAGAGCACGTTCCAACGCAGCATCGTGTTCCGCTTTTCGACGAATTTCCCCCTGCTCTCGATACAACGTCAACGCTGTCCAGCCCACCAGCACAGCAGCGGTAGAAACCGCGACACCTGCCCAAATGACGCACAGCACCGCGGGGATCGCCAGCCACTTCGCGACTGCCACCAATGCACTCGCTCCCGAGGTTTCTCGAGTAAGGTGCCACAACTCTGGTAGCCGTACTCGCGGAGACCGCTCCGGCCACGCAACGACAGCTCCTGCCCCCAGTACCAGGCAGCTTGTGACGGTCGCAGAATCTACGCCAGACACCCCGAAAATAGACACCCGTCACCTCACTACCTGCAACGTTGGCCCGGTGACATCGCCCAGTAGCGACCGCAGCACGCCCATCGCCTCGCCATCCCCGTCCATGAAATTCCACGCAGTCCGTACCCGGATCGGGTTTCCATCGAGTACTCCGATATGGGCCAACCGCCTCGTCGTCACGCCCGAGCCTGCACTAACGCGCTCAACGCTGAGTACCACGCGCAATGCAGGTCGAAGCTGCGCGTGCAAAGCATCGCGGGATAGTCCGCCGAGCGCTCCCAGTGCTTCGAAGCGAGCAGGAATATCGACAGCTCGATTGGCATGCACGGTGCCAGCGCCACCATCGTGGCCAGTATTGAGTGCTGCCAGCAGATCCACGACCTCTGCTCCCCGAATTTCACCAACAATGACCCGATCAGGGCGCATTCGCAGTGCCTGCCGCAACAGATCTCGCTGGGTAATCTCACCAGCACCTTCCACATTGGGTGGCTTCGCGACCAGCTTCACCACATGCGGATGCGCCGGCAGCAACTCCGGGGTGTCCTCAACGATGACAATTCGCTCATGATGCCCAGCCTCTGCAAGCAAGCTTGATAACAGCGTCGTCTTACCGGAACCTGTGCCACCAGCAACGACGAACGACACTCGCTTCTCGACGATCCCCCGCAACACCTCACCGACTCGCTCGGGCACTGTTCCTCGCTCGACGAGATCTGCCAATCCACGATTCGCCGAGTGCAAAATACGCAGACTAATCAGAGTGTTCGTGGCTGCAGGTGGAGACAGCATCGCATGAACGCGCACGCCAACGGCACCGCCGGTGTGGCCTCGCCTGGCGGGCATGTGCCCGTCAACGAAAGGCTGCGCATCATCCAGGCGCCGTCCACATGCACTGGCAAGACGGACCGCGAGTTTGCGAACCGCCGTGTCATCCGGAAATTTCACGTCGGTGAGTTCCAGGCCGTTTCCGCGATCAATCCATACGTTGTCGGGTGCAGTAACCAGGACATCCGTCACACCGGGCAAACGCAGCAGTGGATCCAAAATTCCTGCTCCGGATAGTTCGTCGCGCATTGTTCGAAGGATGCCTAGTAACTGCGCATCAGCAATTACTCCACCCGCTTCTTCACGTACCGCACGCGCAATAGCTGCAGTATCAAGGCCGACGGGCAGATCAGCTAAGCGTCCTCGGACTCGGTCCAGAAGGTCATCTTTCAGATCCGTCATTGCTTCCCCATCCGCTCCGCCACAGGCTCTAACTCTCGGATTAGCCGTCCCGCACTCCGCCCCAACCCATCGTTCTCAATCTCCCGAGCCAGCCTCTTCAGATACGGCAGCTCCGCTATGACTTCCAGCCCCGTCGCATACTCCACATCAGCTGCAGTTACCCCACCCCACGATGGTCCTCGCGTCACCGCCACCACCTCCGTACCCATCGACTGCAACAGCGTCGTACAACGACTGGCCGCTGCCACAGCTCGAACAGTCAACGGCACGACAAGCACAACCAAGTCGACTTGCTTCACGACGTCCTCATCCAGCCACTCCGCCCCCGGCACATCGACCACTGCCGTCCCGCCTGTGCTCACCACAGAATCCACGACTGATGCGACTGCGGTTTCAGTGATGGTCCAGCCGTCGTCGTCACGCGATCGGCTGCCTGTAAGCACCGCAGGTCCAGCAGGGATCTGTGGGAGTGCTGCCATGAGCGCCGTGAAATCGAGCCGACCCGATTCAGCTCGCACGTCAGGCCAGCGAATACCGGGGACGTGCTCGATACCTACAAGTAGGTCAGCGCCACCCGAGTACGGATCCGCATCGACGAGAATCGCCGGGCCTTCTTTCGACGCTCCCATTGCCATGGCCGCCGCGACGACCGATGCGCCAGCGCCGCCAACAGCCGGAACGATGGCGAGGGCGCGTCCCCGGCGTGACGTCGCGCGCAAGGCCGGACGCGGAGATCTGCCAATCTTCGAGGACGTGGGCCGGCTTTTCGGAGCTGCCACAGGCACATCACACCTACCCAGCTCTTCCACCAAATCCACACCACACGATGGCAGTGCCATCACCGCCGAGGCTCCTACATCCGCTGCCAGATCCCAATCCGGTTCCTCCCCATCGAGATGCACCACGAACAACGAATCCCCCAGCTCCGATTCGCACTCCGTCAATTGCTCCGCAGCCTCGATGTCCACAATGACCGCTGGAGCTCGCCTCCATGCAGCATCGGTTGGATTCACCCTGGTCACTGTCACCATGGTTCGGCCTGTTGCAGCGATAACTGTCGCTACTTCCTCGGCCAACGCTGAGTCTGCGGCTGCCACCACGATTGGATGTGCATTCGTGTCGTTGTGCATGGCTCACACTGTGCTGGGTTTGGGTAAGCCGTGCTCCGCGAAAGCTTCACGACGACCGTCATCTGTGCACAACCATCCAACTGTGGATAACGCCAGCCCCCTAGCCAAAAGCATAAAAAGACGCCTCGCGCCTGGGGGGGGGATTGGCGCGAGGCATCAACCCAGCATCGGGGGGCGAGCTGGGGGCGGCCACACAGTATATCGGGGCCAACCAGGGTCAGTATGACATAAACCTCACTGTCTGCCAACAGCTATTTGCGTGGTTTGTCATCCGTCTTTGTCGCTATGCTCGGGGGCGTGAGCTATCAGAACGAATCAGGTCAGTCGGCGCGACGGAAGCAGTCTGCTGTTCCGGCTCCAGCGCGTCGTCGTGTCGCTGCGTTCTTTGATTTGGACAAGACGATTATTGCGAAGAGTTCGGCCTACGCGTTCAACAAAAAATTCCATGAATCTGGGCTGCTCAGTACCTCGGGCGTAGTGCAAATGGCGCTGAGCCAGGCGCTGTATATTTCCCAGGGCCACGATCACGATCAGATGGAAGCTGCTCGCGATCAGCTGTCGGCAATGGTTACTGGTTGGAAGGCCGAGACTGTTCGCAAGATTGCGGAAGAGTCACTTCACCAGGTGATTTCGCCGTATGTGTATGCGGAGGCTCGCGAGCTCATTCAGCATCATCAGCGTCTTGGCCACGATGTGTACGTCGTTTCCGCATCTGCGGAGGAACTCGTGGAGCCTATCGCTGCTGCAATCGGTGTTCCGCGTACGGTTGCCACCCGGCTTGAGGTCAAAGATGGCATCTATACCGGGGTTGTCCCTTTCTTCTGCCGTGGTGGCAATAAGTCTGCGGAGCTGCAGCGTCTGGCCAAGCTTCACGGCTATGACCTGAACTATTGCTATGCCTACTCTGATTCGATCACAGACGAACCGATGCTGAGTACCGTCGGTTATCCCATGGCGACGAATCCAGACAAGGCGCTGCGCAAGCTCGCTGCGGAACGCAACTGGCCGATCCGCGACTTCCACAATCCGGAACCGCTGTTTAAGACCTCATCGCAACGCGTCACTGCTGTTTCGGTAGTAACTGCGCTTGTTACGGCAATCGTTGTCGGATTTGCTTTGCGACGTTCCCGTCCAAGCAACACCGACTCTTAGTCTCTGCTCTGCCCTAGGAGCAGCTACTTCCTAGACAGCTTCGGCAATTCCGCGTGCTTCCACGGCGCCTGCTTCCAGCCCTGCGATGTGCAGAAGGATCCATTCGCGCACACCGTCTGGCTCTCCAGACGCAAAGGCTTCGGCCGCAGCTTCGTACTTGTCGCGGTGGCGTGTCCAATAGACCTCGGGAACTGCGAGTCCTCGTGGGTCAAGGCCAGTGGCGATCGTCGTCAAGCGAGATGCAGCACGTGCGATGATGCCGTTGTTTTGGGCGAACGGGCGCATCGAGAGCAACTCTCCGTGCACGATCGCGGAGAGCACCGCGCCGTGAATAGAGCTACCTCCGGTGATGAAATCGCCGAGAATGTGCAGGCGCTGTTCTTTCATCGCGGCAGAAAGGCGATCATCCCCCACTGGGCGACCCAGCGGTGAACGAGTGGCGGAGTCGTAATCGCTGGCGACGTTGGCGTTGGATGTCACCAGAGCAAGTCGTGCCAAAACTTGCATTGGAGCGCGCTGCCAGACGCGAATGGTTTCGTTGATGGCCTCTGGAGCAATGGAATCCGCAGCGCGCAGAGCGGCAGAGAGAACTGGGTCAGTGACGGTGCCGTCATCAGGCAAAGTGCGGTCGCCACCATCAAGCCATGCCGAGGCACGGGCACCGCGCAATACAGATTCAGAGCCGGTGACATTGTGTTTACGCAGATTCGCCTTGTGGCGGTGCACTGCAGAAATCGCTGCTGCCGCGGATTCTGCGGCTTCGGCTACTCCGTCGAGTGCCATGAGCGGTGCAAGCGGATCGTTCGTAGCACCCGGCTCCGACTTCTGCTCGGCTTGGCCGTGCTGCTTGATGGTGCCTTCGGCACCACCAGACAGGTGACGCACGCTGGTGATCGATAGTTCTCGCGGACCCGAACCTGTGCCGCCTGGAGTACCCAAATTCATGTATTCAACGATAAAGGTTAACGGTGCTTGCAGAGGCAGATTCATATCAAAATCATTAAGATGCACATCCTGAACGCGCCAGACGCGCAATGATAGGTAGTATTACGCACAGAGTTACGAACAAAATTCGCAGGAGGACGCACGTGACTAGCGACAAGAACAATGGTCTATTCACTAACGGAGGCCCGACCGATGCACCACGCGTTAACTCCATCCCATTGAGCGATGTTGATGTTCACGCAAAGGGCGAAGCTAGCATTGGCCAGCTAGTTCAGTCTGCTTCCGAGCAGGTTTCTTCCCTGGTTCGTTCAGAGATCGAGCTAGCTAAGGCCGAACTCGCTGGAGAGGCTAAGAAGGGTGGCATCGGTGGCGCACTGTTCGCGGTAGCGGGCGTTGTTGCACTGTACTCGTCGTTCTTCTTTTTCTTCTTCCTTGCCGAGCTAATCTCTGAGTGGCTGCCACGTTGGGCTGCTTTCCTCATCGTCTTCGTCATCATGCTGGTCATCGCTGGTGTCTGTGCGCTCATTGGTTTGAAGAAGGTCAAGTCGGTCAAGAAGCCGCAGAAGACCATCGACTCTGTCCAGGATTTGAAGACGGTTATTCCGAACTCCAAGTCCGCTGACGCAGTCGCAGTAAACAAGAACGGAATGTACACCTAAGCCTCACTTGTAGGTTCTTCCGTTAAGCTTTTTCTCCATGGCCTCGTTTTCAGACGATCTTTTGCTCCCCGGCCCCTGGTCGCACCGCATGGTGCATGTCCGGGGCCAAAGGCTTCACGTCGCTGAATGCGGGGCCATGTCTGATCCCATGGTGCTTTTCCTCCACGGATCTACTGGTGGCTGGTTCGAGTGGCGTCGTGTGCTTGCTTTGCTTGCCGACGATCCCTTTCACGCCGTCGCCCCCTCCATGCGCGGTTACGCACCGTCGGACCGCACCCCGAATGGGTACAGCCCTGTTATCGCTGCTGAAGATGCGGCTGGCCTTATTCGAGCGATGGGCCACACGAAGGCGATCGTCGTCGGGCATGGTTTGGGTTCGTGGATTGCCTGGACTCTGGCTGCTCGGCATCCGCAGCTCATTGATTCGTTGATTCTCAGCGGTGCGGTGCATCCGCGCGCGTGGGTTGCCGAAATGAAGAGCAAGCCGTGGTCGCGCGAGTCGCGGACGATTGTGGGCTCTACTTTGCGACGGACAGGTCGCCAAAGCTTCCCTAGTCGGATTGGCCGTCGCTTGTTGGGCCCCTCGACGTCGAACGAGCAACGTATTGAAGACATGGTTACTCATTCCATGGCTCGGACCGGAATCACCCCAGAAGGTGCGAATTTCGCTGATACGGAGCTAGGCGCCGAGACTGCTGACCTGATGCGACTGTCTCTGGCTTCTGGTGCATTGTCCACCGCATTGCAGCACGCTGATTGGTGGACAAAGCCATGGCCACCTCGATTGGTGCGGTGGTTGGCGGAGCTAAACCAAGCTGGATTGCCTGAGGCCCAATTGATCGCTGGCGAGCTAGACCAATCGACGCCGAAAAGGCTCCTAGAAGCGTCCTTGTCGCCTGAAACGCTGCAGCGCGCCCAATTGATCGCGGGCGGTGGCCAAGACGTGGCTAATCCGCTGCTGTTGCCTAATATCGGCCATTTCCCTCCGGTGGAAGCCCCGGAGGTTATTGCCGAAGCAATCGGTACGGCAATGGAAACGTTCGAGCACTAGCGCCAGCACCCACGCCGAGCGCTACTGCTCCACGCACTCTTCCGTATCCACTGGTGTGGTCAGGTCCTTCGCCTGCTCAATGTGTTCCCGTGTTTCTACAGCAGTCAGCGCGTAACCAGTCTCCTCGGAGTTCAGTCCCGCACCGAAAATAAGGCCGAAAACCTTTCCTTCCGGCGTCATGAGTGGGCCCCCAGAGTTGCCGTGCCGAACGTCGGCACGCAGCACATACGACTGACGGTCGTGCCGTCCCTGTGAGTAGATGTCGGAGCCACGGATAGTTAGTGTTGTCTCAACGCGAGCAGGGATAGCCTTGAACGGCCCAGACTCTGGGAAGCCGAGGACCACAGCCCCATCGCCATCCGATGCGGGCGCGTCTGCCCATTCGACCGCTGGCAAACCTAGTTGGTAGCTGTGGAGAATCGCGACGTCGTCGACAGGATCGAAGTGAACGACATCGGCATCGACGACACCCATGACCGTCTCTAGGCGAATAGTTTCTGCACCTGCGACAACGTGAGCGTTGGTGACGATAGTGTCCTCATCCACCACAAAGCCAGTTCCTTGGAACAGGCGCTGGCACTGTGGCGCCTCGCCCATGATGCGAACGATGGACGGACGAACCGCGTCGACGACATCCTGCGAGACGACGCTTGGGTCAGCAGGCACATCTTCCATCTGAGGTTGATCGCCGAAACTTGGTGAAATGACGGGCATGCCGTTCTGATTCAGGCTGCGCAGAATGTCAGACACCAGCCCATTCATGGAGTCCGGGGCAAGCGCATCCACAATGTTGAGACCCCGAGATTCGCGAATCTGCTCACCAACAAACCCCGGCACCACAGTTGCCATGGGAACAGCAACGAGCCAGGTCACGAGCAACGCTGCGATAGTTTGTACGACAGCTCCGAAACCAGAGTCGACACCACGAGCCGTCGGAGAACGCAAGTTATTGCGAATCGATTGGCCAGCAACGGATCCCACAGAATGGCCGATGACCACGAGAATCAGCACCAACGCCAGCCCAGCCATGAGCTTCGGCAGCGAGCCTGCAACAGATTTCATTGCATGCGGGGCAAGTTCCAACCCGAGCACGCCACCAGCGATGACACCGAGGATAGCCAGTGACGCTGCCACTGCGCCCTGCTTCCAGCCGATCCACATGGCAAGAACTACGACACCAATGAGAAGTACATCAACAAACGATCCTGTTGATGTTGCGGCGACCGTCGCCATTAGTGTCATCGAAGTTGTCCTCCCAGGCCAAAGGCCTCACCATTTGCGGAAGCTTCCAGTGTCTCCCGCAAATTATGTACTTCTGAGTCATTCCACGGTACCGCCCAACCAGCGATATTGAGAAGATGACTCAGCACTCCGCCAGTGAATCCCCACACAATGAAGTCAGCAACGCGGAATGCAGGCCCGGACCAATTCCCGTACCCAACCTGTAAACGGTTAGCCGGGTCAATTAGTTCTCGAATTGGCACATTCAGTACTTCATCCGTCTCAGCGGGGTCAACCGCTGTGAGCGGATGTGGCGCGTGCCAGTACGCCAGCACTGGATGCACGGCGAAACCGGTACGCGAAATGTCAATTGCATCGAGCACCCGCAGTGGCGTGACAGTTCGCGCATCAAGCCCGGTTTCCTCTTCGGCTTCGCGCAGCGCTGTGTGCACCGGGTCCCGGTCCGTCGGATCCATCCGCCCACCCGGAAACGACATTTGCCCAGCATGCTTGCGCAGCGTGGTCGCGCGGTGCATGAGAACTATCGAGGCGTCAGCCGGCAACGAATGCCCATCAAACCACCCGCTCAGCAACACCAGTACAGCTGACATATTGGGCCGCTCCAGAGGAGTATCCAGCGTCGACGATGCTCTGCGCAGCGATTCCAATTGGTCCTCGGAGCTCGTCGGCACGCGATGACTGTCATCGACAATCGGCAGCATCCACTTGGGTACACGTAACCCCGCCGGTGTCGTGCCGGTAGGTTCGTCGCGGTAGAAATGTGCCTCCATGTCCATAACTGCTATTAAGCATCACCAAGCGCGCCGCGTACAGCCGAATCGAATTCTTCGACTGTTGTAAACGCCTGCGGGAAAACCTTTGCGACGGTGCCATCCGGTCGCACAACCACCGTCACCGGCACCACTCGTGGCAACTCAAGAGCTGGTCCAACTGTGTCCAGGCTGTCCTGGTAGGAAACAAAGTCAGTGTCGATTTCTTGCAGGAACGCAGCACCACGACCCTCGCTGGTCGCTGCTTGAACACCCACGACGTGCACATCCGGGTTGTCCTTTGCCCACTGCTGCAAGAACGGGATCTCTTCACGGCATGGCGCACAATTCCATGACCACACATTGATCACGGCGGGCTTGCCAGCCAGCGCCTCACCCAGGTTGATTTCACCTTGCTCTGGTGCACCCAGGCACGGCAGCGAGACCTTCGCCAGTGGGCTCTCCGGGTTCAGCTCAGCCTTCGCGGCAAGTGCTTCTGGGTCATCTCCAGCTGGACATTCAGGACGCTTTGCGACGTTCTCAACAGGCAAATTCGGCTCCATGCCCAGTCCCTCGCTGGAAGCGGGCTGAGAATCGTTGCCACCCGTCGTGAAGTAGATGGCTGCGCCGATGATCGCAATCGTGCCGAGCACAACAACAATGAGCGCGATGAGAGACGACTTGCTGCCGGAAACTCGGGGAACGCTAGTTGGGAGTGGATCGGTTGACATGGTGCATCTATTCCAGTTCAGGGGGTCTTCGAAGGGTTGGCGGATTTTGACGGAGAAGGTCGAGCGAGGGGCTCGGAAGCCTAGGATCTAACTATTCACATTATGGATTGGTTACTCAACATGTGGTGGCTGGGTCAACCCTGCTAGTTCGAGTAGCCATTCCCGGTCGCCGGATTTGATCAACTTTTCGGCCACATCAGGCTCAGTCGGACCGGCGATCCCGTAGGCGGGGCATTCGAAGGCGAGGAAGCAGGCTCCGCACGCAGCTTTTCGGGAGTGACAGACGCGCCGACCATGAAAGATCACACGATGGCTGAACATCGTCCATTCTTTGCGGTCGATGATGTCACCGATCTCGCGCTCGACTCGCACCGGATCCTCTTCTTCGGTGAGCTTCCATCGCCGAACAATACGACCAAAATGCGTATCAACTGTCAGCCCCGGCACATCAAACGCATTCCCCAACACCACGTTGGCGGTTTTTCGACCGACACCCGGCAGCGCAACAAGATCCTCCAGCCGCCCCGGAACCTCCCCAGCGAAGCGTGCCGTGACACCTTCCGCGAAACCGATAATGTTGCCCGCCTTCGCCCGATAGAAACCCGTCGGCCGGATGATTTCCTCAACGTCACGGACGTCTGCGGCAGCCAGCGCTTCTGGGGTTGGATACTTTGCAAACAACACCGGAGTCACCTGATTCACCCGCACGTCTGTACACTGCGCCGACAGGATCGTGGCCACTGCCAACTCGTACGGGTTGCGAAAGTCCAGTTCACAATGCGCATCGGGATACGCCACTGCCAACGCACGGTTAATACGACGGGCGCGTCGCACCATGCCTAAGCGCGTCTCTTTTCCCTTCGCTGCTGGATGTGCGCCCACTTTACGACGACGCCCACCATTCACCACCGCACTATGTGCTGCCCCGCTAGCCATGTCCTGATCCTATCGAGTGGGCTTCCGACGGGATCGTCCGGAGCTGTTCACTGTCGTTTACCAGGTCATGCGGGTGGACTGTGGAGGGACACAAAAACCATCTAAATACACATGGTTTCGGGATTTCCTCTAGAGTGGGGTTCGTCACAGATTTAATGTGGGTTGTCGTAAATGCGGATTGCTGCAGATTCCGGGTGTGTATTTGCTGTGCGCAATTCGCGGTGCACGCAGACTACGCATGCCTAAAGAAAAGGAGAAAACAGCAGTGGACGATGTGAAGGAGATTCTCTCCCGCGCCGGTGTCTTCCAGGGAGTCGACCCGGATGCCGTTCAGGCTCTTCTCGATGATTTGGAGACTGTTCGCTTTCCTCGTGGCACCACGATCTTCAACGAAGGTGAACCAGGCGATCGCCTGTACATCATCATCGAGGGCAAGGTGAAACTTGCCCGCCACTCCGCTGACGGTCGCGAGAACCTGCTGACCATCATGGGTCCATCCGATATGTTCGGCGAGCTATCCATCTTCGATCCAGGCCCACGTACGTCGTCGGCAGTGTGTGTCACTGAGGTCACCGCAGCCGTGATGAATAACGACCAGCTGCACACCTGGGTTGGAGCTCACCCAGATATTTCTGCACAGCTGCTGCGTATGCTCGCTCGTCGTCTGCGTCGCACCAACAACTCGCTGGCAGACATGATCTTTACTGATGTTCCGGGTCGCGTCGCAAAGGCTCTGCTTCAGCTGGCTAACCGCTTCGGTATCCAGGAGGGCACGAACCTCCGCGTGAACCACGATTTGACGCAGGAAGAGATCGCTCAGCTGGTCGGTGCTTCCCGCGAGACTGTGAACAAGGCACTTGCCGAGTTCGCTCATCGTGGTTGGATTCGCATTGAGGGCAAGTCTGTTCTGATTTGCGACACCGAGCGTTTGGCTCGTCGCGCACGCTAATCGGCAACGCCACAGTAACCGTCGCATTCCCCCTGCGGAATGTCGGCGGTTATATTTTTGCGGTTTTCCCTTACTAGTCTAGAAATCGCTAGACAACCGATTCGCCGACGCATGAAACGCGAGCACCATGAGCCTCAACCAGTCCATTGAAGCTGCCGTAGTTAAGAAGACCGCACTGCTTGATCAGGATTTTCCACGATTTGCAGTGCGATCGATCCTGGCTGGCGCGTACTTGACGTTGGGCACAGCATTCGCGGGGATCGTCGGCAATGCTGTTGAATCCTTGGCGCCTGGCCTCGGCGCGATTACTTTCGCCATGCTCTTTGGCCTCGGCCTCTACTCCATCATCATTCTGGGTGCGGAGTTGGCGACCGGACTCATGATGTTCATGACCTACGGTGCCTCCAACAAGTACGTCTCGTGGGGCACTGCTTTCCGCAGCATCGTCATCTGCACCTTGTTTAATCTGGTTGGCGCTGCCCTGATTGGTTTCATGTTGTCGTTCTCGGCGAGGTTCGCTGGGCTCGACGCAGCAAATCTCTTTACGACGCTGACCTCAGTGAAACTCAACAAAAATGTCCTTCAACTCCTTGTCGAGTCGGTTCTGGCCAACTTCGTCGTGAACATGGGTGTGGTCGGCGCGATGTTTGCGAAGGATTTCGCAGGTAAGTTCCTGACTATCTTGTCGATGATCGCGATCTTCGTAGGCCTCGGTTTGGAGCACGTGATTGCGAACTTCTCACTGTTTTCCATCACCGCGTTCTCGGTAGATCCCCTACCTGCGAATATGACTGTTGCTGCCGTGTCCATCAACTGGGTATTCGTCTGGGTCGGCAACATCATCGGCGGTGGCTTCCTCATCGGTGGTGTCTACGCGTGGCTGAACCGAGGCACTGAGGCCTACCGGGACTAGGCTGCGAAACACTGGCACCCTTTAATACGACCCATTGAATACGAAAAGACCTCCCGAAGGAGGTCTTTTTTACGTGATCAGCGGGCTATCCAGCCCACAGACGGGGCCACTACCCAAAAACTACTGCGCGTTCTGCTTCTGCAAGTAGCGCAAGGTAACACGCGTGGACTGCTCTGCAGCGTGGCGCAGTACTGGGTCAACATCGGTGTAGATTTCGTCAACGATCTCGTTGATCGTTGCATCTTCACCCAGCTTGTCCAGCACTTCCTGAACCTGGTCGAGGCGCTGCTGACGACGCTCGATGTACTTCTGAGTCATTACCGTGATGTCCGGCAACTCGGCACCGTGGCCTGGGAGTAGGCGGATGCCCTTTCCGCGCTCGTCGAGAAGCTTGAGCGTTTCCATGTACTGACCAAGATCGCCATCGGTCTCGGAGATCATGGTGGTGTGGCGACCAGCGATGGTATCGCCCGTCATGATGCCTTCGACATCATCTTCGCCAGCGCCCGTATGAATGAAGAAGCAAGCCGAATCTGCGGTGTGACCTGGGGTGAGCACAACCTCAACCTGAGGGGTGATGCCATCGATAACGATGCGCTCGCCATCTTGCAGTACTTCCTGCCCAGTTGAGCAGTAGCGCGAGTCGACCGCGCGAATTGGTGCACCGGTGAGCTGGCGGAAACGATCTGCGCCATCGGCGTGGTCGCCGTGACGGTGCGTGAGCAGAATCAACGCAACGTCGCCAGCGTAACGATGCAAAACATTCAAGTGGCCCTCGTCTTCCGGACCTGGATCAACGACAATGCAACGACTATCCCCCTCCGCCTTGATTACGTATGCGTTCGTGCCTTCGAGCGATGAGTAGCTCGGGTTCGGGCACAGTACAACGCCTACAGAATCGGTGATGGGACGCAGTTGGCTATACGCAGGATGCTCCATGACCCCCATCTTACGTGCTTGTTTACAGTTGTGGGGGGGGGGGAGGGGGGGGGGGGGGGGGGAGAAAGAAAAGGAAACACCCAAGCGCCACCTTC
>NZ_JBBHKZ010000001.1:0-277493 GCF_037572315.1 Corynebacterium sp. H113 | reverse complement strand
TCTCTTTTTTTCGCCGGTGTTTCCTCTCTCTGGTTCTCACACACCCCCCCCCCCCCCCCCCCCACTTCGACGTGTGCTGCTTGACGACGGTCGTCGTTACGCAGAAACCTCTACCATCAGCTCAACTTCTACTGGGGTATTCAGTGGTAGTTCATTTACGCCAACAGCCGAACGAGCGTGCTGACCTGCGTCGCCAAAGATCTCTCCGAGAAGTTCGGAGGCACCATTAATAACGCCCGGCTGGCCGTTGAAACCTGCAGCCGAGGACACGAAGCCCGTGACCTTCACAATGCGCACAACATTGTCGATGCCCACGAGCGCATCGACGGCAGCTAGCGCGTTGAGGCAGGCAGTGCGAGCGGCGATCTTGGCGTCGTCGGCGGATACGACATCGGTGGCTTCGCCTGCATCAGCGTCTGGTGTTTCAGAGGTGACGTGACCGACGTGGGTGAGCTCGCCGTCAACGAATGGCAGCTGACCCGAGGTGTAGACAATATTGCCGGTCTGTACAGCCGGAACATAGGCAGCAACTGGGGCGGCTACTGCTGGAAGCTCGATTCCGAGCTCAGCCAAGCGTGCAGAAATAGAGTTAATGGTGTCAGCCATGCGTTACGCCTCCTTAGCGCGCTTCATGTAAGCAATGTGCTGCTCACCCGTTGGCCCTGGCAGGACGGTAACGAGCTCCCATCCATCTTCTCCCCAGGTATCGAGGATTTGCTTGGTTGCGTGAGTGAGCAGTGGAACGGTTGCGTATTCCCAAGAAGTAGTCATGTGTCCCAAGGGTAGTGGTGTTCGTGGCCGCTGTGGAGGTTTGTTCGCGTCTGCCATTTCAAATCGGCTCGGTAACTCCATTGCGACCCAGGTCAAATCAGCAAAAGCCCAGGTCACGATTTCTCGTGCCGGGCTGCAGTGGAGCTACCGAGCCGAAACAAAAGCGCAGACCGGGAAAACCATCAATCCCGATCTGCGCTGAAGAGCTCAGAGGCTATATCACCAGTTATATTGCCAAACTACTTATTCTGCATCTGTGCTTCGTACTGAGCTGCGTAATGCTCAGCCCACGACGTAATTTCTGGGTGATCGCGCAACATCGCGCGTCGCTGACGCTCGGTCAGGCCACCCCACACACCGAACTCAACCTCGTTGTCCAGTGCATCTGCACGACACTGCAGAACTACTGGGCAGTGCCGGCAGATAACTGCTGCCTGGCGCTGAGCCGCACCGCGGACAAACAGCTCATCTGGATCAATGTCACGGCACTTAGCTTGGGTAACCCACTCTTGACGATCCCTAAAGCTCTCCGGACCCAACACTCGCTCGTCGGAACTAGGTGCTACACGCAGGCTGAGCTGAGTAACGGTGCGGTTCTTGTCCGGAATCGTGGCGGTCATTGATGGCCTCCTTGAGCTTTCTCCTATACCCGATCTCTTCGTCTCAGGGGTAGGAATCACTTAGTTAAGTGTTGATTTGTTGTTGTAAGTCTATTCACAACGCTTCGCAAGTGTCTACTGCGTCACACTCCAGGGGTGATGCAGAACACAGAGATGCAGGTAACTGGTTCGCTTTGTCATCCGTTTCGGGGGTGAGCTACGTCACTAAACAGGCTTTAACGCTCCCCGCTTGTTTCACCTGACATACATACTTTCCGACGAACGAAGCGCCATTAACGCACCGCAACATTGTTCGCTCCGTCGTCAAGCGAGCACGGGGAAATGCTTGCGCTGGCGCTTCTGCCTTTTGGCATTTCGGAACGGCAAGTAGTGTTATGCGTGTGAATAACGGAAAGAACCTACTAAAACTGGCCGTAGCGGTTATCCTGACCGGCCTGGTTTTGGCGAGCGCTCTTTTCCCTCCAGCGGGCGGCGTGAGCTATTTGATGGCGCGGACGGCAGACGACTTGGCAGTGTCAGCGCGATCGGTCATTACGGAGCCGGCACCGTCCATTACGACTATTACGGATCGTAATGGCGAGCCTATGGCGTGGATGTACGAGCAACGTCGTGTGAATGTGCCATCGGAAAAGATCTCTGAGCCAATGAAGCAGGCGATCGTCGCTATCGAGGATCGCCGCTTCTGGGAGCACTCAGGAGTGGACTGGCAGGGCACGGCACGTGCGGCTGTCACGAACTTCGTGTCAGGTTCTGTAGCCCAGGGTGCATCCACGCTGGAGCAGCAGCTGATCAAGAACCACACTCTGTTGGTGAATTCGAAGACAGAGGCAGAACGTCGTGCTGCAACGGCTACTGACTATGGCCGTAAGTTGCGAGAGATTCGCATTGCCCAGGATCTGGAAGGGTCGATGTCGAAGGATGAGGTGCTGACCAAGTACCTCAATGTTGTTCCTTTCGGCAATGGTTCTTTCGGTGTCGAGGTTGCCGCGCAGACCTATTTCGGTGTCCCTGCCGCAGAGCTGAAGGTCGAGCAGGCTGCATTGTTAGCTGGTCTGGTACAGCAAACGACGGGACTGGATCCGTATACGAATCCAGAAGGAGCGACGGCTCGTCGTAACGAAGTCCTGTCGGCGATGGAATCCACGGGCGCAATTACGCCAGAACAAGCAAAGGCTGCGAAAGACGCGCCACTCGGTGTCCTGGAGGAACCACAGAGCCTTCCTCAGGGCTGCATCAGCGCAGGCGACCGTGGCTTTTTCTGCGACTACACAGTGTCCTATTTAAATGAGCATGGCATTGACCGCGAGGAACTGGCTCGTGGTGGCTACACCATTCGCACAACCCTGGATCCGAAGGTGCAGGAGAATACGCAGCGCGCCCTGCGCGAACAGGCTGATCCGCAGGCGGAAGGCGTTGCGGAGGTCATGAATGTTGTGGAGCCTGGCAAGGACACTCGACGTGTGCTTGCGATGGCGTCGTCACGCGTCTACGGTCTGGATGCCAACGCAAAGCAGACGGTACAGCCACAGACATACACACCAGTCGGCAACGGTGCGGGATCGGTGTTCAAGATCTTCGCGGCGACGGCTGCGGTCGAGCGCGGCATGGGTATTGATACGTCGCTGTGGGTTCCTCGTCGCTACGAGGCGTGGGGTCTTGGCAGCGGTGGCGCAGCCGGTTGCCCAGAAGGCATGTACTGCGTGGAAAATGTAGGCAACTTCCCGTCGTCGATGACGTTGCGCGAGTCGCTGGCGCGCTCGCCGAATACACCTTTCATCCAGATGTCGGAGCAAGTTGGCGTTGACGGCGTCATGGATATGGCAGTTCGTTTGGGCATGCGTTCGTACACGGAGGAAGGCAGCTTCGACGGTGAATCGTCGGTTCAGGAGTACGTGTCGGAGCACACTCTCGGCTCGTTCGTGCTGGGGCCAACTCCGGTCGACGCGCTGGAGCTTTCCAACGTCGGCGCAACCCTCGCTTCGGGCGGTCGCTGGTGCGAACCGTCTCCTATTGACTCGATTACGGACTCCAATGGCGAGCCAGTCGAGCTCGAAGTCCCACCGTGCGAGGACGCCGTGGATCCTGGCGTGGCCGGCGCTATCGCTAACGCCATGAGCGAGGACACCACGTTCGGCACTGCGAAGGACGCGGCTGCAAAGTTCAACTGGGATGGCAAGGTATCGGCGAAGACGGGTACCACCGAGTCTCACCAGTCAGCCGCATTCTTGGGATTCACGAATGGTCTTGCCGCGGCGGTTTACACCTACAACGACTCCCCTACTGTCACGCAGCTGTGCACGACCCCGCTGCGTCAGTGTTGGGAAGGCGATCTCTTCGGTGGTCGCGAACCAGCTCGGACATGGTTCAGTGCGATGCGCCCAATCGTCGACGAGTACGGCGGAATGAATATCCCCGAACTTGACGACGACTTCCTACAAGGCACATCTATTTCCAGGTTGCCAAACGTTGTTGGCATGCAAGAGCCAGAAGCTCGCCGGAAGTTGGAGGAAGCGGGCTTTAAGGTGGAATCTCAGCGTGCTTCACAAACAGGCGAACCACGTGGCATCGTCACCTCGACGCAGGTGCCTGGCCTGTTGCTGAAGGGTGGCACGGTGACCATCTACGTATCTGATGGCTCGGCCAAGCCGGCTCCACCACGTACAACCACGCGACGTCCAACGAGCACGTGGACGGTGCCATCTCCTTCTGAGATGCCATCGCTGGAAGAGCTGATTCCAGACCTACCAACTCCACCGACTACCGGCGGTGGCGGTGGCGGTGCCGGTGGGGGCACTGGTGGCGGAATTGATATTCCGGGTATCGGAAGAATCCCGTTCTAGAGAGCTAGCCCTGAGGGACTAGCCCTGGAGTGCAGCCTTGACCGCGTCGGACAGACGCTTGCCGTCGGCCTGGCCGGCGGCTTTTTCCTTGGCCAACTTCATGACCTGCCCCATCATCTTCATGTTTGGCGCGTCATCTCCAGCGACTTCCTTGATGGAATCGGCGACGAGGCTGTTCAGCGCGTCGTCGTCAAGCTGAGCCGGCTGGTACTTGGTGAACACCTCAGCTTCTGCAAGCTCGGCTTCGGCCAGCTCAGGGCGGTTGTTGGAAGCGTACATGTCGGCGGATTCGCGACGCTTCTTGATCTCACGCTCGATGACTCGCAGGACCTCCGCGTCGGTGAGCTCATGCTTGGCTCCAGAGACTTCTTCGGTCTGGATTGCAGCCTTCAGCATGCGCAGTGCGCCCACGGTTTCTTTGTCGCGGGCCTTCATCGCAGCGGTCATGTCGGAAATGATCTTGGCCTTCAATTCACTCATGTTTTTAGGTTACGCAGTTGCGTTCGCGCCCGTGCGAAAAGGGTGGCGGCGCCGAATGGGAGGGGTGCGCGGGGTGCCGTAGCTAATCCGTGACGCCCTGTACCCTGTCTCTCGTGGATAAGAACTCGAAGATTCTGAATACTCCGCTCGCTGGTCCAGCGCTCATGGCGGCAGGCACTGCGGTGCTGGGTGCGTCGGTGTTCCTGTGGGCGAATCAGGTCGAGCTGCGCGCATTTCGCCTGAAGAAGGTCGAAGTGCCGCTGTTGCCAACCGGGTCCGGGTTCGGCACGGAGCGTGAGCCTTTCCGCATTTTGCATGTGTCCGATTTCCACATGTTGCCAAGGCACAAGCTCAAGCAGAAGTGGGTTGCGTCGCTGGATGCGCTGAATCCAGATCTCGTTGTCAACACGGGCGACAACTTGAGTAGCATGGACGCTGTTCCATCGGTGTTGTCGGCATTGGGTCCGCTGCTGAATCGACCTGGTGTCTTCGTGTTCGGTACAAATGACTATTTTGCGCCGAAGCCAGTTAATCCGTTCAAATACTTGACGGGTAAGAAGCGCAAGCCTTCTGAGGTCGAGCTTCCGTGGCAGGATATGCGCGCCGCCTTCATCGAGCGAGGCTGGCAGGACGCCACGCATCAGCGCCTCGAGTTCATGGCTGGTGGGGTGAAGCTTGCGGTCACTGGTGTGGACGATCCGCACCACAACCTCGACGACTATGCCCAGGTAGCCGGATTCCCCAACCCGGATGCAGATCTCGCTGTTGGCCTGTCGCACTCCCCGGAACCACATGTCCTGGATCAGTTCGCTGCCGACGGCTATGACCTTGTCATGAGTGGCCACACCCACGGCGGCCAGGTCTGTCTTCCTGGCGAGCGCCCCATTGTCACCAACTGTGGCATCGACCGTTCACGCGCATCCGGTCTCGCGCGCTGGACCGAGCGCACCTGGATGCACGTGTCCAACGGTCTTGGTACGTCTCCGTATGCGCCGGTTCGCCTGTTTTGCCGTCCATCGGCGACATTGATTGAGGTTGTCTCGAAGTAGGGCCATTTTCAATAAGAACCGAGAGCTTTACGACGATCCCCAAAAGCGCCCCGCCCCTACCAGGCACTTTGCGAAGCCGAGCTGACGAGGTCTACAGTTATTTTCGTTACGCACTGGGGTAAATTCCAGTGGATTTTGGTCCCTGGCGCGAACGGCTCCGGGGTATAGCGCAGCTTGGTAGCGCACTTCGTTCGGGACGAAGGGGCCGTGGGTTCAAATCCCGCTACCCCGACCAAGTTCTTTTTCACGCGGCATATGCGCACCGCACCCATTGCGCCTCGCCGCAGAATGACCGCGAATTGCGGTCAATTCTGTCGGATTGTGCGTGAATCTACCCCCGTCGACAAGTGGTTTTGAGTGCGCCTGCACGAGTCGAGATCGACCTGCAATTCAGTGCTGATCTCGCGCTCCTGTATTTCGAAGTAGACGCAATGGTGGGGAGATGGCACCGGCTTTCGACAAGGATCCGGCGATGAATGGCATTAATTCAAAGTCACCGCGAATCAATATGAAGGCTACTAAGAGTTGGCCAATATTTGCCCGCAGAGTTTTCGGTTTGTCATATATCTAATACGCGCGCGGGAAACCGCCCGGCGCGACGACAAAATCGGTTGTTCCCCGTGACTCCCCAACACTTCCCGGCACTCCGTGATACCGCTCCTCGGTCGATCCCAGAACGAAGAAACCTTCCGTATTTTTCCGGTCGCAGCGCATAAATAGTCCGCGCCAAGCCGAGGTTTCCAGCCACAGAATTCCGCTCGCTATGCCCAGTCGAGCCGTGCCGTTCAATCCCCCATCGTCCTTAGCAGGCAGTGAAGCGCTCCTTACTGATTGATAAGGTTGATTTCAGTCTTCATAGCGCGTTTCGTGGGGTTTCTGCCGGCGACTGTATTAGGTTCGGCCAGTTTCTTCGTGCGCGTTGACCACGTTTGTCTATCTGGAAAGCGACCCAGCAGTGACTTTATTGAGTGTCCCCGCTTTGGTTGCATGTGCGCTTGTCCTCACTCCACTTTTTGTGAAGCTGTTGGACCGTCACGCGGGCTGGCCGATCGTCGCATTTTTCATCGCGGCGGTTGTGCAGCTCGCTCGCCTCGCCCCGGACGTATTCCCAACTACAACAGGAACGGCAGGCCCGTCGGGTCAGTCGACTCCTGTGACGTGGAGTACGTCTTGGGCTAGTGCCATGCTCCCGGAATCTATCGATGCGAATTTCGCGCTTCGACTTGATCCCCTTTCGCTGACGTTCGCGCTGCTTGCGCTATTGGTTGGCTCGGTGGTGTTCATCTATTCCACCGCGTACTTGCCCAAGCGCGATGGCACGATGAGTTTCTACTTGCTCATGACTGCTTTCATGCTCGCGGTCGTGCTGCTGGTGCTTGCCGACGACGTCGTGCTTCTCTTCATCGCCTGGGAATTGGTGTCGATGGCGTCGTTCCTGCTTATCGCCAGGTCGGGGTCGTCGGGTGAGGATGGTTCGATTCGAACGTTGATCCTCACGTTCACCGGTGGCTTGTTCTTGCTAGCTGCGTTGGGCATTGCAGTGTGGGCTACGGGAACGACAAACGTCACTGAGCTGCTCGCTTCCCCAATCTGGGGCACGGGAACGATGGCGAAACCTGCAGTAACGACGATCGTCGCAACGCTCGTTGCCCTAGCTGCGTTTACGAAGGCAGCGCAGCTGCCGTTCCATGCGTGGTTGCCGGAAGCGATGGCGGCTGCGACGCCGGTGTCGGCGTTTCTGCATGCGGCCGCCGTCGTGAAGGCAGGTATTTACCTGCTCATGCGCTTCAGCACGGCATTTGCGCACGTGACAATGTGGCAGTCGTTGCTATTGGTGTTGGGTATGGCAACGGCTGTCGCGGCGGCTGTGTTTGCGATTCAGCAGACGGATATTAAGAAGCTGATCGCCTACTCGACGGTGTCGCAGCTGGGTTGGATTGTGGCGACGATTGGTGTCGGCACGCGTTTCGCTATTACCGCTGCTGTTGTGCACACGATTGCGCACGCAATGTTCAAGTCGTCGCTATTCATGCTGGCAGGTGTGGTGGACCATGAGGCGGGTACGCGCGATATGCGTCGCCTTGGCCCACTGTGGAAGCGAATGCCGTGGACGTTTGGGTCGATGGTGCTGGGCGCGGCCTCGATGGCTGCGATCCCGCCCACCCTCGGATTCCTATCCAAGGAGGGCATGCTCGAGGCGTTCACCGAGGCTCCAACCTCTGGCGCTGGTGTGATCGCGCTGCTGACTTTCGCAGCAATCGGCGCGCTGGCGACCTTCACCTATTCGGCGCGATTGATCTTCGGAGTGTTCGTTGACGGTCCGCGCGATGTCTCGAAGGTCCACGAAGCACCCGCTGCGCTGTGGATCCCCGCCGCGCTACCTGGTGTGCTGTCGTTGCCTGTGGCTTTCTTTGCGGGCTCGCTTCTCGACGGCCCCCTCAACGCCATCGCCACCGTTACGGATGTAACGGGCACCGAATACACCGAGTCGCATTTGGCACTGTGGCATGGCGTGACAACTCCGCTGGTTATTTCTTTGATTGTCATTGCGTTGGGCATCGCTCTGATCGTGGTGCGCACTCCGCTGTACTCCTGGCTGACCGGCCGAAAGCTGTTCCCATTCACGGGTGTGCACGCGCTGAATGCGGGTACGTCGGCTGGTCGGAGCGTCGGCAAGCTGTTTGGAAAGATGGCGAATTCGTATGCGCCGTCTCGCCACTTGTTGCCGCTGCTGGGCATGATCGCGGTGTACGCGCTGGTTGTTGCAATTTCTGGTGGGTTTTCCACGGTTGGCGGGGCCGAGCTTGCGCCGAAGGTGCCGGGCATTGATCATCCGACGGATCTGATTCCGTTGTCGGTGGTCATCATCGGTGTGATTGCGACGGTGCGGGCAAAGAATCGTCTGCAGGCAGCCGTGCTGCTGGGTGTGACGGGCACAGGTGTGACGTTGCAGATCATGCTGCTTGGTGCGCCGGATGTCGCGATGACCCAGTTCCTCGTCGAGATTCTGACTGTTGTGCTGATGATGCTGGTGCTCCGCCACCAGCCACGAGCTTTCGTGGAGACGTCGTCGAAACGCAAGAGCATGGCTGTGGTGGTCGCTGCAGGCGTTGGCTTTGCGACGTTCGCCGCCATGTGGGCACTCACTGGTCGACGCCAAATTCCAGCGGTTGGCCAGTGGTATCTGGATAACACCGAGGCTGTGACCGGCGAGAAGAACATTGTCAATGTCATTCTCGTTGAGTTCCGTGCCTTCGATACGATGGGCGAACTTTCCGTGCTGGGCATGGCAGGTATTGCGATTGCTGCGGTTGTCGCATCGATGCCACGCTGGCCGCATCTGTTGGATAAGCCAGGTGAGCTGGCGGAGGTACGCCTCAATACTTTGTACCCACGCATGCTGATGAAGTGGCTCGTTCCGCTTCTCTTCGCAGTATCTCTCGTGGTGCTGTACCGAGGTGGCAACCTGCCTGGTGGTGGCTTCAACGCGGCGCTGATCGGTGCTGCAACGTTGATGCTGCACTACCTGTCCAGCGACAAGGATGAGCCAGTCATGGGCCGCTATGGACCATTCCTACTGAGCGCAGGTGGCGTGATCATGGCGATCGTTACCGGTTTTATTGGCTACTTCAAGGGTTCTTTCCTTGCGCCTCTGTATGCACATGTTCTGGGTCAACACTTAACGACGGCGCTGCTGTTCGATGTCGGCGTCTACCTCGCGGTGATGGGTGTTATTGCGGCGGCGCTGAATTACCTCGGTGGTTCTGACCGCCCAGGTTCAGAGAAATCCGATGCCGACCTGAGCCCCGGTGTTGCACACCGCACGAGTTTGGTCGTCGTCCCGCCGCAGGGTTATGAAGCGGAGACTCCGGCTTCGGCCCCATCATCGGCCTCAGCTACATCCGGCGCTAACGAGAAGGAGGTGCAATCATGATTATCGCGCTTATGGCTGCGATTCTTGCTGCTGGCGGCACCTATTTGGTGCTTCAGCGAGGCATGCTTCGCACTGTCATCGGTATGACATTAATTTCGCACGCTACTAACTTGATCGTCTTGGCGACGGGCGTGGGTGCCTGGCGCAGCGAACCACTGGTCGGCACGATGGATCGGGCAACTGCTGCTGATCCCCTACCGCAGGCATTCGTGCTGACAGCAATTGTGATCACGATGGCCGTCACCGCTTTCATGCTGGCCATGTCTGCCCTCGGGCGCGATGACGACACCCGTATCCACGAGGACCGTGATGCAATGGCACAGATCGCAACCGCCGGCCGCCGGGCTGTCCGGCATATTCCAACAGATGCAGATGCCGCCAACATCGATGCAGCTATGGAACGCTCCTACCCGACTCGCCAGCCACAAGGCGGTGACGAGTAATGAGCACCGAAACCATCTCCGCCCTTCTCCCTCTCTTCGCCGGTGGTCCGCTGATTCTCGCAGCCATCGCAGCGATTCTGCCGTGGGCCTCCGCGCGCGTGGCATTGGGCATTGGTGTTCCTGCGATCCAGGCAGTCTTAGCTTTTGTGCTATTCGGGCGAGTGCTTTCCGACGGCGCGATCGGTCACGGTGTCGGCGCCTACCCTGGCGGTGTCGCTATTCCTTTCGTTGCGGACAATTTCTCCCTGCTTATGCTGGGCGTCGCCTCCACGGTGGTTGCTGTGGGGTCGTGGTTTGCCCACTATGCAGGCGAGAATGACTCTCGCTTCTTTGCTTCCCTGACGCTCATGCTGGTGTCGGGCATGTCGGGCGCATTCCTGACCGCTGACCTCTTTAACTTCTTTGTGTTCATGGAAGTCATGCTGTTGCCGTCCTACGGTCTAATGGCTGTCACCGGTACGTGGCATCGATTGGCTGCAGGACGCTCGTTCGTCCTGGTCAATCTGCTCACGTCCACTGTGTTGCTGATTGGTGTCGTGCTTGTCTACGGCGCTGTCGGCAGCGTGAACATCGCAATCCTGGCTGGAATGGCTAAGGAAAGCGGCGTCGGCTTGGTCGCGCTGGGTCTAGTGGTTATTGCGTTGAGCTTGAAGGCTGGCCTCGCACCGATGCACACCTGGCTGCCACGCACTTACCCAGCAACGAGCCCAGCAGTGATGGCGCTGTTCTCGGCAGTCCACACGAAGGTTGCGGTGTACATGCTGTTCCGCATTTACGTCGTCATCATCGATATGGACTCCCGTTGGCATTGGCCAATTATCGCTGTCATGGCGGTATCGATGCTGGTTGGCGCATTCGCAGGGCTTGCCGAAAACACCATGCGAGAAGTGCTTGCGTACCAGATGGTCAACGGCATGCCATTCATCCTGGTGGTGCTCGCATTTACGGATGGCGATGCCAACAAGGTTCTTGCAGCGGGCATCTTCTACGCAGTTCACCACATGATTACCGTTGGCTCACTGATCATGGCTGCCGGCGCTATCGAGGAAACCTACGGCACTGGCACGCTCGCCCGGCTGTCGGGTATTGCCCGTCGCGACCCTCTCGTCGCGTGGGTCGCTGCCGCCATGGCGTTCTCTATCGTCGGTTTCCCACCGTTTTCCGGGGTCTGGGGCAAGGTCGGCGTGGTCTTTGCTGCAGCATCGGCTGGCGATGCTCGCTCCATCGTCGTCATCGCAGTCATTATCGTGGCCAGCATTGGCGCCCTGTTGTCGATGATTCGTTTCTGGCGCGCAGTGTTCTGGGGACGCCCTATGCAGGGCATTGATGAGAACCTGAAGGTGCGCCCCGCATTGACGATGCCGTCGTTAAGCCTGGCGCTTGTCAGCGTGGCTATGTTCCTCGGTGCCGGCGTCGTGGCGAGCGCAACGGGTGCGGCGGCAGAATCACTGACCGACATTGAGGGGTACACGCAGGCGGCAGTCGGCGATACGGCCAAAACTGTTGGTTATGACCAATTAGAGAACACGGACGGGAGCAAGTAGATGAGCAAGCTCTTCCATAATCTCGGCTACACCCTATGGCTGGCATGGCAGGTATTACTGGCGGCGACAGACGTGATTGTCGATACGTTTCGTCCACGCCAGAAGCAGAAACCAGTGCTGATTGGCTTGCCGGTTCGCGTCACTACTGATGCGGGCCTGATGGGCTTCTCGACGTCGATCACGATGACTCCAGGCACTCTGGTTGCGGGTACGCGTGAGCTCACGGCTGAGCAGGGTGCAGCGGTTCACGCTGGCACTTCAGACAACAGCGATTTCACCCCGAAGTACCTCTTCATTATTCACGCGATCTTCGGCGCTGATCTGGACGAACTCTACGATTCCCTCTACGACATGGAGGAGAAGCTGGTGCCGTCGCTGAAGTCGATTCCCCGCCCGGCTGCGTTCCTCTTTGAGGAATACAACCCGCACGAGCCCGTCGATGAAGATGCCATTGTCGGCACCGCCCGCGAGCTCAAGGTCGGTTTGCCCATTCCTGGCACGGCGCACCACGAAGCCGACGCCAACATCACCACCGACGGAGGTTCCCGATGAACGAAACTGCAATCACAGTCATCAGCGGCATCGGCATCGGCATTTGCGCGCTGGCATTCTTGCTCGGTGTCATCCTCATTTTCCGCGTCCGTGGCAACGTATCCCGCGCGGTGCTCTCCGACGCAGCCTTCTACCCCATGGTCGGCGTTTTCTTAACGACGGCCCTCATCCGCGACACCGCCATCACATTCGACATCGCCATGTTGGCAGGTCTCCTGGGCATCTTGTCCACTGTGGGCTTGTCGAGGGTGATCTCGCGCGGTCGTCGATAAGCAGTACTAGGAAATGAAAGAAGAGAGAAAGCAATGAGCATTGGCTCGATTACGTTGACCGTCTTGTTCGGGCTCCTGGTGCTGCTCGGTTCGGTGTACTTGCTGGGCGCGGTGGTCGCGATGTGGCGGAGTCATGATGCGTTGAGCAGGCTGAATCAGCTGTCGGCCGGCATCACTGTCGGTATTCCTGCACTGGTGTTGGCGAACATGGTCGTCGAATTTGATGCGGGCACGCTGTCTGTGGGCAAAGTTCTGACCGGCCTGCTGGCGATCGTTGCTGTCCTCATTGTTGCAACCGTCGCTTCAGAAATGCTTGGCCGCTCCGTTCTTGGCGCACGAGATGGGTCTGCTGAGGATTACAAGCCTGGTTCGCGCGGGCGCCGGAAGTAAGTTAGTACCACGCGAATAAGAGTCCCATGAGAAGGATGGGACTGAAGTGAAGCTAACAGCGTTCCACTTAGTGCCATACCGTAACGATTCACCCCCACTTAGGGGCAACTTTATATTTCACTTAATAATTATTCTTTAGGGCCCGAAAATGCATTCCAGCCTTTTGGCGCGAAATTCGGGAACGCATTTACAGATCATTGAAAAATGTGACAATAATTGTGCCGATTTACGAATACTGAAATATTTCGCGCAACTTAACGACAATCTTTCCCGTTAACCCTCCGTTCATAGTTGCATGTCATCACGCCTATCGGATGGGCGGATATGTTAGCTACCCCTAACTCAAGGCGGTAAGGGCTCACATACCAACCGACGTAATGTTGACAGTGAAACAAACAATTATCGCGCCATTTTCCCTGGAAATTGCCCATTTCTTCACAAACCTGAAGAGGGCTTCACACTTGTCATTTTTACAGTCCGCGCACTTGCCTTACGCGCATTAGCGATTGAAAAGACGCTGAGCGCAGCCTTAATGTTGGTGACGGCAGTCGACATAGTGACACCCGTTCACTGTGCAGACCCCACGCCCTGTCCGCATGAAGATCCCGAGAGGATTTTCGTGCTCTCACTACGTAAGGATTTTCACAATGCAGATTTGCGACATCGCTTGCCTCGTCGAAGCTCTTCCAGATTCCCCTAACTTCACCTTCGAAACCCCATTCCCAGCACTCGAGTCCTTCGCTGGCGAAGACCTGAACATCTCCTCCACCGTTGGCGACATCAACATGCCATTCGGCCAGGATGCATTCGACATCTCCGTTACCGATTCCCATGACGTTGCAGTTTCCGACATCCTCGATGTCACCGCTGGCAACGGCGTCGCAGCTGAGTAATTTCGGCTTTTAGGAATCAGAGGTTTTCATGGACGTCACTCCAATCGTGCAGGTCCTCGAGGCAATGCCTGATGGGCCGACTGTCGTCGTAAATGTTGAATCCCCATTCCCTGCCTTGGAGAGTTTCGCAGGTGAAGACGTGAACATCACGTCGACCGTGGGCGATATCAACATGCCATTCGGCCAGGATGCATTCGACATCACTGTTGTCGATTCGCATGACACTGCAGTCTCCGACATCGTTGATGTCAACGCTGGAAATGGCGTCGTCGCAGATATTCCAGCAGAGGCAGAGACTCCAGCAGAAGCTGAAGCTCCTACTGAAGTAGCTGCCCCAGAAGATGCGGAAGCTCCAGCTGAGGTAGGTGCTCCAACCGAGACTGAAGCACCTGCAGAAGCAGAAGCGCCAGCGGACGCTGAAAGCACCACTGAGCAGGCGTAAATCCCGCACAAAAGAACCCGGTTATCTGCCAACACAACTGTTGCTGACAGATAGCCGGGTTTTTCATTTATGACCGAGTTGGCAGTACCGGAGAATATTGCACTATCAGAAAACTACGATGCCTTCTTCTCGCCAAAGCGCTTGCGGACTTCAGCACCAAGCCATTCATCAACGTTGGTCCAGTACTGGTAGACGCGCTCTTCAACTTCAGGCGTCACGCCTTCCATTGCGCCACAGATATTGTCGGCCAAACGGTCACGCTGCTCGTCATCCATGACATTGCGGACGAGATCGCCAGGCTGAGTGAAGTCATCATCTTCAGGGTGCTCAATGTAAGCGCCACGATACATTTCTTCACCGTGGGACTCCCACTGGCCAAGGTCGCCACCATCGACAACGCCGGCATGACCGGAATGAACTGGGCAACCCGCAGCAGAGGCAGCCTGCGCACTATCTGCGACCGGACCGCGGCCCACACCGTTCGAGCCATGAACTGGCAGTGACGGATCCGAGAAGTGGTAGGTCGCCGTACCGTCCTGCGAGAACGAGTTGACCGGGCAACGTGGCTGGTTAACCGGCAACTGATCGTGATTTACGCCCAAGCGGTAGCGATGCGCATCGGCGTAAGAGAACACACGCGCGAGCAGCATCTTGTCCGGCGAGTAGCCAATGCCCGGAACGATATTCGACGGAGCGAATGCCGCCTGCTCAATCTGCGCAAAGAAGTTCTGCGGGTTCTTGTTCAAGATGAAGTAGCCGACATCCTGTAGTGGGTAGTCCTTCTGCGACCATGTCTTCGTCAGGTCGAATGGATTTACCTTGTAGGTGGCAGCTTCGTCGAAAGGCATGATCTGCACCTTGACGTCCCACATTGGGAATTCGCCGCGCTCGATAGCTTTGAACAGATCCTGGCGAGCATGGTCGGTGTTCTGGCCGATCACCTCGGAGGCTTCGTCGTCGGTAAGGAAGTCCCAGCCCTGGCGGGTCTTGAAGTGGTACTTCACCCAGAAGCGCTCGCCAGCTGCGTTAATCCATTGGTAGGTGTGTGAGCCGAAGCCGTCCATGTGGCGGAAGTTCTTCGGAATGCCGCGGTCACCCATCAGGTACGTCACCTGGTGAGCGGACTCCGGCGACGCGGTCCAGAAATCCCACTGCATATTTGCGTCGCGCAGGCCTGTGTCCGGCAGACGCTTCTGCGAGTGAATGAAATCCGGGAACTTGATGCCATCACGAATGAAGAACACTGGGGTGTTGTTGCCAACCAGGTCGTAATTTCCCTCTTCGGTGTAGAAGCGCAGGGAGAATCCGCGCACGTCACGCCAACCGTCGGGGGATCCTTGCTCGCCTGCGACCGTCGAGAAGCGCGCCAGCATCGGGGTGTGGGTGTCTGGCTGGAAGAGTGCTGCCTTGGTGTACTTGCTGACATCATGCGTGACGACGAGCTCACCGAAAGCACCAGCGCCCTTAGCGTGGACTACGCGCTCTGGGATGCGCTCGCGATTGAAGTGGGCGAGCTTTTCCAGCAGGTGCATGTCGTGCAGGGAAATGCCGCCCTGCTGCCCTGTGGTGACGGAGTGCTGCTCGGACGTAACCGGTGCGCCGTTAAGACGGGTCGTTGCGCCGTTGTGTCCGGTGTAGTTGGCGGTGCCCTGTTCAGGGCTTGGCTGTTGTGGATTGGAAGTCATGTCTTCCTCCTCAGGTTGCGGGTGATGCTATGTGTTCGGGATTTTTATTTACGATGACTTATCAGTCGCTCGACACCAACCATAGCGAACTTATTAATGGCTGTCTATAGAACATCCACTTTTAGTTAGATAAACCTTTTAGCTGTGGGCAGGTGCCAGGGTTACACCATTCACCTACCCCACAATTCGACGATAACGAAACTGAGCCGCGCTCGCTTCAACTTTCGCGAAGGGAAATTGAACCCCACCAATCCCTTTGGCAATTTCTTTTCGCATTAAATCAACTGACGCGATGGATATCTATGCCCTCTTACCTGCTATTATGGCTTTTACCATGTCCAGCACCACTCGCACCGGCGGTTCTCGAACCGGCACCGATGACTACATCACCGCGCTTGCTTTGAAAGCAGGTCGCGGTGATCGTGCTGCATTGACCGAGTTTGTGCGGCTCACTCAGAAGGACGTATGGCGCCTGGTCGCACACCTGGGCGGTGTCGATGGTGCGGATGATCTAACACAGGAAACCTATTTGCGGGTTATGTCTGCGCTGCCCCGCTTCGCCGGTCGTTCTACTGCACGTACGTGGCTGCTGTCTCTGGCTCGTCGTGTGTGGGTGGATTCGGTGCGGCACGATATGGCTCGGCCCCGCAAATCGATGGTCGAGGTCGAAACCGCGACGGCTAATGCAACGACGGGGAATTCGTGGGCCGAGCTTGCCGACGCGCGGGTGCTCATGGAGCAGCTCCCCGAAGAACGGCGCGAGGCTCTTATTTTGACGCAGGTCTTGGGATATTCGTATGCGGAGGCTGCGGAGATCGCTGGCTGCCGTGTGGGCACGATTCGTTCGCGCGTGGCGCGTGCTCGTGCTGATCTAGTGGAGGCTGCACAAGCTGGTTCGACCGATGGCACTGCCAGTGGCGCTGGAGCGTCGGAGACGGCGTAGGTCGGTTCAGTAATCAGTTTCAAAGTCCATGAAAGGGGTGTGGCCCGGGAGAAATCCCGGGTCACACCCCTTTCCTTTGGCTATGCAGCCTCACGTACTAGCTAGCTAGTCGCCGCCTGTATGCGATCGCCGCACCTACGAGACTCAAGCCGAGGAGGAATGCCATACCGATGCCATTTCCACCGGTCTTTGGCAAGTCTCCTACTGTCACGTCTGCTACCTGCATGTAGGCAACAGTTGCAGATGACGGTTCGCCCTTGAATACGGAGACCAATCCGTCTCCTTCTGGCAGGAGCTCAGGTGGGTTGCCTGGCTTGTAGAACTCGATTGTCTGGTTGCCAGTGGAGTCCTTCACAATCTTGAACAGTACTGGCTGTGCAAGTAGCGAGTATCCAGCTGGGGACTTTGTTTCTACGAGGTAGTAGAAAGTGTCCGGCTGTAGTGTCGCCACGTAGTACTGATAGCCAGGCTTTGTTGCGTCTTCAGTGCGCCCAGTCATCTGAGTAACAACATTGTTTTGATCCAACTGGCCATCTGCAGTCGCACCGAAGATAGTGAACTCTGCACCGGAGATGATTGTGGTCTTACCCTCGTAGTCGATCTTCTCGATGGCAAGGGTGACATCGTCATCTTCACCGATTGGACCGCAGTCATCGTCCTTCTGTTCACCGGCACCAGGGTTGAGAATGGCCTCGTTGTATAGGCCATGGCCCGCGCCTGGCCCCTGGGTCGCACATTCCTTTGGTGCTCCTTCAGCGCTGAGGTCACCAATAACCTTGTAGTAGACCTCAATGCGGTAGGTATGTGTAGCTCCCGAAGGAATTGTTGCCGCATCATTCGATGTGATGACATCCCATCCGCCAGCTGGTACTGGAACCCCAAATGTCCGGCCACTAATCTTTGGCTGGTTTCCGACAGTTGTCCCTGTTGCCGATGTTGACACAATCTTTGCGCCAGTAATTTCAACCAGGTTCGCGAACAGTGGCAGGTCCTTGAGGGTGTACGGCTGTGCCGTGCCCTTCAATGGTCCGGTGACCACAATGTCGTACTGAACTGCGCGAGTACCATCCGGGCCTGGCAGCTTCGTATCGTCAACTGTGATTGCGCCGTCACCGTTAGCATCGACGATGTTCTTGTCGATGGTAGGTCGACACTGTTCATCGCTATCGACATTGACGCCGACGTTTGCGTCACCTACCGGCTCAGGGTCGAGACCCGTCACCTTGGCAGAGTTTTCGAAGCAGCCCGCAACAGTTGGGTATGTTGCTGTCACATCGAAGTAGACTCTCTCGCCCACAGCAAGTGATGTGAAGTTGACTTGGAAGTTGTTTCCCTTCTGGGCAAGTACAAAGTCGCCTGCAGCCTGTGACAGTGGGTACTCTGTACCACCGGCATCAATGCGACGGAAATTCGATGTCACCACATTGGTGTACTGGGTTGGAACCAAGTCTTCAACCAAGAAGCCTGCACTGGTATTTGGACCGAGGTTAGTTACTTCGATTCGCCAAGTCAGTTTCTTGTTTGCATCATCGGCCTTAAATACCGACTTTTGAATTTCCAGGTCAACGTACTTTGGTGCATTCGGGTTCACCGAACTCGTACCGTTTGAATTGTAGCTGGTAGGTGCAGTGCCATCCACGGAGATCAGCTTGAAGGTCGGGGTCGCCGAGTCAGGGTTGATGATCTGAATCTGGACTACTTCGCTACCGGCTGAGCCGCTCGAAGTACCAAAAGCTAGATTGCCATTGCCGTAGAACCATGCCTTACCCCACTGTTTGCCAGATGGAGTAGTTTCCCCGAATTGGTTGGTTGGAATAGTTTGCCCGAATTGGTTGGTGAGTCCTGTGATGTCAAAGCGTTGAACCACACCAGTATCCAGGTTGATGCGTTCCATGTAGGTACGCTCTGAAACGTAGGATCCCCAACCATTTTGAATAGCCCAGGCGTAGTTTCCCGTACCCTCAGGTGCGTAGGTGAAGTCCTCACCAGTGACTCGCCAAGGCACAATGCCCGTGGACGGTCCTGATGCACAGCCCCGGAGGCCCTCATTCCAGTAAGCATTGAATTGGGTCCGTGTACTTGGAGTTGGCCCCTCCGCACACCAGTCGCCATTATGACGGCGATCCCACTGATCAGTGCCGAAGGCAACCATGGAGTTGTTCGTGGTTGCCGATACCGAACCAAGATCAACCTTGTAAAGTACGCCAGTGCCAGATTTCGATGCGTTAGTCACCCAGTATTGGCCGTTCTTGTCAAAGAAACCAACATTGATGCCGCCCCAGAGATCATTTGGCCATGGAGAATTATAGACTCCGCCGAATCCATAGCCTTCGGGACCGGCACCCGTGACTTTTCCTAGGTTGTAGATCTGCCCAGTCACTGGGTCGATTTGAAGAAGGTGACCAGCCGGAAAGCATGGATCTTCGAGTGCGACATACTGTTGCGAATTGTCGATCTTGTCTGCCGTGGTGGTATTCACACCGTATCGAGGCTGACTAATCGCGTACAACCAATTGTCATTGGTGTTATACGCCAGCGCGTTGACAACCCAACCGGTGGTGCCACCAATCTCCACAAAGCCAGTGCCTGCATTCGGCTGGTAATACAGCTGTGAACTATACCTCGCCTGACTATTTGGGGAACTTGCAGTCACATAAGCGACATCGCCTCGATCAATTTCTTCCTGGGTCAGCTCTCTAGGGGGCAGCTGAGAAACAACTGCAGTTCCGTCTCCCATTGGGGGAACAGTGACTGTACCGGACGAAGTCGTAAAGGTCTTAGACTGTTGAACACATTCCTGCGGAACGGCATTCACGTGACCGGTAAGAACCATCTTCGGGTTACTTGGGTAGGTCTTAAGCGCATGTCTCCAGCCAAACTCTACTTCAACAATATCTCCAGCTAGAACATCTACACCCGTCGTCAGCGGGATGTCATATCCCACTGAAAAGGCACCGATAAAGTGTCGATAACTTGAAACATCCTGATTCGAGTAGTCGATCGTCTCAATGACTTGCCCATCGCGAATCACCGTGACCTTTAGACCGGTCAAGTTGTCTGTAGTTGAGCCAGAATTGTACTTCTCAAACCACGCACTCACCTTCTGCAAATAGCCGTCATCAACTACTGTCGAAGAAATTTTCTGTACGGTACGGGACGTGGAATTCCACGCATAATATGGAGTGACAGTTGACTGCTGTGGGGTCTGAGTGCGAATCGGATCTGTACTGCGAATCCACCGACGATCCATTCCATCAACTGAGCTAGTAGCCGTGGCCGCCATCGGCATGGCCATCGGCATCATCATTGTCCTGGCACTATCCGTCGTTGGCTGCTCCTCAGCAGCCGACAATGAATTGTTCAGCGTCCATTGTGCGTTTGCATCCATGTCGGCTGTCGCGTAAGCAACCTGAACGAGGGTTCCAGCTGGGACGACATCGTTGCCAGTGTCAATTGTAATCAGATCACCATGTTCGCCGTTGGCACGAGCCGAGGTAATAGCTTCCGCTGGGATTTCACGATCACCAATGAGAACGCCACCGTGTCCGAGAAATTCGGAAACAGCACCGTTGCGTTCGAACGTGATAATTCCGAGGCCGGTTTCACCACCCACTACTTCTGCTTGAATGACTCGGTTACCTGGATCTTCTCCGATAACCTTGATTGTCGCTTCGTCGATAGTAGACGGCCCAGTCGGAGCCGGAGCTGCCGTCTCAGGAGCCGGAGACTCTACGGCCGATTCTTCAACCGGCACAACGCCTGTCGAAGACTCAATAGGTGCAGGCGCATCCGTCGTCACCGTGTCTTGCACAGCATCCTGTGCAAGAGCAGTTGGCGTCATGGAATTCAAAGGGGCGATGCCAATGGCAAGCACCAACGTTAAAACAATAGCGGCAACGATCCTACCCAGACGCTGCATGCCGCCTCGAGATTCAGAGTTGCTGTTCATTACTTAGCTTTCTCGCTCAATGGCTTCTCGCGCTTACTTGCGATAAGCAAGAAACCAACACCAATCATTGATGCTGCTGCGGCTAGTAGTCCCACTAGTTGAACACCCGTAATAGGCAGCTTCCCAGGAGCACTCGGTGAACCAGGCGAGCCTGGGGAACCCGGCTTGCCTGGCACATTCGGCGAACCTGGCGTTCCCGGACCGCCAGGCTTACCTGGTGTCCCTGGGGTACCTGGTTTCGGAGAGCTAGGGGTCGGCCGCGAAGTCGAGCTCGGAGTCGGAGTGGAATCGTCTGGATCACACGGCTTGCCTGGCTCACCTGGAGCTGGCGGGCACACGCAGTGCTTCGCCACGATCACTCCAGGATTCGATCCTGCCTGCCCATTGTGGAACGGGATTGAAACCAAGAACGGCTCAACAAGGTTGTACGACTTCCCGTCGTCAGGTGCGAACGACGTAACGTAGTAGATGCCCGGCTCCAGCTCGCTGAAGTAAGCAGTACCGTCTTCGTCCGTGAGAGCACGCTGTTCGACGTCCTTCGGCCAGGAGTCTGCGATCTCCGTCAACGGAGTATCGCGAACCTTTTGCACATCAGCTGCATTCGCAGGGTCGATACCGGCCAACCGCTGAACAAGAATCGTGACACCCGCCGCAGGACCTGCAGGCTTCGTAGGGTCGACGGGATCATCGTTTGGGTTGTTCTGGGTCAGAGTAATGGACAGGGACCGTACCCCACTATCGGCTACGGTCGTCGCTGACTCCGTGGTTTGCCCCACTACTTCTGTCGCCATTGCAACTGGCGCCAGCAACATTCCCGCTGCGCATGAAAGTGCTACCGCGCTGGCAGAAATGTTACGGAGTGTCGCAGCCGTAATGTTGTTACTCATCGCCACTCCTCCCATCGATCTTGATAGTTGTCATTGTTCTTGTCGCTATCTTCGGTTCGGTTTTCGAAAGTCTCTTGCGATAGCCGACCTGTCGATGGTGTCCCTGCGACGTCGCTATCTGTTTCTTCTTCGACTTCGCTTTTCGACGATTCGTCGTCAAGTTCAGCCTTCAATGCTGCGGCCTTTGCCGCCTTGATGGCATTGCGGAGCCACCATAGGAATCCGATGAGCACAGCCACTGCCACTGCGATGAGCGCGTACATCCACCATTGCCAGACCATGCCGACGCCGTCGTCCAAGACCTTGGCTTCTTCAGGATCGAGTGGAACTTGGTGCCCACGAACGAGGAGGCGGTGAGTGTTGATGCCGTATGGAGTACAGGTGATGAGGGTGACGTAGTCCTTGCCCTCGACTGCCTTGAGCTCGTCCGTCTCGTTTGGCAGAACAACCTTGATCTGGTCGACCACGTACTTCAGCTTGTGGCCAGCAACCTGGATGTAGAAGGCATCGCCTTCCTTGACCTTGTTGAGGTTGTCGAAGAGGGTTGCGTTCGGAAGACCCGTGTGGCCAGTCAGCACCGAGTGCGTACCCAGTCCACCAACTGGGAGATCGGAACCGTAGAGGTGTCCGATGCCGTTTTGCAGGGTCTTGTCATCAGTTCCGTGGTAGATCGGCAAATCGGCTTGTGCACTTGGCACGACAAGACGTCCCATTGATTCAGTTAAATTCAGCTGATCCAGATAGGCTGCATACTCCGCGTTATCAGGCGAAATACGCGCCAACCAAGGGTCAAGAATCGGACCCGTGCCGTCATTCTTGTTGTACTCGTGAGCACGCTCCCAGGCTTCGTCCTTCTTATCCTGTGGAATTTCCTTCTCAAGCTTGTCGTACTCTTTTGCTGCGACTTGCTGTTGATGGTTGTTCCACTGTGTGGAGACGACTGGGTAGATCATGACAAGTAGACCGAGTATCACCAGGAGCGCTGGGATAAGAATGGCCTTGCGGTCATTGGCAGGCTTCTTTGTCGATTCGACTTCGGTGGTATCGGTTGCGGTTACTACTTGCTGGTCAGCCACTGTTGCTCCAATTGCTTGGCGGGGAGCGTGGTTGTGCTCTTTGATATAAGTCTAAATATTTTGGGCGTTATGCCCGAGGCCCCGGAAACTAAATCGTTTCGGGGCCTCGTACGGGGCGGATACTACGCATCCGCCCCAGTGAGCGCGTCATTCAAGAATGTCGCACTCGAGGTTCCTCAACCTATTAGGCCTTGGAGGAGTTGCGGCGTGCGAACCATGCGCCAGCTGCAACGATTGCTGCACCGATTGCAGCGAGGATGCCAACACCGGCGCCACCAGTCATTGGCAGGTTAGGAGTGGTGTCTTCAAGGTTCACGACCTTGCCTTCGCCCTTGTCGCCAACAGTAATTGGCTTCAAGGTGCCGGCTTCGGTGGAAGCCAGAGTGAACTCGATTGGATCAGCAAGAAGCTCGTAACCCTCTGGAGCCTTGGTCTCAACGAGGCAGTACTTGGCGTAAGTGTTCGCCTTGCCTTCAGTGGAGTCAGCAATGTTATTAACATGCAGGCCGTCGATGGTTACGACACCGTCTGCACCGGAGGTGAACAGGCTCGTATTGTCTAGCCCCACATTCTGAAGCTGATCCTCCACCTTGATGGCCTCGTCACAGGTCTGGTCTGTCGTAGCGCCGTATACCTGGAACTCTGCACCCTCCAGTACCGTGCCGCCAGCATTGACCTTTGTGAACTGGATGCCCGCATAGTAGGTCTTTACCGTAGGAGTGTCCTTCGGCTCGGTTTCCTGATTAGTGTTTGGATCATTCTCGAAAACCTTGGCGGTGTTCTCGATGGTGCCGTCAGTCTTCTCGGCAACAGTTGCTGGAATCGTTGCAGTGATTGCCTGGCCATTTTCAATCTTTGCCAGACCTGTTGGGGTGAAGTTGATGGTCACCTTCCGGCCCTCGACCGTCACAGTGTAGTCCGTACCAGCTACGAACCCATCAACAGTCACGTCTTCTGGCGCTGGTGGAGTAAGAGCAGCGTCGAGGGTGTCCTCGATACGGAAAATGGTGCGAGATTGACCGTCTGCAATAGTTTGTGCATAGCCGGTTACCTTGTAGGTGATGACATCGCCGACATTCTTGATATCATCTTCTACCGTCTTCTCTGGCATCTTCTGCTGGTAGTTCTTTGGGTACGCGTGAACATCGTAGTTCCACGTGGTTCCGCCAGCCTCAGCATTACCTTGTGTCATTGGTACGAAAGCAATGAATGGTGCAGCTGGGCTGTAGCCTTCTGCAGCCTTGGTTTCGACTACGAGGTATGCACCAAGTGGAAGCGCATCGAATACTGCCTGACCACCATTTGCAGTGGTAACTGGAGCGCCCTGCTGGGTCACCTTTGTGAGATCTGCAGTGCCGTTAACGAGGTAGTCGTTGACATTAATGTTTGCAGCAGCTGCCAGTCCCTCGTTTGTCGTCAGATCAATGTCGTTGATCTTGTAGATCGTGAACTCCACATCATCAAGTTTGGTGCCACTCACGAGATCATCGACATTACCCGTTGGGTTTCCCAGCGTGGATGGGTCAGCATACTTGTGGATCGTCAACGAACCCTTGTCCTGGGTGATGGTCGAGTCACCTTGAGAAGCTGCATTTGATTGTTCACCAGCTGGAGCAGCCATTGCTGCTGGAGCGCCCATGGTTAGGGACAGGCCTGCGATTGCGGCAAATGTAGCGGAACGCACGAGACGTGATGTCTTGTTCACTTTAAATCCTTCAAGTGTAGAGCGGGGATATTTCCCGCTTGATCGAACGGTTGTATCGGTTGGGTACAGACCTCGCGGCCCAGCCCCTCCGCAATACACCGGATGGATACGCTGGTTTCGCTCTAGTACGCCCGCAGTGGCAAACAACCCGTCACTGTTGGGCGAAGCTTTCAGCACCCACTTACACAATCGTCAGGCTGTAATGAAGCGTTACATGTGACCTCGACCACCCCTTGACTCTTCTCCACCAACCGACCGAAACGAGCCGTATCTCCCTCCCAGTCGGCACCCCACCCCCTTCGCAGCCACACCCAAACCGAACTAAAACACCAGTTCAGATCAGAAAATCTGACATTAGACACAAAAAGACCCCCACCTCACGGCGGGGGCCTCACTCCGTTTCCACTCACCCCATAACGGGTGACGCAGTTACTTCACTAAAAGCTCAGCAATCTGGATCGTGTTCAGGGCTGCACCCTTACGCAGATTGTCGCCAGAAACGACGAAGACCAAGCCACGGCCTTCCGGCACCGACTGGTCAACACGAATGCGACCAACCAGCGACTCGTCGACACCAGCAGCAGCCACTGGGTTAGGCACGTCCACAACCTTCACACCTGGAGCAGCCTCCAGAAGCTTGGTTGCTTCCTCAACAGAAACAGTCTTCTCAAACTCAGCGTGCACAACCAACGTGTGACCCGTGAACACTGGAATACGAACACAGGTACCTGCAACAGCCAGCTCAGGAATGTCGAGGATACGACGAGACTCGTTGCGCAGCTTCTGCTCTTCATCGGTTTCCAGCGTTCCGTCGTCAACGAAATTGCCAGCGACCGGAACAGCATTAAAAGCAATTGGCGCGACGTATGGGCCGAGATCGTCTACCTGCAAAGCAGAACCATCGGTCACTAGCTGCTCCAGAATGTCAGCATTCGCACGAGCCTGACCAGCCAGGGCATTCACGCCAGCAAGACCAGAACCAGACACAGCCTGGTACGAAGAAACTCGCAGACGCTGCAAGTTACCCGCAACGTGCAGTGGCTTCAGCACTGGCATTGCAGCCATCGTGGTGCAGTTCGGATTAGCAACAATTCCCTTAGGAATATCCTGCAAAGCACCCGGATTGACCTCAGACACAACGAGAGGCACCTCGGTGTCCTTACGCCATGCCGACGAGTTATCCACCACAGTCACACCGGCAGCAGCAAACCGTGGAGCCTGCTCCTTCGACAGGGTGCCACCTGCAGAAAACAGAGCAACATCAATGTCTTTCAGATCCTCGTCAGCGGTCGCAGCGACATCTTCCACAACGATGTCCTCGCCACGGAACGGCAAAGTCTTGCCAGCAGAGCGAGCAGACGCGAAGAAACGAACCTTATCTGCCGGGAAGTTACGCTCCTCCAGCAGAGTACGCATAACCTGACCGACCTGGCCAGTAGCACCAACAACAGCAATCGTGGTCATAACAAGAACTCCTTAAACGTTTGCTTAGCGGCCGGTACCGGCGTACACGGTAGCTTCTTCTTCGCCACCGAGCTGGAATGCCTCGTGCAGCGCACGAACAGCATCATCCAAGTCGGTGTCGCTGATCAGGACGGAGATACGAATCTCGGACGTCGAAATCAGGTCAATATTGATGTTCTCATCGGCCAGTGCCTCACAGAACGTCGCAGTGACACCTGGGTGCGACTTCATGCCAGCACCTACGAGAGAAACCTTGCCGACGTGATCGTCGTAAAGCACGTTCTCCCAGCCCATCTGCTCCTGCAGCTTCTTCAGAAGCTCCATTGCGCGCGGACCATCTTCGCGAGGGCACGTGAACGTAATATCCGTGCGGTTGTCCGAAATGCTGGACACATTCTGCAGAACCATGTCGATGTTGATCTCCGCATCCGCAAGAACACGGAACATCTTCGCAGCCTGACCAGCCTTATCGTGAATGCCCAGGACAGTTACCTTGGCCTCCGAACGGTCATGTGCAACACCAGTCAGAACAGCTTCTTCCATTGGAATGTCCTCCATAAATCCATCGACAAGAGTGCCCAATTCATTGCTATACGACGAACGCACCCGCAACGGCACATTGAACGCGCGCGCATATTCGACGCAACGCAACTGAAGAATTTTCGCGCCCACAGCAGCCATTTCCAACATTTCCTCGAAGGAAATCTTGTCCAAGCGCTGGGCATTAGGAACGATGCGCGGATCGGCGGTGTACACGCCATCCACGTCTGAATAAATCTCGCACACATCAGCGTCGAGAGCAGCCGCAAGCGCCACCGCAGTCGTATCCGAACCGCCACGACCCAGCGTGGTCACGTCCTTCGTCTCACGGTTAACACCCTGGAAACCTGCAACCAAGCAAATGTGGCCCTCGTCGAGAGCTTCCCGAACACGACCTGGAGTGACCTCCACAATGCGCGCATTGCCGTGGCGCTCCGTAGTAATAACGCCTGCCTGCGAGCCAGTAAACGACTGCGCCGTCGCACCAAGGCTAGAAATAGCCATAGCAACCAGCGCGTTCGAAATGCGCTCACCCGCAGTCAGCAACATGTCCATTTCGCGGCCCGGCGGAACCGGGTTTACCTGAGCAGCCAAATCCAGCAGCTCATCGGTGGTATCTCCCATAGCCGAGCACACAACAACTACGTCGTTGCCCTGCTTCTTGGTCTGGACGATACGTTCCGCAACCTTGCGGATACGCTCCGCGTTCTCCAGCGACGAACCACCGTACTTCTGTACGACCAAAGCCATGGTCGGTGACCTCCAATAGACTGCAACGTTTGGCCCGCATAAGAACATACGAGTCTTTGGCAACGATACAACAGTGCAGCCTGTGGCGAAACGCCACACCCTGGGCTAAACACGCGTTTACAGGCTGAAATGCCCTGTTTTCGGCCCGGTATTGCAGACTTCGCCACTCGCACGCTCCGAAGCCCCGCCATTTTCACCCCTATTTGGGAGGGTTATCCCACCAGGCGGGACACGGTTGCGCGTGAGTAGCGCTAGCGCGGGGACGTCGCAAAGTTCAGCGTTCCTACAGGTAGGCTCATACACCGTGCATAACCAATTCCTCGCAATTCTGCTCGGCCTCGGGTCCGCGCTCACTATTGCGTGGGGCACTGTCATTCGCCACCGCTTAGCGACGAAGATCCCCGACGGAGCAACAACCCTCGGCGGAGTGTGGACCGTCATTGGCAATTGGGCCTGGTGGGCGGGCGTCACGCTCGCGATGATTGGTTATGGCCTACAAATCGCGGCACTTGGCTTTGGCACGCTGTTGCTTGTTCAGCCACTGCTGGTGATGAGCCTGATGTTCACGCTGCCACTGGCATCGCTGATTGCGGGCAGGCGGGTGTCGAAGTCCGAAACGACGTGGGCGCTGCTGCTGAGTATTGCGGTGACGGTCGTCGTGCTGCTGGGGCGACCACAGCCGGGTGACGTGCGCGTTGAGTTTTCACGATGGCTCCCGAGCCTGGCCGTCGGCGTGGTCGTTTTTGCTGTGATTTATTGGCTGGCCTCGACTATGCTCAGCGAACATAAAGCTCTGCTACTTGGTATCAACACTGGCTGGTTGTACGGATATGTCGCTGTGCTGTCGAAAGCCGTCGTGGATATTTTCTGGGTGGAAGGAGCCACGGAGCTGGCGAAATCCTGGGAGCTGTGGCTACTCATTACGTTGGCTCTGATCGGCGTTGCGGTGCAGCAAGCATCATTTAATGCCGGCGAATTGCGCCTGTCACTGCCGTCCATGACTGCTGTCGAGCCGATTGTCGCCTTCGCCCTGGGATATGTCATTCTCGGCGAACGCTTCCAGGTACACGGCTGGTCGTGGCTCTGGATGGGCCTGGCGGCTGCCATCATGATCGGCTCCACCCTCGCTCTCGCCGGCAACGGCACTCCCCCGCCACGAAAGGCGAAGCGCAGCGAGTTGGCTCGGGCTAAGGCGAGCTAAAAGCTAGATAGCCCACTCAAACGGCACGAGCATAAACGCGCTAAACCACGTCGACACCACCACCCAGGTGACGATGAGCCATGCCGACGTGCGCGTCGTAAAGTTCCGCAACACTGCAGGCACCACGATCAGCAAGAGCACGCCTGACAAAAACAGGCGCGGGCGCGAATGCATCAGGCCGTCACTGACTAGGATTTGGCCGATAGCCAGGCACGAGAACAGCAGTACTGGCCACGCGCGCCCCCAGAGGTCTTCGACTGACGATTTGTCGCTCTCGAATCGAGCACCGACCAGCGCGCGCACCCACCCGACGAATGCCCACGCAGCGGTGAGGGGGACGGCGATGATGGTTGCAGTCGTCAAGATATAGCCGACGTGCGTCTCCTCGGTGAGGGTTCTGGTGAGCCAGGCGATCGTCGCCACGCCCCCATCAACCCGCGAATCCCAGCCGCGCTCCTGCGCGCCGAAGTACCCGCCAACATCCGCCAAATGCGACGACGACCACCACAAATACCCCGCCCAACCCAACGGTGCGACAACCACCGCAGCCCACGCCCGCGGATTCCGCCGCGCCGTCGCCAGCACCGCGATCGCCAACACAATGAACAACCCGAGCGCCGTCGAGCGCACCAGGCCCGCCGCAAAAACCAAGGCAGCCGCGCTCGCCCACCGCTTATCGACGATCGCCACCAGCCCCCATCCCACCAACGCAAGGAAAAGCGCCTCGGTATACGGCATGAGGAAGGTGATGGTCATGGGGGCGGTCGTCGCGAGGAGGGCGGCGAGGACCGGCGAGAGGGCCGACGCCCGTACCCACGGCATGCGGCGCACCAGTGCTGCAGCCGAGAACGCGAAGACCAGGCCACTGACCAGGGAGATCACGATGCCGGCGACCTGGGGCGACAGCGTCGTGACGGTGGAGACAGCCTTCATGAGATACGGCATTCCCGGGAAGAAGGCGAGGGACTGCCAGTAGACGGGTTCGTCGCCTACCGGGGGAATGTCGAAGTAGCCATGCTCGGCGATGCGAGCGAGCCATTCGGCATCCCACGCGTTGAGTTCGTCCCAGACGAGTGGCCAGATATTACGGGGTACCGAATCGCCATCCTTTGTCGCGTCAGCGAAAATCATGGCGAACAGGACAAGCAACGCGAACGCCCTAGTCGCGACATAGCCCGCGATAACCAGCGTAGCTTCGCTCTTCGCAGCTGGAACGGCTCGAACGGTCTGCGCTCTCTTTTTCAGCATCGCGCTTTCTGTCTGTGCCACACGCCCCTGCTTCCCTCTATTTTTCGCCATCACGATGTTTCACCAGCACCGCGACAATTCACCAAACCAGTGTGACACCACACATTCGAAAGCACCCGGTCACCCACCCTCCCACGTCGATTTCACTACTCCACACCCCCAGAAATGGACGCATAATCCCACTAAGTGGACAAGCACCCCGGGTAGTCGTGTATCCTCCATCACATGCAGCGTGCACTCCTTCTTCTGTGCCGCGGCGGGGCTCGATGCTAAATGCTCAAGGCTGGCTCCCCGTCGCGGAGTTTGGTGTGCCGGCCTACTCATAAAGAGCATCCATACATAGCCCGCCCAACTTCTCGCGACATCCGGTTTTCCGGCCATAAATCTCAGCTCCTAGAGAAACGACTTTCTAGGCCCGAGCAACTATCGTCGTGAAGTAGTTGACATTGAAAGGTACGCACCCAATGACCCCTTCAGACGCATTCATCTCCGCACCATCGCAGATTCAGACTCCAGCTGGCGAGATTCCAGCGGATCAGCCTGCATGGAACAAACAGCGCAACTCTCAGATGCCTGCGAACCGCTACCAGGCTTACGACGTTGAGGTTCAGGACTTCAACCTGCCTGACCGCACGTGGCCAAACAAGCGTTTTACCAAGGCTCCACAGTGGTGTGCTGTCGACCTGCGTGATGGTAACCAGGCGCTGATTGACCCAATGAGCCCGGAGCGCAAGCGCCGTATGTTCGAGCTGCTGGTTCAGATGGGTTACAAGGAGATCGAGGTCGGTTTCCCATCGGCGTCGCAGACGGACTTTGACTTTGTGCGTGAGATCATCGAGAAGAACATGATCCCGGATGACGTCACCATCCAGGTTCTGGTGCAGGCTCGTGAGCACCTGATTCGCCGTACTTTCGAGGCTTGCGAAGGCGCGAAGAACGTTATCGTGCACTTTTACAACTCCACGTCGATTCTGCAGCGTGAGGTTGTGTTCCGTAAGGACAAGGACGCGATTAAGAAGATTGCTACGGACGCAGCCGAGCTGATCAAGTCCATCGCCGCCGATTACACCGGCACCAACTGGCGCTGGGAGTACTCCCCTGAGTCCTACACCGGCACCGAGGTCGAGTACGCGAAGGAAGTTGTCGACGCCGTCACCGCCGTGATGGAGCCAACTCCAGAGAACCCGATCATTATTAACCTGCCATCGACGGTCGAGATGATCACCCCGAACGTCTACGCAGACTCCATCGAGTGGATGGACCGCAATCTGGAGCGTCGCGATTCCATCATCCTGTCGCTGCACCCTCACAATGACCGCGGCACCGGCGTCGCTACCGCTGAGCTGGGCTTCCTGGCTGGCGCGGACCGCATCGAAGGCTGCCTGTTTGGCAACGGCGAGCGCACCGGAAATGTTTGCCTGGTCACGCTCGGCCTGAACCTGCTGACCCAGGGCATCGACCCACAAATCGACTTCTCGGACATCGACCAGATTCGTCGCACGGTTGAGTACTGCAACCAGCTGCGCGTCCCTGAGCGCCACCCATACGGTGGCGACCTGGTATTCACCGCATTCTCGGGGTCGCACCAGGATGCTGTGAACAAGGGCCTCGACGCAATGGCCGAGAAGGTTCGCCCAGGTGCCCACACGAAGGACATCACCGACGAAGAATTCAAGAAGGTCGTCTGGGAGGTTCCGTACCTGCCTATCGATCCAAAGGATGTCGGCCGTTCCTACGAAGCCGTCATTCGCGTGAACTCGCAGTCCGGCAAGGGTGGCGTTGCGTACATCATGAAGACCGATCACGGTCTGAACATGCCTCGCGCAATGCAGGTCGAGTTCTCCTCCGTTGTTCAGGCTGTCACTGACGCAGAGGGTGGCGAGGTCAACTCCAAGGCAATGTGGGATATCTTCTCGGGCGAGTTCCTCGACCGCGAGAACCCACTGGAGCAGATCGCAATCACTGTTGACGCACCACAGGTCGAGACCGACGACACCCGCGTCAAGGCTCGCGTCGTTTACAACGGTCAGGAGCAGGTCATCGATGGTATTGGCAACGGCCCACTGGCCGCATACGCGAATGCTCTCGAGTCTCTGAACGTGGACGTCGAGGTCATGGAGTACGTCCAGCACGCTCGCACCGCTGGCGATGACGCCGAGGCCGCTGCCTACGTCCTCGCCGAGGTCAATGGCCAGAAGGTTTGGGGCTGCGGCATCGCTGGTTCCATTACTTACGCATCGCTGAAGGCCGTGACGTCGGCAATCAACCGCGCTCTGGCTTAACGACGGACAATCCCACCGGCGCCTTCGCCCCTCTCACCGGGTAAGCGCCGGTTTTGTCGTATGGTGACTGCTTCCACGGCAGTGCTCGCTAACGCCCTGTCCTCTGTCCTACACCGCAGTCTGCGCTTTCCAATCGGCTCAGTGTCTCTTGTGCAGCCCCGAGCTGGCGGACGCGACCTGGGGTTTTACAACTTGTCAGTGGGCTGCAGTGGAGCTACCGGACCGATTTGAAAGCGCAGATCGATCAGCAGGCCGATTTTGGCATCGCCGGTCGCGCCACGCACATTCGCGAACCTAACATTTTCACCACTCACCTCAACAGTTACGCTTGGACTCATGACCTCGGATGCTCCCAACCCTGCGCGCAAGGAAGCGGAGGCCCGTTCTTCACGACGACGCCGCTCCCGCCGCCGCGCCACCACCAAAGGTGGCTCGCCTCGGCAGACTGTCGCCACTAAGGCCCCAGCTCGAGCCTCGCAGAAGGCCTCACAGGAGCAAGCAACACAGACAACTGCCCCAACCGCAACACAACCGGAAAAGACTGATCAGCAGGAACAAGGTCGGACTGCCCGTGCCGTCAAACGCGCCCCCTACGCAGTTCTGGCAATTCAAGCCAACGGCATCCATCCGAAGACGGGGCGAATGGTCAGCATCGCCATCGCGACGCTCGACGCGGCCGGCAATACTGTCGACACCTGGCACACCTCTCTCACCACTGGCGAGGATCCCGGCCCAGTTCACCTGCACGGACTCACCCCGGAAGACCTACAGGGGTCCCCGAAGTTCGGCACCGTCCTGTCCAAAATCAACGATATTCTGGACGACCGCACCCTCATTACCCATAACGCGCCGATGACCTGGGGTTTTGTGGTTGCTGAGGCACGAAAAGCCCGTCGTCAAGCAAACCGAGCAAACCGCAACCGACGGGGACGTGGACGGCGCAGCCGTGGTCGCGTGGGCAAGATTCCGACGCCGGTGCGCATCGTGGATACGCTCGAAACTGGGCGCAGGCAGGGAGTCGAGCTGCCGGATACGCGCCTGCGCGGTGTCGCGAGCACCTACGGCATCGAGTGCGCGTCACCGATGGCCAGTACCTCCAATAACGAGGTGGCGGAGCGCGACCGAACGTTGGACGATATTCAGACCACCATCGCGCTATTCAAAGCACAAGGCGGACTCGACGACGACGCCACGCTCGCCGCCTACCCCACTGACCAACTTCGTGCCGACCGAGTCGGACTGCAGCGCAGTACTGTCCGGGTTGATGCGATTGAATCGCCAGCTCAGGCAGATAATCCGGGCAAGTACACGCCTGGTGGCAAGCTGAAGGTGGGCATGGAGTTTGCGGTGGCGCCAGAGGTTGTCATTAATCCAGACGAGCTCATTGAAGCGGGGCTGGCGGTTGGGCTGACGTATTCGGAGAAGGTCACTCGGGAAACGTCAATTCTGGTGTGCAACCACCCCGCGAATATCAAGCCGGAAGATCTGACTGGCAAGGCAATGCACGCGCACCGCAAGGACATTCCGCTGGTCAGCGATGAAGCATTTCTACGTCTGGCACGCGAGGCATAAACACCCACAACAGGTAATTCACCGATTTGTGGGTGTGTGGGCGTAAAATTTGCTGCCATGAGTAATGGCAGTAAGCCCAACTTCCTTTCGGGACTAACCTCTGGGCTCGGGTCCAAGGTTCGCTCTCGCCTGGCCACGTCAGCAGCCGACGCTGCAACGTGGGCCTCCCGTAAGTCCGGCCGTGGCGCCGGCGGCATGATCGGTGGTCTGATCGCCCAGAAGATCGATCCGCGCATCATGGCTTCGCTTGGCAAGGGTCGCCCAGCTGCGATCATCACCGGTACCAACGGCAAGTCCACCACGACCCGCATGTTTGCTGCGGCGCTGCGCGATGCAGGGCAGGTCGTCGCAACGAATGAGGGCGGCGACAACATGGATGCCGGCGTCATTTCTGCGCTCCTGGCCGAGCCAAAGGCCGACAGCATTGTGCTTGAGGTCGACGAACTGCACGTCGCGCACATTGCGCAGGACTTGAAGCCACAGGTCATCGTCCTGCTCAACTTGTCGCGTGACCAACTGGATCGTGTTGGCGAGATCAACAAGATTGAGGCAACGCTGCGCAAGGCAGTGAATGAGAACCCGCAGGCAACGATCATCGCTAACTGCGACGATCCACTGATTGCCTCAGCTGCGTGGGATGCCGCAAACGTCGTCTGGGTATCTGCCGGTGGCGGCTGGACCAACGATGCCACCTCGTGCCCACGCACCGGCGGTCCAATCATTCGCGACGGCGACAACTGGTACGCCGTTAAGAAGCTTGACGACGGCTCCACCTTCTCCCGCCCCGCCCCAACCTGGTCAATTACCGATGAAGGCGTGAAGTCCCCATACGGCAACGTCATGCCACTGAATCTCACGCTGCCGGGTAATGCGAACCGTGGCAACGCCACCCTCGCCATTGCTGGCGCTGTGGAAATGGGTGCGGAAGCGCTGACCGCGCTGAATGCAACTGAGCAGGTAGACAACGTTGCTGGCCGCTACTCCACTGTTACCGTGCCGGGCGCAACGCAGACCCGTGGTGGCGCTGAAGTAATTGGCGCAGCTGGCGACAAGGAAGTTCGAATGCTGCTAGCTAAAAATCCCGCAGGTTGGCAGGAAGCTCTGTCGATGGTGGATCGCACCTCCGACGCAGTCGTCATCGCCGTCAACGGCCACGTAGCCGATGGCGAAGACCTCTCCTGGCTCTGGGATGTCAAGTTTGAAGACTTCGGCGATATTACGGTCCTTGCCTCCGGTGAGCGCGGCACGGATCTTTCCGTTCGTCTCCTCTACGCGGGCATCAAGCACACGTTGGTCGCCGATCCACTCGATGCCATTCGTACCTGCACCGATGTCGATCCTTCCCGCCCAACCCGCGTCGAAGTTCTGGCCAACTACACCGCCTTCCGCGATCTGAAGAAGGACATCGAACGCCTGAATTCTGACCGCGTCGACACTGTTCGCGCCGACTCCGAGGAGACCAAGTAATGAGCACCGATAGCACTCTCCGCATTGGCCTTATCCTCCCGGATGTCCTGGGCACCTACGGCGACGACGGCAACGCACTCGTCCTCCGCCAGCGCGCCCGAGCCCGCAATATCGACGCAGAAATCGTGCCAATCCGCCTCGGCGAAGCCGTGCCAGATAGCCTCGACATTTACGCCATCGGCGGTGGCGAAGACGTCGCTCAGTCCATTGCGGCCGAGCACCTTTTAGCAGACGGCGGCCTTGCTCGGGCAGCTGCTTCACGACGTCCCATCCTCGCCATCTGCGCCGGTTTCCAGATTCTGGGCGAGTCATTCCGCGCCGGAGGCAAAGAGATCGACGGACTAGGCCTCGTTGACTGCAAGACCGATTCCCTCGCTACACGTGCAATTGGTGAGATTTGCACGGTGCCTTTTGGGGACGTCGTAAAGCAACCACTTACTGGCTTCGAAAACCACATGGGGCGCACTGTCCTAGGTAAGGACGCACGTCCACTGGGCACCGTTGTGCGTGGTGTGGGCAATGAGGGGCCGGAGGTGCAGCCGGGCGAGGATATTGCCAAGCTGAAGGCTGCCGGTGGCGCGGAAGGCGCGGTGCAGGATTCGATTATCTGCACGTACCTGCACGGGCCGGTGCTCGCGCGCAATCCTGAACTCGCGGATGTTCTATTGGCGCGTGCGATGGGCGTTGAATTGACTGAGCTCGCTGCGATCGATCTGCCTGAGTTCGCTGTCGTGGACAAGCTTCGCGACGAACGCATCCACTCCAAGCCACGTCCAAAGAGCGAGCGCTAAGCACGATGTAGACACATCGAAGTACATTCGGGGTTGCCCGCCCGGACACTTATTTACTTCCGTTACCCTTTTGCGTATTCCGGGTGCGATAATTGAGTGGCATTGTTCACCCCCTGGTTGTCGTGACACGACAACCACTCTTAAAGAGCGCAGTCATGGACCGGAATGTACCAGGTGGTTCTACCTCCCCTGGCGACGAAAAGTCGTCAGGGCGGCTCCTGCATGGCAGGTGGGCCCGGTTCAAGGCCGCTTTCGTCGAGATGATGGATCGTCGTGCATTCCTCGACTCCGACGGTAAAGCACTGATCGACTCCTCGTACCAGCTCGAAGAAGCATGGGTACTTCGGGGATTCCTCATCCTCGGGCTGTTCTTTGGCACCTTCCCAGCTCTGTGGGGACTTGAAGTTGACCGAGTTGTTGGACATGTATCAGATGCTGATGGATGGATTCAGGCAAGTGCCAGCTCGTTGGAGCGCTTTGGCATCGCAATGAGCACCATCATGGATGTCTTGAGTTTCGATATCGACGGAAACGTTGTCATTCGCTTCCTTGACCTCTTTGTGTTCAACCGCGTTTTCCCACTCCTGGGTCTCATTCTTGGAACCGGATTAGCTTTCGTCTGGATGCAAATTCGACGAGCGGCAAAATTCCCTGAGCAAATGCTTTACCGAGGCATCTTGATGCTGATTACATTGGGAATTCCGCTAGCCGTCGCCGTGCCTGACAATGTCATGATCGGCTTCGCAATCTCCGGGCTCTTTTTTGTGATTCCACTTCTGCTACTGCCAATGAAATGGCAACGACGTGCCATTACGATCATCGGCGCACCCCTCGCAGTTACAGCAGCCCTATTCGGCAGTGTGGAACTATCGATGGCCGGATTCTTAATGGTGGGTTTCGGCCTGGCGCTACTCCGAATCCCCTGGTTCGTGCGAACAAGGCCATGGATTCCAGCGATGGGGCTGCTGGTGCTCATCCCGATGACATTGGCCGCGCTGTACTGGCAGATCATGTCGAACTACGAGCTAGGTCTGCAACCGACAGTCACGTCCGACGTCCTGTCTGCCAACACGGTTGCCGGCGTCGTAATGTGCACTACGTATCTATTCATCGTCATGGTGGCGATGTCGACCCCATTGAAGAAAATGCTGATGGTCACTGTCGGAGTGCTCGGCAAAGCGCCCCTGACAAACTACCTGGCAGCACTCATTGCAGTGAACGTCTTCCGCGTACCGCTGGGGACCAGTGGCTACGCCATCATCGACCATCTGGGGATCTCCGGATCATCGACCCAGGCATGGGGGCGAGCAATGGTTTTCATCGCTCTCATCGCACTTGCAGACTGGACAATCACCGCACTGTGGTTCCGCTTCACACGCTTCCAGTTCGGCCCCGCTGAAATGCTGATGCAGGCGATTCACTGGTTCCGGATGGAGCGACTGCCCGAAGCTTCGCAGCTCTCCTCGGCAGCTATTCGACGGGGCGCACTCGAGCATCTTCTCGATATTGACGCTGTGCGTGGGCAATACTCCATCGCCGAATTGCGCCCGCCTGCACGGTCGAAGGCAGAGGCCGCAGCCGCCGACGAAGAAGCCATCCGGCTGGGTTTGTACGGCGAAGAAGGCATCATGAATGGCGGGGGCACTGACGGTACTGCCCCTGAAAGCCCTGACCCGGGAAGCCCCGTCGTTAAATAGTCAATCGCCCGGTTAACGCGCGAGACAATGTCAGCTCGTCGACGAACTCCAAGTCGCCACCAAGTGGCATGCCAGATGCCAACCGAGTGACCTTCAAACCCGGAAAGTCCTTCAACAAACGAGCAAGATACGTCGCAGTTGCTTCGCCTTCAGTGTTCGGGTCGGTCGCGATGATGACCTCATGAATCTCGGGCCTCTTCGCGGGTTCGCCGTCGACCGCGACGTCGTCAAGTACCCCGCCAATGCGCTGCAGTAGCGTGCGCACATTGAGCTCATTGGGGCCGATGCCGCCAAGCGGATCAAGCGCGCCACCGAGCACGTGGTAGCGGCCGTGGAACTCACCGGTGCGCTCGATAGCTTGGATATCGCGGGCTTCCTCGACGACACACACCAAACCAGCCTCACGACGATGGTCGCCACAATAGCGACACACCTCATCCTCGGAAATATTCCCACAAATGCGACAGAACTGGACGCCCTCGCGGACCCGGCCGAGCGCAGACTGGAGGCGCGAAATGTCCTCGGGATCTGCTTTCAGCAGGTGAAATGCGATGCGCTGGGCGCTTTTAGGTCCAATTCCGGGCAGGCGAGAAAACTCGTCGATGAGGTCCTGTAATGGTCCTTCAAACAATTTTTTAGAACATGCCGCCCATGTCGCCCAGGCCGCCGAAGCCCTGAGACAGTGGACCCATCTTCTCGTCAGCCAGAGACTGTACCTTCGAGGTTGCGTCCTGGAACGCTGCGAGTACGAGATCCTGCAGGGTCTCGACATCTTCTGGATCAACGATCTTCGGATCGATAGCGATGTTGGTGACCTCGCCCGAGCCCTTCATAGCCAGCTTGACCAAGCCATTGCCTGCTTCACCCTCGATGGTGGTGGCAACGATTTCCTGCTGAGCTGCCTGCAGCTGCGCCTGCATCTGCTGAGCCTGCTGAAGGATTGCGTTCATATCTGGCTGAGTCACTGTAATTCCTAACTTTCGCTGCTTTTAACTGCTGATTCTAGCGACCCTCGCGGATTTGGTGCGAGGGCGCGCTTGCTACATCGGTTTCGCGCCGAGCTCCCGCTCCAACAGCTCCATGACAACTTCCTTCATGTCGCGGTGGTCCAACTGGCCAGGGTTCTGAGCCGCTGCGATCATCTCGGCTTCCTCATCGCCAGCTGATGTTTCTACCGGTGGCTCAGCGACGGGCTGTTCGTAGCCGTAATCATCAGGTGGCACGTCATCGACAGGTTCTGGTGGCAACGGCACTCCATCGTCCGCTGGCTGCCCAGCGCGCGCCTTCGCCTCAGCGATCTTGCGCAACCTCGCCTCATGACTCTGCTCCTGCTGAGCCCGCTCTGCCTCCGCCTGCTGACGCCGACGCTCCAGAATCTGCTTATACCGCGGCATTTTCTCCGCCGACTGCGCTGGAGTTGCCGACTGCGCCGGCATCGGGTTCTGCTCGGGTTGCGCCTCAGCAGCCGCCGCTTGCTTCCGCACTGCTTCTACTTGACGACGCAGTCCTTCCGGCATCACTTCCCGCGTGGCGGCGGGTTGAGTTCTTGAAGGTTCGTCGTCAGGAGGAGTCGTCGATGGTGCCTGATGATCGCGGGCTCGCGTACCAACTTGGCACTGCACGCGGACATCGATGTGGTGGTGCTGCTGGATCGCGCGAGCCAAGGTCGCTGCATACTCAGGGGCGTTGAGGCGATTCGCCAACGCTCCCGTGTGATGCGCGATGACCAACAGATTATTGGCTTCATCCAATGATAGGGGGCGCGCCTGAGCTGCAAGAACACGAACAGGCATGGCATGTTCACCATCCGTTGCGGCCAGAATGTCAGACCAGGTTTCCTGAATATCGTCAATAGTCAGCGCGGGCTGAACTGGAGCGACGGCCTCTACTTCTGCTGCTGCTTCCGTGACAATTTCAGCAGCCTCGCCCGCATCGGCACGACGAGTTGCGGCTTCGCGCTCCATTGCCATGCGTTCGCGCTCGGCACGCTCCTGTTCGCGCGCCAACTCTTGCATCCGCTTGGTTGCTTCCCGAGCCTCCGCCAACTTTCGCAGCTGCTCTGATTGAGCGGTCTGGGCTGGTTGCGCTGGCTTTGGCTCAGGAGTTGGCACCGGCTCAGGAGCTGGCTGGGCAGCTGGCTTAGGAGTCTCCGCTGCGCCGCCTTGCTGACGCTGACGAGCTAACCGAGCACGCTGCAACGCCGACAATGGTCGACCGTTTTCGTCGACAGTCGGCACATCATCCATCGATGGCATTGAAGATTCTGGCTCTTCCTTGGCGCCGAATCCTGCAGCCTGTGAAGCAGCCGGAGATGCACCCGCACTTGCCCCACCACCGGCGGGAATTCCCCGTTCCAGAGCCTCGACACGCTGCCATAGCGCCTCTACCGAATCCTCGGCAGCAGGCAGCAACATGCGCACGCACATCACCTCAAGCAACAGCCGCGGCGAGGTAGCGCCCCGGAAACGAGACAAACCATCGTTCAGTACTTGGGCGAACCGAGTCAGCGTGCCAACAGGCACTGCCTTCGTCTGCTCGATAAGGACAGGCACCAGATCAGCCGGAACGTCCACCAGCCCCTGTTCCTGCGCAGACGGAAGCGCCGACAACACAAGCAGATCGCGGACGCGCTTTAGCATGTCCTCCGCATACCGCTTCGGATCCTGACCAGACTGAACAACCCGATCAATGACATCGAAAATCGCAGCACGATCGCCCGACGCCAACGCATCGACCGACTCCGACAGCAACGTCTCCTCTGTCACACCAAGCAGCGGCGCCGCTACCTCGTACGTAACACCATCCGGGCCAGCACCCGCCACCAGCTGATCCAGCACCGACAGCGAGTCACGTGGCGAACCACCACCCGCACTAATCACCAGCGGATACACATCATCCGCTACGTGCACACCCTCGTGCGCGACTACGCTCTGCAACAAGCCACGCATATCATTCGGGGTTAACAAACGGAACGGGTAATGATGCGTACGCGACCGAATCGTAGGAAGCACCCTTTCCGGCTCAGTCGTCGCAAAGATAAAGATCAAATGCTCCGGCGGCTCCTCCACAATCTTCAGCAAGGCATTGAAACCTGCCGACGTAATCATGTGAGCCTCGTCGATCACAAAAATGCGATACCGCGACTCGGCCGGCTGAATAATCGCCGTATCCCGCAAATCGCGCATATCTTCCACGCCATTGTGCGACGCTGCATCCAGCTCCGTGACATCCAAATTGCCCGGGCCACCAGCAGCCAACGCAAGACAAGAAGCACACTTGCCACAGGGCGAGGGCGTAGGGCCATGCTCGCAATTCAAACTACGAGCCAAAATGCGTGCCGACGACGTCTTACCGCAACCACGCGGACCTGAAAACAGATACGCGTGATTGATACGGTCAGGCCGACCTTGAGAATCGCGGGATTCCAGAGCCAGCGACAGCGGTTCGGTAACGTGCTGCTGGCCTACTACCTCGGCAAACGTCGACGGACGATACTTCCTGTACAGAGCCACGTGCCTAGCCTACCGGTTAGCGTGGAACGCTCACCGAGACTGCTCGAACAGTTATAGGTCAGTGACACTCTCACGCGTAAGGTCGCGCAGGTCAGTGCCCGCAGCGACAAACTTGTGCATCAAATCCTGCGCAGCCATCGAATACACGCCAGCTTTCGCTAACGGATCAGCCTCCGCACTACCCTCCGCAGCTGTCACCGATGGATGGTGAGCCAAGAACTCGGCCTCATCGTTGGTGATGGGGATGAGCTGCGACATCGTCGTAATGCGACCACCTGGTGACTTCGAATCACCCACGCTCATCGACACCTGGCCGGGAACTTCAGTCACCTGCGGGGCACCCTGGCTCCACAGCGACGGCACGATGCAGAGCAAATGTGGTGTGGTGACACCAGTCTGCGCAGCATCTGGAGCTGCCATGGGAGTAAGAGGTGCAACCGCGTCATCATCGCTGGCACCAGAACCATGCTTGCCACGAACTTCATCATCAGCATGGAGCAACGCGCTCACCGCCGTAGTGATCGCATGCGTGAGAACACGACCAGGCTGCGGATACCACTGCGTCGGAGCTTCCGAAATCATGCCCGCAGCGGTCGCAAGAATCTCGTGTAACGGCAGTTCCTTCGACCCCACCATCACGAGTTCCACACGCACATCCTGCTGATCAGGCGTGCGCAACTCGTAATCAACTCGACTCAAATTCGCGGTAGCAACGGCGGAATCAGTGTCGCTCACCGAAAACTCGGCGATCTGCACTGGAGCCGCGTCGCCCCACACATCGAAACGACCCACGCCGAAAACGCGCCCGGCATGCTCTGAAAGCTGCATGTCACCCGGGAAAATCTGACCGTACCAGTACTTCGTCTCTTCGAAATTCATTGTGAGCCGAGTCTAATCGCTATTCCGACAGCTTTTCTGCAGCCGCCAACAACACACAGGTAGCGACGCCATCCATAGCAGCCTCCAACTCCTCCATCGGAGGCAGCGATGGAGCCAAGCGGATATTGCGATCGTTCGGATCGTCCTTCAATGGGAACGACGAACCCGAGCCCGTCAGCGCAATGCCCGCTTCCTTCGCCAACTCAACGACACGAGCAGCCGTGCCATCAACGACATCCAATGAAATGAAGTAGCCACCAGCAGGCTTCGTCCACTCGGCAACTCCGTACGCAGACAGGCGCTCATCCAGAATGCTCAACACCTTCTCGAACTTCGGAGCCAGCGACCCAGCATGACGACGCATCTGCGCCTTCACACCCTCCACATCGCCAAAGAACTTCGCATGAGCCAGCTGATTGATCTTGTTCGGACCAATGCCACGAATATTCGAGTGCTTCAGGTAATCGTCCAAGTTCTCGCGCGAGGACATGTAAAACGCCACGCCCGCGCCCGCCAACGTAATCTTCGACGTCGACGTAAACACCCAGAAACGATTCGGATTACCGGCTTCCTCCGCCATCTTGATGACGTTGTAGTTCTCCGGGAACTCGTCGGTAAGCGTGTGCACCGCATACGCATTGTCCCAGATCAGGCGGAAATCAGGCGCAGCCGTTGGCATCTCCGCGAGACGGCGGCAGGTCTCCTCCGAGTACGTCACACCCGTTGGGTTCGAGAACACAGGAACGTTCCACATGCCCTTGATCTGCGGGTCCGCAGCAACAAGCTTTTCGACGATGTCCATGTCAGGTCCATCCTCGAGCAAAGGCACGGTGATCATTTCGAAACCGAAGTGCTGAGTAATGGAGAAGTGACGATCGTAACCAGGAACCGGGCAAATCCACTTCAGAACTGGTTCCTCGCCCCATGGGCGCTCCGAGTCCTGGGTGCCGAACTGCATTGCCCAGGAAATCAGGTCGAACTGAATGTTAAGGCTGGAAGCGTCGCCTGCCAGCACGTTCTCGACTGGAAGACCCATGAGGTCTGCCCAGATCTGACGGATGTCGATAATGCCCTCGGCGTTGCCGTAATTGCGGGCATCTTCGCCTGCAGCAGTGGTGAAGTCCGCCCCAGGCAGGGACAACACGTCGTTAGCGAAATCGAGCTGCTCTGCGGAAGGCTTACCGCGCGTGAGATTCAGCTTCAGATTTCGAGCTTTCAGGTCCTCGTACTGCTTGAGCAGCTCATCCTTCTGAGCAGCGAGTTCGTGCGAATCAAACGAATCGAGCTTCATGTCACGCTTCCTTAACTTCTAACAATCGGGATTGCCATGTACGTGGCTGCGAGGTTCAAAGTAAGACGCGAGTTGGATGAGCTCGTAGCTAGACGAGCTGCGCGAATGAACTGCGTCAAATAAAAACCACTGCACCCTAAAAGATAGAGCAAATGACACATTATTGACACAGCAGGCCAAGAAAGCCGGAAACCGAAGAAACGGGACCCAAACAAAAAAGGGGACCCCACGTACCCGCCAGAGCCCGCTGACCCTTGCTGCATTCCTGCCCTGGGGGAGTTCACGAGATGGACGCCACATGGGATCCGGACTCCGATGCTACTACATCGCAGACGGCCTACCAAGTCTCGGCGGGCAGCTTGGGCGACGGGCGTCGTAAAGCAAAAGGCATATGAAAAGTAGGGCGCGAAGTTCCGCCTCCCTACTCTTCTCCAGCGGTCACCATCGAAATGGGAGATGGGTTACCTCGCACAGTCGTGACCGTGAAGCTGGCCATATGAGAAAGGTATCGATCGTCAGATGCTTCGACCGGAGTGCCATCGAGAGCAAACGCTCGACGACGTACTCGCAGTAAAGGAGTTCCCTCTTGCACTCCAAGAAGCTCTGCGTCCTCCGTATTCGCAGCCACAGCGTCAATAGTTCGCGTGGCGTATGAGATATCCACTCCCGACTCCGTGAGGTGACGGTAAATAGAACCGGAATCGGTATCAAACGTCAAAACATGTTGGCCAACTTCGAGCGGGTAATTAAGGCGCTCCACCATTGCTGGCTCGCCATCCATCAATCGCAGTCTAAAAACCGACACGATCTGGTCTGAATCCGAAATCTCAAGATGTGCAGCGAGCTCAGCTCCAGCTCGCCGTCGAGTTACCCATTGCGTATGCTGACCAGGCTCAACACCGGAATTCTGACACCATTGAGAAAACGAGATAACACCATCGAACGACTGCGTGGGGACGGTGTCTAACACACGGGTGCGCCGGCCCTGCCCTGATGAAACAAGTCCTTCGTTTCTTAACGTCGAGATCGCTTGCCGAATAGTGCCCCGCGCACAATCAAATTGTCTGCACAGCTCTGACTCCGATGGAATGGCAGAGCCTGGAGCCAATTCACCGGCACGTATCTGTTTCCGCAGATGCGCGGCGATCTCCTGATGCTGTTGACGTCTAGACACTACTCTGTACAAGCCTTTCCGGGGCCAAGAATTTGTTTGCCAAACTGGCCTATCTCGCTACTATCTTAATCAAACCTCAGACAAACTAGGTTACATTTTGGTTAACAGTTGACCAACTTGTCTAGTCAGGTATAGACATGCGGGTACACAAGTAGCCACAATAGAAGATGTGAAAACAGATCTCATCGTCATTGGTGGCGGAATCATTGGACTTGCAACCGCCTTCCTAGCCCACAATCAAGGTCTTTCAGTGCGCGTGATTGACCGATCCGAACGCCCTGTCGGCTCCTCCATCATGAATTTTGGCCACGCCTGCTTTACAGGTCAGGCTGACGACGTTCAGGATATCGCTCTGACCTCCCGCAATGGCTGGCTCCAGGCGGCAGAGAAAACTGGACTGTGGGCCGCTCAATCCGGAACCTACATCCCGGCAATGACCCAAACCGAAATGCAAGTACTTGAGGAATTCGCAGATCACCGTGGTTCCGAACAGGTAACCTTGCTGGATTCCACCTCAGTTGCTGGGGCAATCGGAAACCCCGAACTGCAATGCCTAGGTGGTGCCCATTTGCCGCTCGACATGCGCGTCAACCCCCGCGAAGCAGCGCCACGTATCGCCAACTGGCTCGAAGAGCAAGGTGTCAGCTTCAATTGGCGACACGAGGTGCGCAGCACCGCCCACGGAATCGCACACACAAACCGCGGCGACTTCGAAGCTGAGCGCGTCATTTGCTGCCCAAATTACTTCCTCACTCAACTCTTCCCTGAACTAGCTGATGAGCATGAAGTTCGCATCTGCACCCTGACAATGGCTCTCATTGAGCGACCTGAACGCATTCGCTCAGACATTGCCCTCTTCACGGGCACATCCCTTGCCCGCTATGACGGTTTCTCCACGATGACCAGCATCGACGCACTCAAATCTGAGCTCGCCCAGCGGGAACCCGAGCTGGTCGGCCACATCGCAAATTTGATGGCAACGGGCATTACAGAAGGCCTCTTTATCGGAGACTCACACGAGTACGATCTTTCGCCCGAACCTTTCATTGACCAGGAGCAATCTCAACTTCTCATTGATAAAGCCACCGAATATTTCGGCATTAAGAATCCACGTGTGATTCAGCGCTGGCAGGGTCGCTATTCAGATTCCCGCTCAACAAACCTGGTGCTAAAGCAACCCGACCCCCAGACAACTGTCCTCGTAGTTACGTCTGGAATTGGTATGACGATGTCGTTTGGCGTAGCCGATCTCGCCCTCAATGGGCAGATCCCAACCAGAGCCTAAATGAACACCGGATTACTTGTATATGAATTCTCGCCACTCGACTAGACAAGTTAAAAGTTCCAGGCAAGAATCACTGTTGTATGGAACGCCCACCGACCGACTATTCGCTGTTCCGCTCCCCCTCCCCGCCTCCACGAAGGGTCCATCATGAAGTTCACCAAGTTTTTCGCCGCACTCGCAATCACCGCGCCACTTCTCGTTGCATGTGGCTCCGGCTCCAATGACGCTGCAGGAGATGACACCATCACATTCGCTGCAGTTCCCGCTGAATCCTCCCAGTCCCTCCAGTCTGACTTCGAGAACCTTGCCAAGCTGATTGAGAAGGAAACTGGCAAGAAGGTTGAGTTCCAGAACGCCTCTGACTACGCAGCGGTCATCGAGGGACAGCGCGCAGGCAAGATCGATCTCGCCTCGTATGGCCCATTCTCGTACGTCATCGCAAAGGACTCCGGAGTTCCAATTAGTCCAATTGCGGCTCCGACCAGCGACGAATCTAAGGCTCCTGCTTACACCTCTCTCGCCTACGTCAAGAAGGATTCTGACATCAAGTCCCTGAAGGACCTCAAGGGCAAGAAGGTTTGCTTCGTCGACCCAGGTTCGACGTCGGGCTACCTCGTGCCAATGAAGGGGCTGATGGACGAGAAGATCAATATGGATTCCGACCTGGATGCCATCATGGCCGGTGGCCACGATGCTTCGCTGATCACCTTGAACGACGGTGGCTGTGACGTTGCATTCGCTCATGACACCATGCTCTCTACGCTTGAGAAGTCCGGCCAGGTCGACAAGGGCTCGCTGAAGTCGATTTGGGAATCTGACCCGATCACCGAAGACCCGATCGCTGTCAACACCGACACTGTCGATGCTGAAACTGCAGACATCATCACCAAGGCGCTCCGTGAAAAGGCAAACAAGCCTGCGCTGGTTGAAGCTGGAATCTGCACGTCTGAGGAAGACTGCACCCTGCCAGAAGAGATCGAGTGGGGATACCTCGAGGTCAACGACTCTGACTTCGATTCCATTCGTGAAATCTGCAAGGTCACCAAGGCAGACGCTTGCGAAGCAGTTTCGTAGCCACCATCTAGTCGAAGGATTTTCCTCATGTTGACTCCTGAGCTGCAGCGCGAAGTCGATGCACAGTATGCCGTCCAGATTCAGAATGTCACCAAGGACTTTGGTGGCGGTGTTCTCGGCCTCGACAACGTGAAGCTGGGTTTCCGCACTGGAGAAATCACTGTTCTTCTCGGTTTGTCCGGTTCCGGCAAGTCCACCCTTTTGCGCCACATCAATGGCTTGCACACCCCGTCACAGGGCACGATCCGAGTCCTGGGTCAGGACGTTGACACGCTCAACAAGCGTGAACTCCGTGACCTCCGTAAAGATATCGGAGTCATCTTCCAGTCTTTCAACCTCGTTGGACCTATGTCTGTGCTGGAAAACGTCTGCACCGGCGCACTTGGCTCGCTCAAGGGCCCTCGTCTGTCTTTGATGATGTACCCAAAGGCAATCAAGCAGGAGGCACTCGAAGTCCTCGATCGCGTGGGACTTGCAGATCGCGCTCATCAACGTGCAGATACTTTGTCTGGCGGTCAGCAGCAGCGTGCTGCCATTGCTCGCGCTTTGATGCAGCATCCAAAGATCCTGCTTGCCGACGAACCCGTCGCCGCACTCGACCCGGTGTCATCCAACTCTGTCATTACGCTTCTCGAGCAAATCTGTCGCGAAGATAATCTGACGGTCATTGCGTCGCTCCACCAGGTTCAGTTGGCCATCGATTTCGCTGACCGTATCGTCGGACTCCAGTCCGGTCGCGTTGGTTTTGATCGCTCGACCGAAGGAATGTCTGCCGAAACCGCAACGGAGATCTATGAGTCCGTTGCAGTTGTCCCCGCTGAATCAATTACTGCGGAGGCATAAATGAGCACTCTGACTCGGGTTCCTGTTCAGGCACCACCAAAGCCAAAAAAGAATGTCAACGGCATTGCAGCTTCGCTTGTGCTGCTGCTTCTTGTGGTGGTTGGTGCCTGGTCGGTTCAGTCAATTGGCATCAACATCGCCACGCTGGCCGAATCCGCTGACAATGCGTCCAATTTCGTAGCGCGAATGTTCCCTCTCGAGTTTCCGCCAGCGGCGGAACTCGCAAGCATGATTTTCGAGACTCTTGCAATCGTCTTCTTGGCGACGCTCCTGTCCGTAATCCTTTCCATCCCCGTAGCGCTCTGGGCTGCCCGGCCAACAACTACTGGTCGTGGCGTGCAATGGACATCGCGCGCTGTCATCGTGCTGGCCCGAGCAATTCCCGACCTCGTACTCGCAATCATCTTTATGCGCATGTTTGGTCTCGGGGCACTCGGCGGCATCTTGGCAATGGGTATTCACTCTGTTGGCATGGTCGCGAAGCTCTACTCCGATGCAATCGAAGAGCTTGACGACGGCCCGCGTGAATCAATTGAGTCAATCGGTGGCACCCGTGGCCAGCAGATTTGGTCAGCGATTCCGCAAGCTCTGTTGCCGCAGCTCATCGCAACTGCTCTGCACCGCTTTGACATCAACCTTCGCACCTCAGTTCTGCTTGGTTATGTAGGTGTTGGTGGCATTGGTATGGCCATCGCGGACAGCCTGCGAGTGATGAACTACCGACAAGGCATGGCGCTCGCATTTGTCGTGCTGGTGTTGTGTATTGCTGTTGAGCTTCTCTCAGGTGCGCTGCGAGCAGCCATCATGCGCAAGTCAGGTGCCACGTCAAAGACATCCTCGTGGGCAGACAAGCTCTTCAACAACGCAGCCCCGTCCACTACCTCTGTGAATCCGCCCTGGAACCTCGCGCGTATCCAGCGCTTGTTCACCATCGTGGTAGTCGTCGTCCTGACTATCGCGGCCCTCGGGAAAACAAACCTTTCGGCTTCTCAATTCTTCACGGGACTAGCTGAACTTCCCTCGACGTTGGGGCTGTTCTTGCCACCGTCGTCAGGCGGTATCGCTGAGGACATCTTCATGCTACTGCTCGATACCCTGCAGATTGCTTTCGCTGCGACATTCCTCGGTGCCATTCTTGCCCTACCAATCGGCATTCTTGCTGCTCGGAATGTTGTGGCCAATAAGTGGGTACACAATTTTTTCCGCGTCTTGATCGTGGTGATTCGAGGCATTCCTGAGCTGATTCTGGCGATCATCTTCGTTGTCATCTCCGGTCTGGGTGCGGTAGCGGGAACGCTTGCACTTGCACTCGGCGCAGTCGGCCTGTTGTCGAAGCTCGTTGCAGATTCGCTTGAAGAAACCAACGTTGATGTGCAGGAAGCAGTACGAACTACAGGTGCCAGCGAAGTTCAGATCTTCTTTGCTTCAACTATCCGCCAGGCGGCGCCCGCGTTCGTCGCGCACACCCTGTACCTGTTGGACACCAATATTCGCTCTGCCACCTTGCTGGGTGTTGTCGGAGCCGGTGGCATCGGCTTCCAGCTGCTCAACGCCTCTCGTGTCAACCAGTTTGATGTAGTCACGTACATCCTCATCTTGATGGTCATCGTGGTTCTGCTGGTCGAAGCGCTTTCTATGTGGCTTCGCAAAGCTGTCCGATAGCCATCCCCAACCTCTAAAGAAGGAAACTCAATGTACAAACTCGCCATTTTCGACATGGCCGGAACAACTGTGAACGATCGCGATGAGGTCTATCGAGTCCTCCGCGCATCGGTCGAACGCGAAGGCGCAGCTTTTTCCGATGAGACTTTCCAGGAATACATGGGCACCGAAAAGCACTGGGCTATCGGTCGTCTGCTTTCGGTTGGTGGCATCGATGTCACAGACGAGATTCACGAACGTGCGTGGCAGTGGTTCCGGGAAGAACTCGCCCGTACGTACACTGAGCAGCCACCAGAGCCGATTCCAGGCATTGAGGAGATATTCAAACAGCTCCGCAGCCGTGGGGTTAAGGTCGCGTTGACCACCGGCTTCTCCCGCGAGATCACCGACCTCATTCTCTCTGCCATGGGCTGGGACAAGGGCATGATCGATGCCTCCGCAGCTGGTGACGAGGTCTCTGCCGGTCGCCCAGAGCCCCTGTTGATTCAGCGAGTGATGAATGAACTCGACATCACTGACACTTCCGAGGTCATTAGCTCCGGTGACACCCAGGCAGATGTCCTCTCTGCGCAGCGTGCCGGTGTTACCAGCGTCGGTGTCCTAACTGGGCACCTTACTTCAGAGCAGTTCGCGGAATACGGGGCAGATCATGTCCTGTCCTCTGCCGCCGAAATCACCACCCTCCTGGATTAAGAGATGACCCTCCCTGCAGAGCCCGTCAACGCCCTAGTCTGGGCTGGCGGGTCGAATTTTGAATTTGTCGCGCTTCCCTTGCCTCTTCTCGGCGAAGGCGAGTCACTTGTTCGCTTAACGACGTCGACGCTGTGCGGTTCAGACCGCCACACGGTGTCAGGTCGCCGTTCACAACCATGCCCGAGCATCTTGGGGCATGAGGGGGTGGGAATCGTACAAGATACTCGCAATCCCGATCTAGTGGTAGGTCAGCGTGTGACATTCTCGGTGATCGCACCGTGCTTACAGTGCGATCGCTGCATGTCTGGACGCACTGCAAAATGCAGGGAGGTTCTCAAAACGGGACATGAACCGATTCACGGTAAATGGCCACTTTCGGGAACCTATTCCACCCACATTCTGCTGCGTAAAAACCAACTCGTTGTGGACGTGCCCGATGCCTTAGCTGACGCTCCTGCTTCCGTTTCTGCTTGTGCCGGAGCAACGGTCATGGCTGTGCGCGAAGCAGCGTGTACTTCCGCGCAGACGTTCGAGAACAAGCGTGTTGTCGTCATGGGTGTTGGCATGCTTGGGCTCATTGCAGTTGAGGCCGCTGTTCGAGATGGCGCAGCATCAGTGATCGCCGTCGATCTCAGCGAAGAGCGACTTCGCTGGGCACGCGACGTTGGTGCTACTGAAACGCTGCCTCCGGACGAGTATGCCACCACTGCTCTACCGGAATCGGTCGATATCTCACTAGAATTTTCGGGGACGCCGGCTGGTGTGAAAGCGTGTCTCGCTCCACTGGATATCGGAGGAACCGCCGTATTGGCGGGAAGCGTTGCGGACTCGCCGAATACACAGATCAACCCGGAGTGGCTTGTGCGTGGCTGGCGCACAGTTACGGGCGTCCACAACTACGAGCCCCGTCATCTTCAACAAGCAGTCGATTTTCTCGCTTCGAGCTCGATTCCCTGGGACGAAGTTATCGGCGAGCCGATTGCGCTTAGCGACGTTCCAGGCGCATTCAGCACGCCACCTAACGAAACGATGCGGACAGCCATACGAATCGACAGCTGACGGCCTTTCTGAAAAATAACAAAACCCCCGCCTTGGCGGGGGTTTTGCTTATGTGGCGGAGGATACGGGATTGCAACATGTGGCCTATTTGCCCTGGTAGATGGCCACTTTTTGAGATTGTCGAAAAATTATCGCTTACCTGTCGCTTACTTGGCGAAAACTACCCCCGTGCCGCCCGCTTACAGACCATTCTAGTTGCTCATCTCGGGGGCATCAAAAGTTAACAACAGGTTAACTTTTTTGAAAAGCGTCCCCTGTAAGCGTTTGAGCTATCACGCCGGGCTACTGGGGCATTTTCGAGCCGTTCGTCGGATATAAGTCCTTTGTGGCCAATATTGGGCGAGTCCGACAGATGTGAGCTCGAATCCTTGGTGGGTAGGCTAGTGGTCGTTGCATGATCGGAATTGAGGATTCACAATCTCCTTCAGTTTCTTTTGGGTCTTCTCATCGGTGGAGTAAATGACCACTCCTTGCATGCCACGCGTGAGCAGGACGCGGTACCCATTCCGGAATCGTTTTGACATTTCTGACTTTGCGACGGCATCGTTCCTGAGGTCGGCGAATTCGGCCTCAGTCAGCTCTTTCCCTATAAGTCTTTTGAGGGTGCTGAATTCTGCCTCAGTTAGGTCTCGTCCGGATAGTTTCTCGAGCTGCTTGATTTCAGTTTCGGTGAGGTCTCTATCTGCTAGTCCTTTGAGTGCGGAGCAAATAGCAGCAGCGACTTCTCTTCTCGCGAGAGTCTTGAGTGCTGTGTACTTGGAACCATCAATATTTACGCGTAAGCGAGAATTGTCTTCCGTAACAACTAGGTCGTCGCCAATGATGATGCCGCAATACGGAAATTCGAAACCTTGCCCTGTAAAGATAGATCCGATTTGCTCAGCACCGTTCTTGTTGAAAGCCCAAAGATCAGCCTTGGGGTAGTGACCAATTGCGCTACGGAGGTTCCATCGCCGTTCCCAATCCCCGATTTGTACATCACAGGGAACATCTTCAATTGATTTGAATGTACTTCCGTCCGCTGTTTTTGTGGACCATGACCAGCAGAATCCGGCAAGAATTCGAGGGGCTGTACCAAATTTCTCTTGAAGATCCAATGGCAAAGTACTGTTGAGCTCACGGACCATGCCTTCTAATTGCTCTGGGGAATCCGCTACTTGCACTGTAAAGTTCGGCTCGTCCTGCCAAACGATAGGGTCCTCATCGACAAGCTTATTGACCCAATTTTCGTACTCTTTGGAGCCGCCAGTTCGGTGCTGTTCAGTGAGCTCAAAAGAATCATGAACGGAAGCTCCCAACCGTTCAGCTACAGCTTTAATCTCTGTGGAAGTGACAAAGTCGTTTGCGGTAGTTTGCTGGTTTTCGTCGATCATCAAGATCAGAACTTTTGTGCTCTTTGCAAGTTCATACAACTGGGTGATGTCATACTTTTCCAGTTCTTGTTGGATATCTTTTCGATTTGCATTTCCGTTTCGAATAGTCCATTGATTTAGCCGCTGGGATTCGTCGACAATAAGGACATCAAGCCCACCCCAATTGTCTTTGTTCCAATAAGTGCGGGATGAGGTAATTATTTCTGCTACATGCTTTGTTTCTTTGTCGGCTTTTGCTTGCTTCTTCAGAGATTCTCGCAAAGAAGTGGAGTTCGTAGAAAAGTTCACCTGTAGCCCAGCTTGAGCCAGTCGCCCTAACAGGTTAATTGCAATCCAGGTCTTACCAGAACCTGGCTGGCCCTTAACCGTGATGATTGCCCGGTCTCGATCAGCGTATGGTCCAGTGACTTTTTTGATCAGGTTTTGGATCTGTGCAACCAGCCCACGCTGTTCTTCGCTCAGCGGAAAGGCATCGGGATCTTGGAACATCGTTCCAGCGGACTCAAGAATATTGGATGATTGCTTGATCTTTGCCGACCGAAGACCTTCGGCTACCTGCCGACCACTCACGTTGTCGAATCGCTCTTTGAGGAAACTGATGAGTCGCTTACGCTCGGAGTCGCTTCCGCCAAACAATCGTTCGGAAGCTTCTGCAGAAACCTCGAATAGACTTTGAATGTTCATGCGATCCGCGTTGTGAAGGAATGCAAGGAAATCGATATGGGCTCCGTCTTCAGGATGGAAGCCTTCGAGATAGTGGTTGATCATCAAGGCGTAGCCACGAGCCTGAGATACAGGATGCTCAACATAGCTGTAGCGAGCCCCAATATTCTCGACTTTTTCGTCCTCAGCATTCCAAGTAGCCTGGTGCCACTGTTTGAGCTCGATGCTTACTACAGACGGCATTCCGTCTTTATATCCAGCAAGGACAATGTCTGCGCGCTTATTTCCGTACTGTGGAGGATTAAACTCAAGCAGCGTGAAGACGTTTCCCAAATCCGCCTCTTTCAAAACTGACGCAAATGCGGGCAAACTGAAGCGCCAGGATCCCTCTTCACCATTCAACCTACGTTGTGCTTCTTCTGCGGCAGATTCCTTCTTCTTCAACCGTTGAATAAGGACATCTATTGCAGAAGGTCGAGTATCGTCAAAGAGTTCACTTGCTGAACCTACATATCGCGCGCGTTCATAATCTGACATTTTCCTGGCCTTTCATTCGTGATCATTTATCAGCCTAGTAGGGCAATGCGGCGTCGGCTCATTGATCGAGCGCGCATTCCAATCGAATTCATGGAGGCCACCAAACATGGAACCGTCCATGCACCACTGTCATCTCCATAGGACACAACATGTGTGTTTGGATCGAGACTCAAAATCAAAACTCTTGCCTAGGTTGATCATCCAATAGAGCCTCGGGTGTCTTGTGTTGTCTACACTCTTTATCTATACCTTCGATGAATTTACCTGCGATTTTGGGAGAATTGGTGTCTCGCCTTAAAGACCTTGTGGAACAAGTCAAACTTTCAAGTCCTCTGCTCGGACAGGAGCTTGCCGTAGAAATTGAACGGATAGGGGCAGAAAGAACTTTTGGCCTTGTCTTTGAACGTCATGCTCCCGAAGCGACACATCTCTACGGGAGGATTCCTCAGCGTGGGGACAAGGTGAACCTGGTGCCTCCTCGTGGAGTGATTGCAAAACAGGATTCTAGGCTTTGGTCGATCGTTTCTATCGAGGGGACGGAAGCGAAGCTGATAGAGACGCTGCCTGGCGGGGCTTCATGGGACCAAGTTGCAATTGGCCGTGAGCCAGCCACAATCAAAGCGAAGCTAGACAATTTAGTTGTTGTCGCAGAGCATTCTGACACGATCTACCCTGGATTGATTGAAACTGGGCGCGTCGACCATGGGGCAGTTGATTCGCCAGCACATGTTGTAATTAACGCAGAAAACTATCACGCTTTGGAGGCTTTGACTTATACACACAGTGAGTCTGTCGACTGCATTTACATCGATCCTCCCTACAATACTGGTGCCAAGGACTGGAAGTACAACAACGACTACGTTCAAGTGGACGATGATTATCGTCATTCGAAATGGCTGGCGTTTATGGAAAGAAGACTTCTTGTTGCGAAGGAACTCCTAAATCCAAATGACTCAGTCCTAATTGTGACGATTGATGAAAAAGAATACTTGCGACTTGGCCTTTTGCTGGAGCAAACGTTTCCGACTGCGCGTCAACAGATGATTAGCAGTCTGATCAACCCTGCAGGCGCAGGTCGAGTAGCCGATTTCTCCCGAACTGACGAATACATTTTCGTTCTGCAGTTCGGTGAATCAAAATTACTTCCCATGGAACGAGAAGTCGAAAACGTCCCAGTCGTATGGGATACACTTCGTCGATCGAGTTTGGCGGGCGCACGTGGTCGCAAAGGGAAAGGGGCCTGCGGGCCTAACCAGTTTTATCCAATTTATGTGAATGAGCAGACGGGCATGATTTCTGAAATTGGGGAACCGATTTCAGAAATTACCCCGATAGAAGATGCTCCGCAGAGGGAAGGATGCGTCGCAGTTTTCCCTATTCGACCTGATGGTACTGAAATGAACTGGGGAATAACACCAGACGTAGCCATACAGCGCTTGAAGGATGGACACCTTCGCGCAGGTCAAAAGAAGCCTAATGAACCTCAGAAATATGTGATCTCATATTTGACAGGAGGCATTGTTGAAGATCTGAAAATCGGTAAAGCAATTCAAACTGGGGTGAAGCCTGATGGAAGCGTAATTGCGCATTATCCGAAAGGCAAAGACAAAATGCCTACGACACAATGGCATTTTAAGAGCCATGATGCACAGCGTTACGGCACGGAGATGGTGAAAGACTGTCTTGGATCTACGGTCTTCAACTACCCCAAATCATTGTATGCAGTTGAGGATATTCTTCGATTCTTCTTGAAGAACAAACCTCAGGCATTAGTAGTTGATTTCTTTGCGGGTTCTGGTACTACGGCCCATGCAGTTTTGCGGTTGAACAAACTAGACAAGGGGAGCAGGCGGTCCTTGTCTATTACAAACAACGAAGTCAGTGCATCCGAGCAGGACATTCTTCGAAAAAGAGGATTTCGGCCAGGTGATTCTGAATGGGAAAAGATGGGAATCTGCGACAATGTCACCAAGCCTCGAATACAAGCGGCGATTACTGGGAAAACCCCAAGTGGCAAACCGATTCAGGGAAAATATCAATTTTTAGACGAATTCCCGAAAGCGGATGGATTCGAGGCAAACGCACGGTATTTCACTCTCACCTACGAAAATCCGGTCGGTGTCTCTTATGGTCATGCTTTCGAACGGGTCGCACCGATGCTTTGGCTACGTGCTGGACAAGTAGGAGAGGTGATCTATGAGATTGGCGAACGCGGTTTTGAGCTAACTGATCACTATGCAGTGCTATGTGAAAGTGACAGTGCGGGTCAATTCGTTGAGGCAGTGAACCAACGAGGCTCGATTTCTCATGCATTCATTGTGACTGACAACAAAACTATCTATCAAAGAATCGCTCAAGCTCTCGGGGATGACATCGAGTCAGTTCAGTTGTACGAAAGCTATCTCACGAACTTCCAAATCAACTCAGGACGGAAGAATTAAATACGATGAAATACACGCTGAAGAGTTATCAGGACATCGCAGTCAGCAATGTGGTTTCCCGAATTTCTACTGGTGTCGCAGCGTTTCGAGCTACCAAACACTTACCGCATGCAAAGCGGACCGCTGTGTCGCTTGCTGCAGTGACTGGTGCTGGAAAGACCGTGATGGCCGCAGCCGTAGTGGAGCAGATCTTTGAAGGTACACCTAACGTTCCTGCTGATCCTACTGCTACGTTTTTGTGGATTTCAGATTCTCCTGACCTGAACACGCAATCGCGCTTCCGTATTGAGGCAGCCCTCGGTCCCTCTCGAACCATCAAGACTCGCGAGGTTGGCATGGATTTCCGTGAGGAGAAGCTTCAACCTGGAACGCTATATTTCTTGAACATTCAGAAGTTGTCGAAGACATCGACAATTGCGCGGCGTCATTACCGTGAGATCAATGATCAGGCGGTTTTGATGCCAGTTCCTGATGCTGGTGATTACGATTTTTGGCGCACCTTGGACACGACAATTAATGATCCGGATACGACGTTGTATTTGATTGTTGACGAAGCACACAGGGGAATGAAGTCAGGAAAGACACAGACTACGAAGGATAGAGGGACCATTATCCAGCGAGTCATCAACGGCTCTGATTCGATTCCACCTGTTCCTGTGGTTTTGGGGATTTCGGCTACACCAGGTCATTTCTTGAATTTCATGGGTGGTAACTCAAACTTCTCTGTCGAGGAAGTTCGTATTGACGCATCGATGGTGCAGGATTCGGGCTTGCTGAAAGACACAATTATTCTGTCGATTCCGGATGAGCCGGGTGACTATGATCATGCGTTGCTCACTCAAGGTACTCGTCGTTTGATTGAGATGACTCAGGCCTGGTCGTCCTACACTGCACAAGACCGAGATACGCCGTCCGTTCAGCCGTTGATGGTTGTGCAAGTGCCGGATAAAGCCAGTGACAAGCTCATTGACTCCTATGTTGAGACAATCCACAATGCCTATCCGGAGCTCGGAATACGAGCATTTGCACATGTCTTCGGTGAAGATAAAGCCATTAAAGCGGGTGGCACTTTGATCAATCGTGTTCCTGCAGAGCGTGTGCAGGAAGATGACCATATTCGAGTGCTTTTCGCGAAGGAAGCTATTTCTACGGGCTGGGATTGTCCACGTGCTGAAGTGATGGTGTCCTTCCGTCCTGCTAAAGACGAAACCCACATCACGCAGTTGATTGGACGTATGGTCCGTACCCCGCTCGCCCGTCGAGTGGAGGGCAACGATTTGTTGTCTTCAGTGACCTGTATATTGCCGAAGTTCAACCGCTCTGTTGCTGAGCGAGTTGCTACGACCGTGGCGCAGGGTGGCACGGACTGGTCAGGTCAATCTGGTAACGGTGAGGCCCTCCGAAGAGTTCTTATTGATCCAGAGACTGTTTACCCTGCGGAAGATGACGCTGCGGTTCGTATGTGGGAGATCTTTCAGACGCTGCCTACGGAAACGATTCCTACGGGATCTTCTAATCCAATTGTTCAATTGGAAAGGCTTGCCGCGGCATTGAGCATTGACGGGATCAAACCGAAAATCGTTAGCGAGACGGATAACAAAATGTTCCAAGCTCTGCACGGAGCTGGGGAGACGTTTGCGGATCAGGTTGAAGTTCAAATCGAGGACATTGAAAACATTCAGGTAGTGGAATTCTCCACCAAATATGGTGAGTCCAAGGCGGAGGAAGGTTCTGATACACCGATAACGCTCAGAGCTGATGCTCACGCTATCAGGGTGGCCATGCGAAATGCGGAACGGGTATTCGGAAAGAACCTTGCTATGGGCTATTCCAAGTGGTTGATCGGCAGATCAATGTCACCGAACATTTCGGAACCTGAGTTGATGGAGCTGATTCGTTCGAGTGAGGTCAGAACGGCTGCATTGGCACGGATACCAGATGTTGTTGATCAGGTATTTTCCTTTGCCACGAAGCTGTCCAATGACCTTACGGCGCAGCATCGAGTGCAAATCAGGGCCCTGCCTGAGTCTAAGGCAAGCGTCTACAAAGAGATCTTTGCTCAGGCGGAGTCTCCGCAACGGCTTTCTTTGGTGCCGCCTGCAAACCTAAATGTTTCAACGCATGTAGCCCAGCTGGATGGCGCAGGAAACGTCATTTCGAAGGAACCGATCCCACGCTGGGCACAGCACCTATTGATCTCCCGAGAAGATGAGAAATTCCCTGCTGATCTTAATAGCTGGGAGTCTAAGGTCGTTCAGGTTGAAAGGTCCCGCGCAGGATTCCTTGGATGGTTCAGAAATGCAGGGGCTGCCACTAATTCACTTAATATCGCTTATCCGACAGCTGATGGCGGCTGGGGGCGTCTTCGTCCGGACTTCATATTCTTCCACGAGGTCGATGGTCATGTGAAGGCGTCGATCGTTGATCCGCATAGTGCGCATCTTGGAGATGCTCTTCCGAAACTAAAGGGTTTGGCGAGGTTTGTGGAAGCATATCCGGGTGAGTTTTGGCGCGTGGAGTCGGTCATTGAAACGGATAGCGTTTTCAAAGTGATTGACTTGACTGATCAATCTGTTCGTGAGGCAGTAGCTGACGCTAACAATGCATTGGGCCTTTACAGCATTGAGGGGGTGGGCATGGACTACAGATAACTGAAAGAAAATCTGAACACCATCAATCCCGGAACGTCGGCTCGCAATTCCACATTCTCCACGGGTTGAGTTCCAACTGAATTGAGCGATGATGCCTCAGGACTCCTAGTCTTAGTGACTCCTACTCAATTTCGATTTTTTGGGTTGGCTGCGTCCATTTCGGGGTTAGAGCGCAATAGTGAATTCTAAAATGGGCATTCATCTTTCTTCTTTTTCGCAAGCGTCAGAACAAACCTGCACCAAGCGATTGCAGAATCTACAGCTAGCCATCCGTGTTCGGGCTCATGGTGGATCACGAACGATTTTCCGTGACCTTCGGGTCCGAGATTTCTCGTTTTGGCGATTTCAGCAACGATGGTGTTCAGGCTTCGAAGAATAGCCGCACTAATGGTATTCATTCGCGAGGATTGGTTGTCAGGGTCTTTCAAACGAAGATGTGAGTGGACCTGGTTTACTCGGTCTCCTATCTTTTCTGCGATTTCTTCCTCTGTGTATCCGGCGTCCACGAGAATTACCTCGGCAACAGCTTCGATCAGATTTTTGGCCCGAGATACCATTTCCGAAGGGTACGCCTCATCGTTCATTGACTTGTTTAGGCGCTCAATTTGATACAAAGCTCCGGAGATTGTGGAGAAGTCAGAAAGATCGAGCTGATTTGGAGATAGGGCCGGTGGAAGTTGAATTGAATTTCCTTCGATACGGAGGCCTGCACGTCGAATTGACTCGGTCAATTCGGCCATGGGGATTTCTAGGCCCGGCGGAATGAAATTTCCATCCATATGCATTGCAACGATGTAGTTAATTGCGTGCAGTGCTGATTGAGCATGCTCACGGTCGTTCCAATCAACTGAATTACAAAAGGCAACGTAGAGCTTTTTGGCTTTGTCGTCCAAAGTTGTCCACATGCCGATGTCGTTCGTCAATTGAAATCCCTGCTTTTCCCATGCCAATTGAATGCGGTCAGGATCGGTGTCGTAGGAAAAGAGGTCAAGTACCGAAAGGTATACGGAGGGAGGGACGAGGCTGGATCGAGAACTAGAATTAACCACCCCTCTGATTCTATTTCAAAGGTGATTGGGTAATTGATGATGGCAATTGGAGCTGAAGTCACTGAGGAGCATGATCTACCCAGGTTGAGCCAGATTTCTCAAAGTGTCGCAGGCTAAAATTTAGAGCACCGGAGGGCCGCTAGTCTGATAGAGGCGGGGTGTCCCCCCTGGAGGTCTGTGAGAGCTGGGGGCTCAAGTTCCGTACCTCTTGAAGGAGTTACGGAATTACGGAACTGAGCTGAAAATAAGGCTGTTCCCGCAGTTCAGATGGGGTAAATCCTAGTTCCGTAATATTACTGAACTCAGGTCCGTAACTTCAGCCCTTATGTTCCGCAATTCCGTAATATTACTGAACTAGTATAAGTGCAGGTAGAACTATGTATTTACCCCCAGTTCCGTAACTTTCAAACACTCTCCCAGAGTTACGGAACTGGAAATAATTTTAGGTGTTCGGCAACGTCCACACCGCTTGGCCGTTTGTCGTGACCTTCTTTACTCTCAGATCCCGCTTGGCCTTCTCGAGAGAGCTCTCGGAGAACTTGCCAGCGGCGCGGCTCACGATGTCAGATTTAAGTAGAGCCTTCTCTCTCGTCAGGAGTTCCCTCAGCCATGACTTGGCAGTCTGCCGCTCGCCTGTGGCGTGCTGAGTGTTCCTAATCTGGATCTCATCGGCACCAGTATCTGATTGCTCGCCAAGGGTGAACTTCATCACAGTTCCTTCCTTACCATCGTCAGCTGAGATCCGCTGCTCTGTGAGATCGTAAGAGTACGACGGCGCTCGCTTGCCAAGGTTGCTCTTGCCGTGAGAGAGCACACGCTGGCCGGTCTCGTGGTCTGTTGCTGTGCCAAGCAACGAGCGGATCACATTGCCGAACTCACCTGAACCAGAGACTCCAGAGACGATATCGCCGCCTGCCGACTTCTTCTGGTGAGCGATAGCAATAACTGCGCCGTCGATCTCTTCAGCAAGTCGTGTCCACGGTCGCAATGCTTCTCTCACTGCAGTTCCATTGTTACCGTCTTTGCCCTCAAGAAAATTGGTCACCGGATCGACAAACACAGCTTTCACGTCGTTAGAAAGACAAAGCTCGATGAGATCAGCCATATCTTGCGACGGGGAAAAATGGTTAAGCTCTGAGCCTTTGCGAACATAAAGAACGCGATCCATATCCGCACCGTTCACACGGAACGACGGGTTAACTGCGTACTCTGCAGCTTCCTCAGCGGCGATGTACAGGACGTTGTGAGGGGTGCCCTGCCAGCAACCGGGGAGAGAGCCACGTGTTATCTGAGCACCCAACCAACGGCAGAGCGTCGACTTTCCGTCGCCACCTTTGCCGGTTATAAGCGTCATTCCTCCTAAGGGCACCACGCCGTTGCCCTCGATTTCCCACGCGAACTCTGGGATCTTAGTCTTGATCTTCGAGCCTCTAACGAAACTCAACTTCCCTGGTACGACGGGTGCGTTCTGAGTTACTGGGAGGTGGATTTCAGTCGGAAACGCTAACGCTTCAGGACGGCTCGCTAGCCCCAGTCGACGCTCGAGAGCCAACCAATTGACGTGAGGGCGATCCCCGCTGTCGATCTCGCCCTTCACCCTAGACACAGCGGATACCACTGCGGCCTCAAACTCGTAAGCTCGGTTCTGGTCGTTTGTCGCCGAGAGTTCTGCCACAAACTGCGATTGAACCTCGGCCAAAGAGCCGATAAGACCTGGGCGACCAAGGCTCACAGCTTCGTTAACGAGACTCAAGACTTTCGCAGTCATAATGTCATGACGGCAACCTCCCCAATCGATCTCCAATGTAACCGGAGCGCCGGGTAGGACACGCTCAGCCAGCCAGTCGATCGCCGCCTCATAGCCTTGGATCTCTGCTTTGGGGGCGCGGTCTCGTTCCTCGGTGCTCAGGTAGCTAACCCACGTTGTGGGGAGCTCTGGGAGGGTATCTTGGTGTGGTATCTCGATCTCATTTACTCCCAGGTACCAGCGGTACTCCATACCGTCGACAACGCTTGGCCATACCACAGAATACCTATGGCCAGATTGAATGATGTCGATGTCCGGGGAGCTTCCGCTTGGCCACCTCCACTCGAGACCCGTGGGTACCTTGAAAAAGTAGGTCGCCGACTTGGAGTCCAAACCCCGGCGAGTCGACCTCGGCACTGTAGCCAGGTTGAGGGAACCGAGCTCTGTCTCGAGAGCGGCCAAATCCTCGCCACCATGCTTATCGCCATAATGGTCAACATCTAAGCCGAGGACGGAGTACTCGACACTATCTGGCGTAAGCATGAGAATTGCAAGATTGGCGTCCACAGTCGAATTGTTCCAAGCCTCAGCGGCATTCGACATACGAGTCTCAACCGAAATACCTCGGCCCGTTATGCCACGAGGTGGTGGAGATTTGTGTCCGTATGGCAACGGAATAGTCAATTGCCATCCCGCTTTGTAATACTCCTGAGAAGTCTCTCGACTTGAATTCTGAACGGTCGAGTCCTCGATGCTGCTACTCGGCGATGGAGTCTTAATCTTCATTTGAGACATAGGCATCGGAATCGCTAAGCTCCTTTGCCGATTGGTTCGAGTGCTCGCTCCATTTCGGAGATTCGGCAACGAATCGTAGAACCCATCTTGTAGGCACCGACTCGGCGGCACGAAATCCAGCGCCGAAGTGTCCGCTCAGATACACCAAAGTGCTCTGCAGCATATTGCAGAGAAACCAGTTTTTCTTGGTTATGGGGATCGAATGTAGGCATGGTGAGTAGGCCCTCCTAAGGCCTTAGATCCTCACCAATGGATCCCATAGTTCGCCAAACGTTCGGCGGGTCGAAATTGAATGTGAGAAAAACCTTAGAGCGAAAAATGAAGCTCTGTCAAGAGATGTCAGATGCTGACAATCTCACCACAGATCGCGCCGGGCTAAGGTGCATCTCGTTGAGGCTGCCGCCAAGGTGACCACACTTAACGAGAGCGTCGCCGGTGCGTAATTCCTCAGGCGTGAAAACCTTATACACGCTGCGATTACTTCCTCCTTGGGCTAGGTAGACTGCCGCTAGTTCGCCTCTGTCCAGGCGTTCGTGCTCGAGTATGAACTCATCGACTGACATAGAGGCTAGGCGGCTGTCAAGACCCGGCGCGAACGTCGTGGCATCATCGTAGAGGCCAGCCACACCTTTGAGTTGCAGGCGGCCTAGTAGGGCTGTGCCGCCTCGGAACTTGATTAGCGATGCCAGGTAGCAACCACGAGCGGCACAACGGTACTCGGCGAGCGTTAGCCGCTTTCTCTCGGCCTCATTTATGGCTAGGAATAGACCTAGATCGTAGTAAATCGGTGCATCGCTAAGGCTCATTCTTCCTCGGCTTTCTTGGTCGAGAACACCGGCATACGAGCGGCCAGCTCTGCATCTCTCTGTTGTGTCGCGTGCTGGTAATGCATGGCCATAGTGGCTGTAGTGTGTCCAACTCGAGCCATCACATCCCTAACTGTCGCGCCGTATCGGAGGAAATTGGTAGCGCCGTGGTGCCTAAAATCGTGAGGGCTTACGCGGCGGCCAATCTCAGCTAATGAATGCTGAGCCAACATCTCCCTAAAGCCGCTGTGTTTAATCTGGCCGCCTAGTTTGTTGGTGAAAATGAGGCCATCGTCGCCGTCTTGAGCGTAAGCGTCGATGTGCTCGAGCAGAGGCTTAACCAAGTCAGGATGTACCGTGATCCACCTATTACCGGCCTCCGTCTTGGGATCACCGATAATCGCCTCACCCCCGATAAAGGACACGCCGCGCTGTACGTGGATCCTCACGCCTGCCTCGGAGATCTCGAGGTCTCTTCGCCGTAGCTCTGTCCACTCTCCCAGCCGCATTGAGCAGTGATCGGCGATGATGAGCGCCATCCTGTATCGCTCATCCATGCTGTCTACGATCTTTTGTACTTCCTCATCTGTGAGTAGCTGCTTGGTCTTGGGCTTAGGCGACTTACCGGCCTTGGGGATCTGGCACGGGTTTGCATCGATGAGACCTTGAGAGACGGCAAACTTAAACATCGTGGACAGGCACGAGTACGCCTGGGAGTTCCGCCGCTTGGTGTCTGCGTGCTCTCTGCCAATGAGCGTCCACCATTTATTGATGTCTGTCTCGGTGATCGATCCGATGGCCTCGCTACCGATGTATGGCGTAATTCTCGTCTTAGCTAGTGAACGGTAGGTGTTTTTGGTGGTCTCTCGGCGGGTCGTTTCGGCCTCGAGCCAGGTCTCAAAGTAGCTCGACACTGTCACGAGCTGTTCTTTCTTTAACTTGTTGCGCTCTGCTGGAGGTGTCCACTCTCCAGAGTCGATGAGTTTTCGCTCATCGTTGAGCCAGCCTTGAGCATCCGACCGTGTAGGGAATGAGTGGCCAGGCGTGTGGCGCTGAGACTTTTCGCCGCGCTTTGCTGGAGGCCACACATAGGAGGCTACAAACCGGGCTACCTTCTTGCCTGTCGCCGCATTGGCCTTGGCGGTAGACATTCTCTTTTCAATCTTGCCCCACGAGCTGCGTTCTGCTGCCATCGTTTCTCCCCTTTTTCAACTACCCGTAAGCGATAGACCGTTTTCTGTCGCTTACCTGTCGCTTACGAGTGTTAAAAGTTGTCCGCATATGTCACTAATCTGTAGCCTAGTTTTCCCTGCGTGACCTGCAACTTTGGGGGTAGAACACGAAAAAGCCCAGGTGATCGCTCACCTGGGCTTTTACAATTTGCGGAGGATGTGGGATTTGAACCCACGAGGGATGTGACTCCCGCACGCGTTCCAGGCGTGTGACATAGGCCGCTAGTCGAATCCTCCAACGAAGAAAAGAGTACCTAAAGCGGCGGAGAAACCCAAAACAGCAGGTAAAAAGGGGAAAGGAGCGCTCCTCGACGTCGCTATTTAGCCAATCGAGAAATAGCGCGGAATGCTTCAGCCAACTTTTCGTCGAGCTGTTCTTCGCCTTCCTTGCCTGCGTTAAGGACGCAGTGGTGCAGGTGATCATCGAGAAGAGCCAACGCAAGCGCCTTCAATGCCGAGTTGGCCGCCGAGATCTGTGTCAACACATCGATACAGTACTGCTCTTCGTCAACCATGCGATGAATGCCACGAACCTGGCCTTCAATGCGCCGCAACCTTGCCAAATAGCGCTTCTTCTGGCTGAGATACCCATGATCCGGGTGCTCGTCAACGTCAGAGTGACAACAACTGCGCGCCGCATCAGCTCCGATCATGTCCGATGGCTTCGGCGCTACGAGGTCCAACTTCTGAATCCCCCCACCTGAGCTGCCACCACAACACCCGCCTTTCTCATGGGCGACGTCGTTGTGCTTCTTGTTCATTTCTTCGCTTGCCACTTCTCTATCCCTCAATCCGCTCGCTATTTCTCAATGTCTCCAGATTCACCCGACGTCACCATGCACGCTACGGAACCGGCCCAACCGCAGGCTATTGCCCACGACGAATACCGACGAGAACGCCATGGCCGCACCCGCAAGCATCGGATTCAATAATCCGAGTGCTGCCACCGGAATAGCCGCTACGTTGTACGCAAACGCCCAGAACAGGTTGCCGCGAATCGTCGACAAGGTCTTTCGCGACAGACGCACGGCATCAACCGCTGCCATCAGGTCGCCACGCACGAGAGTCACATCGGCAGCCTGCATTGCCACGTCGGTGCCAGTGCCCATCGCCATGCCGAGGTCCGCTTGCGCCAACGCCGCCGCATCATTGACACCGTCGCCAACCATCGCCACGACGCGCCCCTCTGCTTGCAGACGTTCAATCTCCGCAACCTTCTCCTCCGGCAGCACGCCCGCAATCACGTCGCGCGTACCAGCACCAATCCCAACAGCTTCAGCCACGCGCTGTGCAACCTGCTCATTGTCGCCAGTCAGCAGCACAGGTCGCAGTCCCAGCTCCTTGAGCTGTGCAATCGCCCGCGCCGACGACTCCTTCACCGCATCCGCCACAGCAATGTGCCCAACCACGCGCCCGTCCGCAGTCACAGTTGCCCAGGTCTGTGCACTGTCAAGGCTGTGCTTAACGACGAACTCCGCCACCTCAGCACCACCCCGCAATACTTCAACAGCCTGGCCTTGTACTGTTCCACGAACACCACGACCGGGCAGATCGGTGAAGTCCGTGACTGGGGAAACATCGCCCGCTGCCTTGGCAATCGCTTGCGCGATTGGATGCTGCGATGCCGACTCCACTGCACCAGCAAGAGCGAGCAGATCGGATTCTGTTCCCTCCACGGGGTACACGCCAGTGACTTGCATTTCGCCGGTGGTAACCGTGCCTGTCTTATCCAGCACAATCGTGTCGATCCGCCGTGTCTGCTCCAGCACTTCCGGCCCCTTCAACAGCACGCCCATTTGCGCGCCCCGACCGGTGCCAACCAGCAACGCGGTCGGCGTCGCCAAGCCCAATGCACACGGGCACGCAACGATGAGCACTGCGACAGCGGCGGTGACGGCCATGGACACGTCGCCGCTCACAACTATCCAGCCCACCAGCGTCAGCACTGTAATGACCAGCACAACCGGCACAAACACGCCCGAAATGCGATCCGCGAGACGCTGCACAGGAGCCTTGCCCGACTGCGCGTCCTCCACCATCTTCGCCATCTGCGCGAGCTGAGTCTCCGCCCCTACACGCTGCGCCTTAACGACGATCTGACCCGACATGTTCACCGTCGCACCCGTGACGGAATCTCCAGGAGCAACTTCGACAGGTACGGATTCGCCGGTCAGCATCGACTCGTCAACAGCGGAGGCACCGGACACCACGACACCGTCGGTCGCGATCTTCTCACCAGGGCGAACTACAAATTCTTGGCCCACTTCCAATTGGGAAACGGGGATGCGGTGTTCGCGACCGTCGCGAAGTATAGAGACGTCCTTGGCACCAAGATCGAGCATGGCACGCAAGGCCTGCCCGGCGCGACGCTTCGCCCGCTTTTCGTAGTAGCGACCGGCGAGAACGAACAGGATGATGCCAGCGGCAGCTTCGAGGTAAATGTTTGCGCTGGCATCGTGTCCGTGTGACACCGTCAACGCGAACTCATGCTTGAGCCCTGGGGTACCGGCGGTGCCGAAGAAGAGGGCCCAAACACTCCAGAAGAACGCAGCGGAGGTACCCAAGGTGATGAGAGTGTCCATCGTGGTCTCGCCATGACGCAAGTTATTCCACGTCGCACGATGGAATGGCCAGCCCGCCCACACGTACACAGGCGCGGTGAGTACCAAGCACAACCACTGCCAGTTGGTGAACTGAAGAGCGGGAATCATCGAAATGATGATTACCGGGATGGCCAGCCACGCAGCTCCGATGACGCGTTGCCGGAGAGAGGTGAGCTCAGGGTCAGCTGCGTCTGGTTCGGCGTCCGACTCAGGCTCTGATTCAGGCTCCGGCCCCGGCAGCTCAGCGGTATACCCGGCAGCTTCGATGACCTCGATGAACTTCTCTGGGTCATACCCCTCAGGGGCTTCGACGTGGGCGGCTTCGGTCGCGTAATTAACGACTGCCGTCACGCCGTCGAGTTTGTTGAGCTTCCGCTCCACGCGGTTCGCACATGACGCACACGTCATACCACCCACGGGTATATCGATGGACAGAATATTCGGTGCACTCATGGATCCGGTCCTACTTCACTGGGGTCGCTGAGTATCCGGCTTCATCGATTGCTGCAATAATGGCAGCTTCGTCGATTCCTTCGTCCGAGGTCACTGCAACATAATCACGCGTGCGATCCGCCTCAACGCCGGTAACGCCAGCGATCTCGCTGACTTCCTCGCGCACCGATGCTTCGCAGTGGCCACAGGTCATTCCGGGAACGGTAAATTCTTGAGTCTTCATAGTTCCCATTCATACCCCCACTGGGTATAGTTTTCAATCTTTATCTTTGTCCATTTACGACCCAAGACAGGAGACTGCGTGAGTACTAGCATCATCGAGTCTTTTAAGTTCGCTTTCTCATCGCCAAAGCGGCTCCGCACGGAAGTTCTCGCAGGACTTGTCGTGGCACTCGCACTCGTCCCCGAGGCAATTTCATTTTCTATCCTCGCCGGTGTCGACCCGCGCCTCGGCCTTTTCGCGTCCTGCACGATGGCCGTTACCATCGCGTTCACCGGTGGCCGCCCAGCCATGATCTCGGCTGCCACTGGCGCAGTCGCCGTCGTCATTGCACCCGTTGCCCGTGAATACGGCATCGACTATTTCCTCGCGACAGTTCTGCTTGCCGGAGTTCTGCAGATCATCATGGCGGTGTTCGGCGTCGCAAAGCTGATGCGATTCATCCCACGCTCCGTCATGATCGGCTTCGTCAACGCACTATCCATCATCGTTTTCATGGCGCAGCTGCCGCACCTCATTGGCGTGCCGTGGCTCGTGTATCCGCTGGTCGCGGCCGGAATTGCGATCATGGTGTTCTTCCCGCGCTTCACGACGGTCATCCCCGCACCGCTTGTCACCATTCTTGCCATCAGCGCCGTGGTGCTAGTGACCGGTTGGTCAGTGCCAAACGTCGCAGATCAGGGTGAATTGCCACAGAGCTTCCCCGAGCTCCTGCTGCCGAACGTTCCACTCAATGTGGACACACTGCGCATTATCTTCCCGTACGCACTGGCAATGGCGCTAGTGGGTTTGCTCGAATCGCTGCTGACCGCGAAGCTCGTCGACGACATCACTGACGTCCACTCCGACAAAACCCGCGAAGGCTGGGGTCAGGGTGTCGCAAACATCGTGACCAGCCTCTTCGGAGGTATGGGTGGCTGCGCGATGATCGGCCAAACGATGATCAACGTCCGCGAATCCGGAGCGCGCACTCGCTTGTCGACGCTGCTCGCAGGCATCTTTATCCTGTTGCTCTCTGTGTCATTGGGCGACATCGTCGGACTCATCCCGATGGCAGCACTGGTCGCAATCATGATCATGGTGTCCGTCGGCACCATGGACTGGCATTCGATTCACCCACGCACGCTTCGACTGATGCCGTGGAGCGAAACCGCTGTCATGCTGACCACGGTGATTGCGACCTTGTTCACTAACCTCGCGGTGGGTGTCATCCTGGGTGTCATCACGGCCATGGTGATGTTTGCGCGACGGGTTGCGCACTTGGCGGACGTCGAAAAGCATGAAGCTGACGGCGTAGATACCTATTCGATCAAGGGCCAGCTGTTCTTCGCATCCAGCAACGACCTGGTGTACAGCTTCGACTACGCACATGCTGCAAAGCATGTGGTCATCGACCTCACCGGCGCTGAGATTTGGGACGCCTCGACCGTTGCGACGCTCGACTCCGTGACCCGAAAGTTCGAAGAACGTGGCACGAGCGTCGAGATCATCGGCCTTGACGGGCCGAGCCTGGCTCGCCTACAGAAGCTGACCGGGCAGCTGAACTAGCGAAACGCCACTTCCCCAACCGGCCTGCGCAACTTACGTGAATGCAACTGATCTGGGTTCTCGGCCATCAGCTCGCAGGCCTGCACCGCCGACATCAGGTGCTCCATCTTCGACGCCTGGTAGAACCGGCGTGCCGAACGTGGCAGTTTCGGCTGGTCATGCAGTGGCATGTCAGAGACGCTCAGCAACGCGCCATATGGCACCCGGAATCGGTAGCCATTCGCAGCGATGGTTGCTGACTCCATCTCTACGCCAATCGCCGTGGACTTCTGCAAGTCACGATAAATATCCGACTGCGCCCGCCATTCCCAGTTCCGGTCCGACGTAGACAGCACAGTGCCTGTCCGAAGTCGTTTCTTGAGGGAATCGCGGTCGAGACCCGACACTCGTCGCAAAGCATCCGTCACCGCCATCTGCACCTCTGCGATCGGCGGAATTGGCTTCTCCAACGGCACAATCTCATCGAGAATGCCGTCGGCGCGGTCATAGCCATTCGCGAGAATCATGTCACCAATGCGCATGCGGCCATCGAGGCCGGCGCAGTGGCCAACCATCATCCAACAGTGCGGACGCAGCACAGCGAGGCAGTCCGTAATGGTCTTCGCATTACTTGGACCGACGCCAATATCGATGATGCTGACACCGCAATCATCTTCACGAACCAAGTGGTACGCAGGCATTTGCGACGCATGCGCGTGACGACGACACACCTCCGCACTCGGCACTTCCCCAATTGGGAAACGCATGTCACCAGGGCATACGAGTTCCGTGTACCCGTGCTTATTGTCCGGGGCGAGCTCGGCAGCGTACGTCAGAAAGACGTCGGTGTGCAGTTGGTAGTTGGTGAAGAGAATGAACCGCTGGATGTGGCTCGCATTCGACCCTGCATAATGCTCAAGACGCTGCAGCGCTAGATCCACGCGCGGGGCACTAAAGAGGCTGAGTGGCTTGATGGGCAGGTTCAAGAAGTCTGCCTCACCATCGGCGACGGTGTCGTCGATAAATGCGGAGTCAATAGGCGTAAAACAACGCTCGACTGCAGAAATATCTGCTGCAGTGAAAGACTCGCCAATCAACTCAGTCGCACGCTCGGCCGCCTCGTTGAAGCCACGACACATCCGCAACGGAATCGGCTGCTCCGACACCCGCACCTCAACCTCGCCACCATGATTGACCAGCAGACTCTCGATCTGCTCCATCAGGTAGCGTTCGTACATTTTTGGCCGCGTAATGGTCGCCGCATAAATGCCCGGCCTATCGACGAAACCATGCGACAACGACGCATCTACTTCACCGACTTCGTCGACGGTGAATCGCAGCTCGGGGTAGCACGCGCGAATCGAGGAAGGAATGCTCTCATTCCGAGCCTTTGCCTGACATGCACTTTCGTACTGGCGCACCAAAAACGCCATGTTCGCCTTATGGATTTCCTGCAACCGCGCTACCGCAGCAGCGGGATCCGAGAAGAAATGCCCCTCACCTTCGGTCGGCTGAAACGGTGCCAGCTCGAACAGGTCAGTATGTGTCGTGCGTGCGTCGCTCATGCTGCCAGACTAAAGCAATTGAGCTGCCAACGTCCCACCAAGATTGGTGAGTTGCTGGCGACGGTCGTCGTCAAGTTCTCCAACAAAAACCACAGGCTCCGCCGCCAACTCCCACGAGTATCCAGTGGTGATGGATTGCATGGCTTTTTCAGCGCCAGTCGTGTCTTTACCGCCGCGAATCCAGTATGAAAACGGCAGGCCATGGGTGCGGTCGGCACAGTCCATAAATGTAGTGTCGAAGAAATGCTTGAGCGCACCGGAGATATAGCCAAAGTTGGCGGTCGTGCCAAGCAGGACAGCATCGGCCGCGAGGATATCGTCGCTGGTCGCGTCGAGGGCCTCAACAACGCGGACATCGACGGCTGCGAGTTCGGGGTCGCGTGCGCCCTGCAGGACCTCGTCGAGAATTTCGCTGGTCAACGGGGTCGGCGAATGATGAACGATGAGGAGAGTAGCCATGTGGTCGAGGCTAGCGCTTGGACTTAGAAAATAACTGGTTCTCGCGGAATAGCGAGGCCCTTGCGGAATGCTTCGGGCAGGTCGGCGATTGAGTCCGGCACAGTACTGCCCGGCGCGCCCAGCGACCCCACGATCCACCGCTGTGCCTGTTCCACGGACAGTTCGCCGAGTGTCACGTCCCCGTCTCGCTTCGACAATCGTCGCCCTTCGCTGTTCAGCACCAGCGGTACGTGTACGAACATTGGCGCTGACTCCCCAAGTAGGTGCGCAAGGTACGCCTGCCGAGCAGCCGATGCCAATAAGTCATCCCCACGTACGACTTCCGTCACGCCTTGGTCTGCATCATCGACGACAACCGCCAGATTGTAGGCCCACATGTGGTCGGAGCGTCGCAAGATAAAGTCATCGACCGTGCCGGTGATGCGCCCGTGCAGCTCGTCGACCGCCTCCCAGGCCTCGACCTGCGACTTCAACCGCGTCGACGGCTCCCGTCCCGGCACCGCCTCCGCCCGATTCCGACACGTGCCCGGATACGCCCCCGGCGCCCCATGCGGAGCAGACGACGCCGCCAGGATCTCCCGCCGCGTGCAGTAACACGGGTACGTCAGCCCCTGTGCGCTGAGCTTTGCGACGGCCTCCTCATACAGCTCCGTCCTCTCTGACTGGCGTACCGGCGTGCCATCCCAATCGATGCCTATTGCTTCTAGGTCTTTGAGCTGCTGCGCCTCATGCTCGGGCTTTGAGCGCTGCCTGTCGATGTCCTCAATCCGAATGAGAAACTTCCCTCCGTGTGCGCGGGCATGCGCCCACGCAATGACCGCCGTGCGCAGATTGCCGAGGTGGAGCCGCCCCGTCGGCGATGGTGCGTAACGGCCGGTTGGTAGATCAGACGTGCCTCGTGCGGTCATGCTTCTTACCGTAAAGCAACGGAAGGATCAGAACTGCCATCACGGTAGTGAACAATCGGTTCTTGAGGATGTCGTCGAGGATGGTCGTCGTCGGAAAGCCATAGCCAACAACGGTGATGAACACGAGAAACAGAAGCATGGCGATGGCCGCGAAGCGTCGCGTGCGCGGGAGAATAAGGCCAACGCCGGCAGCGAGTTCGTAGCAACCGAGGACGATGGTGAGCCAGCTGATGTTGGGCATCGCGAAGTTGCGCCACAAGTCCGCAAGCGCCGGGATCAACGCGGTGTCCGCAAACACCGAGTACCCCTCCGGGTTTGTCCGACCGAGAACGAAATGCGCGATTCCACCAAGTATGAAGATCGCAGAAAACAACGTTACGACGATGCGTCTATATATCTTCATTGCTGCTCCTTGGTGCACGTAGTTCCAGGCTATCCGCGGAATTAGCAACTAGCAGATTGGCAGGTAACATTCCCAGCCGTGACTAACGAAAACTTGCCCAAGTCTGGGCCGGGTGTCGCCGGAGCTGATGCTGCAACAGCTTCGCACGCGCCCGCACACAACAGTGATAATGCAGCGACGTCGTCAAGCGTGCGCCACATTCACGTGCAACGCACGATGTACCCAACATTCATTGCAATCTTCATCGGCGTATTGATTGTTTCGAATATCACCGCGACCAAGGGCGTCGAGATTGGCAGCCTGGTTACAGACGGTGCATTTTTCCTCTTTCCGCTGAGCTACGTCATCGGTGACGTACTGTCCGAATGCTACGGATACAAAGCAACGCAACGCGCTGTATGGACCGGTTTCGCGGTGCTCGCGTTTGCGATGCTGTGCTTCTTCATCGCCATTAAGCTGCCGGCTGCAGAATTCTACGAGAATCAGGCCGCATTTGAGGCCGTACTGGGTACGGTGCCACAGCTAGTTTTGGCTGGTCTGGCCGGTTATGTGGTGGGCCAGCTGTTGAATGCCTGGTCGCTGACGGCCATCAAACGCAAGACTGGTGAGCGCGCGCTATGGGCTCGACTGCTTGGCTCGACAATCGTTGGTGAACTTGTAGATACCGTAATCTTCTGCTCCATCGCTGCGACGGCGATTGGCATCGACTCGTGGGGCACGTTCGTGAACTACGTGATCGTTGGTTTCCTCTGGAAGACAGCGGTCGAGGTATTGATGATGCCCGTGACGTACCAGGTTATTGGCTGGGTTAAGCGTCGCGAAGGATATTACGCATAGAACTAGCGCACGTCGTTAGCGCACGTCGCGGCGAGCATTCACCAAGAAACTCGTCGCGATTGCGACACCAATCCAGGCCAGCACTACGGCCACGTTGAACCACAATGGTTGGATCTGCATGGCGTGCCAACCAACTTCCATGTCGTTGCCATGGCCACCCAGCACACCAGCAATCTGAGTAGTGCGGGTGCCTGGCCCCACCAGCCAAAACATGCGTCCGATATCGGACCCGGCTGCAGCGGACAGTAGTTGTTCCACCACAATCATCCAGACCAATGGCACCGCGACTGCAACAACGCGACTACGCGTCAACACCGCGCACCACATGGCAATGATGGAGAACATCAAGGTCATCATCGACAGCGCCCACACTTGGGTGATATCGCCACCAACGAACTCCGGCTTCGGCAGCACCGCGACCACTACCCAGGCCAAAAAGCCACCGACGATCGCATTGATTGCGATGAACACAATAATCAATAAACTGCGTGCGATCAGCCAGTACGACCTGCGGTCTTGGCTAAGAAAGGCGTGCGCGTACATCTTCTCCGAATATTCGGCGGCGATCGACGAGCCCGCATACGATACCGCCATCAGCGAGAAAATCATCGCTCCGACGAGAAGCATTTCCCAATCCACTTGGGTGCCACTCTTGCCCAGCAGGCCAACGAGAATCAGCGGACCGTACAGAGAACCGGTCAGCAAGATCATCCACACCCACGTGCTACGCAGGCTCACCATCTTCGTCGACTCCGCCTTCAACGCATTGACAAGACTAGGCATGGTACTTTCCGTTCTCCTTGGTGATTGCCGTGTCGATGGTGGTATCGATCGCTGTTGTCGAGTACTCCTGCGCCTCCGCCGTTGCAGCGAGGAATCGCTGCTCTAAGTTGTCGCGCTTCGTGGTCAGCCGCGTGAGCACAATTCCTCGTTCCATCGCGGTTTCTGCGATACGACGACGGATTTCAGCCTCATTGACATCGGTTGGCACCGGAACTCTGAAGGTATTTGCCGAGTCATTTGTGGGCTGCGTGGCTGCTTCTTGGATACCCATGCCGAGCGCTCGAACCAGCTCTGCAAACTCTTCTACCTGAGGAGTTTCGACCTCCACGGCCATTCCCCCAGCTAGGAACTCATCCATGCTGTACTCGCCGATCAATTTTCCGCGACCAATCACCACGACCCGGTCCGCTGTCAGCTGCATCTCCGACAGCAGATGTGACGACACCAGCACGCTGCGCCCCTCCGCAGCTTGCCGACGAATCGTGTCACGCATCCACGTCACCCCCTCGGGATCAAGACCGTTAATGGGTTCGTCGAAAATGAGGTGCTGAGGACGCCCGAGCAGTGCCGTCGCAACGCCCAGACGTTGCTTCATCCCCAACGAATACCCGCCGACCTTGTACTTCCCGGCATCTGTCATGCCGACCAGATCCAGGCATTCCTCCACTCGCGCGTCGGAAATCCCGGCACCCCGGGCGATCGCGCGCAGATGGTTACGACCGCTTCTCGACGGCGCAAACCAGCTTGCATCCAAAATCGCCCCGGCGACGTTCATCTTGTGAGGCAGCGCAGCAAACGGCTGCTTGGCGTAGGTGCCCGTCGTAAAGCTTCCAGAAAAGAGCACCTGCCCCGAGGTCGGAGCGTCCAACCCCAGCATGCAGCGCATCGTCGTGGATTTGCCGGAACCGTTGGGCCCGAGGAAGCCGGTCACCAGGCCATCGGGAACGGTGAAACTCAGGTCCTCGACGGCAGTTTTGGCGCCGTACTTCTTCGTCAGCCGGTCAACTGTGATCATGTATCCAACGTTAAAGCAGCGCTCGCGATGTGACAGTAGCGCCGGGGCTACCTTTTGGGTATCGCGGGCGGGGGTTTGCGGTTCACTGGGTGCAGACGCATAAGGCTGTGGACACATCTGTTTCGAACAAACATTTGCATACCTTATCGAAAGCATGTACGATAAAACGTGTAAGGATGCATTGGTTTCTAGGGGGAAGTAACCATGTCACCGCTCAACTCAACCGGCTACGACGATTCACCGTCTTGGTCACATCAACGCCCGGACGATCCACTATCTGCACTTTCGCGTGCTGCCAACATCGCTGATTTCAAGCTTGCACTCGCATGCACACCTGCGCTGCACGCGGATGTCGAGAATCACGCAGCGCGGCTTTCGGTTCGACTGGGTCTAAGTCGCGGTCAGTGCCTCATGCTTTGCGACGTCGGGTTGATGCTCAACCGCATGCCAAAGCTGGCCGCCTTTGCGGAATCTTCTGAGGCCGTTCCGCTGCGCTATTTGTCCATTATTGCGAATGGCACAGCCGCTATCGAGGACGGCCAAATGCCTGGAATCGAACGCCATATTCTCGATCTACTCAAGCCTCGTCGTCATCAACAAGGTTTCATCGGTCCTCGCACTCTCGCTCGAAAAGTCGGAGACATCGTCGTTGAGTACGACAATCGCGCACGCAACGATGGCACCACCGTTCCGCCGCCTTCGTCCGAGGCACTGACATGCGAAGATGCTGGAGATGGCCAGCATTGTTTCCTTAGCGGTCTCCTAGAACGCGACCGCGCGACAGAGCTTTTCGCCGCAATCAAAGTCGTAAAAGCTCAGGAGATTGCCCAAGGCCGTGAATGCACGATCCCAGACGCGTTAATGCATATCGTTCGCGGAAATGTCGATGCTCAAGTCGTTATCAACGTGTACCGACACGAAAACGGTGGGCCTGCTTACCTAGATGGCGCTGGTTGGCTCAACGATGTCGCGACGCAGGAATGGATTGACCGCGCAACTCATATCCGACTGTCCGGAGACAGTTGTGCACAGTCATACAGCCCAACAGCCGCGCAGCTAGCACGGGTGCGTGGCCGTGATGGCACCTGCAGGTTTCCAGGATGCGACGTACCTGCTCAACAGTGCGACATAGACCATATCGCGCCATACAACCACGACGATCCTGCCAAAGGTGGCCCGACTGACACAGGCAATCTGCACTGCCTCTGCAGAAAGCACCACAATCTGAAGACCCACAAGTTATGGGATGTCACCAGCCACGCGGATCACACAGAAACGTGGGCATCACATGACGGAATCACCGCCCGAAGCATCCCATCAGGTCCGCTCGCGGGCATCGGGAGGCAAACCTTCGACCAGCGAGCCACTAGAAAGACCGCGACAATCCGCCGAAGATTCGTCGAATGGATAATCTCCGAGTTCTCCGACGCAGCGCCCCAACCAGCTACTTCTCCGCCGTAGCTCGCCCACCATTGGCGTAATAGCGACCGAGGAATTCATCTCGGTACTCGTGGAAGCGGTCTTCCATAATCGACTGACGAATGTTGTCCACCAGCGACACCATGAAGTACACGTTGTGAATCGTGCACAACGTGCCCGCCAGGTACTCCTTCGCCTTCAGCAAATGGTGCAAATACGCACGCGAGAAATTCAGCGTTGTGTACGACGCGACCTCAGCGTCGATCGGGCGGAAATCCGTCTTGAAACGAGCATTCGTCAAAGTCATACGCCCATCAAGCGTGTACACGCCACCACGGCGAGCAAGACGGGTCGGCGCCACACAGTCAAACGTGTCCGCACCATTTTCCACGGCAGCGAAAATATCGTCAGGCTCGGAAATGCCCAGCATGTGGCGAGGGCGATCCTCCGGCAACTCGTCCGTCACCCAACCACAAATCTCACCCAAGCGCTGCTTCTCAATGGCACCACCAATGCCATAACCATGAAAACCAAGCTTGCCCTCAGTCTCGAACTCCTCAGACAGCGACACCAAACCGCGCGCCGCCTGCCTACGCAAATCCTCATACTGAGCGCCCTGCACCACACCGAACAGCTGCTGCAGCGGCTTCTCCCCCGCGCCCAAGTAGGAGGCCTTGGCGACGAAGTCGTCGTAACGCTCCCGCGACACCCACATGGAAGCATTCGGAACAAAACCGGGAACCTGGTTGCGCTCCTCGGTCAGCGCATTATGAGCCTCCAAGCAGCGACGAGCCCAACGATGCGTACGCTCGACCGACGACTCCTGGTAGGAACGAGTGTTCATCAGAGTGGTGAGCTCATCGAACGCGAACATGATGTCGGCGCCCAGATTGTGCTGAATGCGCATCGACACTTCGGGAGTGAACCGGTGCATCGAGCCATCAATGAAAGAACGAAAATTCACGCCATCTTCATCAACGAACGCATTGCGCTCCTTGCCCGGCGCGACAACGTCATCGTTCTGCAGGCCGGTCACGTCCATGGCGAGGGTCTTCTTGAAACCAGCTCCCAAGCTCATGACCTGGAAGCCACCCGAATCGGTATACGTCGGCCCGCGCCAATTCGAGAATGCGGTCAGACCACCGGCGGCGTCGACAATTTCATCGCCGGGCTGCAAATACAAGTGATACGCATTCGACAGAATCGCCTGCGCGCGCGTGCCACGAATCTGCTCCGGCGTCAGCGTCTTTACCGTCGCCTTCGTACCCACAGGAATGAACGCCGGGGTCTGCACCTCACCATGCGGAGTCGTGATAACACCCGCACGCCCTCGCGCACCCTCGATCTGCTTTACGACGTCAAACCCTGCAGACATCTCGTCCCTTCGATAGTTGGTAAAACTCAGTGAAGCTTATTCCGCGTCGTCGCTTGGATCCCACACGGCCCGACGACGTCGCGGACCCTTCAACTCAGTGCCTTCACGACGAGCCAGCTCAGCAACGGAAATTCGCTTGCGTGGTGGATCTTGTGGCTTCGAAATCGTTCCCGACGCACCGGCTACACCGGACACCAGCGAAGAACGCTTCTTCATGCCCTTAGGCAGTTTGCCGGATGCATATGCCGCAGCATCAAGCTTCACCGGCTCTTCTGCCTCTGGCTCTTCTGGCTCGACAGCCTTTTCCGCGTCAGCCTTCTTCTTCGCCAGCAACGCGGCAATGCCGCCAGCACCCGCGACACCAGTCGCGTTTACTTCAGGTTCTGGAAGCGGAGCGCCGGTCTTCGAAGCAATCAGCTCATCGACGCCAATCTGCTCCTGAGCCTTCTTCTCCCGCTTCGACAGCTTTTGCTTCTTCGGCTTCTTCATCTTCCGAGCAGTACCAATCGCCGCACCGCCGGCACCAGCACCCGCAGCCTCGCGTTCCTGTTCGGCGCGCCCAGCCTTAACGAGTTCGTCGATACGCCCCTCGAGGGCAGCACCTTCGACATCGACCGTCGGCAAGATGCGGTCAAACCACTTTGGCAACCACCAGACGGAACGGCCAAGCAAGAACATCGACGCAGGGATGAGGGTCATGCGGACGACGAAAGCGTCGAAAAGCACAGCCGCACCCAGTGCAAAACCGAAGACCTTCACGAACGCCAAGGGCTGACCGATGAACGCAATGAAGACGGAGATCATGATGATCGCGGCGGCCGTCACCACGCGCGCGCCCAGTGAGAATCCCTCGACAACCGACTCTTCGACCGCGGTGTAGCGCGAACCCGGAGTTGGCTTGCCCTTGTTGTGCGTAAAGTGCTCGCGCATACGCGACACGAGGAATACCTGGTAGTCCATGGCGAGGCCGAACGTCACGCCAATCATGAAGATTGGGATGAACGACACCAGTGGACCCGGAGTCGCCACCATTCCCCACAGGCCTTCCTGGAACACCAGCACCGTCACGCCGAACGCCGCAGCCACCGACAGCAAGAAGCCCAGTCCAGCAGTCAACGGCACCATGAAGGATCGGAAAACGAGCAGCAACAGTACGATCGCCAGACCAACCACTACCGACAAATAGATCGGCATGGCCTGACCGAGGCGGTCCGTAATGTCGATTTCAATCGGCACCAGACCGGTCACGCCCGTCTCCAGACCGGTGCTCGACTTCAGCTGATTCTGCTGCGCACGCACGGCGTTCATCAGCTGCTTCGTCGCGGGATCGAGGGGGCCGGACGATGGTGTCATCACCATCTTCACCCCCGTGCCGTCCTTATTCATGCCGACGAGCTGCACATGCTCCACACCGACATTTGCCTTCAGCTGATCCAACGCGTAGCTATACGACGCCTTCCGTGCAGCATCTTCCTTCGGCATCTGCGGATCCGCCGCCATGATCGTGTCGATCAGTGGCTGAAGAGCCGGGGCTTCCGGATTCACGTTGTCGGCATCTGCGACAATAATCAGCTGCGAATTTCGACCAGGCCCGAAGCCCTCCTCGGCCATAGTGATGGCCTTGCGGTTCGTCGAATCAAACTCAGCCGTCGAGTCCGATGGCAACGCCAATGACAGATTCATTGCGGGCACAGCCAAAGCCAACAACAAGCCAACCGACCCGACCAAGAACAGTCCAGGAACCTTGTGAATCAGCTCAACCCAACGACGCCCCATCGTCTTGCCAGCAAACAGCGGACGACGACCACCCTTGAATGGATTACCCGCGATGCCAGGCACTTTGAGAGCGAAAATCTTGTCGCCAAACAACGCCATCAATGCAGGCAGCAGCGTCAGCGACACCAGCACTGCCACGAACACAGTGAACGCCGCAGAAATACCCATCAACGACAGGAATGGAATTTTCGCAATAACCAGCGCCGCCAGCGCCACAATTACCGTCAGACCAGCGAACACAACTGACGAACCAGCCGTGCCCGTCGCCATGCCCACGGCATCAGCCCTGGTCATACCTCGCGCTCGTTCGGCTCTATAGCGCGACAGAATAAATAGCGCGTAGTCGATGCCCACGGCCAGGCCAATCATGACGGCAAGCACCGGAGTAATGGAGTTGACATCGGTGAACCGCGTCGACAAGACCACTGCGAGCGAACCAATGATGATGCCCACTACAGCCGTCAACAACGGCAAACCAGCGGCAGCGATCGAACCGAATGTAATAATCAGAACAATAAACGCCACCGACAGGCCGATAACCTCAGACGTCGCCTGCACCGCCACCGGAGCCTGCATGCCCGGACCCATCGCTTCGACCTTCAGACCGGCATCGCGGCCCTTTTGCATCGCTGCTTCGAGGGCAGCATGATTTTCCGGCTCAATATCTGCCGGCACCAACACATCGAAAGTAAACGTTGAGATGCCGTAGCGACCGTCGTCGGAAAGCGTTCTCAGAGCGTAAGCGTCTTGCTTTGCGACGTCCTCTGGCAAGCCGGAACTCGTACCTGCTTCAATGACTTTCTCCTGGAGACCCTTGTTGAGGGTCACCGGATTCACGAGCTGGAGAACATCATCTTTCTGGCCGACGTCCTCTTTAATGGAGGAGACGACGGCATCCATCGCCTCCATATTCTGTGGCTCTTCAAGCTTCTGCCCCTCCGGAGCCTCGAACACCACATAAACCATTTGCTGACGAATGGGGTTTGGCTCGTCGGGGAACTTCTTCTCGATCATTTTCGACGCAATCGCTGACGGCATGCCAGGAATGGAGAACTGATCCATGAAGCCCTTTTGCAGCGTGGCGGCCGAGCCACCAATGCCAGCAACAATAAGAACCCACGCTACGATCACCGTCCATTTATGCAGGTAGGACCACCTGCCAAGGTTGAACAGGGCCTTAGCCATCTTCTGGAATTCCCTTCAAGCGATTACAATCCCGCGATTTTTCGCATACTAAACATTCCAACAGTAACACGGGCTACCCAATGTGAATATTGTGACTAGTGTGATTAGTCTACGCATACAAAAAACCTCCCACCCGCACGAATGCGAATGAGAGGTTAATGGCGGTGGCGGAGGGATTTGAACCCTCGGTACGGGGTTACCGCACAAAGCATTTCGAGTGCTTCACCTTCGGCCGCTCGGACACGCCACCGCCGAGAAACGTTACCGAAGCTATGTACTAACTAACAAATCAGCAGGTCAGGAACTACTTGTCGCTGAACTTGCCCAGGGTCTCGGTTGCCTTGTCCTTTGCGTCTTCGACACCCTGCTTCATATCAGCCTTGGCCTGGTCGCCCTTGCCCTCGTTCTCGAGGTTCTTGTTGCCAGTAGCTGCGCCAGTCTGTTCCTTCGCCTTACCAGCGAACTCTTCTGCCTTATTACCGAAATTACTCATTGTCGATCACCTTCCATGGCTTTCGTAGTGGTGCTATCCACGGTAAACGCATCGACCCCACACAATCCACAAAAAGCACGAGTTGTTAAACGACTTTCATCAGACCGTAACCAAGCGGTGACTGCTAATACCTACCGTTTGCCTCGGAAGAAGGCGGGAAGCAATCCGGCACATTCATCGGCAAGCACTCCCCCGCGCACTTGCGGAGCAAATACATGCGCTGGTTCGCGAATCACATCCACGAGCGACCCACACGCGCCCGTCTTCGCCGACCATGCGCCAAACACCACTCGCCCGACCCGCGACATCACGGCTGCGCCAGCGCACATCACGCACGGTTCAAGCGTCACCACTAACGTGCAGTCTTCGAGTCGCCACCCGTCGCCGAGTACTTTCGCCGCCCTCTGCAACGCGAGAACTTCTGCGTGCGCCATCGGGTCGGCATCTGCTTCACGACGATTCGTTGCCTCAGCAATAATCTCCCCATCAGGACCAACAACGATTGCTCCGACCGGAACATCACCAGCTGGCGTGCGGTTAGCTACGTCGATGGCGAGGCGCATCCACTCTTCATCGCGGATATCGGCGAGTGGCCGTGGCAGGACTGTCTCTGCCGTCGGATCAGTAGTCATCCATACCTGTCACCTCGGCCAACTGGTCCGCGCAGCCAAGTTCCTCAGCGATCGAGTACAGCTGCTCGGAGGCCCACAGAGACTGATCGTCACAGATAACTGACAGCACGTCCTCGGGAACTCCCAAGTCAGCGAGGATTTCCAAGTCACCTTCGGCCCACGAGTCCACATCGTCCAGATCATCTTCATCAATGTCTGGAATGTCCTCGTCCAACTCATCGAAAACATCTGCAGCAATGTCATCAGTCACCGCCGCCGTCGCGTCCGACAGCAACACACGCGATGCTCCGGGGACGGGACGAACAAGAATGAAGTAGTCATCGTCGATATTCAACATGCCGAAGGAAGCATGCTCGCTGCGGAGTCGTCGCAAAGCAGAAACAGCATCCGCCAGAGAATCCAGGGCATCGTCGCCCAAGTCGCGGACCGCCCAACCGTCATCGCCGAGGATGAGCGCGACGGCAAAAGAACGATCATCGTTGGGGTCATTCGACCCGGAATAGCTGGTGCTCATAGCCCCCAACGGTAGTCGGCATGTGACACACTTGTCACTGTGACTACGCAACTTACCTCCACCCCTATTTGCATCTTAGGTCTCGGGCTCATTGGTGGGTCGATGCTGCGCGATCTTAAAGACGCGGGTCACCCGGCATTCGGCTGGAATCGCTCGTCGGAAACTGTCGATGCCGCAGTGTCCGAAGGCTACGATGCTTCCGCTGATTTGGATGCCACATTGCAGCGCGCCCAGGACGAAAAGGCGCTGATCGTCATTGGTACGCCGATGACCGTCGTCGGTCGAATGCTCGACGCTATCGCGGAGCACGCGCCGGATTGTGGCATTACTGATGTGGTCAGCGTCAAGACTGCGGTCCTCGATGCCGTCCGCGAACACAACATGCAATACCGCTATGTCGGCGCTCATCCCATGGCTGGCAGCGCGAAGTCCGGCTGGGATGCGACTGTGACTGGTCTTTTCTACGGCGCCCCCTGGGTTATCACCTACGATCTCGCCGAAGAAATGGCAGAAGATGACATCGACGCTGAGCTTCCCGAGTCATGGCTGCAGACGTTCCGCGACGTGGTGTCCCTCGGCACTCGGCTCGGCAGCGAAATTGTGCCTGCGCGGTCGCTTGCGCATGATCGGGCCGTCGCAAAGATCTCACACATGCCACACCTCGTGGCATACGCAGTAGCGGTGACTGGAGATGCGGGAGGTCAACTGCCGATGTCGCTGGCCGCGGGATCATTCCGCGACGGCACGCGGGTAGCGGCGGCTGAGCCTGACATGGTGCTGTCGTGGTGTGACAACAATGTCGAGCCGGTACTCGGCGCACTCGACGAAGTCATCGAGCTGCTGACCGATGCTCGAACTGAACTCACCACAGACGGCACTGCCACGCGACTGTCGCAGGCCGGCTTTGATGCCCGCACTCGCTTCGAAGCACGCTCCGGAATGCGCCCAGTCATTAGAGTTTCGCTTAACGACGACAACTGGCTTGACCAGCTCCGTCACGCAGAGAGCATCGGCGGGCGCATTGATGTGTTTGAAAATACATAGCGCTAAACCGACCTATTTGGTGCTGCACTATTGATATTCAACGGTTCTAGGCAGTAGAAAAAGAACCGAGAGAAAGGACTCTTCTTTATGATTCGTTCCGCAATTATCGGATACGGCAACCTCGGCAAGAGCGTCGAGAAGGTCATCGCAGACCAGCCGGACATGGAGCTCGTAGGCATCTTTTCCCGCCGCGACTCACTCGATACCGATGCGCGTGTATTGTCAGCCGCGGACGTCGAGAAGTACAAGGAAGAAGTAGACATTCTCTTTGTATGCCTGGGCTCCGCAACTGACGTGCCAGAGCAGGCGCCGGAACTGGCGAAGCACTACACCACAGTTGATACCTACGATAATCACCACGAAATCCCAGCCCATCGCGCAGCAATGGACGCTGCAGCGCGCGAGGGTGGCAACCTGGCCATGATCTCGACCGGTTGGGATCCAGGATTCTTCTCCCTCAACCGTGTACTTGGCACCGCTGTGCTGCCAGGTGCAGATCAGATGACCTTCTGGGGACCAGGTTTGTCGCAGGGCCACTCGGATGCGGTACGTCGCGTGCCGGGAGTCAAGAAGGGCGTTCAGTACACGAAGCCAAACCCGGAGGCAATGGAAGCCGTCAAGCGAGGCGAGGGCGCAGATCTAAAGGGCAACGAGTGCCACCTGCGTCACTGCTACGTGGTTGCCGAGGATCCAGCGATGGAAGACTCCATCCGCGAAACCATCGTGAACATGCCTGACTACTTCGCACCTTACGAAACGGTCGTCGACTTCATCTCGGAAGAGGAGTTCGACCGTGACCACCAGGGCATGCCACACGGCGGCCAGGTCATCACTCGTGGCAATGCTGGTACCTCCGGCCACGTCATCGAATTCGGCCTGACCCTGGAGCGCAACCCGGACTTCACTGCTGCTGTGCAGGTCGCATATGGTCGTGCTGCATACCGCATGAAGGAAGCTGGCGAAGTTGGTGCACGCACCGTCTTCGAGGTCGCCCCTTACCTGCTGTCCGCTGAGCCTCTCGACGACTTAATCGCGGGCAAGCTGTAATTGTCCGTCGGCTGAGCGCGCACTGCGCGCAGACAGCCCAGCCAACCAATACAAAAAGACCCGCACCGAAGTGCGGGTCTTTTTCATGTGGTGCGCCCGAAGGGATTCGAACCCCTAACCTTCTGATCCGTAGTCAGATGCTCTATCCGTTGAGCTACGGGCGCATGTTGTACTGGGCTCTCGCCCTTGCAACGAAATAGAACTCTACACTCAACCTGCTAGAACCAACAAATCCCCTGGTCAGTTACCTAAAAGCAACTCGCCATCCCGCAACTCGAACACCCGGTCCGCTACGGCTGCCAGCAATCGCCGGTCATGCGAAATGAAAAGAACCCCCGCCTCGGTGCGCAATGCTCTGATGACTGCCGCTGTCGTGATGGGATCCAACATCGACGTTGGCTCGTCGCACACAAGGTACTTCGGCTTCTGCACTAACGCTCTCGCGATCACGGCCCGCTGCAATTGACCGTCTGAGACGTCACTCGGCACCCGATCGAGCAGATCTTCCGTCAACAGGACTGATTCCGCTGCCGACTGTGCTTCCGACTGCACTCGCCCTTGATCCGATGCGATGAGCGCCGGCTCGGCGATGATTCGTCGCAAAGTCCAGCGCGGATTGCACGCTTCGCGGGGCGATTGGCCGATAAAAGCTACATCACGACGAGCCTCCCCCAAAGCCACACCGTCCACCGTCACCGCACCGGCGCGAGGCGTGATTCGACCAGTGAGAATGCGCCCAAGAGTGGTCTTGCCCGAACCCGACGGGCCTACGAGACCGACGATTTCGCCCGGCGCGACGCGCAGCATGATGTCGCGGAGCACCTCTCGACCAGCAAACGAGTGGGCAATATTGCGAGCACGCAGTCCCATGTTTATCCCCTCTCGAATCCATCTGTGATGCGCATGCCACCGCTCGGCAGCGCAGCCAGCAACGCCTGTGTGTATGGCGCCTGAGGGTGATGCAGTACATCCCCAGCGGGACCATGTTCCAGGATGTGCCCCTGCCTCATGACGCTCAGCTCATCGCACACACCTGCCTCTCGCACATCTTCGACATCATGAGTGATGAGAAGCACGGCGTATCCGTCGTCGGCTAGCTCGCGGAGCAGACCCAGGATTTCCCTGGTGAGCTGCGGATCCAGCGCAGATGTCGGCTCGTCCGCAACTAGCGTCGTGCGCCCAGTTGCCAGTGCCGCAGCAATCGCCGCTCGCTGCGCCATCCCGCCGGAAAGCTGGTGCGGGAACATCGTCGCCGCACTTGGCTCCAGGCGCACCTGTTCCAATAGCTTTACGACGTCCCCGTCCGTCGCGCTCCGCCCTGCAGCTCGGAGAATCTCGGCAAGCTGCGGACCTAGGCGACGTACCGGAGTGAAGGACAACGCCGGAGCCTGGGGGATGAGAGCGGCAGATCGTGCAGCGGGGTTTCGCTGGCCTGCGACGATAATGTCGCCACTGACCTTGGCCTGCGGTGGTACCAGACCACACAACGCCCGACCCAGTGTGGACTTACCGGAGCCGGAGCCACCGATGAGACCGTGGACAGTGCCGGGAGTGATGTTGAGTGTCGCATTGACGACGGCAGGAATGGTGCGGTGCTTGTCGGACGTAATGGTGATCGACAGATTAGTGACGCCAGAATCGCGGTCAGTAAATGAGACTGTGGGAAGGTCGGCGCTGGCTCTCGGTGCCGGCATGTCGGGGCGCGAACTACCTAGTAGTACCTCCTTCGGCACTACCGCCACCAAAGACAACGACGCAGCTAGAAGTGCGATTCCCGGCACGACCAGCACCCACCAAGCACCGAGCATGATGTCCGCGCGAGCCTGATCCAGCAACGTGCCCAACGAAGGGAAAACCGGTTGCAGACCCAAACCCAGGAAAGACAGTGCTGACTCATGCCACACCGCATGAGGTACCAGCATAAGAACGGCAATAACCGCCTGTCCCATCGCGGATGGGAGGAGGTGATTGGTTAGGACCCATCGTCGTGAAGCACCCGCACCATACGATGCAGCGACGTATTCAGACTCGCGTGCAGTCAGTACTGTCGAACGGATGACGCGGGCAACCTGAGTCCAGTGCGTGATGGCGATAGAGATGATTAGCGCGGTGATCGAGCCACGAAAAAGCGCGACGATGACGACGGAGAGAATGAGGTGCGGGATGGAATTGACGGCATCGGTGAGACGCATCAAAGTGCGATCGACTGTGCCGCCAAATGTCGCGGCGAGAAGTCCGACAAGGAGCCCGATTGCTGTTGCAGCCAGCGCTGATACCACTCCAATGAGAAGGGAAACACGCAGGCCGAGGGCCGTGCGAGTCCACAAATCGAAGCCGTAGTGGTCGGTTCCAGCGATGAATTCCCTGCTCGGAGCGTGTAGGGCGCGCGAGAAGTCTGCCGTCGGAGCTGGCCACACCAGGGGCACCAACAGTGCAAATGTGACCACGGCAAGCAACGGGACAAACCGCCACCAACGCAGTTCTTGGCGGGAGGACGGGGCTCGGGTGGAATCAGACATCGGTCACCCTCGGATCCACGAACTTATACGCGACATCGGCGAGGAGTGAACCGACCATGACCAGTACAGTTGTCAGCACCGTGGTGACGGCAAGTAATGGAAAGTCAACGGTACGCGCAGCTTCGATGGTCGCTTCGGCGATACCGGGCCAGGCGAAAACAGCTTCTACAATCACCGTGCCGACGACAAGCTCCGACAGCCGGCCACCAATAAGAGTCACTAACGGCATCAGGGACCTCGGCATAATGTGCAAAGCCAATACCCGGCGAGACGACAAGCCACGCGCATAGGCCGCTTCCACTGCCGGCGACTGCGTCGCCTCCGCCGTCGCTTGACGAACCGCCAACAACGGCCACGGCAATTGGGTAAGCGCCAACACAACTGCAGGCCCTATCAGGTACGGCCCGATCGTAGACATCGTTGGGTCATATCCAATCGGCGCAGCACCACCCGCAGGAATGACCTGCATAATCACTGCAAAAACCATGAGCACGGCGAGTGAATACACAAACGATGGAGTCGCACTTAGGAATACCGACAGCCCGATGCACAACTTATCGACGACCCCGCCCGGTCGTCGTCCCGCAAACACACCAAGGGCGATCGCTAGAACAACAGTGATTGCAATGCCGGTGGCAGACAGCAGCAGGGTCCACGGCAAACGCTCGGCTAGTACCTGCGCAACCGGACGGGTATAGGAACGGGAGTAGCCGAGGTCGCCAGTCAACACACCTGCGCACCAGTCCCACCAGTGCTGATACCACGCCTTATCGAGTCCAAGAGCAGCTTCTAGGCTGTCACGCTCGGCAGTAGACATGGCAGTCGTGTGTGCACCTGCGTAACTCTGTAACGGGTTAAACGGCGACAATGCTGCCAGTGCAAAGATGACAAATGACACCACGATGCTGATGAGGGCAATGGCGACGAGTCGCCACGCGATCATGGGCGCGAGGCCGCGCAGGTTATCGCGATCGCGAAGGGCCGCTTTCACGCGCTACTGCTTCCACTGCCCAAGGTTCCACCACGGGCCCCAGGTGGCGCTATGCAGATGAGGCTCCAGCACCGCTGAGCCTTGGTCCCACGTGTTTTCCTGTTCGAGATACACATGATCAGCGTAGGCAAGGAACACCGACGATGGGTTGTCCAGGTACAGCTCTTGAACGTCTCGGTAGGCCTGCGCACGCTCTTGCGGATCTTGTGCAGCACGAGCCTTGTCCAACGCTGCATCTAGTTCCGGTGAACCGTGATCGCCAGGGTTGTCGTACTCTGACGTGTCTTTCTGACGAGAATGCAACAAGTCGTAGACCAACAAATCCACATCGTACGGAGACGTACCGCCCGCTAACACGACCGCGACCTTGTCCATCTGTGGCGTGATCTCATCCCAATTGGATGCCTGAGGTGTGAACTTCACACCGGTTTTCTCCATTTGAGCTGCGAATTCCACGGCCATATCGCGACGCATCGTGTCATCCCCCACATACAGCAGTGGAATCTCGGCCTTTACCCCGTCCTTCGCACGGACCCCATCGGGGCCTTTGTGCCAGCCGGCGTCGTCGAGAAGCTTTTCAGCCTGAGCAACATCGTGCGCAAACACTGCGTCCGGATTGTGCGCGTCGCCATAGAACTCCGAGATGGGCTGCCCAATCGGTGTGCCGTGCCCAGCCATCGGGCCTGCGACCATTGCGTCACGATCCACCGCAAGATTCAGCGCACGACGCACCTCCGGAGCTCGCAAAAATGGCGTGTCCGGCAGCGAAATGGAGCGCCAATCAGCCGACGGCGTTGAGACCACCCGCAACCCCGGCTTATTCTCGTAATTCTTCGCCATCGACGGAGCGACGATCGCGCCACTGAGCTCGCCGGTAGCAACACGCTGCGCACGCGCCGCATCATCCGCGATCACGGCAACAACCACGTCCTTGATAGCGGGAGTGCCGGCCCAGTAATCCTCGCGGGCCGTAAACCGAGCCTCGTTCCCCGTGTGCTCCTTCAACACATACGGTCCCGTTCCCACCGGGCGCTGAGCAAGCGGCCCACTATCGACCGTCCCCTCCCCGACCAGCTCGGATGGTGCAATTCCGAGTGTTAGTCGCGCCGGAAAATTGCCATACGGGAGGTTCAGATGGAACGCCACAGTTTGCTTATCGACGACCTCGACATCTTCAATCACCGAATACAGGTGGGAAATTGCCGAGCCAGTGGAAGCGTCCCGGGCGACATCGTAGGTGGTTTTTACGTCGGCGGCATCGAATTCGGAGCCATCAGAAAAGGTCACATTGTCGCGAAGGGTGACGGTCCACGTCTTGCCATTCTCGCTGGGTTTCGGCGCTGTGTCAGCGAGTGCTGGTACCAGATTGGGGATGCTACCTGGACCGTTGGTCGGTTCCGGACGGAGCAGCCCGTCATAGACCATGCTGACCCCGGATTCACTGTGACCGAAAGCTGGGTGGTAATTCTCGTCTGAATAGCCACCCGACAGAGTGAGCCGGGTTGGGTAGTCGCCACCATTGTGCGCGGATGTAGCGTTTCCTGTTCCACAAGCTGCCAAGGCCACGCCGGCAAGGATCGCTGTCCCTGCCATAGCCAGATGCCGAGCCGACAGCCGATTCATTGAAAATACCCTGCTTCCCAGGACCTGTGACGACCTTATTGCGAACACCAAATACCCCTCAAAGTTATCACTTTAATGGGGTAGCCCCAACAGTGTTAGCTTCTGCGAATGTACGCATATAGGCAGGTCAGAGCTGGCAAGTCAGCGCTTGTGCACGAAACTGTCGCCCCAGATCAACCGACCAGCAAAAAAGACCCGCACCGAAGTGCGGGTCTTTCCTATTTGGTGCGCCCGAAGGGATTCGAACCCCTAACCTTCTGATCCGTAGTCAGATGCTCTATCCGTTGAGCTACGGGCGCGTGGCGGAGGCGAGAGGATTCGAACCTCCGGCCCGCTAACGCGAGCAACTCCTTAGCAGGGAGCCCCATTCGGCCACTCTGGCACGCCTCCGCGAGAACCAGTCCACAAAGACCAATTCATCTCCCGGAAGTTTACATAACCAATCGACGAAAGGGCAAAACAGCTGCTACCACTGCTATCGCGGTCAACAGGCAAGCGCTAAAGTTATCTCCATGACTTCGCCAGATGCCCAGAACACTGCACCGCATATTCGCCCGGACCTCGACGCTATCGCGGCCTATGTCCCGGGCAAGACAGTTCCTGGTGCACTCAAGCTTGCATCGAACGAAATGGCCCACGCGCCGCTTCCCCAGGTCACTGATGCCATCGCGCAGACCATTAGCACCCCGGAGACAAGCATCAATCGCTACCCAGACATGGGCACTGTTGCGCTGCGCAATGAGCTTGCTTCCCATCTCGGTCTCCCCGCCGACAACATCACCATCGGCTGTGGTTCCTCAGCGCTGTGTCTCCAGCTTGTGCAGATAACTGCTGGCCCTGGCGATGAAGTGATTTTCCCATGGCGCAGTTTCGAGGCGTACCCGATCCTCACGCGCATCACTGGCGCCACCCCGGTTGCTATCCCGCTGAACAGCGAGTTCCGCAATGATCTCGACGCGATGGTCGATGCGATCACCGAACACACTCGCCTGATTTTCGTCTGCAACCCGAACAACCCGACCGGCACCACGGTGACGCGCGAAGAGTTCGAGTCCTTCATGGCGAGGGTGCCCGCACACATCGTGGTCGCACTCGACGAGGCTTACATCGAGCTTGCCGACGACACCACCCGAGGCACGATGCTGCATTCGGAGGAGATCGTCGCAAAGTATCCGAATCTGGTTGGCCTGCGGACGTTTTCGAAGGTGTACGGGCTCGCTGGGCTCCGCGTGGGGTACGCGTTTGGCGATACGCGGGTGATCGAGGCGCTGAATAAGGTGTGTATTCCGTTTTCGGTGAACACGTTGGCGCAGGTCGCGGCGACGGAATCGCTGCGCGCGGGCGACGAGTTGCGCGAGCGTATCGCGAGCGTGCAGGAGCAGCGAGTGCGGGTCACCACTGCGATTAACGTCGCTGCCGGTGCAGAAATTGTGGTGCCGGATTCGCAGGCGAACTTCGTATGGATCCCAGAGGAGCGTGTGGCTTCCCTGGGCGCTGCGCTTGGCGACGATCGCCTTCAGACCAGCGTCGACCTCGCTGCTGCATTGGCAGACAAGAAGGTACTGGTTCGCTGCTTCGCGGGCGAAGGCGTGCGCATCACGGTGACGACCGCCGAGGAATCTGACCAGCTGCTGGCTGCGTTGGGCGTTTAAACGATGTGCACGACAGCGTTTCGACCGCCGGTGCACGTCACAACATCGCCGTCATCAGTGCAGGTCATGGTGTAATTCAGGCCGGTTGTTGGACTGTAGGCATTGACGGTGCCTTCCAGCTCACCTGAGTCGAGGTACTTGTCGACGACCGCGTCGCGCACATTCGACACAAAACCACAGGTTGTGGTGCTGGTTCCAGCGAAGTAGAGGTTGAGATCTCCAGGGTCGCCACTGCCACCACACTTTGTCCAGCCTGCAGGCTGTGTCCAGTTTTGGGCGCGTGCTGGGGCTTCTTCGGTGGTCTCTTCGGCAGCGCCGTCGTTGTTATCGCTGTTCGCACCCTTATTGGCATTGTTTGCGCCTTCGGCGAACTGCCCGGAATCGTTCGAACCGGAATCGGACATCATTGTGTATCCCAGGTAGCCACCCAGCGCGAGGACGATCACGCCCAAAATTGCAGCGATGACGATGAGCAGACTCGTGTTATCCCGCTTCTGCTTTTGTGGCTCTGGTTGCATGGGTGACATAGCCGGCATTGGCTGAGGCTGGGGTGGCGACTGTCGAAAAGGATTCTGCGGTTCCTGATTCCACCGAGAATCACTGGACCATGCCTGGTTGTTATCTACAGAAGTCTCCTCCGGATTCGAGCCACCGCCATAACTGCCATATCCGCCAAAACCATTGTTTTGCTCATTACCCGACATAGCGACAACTCCCCTTTGCAACCAGCACTTACGCTCCATTCAAGCGCAACTCCAGGATAATGCCAAAGCCGGATTACTATCTGGAGGGGAACTTCTTTAGGTGGGAACTTACTTTCGAAAGGCTGGCGCTCCCGAGTTATCCCATACACGGGGGAGGCCGTCGATAAGTGTCACTTCATCCTGCGAAAACACGTTGATTACCCCGTCCACCGGGCAGAACAATGCGACCGATGCGTCACTTTCGATGCGCGCGATAATGCCACGCACGAGTGGGCGAGGCTCCTCAAGCTGCCACTCGCCAGTAGCCCAGAAGCCTACGTGACTCTCGTTAATCGCGTTTTCCATGAGCGCGGACGATACCTACTTCCCCAACTAGAGTGCAAATAAAAAGTGCGAATAAAAAGGAACTTTTCCCATCGTCCCCGCATCTGATTACTGAGGAAAGGGGAAAAGTCGCGTGTATTCGTTAAAGAAGCTTCAGCGTCGCTTTCTGCACAGTGGTGAGGTGCAGATCGGCTACGGCCTCTCATGGTTTATAGCGGTGGCAGTGATATTACTTCTCGGAGTAGTCCTTTTGTACAAGGTGTACGAGGCATTCACTGAATATCCGATTAACGGGTTCACGGGCCCCGAAAAGGCTGCACTTTTGCGGACTTTCTTATTCATTTTGCCCTGTGGAATCGTTTGCCTTGTCACACCGTGGCTGACGCTATTGCCCCGCAATATCCGCATGAATCGCTTGATTGTCACGCGACAGGGCATCACAGTAGGAGGCATCTACGTCGCATGGGAGTACGTTACTGACGTGCAACGAGAGCACATCAAGTACCCGCGCCTCTTTCCCGAGTATCGCGCGAAGCTAGTGCTTGTCGACGAAGCGACTGCCCCACTAGCAGTCCAACACAACGGATCCAGACGAGGACGTACCATCGCCAAGGCAGCCAACGAAAGCCGCACCCTCATGATGCATTACCCGCTTCTAGCGGCAAGACCCAACACTCTGGTCAGCTTCCTCATGTGGGCACACAGGAATCGGTGCTGCGTTCCTGCATAAATTGCGGAAGTGGAGGGATTTGAACCCCCGGTCCGTTTCACGGGACGCTCGCTTTCAAGGCGAGTGCATTCGGCCGCTCTGCCACACTTCCTCATCGCTAAAGGCGACTTGCACATCATAACCAGCAAACGGGGTTTAAGAAAAACTGGCACAACGGCGATACACGACACCAATCGTCGTTAAGCTAGGGAAGCATGAAGGCTATCATCCAAAAAGATCTGGAAGACCCTCGTTCTCTCGAATGGTCCGACGCGCCAACCCCTGAACTGGCGGATGGTGAAGTCCTCGTCAAGGTGCGTGCGGCGGCCGTGAACCGCGCCGACATTCTGCAGGCACGTGGCTACTACCCACCCCCAAAGGGCACCACCGATATTTTGGGGCTGGAGTGCTCTGGCGTCATTGAAGAAGTCAAGGGCAATGTTCGTGGTTGGCAGGTCGGCGACGAAGTGTGCTGCCTGCTCTCCGGCGGCGGTTTCGCCGAGTACGCTGCCGTCCCAGCCGGTCAGCTGCTGCCACTGCCCGAAGGCTACGACTTCGAGCGTGCAGCTGCGATGCCAGAAGTCGCATGCACCGTGTTCTCAAATGTTGTGATGATCGCCGGCCTCAAGGAAGGTGACCTCTTCCTCGTCCATGGTGGTGCCGGTGGCATTGGCACGTTTGCCATTCAGATGGCAAAGGCTCTCGGCGCCCGCGTCGCCGTTACTGCGGGTTCCGCTGAAAAGCTGGAGACTTGCAAGGAGCTGGGCGCAGACATCCTGATCAACTACAAGGAAGACACCTTCGAAGAGATCATCGCTGCAGAAGGTGGCGCGAACGTCATCCTCGACATCATGGGCGCCAAGTACCTCGACCGAAACGTCAAGGCGCTGGCTCAGGATGGGCACCTCATCATCATTGGCATGCAGGGTGGTGTCAAGGGCGAGCTGAACATTGGTCGCCTGCTCTCCAAGCGTGGCTCTATCACCGCGACTGGCCTCCGCTACCGCGATGCGGACGACAAGGCGCACATCGTCGCCAATACCGAAGACACGGTGTGGCCATTGCTTGCCGACGGCTCCATTAAGGATTTCATCCACACCACGATGGATATCCGTGACGTAGCCAAGGCCCATGAGCTCCTGGACTCCGGAGCGGTCTCCGGAAAAATCGTGCTGACAGTACCTGTCTAACCAGGCAGGTCTTAGCCCAGCGAAGCGACGGCGCGGACCAACTGGTCGACGTCGTGAGGCGTGTTGAACGGCTGTAATCCCACAGCTACCGCACCGTCGGACTCGTCGAGTCCCATCGCTGCCATCAGTGGCGAATCGACAGAGTTCACGACGCTAGTGACCAAGCCGTTGTCCATTAGACGACGAACGACAGTTTTCGCCGGCACCCCGTAAACAATGAAGCTCAGACGCGGGATGCGCTGCACTTCGGTGTAGTCGAGGTCATCATCATCGGTATTGTCGTTCACACCAATAATGTGGACACGTGGCAGCAGCTCGAGCGAATCAATGAGACGGTCCGTCAGCTGCGACAAATAGCGCTCAACCTGCGGCATCGACTGCACAATCCGATGCCTACGGGTACCTCTCGCCAACCGATCCAGGTCCGCCAGGTGTCGCACCGATTCCGACACACCACCCAGCAGCGATGGCGATACCCGCGCAATTTCCAGGCGTTGTGGCCCCTGCACACTTTGCGACGCCCACATCGGTGTCATCCGCTCGAACATCGAGGGATCGCGGAATACAAGGGCAGAAACGTCGGGTCCACCCCACGCGGCGGCGTCGAGAAGCACAATGTCAGCGCCGAGCTTATCCATATCAATGATGCGGGAAGCTGCGTAAGCGGAAGCGTCGACAAGAACCCAGGCATCGCTGGATTCGTGAACCTGCTGGCAGATCTCAGCGACCGGTGCAACGGTGCCCACAAAAGGATCCGCAGCGGGCACAACTACGAGGCTCGTGTGCTCGTCGACCAAATCTCCGTACTGCCACTCTGGGACAGCACCGGTAGCCAAATCCGCTTCGGCAATGCGCAGCTCGGCCCCAAACATGTCGGCACCGCGACGGAATGGCAACTGCATGGTGACATCGCCCGTGCGCGTCACCACAATGTTTCTACCAATGGACATACGGCGACCGAAAGAATGCACGAAAGTGTGCACCAACATCTCGCGCGATGAACCGAGCACCACACAATTAAATGGAGCGCCCGCAACATCTGCGAACGCCCGGCGCGCCATCGCTTCAAACTGGCCTGCCGCGGTGGATCCGGCCTCCAAGGACCGGGAGTGAGAACCCGATGCTGCTTCACCGGGAAGCGACTTGGGAGCGGCACGGAAAGAGGTGGTCATTGCCGACAGGACGCGCTCTGGAACCTGAGCACGTTCACCTCCGTTGAGGTACGTCCAGCCGTCGGACAACGAGGAATAGAATCCTCGCGTTGTGGGCACATCAAATGCCATGACCACCCTTTCTGTCATCACTTAGAGCATCGAATCTGCTACCCCAACTGGGCCAGCAGGCAATGATGCCAGTACTGGATAGTATGCCCCGTTCGACACTCCACGGACACCTGCGGGTAGGGACTTAGCCACCCAGGCGGGTAGGTTAGGAGCGTGACTACACCAGAACATACAGGTCACCCGGTGGAAGATATACGGGCCGCGGTTGGCCGCATGATTGACCCCATGCCAGCGCAGAGCGCACCTCCTTCGAAGTCGCGTACCTTCGGTGCCGCCTGGAAGGATCTCGTCGTTGGTTTCGGCCAGCGCGAGTTGTGGTTGCAGCTCGGTTGGCAGGACATCAAACAACGCTACCGACGCTCGACTCTTGGCCCATTGTGGATCACCATTGCGACGGGCGCGATGGCACTGGCCTTGGGTTTGCTGTATTCACTGCTGTTCCAGCAGGAACTGTCATATTTCTTGCCCCACTTGACGGTGGGCTTGATCGTGTGGGGCTTCATCTCGGGCTGCATTAAAGATGGCTCGATGGTGTTCATTGAGAACGAAGGCCTCATCAAGCAGTTGCCGTCGGCCCTCAGTGTGCATGTCTATCGCCTGGTGTGGCGTCAACTGTTGTTCTTCGCCCACAACATGGTGATTTGGGCCATTCTGGTGGTGATTTTCCGGCCAAACCTGGGATGGCAGTTCCTTTTGGCCATTCCAGCGCTGATGCTCATCGTGCTCAACGGCGTGTGGGTCACCATGTTCTTCGGCATCATTGCCACCCGATATCGCGATGTCGCGCCACTGCTCGACTCGTTGATTCAGCTGGTGTTTTATATGACGCCTATCGTCTGGACGACCAAGACGCTCACGGAACAAGGTGGCGCTGTCGCAGAGCGCGCTCGGATCGCGGAGCTCAATCCGCTGTACCACTACCTCGAAATCGTCCGCGCTCCCCTGACCGGCGAACCACTCGCTGCCTACCACTGGTGGATTGTGTTGGCATGCACTGTCGCCGGGTTGGCCCTCGCTCTGCTCGCGATGCGTCAGTGGCGTTCGCGCGTCAGCTACTGGGTCTAGCCGAACTGCTTGGGTCTAGCCGAAGCTTTACCGCAAAGGAATTTTCATGGTCAGCATTGATACCTACAACGCATGCGTTGACTTCCCTATTTTTGATGCGAAGTCACGCTCTATGAAGAAGGCGTTTCTGGGGGCTGCCGGTGGCGCTATTGGTCGCAACGACTCCAATGTTGTTGTCGTCGAGGCGCTGAAAGACATCAACCTCCATCTCCGCGAGGGCGACCGCGTCGGCCTCGTCGGCCACAATGGCGCGGGTAAGTCCACCCTGTTGCGCCTGCTGTCGGGCATTTATGAGCCGACGCGCGGATCGTCGCAAGTCGTTGGTCGCGTGGCGCCTGTGTTCGATCTGGGCGTCGGCATGGACCCGGAGATTTCGGGCATGGAGAACATCATCATTCGTGGGTTGTTCCTCGGTCAGTCGCGCAAGCAAATGAAAGACAAGCTCGATGAGATCGCCGATTTCACGGAGCTCGGCGACTACCTCCACATGCCACTGCGCACCTACTCCACCGGTATGCGCGTGCGTTTGGCTCTCGGCGTGGTCACATCCATCGAACCGGAGATTTTGCTTCTCGACGAAGGCATCGGCGCAGTAGACGCAGCATTTATGGCAAAGGCCCGGGAGAAGCTCGTCAGCTTGGTGGAACGCGCTGGTTTGCTCGTGTTCGCGTCCCACTCGAATGATTTTTTGGCGCAGCTGTGTGACACCGCGCTGTGGGTGGACCACGGCCAGATTCGTCAGGCAGGCACGGTTGAAGAGATCGTCGAAGCATACGAAGGTAAGGAAGCGGCGGATCATGTTCGCCGTGCTCTCGAGAAGCGTCGTCGCGCTGAAAACAGCTGAGCTGTGGAAAGATAACTCACATGTCAGGACAGAATTCTCACCCTTTCGCGGATAGTCGGAAAACGGCGGCGGTCGTCGTCACGCATAACCGTCCGGAGGAGCTGAAAGGGTCGCTGGACATCGTGAACCGGCAGACTCACTTGCCGTCATGGTTGATTGTGGTCGACAATGGCGACGATCCGGCCGTGCGCGCGCATGTGGAGGGGCTGGCAGGCCCGAATGCTCCGGAGATTCATTACATCGGGTCCAAGACGAACCTGGGCGGTGCCGGTGGTTTTGCACTGGGCATGTTGACGGCGCTGACGCTTGGTGCGGACTGGATTTGGTGTGCGGATGACGACGGTCGCCCAGAAGGTCCTGAGGTTCTGGAAACCCTGCTTGATGCGGCGTACCGCCACCAGCTGGCGGAGGTGTCGCCGGTTGTGTGTGACATCGCAAACCCAGATCGCCTGGCATTCCCGCTGCGCCGTGGTGTGACCTGGCGTCGCAACCGCAGCGAATTGCTGGCAGACGGTGTCGATTCCGTCGATGCCAGCAACGAGATTCTCCCGGGCATCGCTTCCCTCTTTAACGGCGCGCTGTTTGCGGCGAAGGCTCTGGAGCGCCTCGGCGTTCCTGACTACCGCCTGTTCATCCGAGGCGACGAAGTCGAGTTCCACCGTCGCCTAGTCCGTTCCGGGTTGCCGTTTGGCACCTGCTTGACGACGGCCTACCTCCACCCATCCGGCTCCGAGGAGTTCAAGCCAATCCTGGGTGGCAAGATGCACACGCAGTACCCGAGCGACGATTTCAAGCGGTATTTCACGTACCGCAACCGTGGCTACCTCATGAGCCAGCCGGGCATGCGCAAGCTACTTCCACAGGAGTACGCACGCTTCGCGTGGTTCTTCCTCGTGCAGAAGCGCGACGTGAAGGGTTTCACCAACTGGCTGTCGCTGCATCGTCGCGGTCGTAACGAAAACTTCGAGAGGTTCCAGCCAAACCAGTAAACTTGGTCTATGGCACAGTTCACATTTGAGGACATCACCGACCGGCTCCGCGTCACCGACGGTTTCTCGTTGGCCGACATCGACCCCGCATCCACTCCTGGCATCGAAGCCAGCAGTAAGAAGAAGGATGTAGACAAGGTCATCGACAAGCTTTTCGACGACTACGACAACGAACTCGCCGCACTCCAAGAAAAGCTCTTCGCCAACGGTCGCGCAGACGTGGCTAATACCGGCGCCGTCCTCCTGGTACTGCAGGGCATGGACACCTCCGGCAAGGGCGGAGTGATCCGCAAAGTCTTCGAGGTCTTCGATCCGCAGGGCATTGACTCTGTCGGCTTCGGCAAGCCAACGGAAGAAGAGCGCAAGCATGACTTTCTGTGGCGTATCCGCCCCCATGTTCCAGAGCCGGGATACATCCAGGTGTTTGACCGCTCACACTACGAGGACGTCCTCGTGCAGCGTGTCCACGACATGGCGCCTGCCGACGAAATTGAACGTCGCTACGGTGCAATCGTCGACTTCGAGAAGGAACTTACTGATCGGAATGTGAAGGTCATCAAGGTGATGCTGCACATTTCCAAGGAGTTCCAGAAGGAAAACCTCACCGAGAGACTAGAAAACCCGGAGAAGCACTGGAAGTACAACCCGGGTGATATCGACGAACGTGGCCACTGGGATGAGTACCAGGAGGCCTACGAGATTGCTATGCAGCGCACCTCGACCGAAGATGCACCGTGGTACTGCATTCCTAGCGACAACAAGCCGTATGCACGACTCGTCGTCAAGCATCTGCTTCTCGACGCTCTGCGTAGCCTCAACCTCTCGTGGCCTGAGGCAACGTTTGATGTTGAGGCTGAGAAGAAGCGTCTGGAGCAGGCCTAAGCGGTTCCACCGAGGTGGAATCTGCGGGAGCTTCCAGCGGGCGGAGCGTCGACTCGGACGGCAATTTGTCGTTCAGTGCGGTGAATAGCACCAGCATGTAGAACAGGAATGACACTTCGCCCTGGAGGCTGCCCCACGCAGCAATGTGGATGGGCACGTCTTGGTAGCCGTCGGCTGGGAAAATTCGGTATGGCGCGATCGCGTGAGCAAGCCACACCGCCAGACCGGCAAGGAATGGTCGGAGCTCAGCGACCAGTAGCAGTGGCACACCAGCAGTGATAATTGCCCAGTGGTTGCCCACCGAATACGGGCCAAAAATCATAGCTGCCATGCCCACCATGAACAGAGCAGTCACATGATTGCCGTCGCGGGTGAACTTCCACGCTAGGTAAATGGCGGTGATCACGCCGAATACAAACAGCACCTTGATGGTCAGTTCCAACGGTTCGCCGGATAGACCGAAGCGACTGAGAACGCCGGACATCGCCTGATTCGATTCGAACGTTGGCCGTCCGGCGCGATCCTCATCGAGAACTTGCTTAGTCCAGAAATACACCGAATCCTTCGGGCGGAGTAAGTGGCCGAGGAGGGCCGTCACAAAGAACCAAGCAGCGGACTTTACGACGTTGCCCCACTGCCCACGCACCAGGAACAACAGCGCAAATGCTGCTGGGGTGATCTTGATACCTGCGGCAATGCCAATGCCCAGGCCACGCAGCTTCTTGGGGAGGAAGCCGAGCACGTCAGCGACCACGAAAAGCGCGAGAAATACATCGATCTGTCCGTAGATGAAGTCGCGTCGCAGCGGGTCAATGGCCATTGCTACGCCCATCAGCAGGAATGCGACCAACCATGGTCGGGTCATCTGCAATCGCTTCGCGACCATCACCAAGATGAGGAAGATGGATAGTAGCGTTGCTCCGGCCCACATCAGCTGCATCGGTGGTCCCGACGTGAATGCCAACGGGTAAAACAGTAAGGCCGCAAACGGCGGGTAGATAAACGGGAACGACGTAAAGGTCCGGAATTCTGGACCATACAGCGGGGCGTTGTTCTTAAACGCTATTCCTGCATCGCGGAAAACATGCAGGTCAAGATTGAACCCAGAATAGGCTTCGTGCAGCCGATAGCCGATCATTCCGATGGAAATGAGTGCAGCGAGAATCCACAACGGATATTTCCATCGGGCACTGAGCGACGCGATTCTTCTATAAAGCACCCGGACGAGTCTAGGGCACGTACTAGTGACGTGCCACTACGACGGGCACCCCTTTAAGCGTTGAAGAACGGCTCCCAGTTTTCCTCCGACACCAGCTTGTCGGCAGCGGAACGCCACTGCTCACGAATGGTCTCCCACTCGTTGGTCAGACGGCGCGTCACGCGAATCATCTCGTTGCGCAGCTGCTTTTCCTTCTCGGTGTCACGCACCAAATGATGTACGCCTGATTGGGAAGCATCGGTCACCCACACTTCGTCGAACTGCGAGATATGCCACCAAAACGCATCTTCGTACGCAATTGCCACTGGACCTGGACGCTTCTTGTCCATCTGGGTGTAGGCCACACGCTTGGCCAGTACCTTATTCTCGCTGGCGATTTCCCGCGTCGGTGGGCGTACTGGGGTCAAACCACCTGGCATGTGTGCGAGTGGCAGCAGCTTCGTCTCTGCGAAGTCACCTCGCCCCTTGCTAATCCTTGCGAAATCGCCCTGCGACGCAGCATCCAGTACTGATGGGCCGGTCAGCATATCGCGGACCGCTTCCAGCTGCGTCCATGCCAAGCCGTAGCGCATGGATACCAGGTTGGTCAGAATACGACGCGACACAACATTTGCCATGTCCTTCGCTGAGACATCTCCATGCATGGCCGCAGCGATCAGGCCATTACGCAGGCCAAAGTACTGCGCTGGGTTCTCGATGTCCTTCCAATAGAAGTCCGCATGCCACACAGCAGCACCTGGAATGGTGTCCGTTGTGTAGCCCGCCTTAGCTGCACGGAAGCCAAAATCAATGTCGTCGTACTGGAAGAACAATGGCAGCGCGAGGCCGATTTCCTTAATGACCTGCGACGGAATCAGACACGTCCACCACGCGTTGTACTCGACTCCGAGACGGCGCAGCTGATGATGTTCACGAACATCCTTATCTGCCAGTCCATACACAGGGTCGTTCTCGCACACCGTGAGGTTCGCCCAGTTGTAGGTTTCACCCGTACGGAACAAGTTCGTTGGGTTGTACAGGAACAGCATCTGCGCGCCAAGCAACATTGGCTTTTCTGCGCAGCACGCCAGCGCCGACAGTCGCAAGGTGGTTTCCGGTTCTGGACGAATGTCGTCGTCGGTAAGCAGAACCATGCAATCACCAGCAGCAACCGCATCTCGCATACCGCGCGAGAAGCCACCCGCACCACCGAGATTCGGCTGGGCTACAACATTGAGTCGATCACCGAGCTTCTCCTGCGCCGCGGCGAAATCTGCTTCATCGGCTGGGTGCTTGTCGCCCTGGTCAACGACTCGAATAGTGCGCACGCGCTCCAGTGCAGGCAGATCCTCCGCCAGCGTTGCGACGGTTCGCGCGCAGTCAACCGGACGGTTGTAGGTGCAAATGACCAGGTCGGTAGGAACGTCGTTGCGAATCGCCGAGGTCGGTACTGTGAAGCGGACATCGCTAATGCGGGCGCCTTCTTCCTGCGTATCAAACTGCAGGAAGATCGCACCACCGTCTGCGAATCGGTCCAGTGGCACCCGCAATTCGACATCTTCGTTGACGTTGACCAAGCGGTCCTCGTCAGCAGTTCGGTTGCCGTCCACATCGCTGCCACCAGCAGCCCACGAGTCCTCCATACGGATGTGACCGCCGATGTCTTCCGTCAATGCGAGCACACGAGCTGCGCCCACAACGCGCGCACGAATGATGACCTCGTCCACCGTGGTCCAGCGCTGCCAGTGCGACGCGCGGAAACGACCGAAATACGTGTCGGTGGTAACGACGGTATGAGGACCCATCGTGAGGCTCGAACGAGAAGACTTCAACGAACCGTTGTCAGAGCCGGCGCCCTTGGCGTTGAAGTAAAGCTCAGGATTAACCCACTCTGCAGGAGGGGCAAACAAAACACGTTGGATGGTCAGTTCGTCGGTACTCGTTGCAGCTGTATTCACGGCCCCAGGTTATCCGGTAACCGGGGTCTTTTCAGTAAAGGCAACCCCGCGAGCCAGATAGTTTCGGCTACTTAACTCTGAAAATAACTGTTCGCTGAACAATAAAGTTGATCACCGTTGCCACACCCTGGGCGACCACGAATGATGCAGTATCAACCCAGAATCGCGGCCAACCCCACATGTCTTCGAATACAAGTGGGCTGTACTTGTACAACTGCGTCTGAATAATGAACGTCAGGATATACAGCACTGCCACCGCCAACGCCCGCTTCGTCGATGGTTCCGATTTGAACGTCCACCTGCGGTTGATCATGTAGGCAGTAATCGTTCCGAACACCCAACCCAACGGCTTTGCGACGGTGTTCCTATCCAACCCAAGCCCATAGTTCAGAATCAGCGTCAAGCCAAAGTCAACGACAGCGGCAATCACGCCGGAGATGAGGAATCGAACCATCTGCACAATCGCGCTGTGCTCGTCCCTTGGCTTCGTCGCCAATGGAGCACTCGCAGACTCTTCAACAAAGAAGCCGTCTGCCTGTGAGTCCTGGGAATGATGAGAAGGTGTCGTTGGTTCCTGCACGAAATGGGAGTTTACATGCCCTCGCGAGCACGAAGCGCTTCGCGCAGCAGATCGAGTTTCGCGACTGGACCCAATGATTCCTCACCACATAGCCCGTACTCCTCTAATACGGCCAACGTGTCAGGGCACAGCTCATCGACATCTTCGCCCGTGAGTGGCTTCCCGTCGTCCCTCACCCAACCGATGGCATCCATGACGTGTGCGGACACATCATGACGAACATCCTCCGTGGTCAGGGCGGACAAGCACAGCAATGTGGTGAGAGCCGCGTCGAAGCCCGCCGGGTCGTCGTCAGGCGATTCTGCTGGGAGCGCTGACATATGAGCTGCGGCATCCAGCAATTCCGGGTCTTCGAGTGAACACTCGCGACGCAGATCTAATGCTTGCAGCAGAGGAACGAATTCGAAGACACCCGAACGTTCAATGAGATCGACAACCTCTCTGCGTGCGGATGCCAAAGTCTTTTGGATGGACTCTTCGCCCGTGAGCTCTTCATTGATTGCCGCGATGTCAACTGTCGGGTCAGCGCCTGCCTGGAACAATGCAGTGACGTTGCCAGAACCACCGATGCACAGGGCATCTGGTGTTGCCTCGTCGCGAGCGAATGCTTCCCGAACTTCCAGCACATGTGGCCACAGTCCCCAATACCACGTCACGCGGTCGCCCGGGTCTTGCAAAATATCGCCGACCAGTGCGCTCATCGGCAACACGACATCGTCGGCAATTGTGAACTTCGTCGGGGCATCTTCGCCCCGCCAGCCGAATAGAATACGGAGGTCCCGGCCGAACTCTGCCAACGTCAGTTGATCATTCACACCAAACTGGCGCTGTACGCTCACCGGCTCTTCCGTCAAAGTGGCACCGACAATAAGCGTGGCAGGTTCGGTGGCCACGCGCACGCCTGGAAAGGCGATGACATTGTCGGTATCCAGCGACATACTTCCAGGGTACTGACCTCAGTTCACTAGCGTCGTCGACTCGAACCCCCTACCACCGCTTTTATGACAAATACAGCGCCAAACCTCCCCCTATGTTCGAGGCTGCTCCCGGTACACCAGCGGTACATTCCGAGCGTCCTTACCCCACGGCTCGATCAGGAATTTACGGCGCTTACGCTGTGATTCCACCTCAGCCCACTCGGCCACGAGCTTTTCCACTCCACGCGCCCACGCCAACGCTTCTCCCGCGACTGGCTCCCCCACATGTTCGAACGGGATTGGTTCGATGTCCGACACCTTCGGAAACCGCGGATCGGTCAACTTCTCGCGCCCCGGCTTCGCTTTCTCGTCTTTCACCTGCTGCTTCAACTCAGCGATGTGGCTGCGAATTCCCGCAACAGTCGCTTCCGCATCCACAACCGGCACACCGTGTTGAGTTAGGGCTTGCTTCACGACGCCGTCGGCAAGCAGATCCACCGATATCGGCAGCACCGCCGTACCCGTGAGGATTGCGCGAAGAGTATCGGCGGCAACGTCAGCTTCGGGATCCACCAACCACGCACCAGACAACCGATCGCTACCGAAGTCAGCGACCAAAACCACATGCCAAATAGCCACCGGATTCGTGCCAGAGACCACAGCCAAAATGGACGGTGCCGTTGACGGGGCCGTTGACGGGGCCGTTGATGGTGTTGCAGTAGCCGTTTCACTCATGCTGAAAACAATAGCTGGCAGCGCGGATTGGGTAACGTCATGGACATGTTCGGCCTTTTCAAGAAGAGTAAGAAGTCTCATTCCACGTTCCATGAGGCAGCAGCGCATACGGATACGCCTCTGTCGAATGAGATGACGATCCTGATGGCTCAAGAGTTACCAATTCTCGACAGCGCAAGCCGTATCCGTGTCCATGAGATTCTGCGGGAATACGATGGTCCGGAAATTACGCGTCAGGAAGATTTGCCTGCAGAGATCAAGGTCATGCTTGGTATTGACTAGCCGTGGGTAGTCAGTGGGCGAGGCAACCTGCCGGGTCGGCGTTGCGGGAGTAGCCTCGGAAGCAATGTCCACGAACAATAACGGCACGTCCGGCACCGACGCTTCGACCGGTGCATTCGGAGCCATCAACACAGAAGCTAGGACCCTGACCGGCTGGGGCCGCACCGCGCCAACTACCGCTGAAGTGCTGTCGACCCCTAACTTGGAAGAAATCGCTGCCGCAGTTCGCGCTGTTGCTGAACAGAACGACAGCAAGCCAGCTCACCTGCGCCGTGGTGTCATCGCCCGTGGCATGGGCCGTTCCTACGGTGACCCTGCTCAAAACTCCGGTGGTTTGGTCGTCGATATGCAGGCGCTCAACCACATCCACTCCATCGACCCGGAATCCGCGATCGTTGACGTTGATGGTGGTGTCACCCTCGACCAGTTGATGAAGGCAGCTCTGCCTTACGGCCTGTGGGTTCCTGTTTTGCCTGGTACCCGTCAGGTCACTATCGGTGGCGCTATTGGCCCAGACATTCACGGCAAGAACCACCACTCCGCTGGTTCCTTCGGCGATCACGTTGTTTCCATGGAACTGCTGGTTGCCGACGGCCGTATTCTGCACCTCGAACCAGAGGGCTCTGCCGACGACCCAGACGGATCGCTGTTCTGGGCAACTGTCGGTGGTATGGGTCTGACCGGAATTATCGTCCGTGCGAAGATCCGCATGACCAAGACGGAAACCGCTTACTTCATTGCGGACGGCGACCTCACGCAGAACCTCGACGAGACCATCGAGTTCCACTCCGATGGTTCCGAGGTCAACTACACGTACTCGTCGGCATGGTTCGATGCCATTTCGCCAGAGCCAAAGCTCGGTCGTGCAGCTATTTCACGTGGTTCCCTGGCTACCTTGGCGCAGTTGGAAGAGCTCAACCCGAAGCTGGCAAAGGATCCGTTGAAGTTCAACGCTCCCCAGTTGATGACGGTGCCAGATATCTTCCCATCGTTCACCATGAACAAGCTGTCCATGATCGCTATTGGTGAGCTGTGGTGGCTGAAGTCCGGTACGTACAAGAACCAGGTGCAGAACTTGACGCAGTTCTACCAGCCACTCGATCTGATCGGTGAGTGGAACCGCGGCTACGGCAAGAAGGGCTTCCTGCAGTACCAGTTCGTCGTACCTACCGACGCCATCGAGCCATTCAAGCAGATCATCCGCGATATCCAGAGCTCCGGCCACTACTCGGCACTGAACGTGTTTAAGCTGTTCGGCGAAGGCAACCGCGCGCCACTGTCCTACCCAATGCCTGGTTGGAACGTCTGTGTTGACTTCCCAATCAAGCCAGGCCTGGGCCAGTTCCTCGACGAGCTGGATAAGCGCGTCATGGAATTCGGTGGCCGCTTGTACCTGGCCAAGGAGTCGCGCACGTCGGCAGAGAACTTCCACCAGATGTACCCAGGCATGGAAGGCTGGCTGGCCACGCGCAACGCAATCGACCCAACCGGCGTTTTCCAGTCCGACATGGGTCGTCGCCTGGAACTGCGCTAGACCTTTAGAACACCGTCGCAAAGACAGTAAGGAACTTTTTATGATCAACGCCGTAGGTGTTCCACAGTCGATCCTGGTGCTGGGTGGCACCAGCGAAATCGGACTGGCAATCACCGCTGAATTTCTGAAGAAGGGCCCAGCCAAGGTCATCCTGGCAGCACTTCCAAACGACCCAATGCGCGAGGAAGCTGAAGAGAAGATGAAGGCTGCTGGCGCGTCCGCAGTGAAGTTCATCGACTTTGATGCAACCAAGTTCGATACTCACGAGGCTGTCGTCGAAGAGGCATTCTCGGAGGGCGATGTCGACATCTGCATCGTGGCATTCGGCATGCTCGGCGATGCTGAGGAATTGTGGCAGGACCAGCGCAAGGCCGTTCTTGCCTGCAACATCAATTACACCGGTGCAGTGTCCATGGGCGTTTTGGTTGGCCAGAAGTTCAAGGCGCAGGGCCATGGCCAGTTCATTGCCATGTCGTCCGTTGCTGGCGAGCGTGTTCGCCGTTCGAACTTCGTCTATGGCTCCACCAAGGCTGGTCTCGACGGCTTCTACTTGAACCTCGGCGAGGCTCTGGAAGAGTACGGTGTCAAGACTCTGGTGATCCGACCAGGTCAGGTCCGTACCCGCATGTCCGCTGATGTTGATGAAGCGCCTCTGACTGTTAATAAGGAAGATGTCGCGAAGCTTGCTGTGAAGTCGGTCGAAGCTGGCAAGACTCTCGTATGGGCTCCGCCTGCATTCCAGGCTGTGATGATGGTGCTGACGCACATTCCTCGCCCAATCTTCAAGAAGCTGCCAATCTAAGTAGCAATCCAATGAACAAAAGCCCCAGCCACACCGCTGGGGCTTTTTCATGTGTGTTCACCCGCTGCGTCTGAATTCGGCTCTTATGAAACACTTAGGGTATGACCGAACCTGTCACTGCCCGCGCTGTGAAAGATCACGCCGTAAAGGATCCCACCGTAAAAGATCCCAGCGTTCCAGAGTTCTTCACCGACGAGATTTTCGCCGACGACCAGCTTTCTCTGAAGCACACTGCCATTGGCATGGTCGCGGCCGCAATCGGTGGCGCTGTCCTCGCTTTCGTGGCGTGGTTTGTACTGCATCGTCTGTCATTGCCTGCGTTCGGTGGGTCGTTGTTGACTCGGGCGGTGTCGTCGGCAGGTTCAGTGGTGGTTCTTGTTGCTACCACCGTCTTGCTGTACTTCTTTGCGACGCGCGGTAAGGGCAACCGGCCTCGTTGGCTTGAATTAGTCACGTATGTGGTCTCGTATCTTGCGCCTGCTGCACTGGTGGTGACTGCGCTCGCAATTCCGCTGGGCTCCACACGCCTGTACTTGGACGGAATTAGCGTTGACCAGGAGTTTCGCACCGAATACTTGACCCGGATGACGGCAGAGTTCGGGCTCAACGACATGTCGTACATTGATGTCGCGAACTTCTACCCTGCGGGCTGGTTCTTCTTGGGTGGCCGTTTCGCCAACCTGTTGGGTATTTCTGGCTGGGAAGTGTTCCAGCCATGGGCATTGATCACACTCGCGACAGCAGGTTCTCTGCTCGTTCCAGTCTGGCAGCGGCTCAGCGGTTCCCTGCCGGTTGCGGCTGCAATCGCGCTGGTCACCACCGCGGTCACGCTGAGTATCACGGCTGACGAACCGTATGCGGCGGTCATCGCAATGGGGCTGCCAGCGCTAGCTGTCCTGGCTAGTCGTGGCCTGGCGGGCGCCTGGTCGGCAATGGCCGGAGTCATTGTTTTCCTTGGTGTTTCTGCGACCTTTTACACGTTGTTCACCGCCATTGGTGCGTGCATTGTCATGGCGATGGCAGTGGCAGTAACCGCTACGCAGCGATCATGGGTGCCGTTGCTGCGCTTGGCAATCATGGGTGTTGGATCCCTGTTGATAGCTGCCACCGTGTGGGCACCGTACGTCCTCGCAGTTCTCACCGGCCACCCACGATCTGGCGCGACGGCAACGCATTATTTGCCTGAGTCTGGTTCCCAGATTCCGCTCCCGATGTTCGCGGCCAGTGCCATTGGCCTGCTGTGTTTGCTGGGCGTGATGTGGCTCATTGGCCGCGCGCTGGAACCTGACACTCGGGCGCTCGGTGTCGCTCTCCTCGTTATGTATGGCTGGGTTGTTGCATCAATGATCGCCACGCTCGGCGGCCAGACTCTGCTCGGCTTCCGCCTCAGCGCGCCTATCACGATGTTGCTTGCGGCCGCCGGCGTGTTCGCAATCGCCGATGCAAAGTTGAATGGCGTCGAGCGTTTCTGGCCACAAGCAGCACCCCCTGAGGTCGCACGAAAAGTCAGCGCTGTGTTGGCTGTCGTCGTCGTGCTCGTGGGTATCAATTACGCGCAGTCGATTCCGCAGCGTCTGCATGGCCCCATCGATCTCGCCCATACCGATACTGATGGCTTTGGCGAGCGCGCTGACAAGTTCGCGCCCAACGCTGGCCGCTGGTACGGCGAGGTTGATCAGACTTTGCGTGATGCTGGGCTGGAGCCGTCGCAAAGCGTGGTACTTTCCGACGAACGCAACTTCCAAGCATTCTTCCCGTGGTATTCGTTCCAGGCGTTGACGAGCCACTATGCAAACCCGCTGGGTGAGTTTGACAAGCGAAATGTCGCCATCGAGGATTGGTCAAAGCTGAAGAACGCGGACGAACTGGTCGCAGCGATGGATGCCGATCCGTGGCGTGGGCCAGATGCCGTTATCGTGCGAGGCGACCTAGAAGACAAGGACAGCCCGTACACGATCGATATTGCCGACGATATTTATCCGAACAATCCGAACGTGTTGTTCCGCGGCATCGCGTTTTCACCAAAGCTTTTCGACGAGCACTGGGATGCTACCCAGGTCGGACCATTCATTGTTTTGGTTCGTACTGCGTCCGTTGGGTGACCACATCAAGCTGTTACTGATGTGACCCTTGTTACGATTTTCAACAATTGTTACATTTCAGTATTAGATTACCCGCACCTGTATCGTAGTATCGGTAAATGTGTGTGCCGAAACTACCGAAATCAAACGTCGCCCTGATCCTGACGATCAGGTAGTGACCGTCGACCGAGTAGAGCGACCTCCGATGGATGGCCCTATGCCATCCAAAGGCATTCAATTGTCAGCGATCCTGGCAGGATTGATTGGTTTCCTCTGCTTCGTCTCGCTGCCGTTCTTGCCAGTCACTCAAACGCAGTCAACGTTGAGTTGGCCTCAAAACGGCTCTGTGAACTCCGTCGATGCTCCCCTTGTCGCGCAAGCGCCGATCTCCTTGTCGGCGTCTTTGCCACTCAGCGTCGTCGATGAGCTTCCAGAGAAGCGCGCTGTACTTCTCGGCACTCTGCCCCCTACTGCGAAGAGCCCAACTGAACAGGGCATGCAGGTGCGTAAGACCGACGATAGCGTCGATGTCATCTTCCGCAACAAAGTTGTGCTCTCGCTTACCGACGACGAAGTAAGCGCCAACCGCGACAAAATGCTGACGGTGACTTCTGACGAAACTCAGACCGTCGCAAAGGTCGAGGGTGCAAAGGGCAAGGATGGGAACCCTCTGGAGGGTATTTCCCAGGAAGACCTGCGTCCTCAAGTCACTGGTATCTACACCTCACTGAAGGACGATGCCACGGCGCGCGAAGCTATTGGCGACGGACTGAACGTCTCTATGGAGATCGACAGCCGTTATACGTCGAAGCCGACGATCGTGAAGTACATCGTCATGTGGCTTGGCCTGCTGCTGACGCTCGCATCGTTGTGGACCTTGTGGAAGATCGATCAGATCGATGGTGCGAAGCGCACCCCTTGGTTCCGCAAGGGCGGCCTGCGTCCACGTCCGCTGGATTGGTTGGTCACCGGAGTGCTGGTGTTGTGGCACTTCATTGGTGCAAACACATCTGACGACGGCTATATCTTTACGATGGCTCGCGTTTCCGAGCATTCCGGATACATGGCGAACTACTACCGTTGGTATGGCGCACCGGAATCTCCATTCGGCAGCCCGTACTACGACCTCCTGGCGTTGATGGTCAAGGTATCGACTGCCTCCGTATGGATGCGTCTGCCTGCACTGGTCGCTGGTTTGGCTACCTGGTTTGTTATTTCCCGACTGATTTTGCCTCGCTTGGGCAAGGCAATTAGCCAGCGTCGCGTGGCCTACTGGTCCGCAGCTGGTGTGCTGCTCGCGTTCTGGTTGCCATACAACAATGGTCTGCGCCCTGAGCCAGTTATCGCACTGATGGCACTGCTTACTTGGGTATTCATCGAGCGAGCTATTCTCACCCGTCGCCTGACCCCAGCCGCTATTGGTGTCATTGTGGCGACCTTGGCACTGGGTTCCGGCCCAACTGGCCTGATGGCAGTCGCAGCTCTGATTGCTGGTCTGCCAATGATCGCCCGCATTATTGTGGAGCGTCACCAAGCTCTCGGTGGTGGCTGGCGCGCACCACTGATGCAGTTGGTCCCATTCATGTCTGCAGGCACCGCAATTTTGGTGGGCGTTTTCGGTGATCAGACACTGGCGTCGGTGTTGGAGTCCATTCGTGTGCGTGGCGCCATCGGCCCTTCGATGAAGTGGTACGAAGAGCCTGTTCGCTACTACTGGCTGCTGCTGCAGTCGGTGGACGGCTCGTTGACACGTCGTTTCGCAATGCTGGTGGCTCTCCTCGCATTGGTCATCACAATCGCAGCCCTGCTGCGTCACCGCACCGTGCCTGGTGCGTTGGCTGGACCGGCAACTCGTCTCGTGTTTGTGTTCGCTGGCACGATGTTCTTCCTGACCTTCACGCCTACCAAGTGGACTCACCACTTCGGTGTGTACGCAGGCATCGCCGCTGTGCTGGCTGCTCTGGCAGCGATGGCCATTAGCCACTGGGCAGTGGGCTCTCGGCGCAACCAGGTGTTGTTTGCTGGTTTGACCCTGTTCCTCATGGCATACGCGCTGACCGGCATCAACGGTTGGTGGTACGTCGGTTCCTACGGTGTGCCATGGTTCGACAAAACCATTCAGTACCGTGGTTACCAAGCAAGTACTTTCGTTCTTGCTTTGGCACTGTTGACACTCTTCGCAGGCGCAGTTTTCGCTTTCATTGAGGATGTAAAGGGCCGACCACAGAAGCCATCGAGTTTGGCAGCACGCATGCGACTCGGCACAATCGCAGCATCGCCAATCGCAGCAGTATCGTTCGCGATGGTTCTATTCATGCTGCTGAGCCTCGGCAAGGCTTTCGTTTCTCAGTATCCTGCGTACAGCATTGGTTTGGGTAACGTCCGCACCCTGACGGGCAATACCTGCAACCTTGCCTCCGACGTGCTTATGGAAACTGATACCAACGCTGGCTTCTTGAAGCCTGCAGACGGCAAGTCACTAGGCGAGTCCCTGGATCCAAAGAAGCAGGCCAAGGGATTCACTCCAAATGGTGTTCCAGACGACATGGTCGCAGACGCAATTTGGGTCGATGATGGCCAGTCCAATACCGCCAAGGACGAAAGCGAAGGTGGAGCAGACGACGCGAATCCAAACATCATCGGCGGCGGCACCGGCGAAGACACTGATGGTGGTACGACCAAGAACACGGGTGTCAACAAGTCGAAACTAGCCCTGCCATTCGGTCTGGATCCAGAAAAGGTGCCAGTCCTCGGCTCCTACTCGTCGGAAATTCAGGTGCCATCGAAGATGGAAACCTCGTGGTACGAACTTCCAGAGTTGACGGAAGACACCCCTATCCTCGTCGTCACCGCAGCCGGTCGTATCTACCACCACGACATCAACGGTGTTGAGCAGCAGGGTCAGAAGCTCGTCGCTCAGTACGGTCGTGGCAGTGGCGACAAGTTCGAGGTCATGGCAGAGGCAGAGCCTACTGACATTGGCCCGAACCCAGTTTGGCGTAACCTGCGTTTCCCAACGAAGGACATCCCAGAGGGCGCCAACGCAGTTCGCCTGGTAGCTGAAGACACCGACTTGGCTGAAGGCGCATGGCTCAGCGTGACTCCACCTCGCGCAGCAAAACTGCAGCCGATGACCGAAGTCATTACGGAAAACAATCCATCAATCATTGACTGGCCAGTATCGTTCCAGTTCCCTTGCCAGCGTCCGTTTGACCACTACGCTGGTGTGGCTGAACTTCCGGACTACCGCATCATGCCGGACCGTCCACTCAAGGTGTCCGGATCTGACACTTGGCAGTCGATTGCTGGTGGTGGCCCGCTTGGTTGGTCTGACGCTATGAACGAGTCCATCACTGTCCCTACCTACCTCAAGGACAACTGGGCGCTTGACTGGGGTTCCGTCGAAAAGCGTTCCCAGCGTAAGAACGATGATGGAAAGACTCCAGATGTCGCAAAGATTCAGTACGAAGAAGTCACACGTTCGGGCTTGTGGAAGCCGGGACACATGATTGTGAAGTCTGAATAAGTCGCCAGAGTCCCGTCCGGGGTGTTACATGGAAACATGTGGCACCCCGGATTTTTTGTTTGCCCTGCCTCATCCGCGAAGGAGTGCATCGATGATTACCGTCGCCGCCATTGTCGTGACCAATGACGATGGGCATGTTCTGACTGTCCGCAAGCGTGGCACCGATCGATTCATGTTGCCGGGCGGCAAGTTCGAACCCGGCGAATCAACGGATCACCCGGAGGTCACTGCCCTCCGCGAGTTCGAGGAAGAGCTCGGCGTTGCCCTCTCCCCCACTCTCGTCAGGCCGTGGGGCATCGCGAGGGATTCCGCAGCGAACGAACCAGGCGAGGAAGTCGTTGGCTTCCATGTGCGTTACGACGGCCCGACCCCCGAGGTCGCTCCCCGCGCCGAGATTGCGGAAGTGCGGTGGGTTGATCCTCACCACCCGACTGGCCGGTTGGCACCGATGCTGGTGTCGTACACGTTGCCGAAATTGAGTGGCGAAAAGGATCGCGGACCTCGGATTATCGAATCAGTCACGGTCTTTTGTGGTTCCAGCTGTGGCGACAGTCCGCTATGGCAAGAGACAGCCGCTGAGCTGGGTCATGTTTTGGGACGAGAGCGCATTGAGTTGGTGTACGGTGGCGCGTCGTGCGGTTTGATGGGTACGGTCGCAGCCGCCGCGATGAACGCGGGTGGAGAAGTTGTTGGGGTTATGCCTCGGGTGCTCGGAAATCGCGAGCGGACTCACCACGGACTGACGCGCCTCGAAGAAGTAGAGACGATGGCAGAACGTAAGCATCGCATGTACGAACTGGGGCAAGCGTTTATTACCCTGCCGGGTGGCGCGGGAACGCTAGAGGAATTCTTTGAAGTGTGGACGCAGCAGCATATCGGCATGCATGCGAAACCAGTTGCATTGCTCGGGCCAAATGGTTTTTGGCAACCATTGGTCGATCTGCTGCGCAACGTCAGTAACCACGGTTTCATCCGCAGGGATCTCGTGGACGCGCTCATCGTTGTCGAATCCGTCGACGAGCTCCTGCCCGCGCTGTCCGCATGGACAAGTCCGGGCACAAAGTGGACCTAACCACAGTTAATCAGACATTTGTGGGAGCCAGCTTCCCCTCTGGCTCCCACACTGCTCGCTTTACGACGGCTCGTAATTAACGAGTTGCGCCGGCAAGCAGTGCGAGAACGTCAGCGAGGGCTGCGTCGTCAGCCATCTCTTCCAACAACTCCGTTGGAACGTGGGCACTATCAGAATTTGCGCGCTGAATGTAGGTCAGCAGCACGCCAGCATCATTGGCGTTCATGCCGATGCTGTCGGCGACCTTCATGAATTCGCCTGCATTAACGTCGCCGGAAAGCTGGTCGAGGATGACGTCGATAAGCTCAGATGATGCCTGCTCATTTGGCTCTTCAAGCGAGCTATCTGGAACGGTGACGTTAGGGATCTCAGGAAGTGCAGGGATTTCTGGAATCACTGGTGCCGGTACAGACTCACCTTCGGTGACGCCACCAGTGGTAGCGAATGCTTCGAGGTCAGAGGCTGATCCGTTGAAGCGGTTACGGTCCACGACTACACCAATGCCTGGTACGCGACCAGTCTCGGAGTACTGCCAGAAAGTCAGGTCAGACCAACCACCTGGAATGTCCGTTGGCGGAGTGTCCTGGTATGCAGCAAGCCACAGTGGGTAGTTGGTGAAGTCCGAGGAGTTCGCCATCTTGTTCTGCCAGAACCAACGGTAGGTGTAGACCATTGGCTGCTGCCCGGTCTTTTCTTCAACGCGGTTCAGGAACGTCTTGGTCCACGTCACCAGCTGGTTCGGGGTGAGTCCGTTGTCCAGTTCGATGTCGAGGACTGGTGGGAGCTTCCTTGCGTCGTCAGGCTGCGCTGCCAGAGCGCGAGCGTAGGCATCTGCCTGCATTTCTGCTGGCAAATTCGGGTGCGCCTTGTGGTAGCTACCGATGATCAAACCAGCCTTCGCTGCCGCTTCGGTATCTGCGCGGAAGTATGGGCTTTCACCTTCGACACCGTCAGTTGCCTTGATGAAAGCGAACTTCTCGCCACTAGCTGCGACGCGCTTCCAATCGATGGATGCTCCGCCGGGACGCTGCCACTTCGATACGTCCACACCAGTTGGTGCCGAAGAGTCCAGCGCGTATGCCGGAACAACGGTGAGAGTGGTGAAGGTAAGAGGAAGGGCTGCTGCGAGGGCTGCGATGGTGCCCGCGGTGCGTCGGCTCTGTCGGAACTTCATGGTTTCGAACTTTACACAACATCGCCACATTCGTCACATCTTTAACATCAGCCACATCAGCTTCAGCCTTTTTGGTGTCGCCCGATCAATCCGCACCTATCCCTACACTGGAACCATGACTAACGACGCTCGTACCTACCCAACTCCCACGGACGATCTGTACCTGCATGTCAATGGCGAATGGATCGACTCGCACACGATTCCTGCAGACCGTGCAATTGACGGCGCTTTCCACAGCCTCCGGGATGACTCCGAGAAGGATGTCCGCACCATCATCGAAAGTGCGCCGGAGGATTCACGAATTGGCACGCTGTACAGCTCGTTTATGAATACGGAGGCGATCGAGAAGGCCGGAGTTTCTGCCCTGAGCACCGATTTCGCCGAGATCGCGGTTGACACCAAGGAGGATCTCGCTCTTGCTTTAGCCCGCCTGGATCGCGTCGGCATTCTCGCCGCAGCTGGCTATTGGATCGAGAAGGACTCCAAGTCCAACGAATCTATGTTGTACCTGCTGCAATCTGGGCTGGGACTGCCGGACGAGGCCTATTACCGCGAGCCCAGCCACGCCGAAACTCTGCAGAAATACCAGGAGCATGTCGGACGCATGCTGACTCTCCTGGTTACGGCTGCAGAAAACGAACATGTCGACGACGTCGTAAAGCAGTTACTCACAGCTACCAATGCCAACGCCGAGGATGCAGCGGCACGCATTATCGAGTTGGAGAAGAAGATTGCAGCTGGACATTGGGATGTCGTGGCGAAACGCGATGCGCTGAAGACGTACAACTTGACGGCGACGGCAGATTTGCCAACGACGTTCCCGTGGGCGCAATGGCTGCGAGCCACGGGCGTGGAGGTAGAGAAGTGTGTCGTAATGATGCCAAGTTACTTCGAGGACTTCGGCACGGTATGGACAGAAGCTGACCTTTCGGACCTGCAGCTATGGGCACTGTGGCGCATTCTGCATGGCCGGGCACCATATTTGCCCGAGGTGTTTTCGAAGGAAAACTTCGATTTTTATGGGCGCTCTCTGTCCGGCGCGGAGGAGCAACGCGACCGATGGAAGCGTGGCGTGGGCTTCGTTGAGGGTGCCGTTGGTTTCGAAGTTGGTAAGGAATATGTTGCTCAACACTTCCCGCCTGAATACAAGGCACAAATGCTGGAGCTCGTGGATTATCTGCTGCAGGCATACCGGGAACGCATCACCAATCTGCCGTGGATGACCCCAGCGACCCGTGAGCGTGCACTGGAAAAGCTGAGCCTCTTCAAGGCGAAAATTGGCTACCCAAATTCGTGGCGCGATTACTCCGCGCTGCAGGTCGGCCGCGATCTGCAAGCAACTGACCTCATGGGCAATGTGCGTGCGACTAGCAGGTTTAGCCATGAGTACGAGCTTGCCAAGTTGGGTAAGCCGGCTGATCGCGACGAATGGTTTGCGACTCCACAAACGGTGAATGCCTTCTACAACCCGGTGGTCAATGACATCACGTTCCCAGCCGCAATCCTGAAGCCTCCATTCTTCGACCCAGAAGCGGATATGGCCACCAACTTTGGTGCCATTGGCGCGGTGATCGGCCACGAGATTGGCCACGGCTTCGACGACCAAGGTTCGCAGTACGACGGCCACGGCAACCTCAACCAGTGGTGGACTGACGAAGACCGAAAGGCTTTCGAGAAACTCACCGCACAGCTTGTTCACCAGTTCGATGGCCTCGTGCCAACCGGCTTGAAGAAGCTCGGCGAAGAGGACGCTGGGGTCAACGGCAAGTTCACCCTGGGCGAGAACATCGGCGACCTCGGTGGACTCGGCATCGCAGTTGTTGCTTACCGGCGTTGGATCGCCGACCACGGTGCCGAAGCCGGAATCGAAGACACACCAGAGTCGTACCGAGGCATGTTCCTGTCCTGGGCTCTGGTGTGGCGCACTGCTATTCGCCCAGAGCTCAGTCGCCAGTACTTGGCCATCGACCCCCATTCACCTGCAGAATTCCGTTGCAATGTCATCGCCACCGATATCGACGAGTTCCACGAGGCCTTCGGAACCCAACCAGGTGATGGCATGTGGCGGGAGCCGTCGGAACGCGTTCATATTTGGTAACGGATTCCCCCACATTTACCCCCCTACGGAATATACCGTCAGGGGTATAAAGTTGTGGGAGGAAAATCCGAAGTGCACCAAGTCCACAGGAGGACACTCTTCTTATGACCACCACTGTTATCGTCGGCGGCGTTGCCGGCGGCATGTCTACTGCTGCACGTCTCCGTCGTCGTGACGAAAACATGGACATTATCGTCTATGAAGCTAGCGAAAACGTATCGTTCGCTAACTGCGGTCTTCCTTATTATGTCGGCGGCATTATCCCAGAGCGTGACTCCCTGTTGCTGCAGACCCCAGCTGCACTGAAGGCACGGCTCAACCTGGATGTCTTCGTATCGCACCGCGTGACCAGCATTGATCGCGATGCAAAAACCGTGACCGTCAAGAACCTGACCACTGGCGAAGAGAAGACCCAGGGCTACGACTTCCTGGTCCTCTCCCCTGGTGCAACCCCATTCATGCCACCAATCCCAGGCATCGACCGCGCACTGACCTTGCGCACTGTTGAGGATGTGGACCGCATTGCGGAGGCCGTCGCAAAGCAGTCGCCACAGTCTGCTGCGATCATCGGTGGTGGCTTCATTGGACTCGAGCTCGCAGAGAACCTGCACCACCGCGGTATTAAGACCACCATTGTGGAACGTGCACCTCAGATCCTTGCGCCTTTGGACGAGGAGATGGCGGGCATCGTCATGAAGCACCTGCGTGACGCTGGTATCGAGGTCATCCTCAATGCTGACACCAAGAACATCACCGACTCTGTCATGGAGGTCGAGTTGCTCGACCGCGACAACAATAAAGTCGGCGACGCAACCGTCGATGCCGAATTGCTCGTCGCTGCAATCGGTGTCCGCCCAGAATCCTCCCTGGCCAAGGACGCAGGTCTGGCAGTCGGCGAGCGCGGTGGCATCAAGGTTGATCGCCAGCAGCGCACCTCCGACCCAGCCGTCTTCGCGCTCGGCGACGCTGCAGAAAAGGTTGATGCCATTTCCGGCGAAGATACGATGGTTCCGTTGGCGCAGACCGCGAACCGCCACGGTCGCATGGTTGCGGACATCATCACCGGTCGTGACGAGGAAGCTCAGCTGACCCTCGGCACCGCAATCGTTGGTGTTCTGGGCATGGCTGCCGGTTCCGTTGGTTGGAATGAACGCCGTGCTCGCCAGGCTGGCAAGAACGTTCGTTGCGTCCACATCCACCCAGGTAACCACGCGGGTTACTACCCAGGTTCCGAGACCGTGCACCTGAAGCTCGTTGTCGATGCCGACACCGATGCCATCTTGGGTGCCCAGGGTGTTGGTGGAGAAGGCGTCGACAAGCGTATCGACGTCATCGCTACCGCCATGCGCGCAGGGTTGAAGGCTTCTGACCTGCAGAACCTGGAACTCGCGTACGCGCCACAGTTCGGCTCGGCGAAGGACCCAATCAACTTCCTGGGCTTCGTCAACGACAACGCTGTCAACGGCGAGAACTTGGTGCAGTGGCACGAGCTCGAAGATTTCATGGCTGACGAGAACAACGTCGTCATCGATGTCTCGACCGCGGAAGAGTACGCAGAGCACGGCATTGACGGCACCATCCTCGCTCCAGTCGATGAGCTGCGCGAGTGGATCGCCGCTGGCAACCTGGAACCACTGAAGGGCAAGAACCTGTTGCTCATTTGTTGGTCGGGGGTCCGTAGCCACGTCGCTGCAACCGCGTTCCGCCCATATGGCTTCCAGCCTTCGAACCTTGCTGGCGGCATCATGACCTACGAATTTGGTCAGTACGCACGCGCATAGCTCGCGCCTAACCGGCCAGACCCTCTGAGCGTTTTACGATGACGGTGGTCGATCTATCGTAAACCTGCTCGGAGGGATTTTTGTGGCTCCGTCGGTCCACATTCCGGAGACGCTGAATGCGGCGGAGTCCGAAGACACCGTGAATGCTCGCGGTATGAAGAAGCTGCCCTTCCCCGGTTTCGCGGGTATGCGGTACGCGCTGAAGCGGTCACTCGTCGAGTTCTGGTTTGAACATGGCCTAGACCGCGCGGCGACACTCACATTTTTCACCGTGCTCACGGCCTCGCCAGCGCTGCTCGCGGTCTATTCCATTGCAACGCTGGTCTTGGCGGACTACTCCGCTTCAATCGTTGCGCTTACCGACGACTTCGTCGCCACGTATATCCCCGATCAATACGGCAAATATGTGACTCGGATTGTGAACATCATCATTGGTTCTGCGAAGAGTGGCCTCGTTGCGTTGACGATCGGCATTTTGATGTCGCTGATCTCGTCGTCCGCGTACGTCCGCGCGTTTTCACGCTCCGCCAACGCTGTGTATCGCGTGAGTGAAGGCCGCTCGCTGATTGAATATCACGCAATCATGCTGGCCACGACGTTGGTGATGTTGGTTGGCTCCTTCGGCCTGATTCTGTCAGTGGCAATCAACCGCAGTTTGGTGACGGGGTTGCTCGAACCGCTATCAGACACACTCAACATTCGAGACACGATCACGTTCTTGCTGAATGGCTTTTTTCCAGTATGGGATTGGATTCGCTGGCCAATCATCGTGCTCGTGCTGATGGTACTTATCGACGCCCTCTACTACGCAACACCCAACGTGAGGCAATGTCGTTTCCGCTGGTTAAGTACGGGTTCTGCAGTTGCCATCGTCGGTGTGGCCATCACCGGATGGTTGCTGACCGTGTATTTGGCACGCTTTGCCAGCTTCAATCCGTATGGTGCGATGGGTGCTGTCATCGCGATGATGGTTGCACTGTGGGTCATCAATGCCATGCTGCTGTTCGGTTTCAAACTTGATGCTGAGATCGAACGAGTCCGCCAGTTGCGTGCGGGGATCCCTGCGGAACGGCATATCCAACTTCGTCCGAAAGCTGTCGGGGCAGCAATTGCGGAACAGAAGATTCACCAGAATCTCATCAACAAAGCCACCGAGATCCGCATGAAGCATGAAGATATCGATACCGCTGAGTTCGAGGCAATGCAGCCCGATGCAGCCGAAACCGACCCCGCCATGCACGTTGCTCCGCCACAATAGGCAGCATGGTTTCCCCTCAGTCCTCACAGTCCCCGCAGACTGCGTCCATTGCGCTTTTGCCCGGCGACGGCATCGGTCCTGAAATCGTCACCGCTACCCTGCCACTTTTGCGCGAGCTCTTTCCCTCATGGTCGTTTACTCACGCGGACATCGGCTGGGACTGCTGGTGTGCTGAAGGCGACCCGATTCCCAAAGCCACGTGGGACATTCTCGACTCTGCAGATGCCGCGCTGATGGCAGCAATCACGTCAAAGCCAGCTGCTGCAGCGCAAGCAGAACTTGCACCTGAGCTACGCGACCAGGGATTTGTCTACCGATCTCCGGTGCTCCAGCTGCGTCAACGCCTCGATCTTTTTGCCAATGTTCGTCCCATCTCCGCGCCGGCTGAGGCTGATGAGTCATGGGAGTTCGTCGTCATGCGAGAAAATACGGAGGGGTTGTATTCGCACGATATGTGCCTTGATGAGCATCCTGAACTGCACAAACTGATTTCGGACGACGTGACCGTGCGGGAATCGACACCTGCGGAAACTGCAGTCGCTCTGCGCGTGACCACAAAGTTCGGATGGGAACGGTTACTGCGGCGGGCCGCGGAGACTGCCGTGCAGCGTCACGACCAGGGTGCACCCGGCGCGACATTGACCGTGACTATAGCGGAGAAGCCGAATGTGTTGCGTGAATCCGGTGCGATTGTGCAAGCGGCGATGGACACGGTTGCTGCCGAGTTTCCGCAGGTCACGTTCGAAATGGAGAATGCCGATGCCGTCGCCATGTACATGGTTTTGCAGCCCGAGCGTTTCGATGTCATTGCCGCCGAGAATCTCATCGGCGATGTGCTGAGTGATCTCGGTGCAGGTCTCATGGGTGGGCTCGGCCTGCCAGCATCGGCGAACATCGGCGAGAATTTTGCCATGTTCGAGCCCATCCACGGTTCAGCCCCAGATATCGCTGGGCAGGGAATTGCGAATCCTTCTGCGTTCCTGCTGTCTGCGGCGATGTGCGCGGAGCATCTGGGCACGCACGTTATGGCTGCTCAGTCGCTGCGTTCTGCGTTACGACGAGCCCTCGCCACGCATCCCACCCCGGACCAAGGTGGGACCGCGACCACAGCAGAATTCGTGGCCACGGTACGTGCTGAATTAACGAGCTGAATTACTGGAACTGACTGATATCCAGATTGTCGAAAATGTCGACTTCGCCCTGATCCTCTTCTGGAGGCAATGGGACCTCGCACAGGATTGTGGTCGCGCCACATGGATCCTGAATTGTCGCCAGCGGACCGAACTCGGTCATTTGTGCTGGCACCAGCACCTTTCCACCGTACTGTTCAGCGTTGTTGACGGCGGTGTCAATGTTCTCGACACCGAGGTAGGCCAGCCAACCAACGAACGACGCGTCGCCTTCAACGACTGTCGTTCCGGTGCCACGGCCGCCAACAATGCCTGCAAATGGCGCACCGCCCTCGGTAGCGACAGCGTACGAACCTTCCTCCGATGCCGTGTGCACAGTCATGCCCCAACCAAACAACTCATGGTAGAAATCCATGGCCTTCTGGAAGTCATCGTGATTTGCGGTGATCAGCTCGAACCACACTGGGGCACCTGGCTCGCCAGCAGCGAAGAACGTTTGCTCACCCGGCTGCTGCAGCAAGCCAACGAGGGCACCGGCTGGGTCGGCGATAACGGCCATCAACGAGCCGTCGATAAGTTCGATCGGTTCCTGTAGCACCTCTGCGCCCAGCGAAGCTGCCTTTTCGCAGACAGCCGCGACGTTGTCGACGTGGAAGTTCACGCGCCACTGGTTGTCCACGAAATCAGTGGAATCTGCAGAATTTGCGTCGAGCAGCACCGACACCGGCATCCCCTGCAGCGTTGCGACGCGACGACCCTGCATATCCGCAGCTGCTTGCGTGCCGTAGGCAGGATCAGCATTCGTGTAATTCCAGTTCAGGAGCTCACGGTAGAACTTCTCTGTCTTGCGAGGAGCGGACGACACCAGGTCCACTCGCACTGGCATACCGAATTCGGCGGCAAAAGCTGGCATTTAGAGGTTCCTCCACTTTTCAGGATCAAAATCGTCGTCCGCGGTTGCTTCGTCAAAGAAGTCGTCGTCATCAACAACTTCTTCGCTTGTTGCCACACGCGCCGACATTCCACCAAGTTCTACAACATCGCCCGGATACAGCCGGCGGCCACGTCGCGTATCGACCTCGCCATTAACCGTCACCTGCCCGTCTGCGATGACCTCTTTAGCCAGCCCACCAGTGTCAATAAGATTGGCGAGCTTCAGAAATTGCCCTAGCCGGATGAACTCGTCGCGGATTGCAACATTCGAAGGTTCCATGCCTGTCAGTTTGTCACAGTTCGCGGATCCCCTTCGCTTTAGTACCGCACGACTCGAGGGGAATGGCTACACTCATACATCACTGCTTAGAAATTTATTTAGTTAAATCAATTAATTGTTGTGACTAGATGCCGGCGAACGGGTACTACGGATCGAACCTTAGGAGGGAGAGCCACCTTGAAATCAAACGCACCACCACGGCCACCAGTCCTCCACATCATTACCGCGTCCTTAGCGCTAACTTTGCCTCTGTTGTTCATTGCTCTTCTGGCAACACAGACCACCGAATTGCTATTCATTCCATCGATTGGCGCTGCCGCTGCCCTGATCGTGGGTGCGCCGAGCTTGCCGTTGGCACAGCCCCGAAATGTCATTATCGGACATCTCGTTGGTGCGACAGTCGGCGTTCTCGCGATGCACACCCTCGGCTCAAACGCATTGTCCGCTGCAGTTGCGTCAGGCGTGACTTTCGGGCTGATGCTCTCTCTTCGCAGCGCACATTCCCCCGCTGTCGCGACCGCAATCGTTGCCGTCCTATCCCCACCTGACAACGACCTTCACTTCATTGGCGTCGTTTTCGTCGCGTCTGTTCTAGTTGTCGTGCTAGCGCTGGTCGCAAACCGTGTTCGGAAGCTGCACTATCCGCATTATTGGTGGTAGAAGCTTTACGACGAGGTCGTCGTGACGCGCGTATCGAACATGTGAACGGAGCAATCCGGTAAGTGTTCTATGGTGCAAGGCATGACTGGCAGGAGACAACGGCAGTGCCGAGGCATGGCGCGAACAGCAGGGATTGTTGCCGTGGTGGCGCTTGCTTGTGGTCTCAGCGCATGTGGTGTTGATGTTGACCAGGCCAGCACGGATTTGGCCGAGTCACAGAAGCAGGTCAATGAAGCGTTGGAGTCCGCAAAGGATGCCGCTTCGAGTGCCCAGGCCGAGATTGAGTCGTTGAAGGAAGCTCTCCGGTCCGCGACTGAAAGTGCACAGATACCGGAGGTACTCCCTCCTGCGGAGCCAGAAGGTTCGCCAGCTCAGGCCAGCAGTGTCGATGTGCTGCGCGGACAGCTCGCGACGATCGAGCAGAAAGGTCGCGCTCCGAAAACTGGCTATTCTCGTGATGCATTCGGGCAACGCTGGTCGGACGACGTGACGGTCGAATTTGGGCATAACGGCTGCGATACCCGCAATGACATTCTGCGACGCGATCTTGCCAATGTGGTTTTGAAGCCGAATACCTTTGACTGTGTCGTATTGAGCGGTTCTCTACATGATCCGTACACCGGCGCAATCATCGAGTTTCAGCGAGGACAGGAATCTTCACAGGCGGTGCAGATTGATCATGTCGTCGCAATGAGCGATGCCTGGCAGAAGGGTGCCCAGGACTGGGATCCTGCCACTCGACAGAATTTCGCCAACGATCCGTTGAATCTGTTAGCTTCCGATGGACCCGCGAATATGCAAAAGGGCGACGGCGATGCTGCGACGTGGGTGCCGTCGAATAGCGGTTTCAGGTGCCAGTATGTAGCGCGCCAGATTGCGGTCAAGCACCGTTACGGCTTGTGGGCGACACCTGCGGAGCATGAGGCTTTAGGCCGCTGGCTCGATACGTGCACCGCAGAGGATGAGGCAGTATTGGCCGGGCTAGCGGGTACAGCAGGCGAGGTGGGTGCGACGCCACAGTAACTCGCGCAACATTTTTATAACTTTTATATACATAGAGGATTTTTGTGACCTACGTCGCTGTACGATGCGGATAACACGACCGAGGAGGATCCCTTGTCCGCACCCCACGAACACGATTCCCACCCTGCCGGCATTGGCCCGAAAACCCTTCCCCACGAACCTTCCAGTGAAGATATCGCCACGGCAGCCGCAGCCTTGCGCGCAGCCATTGACGGGAAGTGGGCATCCGACCGCGATGCCGTCCGCGAGAAGCTCTCCAGTGAACTGTTTTTACCTCAGGTGGGACTACCTCTCGATGAAGCCCGTGACGCACTCATCGAACGCCTCGAAGTTCTACGCGACACAGGGGTTCCCCAAGGTGCATTTTCCGTAGCTAAGGGTGGCACTGGTGAAACCGGCAAGGCCCTGACCTCAATGGAATGCATCGGCCACACCGACTTATCCGTCATGGTGAAGGCCGGCGTGCAGTGGGGTCTGTTTGGTGGCGCTGTCGACAACCTCGGCACTGAGCGCCACGCAGAACTGATACCGAAGATCATCAACCTCGAATTGCTCGGCTGCTTCGCAATGACCGAGCGCGGTCACGGTTCCGATGTCATGAATATCGAAACCACTGCCACCTACGATCGAGAGACAGGCGAGTTCGTCGTCAACTCCCCTACCCCATCTGCGCAGAAGTGCTACATCGGCAACGCTGCACGACACGGACATATGGCTGCCGTTTTTGCGCAGCTGCACACCACCGATGCGGACGGCACGGTATCCGAATCCCACGGCGTGCATTGTTTGTTGGTGCCAATTCGCAACGACGACGGCACCCCAGCGCCCGGTGTCACCATTGGGGATCACGGATACAAGGGAGGTCTGACAGGTGTCGACAACGGCACTCTCCTATTCGACAATGTCCGCGTCCCACGCGAGTCTCTTCTGAACCGCTTCGGCGATGTCGATGAGAATGGTGAGTATTCCTCTTCTATTGACTCCCTCAATCGGCGCTTCTTTACCATGCTCAGCACGTTGATCCGTGGCCGTATTTCTGTGGGCGCAGCTGCCGGTGCTGCAACGCGCTCGTCGTTGGCAATCGCTACGCGCTATGCGACGCGTCGTCGTCAGTTCGAAGGGCTACCCGGGCAGGAAAAGCACCTGATGGAGCATCGCGCCCATCGCCTTCGTCTCCTTCCGCTCGTTGCCCGCTCATATGCGCTCCAGCTGCTGCAGAACGAGATCGTCGAGCGTATCGACGCCCAGGAAGCAGCCGTTGCTGCCGGAACGTGGGACATTGCGAATCCAGATCCAGAACAACAATGGAAGCAACGCGAATTAGAATCCCAAGCCGCAGCAGTGAAGGTAGCTGCGACGGAACACGCGACGGCGGCAATTCAGGAAGCTCGTGAGGCCTGCGGTGGCGCGGGCTACATGGCCGAGAACCTGCTCACCATCTTTAAAGACGATTCCGACGTCTTCACTACTTTCGAAGGTGACAATACGGTTCTCATTCAGATGGTCGGCAAGGAATTGATCACCGCATACGCGCGTGGCCTTTCTGAACTCGACCCCATGGGCATGTTGAAGTACGGCGTGGAAAACGTCACCGACATTTTCCGCCGCAGGACTCCCGTCGCAACGTCGGTGCAGTCGATCATGGATCGAGTCAGCGATCGGGAGGTCATTGACCTCTTTAATGCCGGCTACCAGGTCAAGCTCTTCGAAGAGCGCGAATCCAACCTGCTCAAATCACTCGGCCGTCGGCTCCGCCCTGCACGCAAGATGAAGCCTGAGGATGCGGTGGCTGCCGTCGATGCCGCGCAGGATCACTTGATTGCCTGCGCTTGGGCTCGCGTCGATTCGCTCTTGCTGGAAGCGCTCGTAGAAGCCGAACAAAAGCTTGACGACGATTCACCGGCCAAGAACCTCTTTGTGCACCTGAGGGACCTGTTTGCGTTGACGACCATCAATACGCACAGCGGTTGGTACCAGGAGCAGAATATTTTGTCGGGTACCCGGACGAAGGCTGTGCGTGCGTCGATTAACGACCTCGTGGACTCGATGGGGCCATGGTCTGATGCACTTGTCGACGCGTTTGCGGTTCCGGACACAATTTTGGGGGTACCCATGTTAAACGATGCAGGTGTTACCCAGCGCTAGAAACACATTGATGTAACTTTCGTGAGCTTTCACTAATCGGGTGACACGGAACCGCCCCAATTTTTCGGACGCTTTTGTGCATAGCGTTCACCCTGTGGGCGGTGACCCCCTTTGCTGCGACTCGGAACACGCAGGGAAAATGCGAGAGTTCACTCACGCTTTGCGGTCGCCAGACATGCCCACATGGAGGCCAATTGTATCCATTTTGTAACATTGGCGTAACATTGCTATTCGACTTTACGAACACTCTTCCCTAGAGTAACCACAACGCTCAGGCAAATTAGGCAACCAAAACAATTTGATTTTCTGAGCATATTGTTTGTTACAGTGACTACTGTTACTTAGAGTGATTAACGCTTTACCCTGCTGTCCGCACTTGGAGGATCCCACACATGACCGCTGAAATGAAGCCACCACAGGTACCTGTCGCGACCCTATTGAAGGGCTTTGCCCAGTCATTGCCTCCTCTGCTTCGTTCGGGTGTCCTGTCTATGACCCCAAAGCAGGCACCAGTGTTCCTGAAGAACCTGCGTCGCTGGGGCTTTGCAGTGTCCGGCCTCATTGCATCGGGCGCTGAGCGTTACCCTAATCGCCTCGCGCTTGTCGACGACTTCGGCGAGCTTACCTACACCGAACTCCACAACCAGACTGTCGCACTGTCAAAGGCACTCATGGCTCGTGGCCTGAGCAGCAAGTCTAAGTTTGGTGTCATCGCGCGTAATGGTCGCGGCATCATCATGCCAATGGCGGTTAAGGGCTTCCTCGGCGCAGAAATCATGCTGATGAACATTGGTTCGTCCGCACAGCAGGTCGACGGCATTATCGAGCAGAACGACGTCGAGTACCTCTTCATCGATGACGAATTCATGGACCGAGTTCCTGAGAACCGTCCTGATCTGCAGGTTGTTATCACCACTGTGAGCGATCCAGAAACTCGTGCGAAGGCGCCAGAGGGCTACCTCTTCATGGAAGACCTCATCGCTGAGGGCATGAACTCCACCGCCGAACTCGAGTTCAAGCCAGAGCAGGGACGCATCATCATCATGTCGTCCGGCACCACGGGTATTCCTAAGGGCGTGCTCCGTAACGAGCCAAAGACTCCTATGACTGTTGGTGGCGTCGCCGACCGTATTCCTTGGGAACGCAATATGGTCATCCACCAGGCTGCTTCCATGTTCCACGCGTGGGGTTGGGCGAACGTCATTATCGCTATGGCAACGGGTGCAACCCTTGTAACCATGCGCCACTACGATGCCAAGAAGGTTATCGCTGACTGCGAGAAGTACGGCGTTAACGGCATCATTTCCGCAGCATTCTTCCTGCGCTCCCTGAAGGATGAACTGGACAACGATCCATCCCGTAAGATCGGCCCATTCAAGTTCATTGTTTCTTCTGGTAACGCAATCCCAGCGTGGCTGGTATCAGCTCTGACCCACCGCTTCGGTCCAGTTGTGTGTAACTTCTACGGTTCTACTGAGGCTGGCGTCTGTTCGATCGCTTCGGGTCCAGATCTGGCGCAGCGCCCAGACTCTGCTGGCCGCCCTGCGCTTGGCGCACGAGTCAAGATTCTTGACGAAGAGGGCAAGGAAGTTCCTCGTGGCGAGGTTGGCCTGCTCCACACTGTCCAGGAGCTGTCGTTCATCGGCTACCTGAACGAGAAGGACAAGTACGTCACTGTTGACGGACTGTTCCAGATCGGCGACCTCGCACGCATGGATGAGGACGGCTACCTGTACATCTGTGGTCGTTCCGACGACATGGTCATCAAGGGTGGCGAGAATATCTTCCCACGCGAGATCGAAGAGATTCTTGGGCCAGTGCCAGGCATCGCAGATGTCTACTGTCGTGGTGTCCACAACGACGAGATCATCGCTGACCTATACCTCTACGTTGTTCGCGAGAACAACAAGCAGGGCGAGGATCTGTCCGAGGAGATGCTTCAGGAATACGTACGCGAGAATCTTGCAACGCACTGCGTTCCTGACAAGGTCTTCTTCGTGGATGAGTTGCCACGCAATGCAGTCGGCAAGGTCGTGCCACGCATGGTCGATGCCATGATGGGCGATCACTAATCACGGTCTAGTTATCACGTCGAGAATGCACCTGGGATTTCCCAGGTGCTTTTTGCATTCTTGCTGATTCTTCCTACTGGGTTAAGGTCTGGTCTGCTACTTCCGTGGTCGCACCTGAACTTCGTCGACGCTACAGTCCATGCCGGCATCTACGGCCAAGCGAACTGCCTTAGCGATCGAGGATGGCGTGACATACTTCGATCCGTCATAGCCTTCTTCACCTTGAATCGCGACCTGCATATCCGTGTCCACGCGACCAGGATGGACTGAAGTCACGCGAACAATGCCGCGCTCCTCTTCACGGAGAGCATCAGTGAAAGCTCGGAGCGCAAACTTCGAGGCCGCGTACGCCGCCGATCCAGGGCTAGCGCGGAAGCCAGAGCCCGAGTTGATCGTGACAACTATGCCGTTCGCAGCCCGCAGTGCTGGCAGCGTTTGCCGGGTTAGTTCAGCCACTGCAGCCACGTTCACGTCGAGGATTCGTACCCAATCCGCATAGGCAATGTCTTCAACATCCCCACCGACGAAAACGCCAGCGGAATGCACGATGACATCAAGTGGAGCGTCACCAAGCGCACGCTTCAGTTCCGCGGAAACAGCCTCGACATCAGTCAGATCTACAACAAACTCACCTGCCGACGGCAGCAGCGACGCTACTGCGTGCGCCCCGTCGTATGTCGTAGCCCCCACAAGAACGTGATGGTCACGACCGAGGTCTTCAGCGATAGCCCGGCCGATGCCGCGACTTCCACCACTCACGAGGGCGATAGGACGGTTTTCAGGATTGTTTAGGGCCATACCCACTTTGTACCTGTTCATGAACTGAAGCTGTTGATCCAACAAAGATATGTCCCTAATCAACACGAAATTCAGTTACCGCAAACATTGGCTTCGGCAAACCATTTCGAAGCGACACACGGGCGAGGAAGGATCACCATCACAGTAAACTACTTTCATAATTAAGTGCAATGCCACAAAAGGGAATTATTTGTTGAGCCAAAGGTTTCCTTGGTAAATTACTTTCCAAAACCTCGCCGAACAATGGCCACGATTGACGCGATCTCTTGATACCTGCATCTATTCACCATGGCGAGCTGGAAAATTTGGGAGCCCACTTTGTCATCACCAACCCCACCACAAAACCATAACCAAGCGAATGGCTGGCAAATGCCGCACCCGCAGCAGATGCCACATGCACAGCAGGCACCTCAGGTTGTTTATGTAGAACGCAAGAAGAAGGGCGGATGTCTTAAGGCAGGCGCACTTATTGTTGGCTTTCTACTCTTCCTCTTTGTCCTCATTGCAATCCTGAGTGATGGCGACAGCGCAAGCGACGGCGCTGTTCCTGCCGCAAATTCGCAAGGCAAGGATGGCGAACCCAGGGATCCCAACGAGCCACTGGAAGTTGGAGAGAGTTTTACCACGAAGAAGAGCCTTGATATCAAGGTTAGTTCTTTCGATTCGGCAACCAGCTACTTCGGTGATCCAGTCAGCTGCGCGGAAGTGACTTACACCAATAACGGTACTGAAGTCACAGATTTCGCTGGTTATTGGGACTGGAAAGCACAAAACCCTGCAGGGGTAATCACTGATCCCGAGTTCCTGTCGAACATGCATACTTTGGAATCAGGTGAACTCGCTCCTGGCGGAATGGTCTCGGGCAATGTCTGCTTCGAGGGCGCAGAACCAGGTGAATACCGTCTCAATTACGAGCCAACTCTTTCCTTCTCTTCCGACAAGGCAAGCTGGAAGGCCACCTTGTAACGCATTACTAGTTTCGAGTCCGCTGCAAAAGGGCGGGGAAACCAGAGCACCTAGCCTGGTCTTCCTCGCCCTTTCGTTCTTCGTCTAGCCAAACTCTACTTCGACTTCGGCTTCGCACCCACCTGGTCAATCGGCGTGACCTGCAGGAAGTCAATGTTCACGTGTGGCGGGCGGGTTGCCGCGAAAACGATGATGTCCGCGATGTCGTCGGCAGTCAGCGACTTCACCCCGTCATAGACAGCCTCTGCCTTGGTGGCGTCGCCGTCGAAACGCACGAGCGAGAAATCGGTGTGCACGCGACCTGGATCGATCTCGGTGACACGAACATCGTCGTGCGCGATCTCCTGGCGCAGCACTTCAACGAGTGCGCGTTCGCCATGCTTCGCCGCATTGTAGCCAGCACCGCCGGTGTATACCTGACGCGCCGCAATCGAACCGATCGTGACAATCAGCCCCTTCGCTGCCTTCAGCGCCGGCAGCATCGCCTGCGTCACGCGGAGGGTACCCAACACGTTGACCTCGTACATCCAGCGCCACTTCTCTTCGATGGCACCCTCGACGCTCTCCATACCCCACGCACCACCGGCGTTGTTCACGAGCACATCCGCGCGCTCGACCGCGTCTGCCAGGCGATTGACATCTTCCTGTTCAGTCACATCCAGCTTGACGACGGTCGCTACCCCACCGTTAGCCCGGATCTGCCCGGCAATTTCATTGAGCTTGTCTTCACGACGCGCTCCCAGCACAACCTCGAAGCCTTCCTTTGCAAGCGCAATCGCGGTGGCGGCACCAATGCCAGACGAGGCACCGGTAACGACGGCAACCGGGGCGCTGGCATTTGCAGAGGTTGTGGATGATTCCGTCATGGTCAAACTCCTTGGCAGATTCTGTGTCGGTTTTTGGCCTGCTTCTAGCCTCTACAGTAGCCAGCATCACACTTTTTCGGGGCAGTACGCTCATTCAGCAGACAGGTGCTTTCCTAAGCGCAATACTTATGACTATGTCAGCAACGACTGAGTTTCCTCACCTGCTCTCGCCCCTGGCGGTAGGTCATCTGACGCTGAAGAATCGCGTCATCATGGGTTCAATGCATTCGGGTCTTGAAGACCGGTTGAGCGACATCCCAAAGTTGGCCACCTACCTTGGCCGTCGCGCCGAAGGCGATGTCAGCATGATTGTCACTGGTGGCTACGCTCCCAATATCGAAGGGTGGCTCACGCCGAACGGTTCCATGATGGCATCCAAGCGTGTTGCCGACCGCCACAAGCAAGTCACCGACACGGTGCATTCCCACGGCAGCCATATCCTGCTTCAAGTTCTTCACGCTGGCCGGTATAGCTACAGCCCGCTTGCCCGTTCGGCGGATACAAGCCAGTCCCCGATTAGCCCCTTCAAGGCACGTCGCATGTCCGGCTTCGATGTGAAGCGCACTATCAAGGCGTATGTTCGCGCAGCTAAGCTGGCCAAGCACGCAGGCTACGACGGCATCGAGATCATGGGCTCGGAGGGTTACCTGCTCAATCAGTTCCTCGCTGAGCGCACTAATCACCGCAACGACCATTGGGGTGGCAGTGCCGAGGCTCGGATGCGACTCCCCCTTGAAGTCGTCCGCCAGATCCGCGAGGAAGTCGGCGACGATTTCCTCCTCCAGTATCGAATTTCCTTGCTTGACCTCGTCGACAAGAGTCAGACGTGGGACGAAACAGTGGAGCTGGCGCAGCGCCTTGTCGACGCTGGTGTCGACGTTTTCAACACCGGAATTGGATGGCATGAGGCACGGATTCCAACGATCGTGACATCGGTGCCACGGGCTGCGTTCGCGGATCTGACTGGTCGTTTGAAAGAGCGTGTCGACGTTCCAGTCACCGCATCAAACCGCATTAACAACCCGCATACTGCTGAGCAGATCCTCGCAGAGGGTAATGCAGATCTGATTTCGATGGCACGTCCTTTCCTCGCCGATCCGGATTTCGTTGCGAAAGCAGCGTCTGGTCGCGCTGACGAGATCAACACCTGTATCGCCTGCAACCAAGCCTGCTTGGACCACACGTTCGCGAATAAGACCTCGACGTGCCTGGTCAACCCATTTGCTGCTCATGAAACGGAACTGGTGTCGACTCCGGTTTCTCCCGACGAGGCCAAGCGCATCGCCGTCGTGGGTGCCGGTGTTGCGGGACTTGCTGCTGCCGAAGCTGCAGCCGAACGCGGTCACGCAGTACAGGTCTTCGAAGCTGCTGATCAGATTGGTGGCCAATTTCTGCTTGCGGCGAAGATTCCAGGCAAGGAAGAATACGCGAACACATTGACCTATTTCGAGCGTCGCTTAGAGGTGCTCGGCGTGCCCGTCCACTGTGGCCAGCACATTAGTGTTGAACAGCTGTTGAGCGAGGGATTCGATCATGTCATTCTCGCGACTGGTGTCACACCTCGTATCCCAGATATTGCGGGCATTGATCATACGTCGGTTATTCCTTACGACGAGCTCCTTTCCGGCCGCCGAACCGCTGGAGCAAAGGTTGCGGTCATTGGTGCCGGCGGCATTGGCGTGGATGTATCCGAGTTCTTGACAAGGGAACCGAATCAGAGCGTCGACAAGTGGAAGGAGTCGTGGGGCGTAGCCGATCCTGCCAAGCAACGTGGTGGCATCACGGAGCCAGTCGATGAACCACCGCTACGCGAAGTACATCTTTTGCAGCGCAAGCAGTCGCGAATCGGCAAGGGGTTGGGCAAGACGACTGGTTGGGTACACCGTGCCGAGCTCAAGAAGGCAGGTGTCAAGCAGTACACCGGTGTCACCTACGAGTGTATCGACGACGACGGCCTGCACATCACCATCGCGGGTGAAGACGGGGGACGACAGGACGTCACGATTGCCGTGGACAACATAATCGTCTGTACAGGCCAGGAATCGAACCTAGACGCACTCGGCAACTATGCGGGCGACCAGCGCGTCTCTGTCATCGGTGGTGCTGATGTGGCAGCGGAACTCGATGCAAAGCGAGCAATTCGCCAGGCAGTCGAGGTCGCGCTGGTGGTTTAAGCTAGCGCGATGTCCCGCGGTGCAGCGCTTTTAACCTTCGTAGCGGTCGAGGTACACGCGCCCGTCAGCTGGGAAACGACCTGGGTGGCGTGGCTCCTCGGCTGGCACACCTACTGCCAGCAGCAATGCGACAACGGTATCGGTGTTCTCGGCACCGATAGCCTTCTTCAGTGCTGCCTCATTGAAGCCGGTCATAGGCGACGAGGACCAGCCGAATGCAGGAGCGGTAAGCATGGCAAACGAGGCAGCGATCATTGCATTGCGGATTGCGAACTCACGTGCCAGACCGGCTTCTTCACGCGCCGACTGGAAACCAGAAATAGTGGTGCTGCGGCTTTCCGCGACATCGGCAGTCCAGTATCCGGACGTAACATTCTGCTCGGCGAGCTGTGGCAACGTCTTCTTCCAGCCGGAAGGCTCTGCGATAAATGCGAGCAACAGTGGTGCCGTAGCGACCTGCTTCTGGTTATTGGCAGCTGCAAGAACTTCGGCACGTACGGCCTCATCCTGAATCACCACAATGGATCGATCCTGCAGGTTGAACGCGCTTGGCGCTTCCAGGACCAACTCCAGAAACTCCTTGACGTCTTCCTCAGGCAGCGGCCCTTCCTGGTAAGCACGAGTCGCGCGTCGCGAGCGCACCATTGAAGAAAATGCTTGGCGGAAGTCGTCGTCGTAAAGCGGAGTGTTCAAAGCAGAATCAGTCATGGATCTAACCCTAACTGGTTTCTGGCTGCCCCTGCGGTCGCCACAGCTCCGCGAGCGAACCCTCCAGGGCCAACAATTCACGCTTCATGTCCTCGCCACCGCCATAGCTACCAATGCCACCACTAGCAGGGACAACCCTGTGGCATGGGACAATGATGGCCAGCGGATTCGTCGCACACGCCGTCCCAGCAGCTCGCGCCGCTCGTGGTGAACCGGCGCGCTCAGCAAGCTCGCCATATGACACGACCTCACCATACGGAATCTGTCGAAGCGCAGTCAGCGCCCGCGCCCGGAATGAGTCACCGGCCAACATCTCCTCGACATCGGGGTCGATAGGTACCTCGATTTCCTTGCGCTCGCCCGCGAAATACTCCGAGAATTGCTGTACGGCCTGATCGAGGATCTCGCGCGCCGCCGGGTCCTCCTCAGGCCCATGCTTTGCGACGACTCCCCCCAAATCAACTTCCACCACCCCACGGCTCGATGCCGCGATCCCGAGGGTGCCAAACGGTGAATCCATCGCAATTGTTGCCATGTTCCGAGAGTACCCACGCGACTAGGCTCGCACCTATGAACGCAGCAGATTCGCGGGACCTAGTAGCGGACTTGGTCATTGGGGACGATGGGCGCGCCCGACCACCCTGGGCTGCCGCAAACCAACTTCTTCGCGATTACTACGACAACGAATGGGGCATGCCCATCTACACCGAGAAGGGTCTGTTCGAGCGACTTAGCTTGGAAGCCTTTCAGTCCGGTTTGTCATGGGCAACGATTCTGCAGAAGCGTCCGGCATTTCGCGCTGCTTTTCACGATTTCGATCCGGATGTGGTGGCGGAGATGGATGAGGGGGACGTCGTAAAGCTACTGGATAACGCGGATATTGTGCGGAATCGACGAAAGATCGAGGCGACAATTCGAAACGCCCGTGCGGTTCTGCGACTCCGTGAAGAAGGTCCGGGACTGTCGAACCTGTTGTGGTCGTTTAAACCAGATGAGACACCTGCGCCGCGCACGTTGGCAGAACTGCCGACGACGTCACCGGAATCGGTGGCAATGGCGAAGGAGCTGAAGCGCCACGGGTTCTCATTCGTGGGCCCAACTACGTGCTACGCGCTGATGTCGGCAGTCGGGATGGTCGATATCCATCTCGTGGGCGAATGGCGACGCGGGTGTTCGGGGCTGTGGGATTAGCGCGGTGGCTCGACTTCAGCCTGTCCCACGACTCGGGCGCCAATCTTCTGGTCGAACCATTCCACAAGCTCAGCCCACTCCTTGTCGTGGCCCTTGCGGAAGTAGCCTCCGTACCCCACGCCTTCACCGCGAGCTGGTCGGGCTTGACGCTTTTCGACGGTCGCCGCGGTAAGGCGATCCGTGATCAAATCGGCGGATGATTCTTCGGTCCAGTAGTCGTCTGGAACGCGGATCGACAGCACTGGCTGCGAGACCTTGGAGAAGCGGGTTTCGAAGTCGAACTCGTCATCGCCAAAGAAGTAGTCATTGTGGCGAGCCCACTTTGCCCACTGACGCATCACACCAATTGGTGGTTCCTGGGTCAGCTTCCACGCCGATGCCGGGATGTGTCCGGTCAACTTCGCGGAGATGGGCCCCACGATGTTAAACAGCGTGAATGCGCGAATCTTGCCTGCTAGTGATGGCACCTTCTTCATCCGCATGCCACGGCAGTTGATCAGTGCGGTTGCATCGTACGTGCCTTCGCCGCCGGCATAGAGAATGCCGTGGCCACCCACAGCATGGCCAACAGCTAGGTGCGGCAAACCCTCGAATGCATCTCGCGCCCATTCGATAACACCTGGTACATCCCGAGTAATCCAGTCCGACATGCGGTAGAAGTCGCTGCGTTCGTCCATCTTCATGCCCGAACGGCCACAACCGCGGTAGTCGTAGCACACGACAGCAAAGCGCTTTTCTGCCATGGCCTGCGCAAAGCGGTGGTAAAAACCTTCGGGGACGCCGGTGCCACCATGAACCGTAACCACACCCCGGACATCGGCCGGATTGGTCTGTGGTCGAAACATCGTGCCACGAAGAAGGAGGCCATCCTTCGCGGGAATGATGACATCTTGGCGCTCGCGTGGCTCTGGCAACTGCGGGCTATTGGCTGAGAACCTGGTGTTGTTCTTGGAAATCATGACGGTTTCCTTCAAGGTGACGTTTCACTGCTACACCTATAACTTATGTGACCCCAGACACAGTTTCTTGGAATTGCAGGAATTGCTACCTACAGCTTTACATCGTTATATGCCCGCTCATCTTCGATCGGTTCCAAGTGAGAGGCAATGTGAACGCCCGGAAAGCGATCTTTCAAGTCGTCTTCCATCGCCGTCAGGATGTCGTGGCCGTGTTCCACCGACCATTTGCCCGGCACCAACACATGGAACTCAATAAAGTGCTGACGGCCAGAAACTCGGGTGCGAATTTCGTGCACATCAATGCGCTTGACGGGATCGCAGTGTGATTGCAAGATCCGGTCCACGTCGTCCCGGTCCTCGCCAGTCATCGCCTTATCCATCAATCCACCACCGGCTTCGAGCATCAGCTCACGGCCGGTCCACAAGATGTTCACGGCGACCACGAGGGCGATCACCGGGTCAAGCCACCACCACTTGGTCAGGAATACCAACGCCACGCCAACGAGCACGCCAACCGAGGTCCACACGTCCGTCATCAAATGCTTGCCGTCGGCAGTCAACGTCAACGAACCGTGCTGCTTACCTGCGCGAAGCAAGACCAACGCCACCGCACCGTTAATTGCCGATGCCAACACAGTCAGTGCCAAACCAAGCCCGATCTGTTCGATGGGCTGGGGGTGCAAAAGTCGATCCACCGAGGAATAGATAATGAATACGGCTGCGACGAAAATCATCGCGCCTTCAATGCCAGCTGAGAAATACTCCGCCTTCGAATGCCCGAACTCATGGTCCTTGTCGGCAGGTTGAGCGATGACCTTCAAAACAATCACCGCGACAATTGCCGCCACAAGATTGACTAGCGATTCCGCTGCATCCGACAACAAACCGACAGAACCGGTGACAAACCAACCGCCGACTTTCAGTGCGATGGTCGCTACTGCAGCAATTACCGAGAGCCATCCATACCGAGACAAATCCTGCATACCTGTGAATATACGCTGCACATTCACAAGCGCCCGGCGAGCACCTGGCACACTGAACTCATGCTTTTCGACGTCCCCACCATCGGTTCGTCCCTTCCTTTCCTGACAGTTGCCGACGAAGTCACCGCTGCCGTCGCCGACGGCGGCCTTGCGGTCATCCAGGCACCTCCGGGCACGGGTAAGACGACACTTGTTCCGCCGATCGTGGCGAATGTCGTTGCTGCGTCCGATGGCGGTGCTGAGGCAGGTCGAGTCGTCGTCACGGCTCCGCGAAGGGTGGCGGTGCGTGCGGCGGCGCGTCGGCTAGCGGAGTTGAGTGGCACGCAGCTGGGCGATCTGGTGGGTTACACGGTGCGCGGCGATCGGCGGGTGGGGCGGCGTACGCGGGTGGAATTCGCGACGCCGGGCGTGGTGATTCGGCGCTTGCTTCGCGACGGCGATCTGGAGAATACGGCTGCTTTGGTGCTCGATGAGGTGCATGAACGTAACCTCGATTCGGATCTGTTGCTGGCAATGGCGCGTGATTTACGGGAGCTTCGTCCCGACCTGCACTTGCTGGCAATGTCGGCGACAGTCGATGCGCCCCGGTTTGCGGACTTGCTGGGCGATGACTCCACTGGCACTCACCGTCCCGCTCCCATCGTGGCGGCGGGCGCGGTGCTGCATGAGCTCGATATTCGTTATCGTCCGGCGCCGTCGCCACGCTTGGATGCTCGTGGGGTGACCCGCGACTTCCTCGATCACGTGGCGCGCGTCGCGATCGACACTGCACATGATGCGCCGAACCAGGGTGACGTGCTCGTCTTCGTCCCCGGTGTCCGCGAGGTCGAGCACGTTGCAGCTGCGGTGCGGGCGGGGCTTGACGACGTTCCATTAGAGGTCTTCACTCTCCACGGACAATTGGGAGCTCGGGAACAGGATCGTGTCATTCGTGGCTCTGCGGACCAGGACGCGGATCGGGTTCAGCATCGTAGCCATCAACAACGCACTCAGCGGATTATCATCTCGACGGCCATTGCCGAGTCGTCGCTCACCGTCCCTGGAGTTCGCGCCGTTGTGGACGCCTGCTTGTCCAGAGGACCACGCCTGGATCTGGCGAGGGGCATGTCGGGGCTGGTGACGTCGTCAAGTGCGAAATCTTCGGGCGAGCAAAGGGCAGGTCGAGCGGCGCGACTTGGGCCGGGCATTGCGGTGCGGTGTGTATCGGAGTCGCAGTGGCAAGCTGCGCCGGAGTGGCCAGCGCCGGAGATTGAGGTCTCGGATTTAACGTCGGCCATGCTGGATTTGGCAGCGTGGGGAACGCCCGGCGGTGCGGGATTACGGCTGGTAGATGCGCCGCCTGTGCATCATGCGGACGCTGCGAATCAGACACTGGTGGCGCTTGGTGCGGTGGAGGCCGGTGAGACAGGAGCCAGCGGGCAGATCACCGAGTTCGGCCGACAGTTGTCGACGCTTCCGCTCGATCCTCGGCTCGGGCGCGCGTTGCTGCTGACCGCGTCGCTAGTGGAGCCATCGCAGCGCAGCCAAGTTGCAGAAGCCGTTGCACTTGTCGACGATCCCCCACGCGGCGACCTGACTCGTGCGGGCGGTCGCGGTGGTCGCGGTGGCAGTAGTGGAGCCGACCGCGCACACGCTGACCGGTTGCTGCGCCTAATCAAGGACGTGCCAGCCCAGCCAGATCCCAATGCGCCGACACTAACGGGCTTTACTGACATTCTTGGCATGGTGACGGCGTTGGCATGGCCGGATCGCATTGCCCGCAGACGAGGTGCACATGGCACCGAGTACCTGTTCACGAAAGGGACTGCTGCGACCGTGCCACCGCAATCGGCTGGCCTGCAGTCCCACGAGTGGCTTGCTGTTGCCGACGTGTCACGTGCTGGTGGCAATGCCGCAGGCCGGGCAGGCGCAGTCATTCGCTCAGCTGCGCCCATTAGCGCTGATATTGCCCACTTCGCAGCACAGTCGATGGCGACGAAGGACACTGAAGTTTCCGTATCTGCTTCGTCAGGATCGCGCGGAGTCAAAGTCACGGCTCGCACCCGTGAACGTCTTGGCGCGATTGAACTCGCTGCGCACCCAGCTCGGCCGACGCCCGAACAATGTCGCTCGGCGCTTCTCGCCTGGTTAGCGAGCGATTCGTCACATATCAATGCCCTGAGCTGGTCCGCCGAAGCCACGGCATTGCGTGCTCGCCTTGCACTGCTGCATCGTGAAATTGGCGATCCGTGGCCCGATGTGACCGATGCAGGACTTGCCACCCCAGAAACTGCAGCCACTGTACTTGGCAGCGATCTCGATTCCCCCACGCCCGGCGCGATCACGGTGACCTCGCTGCAAGGCATACTCCCCTGGCCGGAAGCATCCCACCTCGATGAGCTCGCCCCCGAACGCCTCGACGTCCCCTCCGGCTCGCGAATCAAGGTGGATTACAGCGGAGTTCTCGCCGGCGATGAGTCTGCACCACCCATCCTTGCGGTCAAACTTCAAGAGTGTTTCGGCCTAAGCGAAACGCCCACCATTGCTGGTGGGCGCGTTCCGGTTCTTATGCATTTGTTGTCGCCTGCGGGTCGTCCGCTGGCTGTGACGCAGGATCTCGCGAGCTTCTGGAACGGCGCTTACGCTCACGTTCGTTCCGAAATGCGTGGCCGCTATCCGAAGCATCCGTGGCCTGAAGATCCGTGGACTTCCCAAGCCACACGGCACACTAAGCGTCGAATGTAACGGTGTCCTTCGTGGTCACTGCCTGTGCTTTACGACGAGTCATCGCGTAGTACACAAACGCCACCATGACCACGAATCCCATGATTCCCTGCATACCGCCATACGCCCATTCGAATGGGTTGGTAGCGAGGCCGTCTGGGTTGCCGACGAATACGTTGTACGGTGCCCACCACTGCGCAATGAAGAACAGCACGCCGATAATGAGCTGCCATGGCTTACGCAGCACGAGAAGCATCGGCAGGAACACGATGGTGATGGACCAGTGGTGGCTCACTGCGTATGGGCCGGCGAAGCTTGCCGCCAAGGCAACCATGGCGAGGGCTGCGACCGACTGGCCACGGCGTTCCAGCACCCACGCGCAGTAGGCAGCAGCAATGGCGCCAAGAAGGAAGAAACCCATCGTCAGCATATTGAGCGTTGGATCTGTAATGCCCGCACGGGCAAGCAGTCCCGACATTGCCTGGTTGGCTTCATACGTTGGGGCACCGCCCCGGTCGCCGGAGAAGAACTCGTCGGTCCAGTAGTAGATGGATTCGTCGAAGCGCAGGAGGAAGCCAATAATCGCGGTGACAAAGAACCACATTGCGCTCAGCAACACTGCGCGGTAGTCCTTTCGAACCAGGAAGATCAGTGCATACGCTGCCGGAGTGATCTTGATACCGGCTGCGATACCAATACCCAGGCCACGGAGCTGCTTCGGCAAGAAGCCCAGCACGTCCGACACGATAAGCAACGCCAAGAACACATTGATCTGACCGAAATTGACGTTGGCCCACAGCGGGTTGGTCAGCATTGCCAGACCCAGCAGCGCCGTTGCCACGATGGTTGGTTTCGCCAACTTCAGCCGTGTTGCTACCATCCACAGCATCGCCCACACGGCGGCGATAGTCGCACCTGTCCAGATGATTTGCAGTGTGGTCGGCCCGGCCCATGTCAACGGATAAAACAGCAACGCAGCAAACGGTGGGTAGATAAAGCGATAACCCGACCGCGTTGGGAAGTGTTCAGAGTACAGGTCCTGGCCACGTCGTAAAGCCCAGCCAGCATCCTGGAAGACTTCGACGTCCATCATGTAGTAGGTTGCGGCACGCACCATCAAAATGACCACGACCGCCGCCGAAACAATGGAGAAGAACACCGTTATTCCGCGACGCTGGGATTCCGACAGTGAGTTCAGACGATCCATCAGCATAGACCTGAACTTACCGCAATTACCGGCACGCTAACCTTTAAGACATGACCGATATGCCTGCTTCACTTGCTGCTCATGACGTGGTCGACCGATACGAGGTAGTCCGTTCCCACATCGACGATGCCGCGCGCGCTGCAGGACGCTCGCCCGAGGAGGTGCGTCTTCTGCCAGTCAGCAAGACCGTCCCCGCTGAGGCATTGGTCGCGGATTGGGAGGCGTTGCAGGCTCGCTCTGAGTCGGCGGGTCGGGACGAGTGCCTGTGGCTCGCGGAGAACCGAGTCCAGGAGGCAGCGGCGAAGGCCGCGCACTTTGCCGAGCACTTTGCGACGGCTGCCACCGGGCACCAACCCCAGTGGGTGGTGATCGGCCCGTTGCAGACCAACAAGGCCGGCCAACTTGTGGAGTTCGCCAGCGAGTTTCAAGCACTCGACCGGCCAAAGGTCGCGGCTGCGTTGCAGCGACGGTTGGCGGCAGCGGAACGCAGCCTCGACGTGTTGATTCAGGTGAACTCGTCCGAGGAACCGCAAAAGGCAGGCGTGGCACTTGATGCTGTGGAGGGATTCGTCGAACAGTTTGGCCCTGCCGGCGACTACCCCAACCTGCGCCTCCGTGGCTTCATGACCATGGCCATGAAATCCGACGGCACCCCGGCCGGCGAAGCGTCCGTGCGCCGGTGCTTTGAAAAGGTGCGGGTGCTTCGCGACGACCTCGTCGCAAAGTGTCCAGACGATGTCACATTGGATGAGCTGTCGATGGGAATGTCTGGTGACTATGAACTCGCGATTGCGGAAGGCGCGACGACCGTGCGGGTGGGGCAGGCGATTTTCGGGGCGCGACCTCCGGCTGTGTAGGGCGTGGCCCAGGGGCAGGGCGTAGGGGCGCGACTTTCGCTCGCCGAACGGACTACCCTAGAGGGTATGAATACTGCGGGTATGAACACTCCTGAAACGTGTGGATTGTCACCAGAGAATGCTGCGGCAGAGAATGCAGCGTCCAAGCTCGGCGCATGCAGCCGCCGTCGATTCCTGCTGGGCACAGCAGCGACGGCAGCGGGCGCGTTGCTCGCGGCATGTGCATCGAAGACGGAGCAGCAGCGAGTCGCAGCGGCCGATATTCCGGTTGGTGGCGGAGTCGTCGTGGGCGACTATGTGGTGACTCAGCCTAAGGAAGGCGTGTTTAAGGCATGGTCGAATTACTGCCCTCACCAGGGCGGAAAGATCGACAAGGTGGTCGACGGGGTCATGATCTGCCCTGAACACAACTCAAAGTTCGACATCGAGTCGGGTGCTGTTGTTTCTGGCCCATCGCGCCACCCTGCTGGTGCTGCGAAGCTGGGCAACGAGGGTCAGGATCTGCTGGTCGGCGAGGCTTAGGTACTGGTGGGGCGAAAGTGCAGGCAGGACGCAGGCGATCACGCGCCACGCGAACTCGCCCCACCACGGCCAACCCCCAGCCCCACCACGGCAGTCGCGCCTGCCATAAATGACAGCGCCGCGAGCCACGGAATCAAGGCACCCCAGCCCCACGCGCCAAAAATATGGCCCGACACCCAGCCGACCAGCGATGATCCCACATAGTAGCTAGCCAAATACAGCGATGAGGCTTCGGCGCGATCTCGTCTCGCCACCAACCCCACCGCAGACGATGCCAGCGAATGCGCCACAAAGAATGACGCCGTAAACATCAAGGCACCTGCGATGACGATGGGGAGCCAGGGGGTCGTCGTCAAGCTAAGTCCAATGCAGGCGGTGACCGTGGCGATAGAAATGAGCTTGCGACGACTGTACGTCTTCACCCAGACACCTGCGCGAGCCGAACTCCACGTGCCTGAGAGGTACAGAACGAAAACGAAGCCCGCGAGCGCCGGCGACAGGCCAAAGCGATCGCCCAGTCGGAAGCCCAGATAATTGTAGAGCGACACAAACGAGCCCATGAACAGGAACGATAGGACGCAGAGGGAGAGGATTCGGGGATCACGAAGGTGGTGCCCGATGGCAGCTGCCTCGCCACCTAACGACAGTGACTTCGGCACAAAGCGACGCTGCTTTGGCAGCAAGAACCACGTGGCGACGGCAAACACGAAAGCAACGCTCGCAGAAACTAGCGATGCCACTCGCCAATCAGCAAACTCGAGAATGGCCGACGGGATAATACGGCCCATCAGGCCACCGATGGTGTTGCCTGAAATGTAGAGCCCCATGAATCGAGGCACGTAGTCGGGGTGAATCTCTTCAGAAAGATAGGCCATGGCCACCGCTGGCACCCCGGCCAGCGCAATGCCCTGCAGCAGGCGAATCGCAATCAACGCCCCGATGCCCGGTGCGAACGACACCGCCAGACCCAGAATTGTCGCCACTAGCGCGCTGATGCGGAGCACATTCCGTCGCCCGAACTTCTCCGACAAAACCGACAGCGGGATAATCGCACACGCCAGACCACCCGTCGTCGCAGAAACCGTCAGCGCGGCAGTCGCAGGGTCAATTTGCAGGTCAATGGTGAAAACTGGCAGCAGCGCCTGGGTTGCATACAGAGCCTGAAAGGACGCGAGACCCGCCAGCAACACGGCGATGAGCGCCTGTTTGAACCCCTGTTGACCTGGAACCAGGCCTTCACTTTGCGACGATGCCACCGGCCAGCGCGCCTCCTTATCTCCACAACGACGTATTGCTTACCACCTTAGGCCTCCTGCGAAACCCAAACGGCAGCTCCACCTTGCTCTTTGGACAAAGCGACGCACCAGTGCAACACATTCACTAGTTTTGTATGCATGACATCTCAATCCAGCAGCAGCACTCGAAATCACGGACGCTCCCACGACATCGTTGTTTTTGGTGCAACGGGCTTCGTCGGAACTCTCATCACTGAGTACCTCGCGGAGCACGCTCCAGCTGATGTGCGGGTTGCGCTTGCGGGACGTCGTCAGGAGAAGCTGCGGTCTCTGCGTGACGATATCTCCTCTCGCCATCCGCGAGTTAAGGACTGGCCACTCGTCGTCGCCGACGCCGCAAGCCCAACCGAAATGAAGGCGCTTGCGGAGTCCACGAATGTTGTCCTCACGCTCGTTGGCCCTTACGCGCAGTACGGTCGCGAGCTGGTGAAGGCATGTGCTGAAGCAGGTACTGACTATGTCGATCTCACGGGTGAAGTTCTCTTTGCCTATGAGTCTGTGGAGAAGTACCACGACGTCGCAAAGCAGAGTGGCGCGCGGATCATTCACTCCTGCGGATTCGACTCCGTTCCTTCGGACTTTGCGGTAAATTTCCTGTTCACGGAGCTGGTCCGCCAGGGGCATGAAAAGGTGGAGTTGTGGGATACGACGCTCATCGTGAAGCATCTTCGCGGCGGTATGTCGGGTGGCACGATTGATTCTTTCCGTACGCAGGTCGCGCAGACCAAGGCCGATCCTGAATTGGCGAAGATCGCGGCGAACCCGGATGCGCTCAGTTCTTTCGGTTCGGGTCCAGGCGGTTCGAATCAGCCGGATAATGCAGTGGTTCGGGGCAAGGATGTGCATCCGTCCATTCATGGTTGGCTCGGCCCGTTCTTCATGGGTCCGCACAACACCCGCATCGTGCGTCGTACTGCTTCCCTGCTTGCCGACGAAACCACCTCGTCAGCAGCCCATGAATACGGTTCGGGCTTCCGCTACCGTGAGGTCATGAGTGTTGGCGACGGCCCGAAGTCGTGGTTGAAAGCCCAGCGCTTGAAGTACGGAATGTCGGCGATGAAGTTCGCGATGGCTACACCTCAGTTGGCGAAGTTCGTTGACGCGAAGCTGCCGAAGCCTGGCGAAGGTCCTTCCGCCGAGCAGCGCGCCAAGGGCCGTTTCACCTACGAGTTGTACTCGAACGTACGCCTCGACGGCGACACCCAAGAAACGTGGAAGTGCGAGGTCGAGCTGGAGCAGGATCCCGGTTATGATGGCACTGCAATGATGATTTCCAATGCTGCGCTCGCGTTGGTCTGCGACAGGGATCGTTTGCCGGAGCGCACCGGTGTTCTTACTCCGGCTACGGGACTTGGCGAACCGTACTTGGAGCGTCTGCAAGCTGGCGGAATGAAGTTCTCGGCGAAGAAGATGCGGTAAGGGGGCCACATTGCGCAGTCGTTTCACTCACGGCCCGGCACTTCCTGCGGTTCCTCGCGGGCGCGCGCTGGTGACCGGCGCGTCTAGCGGAATTGGCTGGGCCTGCGCGGAGGCTCTTCGCGATGCCGGTTTCCACGTCATCGGTACCTCCCGCAGAGGTTCGGCTGCGCCTCATCCTGAAGGTATTGACATGGTGGCGCTCGACATGGGCACATCGGATGGCCCTCACGGCATTGCCACCGTCATGGAGGAGCTTCTTCACGACGGCCCCCTCGACGTCATCGTCGCTAATGCCGGCGAAAGTCAGTCGGGGCCTTTCGAGGAGTTGCCTCGTGATGCTCTAGAACGTCTGTTCCAGGTTAATGTGCTCGGTCAGGTTGAGCTGCTGCAACGGGCATTGCCGTCGATGCGCGAGGCCGGGCGCGGGCGCATTGTTGTCATTGGTTCGATGTTGGGTGGGTTGCCGCTGCCCCATCGGTCGTCGTATGTCGCATCGAAGGCGGCGATCCGTGGTTTCGCATTGGCGTTACGTGGCGAGGTCGCGAAGTTCGGCATCGGCGTCACCGTGATGGAGCCGGGCAGTATCAATACGGGCTTGTCCCAGCGACGCACGAAGTACGGTGGAGCTGCCGATTCGCCATACACCGCAGACGTGCAGACAATGCTGAAGAATCTCGATGGCAACGAAGCCACGGGCATCCCCGCTTCCGATATTGCGGAGACTGTGCTCGCCGAAATCCTCAGCAACCGCCCCGTCCCATTGGTGGCGCGTGGCTCGAAGGCGCAGGTCGTCGTCCCACTGACGCGACTGCTACCGACGCAGGCAACTCTTGCGCTTATGCGGAAGGTTCATGGGTTGTAGTGGTGTCGGATTGCTCGCTGTTTGAGCTGTCTGCTTGACGACGTTCCCGTACGTTGCGGTAAATCCCCAATCCGATGAGTACCACGACAAAAAGAGCCAGAGCTACGTATGCCCAGGTCGAGTATTCGTCGATGACTTCAGTGACCTTGTGCCATTGCGAACCCAGATACACGCCGAGGTAGATCAGGACGGCGTTCCAGATTGCGCTGCCGAGCGTCGTATAGAAGGAAAAGCGCAGCAGACCCATGCCTTGAATTCCCGCTGGAATGGAGATGAGGCTACGGATGCCGGGGATAACGCGGCCGATGAAGATGGAGGCTTCGCCGTACTTGTCGAAGAAGTGCATCGCTTTGTCCACGTCGGTGCCTCGGACGAGCGGAATCTTCTCGCCGAATGCACGGAGGCGATGGAAGCCCACTTTGTGGCCCAGGTAGTACAGCAATAGTGCGCCAAGAAGTGACGCGGAGGTTGCCCAAATCAGGGCGGAGAGTGCACTGAACTCGCCAAGTGACGCAGTGAAACCGGCCATCGGGAGGACTGCTTCGCTGGGGATCGGCGGGAAGATGGTCTCTACGAGAATGGCAATGCCAACGCCGGGAGGCCCCAGCGTCTCCATGAGAGACACAATCCAGTCGACGATCTGCTGCATATAGTGCTGCTCCTGGTGGTTGGCGGTGTTGAACGTGAGGGCCTGGCGCTTGTCTGAGAGTGGTGTTCCCAGAGTTGATTCCTCCAACGTAGTTGAGTTTTCTGAGATTTTGCTTGGTGCCTAATCCGCGTCGTCGTCTAGCGTTAGGGCTATGAAGAAATTCTTGTACTGGGCTGGCATTGTCTTCGCGTCGTTGTGCTTGTTTACCGCGGTGTTCAACATTGGCACGTGGCAGGTATTTCTGGCGTACTTGCTGGTGGCGGTCGCATGCGCAGCACCAGCGCTGTGGTGGCGGCATTGCGAGAAGAAGGATGCGTACAACCAGAAGATGATGGCGAAGATGCGCGAGGATCAGGCTGCGTATCGCCAGTTGCTCGATCCAGTGCAGGATCGGCTGATTCTAGAGGGGCTGGATCACGACACTGAGGTCGAGCCAGTTAATCGTCGCTGGGTGGTTGTTGCACCCGTGTGCATCGCTTTGGCTGCTGCTGGGGTTGCGTTGGTTCCTGCACCTGCCGACGTCGCGGCTGGGCGGATCACGCCTGACGGAGAAATGTATGCCAACTGCGATGAGGTGCGCGAGGCGGGAAAGGCTCCGCTGACAGAGGGAGAGCCGGGATATCACCCGGCTCTTGATAATGACGGCGACGGTGTCGCGTGTGAGTAACTAGCCTGCTACAGCACGGAGTTCGACATGGTTGGCGCAGGCTGCAGCAGCTTGGCGGGTGAGATCGATGGCTTCATCTTCATCTTTAGCTTCGATGATCCAAAACCCGCTTGGGAAGGTATCGGCGTTGAGGTACGGTCCGTCGACAATCCAGCCATCTGGGCCGATAGTCTTCGCATCGTCCGGTGATGCCATTCCGCCAGCAACAACCCAGTGGCCTTCATCCTGCAACATCTGGTTGAACTGACCGACCCGCGCAAACGCGGCATGCATGTCTTCGTCAGTGTCGTAGGGGTTGATGTCGCGTCGACCGAAAACGGTGAGGATGAACTGCATGCGATAGCTCCCTTAGGTGGCCCTGGCCTCGTTCAGATCATTACTTCTAGTTAGAAATGTAGCAGCTACATTTCATCCGCAAAAGGAGTTTCACAAACTCGCAAGCATTGGGCTCCCTCCACTTAATCGAACGTGCTTTCTTATGCGAAACTCATTAGTCCGCAAATCTGTTTACAATCGAGGGAAACTTTTGTTCATGCAAGAAGTTGAACTCACTAGGGTTCTGTACTAGCATCAAGTACTGAGAACTGATCCTCAGTAAGCTTCCGCCTTGTTAGCGGTAGTGATTGCTCTTTAGGACCCTGCGGGGTCCTAATTTTTTTGCCCTCCTTAGAAGGTGGTCTAGCAATGCGCTACTGCGTTGGCATTGATGTCGGTTTGCATTCGGTCGGATTCTCTGCGATCGAACTGGATGACAGTGGCTTTCCAAAACAGCTCCTCAACTGCATGTCGCTAATTCACGATGCAGGCTTGGATCCGCACAGCCAGAAGGAAGCGAAGACACGAAAGCTTGTAGCCGGTGTAGCACGCCGTACACGGCGAATGTACAAGGCCCGCAAGAAGCGCTTGGAAGCACTCGATTCCTTTTTGATTGACCATGGCTACCCAATAGTCGATCTTGAGAAAGAACCAGACAGGGCTGGTTGGCATGCTCGTGCTCAACTAGCCACGGCAAAGATCGAAGACGGCAACGAAGCCAAAAAGCAGCTTTCTATCGCGGTCCGGCACATTGCAAGGCATCGAGGTTGGAGGAACCCTTACGTCCCGGCAGAAAAGCTACGGGTACTCCGAGAGCCATCTTCTGGCTTCGTCGCAATTCAGGAGAGAGCTCGAGAGCTCACTGGACAACCGATTAGTGCTGATTCAACTCTTGCACAGCTTGTCGTTGAGCTCCCCGATCAAGCATTGAAGCTTCGTGGCGAGGATGGCTTGTTGTCAGAGCGAATGCATCAGCAGGATTTCGCGAATGAGATTCTACGAATCGCAAGTGTGCAGCAGCTTGACACCACATTTGTCAATGAACTGATCTCTGCTGTGTTTGCGGCTAAAAGTCCGAAGGGCTCAGCAAAGGAATTCGTAGGACATGACGAACTGGATCCTACTCAGTACCGTGCCTGGCGTGCCACAATTCCATTCCAGGAATATCGCATCATTAGTTTGCTAGCGAATATTCGCATTAAAGATACTTCTCCGGGATCACACGGGGCGCAGCGTCCAATGACTGTCGAAGAGCGACAGAAGGCCTTCAAATTCCTTTCTACGTGGTACGAGAAAACTCCACCAACGTGGGAAGATGTCGCACAGGCGCTCGGAATGGATCGAGGCGCACTTCGAGGTACTGCCTCCACCAACGACGATGGAGAGCGTGTCACCTCTACGCCTCCTATTAACGAAACGGATCGCGCATTCCGCCACTGCAGTATCAAGCCGATCCGCGAATTCTGGAAGAACTCGAGTGCGGGCCTGCGGATAGCCTTGATTCGTCAATTCTCCAACGTCGATATTCCTGATGACGATGCACCTGAAACCATCGCAGCTTCTACGCTGATCCGAAATCTCAGCGCTGAAGATTTAGAGAAGATTGAAGGCATTCGACTGCCAGATGGCCGATCCGCCTATTCAGAACGGACGCTGTCCAAACTCCGTGACCACATACTGAATAACGAAGCGGATTTACACTCCGCGCGAAAAGCAATTTTCGACATCGATGATAATTGGAAACCTGCTGCTCCTCCGATTGCAGAACCGACTGGAAACCCTGCCGTAGATAGGGTGCTCAAGGCCGTTAACCGCTGGCTGCTACTCGCTGAGAGTCGTTGGGGCACACCTGAGTCAATCAACATCGAACACATGCGTGATGGCTTCAAGAGTGAATACCTGGCTCGCCAAATAGAGCGAGATCAAGCACGCCGATTTAAGCGAAACCGGGACAACATCCAAGAGATGTCGACCAAACTAGGGATCGGCGGACGTCCACGTCGTAGTGAAGTACTTCGATTCCAAGCAATCCAACGGCAGAATGGCCAGTGCGCTTATTGCGGAACAACGATTGACTTCAAGTCTGCTGAACTGGACCATATCGTCCCTCGTGCTGGAGTCGGTGCTACTAATGCGCGAGTTAATCTGCTGGCCACTTGCCACTCGTGCAATTTGGAGAAGGGAAAGACTCCGTTTGCGGTTTGGGCATCTCGTACCAATCGTTCTGGAGTGAGCTTGGAAAAGGCGGTCGAGCGTGTTCGCCAATGGCCGACCGACCCAGGATTGTCCGCTCGAGATATGAAGAATTTCCAAGACCAAGTGATTTTACGCCTGAAGCGAATTTCCGAGGATGAAGAAATCGACGCTCGCAGCAAAGAATCAGTCGCTTGGATGGCCAACGAGCTACGTCATCGGATCACTGGCTATTTCTCAACTGTGGCTAACTCCGACACCGACAATCCGGCTACACCAAAGATCCGAGTTTTCAGAGGCTCCATCACTGCGGCCGCACGCAAGGCTTCAGGCATCGAGAACTCACTCAGAATGCATGGTGGTCGTGCTGGCAAGAACCGGTTAGACAGGCGACATCATGCGATTGACGCTTCAGTCGTCGCCCTGATGCAAGACTATGTCGCTCAAGCACTCGCTGAAAGAGACAGTCTCCGCAGTCAAGAACACATGGTTGGTCGTCCTGACCCTCTCTATGGACCGTGGAAGGAATACGCAGGAAGGTCTGTCGAAGTAAAGGCAGTTTTCAACACATGGATAAAGAAGATGTCAGCTCTAGTTCCTCTTCTTCAAGAGGCTCTTGACGAGGACCGAATCCCTGTGACAGAGAATCTGCGTTTGCGCCTTGGAAACAGTTTGGTTCATGAAGAAACGGTTCATCCGCTGACAAATCTACGTCTCGGCGATGCAATCCCTGTAGAGATCGTAGACCGCGCCGCCACACCAGCGTTGTGGTGCGCACTCACACGAGAGCCTGATTTCGATTGGAAAGAAGGACTTCCCGAGAATCCGAATCGGTCTATCAAAGTCAATGGTCGCCGATTGAATAGCGAGGATTCTATTCAGGTGTTCGGCTGCAAGGCGGGAGCAATTTCGGTTCGTGGAGGCTATTGTGAACTCGGCGGAGCATTCCATCACGCGCGGTTGTACCGCATCACTAATGGCAAGAAGATTTCCTATGCAATGATGCGTGTTTACACCGCTGACCTAGCTAAGTTCCGTAACGAGGACCTATTTGATGTAGAGTTGCCTCCTCAATCGATAAGCGTGCGCCAATGCGAGAAGAAGCTTCGAACCGCATTCAGAGACGGGAGTGCGGAGTACATCACCTGGTTTGTGGTCGGCGACGAGCTTCATTTCGATGCAAGAAAGGTGGCCACAGGTCAAGCCAGTACTTTCTTGAGTGAGTTTGGCGATGTTAGGTCGTGGAGGGTTCGTGGATTTTACACTGACAGTAGGTTGCGTCTAAAGCCAAACCAGTTTTCTGCTGAAGGACTTATGGATGATTCCAATCCGGATTGTAGGAAAATCATTGATGCTCCAGGTTGGCGTCCTACTGTCAATAGGGTCTTTTCACTTGGCACCGTCACCATTGTCAGAAGAGATGCGCATGGTCGTGCTCGTCTTGCTTCGGCAGAAGGCCTGCCTACCTCAGTCAAGGTCTAACTATGAGTTGGCGAGTGCTTGATTTCACGGAGTTCGAAGGAAAACTCCGGTACGTCCGAGGCCACGTTCACGCTGAGTACCCGAGTGGCAAGACAAAAGAAGTAAACCTTCGTGAGATCGCACTCGTCATTGCTGCCACTCACGTGTCAATTAGCAGTGGGCTATTGCTCAAACTCGGTGAGCTTGGTATCCCATTGATGATCACAGACTGGAAATATGTGCCAGTTTCCAGCTTGCACAGTTGGTCAGCACATACTCGTGTCGGTGCTCGCCAAATGTCTCAAGCGAGCTGTTCTCTACCCAGGCGGAAGAGCGCATGGCAGGCTCTGATTCGAGCGAAGATTCTCGGACAAGCGCAGACGCTAAACTCCTTGAGCCTCAATTCAGCAGCAGAAGACCTCAAAGCAATGAGTCGCGAGGTTCGCTCAGGTGACCCCACAAACATGGAGGCCCAGGCAGCGAGATACTACTGGTCCAAACTGTTTGGGACACTGGAATTCCAACGCAACCAAGACTCCGACGACTTTCTAAACTCAGCTCTGAATTACGGCTATACGATCCTGAGAGGACACGGAATACGGGCAGTTGCTGAAGCTGGGCTATGGCCTGCTATTGGCGTATTCCATCGTTCACGAAGTAACGCTTTCAACTTAGTGGATGATCTCATCGAACCATTCCGGCCAGTTGTCGACTGGGTTGTGACGCAGTTTTCAGTAGACGCAGACATGCGTGACCCGAAAATTCGCAAGGCTCTCGTCGAATGTCTAAAACTGCAGTACACAAACGACGGCTATTCAACATCCACAGTGCTTTCAGAGCTGTCCAAGGCTTACGGAATTTACGTTGAGGGCGAGACATCACGCCTTATAGTTCCCGCGTGGTCCGGGCCAAGGTTGAACACCGATGAAAGCTGAAGACGCAATGTGGTGTGTAGTCATGTTCGATCTACCCGTCAAGACGGCTTCGGAACGTCGCGAGGCAACCCGTTTTCGTCACTACTTGTTAGATGCAGGGTTCAGTCGCGTTCAATACAGTGTTTACGTTGAATACCTACCTTTGGGGGTAAACCTCGCGAAAACGGCTCGCGACATCAAAGCTAAACTTCCTCGAGGCGGCGAAGTTCGAATCATTCCGGTCACGGATAAACAGTGGTCTAGCGCCTTTCGATTTGCGAACGGCACACCACAATTGGAGGAAGAACCGCCGGAGCAACTCGAAATTTTCTAATCAAGAAAAAGGGAAAAGGCCTCGTCAACGCCGATTTCTCGGCGTATCAGAAGCCTATCAGGGGAAATGAGAACTGATCCCCAGCCCGGCAATCCATTCGGCATTAGCGCACAGAAGCCTATCAGGGGAAATGAGAACTGATCCCCAGCGGTGTGGGAGCCGGGCATCCTCCTACGGGAAGCCTATCAGGGGAAATGAGAACTGATCCCCAGCATGTTGGAGGCACGGCGTGGGGTTCTTTGAAGCCTATCAGGGGAAATGAGAACTGATCCCCAGCGTTGTCAACTCATCGTTGCAGTTATCCAGAAGCCTATCAGGGGAAATGAGAACTGATCCCCAGCTCATCTTCCAACGTGAGTGAATCAAGCGGAAGCCTATCAGGGGAAATGAGAACTGATCCCCAGCCACACCATGCACACCACACAACACATCAGAAGCCTATCAGGGGAAATGAGAACTGATCCCCAGCCGACGAGATTACCGTCAAGAACGCATCGGAAGCCTATCAGGGGAAATGAGAACTGATCCCCAGCCGTCAGCAGTCACCGGAAACGATGACAAGAAGCCTATCAGGGGAAATGAGAACTGATCCCCAGCTTCTTGGTACGCCTTCTGTGCGGTGGCGGAAGCCTATCAGGGGAAATGAGAACTGATCCCCAGCAAACTCATGATGGCGTACCTCGTAAAACGAAGCCTATCAGGGGAAATGAGAACTGATCCCCAGCGGTCTAATCAGCACCCGCACTAAAGAGGGAAGCCTATCAGGGGAAATGAGAACTGATCCCCAGCTGCCTGGCGATGTCGTGTCCGTCAGTATGAAGCCTATCAGGGGAAATGAGAACTGATCCCCAGCTGGTGGCTCGTGCGGTGCGAGCGTGAAAGAAGCCTATCAGGGGAAATGAGAACTGATCCCCAGCTTCCATCCGTGCCTACGGTTACGTTATCGAAGCCTATCAGGGGAAATGAGAACTGATCCCCAGCTCTTCTGTCCATTATCGGCGCGTCCGGTGAAGCCTATCAGGGGAAATGAGAACTGATCCCCAGCTGACCGTGTTCACGATGATGTCGAACACGAAGCCTATCAGGGGAAATGAGAACTGATCCCCAGCACACCCACGGGTACAGCTTGGTGCCTGCGAAGCCTATCAGGGGAAATGAGAACTGATCCCCAGCGTGTTCCGTGTGGTGTGGTTGGTGACCAGAAGCCTATCAGGGGAAATGAGAACTGATCCCCAGCTTGGAGAAGCGCCGGTCGTTGTTGACTGGAAGCCTATCAGGGGAAATGAGAACTGATCCCCAGCTGATCTGGTGTTCGGTGGCACGTGGGTTGAAGCCTATCAGGGGAAATGAGAACTGATCCCCAGCCGACAACACCGAGGCAACCATCTACATTGAAGCCTATCAGGGGAAATGAGAACTGATCCCCAGCGGGCAGAGAAGAACTTGGAGCTGGCGAAGAAGCCTATCAGGGGAAATGAGAACTGATCCCCAGCGAACCGGGTGAGGTGCTGGTGTCGGCGCGAAGCCTATCAGGGGAAATGAGAACTGATCCCCAGCATCGACACATCCCACCGCTCATTCATAGGAAGCCTATCAGGGGAAATGAGAACTGATCCCCAGCGTAGGTAGTCAGCTTGGATACGGTCTTAGAAGCCTATCAGGGGAAATGAGAACTGATCCCCAGCCCGGAGCGGCCTTGGTCAACTTCACAAAGAAGCCTATCAGGGGAAATGAGAACTGATCCCCAGCGCGTACCTGGTCGGCGCTGTACCAGGGCGAAGCCTATCAGGGGAAATGAGAACTGATCCCCAGCTGTATGAGTATGTCCCGATTGACTCCCTGAAGCCTATCAGGGGAAATGAGAACTGATCCCCAGCACGACGACGGAACCTGCGCATGGCCATCGAAGCCTATCAGGGGAAATGAGAACTGATCCCCAGCGTGACGTCATTGCGGGTGTTTCGGAGCCGAAGCCTATCAGGGGAAATGAGAACTGATCCCCAGCTGCTCGAACTTGCCGACCGCGTGGAGGCGAAGCCTATCAGGGGAAATGAGAACTGATCCCCAGCGCCTCGTGCCATTCCTCCAGGCGTTCATGAAGCCTATCAGGGGAAATGAGAACTGATCCCCAGCTGCGTTTCAATCGCCATATCGACGCTTGGAAGCCTATCAGGGGAAATGAGAACTGATCCCCAGCCTGCTGCTGGACGACTCGCAGTGGTCGGGAAGCCTATCAGGGGAAATGAGAACTGATCCCCAGCCATGAGGGTAAATTAGTCCAAGCTGTTCGAAGCCTATCAGGGGAAATGAGAACTGATCCCCAGCTTGGTGATCCTGTTGAGGGTGGTTTTGCGAAGCCTATCAGGGGAAATGAGAACTGATCCCCAGCGCTGGAAGTGCCTGGCAAATTCCTACCAGAAGCCTATCAGGGGAAATGAGAACTGATCCCCAGCTGACACTCTCCGACTTGCGGACGTACCGGAAGCCTATCAGGGGAAATGAGAACTGATCCCCAGCCGCGGTTCCTGCGGATATGCAGCCGGTGGAAGCCTATCAGGGGAAATGAGAACTGATCTCGAATCACCTCACTAACCGCCTCAAACCCTACGCTCACCCACCTACCACCTACTCGGATTAGACCCCTGCACCTCGACTGCCCCATTCACTGAGTTGTCCAGCCATTTCTGCGCCACTGCCGAATCCAACGGCTCGACGCCCAAATAGGATCCAGCCTCCGCGCCCGGGGCCACATCATCGACGAGCCGATAGCACTTCGACAGCACTCCTAAGAATCCCTTGCCAGTGATCCACATCGGCCCACCATCATCAGTCGGTGCCACGTCTATGCCCCGAACCACCGGTCGCGCATTCACGAAAGCCTCGACACTTCCACACGCAGCCGACCCGGCGCTCTCGCGATACAGGCACATTTCATCGCCGATCGCGACGTCGTGAAGTGGAATCGGAGCTCCACCAACAATGGAATTCTCCCCCGGCTTCACGAACAAATCGATATACGCAAGGTCTTGGCCCGGCGCGCCCGCGTGCCGAAGCTTCCCCACATACTTCAATGACCTCGGCAAATACACCCATTCGCCGTCTTTTCCACAGTGCTTCGCAGTGTACGCTCGTTGCTTCTGCTTATCGACGTAGCCCACCACGCAATCACCCTCCTTCGTGCCCAAGCCGACGTAAACGCGATCCCCCTGGTTCAACTCGTACTGACCAACGAACTGACCAATGACAACCCAACAGAAAACGCCGACCATGAAGATGATGAGGCCATCCAAAAGTCGAGACCTTGCTTCCCGTAACAACGATGACTCCCCACTCCTGCGCACCCACACCTTCACAACCACCACCACGGTAGCGCGCACGCTACCTAGAATCGGTCTTAACAGCCACTGTATTCGCAGGTGGCACAAGGTGGAATGAAGTTAGTGAGAGATAGGCAGCCGGCAACCGGCAAAACCAGCAGCCTCCCTCGCAAACGAAACCCACCGGCATTCCGTCCTTGAAAGTGGTGTCAGACATGACCACGCCAACCAGCCCAGCCGCAACCGCACCCAACCCAACCACCCCAGCCAGCCCAACCCGCAACCACAACAAGCCCGCGAACATCGGCGAAGCACTTGCCTCCCCGACGTATCTGTTCTCGAAGTGGCCATGGGTCGGCATTTTCTACACCCTGATCGGCACCTTGGTGTCCATGGTCATCAACAGCACGGTGATCATCGTGTTGTTGCTGCTCAGCATCTCCAAGACCATTCGTCAGGAGCTGTGGCCAATGGTGCTGCGTTGGGACATTCGCCGATTACGCCTCATCAACCCTCCAGCTGCTGACCGCCTCGATGTGCATCTGCAGAAGATGATCGATACGGGCACACCGCCGTCGCTACGCCAATACCTGCACATCGCATTGGTGTTGTTCATCCTCGGTCCACTATCGCCAGTCTTTGTGTTCGGCATTCCGGCACTGCAGCTGCTCTTCACAGCTGGCATTCCCAACGAAGATGGCACCATCCTGTGGCAGATGGATGCACCGCTCAGTTGGATACTATTCGCAGTGTCCATCCCAATTGGCCTGTATATCGCAGGTCTGTGGGCATACGCACTCGGTGAACTAGCAGATACCCTCCTCCAGCCCACCGAAGCTCAGCTCACGACCGAGGTGCAACGTCTCGCGCACACTCGCTCGGGGCTTCTCGACGCCGCCACCGCCGAACGCACCCGCATCGAACGCGCACTTCACGACGGCACCCAGCACCGCCTCGTCGCCCTCTCCATGCAGCTGGGCCTGGCAGAAGCGACCGCCGAGAACGATGAAACGACGGAATTAGCGAACACGACGCAAAAGGAAATCGACGAGATTCTGGTCAACCTGCGCAATGTGATCCGCAATATTCAGCCCCAGGCGCTATCGGAGCGTGGCCTCGCTGCAGCGGTCGCCGACATCACCGCGAACTCACCCATCCCAGTGAAGGTCAATATCCCCGCCACTCGGCTTGGCAAGCACGTCGAAGAGACCGCGTTCTTTGTGACGAGTGAGGCTCTGTCGAACGTCGTCAAGCATTCCGGTGCCACGCAGGCTGAAGTAACCGGCGAGCTGAACAACGGCATCTTCACCCTCACGATCACCGATAACGGCAACGGCGGCGCAACCGAGTTGACCGGCCACGGAATCGAAGGATTGAAGCAGCGCGCAGCAGCTATCGATGGCACAGTGGAGGTGACGTCACCAGCAGGCGGACCAACGACTCTGACGCTGGTATGCCCGCTCGTGCAGTAGAAGGAACTGAACAATGACAACCCCAGCGGCGAATCCCCACTCTGGTAACGGTCTACGCATCGTACTAGCGGAGGATTCGCCGCTGCTGCGTGCCGGAGTCGAAGCTGTGCTGACTCATGGCGGCCACGACGTTGTGGCAGCAGTCGCCGATGGGGTCGCGCTTGTCGACGCAGTGAAAGCCACCAACCCAGACCTGGTCATCACCGACGTGCGCATGCCGCCGACGAACACCGACGAAGGGCTGCGCGCGGCTGCGACGATTCGCAAGTCGCACCCAGGTCTGCCGATCATCGTCCTCAGCCAATACGTATCCGTGGCGTACCTGGATGACCTTGTGGCTCACGACGGCACTCACTTGGGCTACTTGCTGAAAGATCGCGTCGCGCACGTGCAGCACTTCCTGGATGCGGTGGCGCAAGTCGCCAGTGGCCAGACGGTCATTGACCCGGAAGTCGTGCGCGCACTGCTCGGAGCGTCGCATGGTCCGCTGGCCGAACTCACCGAACGCGAAAAGGAAGTCCTCGCACTTATGGCTGAAGGACTGACCAACGGCGCGATCGCGGAAAAGCTGTTCGTCTCTGAAGCGACAGTTCGGAAGCATGTTGGCGGCATCTTCTCTAAATTGCCGTTGGACCCGCACACGGATCGTCGTGTAGCAGCAGTCATTACCTATCTGCGCAGCGAAGGTGCGAATTAACGGTGGAAGCCTTTCCACTAAAACCGTTAATTAATGGCAAGTAACTAGCTAGACTCGCCTTTTGTGACGGCTAACACAGAAATTGACGAGCGCGCCGGGCACATCGGCCCCCACACCTGGCTCCGCGTCGGGTTCACGATGTTCGTGATCGGGTTCGGTGCCAACCTCTTCGCTCCTATGCTCCAGGTCTATCGCCAGTACGACAACATGAGTAACTCCTCGGTCACTCTCATGTACGGCGTGTACGCTGCAGGCCTTGTACCAGCTCTTTTAGTGTGCGGTCCGCTGTCGGATCGCTATGGGCGTCGCGCGATTCTGCGACCAGCGATTCTCATGTCGGCGCTCGGGTCGCTCATCCTCATGATGGGCGTCACCGGATCTGAGATGATTCTCTTCTTCGGCCGCTTCGTCGCTGGCTTCGCCGTTGGCATGGCCATGGCGTCCGGTGCGGCGTGGATCAAACAGCTGTCCGTTCATCGCCCTGTCGCGGGACCTCGACGCGCCACCATCTCCGTATCCGCCGGCTTCGGTGGTGGCCCATTCATCGCAGGCCTCGTAGCCGAATTCCTCCCGTGGGAGCACGTCCTGCCCTACGTCGTTCACCTCACCCTCGTCGCTTTAGTTCTGCCATGGATGTGGCGGACTCCGGAAACGCAACCTCGTGAAGTGGTGCGTGACGACGGAGCCGTCGTGAAGCGCCGTCTCGTCCCTCGCGTGGCGTTTACCTCAAGGTTCCTGTGGGCCGTTGCAGCATGGGCGCCATGGGTATTCGGCACCGTGTCGGTAGCGTTTGCCACCATGCCGACGCAGGTCGAGGTGTCCCGACCCATCGTTTTCATCGGTGCCATCGCGGTTGTTGCACTTGGCACGGGCGTGGCAATTCAACCAGCCGCAGCGAAGTTCCTGGAACGCACCACACCACAGTGGATGCCGCTGTCGGTATTGGGACTTAGTGCTGCGTGCCTTGGCATGTTGAGCGGTGCCGCCACCGTCTATCTGCAGTGGATTCCGCTCGCGTTTGTCACAGCGATGCTACTGGGTGCGTCGTACGGTGTCATGATGGTCGCCGGCCTCAGCGAAGTCGAAATTCTCGCGGGCAAGGACGACCTCGGGGCGCTCATTGGCGTGTTCTACGCCCTGACCTACATCGGCTTCTTCGTGCCGTTCGTGCTGTCACTGGTGGCACCAATCGTGGGCATGATTACCTGTCTGCTGTTCGGTGCCGTCGTCTGTGTTGTCTCTATGGTTCCAGTTGCCCGCGCCGCAGCAAAGGCAGTGCATTAGGCGTGCACTAGGCAGTCAGATACCCCTGCACAACCGGCCCAACGCGCTTTACGACGTCGTCCGCAGCCATCGTCGACAACGTCGGGAACTTCAGAATTTCACGGCCAAGCGCCAAGCCGACGATCGCAGAAATTGCAAGATCCACGCGTTCGTCGGCATCGTCGTATCCGGCGTCGCGAAGCCTTGTACGTACCGGCTTCCAGACCACCGCGTCGATGACCTTAAAGAAGTCATTCGGGCCTTCATCGAACATCGAGCGGAAGCTTGCCAGCGTGCTCATGCCCGCCGGCGTTCGCCACAGCTCCACGAGACGTCCCACAATTGCTGTACCCAACTGGTCGAGTGGCACCTGATTGACCTCGTGCGCAACCACAGCCGGGTTGATTGGCATGCGCGTTGCGACCATATAGATGCCACGCTTATTGCCGAAGTGATGAGGAATCAACGCAACATCCACGTTGGCGGCTTCGGCGATTGCTCGCATCGTCGTCTTGTCGAAGCCACGCTCGGCGAAGAGCTTTCGCGCAGCGTCAAGAATGCGCTCACGACCTGGCAGGGAGTCCTTGCCTGGCAGAGATTCGGGTGAAGTAGTCATCGAGTTGTCCTGGGCATAGTAGCGGAAGCAACGGCGAGGAACGCTAGGGCGAAGATGGCGACGATCGCGACGTCGCCAAGCGAACTCGACGTGATTCCCTCCAATGAAAAGCCATTGGCAGCATCAACGGCATATGACAACGGTAGAACATTCGAGAACCACCGCAGTACATCTGGCAATTGTTCGCGTGGGGCGAGCAGTCCGCACAGGAAGATTTGTGGGCCGATCACCACCGGCATGAGCTGGACTGCTTGAAATTCGGTGCGGGCGAAGGCCGAGCCGAGCAGCCCGAGCGCCACACCGGTCACGCCAGTCACGGCCGCCAGGAGCAGAAAGATCCACGACGTGGAGGCGGTCTCGACGCCGAGGAATAGATCCATGACGAGCACTAGCACCACCGACTGCAGCACGGCCATGAACCCGAAAGCGATGGCGTAGCCAGTGAGCAGGTCCGCTCGGTGTAGTCGGGTAGTCCACAGTCGTTCCAGTGTGCCGCCGGCGCGTTCGCGCTGCATGGTCACTGACGTGATGATGAACATCAGCATTAATGGCAGCACCCCCAGCATCATCACGGCGACGCGATTGAATAGCTGCGGATTGTTGTCATAGACGAAATAGAGAAGGACAAGGAGCATTGTCGGCACGCCAAGGATCAGCGCCATCGTGCGACGATCCGAGCGCAACTGCAGAAATACGCGCTTCGCGGTGTGGAGGGAAAGCGACAGGTTCATCGTTGCTCCTGCTGAACGTAGCGTTCGTGCTGCTCCTGCTGTTCTTGACGACGGATAAGCGTAAGGAAAGCATCATCGAGAGAGTCGGTGCCCGCGTGCTCTAACAGTGACTGCGGAGTGGTCTGCGCCAGCAGGTTGCCACGGCGCATGAGGAGGACTTCATCGCAACGGGCAGCTTCATCCATCACGTGGCTGGACACCACCAGAGTGCGTCCCTCCGCGGCGAGTTCGCGGAAGTAGTCCCAAAGGTCGAGGCGCGTAACTGGGTCGAGGCCGACCGTTGGTTCATCCAGGACAAGCAGTTCGGGGTCGCCGACGAGAGCGCACACCAGGGAGGCCCTGCCCTTCTGACCGCCGGAGAGGTCATCGATGCGACGATCCGCAAGGTCAGCCAATCCGGCTTTGTCGAGCAGTTCAGCGTGAGTCGTTGTGGCACTGCGCGTGGCGCCTGTGCGATCGGCGCCCTTACGGTCAGCACCCATCAGCGCCGAAAAGTACTCCAGATTCTGGCGCACAGTCAGATCCGTGTACACCGCGGGCGCCTGCGTTACGTATCCGATTCGTCCGCGAAGATTCGCGCTCCCCGCAGTTTCGCCAAGGACGGTTAGCTCGCCCGCAAACTCCTGAACGCCGACGATCGTGCGCATCAACGTGGTCTTGCCGCAACCGGATGGGCCGATGAGACCCGTGATCTTGCCCGGCGCGATAGTGAAATCTAGTTGGTGGAGGACTTCCTTCGCTTTCCGACGACTCCCCCTCGCCACAGTCAGACCTGTGGCGACGATGCCGTCGTGAAGCGGTTCAACACTTGTTGAAGGGGTCATGATACAAGTATGCGCTCAACAGACGTTGAGCGCAAGGTGGAAGATGGACAGGAGGGGCTTAGCTAGTGGCCTGCTGCGACGTGGCCTGACGCGATTTCACTGCTCGAATGAGTAGATCCACCACGACAAAGACAACAAGCGAAATGCCAAACAGTGGTGCAACAACGGCATACGCAGCAATCGCGACGAACAGGACAATCAGCACGGTTGGCTTCACATCGCGCCAGCGCGTAGGCCCAGGTAGGCGACCTGGCTTGAGCGGATCTCGCTTGCCACGCAGAAACCACATGACATAGCCGCGGATTGCAATGAGAATGATGCCGACTGCCAGCACAACCAGCACCAACTGATTCACGATGCCGAAGAGAATGCCCATATGAGCGTTGATGCCCCATTCGGCAAGCTTCGCAGGAAGAGACCAATCGGAAAACGGCACGTAATCAACGACTCTGCCGGTGGCACCATCGACAGTTACCGCATTCATGTCCGTGCGCCATTCAGTGCGAGCTTCCTTCACCAGCCACGCAGCACCCGGCTCCTCGGGGAGATACACGTTCATTGGGCCGTCAAGACCCTGGGCGCGTGCTACCTCTGCGACCAAATCCGCTTGACTGAGCGGTGCTGCGCTGGTGGTGGCGTCGGCAAGCTCAGTGTTTGCTTTCGGAGCGGTCCAGCTCATCTGCTCTCGCAATGTTGAGATGTTCTCGCCCGCAACCATCGACCAGGTCAGACCGGTCGCCGTCAGGAATAGGAGGCCAACGGTCAACCACGTACCGAGCGTCGCATGCTTGGCCATCTGCTTCATACGAGGCGAAGCCGGCTTCGCCGATTCTCGCTGTTTGCGGCGGCGACTGCGATCCCACCATAGCCACAGCCCGCCGAGCGCCAACGCGCCCATCCACGATGCAGCCAGTTCTGAGTAGATGCGGCCAGGATCGCCCATCCACAAGCGGCGATGCCCCTCCGACAACCAGGACCGCAGCGGCAGCGCACCCGACGAACCGTATTCGACCAGGTCGCCCTTGATGCTCAGATCACCGGGATCCACAAACACCGCATGGCGGTAACTCTCCGACTTCAACGTGTCATCCGCAAATGCCACTCGCGTCGTCCGCTCTGGGTCCTCCGATAGTTGTACCTGCAGCACGCTCAGATCTGGATGTACGGCTTGAGCTGCTTCGATCTGCTTTTCGACGGACTGCACAGGCGCATGCGATGTCGCCGTGAGTTCGTCGTGATAGACCACCTTTTCCAAGGTAGGTGCGACAGCGTATGCAAGGCCAGTGATTGCCGCGACGATGAGAAATGGAGCAATGAAGATTCCTGCTACGACGTGGAGCCTGTGCAAGAAAGCGCGTGGGCCACCCTGTCGTGCGCCGGTTGTGGTCTGCGTTCCCAACTGAGCGTCTGAGTCAGAGGCTCGCTGCGAAGGCTGAGCAGAGTCAGTATGTGACCCTGGACCACCCGGTTCAGAAGTGATTGATGTCATGGAATAGTAGTCGGCTGAAGCTCGTTTACAGTTCCTACGTAATTGTAATTTTTTGCTTAGTTTTTAGCGCCTGCAGCGTGACCTCCCGCTTCACCGGTCGACTCCACCGGCAATGGGTATTGCCTGTTAGGCGGTCGTCGAAAAGTGCCCCTTTCGCACACGCCCAAGCAGGGTTACAGTCGGAAACATGAGTACTTCGGCACGCTTTCCAGATGTTTACCAAGCCAGCGACTCTCGCTACGCGGACAGCACCGATGGCAAAGTGTTCTCCCCGGCTATGCCATACAACCGATCCGGCCATACGGGACTGAAGCTCCCAGCTATCACGCTCGGGCTGTGGCACAACTTCGGCGATGACCGGGCCTTTGGCACGCAACGCGAGATTCTGCGCGCGGCTTTCGACCGTGGCATCACGCACTTTGACTTGGCCAACAACTACGGCCCTCCCCCAGGTTTTGCTGAAGAGAACTTTGGCCGCGTCATGGAGAAGGATTTCCGTGCGTACCGTGACGAGATGATCATCAGCACAAAGGCCGGCTGGAACATGCAGGACGGCCCGTACGGTTTCGGCGGTTCGCGGAAATACCTGGTGGCCAGCTGCGATGCGTCGCTGAAGAGGATGGGACTGGACTACGTGGACATCTTCTACCACCACCGACCAGACCCTGAAACGCCTATCGAGGAGACCATCACCGCCCTCGACCACATCGTCCGCTCCGGTCGCGCCCTGTACGTTGGCATCAGCTCGTACTCGCCTGCGCTGACCGCCCAGGCGCAAGACATTGCGCGGGAGCTGGGTACGCCGCTGGCAATTCATCAGCCAAGCTATTCCATGTTCAACCGCTGGGTTGAGGACTCCCTTCTGGAGACCTGCCACGATAACGGCCTCGGCGTCATCGCGTTCTCCGCGCTGGCGCAGGGCTTGCTCACCAACCGCTACCTGGACGGCATTCCTGCCGATTCCCGCCTGGGCACGCACAAGATGCGCGCGAATTTCCTTAACGACGACACCCTCCAAGCAATTCGCGCACTCAACCGAATTGCTGCGTATCGAGGTCAATCGCTGGCACAAATGGCGATTGCCTGGGTGCTGCGTCGTCCGGAAGTGACATCTGCCCTGATCGGCGCAAGCTCGGTGGCGCAGTTGGACGACAATCTAGGTGCGCTGTCGAATCTCGAATTCGACGATGACGAGCTCGCTGAGATTGATAAGTGGGCGGTAGATAAGGGCATCAACCAGTGGCAGAAGGCTACTGATTCGGTGTAACTAGCGGGCGGTTGGCTTCTTCGCCAGTTCCGGCGAGCGGACAAACAGCAACACTGCTGCGCCCACAGCCAACACCAATATGATGCCCCAGATGCCCGCTCGATTCGTCCCGATAATGGCAACGAACGTACTAAACGCAATCGGCGCCATCCAGCTCACTGCCCTGCCGGTCGTCGCGTACAGGCCAAACATTTGGCCTTCGCGACCCTCCGGAGAAATGCGAGTGAGGAACGTTCGCGATGCCGACTGAGCTGGCCCAACAAACAGGCACAGGATCAGGCCGAAGATCCAGAAATTCGTTGGTCCGTCTACGAAGTACAGAATCGCAGCGTCGAGAATCATCAGGATGAGTGAGCCGAGGATGACTGGTTTCGGGCCGAAGGCGTCGTCAAGGAAGCCGCTGCCAAGCGCACCGAGAGCGCTGACTACATTCGCAGCAACGCCGAACAGAATGACATCCGACGCTGAGATTCCGTAATCCATCACTGCGAGCAACGCGCCGAATGTGAACACGCCGGCGAGACCGTCGCGGAAGATCGCTGACGCGATGAGGAAGAACACTGCGCTTCGGTCGGTGCGCCACAACTCCGCAATGGAGCCGAAGAGCTGCCTATACGAATCGACGATGCCACTCGACTGCAGCGCTGGATTCGCTTCGATCTCGCGGATACGGAAGAACAACGGAATCGACGAGACAATGAACCACACGGCCGCGAATACCGCGACGAGTCGCAGGTTAAAACCACCGTCGGTGTTGAGGTTGAGCAGGCCACCGTCGCCAGCGACGAAACCGAAGTAGCACAGCAGCAGCAGGATAATGCCACCGAAATAGCCCATTGACCAGCCAAAACCGGACACGCGACCGACATTGTCAGGCGAGGAGACTTGGCGGAGCATCGCGAAATAACTGACCTCCGCGAACTCAAACGTCAGGCTCGCCACGGCCATGATGGTGATGCCGACCCAGAAGTAGATGGCGCCGTCGTTACGTATCCCAAACAGCGACACCATCAGCGCAACAGTGATCAACGTCCACATAATGACGCTGCGTTTGCGCGTGCCACGTGCATCCGTGCGTTGGCCGACGACAGGTGCGATCAGCGCGATGCCGATGCCGGCGGCACCCATTGCGTAGCCGTACCAACTCGACGGCAGGATGGCTGAGTCGATGTTCTTGCCGACGGAGTCTGTGAGGTACACCGAGAAAATGAACGTGACCAGCACCGCATTGAAGGCTGCGGAGCCCCAGTCCCAGAGGCCCCACGCGAAGACGGTGCGTTTGTCGGTTTGGGGTGAGAGTTGTGTCGCGCGTGTTGTCGAGGCGGTGCCGGTGGGTGTGGAGCTTCCAGCAGAGCCACCCACGACTGAGCCACTCGTGGCGGAGGCATTGCGATCAGTTTGTGCCATGAAACCAGTGTGGCACGCGGGATGGGTTTGCGCTGGTGGGGATAATCTTTAATATCCTTCATGCCCTTCTAAAGCGACACCTCTTGATAGAGCTTCTTGCGGGCAGATATCGGAATGAAATCGAACAAGCTAGGCAGTCGTAATACTCGTATGCCAAAACAGGCAGCTGAAGAATAGCTAAAAGGTATAAGCTTCTGTTTTACAAGGCATGCAGGGAAAGATGACACCAATTGGTGACTAACTCAGTTTCCCCTTTCCTTGACAGATGTTGCGTTGGCACTTCCATGAAAGGTGGCTCATAGTGAGCATTGACCAAGCAATTTACACACTCGCGAGCAAAGTGCGGGAACTCAAGCCAATTATCGAAACTGAGGAAGCAACTAAAACAGCGTTTATTATCCCTTTTATAAGCTCTGTGCTCGGCTACGATGTTACGGATCCGAGGGAGGTAATCCCTGAATACACAGCAGATATCGGAGTAAAGAAGGGCGAGAAGGTTGACTTTGCAATCAAGTCTGGCGACGACTTCAGATTCCTGATCGAATGCAAGAAGATTGGTGAGCCACTCAGCCTTGATCATGCCAATCAGCTAGTCCGGTACTTCAATGTAACTGACACTGAATTTGCGATCCTTACCAATGGTGAAGTTTACGAATTCTACGCCCAATTGGACGCGGCTAATCGCATGGATGAGCGCCCCTTCATGACTATTGACTTGGCAAATATTGATGCACGAATATTCCCACACTTGGAAATGTGCTCGAAATCTAAGTTTGACTCAGAGACAATCGCTGCTAGCGCTGAGGAAATGAAGTACGTCGCCGAAATCAAGAAAGTTCTAGCCACACAGTTCCGTGAGCCGGATTCTGATTGGGTTCGGCTATTAGCCGCCCGCGTCACCACGCGAAGGATGACTACTCAGAATTTGGAGATGTTCACTCGCTTGGTCGCAACTGCATCCTCACAGTTCTTGAAAGACGAAGCGAATCGAAGGCTTAAGTCTGCACAAGACTTGGAAGACACTGCCCAGACGGCAGTAACGTCTTCCGTGTCACCGAAAGAAGACACAGTTGAAGAGCTTGAAATCGGCAGTTCAGATATTGTGACAACTGAGGAAGAGATTGCCGCTTTCAGCATTATCCGTGCGATTTGCTGCAGTGAAATTCCTGCAGCAGATATCCACATGCGGGACGCCAAGAGCTATTGCGCGATTCTATTCCAAGACAACAACCGGAAACCAATCGCGCGACTTTATTTTGATCGCCAGGTTCCACGAGTCGTTATCTTCGATGAAACTCGTAAACAGCACGGTTACGACATAGAGAATCTTGAGGATCTGTACAAGTACTCGGAGCAGCTGCGTGCCCGTGCTCGGTCCCTTAAGAGCAACTAACGCAACTACACCTCGAGCTTCGACTCCAGATACTCGAACAGACTGCTCGGTACTGGCGCATCGAGGTTCAGGTGCATGCGCACAACATCCAGTTGCTTGCCGTCGTCGCCTGGCATCTTCTCTTGTACGGCGTCCGACGAGCGCGCTTTGCCCATGTAGAAAAAGTCAGTGCCCTCCGCATCGTCCTTCTTGACGAAAAGGTGCAGGTCAATCGCGTTCTCTACTATGTCGCGGACCTCCTGACTCTTCAAGGTGCGACGGCTCCTCGTGAACCACTGCATTACTTGCGGGCTAAGGAAACGATCCTGATACGCAACGCTCGCTTCAACGTCACGGGACTTGTGATACGTCACGAAAATCGGGCAGCTCTTCGTCTTACGCTCAACCTTGTACCCGTACACGGTACTTTCGTTGTTGTTTTCCCAGCCCAGCAATCTACACACATCCCGACGCGAGTATCGATTACCCACCACCAGCTCGCCCTCCCACGAGGTGACGTGCTTGGACTGGAAAAGTCCGCATTCGATGAGGTCGTCGACATGCGAACGGAAAGTGTCAGGGAAACCATCGCCGTCGACACTAGCGCCCGCAACCCCAGCACCAACTCCATACGCCTCAGCCAGCTCCTGTGCGAGCACAATGGAATCACCGTCGACTTCGATCAATGGAATCCCGCCGTATTTCGCCACCTGTGCGCCAGTATGGAAATCAAAATGCAGCACCCGCACTACTGACTCCACGATGCTGGCGTCCGCCCGGGTGCGCTGCGTGATGAACAGCTCCCTAACATCTTCGCGGGAGAGCTTCCCCTTCTTCAGGAGCTCTCTCAACACGAGAAGCTCATGAGGTCGCTTGCCATTCAGCAGCTCTTTCGACATGAAATCAAGGATGGGCTTCTCGACGGCACCCGGCGCTGATTCAACAAACTTCAATGAATGCAACAACGACCAGTAGTTTTCATACTTCGTCGACAGCACTACGGGATCGACTGTCTGGAAACGGGCGAAGTCCATCAGCCGTGGGATCGCATTCAAGCGTTCCTGCAGGTTGAGGATGTCCTTCTTGAACTCTTGCTTGCCGGAGATCCGTGCCACGGCTAGCGACTGCAGAATCTTCGCCTGCGATATCTCGTCAAAGTTGACACTAGAGACACCCGACAGTGCGCGGTGGCTGGACTCGATAATGCTTTTTCGAATTCGGTCCTTATCGCGTGAGTTATCGCCAAAAAGTGCAATCGGAATTAGATAGTTATTGGCATAATTACCAATGAAATCAATAACCCGCAGATGGTCTTTACCAGGTGCTTTACGCAAACCTCGGCCCAATTGTTGCGTGAAAATAATGCTCGACTGCGTGCCACGCAGCATCACAATTTGGTTGATCGTTGGAATATCAATGCCTTCATTGAACAAGTCAACCGTGACGATGTAATCAAGTTCGCCGGCCTCTAGCTTTGCGACGGTCGCATTGCGCTCACGAATGTCAGACTCACCAGTCAGCTCCGCGGTTCGAAGTCGCAATCCATTCAGCTTTTCCCTGTTGAGAAGTACCGAAAGCTCTCGGGCTTCAGTCTTTCGGCTGCAGAAGATCAACCCTCGTGCCCCACGTGGATGCCCATACTGTCGAAGCTTCTCCACGATGTGCTTCACGCGTTCTTCATTAACGAGGTATGCCAGTTCTGACGTGTCAGTAACTGTCTCGTTGTTCTCATTCACAAAGTCCGTCACGCCGTAGTAGTGAAACGGCACCAGCATTTCTTCTTCTAAAGCTGCATGCAAACGAATCTCATACGGAACGTTGTAGTCGAACAGCTCATATACGTTAAAGCCGTCAGTACGCTCCGGTGTAGCTGTCAGACCCAATAGGAACTCGGGGCTGAAGTGGTCAATCACTCGTCGATAAGAAGTGGCACCGGACCGATGCACTTCGTCGACGATTATGTAGCCGAAGGCATCGGAAGGAATCTGGCTAAGCGTTTCCGCGCGCGACAACGACTGGATAGAGGCGAATACAAAAGGCGTGTTCAGTTCACGCGATGCCCCAACGAACTTGCCGAAGTCTGAACGTGGCCGTTCGAGTACTCGCCGGAACTCCTCGATTGCCTTGTCCAGAATTTGTTCGCGGTGAACGATGAAGAGCATCCGGGCTGGGTTGGCGTTTCGCACAGCAAGAGCCGCGAGAATTGTCTTTCCTGTGCCAGTTGCAGAGACGACGACGGCTCGTCGTTCGCCCGCTAGACGCAGCTCATCAATCTTTTCTAAAGCGTCTGCCTGCATCGCATTCGGCTCAATGCGGGCATCTGCGTCGAGATCAAAGCCTTCGTCGGAGACGGTTTGAACCGTGACCCGAGGCTTCCGTACCCGCTCGTACTCCAAGATCCATTCGGCAGTGAGCGGAAAGGAATCTGCCAACTGACGATCAATGGCCGCGGACAGCTGGTACGCAATATCGCCGTCGGTGCTCGCCGAGAAACGGAAATTCCACTCCTGGTTAGACACCAGCGCAGAATCCGTCAGATTGGAGCTACCAATTATCGCCGTCAACAAAGGCGTTTGCTCGAAGACGTAGCCCTTAGCGTGGAAACCAGCACGCGGGTTGTCATAGATATAGACATCGACGTTGTCGAGAAGCAACAGCTCCCGGAACACATCAGGGTGATTGAAATCGAGATAGCGCGACGTGACAATCGTGCCTCGACCTTTGAAATCAAGCAGCGCCTGTTTCAGCAGTGCCAACCCAGTCGCGGACACAAAAGCGATCGAGAACTTAAAACTGTCGGAGCGTTTCAGCTCTTCGTGCAGAGCGCCCAGCATCGACACATCTGGTGTATTCGCAATCAATTGCGGTTCGTAGATGCGTGGCGACTCAACCGCATGATCGACAAAGCCGAAGTTCAGGTCATGTCTGAGACTGACTACGTCCCTGTCAGTGGCCCCGCTGGCTAATGGTCCGCTGGCCATGGTGTTTAGAGCTCTTTGGAGATAATCTCAACTGCCGGAATATCTGCAGGAGCCCACATCAATTCGGTCATTTCAGAGCCGTTGACCCAACGGATCTCCTCATGCTCGGTGAGCTGGGGTTCGCCACTTTCAAGAGTGCAGTAATACGTCGACAAAATGACAATGCCGAAGTCATATTCATGCTCCGTCGTGGTGACGTGCTCCCCCACCTTGGCATCACACATCAGTTCTTCGCGGAGTTCACGAGCGAGCGACTGTTCCGGGGTTTCTCCCTCCTCAATCTTGCCGCCGGGGAATTCCCAGTAGCCAGCAAGCGATTTACCAGCGCCACGCTTTGCAGCCAACACCTTGTCATCTCGAACAAGCACGGCGCCCGTGACGTTAATTCGCTTCTTCAACTCGACTCCCCGCTAACTGAACTCTGCACTAACCGAACTCAACCGAACATTCGTGCGGCCCATGCTAACACCCCGCCAAACAAAAGAGCTGCTTCACGACGTGATCGTCGCAAAGCAGCTCCCAGGTTGAAGCCCTAATTCAGGCCCTACTTCTTGCCCTGAATAGTGTTCTCGATGGTCTCCTCATCGATGGCCTTGGTGCAGAAGAACCAGTCCACGCACTCGACGCCCTCTTCCTCGCCGGCCATGCGATCCTTCGCGACACCACACGAACCAGCTGGTGGAACGATGACGCGCTCGCCTGGACGCCAGTCAGCAGGCGTTGCGACGCCAAAGTTGTCCGCGGTCTGCAGAGCCTTGACGACGCGCAGAATCTCGTCAAAGTTGCGGCCAGTCGACTGCGGGTAGTACAGAATCGTACGAACCTTGCCCGTTGGATCCACGATAAAGACAGCGCGAACGCCGGAAGTCTCGCCCTCGCCCGGCATGATCATGCCGTACTTGCGGGAGACGTTCATGGAAACGTCATCGATCAATGGGAACTTGACCTGGACGTTCTTCCAGCCACGGAACTCCATCTTCTCCTCGATGGTGCGCAGCCAAGCAATGTGGCTGTGCAGGCCGTCGACGGAGACACCAACCAGTTCGGTGTTGTACTTGCGGAACTCGTCGGCCATGACAGCGAAGGTCATGAACTCAGAGGTGCACACCGGGGTGAAGTCAGCTGGGTGGGAGAAGAGAATGGACCACTTGCCTGCGTAATCCTCAGGGTAATTGACGGTGCCCTGCGTGGACTCGGCGGTGAAGCTTGGTGCCTGGTCGCCGATGCGTGGCATCGAGTGAACGATTGGAGCGTTCTCGGTAGCGGTGTTCTGCGTGGCGGCGTTGTTAGCAGCGGTGTTTTCGGTAGACATGGTGCCTCCTATAGACGAACCAAATAGATGAACGTGCTGGTAAAACCATTCCCCTATACCCCTCGGGGGATAACTCCAGCCTAGAGGTATTGAATAATACTTTCAATAGAACGTGACCAAACACATATTTCTATTAATCATGGCTCGACGGAGGGTTTACCTATCACTACCTCCGCTTTACGACGGAGCCCGCAGCGCAGAACGATTACACGGCATTGAATCGGCGCCGTTCTTGCGCGGTCCACGCGCCACAGCCACTCACCCGAGACAGCAACGCTGCCGCAGCCACTCACCCCGCAACGCACTACCTAGTCCACAAACGGATAATCCGTGTACCCGTGCGCGCCTCCAACATAGAACGTGGACTTATCAGGTTCATTGAGTTCAAGGCCATTACGCCAGCGACGCACCAAATCCGGGTTAGCGATAAACATTCGCCCCACAGCAACAGCATCCGCGAGATCGTCCTCAACGATGTGAAGGGCGTCATCTAGCTGCGTGACCTCAGCAAAACCACTGTTCAGGATAAACACGCCCCCAAAACGCTCACGCAACTGGGCAACCAGGCCACGGCCACGCTCAGCACCAGCACCCGCATCGCCAGCACCAGCACCAGCAACATCCGCGTACAACATCGACACATACGCGATGCCCAACTCCCGAGCTGCATCCATCACAGCCCCGTACGTCGCCAGCACATCGGCATCGTCTTCTTCCAGCGCACCTTGGATGTTGTGCTGTGGCGAAATCCGCAAGCCCACGCGCCCGGCCCCAATTTCTTCGGCCAACTCACGCAGCAACTCCACGACAATCCGCGCCCGCCCATCCGGCGATCCGCCGTACTCGTCAGTTCGCACATTCGACACCGGGCTCAAGAATTGGTGCAGCAAGTACCCATTCGCCCCATGGAGCTCGACACCATCAAAACCGGCAGCCATGGCCCGGCGCGCCGCATCCAGAAACTCGCGCTTCACGCGGGCGACGTCGTCAAGCGTCATTTCTCGAGGCACCGGCGCCTCAATCTTTCCGCCAAAACCTCGCGCCGGCCAGCCCGTCGCCAACGCACTGGGCGCTTCCGGCTCGGCCCCGCGCAGCAAATCCGGGTGCGACGTGCGCCCACCGTGCATGATCTGCATAACGAAAGTGCCACCCGCTTCATGCACCTTCTTTACGACGGGCTCCCATGCCGCAGCATGCTCATCATTCGCGATTCCGGCCTGACCAGGGAAAGCGCGGCAGCTGTACGCCGGAAACACGCCTTCGGTAACCACCATGCCGGCGCTTGCGCGTTGCGAGTAGTAGTCACGATGCAGGTCCGTCGGCGTGCCGTCCTCGCCTGCGCGTTGCCTGGTCAGCGCAGCCATAGTCAGACGGTTGTTCAGCGTCAGTTCGCCCGCGGTCAGCGGTTCGAAAAGCTGGGAATTCTGGTTCGCACTCCGGTCAGAGGTCGAGATGGTTTCACTCATACCCGCACGCTACCGAATCACTCGCTAATTGCGCATCCTATTTCCGGCATTACATATTCGATGAACTCATCCATCTGGTCCTCCGCTGGACGACGACTCCGCCGGAAATTCACCGACACGTGATTGATGCCCAGCGCCCGTTGCGAATCCAACAACTCCAGCAACGCATTCCTGCCTAGCCGGTATCCGAAGTCGGCACCTGCAGCAGGTGCGTCTGGATCTTCGACAAGGTCCAACCACAAGGATTCACTAAACGGCTTGAAGTCCTCATAGTCAGCAGTTGCTTCCCGCCACCGCGCAATATTGACCTTCTGCTCCGGCAAACTGCGGTGATAGGTAAACCAGCCGTGCATATGCTCGGCTTTCCATTCCATAGATTGCTGGCAAGACCCCGTCGCAATCAGTGGTACCTCGCGCGCGATCGGTTTAGGCACGACATCGGAACCACCCATTTTTCCGCCGCTCCATTTAATAGGGCGGTAACTCGTGGTCATTGCCTTGCGGTAGACGGCGATGTGTTCGCGGAAGACGTCGTCACGCTTGCCCTTGTCCTGGCCGAAAGCCGGGAATTCTTCGGGACGGTCTCCGGTAGCAACACCGAACAGGAATCGACCGCCGCTGAGTCGATCGATGGTGGCTGCGCGCTTCGCCATCACTAACGGGTGCTGGAACGGCACCACGATCGCGCCTGTGCCCAGCGCAATTGACTTCGTATGAGCTGCCAGGTAACTCAGGTACATCCATGGGTCATAGACTTGCCCAACGTCACCGAAGGTTTCGACGCGCAGTGGAATGTCCCGCACCCAGACAGCCGAAAAGCCGCCCGACTCGGCCTTCTTTACAAGGCGAACCTGGTTGTCCAGGTGGTCGTCGGGCGACTCTTCAGAATCTTCCTCAATAGGAAGTGACAAACCAATGGTGAGCGAACCAGGTGCATACGTTCGGCGAAAACCTGGTAGCTCCCAGTGCGGTACGTCTGATAGCGCGAAGAGTTCTGACATGGGTGTCAGGCTAACGCGTTACGACGACCGTCCGCAGAGGTTTGTTGTTTAGTACAGTGGGCCACCACAGTTTGGCCATGCGCCTGGGCCCTGGCCCTCGAGGACGCGCTCAGCGATTTCGATCTGCTGTTCCTTGGTTGCCTGGTCAGCGGTTGGTGCGTACTGGTCGCCACCGAAACCGGTCCAGGTGGTTGGGCTGAACTGCAGGCCACCGTAGTAGCCGTTGCCGGTGTTGATGTGCCAGTCGCCACCGGACTCGCACTGTGCGACCTGGTCCCACTGCTCAACGGTTGCTGCCTGTGCAGCTGGAGCAACCAGCAGTGGAGCTGCTGCGATGCCGAGTGCCATTGCGGTGCCGGTAACAGTCTTCTTGATGGAAGAACGCATAAAGGTGTTTTCTCCTACCTGGTACTTTTCGCCTAAAGCGGACTCCTGCGCCTCATTCTTCGTTGAGACCCCAGGTGACCGCAGCGCAGCCGTGCCACGAAGCGTAGGTCGAGCCAAAGATTCTCTTTGACCACCCATGGGCGCCCAACGTAGCCGACCTCCTCCCCGGTCTGTCAAGGGGACTCGCAGAGGCTTATTTCAGTTCGATAACGTCACGACGACCACCCCGACTGAACGGCATGCACCTCATCAGGCCAGCGCAACTGTGTTTTATCGCCGGTCAAAATTGCGCTGTTTTTAGCGTTATTCCGTGAATTTTTTTATTCTGTTATTTTTCTCAGGCCGACTCCCCCAGATTGGCGTGCTGCCACCGCTGCAGGTGCTAACTGTTGTGGTCAAACTGCCATGCCAAGCACCATGTTCGTCAGTTGATTAGTGCTCGTCCAAGCATCAACACAAGCGATGCAATGACACCTACGACAAGACAGGCTCGAATCGTCGAATCGGAGAACCTCACTACCCACTTGGAACCGAACCAGCCACCAACGGCATTGCCGAGCGCGAGAAGTAGGACCAGCGCCAGAGAAGGAGGACTGATTAGCCAATAGGCGACTGCACCAGTGGTGTTCAGAATCAGCTGAATGAACTTAGCCGTCGCTAACGCTCGACCCAAACTCACCGACAAGACATACTGGATGATCAGTATGAGAAAGCTGCCAGTCGCAGGGCCCAGAAACCCGTCATAGAAGGCAACTGCGCTCACAATCAATGCGAATACGATCAGGTTCGGCGAAGGAGCTTCGCCCGCTTCAATCGTTGCCTGCTGCTTTCGTACCAACCGTGGTTGAACAGCCACGATATAAAACAAGACCGCAACCATTGTGATTGCGATGAGTGGCGTAAAGACGGCCGTCGATAAGCGGGACGCTAACAGCACACCCGCCGAGGCAAGAGGAATACCCACTGCACAGGCGACCGCAGCGGCGCGCGTATCAAGATGGGCAACGCCCGGCGCGCGACGAAACCGCAGGTAAGAAACAAGATTTCCTGCAGCGGCAGATGCTTTGTTGAGGGCCATTGTCGGAGCAACGGGCGCTCCAGAAGCTACTGAGAACAGGATAGGAATTTGAACGACACCACCGCCACCAGTGGTTGCGTCGGCAATTCCTGCACCAATGCCAGCGAGAAGCAGCAGAACAAGTCCGAGTGCATCGATGGGGACGCCACCGATATTGAGATCTGCGAAAAACAATTCCACTACAACACCAACGAGACTGATTTATTGAGCTACTTCCCCAACTCGCGGCGACGTTCCACGGCCAACTTCAGGCGTTCCTTTCGTTCCTTCTTCTCAGCCTCGCTGAGTTCGTCGTAGATGTCTTCATCTTCGTCATCGAGACCGTAGAAAGCTCGGACGCCCACCGCCGCCGCACCACCGACGAGGAATGCCAACCAGAAGTAGCTCCACTCGAAGACGAACAGCCCCAAGAAGAACACGATCATCGTCACCGACCCGATCAGCCAGTCAGCGCGCTCTACTTTCTTGCCGCGCTCGATAATGCGATCCAGTTCGTACTCGGTATCCAGCGCACTTGCTCGGGATGGCAGCGAGTTCGCTCCAGCACCGACGGCCCCCACACCACTGGCACCACTCACGCCACCTGTACCTCGTCGCGCCAGGTCAGTACGGGCTACGTCAGCGCGGGCGTTCGCCTCAATGCCACCCGGCAAATCGGCAAACAGCGCATCCAACTCGGAACGCATCTTTGCCTGCGCCGCCTCCTCCGTCCGTTCTTCGAACTCAGCCAGGTCCAGATAGCCATTCGCGAAGTGCTCCCCCAACACGTCCAATGCCTGTGACCGCTCTGGGTCACCTACTCGCAAATCTGGGTTCTCGGACATGGGTGCTCCAATCGCTGATGTGCGGTTGTGTGGAAGACAGCTTTACGACGGATTCGTCGCCACGCAGCACCCATTCTAAACGTAATTAACGGTCTGCAACCATCCTGAGCGATGGACGTGAACAGAGATTCAGCCAAACCGCCGTCGATTACTTCATTGATCCCTTCTCATTGAAGTTGACATGCAAGTCGAAAGCTGTGCGCAGGTCGTGCGGCGTTTGCATAAACGGTGTGGCCTTGAGCGCCCGCTCGTAGTATTCCTCAAGGAGCGGACGATAATCCGGGGACGCAATACTAATCATCTTTGCCACACGATCGCGGGGAGCTAATCCACGCAGGTCTGCGTAGCCGTGTTCCGTAATGATGACCATTGCATCGTGTTCCGTGTGATCGATATGAGAAGCAAACGGTACGATCGCCGAGATGGCACCTCCCTTCGCCGACGAAGGCGAAATGAACGTCGAGGCAAAAGCATTACGGGTGAAGTCACCCGATCCACCGATGCCGTTCATGATTCTCGAACCTGCAACATGAGTTGAGTTCACATTGCCGTAAATATCCGCCTCAATCATGCCGTTACTTGCAATGAGTCCCATTCGACGAATCACTTCTGGGTGATTGGAAATCTGCAGTGGCCGCGTAACCAGAAACTTGCGATAGTGGGCAGCTTCCCGATTCATCCGTTCTGCGTACTCCGGCGACAAGGCAAATGACGTTGCGGACGCGACAGTCATCTTCTCAGCATCAATAAGGTCGATCATGCCATCCTGCACGACCTCGGTGTATGCCTGAATGTTTTCGAACTTGGAATCCAACAAACCAGCCATCACTGCATTCGGAACGTTTCCGACACCAGATTGCATGATGTAGCCGTCGTAGGTAAGTCGCCCAGCGCTTACTTCACCTTCGAGGAAGTCCAGAAAATTTCCAGCAATCTGGCTGGAAATCTCGTCAAATGGCTTAAACGGGGAATTTCGGTCGGGTGCGTCCGTTTCCACAACAGCAACGACTTTGTCAATATCAATTGGAATGTACGACGTTCCAATACGATCACCGACGTTATTGATCGGAATCGGCGTGCGATTCGGTAGTCGAGGCGTGCGATAGATGTCTGCCATCCCCTCGAGATCAAGCGACTGCCACGAATTCACCTCAATAATGATGCGATCTGCAGCATCCAGGTACTCAACATTATTGCCGACACCTGACGATGGGACGATATGTCCTTCATCGGTGATTCGAGTGGCTTCGACGATAGCGACATCAACGTTGCCAAAGAATCCCTGCTCTACCTGCAAAGCGGAATGTGACAGGTGAATATCTTGATAGCGCATCTCACCTGCATTGATGCTCTTTCTCATGTCCGGATCAGACTGATACGGCATTCGGTAGTTTAGAGCCTTCGCTTCCGCGAGGACGCCATCGCAATCAGGAGCTGTAGAGGCTCCAGTCAATAGGTCGATCGTGAACTCATCGCCCTTGGCGTGAATTTCCTTTGCCTTGTTTGCTATAGCGGTTGGCATTTCTTTCGGATATGCCGCCCCAGTGAATCCAGACATCCCAACTGTGTCGCCGTGATTGATAAATTGTGCTGCCTCATCTGCAAGCATGATCTTTGAACGCAAGGTTGCATTTGCGATTCGTTCATTTGTGCCAGCCATTGGAAGACTCCTTTGCTCTTGGATGTACCTCAGGTACGTACGTGAACTTGTTGACAGCCGCGAATGATTCGGCTCATCTGTGCATTTCATTGTTCGGTAGGGGTTAGACTCGCACCATGCAATTTCGGCCACGAAAGCAACACTTGCTGACATGAAGCGCATCGGGTTCTTGGTATTCGACGGCGTGACCATGCTCGACTTGCATGGTCCTGCCGAAGTTTTCGGCCGTGCCCGTGGATACGAAATGAGGGTATTTTCCCCACATGGCGGAACTGTTTTCGCTGCTAACGGACTGCCAATTGCAGATACAGAAGCAGCTTCAGCTGCGGGCGCTACGGCACTCGACACAGTCGTCATTACCGGTTCCGACACATTGCCCGACGAGGAACTTGATGAAGATCTTCTCAAGGCAACGCTGCAAATCACGAAAGGCGTGCGTCGTGTTGCCAGCGTTTGTACTGGCGCGTTCCTTCTCGCAGAACTAGGACTTCTTGACGGTCGCAGAACCACAACTCATTGGCGCAATGCCCGAGATCTGGCGCAACGATTCCCGAAAGTAAGAGTTGAGCCGGATATGCTGCATGTGCACGATGGCGGGTTCTTGTCTTCTGCTGGAATAACCGCTGGAATCGACTTGGCGCTATCACTTGTCGAGGAGGATTTCGGTGCCGAGATCAGTCGCGCGATCGCACAGGAGATGGTTGTCTTCATGCACCGACCAGGAGGTCAAACACAGTTTGCTGGCTCGCCGAACTCTCCAGCGGTTGACAGTCCTATCCTGAAATCAGTTCTAGACCGTATTTTCGCAAATCCCACCGGCACGTTTACTGTTGCTGAACTCGCTAACGACGTAGCTGTTAGCCCACGACATCTCAGTCGCCTGTTTCAGGCCGAACTGGGGACGACACCCATACGCTGGATTGAAGGATTCAGGCTGGCAACGGCACAGCGCCTCATACTCGAAGGCCATACAATTACGGCCGCTGCTCGACATTCAGGCTTTAGAACTGACGAAAATCTCCGCCGCGCCTTCGATCGGAGACTTCACATAACGCCATCAGAGTATCGAGAGAGATTCAGCTCTACATTTGGTCGCGGATAGCTCTTGATTCAGCAGTTCTCGGATGGAGTCTAGGCGGACAGATCAGCTGGCTTTTCTAGCCACAATTCGATGGCGTTGACTTCGGAAACCCGCTTCTTCTGCCACGGCCACGTGTCGTGGGCGACCTTGACCGGATGACTCAGCTCAATGAGCACATTAGTCCCGTTCGGCCCTCCCAACACGAGATGATTGCCGTCACAGACTCGGCGTTCATCGCAGTATCCACGAGCGTGCCGGATCCTCGTGATTGTGGTCCGAGGTATTACGGCCAGGACTTCCCGCCCGTGCCGCAGGACGATGTTCGTCGGTGTCGCATAGTGCGGACGAGTGAGTTGACCACCGATGATCCCCCACATCATCAAGACCCCGTAGATGGACATGATTAGCAGCAGGAGTCGCAACCATAGCGCATTGACCAGCAATTCAATAGCGACGATTTCGATTACTGACGCGATGGTCATCGCTAACGGAAGATGCCAGATGTCCGCTGATCCACGCAGTGGTGTCGCATCTGCCGGAACCAACTCCTGCCTTCGGATGAGCCGAACCAAATCTGCCCAGTTCTTCATCTCCCACCGGAGTATTCGAAACCCTGGATGATGGTTCCATACAAGCTCAAGGGCGTGACGCAGCTTCTTACTCTGGACATACACCGGTATTGCCACTTTCTAGCACCGCCGCCAACGCTTCTGGAATCAATGCCTGCGCACCAACGAAGTTGACGTCACTAGTGGTCAACGGCAAATCCCCAGGAACGAGCGTTTCAACGACCCCCTTCATCCAACCTTGCGGAAACAACTCAACGAACTCAGTCAACATTTGTTGAACGCCTAGATCCTTCGCAGATATCATCCCGAGCTCACGCCAGAGTCGAGTAAGTCTGCGCGAGGTATCTAGGCACTCCTGATTGCCAAGGTTGTACCGCAGAGTCGACCAGGTTGCGGCAGTCGCGACCCCGGTGAGTGCCATTAATGACAAGGCGTCCAGTTCTTGCTTACGCAGAGCAGGATCGTCGATCAGCATCCCGATTGTCTCGACGATATCGCTTGGAACATTCTGTTCATCGCGCATAAGGGCATATAGGCGATCGCGCTGCACTTCCAGTTCAGCGATGCGATCGTCAATGAGAGTCAACGCCCTGTTCATCGCGTCTGGCTCGTGGATCGTTGACAGGGGAATTCCTGCTTCCACGCACGTTCGAACACGAAGCAACCCAGCCAAATCAGAGAGTGAGTAGTTTCGGTACCCATTAGAGTCCCGCTTGGGTTCCGGCAGCGCGCCTGCTTCGTGGTAGTGACGCACCGCCCGCACCGAACAACCAGCAGCACTGGCAACCTCCGAAATTCTCATGGTTCTAGCTTGATCCATCACGTCGCGTCATGGTCAATACCCCCTACGAAAAGTCGAATCCGACACGAAGTTAACGCAATTAAGTTAATGGCTTACACAAAACATCTAAACTGTGAGGAATGAAGCCCGAAACTCGACGCACCGGTGATGAACTACTCGATGCCATTGCTACAGCTGTGCTCAAAGAACTCCAGGATGAGGGCTATCACGGGGTGACTTTCGAAGGAGTAGCTCGGAGAGCAGAAACCAGCAAGCCCGTTCTTTATCGACGCTGGGCCGCCCGCCCTGAGATGGTCTTCTTCGCAATCACCCGGATGGCACAACCTCAATTGAGTCAACCGCTTCAGCCGACTCTTCGGGAGAACCTTCGCACCATTGGGAAGATCCTGCGCGCGGGTTTCGATGAATACAGGGTCGAAACCACTCTCGGGCTCATGGCTGAGGCCACTCCTGAGCTTCGCGCGAAGTTCACCAGCTACGAGCTGTCACCTGCGCTGTGTCACATCAGATCGAGTTTGGAACTCGCACATGAGCAAGGGGAAATCCCCGAACCAGTTGAGTTATTCCGCTTGCATCGAATGGCAATCCAGGTGTTCGTCGGTGAATTCATCGCCCAGGGCTCATGCTCAGACGAAACCATCGACGCTATCGTCGACGACACCCTCCTCCCCATCTACGGCGCAAAGTAGCCTCATGTAGCTGAAGAAGCCTCCTGCGACTAAAGGAATTTCCCGAAGCCTGAGCCAAAAATCTGTATCGTGGCACCACCAACCGTTCACGGTGAAGGAGGAACATTATGTCCACTATCACGATTATCGGTGGCCACGGAAAAGTCGCTCTACTTGCAGCACCACTACTCACTAACGCTGGGCACACTGTGCGGTCAATCATTCGCAAGCAGGAGCAAGTTGAGGCAGTTGAAGCGACCGGCGCCAACGCGGTGGTAGCCAACGTTGAGCTTCTCGACGTCGACTCCATTGCCCAACAAATCGCAGGTAGCACAGCCGTCGTATGGTCAGCGGGTGTCGGCGGTGGCGACCCCGACCGCACCTGGCGCTTCGATCGCGATACTGCAATCCGCGTCATGCAGGCAGCCGAACGTGCTGATGTGCAACGTTTCGTCATGGTGTCGTACTTCAATTCTCACCTCGTCGATGGTGAAGTCCCAGGTGTGGCGAAGTCCGACGGCATGTACGCCTATTACAACGCGAAGTCCCAGGCGGACGAGTATCTCCGCAAGGAAACCGACTTGGATTGGACCGTTCTTGGCCCTTCGGTGTTGACTCTCGATGCCCCAACCGATCAGATCACAGTTGTCTCCGATGATGCAGATCTGGACAACGTCAGCGATCTGTCTGTCCCAGCAACATCGCGCGCTAATGTCGCCGCCGTTGTTGCAGCAGTGGTCGATGAGCCTGCGTCGATCAAGAAAACTCTCAACTTCCACGACGGTTCAACACCGATCGCGGAGGCCGTCAAGCAGGGGATGTAGTTCGCCATGAACGCAACTGTCGATGACATCGTCATGTACGCGGACGAGTTCCTGGGTGCGAAGCCCAAGTACATTTTCACCGCGCATCCGACGTGGTCGGTGTTACGCCATCCGCACCAGGGCAAGTGGTTTGCCGTTCTCGCCAAGGTTCGTCGCTCCGCGTTGAGTGCTGACAGCGCTGGCCACGATTCGGATGAGGTGATCGACATCGTCGTCGTAAAGTCCGAGCCACCGCTGATTGATGCTCTCGTGGAACAGCCTGGATTTGCGCGCGGGTATCACATGAATAAGGAGCACTGGGTGACTGTGCTTCTCGACGGCAGCGCCAATACAGACGACGCGCTCGATTTATTACATGCCAGTTACGAATTGACAAAACGCTAACCTGAAGCCCCCGAGTCCGTATTCTGGGAGGCATGGGAATCGCAGACATTGTCCGCAAGTCCGAACAACTTATGAACAAGGTTGGCACCAAACGGTCAGCCGAAGCAGGTTGGAAACCCTCCATCACCGGTTACTACGGTTACGGTGATGAGGGGATGATCCGTGTGCTCGCTCGAGTGCTCATGCGTGATCCAGATGAAGAGCGCATGGACAACGAGGCGACTGCCAATTCTTCTCTTTCTACGAAGGCGCAGCGCGGTTTTCGCCAGTTCTTTACCATCCAAGTTGGTGGCCACCCAGTCACAGTCCGCGCTGGTAATGCAGTAGTTGAGGCTCATTCCAACGAGAATGGTTATGTCGAAGTCCAGGTGAAGGACCACGGTCTCGAACCGGGCTGGCAGAAGGTGACCATCGAGGCGCAGGATGCCGAACCCGTCGAGGCGGAGGTGTTCATCATCGAACCTGGCACGAAGATTGGCCTGGTCTCCGATATTGATGACACCATCATGGTCACCTGGCTGCCACGTGCACTGCTTGCCGCGTACAACTCGTGGGTGCTGCGCACGAATGCCCGCAAGCCGGTTCCAGGAATGTCGAGCTTTTACGCTGAGCTGTTGAAGCGCCATCCGAACGCACCTGTCTTTTACTTGTCGACGGGCGCGTGGAACACCTACGACAGCCTGGTCGATTTTATTGGCAAGCACTTGCTGCCGAAGGGGCCGATGCTGTTGACCGACTGGGGTCCAACGCCTACTGGCTTGTTCCGTTCCGGACAGGAACACAAGAAGGTGCAGCTGCGAAATTTGATTATCGACTTCCCCGAGATCAAGTGGATTCTCGTTGGCGATGACGGCCAGCACGACCCGCTCATCTACGGAAATATTGCCGCCGAACACCCTGATCGGATCGCTGGTATTGGTATTCGTCAGTTGACCCCAGGCGAGCACGTGCTGTCGCACGGTTCGGCTATTCCTATCGACGACCCCGAGACCACCGGCCACGCCGAGGCTCCATATGTGCTGGGTAAGGATGGTTTTGAGCTGCTCAAGGAGTACTTGAAGAATCCATTCCCAAGGGAGCGCAAGCTAGCTGACGTGGAAGATGCTCAGGGAGTGAACGGCTAGTCTGCTGCGAATTTGTCGCTAGTCTGCCATCGTCGCCGATTCACGTCCCTCGGCTTCGATGACGGCTAACGCTGCAGCTTTCGCTGATGGGCCCACGCCCGTAATTGTTGCCGATCCAGGACCTACCCAGTCGCCGTAGCCAACCAGGTGAACTCCTGGGTACTTCGGCTTTCGTCCGGTAAGCAGCCCTCGCACTGGCCCCAATGCTGGCCGGAAACCTGTGCACCAGATGATGTGGTCTGAGTGGACGTCGTCAAGCGTGTGAAACATCGGCGTAGCTGTAAGCAAGCCCTGATCCCGCGCCTGTTTGACCGCAGGCAACATGACAATGTCACCGAGCGCAGAATCCGCTCCCGGATCGGGTTCACCGCGCAGTACAGCGAGCGCACGCTGAGAATTGCGCTGGAATAGGACGCGTCCATCGACATCATCGGGCATCCAGCGTGGTTCGTGACGCGTGTACCACGTGACCTCGCCTACCTCCGGGTCCAGCGCCAATTCTGCGGCGAGCTGCGCTGCCGAATTCGCGGCACCAACTACAGCCACTGAACTTCCGCGGAATGCTTCTGATCCCGGGTAATTCGCCGAGTGCCATTGTCTGCCAGTGAACCTCCCTGGCACCGCTGGCACGAATGGCGACGACCACGTCCCTGTCGCTGCCACGATGTGTCGCGCGCGATAAGTTTCGCCGGCCCCCTCGCTCGACTCAGCATGGACTGTAAAGACAATGCCGGAGTCCGTCTCATCAGTCTCGATTGCCTCCACACTCGTGACCTTTACTGGCCGGCGCACATCAAAGTCGTAGCGCTTTTCATAGTCGGCCAGATACTTCACGACGTGCTCGGCAGGCGGAAATCCCTCGAACTTCGGCATGGGTTTGCCTGGCAAATTGGAAAAGTCAGAAGTCGAGAACAACGTCATGGATGGCCACACGTGGAGCCAGGCGCCTCCTGGGGAGGGCTGGTCGTCGAAAAGCAAGGGACGGATCCCAGCGCGCTGGAGGTAATAGGCGGTGGCGAGACCAGCCTGGCCGGCACCGATAATAATGACGGGGTGGATAGGTGAGTCGGTACTAGTGTCGTTCATTGTGGCGGGCCTTCAATTCACTGTTAGCACAGGTCAAGCATGGCAAATTTTTAATTGCCATCGTTGTTCGAGGGCTAGATACTTTCCTCAATTGTTACCGTTTTTTCCCTACGAGGCAGAGAGTTAACGGTGTAAATTTGTCGGCAATGAACACGCCGACACAAGCCCCCGTAGACAGCATTAATGAAACCAAGGGCAATACGCCACTGGTGCGGCTCAGTCGGATGAGCTCCGATTCCGCAATCTCCATATGGGGAAAGCTAGAGAGTTTCAATCCCGGAGGCAGTGCTAAAGATCGCTCTGCCGCAGCTCTGCTCGAAGATGCACTCATGCGCGGACAGGTAAGCCCCGGTGGAACTGTCATTGAGTCGAGTTCGGGCAATCTCGGCGTTGCGCTCGCCCGAGAATGTGCCCTGCGTTCCCTGCACTTTCACTGTGTGGTTGACCCCCGCGCGAACAGTCAGACCGTTGCGACGATGGCAGCGCTGGGCGCGACTGTTCATCATGTGACGCAGCCAGATCCGGAAACTGGCGACTGGTTGGCAGCTCGGCAAACTAAGGTGGCGGAGCTGCTTCAGGAGTTTCCAAACTCCATAAATCTGGACCAGTACTCCAATCAAGCAGTGTTTGAGGCCCATTCTCAGGGCACGATGCGCGAGATCGTCACACAGCTGGGACATGCGCCGTCGCACCTCTTCGTGGCCGTTAGCACTACAGGAACCATCGGTGGTTGCCTCCGCTACCTGCGCGAGATCGATGCGAACACCAAGGTCATCGCAGTTGATGCAATGGGATCGGTTCTCTATGACGGCACCCGCGCAGATCGGGTTCTGCCGGGGTTCGGCGCTGGTGTCGTCCCGGAGCTTTCCCGTCAGTTCACACCTGACGACGTCATCCGCATCGATTCTCCCCACGCAATTGCGGGTGCCCGCCTTGTAGCCCAGCGCGAAGGCTTCCTACCCGGTGCATCAGGTGGCGCGGTGGCTGCGGCGTTCCTGTCGATGATCAATGAGTTCGGCGACAACGACGATGCCGTCCTGATTTTCCATGATCACGGCAATGCCTACCTGGATACGGTGTACGACGATGACTGGGTTCGTCGTAACGTTTGCGAACCCGAAAGCTTGCCGAATCTGCTCACCCAACTGAATCCAGACCACACCACCAACGACGAGGAATCCGCATAATGCCACAGTCCACTAGCACCCCAGCTTCCTTGCACATTGGCATCGTTGGTGCTGGTCCGCGCGGTTTGTGGGCTGTCGAAGAGTTGGCTGCACATGCCCGCGCGCATCGCGTTCCGATTGCCGTGGACGTGTGGGATCCAGCTCCGCCAGGCGCCGGTTCTGCTTATAGTCCGGAGCAGCCGGATTATTGGACGTTGAATGTGTCTTCGCGGATCATCAATTCTTCGCTTGGGCTTTTCGACGACTGGCGCCGTGCCCGGGGAGAATCCGAACCGCTGAGCCACTTCCCTCCTCGTGCTTTGGTCGGTCAGTTTCTTGCCGAGTCATGGCAGCACATTGGTGAGCAGGCAGCGCCGTTCTGCACTGTTCGTCATGTCAAAAGCCGAGTCACCTCTGTTCAAAGAAGCGACAACGACGATAGCTCGTGGGTTCTGAGCAGCGATGATGCTCCGACGCAGGAATACCAACGTGAGTACCAAGAAGTGCTCCTGGTGACGGGGCACGAACAGAATTGGTCCGGTGCGCTGCCTCGGGATAGTCGAACTGTTGGCGCGTATCCGCCAGAGCAATTGCGGGGCATCACGGAGGGTGCGGTCGTCGCAAGTCGCGGAACTGCGCTGACATTCATTGATGCTGCGCTGGAACTCACGGAAGGTCGCGGCGGCGTTTTCGCTCGTGGCGCTGCCGGAGAGTTGGAGTATCAGCGCAGTGGCCGTGAGCCGGGCACAGTCTTTCCGGTCGGGCGCGGCGGTCGGTTCATGGAGGTCAAGCCGGATCCTGATACTCCGCTGGCCAACTATCGCGACGACGCCGCGCTGGAGGCTGCGTGCATTGCTGTGCGTACCTGCTCGAATATCGACGAGCTGACAGCTGCTCTCGCGGACTATGCAGCGACATTGCTGTCGGTCGCTGGCGCGGCAAACCCCCGTGTCCGCGACGAGGTGGCGAATATTCCTGCAGTCATCGCCGGCGCGGATTTCCGTGACGACGAATCGGCAATCGAGGCTTTCCGTTGTTCTCGGGATATTGCTGTGGGTGCAACGTCGCCCGGCGCGCGCTGGGCGGTGGGACAGGCTTTCCGGCAGATGTATCCGACGATTGTGAGCCGGGTGGCCAACCAGAATCGGGAACCTCTACACGAGGAGTTCTACCGATTGGCTCGTATTTTGGAGCGGGTCGCTTTTGGTCCAACCTCGGAGAATGCTTCTAAATTGCTGGCTCTCATTAAGTCGGGGTGTGTGGATTGTGGGCGGTTGACGTCGTCACGCTTCTTGGATGAAGCGGACTTCGTGATTGATGCGGTGCTGGCACCGCAAGGGATGCTGCCAGAGATGCTGGTGGCTCAGGTGCTGGGTGGCCAGGAGCTGCGGGTTGATGGTGCTGGCGGTGTCGAGGGCTTCGCAGGTCTGTCGGTGATTGGACGCGCGGCTGAGATCAGGCTTCCGGGGTCCGACACGCTATCGCGTGAGCTGCACAATGTTGTGCCGAGGTGGGCGCGAAGGGTGGTTACGCAGCATCGGGTCACGGCGATCGGCAATCCGCGTGCGCACGCGACGGTGCCACTAACGGGACGACTCGAACCCTGGATGATTGAGCTGCTCGAACAGCCACAGGTGTGCGAATCGCTGGTTGAGCAGCATCAATCGCCGATTAATGTTCATCACCCTGCGCCGGTGCTGCGCAATATCAACGAGTTGACGGCAGCTGGTCAGGACTTCGGTGTCGAGGTGCGGGTGTTCATGGCTCGGAAGGCGAACAAGACTCTGAGCATTGTCGATGCCATGAGAGATGCCGGCCATGGTGTTGATGTCGCAAGTCAGCGCGAACTGGAACAGGTCCTGCAGCGCGGGGTGCCTGGCGGCAGGATTATCGTGAGCTCAGCGATCAAGCCCGACGTGTTTCTGACTCGTGCGATTGATGCCGGTGCCGTGATTTCCGTTGATGCGCCAGCGGAGGCCAACCGCGCGATGGCTATCGCCGCAGAGCGTGGCACTCGCGTTCAGGTTGCTCCCCGATTGGCACCCGACCCAGCAACTCTTCCGGCCACTCGCTTCGGTGCGTCTGTGGAGACATGGAATTCCTGGCTGCGCACACTAGGTACGAGCGCTCACGCGGAAGACGGTGCTGGTCCTATCGACGTCGTCGGCGTGCACGTTCATTTGCATGGGTATTCCGCATCGGACCGGTGCATTGCCCTGGAGCAGGCTCTGCAGATTGTGGATCAGGCTCGCGAATGTGGCCACGCAGTAGAGTTCGTCGATCTTGGTGGCGGTGTGCCGATGAGCTATCTCGACGACCGTCATCAATGGGATGCGTTCCTAGAGCAACGCGCCAACCTCGATTCGATGCATGCTGAGCAGTTTACCTGGAAGAACGACCCACTCCAGTCGATTTACCCGTTCCATCAGGAACCAACTCGTGGTGACTGGCTCCGGCAGCTTCTTGGCGGAATGCTGACAGATGGAGGAACTCGGCGCAGCGCTGCTGACGCGTTGGCGTCACGTGGACTGCGACTTCATTTGGAGCCAGGGCGCTCTGTCTTGGATGGTGCCGGCATGACGCTAGCTCGCGTCGCTTTCTTGAAAGAACGTAGCGACGGGGTTCCGCTGATCGGCCTCGAAATGAACCGCACTCAGTGCCGAACGACGACTGACGACATTCTTGTTGATCCGATCCTGGTGCCGTGTGCGTCGAATGGTGGTTCTGGTCGTGGATCCGATCGCGGTGCCAGCTCTGTCTACAGTGGATTCCTCGTCGGCGCCTACTGCATTGAGGATGAAGTGATCGTTCGCCGACGCATCGTCTTTCCGGAAGGCATCGCTGTCGGCGACATCGTCGCGCTGCCCAACACAGGTGGCTACTTCATGCACATTCTGGAAAGTGCTTCGCATCAGATTCCGTTGGCGGTGAACCTCACGACGAACGGTGCCGACGAGCTCGGCTTCACTCTCGATCCCATTGACCAGTGAGTACGTGACGGCTGGCTCGGTAAGGTCACAGAGACGCTGGTTTGGTGTCGCACTCACATGATGGCACGAGAAGATGCTGGGTATTTGGTTTCAGACACAAAGAAAGGGCTACATAATGATTCTTTGTAGCCCTTTCCTTGACTCTTTTAGGAGTCCACTACCTCTGACTCCTTGTTTTCGCCTTCACCCTCGGCAGCCTCAATAGCCTCTGGCTGAGCATTCGAGGTGATCGCAATCTTCTTCTTCGAGCTCTTCGCTTCTGGCGTAGGGATGGTAATCACCAACACGCCGTCGGTGAGGTTCGCTTCAATCTTCTCAGTGTCTGTGCCCTCTGGAAGCGTTACGCGCCGCTGGAAGTTAGACGCAGACTCTCGAATGACGTACTTCTTGTCTGTGTCTTTCGTGACTTCATGACGGCTGGCGCTAATAGTTAGCGTACGACCATCAACATCCAAGTCGATATCTTCCTTCTTGAAGCTTGGAAGATGCGCCTCGACGACGATAGCACCATCACGTGTGTAAACATCTGTTGTCGGAATGTTCACGGCACGTGCCGGAGTGCTCGGGTTGTCTCCAAAGAAGGCCTTTTGGAGCGCGTTCAGTTCAGCAAAAGGATCCCAACGGGAAATATCAGCCATGATTCATCTCCTCAGTAGAAGTGATCAACCAACTGTCATGGGCAAGCCCCTTTCCTTGCCCACCCTCACTTTAGGGCAGTACTTGCTTTTGGTCACGTGATGTGCATCGAGGGTAAGCTGAACTTAAAGAAGCGATTCCAGCATTCTGGCATTTTGTTTCATTAACTTAATTATTCTGTGCCCATGACTACACAGCATGGCACTGAGAGCACCACCGACCCTGCCAACACTGCCGGCACCGTCGACAACCCACTTGACCTGCTCATCGTGGGCGCAGGTCTTTCGGGCATCAATATGGCTCATCATGTGGCGGAGAATTTCCCCAGCTGGTCATGGGAAATGCACGATGTCCACGATGACATCGGTGGCACCTGGCACACATTCCGTTACCCCGGCATCCGTTCCGACTCGGACATGGCCACCTTTGCATTTCCGTTCCGCCCGTGGCCGCACAAGGGCACGCTCGGTGGTGGTCCCGAGATCAAAGAGTATCTTCGCGACGTCGCCCGCGATTGTGGTGCGCTCGATCGCCTGCACACGGGCTCCTGGATCAAGAATGCAGACTGGCAAACCGACAAGAATCTCTACGCAATTACTGCTGTGACCAGCGATGGCGAGCGCACAATCTACGCCCGGCGCGTCCACTATGGTTCCGGGTACTACGCCCACGACCGTGGCTACCGGCCGACTTTTCCAGGCGAGGAGGACTTCACTGGCGAGATCATTCACCCACAGCAGTGGCCAGAAGATCTCGATGTTGCTGGAAAGAAGATCGTCGTCATTGGTTCCGGCGCGACGGCGGTAACTCTGATTCCTGCGCTTGACGACGGGGGTGCGCACGCCACCATGCTGCAACGCAGCCCGAGCTATGTCGCTCCCCTGCCCGCTGTCGATCTCATCAGTGGATTCTGGAAAACCGTGCTTCCCGACGACCTCGGCTCCCGTGTCGCCCGCGCCAATCACATCGCGCGAGACATGGCGCAATGGGAAATGGCCAAGCGCACGCCAAAGCTGCTCAAGTTTGGCATTCGCATGATGCAGCGGCCATTCCTGCCTGCTCGTGAAATCGACAAGCATTTCACCCCGACGTATAACCCGTGGGACCAGCGCGTATGCAAGGCTCCCAATGGTGACATTTTCACTGCACTGAAGCGTAATGCGAGCGTCGTCACGGATACCATTGATCGCTTCACCCCGGATGGAATCTTGTTGATGTCGGGCCAAGAACTTAAAGCCGACATTATCGTTTCTGCGACTGGCTTAGAGCTCGAGGCATTCGGTGGCGGCACGTTGAGTATCGATGGCAATGAGCTAAAGCTCGAGGAACAGGTGTTTTACCGTGGCATCATGCTGGCTGGACTGCCGAACTTCAGTTTCACCATTGGTTACGTCAATGCGTCGTGGACACTGCGGTCGGACATGGTCGCGCGATACATGATCAAGCTCTGGAAAACCGGCGAGCAATACTACTGCCCGGCGCTGCCAACTGGGCGTACTGATATTCCGATGATGGAACTCGATGCCGGTTACATTCATCGTGGCATTCGGCGGTTCCCTACTCAGGGTGATAGCTCCCCATGGCAGTACACACAGAACTATATTTCCGAGGTTCCGGAGATTACCTATGGTGACCAGCGTCGTGAGATGCTCTTCGGCCAAGACTGCCTCGACATGGCCAGTTCATCAACGCCGGGGCCACGGCGCCTGGGGCCAGCGGTCACAACCATTACCTCCGACGAGCCATTTACCGAAACCGACCTGACCGATCTCCCGGAAACCGAGAACATCACGGTCAACGGGCGCACAGTTCGCGTGCGTCGCGGTGGGCCAAGTGGCAGACCGAGTGGCAGGCCAAGCGACGTTGGTCACACAGATGCCGACAATACAGCCGGAAACCACGTAGACGACATCCCCATCATCATGATTCACGGCATTGGTCGCTCACTGGAAGACTGGGATGACCAGGCAGTACTCGTCGGCAAGCACAAGCGTTTCATTGCCATTGACATTCCGGGTTTCGGATTCAGCGACCCGGCGGCGGAGATCACCCTGGCCGGTACAGCTGAGCTGCTGTGGGCGACGCTTGATGAACTCGGCGAGAAGCGCATCCATCTCGTTGGCAATTCGCTAGGTGGTGCCCTGTCCATGGAGATGACCGCACAGCGCCCCGATAACGTGGCGAGCGTCGCGTTGATTGACCCCGCCGGTTTCGGTGATTCGACCACTCCGTTGCTTCGACTCGTCGCCGCTCCGCGGGTTGGTCAGCTTAGTGCCGCGGCCACCAAATTGAAGCTCATGTACGCACCGATTGAGCACGTGATTCTGCGTCGCCCAGGATCAGCTACTTCACGACGAGTCGCTGTTCAAGGTGCCATCGCCCGCCATTCACATCGTTCTCGCACGTTCTATTCCTTTGTCCGGGTGCTTGGCGGACTGAAGGGAATCAGGCCTGAATGGCGCGAGGATCTGGTGGCTCGTTTCAATGAAGTCGCCGGTCGAGATTCGGGCCAAGAGACGGATGTCGAGGCGCGCCGACCTCAGATCCCCGTCATGCTGACCTGGGGAAACAAAGATGCCATCCTGCCCTACCGGGATTTCCGCGCCTGTTTAGAGCAGATCGATGTTGATCATGCCGTCGTGTTCGATGGTTGTGGCCATATGCCGCAGCTCGAGTTTCCTCAAGAATTCGCGGACTCCCTCCTGGGCTTTCTGCGTCACGACGACCCCGCCGCTCAGCACACCGCAACTGATGAGAAGGAACCAGCACACTAACCATGCGACACAAAGACAGCGCACCACGCACAGTACTAATCACCGGCGCGACATCAGGACTCGGACTGGAGCTGGCCAAGCTTTTTCTCGCTAAAGGCGACCACGTGATCGTTACTGATGTGCACGCTGAAGCCCCACGCAACGTCGCGGCTCTAGACGGTGATTGGGTCTACCGAAAACTAGATGTAACCAGTGATGATGATTGGCGGGCTGCCGCGGATGCCGTCGATGAGCTGGACATTCTTGTCAGTAACGCGGGTATCGCCATTGGTGGGCGCATCACCAAGACCACGATTGAGACATGGCAGCGAGCACTGGACATCAATGTTCTGGGTTCGGTGCGAGGTGCTCGAGCGTTCGTCGCAAAGCTCAATGACGGTGGACAAATTGTGCTGACCGCATCTCTGGCGGGTCTTGTTCATGCGCCGGGGATGGCAACGTACAACACTACGAAGGCCGCGATGGTTGCGTTGGGTGAAACGTTGGACGCGGAGCTGCGGCACCGTGGGATCAGTACGACCGTGGTGTGCCCGCAGTTCTTTAAGTCGGGGCTTGCGGATTCGCTGGTTGGCGACGACGATGCGATGGATGCGACGGCTCGTAAGCTTCTCAATGGGACGTGGTTGACGTCTGAAGTCATTGCTCAACGAGCGTTGAAGGGTATCGAGGCGCGTCGAACGGTGGTTACACCGGACGCATTTGCCCTGTTCGCATGGTATTCGAAGCGTTATGCACGACTGCCGTTTTTGCTGACACTGCGGGCAATGGGACGAACAATGGCGAAACGAGTGAGTGCACGGGAGGCTGGGAATGCAGACCGTTCTTAGTGGCCAGGTTCATTGCTGGCGAACTTCAGGATTGCTACATTGATGACCACCCCGACTGCCGGATATCCCAGTAGCCACGGAGAAAAAATCACTGAAAGATTAGCCTCTTGTCGCAACCTGTAATAACAGAACGCCACAAATACAGCTGACAACAGGGCAACCCAACTAAGGGTTTTACGCGGGATTATCTTCATGAGTGGCAGGATCATCGCTGCGAAGACGAATCCGAGGCCACCAATGAAGGCCAGTTGCCCGAAGAAGCCGGGGAGCCACGCAAACCCGGCCACGACGCCGAGCACTCCGATACCGGCCATGATGAGTGATTGCTTTGCTGTAGTCATGCGCTTCTCCGGTTCGGCGTACACATTGGCAGACGAGTTAACTTAATTTCGTTAACAGCTTAACGACTAATTCTGACTCGTCGAACACGCTAGACCGGGCTCAGACTCTCATTCTCCTCGCTTTCCTGCGACACACGTTTCCCATGCCGACTATCAACGGAGCAATCCGGGTTCAGTCATCCCAGTACGCACTCGGCCAGTGCCAGTTGGATGGTATGCGGGGACCGTCGACTAGCGAGAGCAAGAAGCCAAAAGCTACACAACGAGGTGGTTTCGTAGTTAATCTCGCAACATGATTGAAAAGACTTTCACCACCCTGATCTTTGGCAACGTAGTCCTGGAATCGCATCTCACCGGATGTTCCATCCGTATTTATTCCGAAGATCTACGCTCCTACTCGATGCAATGCAGCCCCACTGTCGAGTTGAAAGTTCCTCTTGACGAAGCGCGACACATCGTTCCTGAAAGCGATAGAGAAGCACTCGCCAGGAGCATCTTCGAAAGCGTAAGCCCCTATGTCGAAAGCTCCTATCCAGGAGGAATAGAAGCTGCTACAACGGCATTATGCCGGTGGCTTGCGGAAGAAGATTGATAATGATGCGACTTATGTTTCTTCCACTATTGACCACCAGGAACCAGATATCATAATCCCTACTGTCCCTAAGACCATGGCAATGAAACCGGGCAAGTTGATGTCCCCGAGCTCAAGGAAGAACCATGATGAAAAGCCATAGGCAGATAGTAAGGCACGGACCGAATATGAATTGGAAGGCATGAATCGTGGCTTATGTAGCAGGCCTTCTAACAATGCAAGTAGCGAAACTACAGTGCCTATGGCAACGCTGGCTATCAGTAGCGGGCGAGAATCAAGACAAGAACTGAAACTCCGCCTAATACGAGAGAAACGAAGACAACCGATGCCCAAAGTAGTGGCCTTTTCATGGGATACCTTTCCTACCAAGCACTTCGATTGTCTAGTTATTTAAGCCCGCTATATTTGTCCGACATAAATTTAGCTAACCCCATCTGCCCCAATACAACATTCAAGGTCTCCGCGCCCTGAATACCGCTACCGCGCTTGTGGCTACGGAAAACCCCACGCGCCTGAAAACGATGCCGACGTTTACACAGAACCGTAGTCGCTCGGCCGCGCGCTTGCGCATTTTCAGATCAATCTGAAGTGGCGTTTCGATGACTCCCTCCACAGCTATATTCGCCCCGTCTATTTTTCAACTCAGGACTCCCACCACATTGGCATCGGTTACTGTCGTCAAGAGTTCGGTGGCGATACCGTCGGGGAATCTCGGTAGCGCTATGGCGAGTCGCAGTTGACGTTTACGGAATTGCCGTTTACAGAATTGCAACCGCTTATCTATTGAAATATGACCGAGCTGGCTTTTAAGCTTCGCGGTTATGACAACCATTCTGATGGCGCTCAGCGCAGCCGACTCCTGGACCTTGAAAGATGGAAGCAAGCACCCAACTGGATTTTGGGCAGAAGAGTTCGTCGTACCGTACGACACTTTCGTTGATGCCGGATTCGACGTCGAGGTTGCAACGCCTGGGGGCAAGCGGCCGGTTGTCGACAGGCTCAGCTTGAGCATGAAAGGCGGAGTCTTCCCCGATGCGGCAAAGAAGTTGGAGGAGCGACTTCGCGAGCTGGACATCGTCCTTGCGAACCCGAAAGATCTGCATCAGGTTTCTGCCGACGATTACGATCTGATTTTCTTCCCTGGCGGTCACGGTCCCATGGAGGATTTGTCTGATGATGCGACCGTCGGCACGATGCTCAACAAGCGTTTAGCATCAGGGAAGCTCCTTGCACTGTTGTGCCATGCACCAGCTGCTTTGCTTGCGACGAGCACAGACTCCGAGCGCTCGCCCTTTGCTGGACGACGAGTGACTGCGCTGTCCAATGTGGAGGAGCGCATCAATCCGTTTTCGTGGAAGGCGAAATGGCTGCTCCAGGACAAGCTCGAGGAAGCCGGGCTGGACTACTCGATGAGCTTCCCTTTCCGACCTCATATTGTTCAAGATGACAACCTGTTTACCGGGCAGAACCCGCAGTCATCCGAAAAGCTCGCGAAGGCATTGGTGAAGAAACTGGTGTAACTAGTGGCGGTTTCGGATGCTGAATAGCTTTTCGACGACCCCCTCAACGGCCACATCCGACCCCTCGATCTTCCACTTCAGAACTCCCGCCACATTTGTGTCGCGTTCCGTCGTCAAGAGTTCGGTGGCAACGCGGTCAGGAAGTTCGAGAGCACCCCTGTATCGAGCAGTCAGGCTGTTTGATTCGTAGCTTTGGAGTGCTGCGACGAGACTTATGACTCGGGATTAGTAGTTCACACCAGTCCAATCCTCACTGCGTTTCCAGAGTTCGTTAGCCAAATCCCCGTCGAGCGCAGCCGGGGACGGCTTGACACGCACGGCGGGTCCCCGCAGCTCACCGAAGCCCCCGGGGCCGTAATAGTCGCCCGAGACTGCAGCTGGATCGGTAGCAGCCCGCAAAGCTGGGTTAGCTCCACGAGCCGGGCTCTGCCCAACAATGCTGTCAATGAAAGCTCGCAAACCCTTCCGGTTTCCGGGATTGGTGGAGCTCTGCCCCGGATGGGCTGCGACTGACAGCGTGGAGTACCCACTCGCTGCCAGTCGTCGAGCGAGCTCCTGACTGAAGAGGAGGTTGGCTAGCTTGCTTCGCCCATAAGCACGCATGGCGTTATAGTCCTCGCCAGAACAGACATCGTTGAAGTTCAAACCGGGCATTTTGTGACCATTGCTTGCCATGGTGACGACCCGACTGCCCGGAGTCGATGTCAGCAGTGGCAGCAATTGTCCAGTGAGGGCGAAATGACCCAGGTGGTTGATTCCGAAGTGACGTTCGAAACCCTGGGACGTAGTTCCATAGGGCAGCATCATGACACCAGCATTGTTCACCAATAAGTCAATCGGTCGGCCGGTGTCGATCATTGTCGCTGCACACTCTGCCACGGAGTCCAGATCCGCCAGATCGACGAAAGCAACATCAACCGAAACGTCCGGCTGTTGGGCAGACAATTCTGCTCGGACGGCTCCCGCTCTCTCCGTCTCATTACCGAGCATGGTAATCGCACAGCCGTGGACGGCCAATTGCATTGCGATCTCGCGACCCAGGCCGTGATCGGCACCCGTGATCACCGCTCTACGCCCCTTGAGTGATCCAATAAGCGTCGGAGACCAGTTGCCTTTATCAGTCATGTGCATGATAATATCCCACACCACCCAGCAAAAGGAAGACCGATGCCGAAAATCGTGGATCACCAGGTACGCCGCCGTGAGCTCGCCCAGGCGGTCGTGGAGGTTGCATCGAAACGCAGCCTCGACCATGCCAGCCTGCGCGCCGTTGCTCAGCAAGCTGGCATGTCAATGGGAACGGTGCAGCACTACTTCGAGGATCGCAAGGCAATGTTGGACTTCGTCCTCGAGTACACCCAGCAACAGCGCACCGAGCGCATCGAACGGGCAGTTGTGGCGCTGGCAACGCCTACGCCGACATCGATCCTCGGTGCCGTGGTCGACGAGATCCTTACCGTGGACGAGACCAACCTGATGTTTGAGCAGGTCAATATGATGTTCATCAACCGGGCACATCGAGACCCCGATACCGCCACACGCCTCGGCCGTGGGCGCGCGGAGGTGGTGCAACTGTTCACGGGACTGTTTCACGACCTCACTTTGCGTGACGGGCTTACCCCTGAAATTGCCTCCGAAATACTGTGGGCCTTGCTTGAGGACCTACCCATAGCTATCACGCTGGGTCAACACACCAGCCAGAGTGCTCGAGCCGTCGCACACTCTTATCTCAAGCACATCATTGAGTGAGCCCCGCATGACCCTTGATTCCTTCACCCAGCTCACACACACTCGAATCCACGGTCTGGATGCCGTGCGTAGCGGTGCTCGATTACTAGGTTTCGCGATCGATGGCTTCATGCCTCACATTTAGGGCGTGCACTAGTTGATGCTGAATGGCCGAACAGCCATTCGGCCATTCAAGAGAGTTTCCGGAACCTACTTCTTCCAGACGGCACCTTTTCGGACAGACTGTCGAGAACGCCAGCGATGTTGACCGTCGCATCACCAACAACATAGGCAGCGACATTGTCACCGGCTCGAATTCACTGCGCCAATTACGGTTTCGGCCAGGTCAAAACCTCCGCCTGCGGAAGTGGCTTCAGACCACAGTTAATCGCCCCAGGCAAGGAGAATCATCATGGGCACGCGACACGAGTACGAAACCTACATCGCCCCAGAAGACCCGTTCATTTCCACCGAAGAGTTCTTGGCACTCAACATGATCGAGCGTGGAGAAGCACTGTTCCACTTAGTGAAGCGCAACGAGTACGACTACGCCGAAAAACTGTTGGACTCGTGCTCTCAAGGAGAAGGCATTGCGGCGATCGTCTCGGCAAACAACTATGCAAAACGCTTCTTCCCACCACTCAACCCGCAAGTTGATCCACTACCCGAAGGGGTAAAAGACGTGACGCCCGACAAGCCTGTCGCGCACATTGCCTTCGCGCCTCGTCCGAAGCGCTCGAAAAGGTAATGCACCGGCCTCATCTGGTGCTGTTGCAAAGTTGGGGCAGTAGGAAGATCGACGTGAAATAATCACAGCCATGGGTATCTTCTCCGGTCGTCATTTCCCCCGTGACATCATTCTGTGGGCAGTGCGGTGGTACTGCCGCTACGGGGTGAGCTACCGCGATCTGGGGGAAATGATGACCGAGCGGGGCGTGCCGGTCGATCACACCACGATCTACCGCTGGGTCCAGAAATACGCCCCTGAGCTGGACAAGCAAACTCGGTGGTACCGGCAGGTACCTGACTGGCAGGCCCGGTCCTGGCGGGTGGATGAGACCTATATCCGGGTCGGCGGCAGGTGGTGCTACCTCTATCGGGCGATCACCGCCGGTGGGCATACCCTGGACTTTTACCTCTCCCCGAAGCGCAACGTAGCGGCAGCGAAGCGTTTCCTGGCTAAGACCCTGAGGTCAAACGCGTCGGCCGGGTCCCCGCGGGTGATTAATACAGATAAGGCACCCTCCCTGGCCAAGGCGATCTCCGAGCTCAAGGAAGAAGGCATCTGTCCACCGACAGTGGAGCACCGTCAGGTGAAATACCTGAACAACGTTCTGGAAGGCGACCATGGCCGGCTGAAACGAATCCTGGGGCCGAAAGGCGCGTTTAAGAACCGGACATCTGCATATCGGACGTTGAAAGGGATGGAGGCGATGCACTCATTGCGGAAAGGGCAGGGCGCGATGTTTGCCTACGGGCAACCGAACCCGGACGCGGTGATCGTCAGCCGGGTGTTCGAGACGGTCTGAGAACGCCCACACGCAGCGGCCATCAGGGAATGAGAAACTGAGTCTTCGCTGCTCTCCGCCCAACTTTGCAACAGCACCCCCTTAAGACATGTATCCGATCAGCCAAAGGGTCGCGATTCAGGCAGCGCAGAGGTGGGGAATCGGGTAGCGCCTCGAGCAACGCGGAAACCGAGATCATCGAAGGACGCAAGCGGGCTGGTCTTGCGTCGCACGCCTGCTCGACAACTCCATTCCGGATCGCTCCATCCGCCGCCGCGGATAATGCGGTACGCCCCATAGACTTCTGGATCGTAAAGGTCCCAACACCACTCCCAAACATCTCCGAGCAGGTCGAACAGACCCCAGGAGTTCGCAGACTTCGTCTGCACCGGATGAATGTGGCCTTCGGAATTGCCCTCGTACCAGGCAATGTCATCCAGTCGCCCGTACCGCGCACCAGTAGTGCCTGCCCTGCAGGCAACCTGCCACTCGGCATCTGTCGGCAATCGGTAACCATCGGCGTCCTGGTCCCAAGTCACCAGCCAGTCATCCGCCTCCGGTTCACTGTGCGGACGCCACTGTGTAGGCGCGGTGATTACACGCTCTAACACCTCATAGACGGGCGCCAGCCCTTCTTTGGTAGAGAGCGCGTTGCAGAACAGGATCGCTTCCCGCCAACTCACTTCGGTCTTGGGAAAGTGGGTACGGGTTGGGTCGCCAGTGACACCATGCACTTCGTTCCACAACTCGTTTGTCACCACGGTGGCCGCTAGTTCGAACGGCTCGACATTGACCGTCCAAGAGTGGCCTGTGCGACGGTCCACCATGAGCTCCTCAACGGCACCCTCCGGGGGAACCATGACCATTTGCACACTCATGCCGCACATTTGTCCTATTTCGCTCTGCCCGCTAGGTGCCACATTGCAACGGAACTTTCAACAGCAGGGACCGATCACGTACCCTCGTCGGCAGATAGAACGCACACCCCTGCGGATGAGTCCACCGTACCGGGACTTCGAACTACTCGCCACGGTTAGAGGTCGCACGGTGACGGGGCAGCGAGATTCGTGTTCCCCCTTCAGCGGGCTCATGAGCATCCGACGGCAAGCGCGAGCTCCAACTGTTTTCCGATCCAGCCAGGCTCGATTCCACCGAGGGTGCACTCGCGCTAGTGATCGAGTACGCGGGCACCCCGATCGGAGATGTAGCACTAAGGCTCACCGACCATGCACATGGCCAAGCCAAGATCGGTTAGGTGCTTGACGGGCAGGGCTTCGCCAGCGAGGCTGTGCGGGCGCTTCTAACGCTCGGGTTCCGGCACTATCGTTCACACCGCATCACTGCACAAATGGATGCTCGAAACAATGCATCGGCAGCACTGGCAAATCGCGTAGGAATGCGCCTCGAAGCACACCACCTTCAAGACTGGTTCAGCAAAGACGTATGGACTGACGCACTTGTCTACGCACGATTGAGCACCGATGAGAACGACATTGACGAGAGCTATTTCCCCGCATAGGAACCGAATGACCAAAGATTGCCTTCAGGGTCAGCGACTGTCGCCATACGACCCCCGAAAGATCGGTCAGCAGGCGATTCTATCGACTCGGCCCCTGCCGACATTGCCTGCGCAAATACTTGATCAACTTCGACATCAGTTGACACGACCAGATAGCACACACTATGCCCAGCAACTTCGTTAGCGCCGTTGGTGTTGTCATCGCGTAGGGAGCCCATCATGATCCCGCCGTTGTCGCGCCAACACAACTCAGCATGCTCGATAACACTTAGGTCATTCTCATTTCGTACGACGAGCACTTCAGTGAATCCAATCTGTGTCAAGAAGACCAATCCTCGGTCAGCATCGGCGTACTTAACACAATGGAAGACTTGCGATCTATTCGTTGTCATACGCTCAATCTAAGAGCCTGATTGCAATAGGTCTTGAAGTTTTGGGAACTCTTCGGATGAAGCTTTGGGACTGCGTCCTGCGAAAACTCTCCACTCCCGAGACAGGTGAGCCTGATCCGCGTACCCAACCTCATGCGCAGTTTCAGCCAACTGCATGCCAGTAGTCACCAATCGATGCGCCCGTTCAAAACGAGCCAATCGACTGATTTGCTTGGGGCTTACACCAAACTCTGCACGTACCCGATTCACCAAGTGACGGCGAGACCAGCCAACGTCGCCTGCCACCTGCGATACCCGCGCACCATTTGTCAACAAAGCCCACGCCTGGTTCATGTCGGGTGCGATTCGCACTGTCTGCAACTTCGAAAGCAACAACTCTTCCACTGCGACCAATCGAGCATCCCAAGTAGATTTGGCAACGATCGCTTCGTGCTCGACAGCACTGATACCTCCAGGGAGCTCTGCCATGTTCACTATGCAACCCGCAACCGCACTAATTGGGACCCCGAAAAGTGCTCGGCACCCGAATGGTGTGACAGACAGGTGGATACCCCGCTGAAGTCCATGCGTGCGGATAAGCGCTGGTCCAAGATGCAATCCCGAAATCGAACACCACAGCCGCGTGGAAGTTTCCGGCTCATGGAACCACCCAACATCCATCGCCTCGTCAACCGCTATGACAACCGTCGCTGCAGTACTCGGTAAACCGACGTGCGCCACATCTGCAGGCAACAGCAGATCGTATGCCACCATCGGCGCAGCAAGGCATCTGCGAAGTCCAGGATGAACCGCCCGCGCCACAGTCAACATACGCTGAGCCTACACACCCATTGACATCAGCACTGCACAGATCCACTGCTCCCCTACCAGATTGGATCTGTTGCGTCCGAACGTAAACAGCGTCGGTACTAAAATCGATGGGCAGGCACGCCCCCATACAGCCAGCTCATTGTCGCCGAGCACCAGAAAATGCATATGCCGACCACCAGGGCATTCGAAGGACTCGACAGTAATCGTCCCTCCTGCCGACTCGGTCCTGCCCCGGGCGGTATCCAGATCATCAACCTCAAGGACAACCAGTGGAGAGATGGTTGACTCGCTGGAATCACACTGGAAGTCGAGAATCTGCTTAGCCCCCAAACTGAACACCTGTGTATTGGGAGCGCTTAGTCAGATGCCTCAAGACAAGCGCTTTGCAAAGAGCTGCGCAGACGCGCCCGCAGCCTTCGACAGGAATTCGATCATCGCGAGATTCTTCGCCACGACCCACGCTATACAACCGAAGCTCCTAGTAATGTTTGTTTCGCTTACTCTTCCGATTTCGCTTCACCGGTGGTGAGACACCAGTGGTGCGAAACAAATCAACCCAATCGCCAACATGGAGTGAGGTCGGCAGCGCTTTTGAGCTGATCCCACGATCCGATGCCCACCGACGGGCACCTTCACGAGTGGAAAACAATCCTTGCTTGACAAGGATCTCAACGATGCCCCTACCTCGTCCTGAATAGACCGCATGAACCATTGACTGAAACGGCACACGGTCATTCCAACTCAACAGTGGCTTCGAGCGTCGATGAACACACAGTATGCCTCCATCCACACTCGGCCGAGGTGTAAACGCACTGGCGGGAACTCGCCCCTCCAATGAAAACTCAAACCACGGCAGCCACTGCGCGGTCATCAATGTCGACGCTCCAATGCCAGCTCGACGGCGGGCAACGTCCCATTGCATCAACAAGACAGCATCGGTCCAGCCCGGAACCCGAAACAACTTGCGCAAAATGGCGGTCGTGATGTGAAAGGGAATATTCCCGACGATCACGTCGATGGATTTTGGCACCCGATAGTGCAAGAAATCTGAATGCGCAATACGTACATTCTCGTTCGACACATCACGTCGCAACGTGTCGACTAATCGGCCATCAATTTCAACGGCAGTTATAGATCGACCGGAACGAGCCATCGGATGTGTTAGTGCTCCGTTACCGGGGCCAATTTCAAGTATCGCCCCGTCGGTGGCATCAACAAGTGAAATGACCTGTCGAATGGCTTTCTGGTTGGTGAGGAAATTCTGGCTCAATTCGTGTCGGCCAGATGAATATGCAGACATGGGTACCCCAAAGAAATAGATTCTCTTGGAGCCGGGCACAACAAATCGTCCGCCCGGCTCTATGGCCTGGGGCGGTTAAGTTCCCTCAATTAGTCAGGAAGCAACCGCGTTAGCAGTTGTCGCGCAAACGCAGCGACCCGGTACCCATGATTAACATGCGACAAGTCTAACATTCGCCCGATCACATCCAGCCCCGGGACTTACGCGAGACACTCCCGCATTCACAAAACTTGACTACACTCGTGCCCGGACACGAAAAAACCGGAGGTCACATACCCTTTCGAGTTTGTGACCTCCGGCCATTGCAGTTCGAGAACCGCTCTTTGTGGGCGAAGGGGGACTTGAACCCCCACGTCCCGAAGGACACTGGCACCTGAAGCCAGCGCGTCTGCCATTCCGCCACTCGCCCGTGGCAACGAAAGAACTATATCACCGCGCGCGTATCCAACACCAAACGCGCAGTTCACAGGCACTTTCAGGGAGCTTTACGACGCCGTCGCAAAGCCAGCAACCCAACCCCAACGGCTGACCCGACGTGGGAAAAGTAGCAGGAAAGCGTCATAGAAAGCTGGGAATGGACTGCGTCGCCTCTATACTGAAAACGCATAACAAGAGCTTGAGGGATGCATATAGATAGGTAAGCGTAGTTAGATCAGCGCGTGCAGGGTGCTCTACAACCGCTCGAATGGCTGATACATAGATGTCTATTTACAGTGTCATTCGTAGCGATTAGCATTCTTACGTTGTGTCGCACATGCCTTAACCTTTACAAAACTCTTGGCACCCTGACGCTCTCGACATATCTTTACAACTCGATACTTTTGTAACGTTACGACCTGAGTCACAGTGGCTCTCATAACCCGCCGTAGTTTAGCGGGAGAAGGCGATAATTCATTCGATGGATTTTCTTGGACGCATCCGCAAGCTTGACAGCTCGCTCCAGCGTGGTCTGGACAATAGCTTTGCGCGTGTTTTTGGCGGCAAGGTCGTCCCGAATGAGCTCGAAGAGTGCTTGAAGCAGGAAATCGAAGACTTCCTGATGCAAGATGCCCAGGGTCGTTTCCTCGCACCCAACGAATTCCGCATCGGCATCAGCCCCAAGGACTTCGCTAACCTCACCGCAACCGAGCCACAACTGCCAGAGCACCTTGCCAACCGCATGTCCCGTTACTGTCGCAACAACGGCTGGGTTCTTGCAGGTCCAGTTGCCGTGGTGTTGCAAAAGCTCGATTCTTTGCACACCGGCCAGCTCAAGACAGCCAGCCAATTCCTCGAAGAGTCCGGCACGCAGTCCGCATACCTCGGCGAGGATGGGCAGGTTCTCACTGATCTTCCCGACGAATCCTCGCAAGCCAACCGGTCCCCTGATGCTAATAACACCTCGGAGTCCGCAGACTCCGGAGCTGGCGTGGCTGGAGCCGACGTCGCTGCCGGAGCCGCTGGTGCGGGCGCGGCTGCCGGAGTCGCAGGTGCCGCCGCGAGCGCACCAACCTCATCGGCATTCCGCCCACACGACGAAGCTAATAATGTCGACGCTGGCGACTACAACAACCCAGCGAACTACAAGTCCAATAACCCGGCCGCGCAAAGCCAGGGTTGGGGTACGTCGCCTGGGCAGGACTCCGTCGCAAAGCCAACGACCGGCGCACCCGCTGCACCCGCTGCACCAGCAGCATCCGGGGTTAGCGCTGACGATAATGTCGCCGACGCTGATTTCGCGCAGCAGAATGAGAATGCGCACGTCGAGACGTTTTCTACCGCTTCGCGCCCGGTGCAAGTTCCCCCAGGACCCCAGGAGCCGGAACAGAACACCCCAACTGTCACGTTGTACTTGCAGGACGGATCCAACCGAAAGTTTGAGGTTCGACCTGGTTCAAACATCATTGGCCGTGGCACCGCGTCGGATTTCAGGTTGCCGGATACGGGTGTTTCGCGTCAGCACGCAGAGATTACGTGGGACGGACGCGACGCCATTCTGGTTGACCTTCATTCAACTAATGGCACGATTGTTAATGATGGGCCAATTGATAACTGGCTCTTGGCAGATGGCGACATAGTCTCTATGGGTCACTCTGTCATGGAGGTCCGAATCCGTTAGTGCTGGAATAATCGCACCACGGATGGTGCCACAATAAGGAGGTTCACAACGTGGAGGCGATCGTCTTCCTGCTGTCACGCATTGGCGTGCTGGTCGTTCTGTGGTTTTTCATTTGGATGACCATGCGGGCACTTCGCGCTGACGCAAACGCCGCGTCAGGTCTGCGGCCAGTTCGTGCTGCCCTGCCAAATCAAACGCGGGGAAATCCGTTCCACCGGCCACAAGTGCCTCGCCAGCTGTTGGTAACTGCTGGCCCACTTGCTGGTTCGCGTATGAATTTGGACAATCAGCGGGACATCACCATCGGCCGTGCCGATGACTCTGCGTTCGTTCTTAATGACGACTACGCGTCGTCCCACCACGCTCGTCTCCTTCACCGAGATAACGAGTGGTACCTCGAAGACCTGGACTCCCGCAATGGCACGTTCTTGAATGGCCAGCGCGTCGAGCAGCCGGAGAAGCTACAACCAGGCATGGAAATCCGTATCGGTCGAACAACGTTGAGGTTGCAGCCGTGAGTTTTGCACTGAATTACACCACTCTGTCCGACCGCGGTTTGGTCCGACAGAATAACGAAGATTCTGCGTACGCTGGCCCACGTCTGCTCGCTCTTGCGGACGGCATGGGCGGCCATGCTGCTGGCGAAATTGCTTCCCAGCTCATGATCGCGGCGGTATCCAAGCTCGATGCCGATGAGCCCGGCGCGGATCTCCTCGATGCCCTCGCACTCGCCTGTGCCGAGGGCAATGCTTCTATTGCCGAGGAGATCGAAGCCAACCCGGTGACGCAGGGCATGGGGACAACACTTACTGCTCTGCTTTTCGACGGCAATCGCCTAGGTCTCTGCCACGTCGGCGACTCACGTGGTTACTTGCTGCGGGATGGCGAGCTGATTCGCATCACTCGCGACGACACGTATGTGCAGTCGTTGGTGGATGAAGGTCAGATCACCGCTGAGGAAGCATCGATGCATCCGCAGCGGTCGCTCATCTTGAAGGCCTTGACTGGCCGCCCGGTAGAACCGTCGTTGCAGTATCGCGAAGTCCGTAAGGGCGATCGCTATCTTCTGTGCTCTGATGGCCTGTCGGATCCCGTTTCACATGAAACAATCGCCGAAGCCCTCGCAGAGGGCACCCCAGCCGAGGCTGCAGCACGTCTCGTCGACTTGGCGTTGCGTTCTGGTGGCCCGGATAACGTGACCATCGTCATCGCTGATGTCGTAGATAGCTCCGAGCAGACCTCGACCGAGCCTTCGCTCGCCGGAGCTCTCACCAGTTTGGAAGAGGAACTTCCTCGCCCGAACACGGCCGCTGGTCGTGCCGCGGCCTTCCGCCCCCGCGCTTCACAGTCCATTGCAGTCACCGCTGAGCCGGTGAAGAACCCCGGCAAGTCACGCGGCCGTTGGCTTGTCGCCGCAGTTGTGTTGCTTCTGCTTGCTGGTATCGCCGGTCTCGGCGCGTGGGGCTGGCAAAAGAAAGAGTCGATGTATCACTTGGCGGTTGCCGATGGCACGGTTCAGGTCATGCACGGCGTTCCTGGTTCTTTGTTGGGCATTTCGCTCAACAGTCACCATCAATACATCTGCCTGTCAGATACGAACGAGATCAAGTTGCCGGACCCGAACACTCCTCGGGAGAAGACGAACTGCCATCTCATGCGTGCCGACGACCTCTCCCCTGCAGCTCGCTCGCAGATCGAGGGGTTGCCAGCCGATTCTTACGACGGCGTGCGCAATCAAATTGGTCGGCTAGCCGAGCAGGCGTTGCCTATCTGTCTTCAAGTGAAGCCGAAGACGGCTGCAGGTGTCGATGACCCAGCGAATGCCGAGAAGGACGGTACCACAGAGGCTTCTACCGAAAAGGAAGCACAGCAGGATGCGGCCGAAGGGAACCTTGCCACTGGCTCGGTTCCAGGCGAGAACTGTCGGGAGGTGACTGACAAGTGAGTAAGGACAACACTGATGTCAAGCGTCCGGGGCGTGCCCGGGAGTTCTGGCTGCTGATGCTCGCTGGCGGTCTGACTCTGCTGTCTCTCGTTTCTCTCGAGCTCGCTCAGGAGAACACAGTGACCATCGAGATGCTGTACATCCTCGGTGGTTTCATCCTTATCTTCGGTGTCGCCCATGTGGTGTTGCGCATTTTCGCGCCGTGGTCTGACCAAGTGCTCTTGCCCGTTTCGGCTGCGCTGAACGGCTTGGGCTTGGTCATGATCTATCGCCTCGACATTGCCAACGACACGGGTCTGGTTCGTAACCAGATCATGTGGACGGTATTGGGTGTCGCCATGTTTACCGGTGTCATGATCATGTTGCGTGATCACCGCTCCTTATCCAGATACTCCTATCTCCTGGGCTTGTTGGGCTTGTTCCTGTTGGCGTTGCCACTCGTGTGGCCATCGCCAATTAACGCGGACGCGCGAATTTGGATCTCTATCGGACCGTTCTCGGTTCAGCCTGGCGAGTTCGCCAAGGTCTTGCTGCTCATCTTCTTCGCGCAGCTGTTGGTGAATAAGCGCTCGCTATTTAACGTCGCTGGAAAGCGCTTCCTCGGCATCGATTTCCCGCGCATTCGTGACCTCGGCCCGATCCTCGTCGTCTGGGGAATCGCGCTTGTCATCATGGCGCTGCAGAACGACTTCGGCCCGGCACTGCTGCTGTTCGGCACCGTACTGGGCATGCTCTACATTGCGACGGCTCGTGGTTCATGGTTGCTCATCGGTCTGGTGCTGGTCGCTGTCGGTGGCGTTGGTGTGTACCAGGTGTCTGCCAAGATTCAGGACCGCGTCGCGCACTTTGTGGACCCGCTCGCAAGCTTCGACGGCAATGGTTACCAGCTGTCGCAGGCCCTGTTCGGCATGAGCTGGGGCGGTGTTACTGGCACTGGTTTGGGTCAGGGCTACCCGCAGAATGTGCCAGTCGCGCACGCTGACTTCATCCTCGCATCGTTCGGTGAAGAGCTTGGTTTCGCGGGTCTTGTCGCCATCATTTTGTTGTTCGCGGTCATCGTTGCTCGCGGCATGAACAGCGCAATGCAGGTGCGCGATTCTTTCGGCAAGCTCCTCGCTTCCGGCCTCGCATTGACCATTGCCATTCAGGTTTTCGTTGTTGCAGCGGGTATCTCGAAGCTGATGCCACTGACCGGTCTGACAACTCCATTCATGTCCGCCGGTGGTTCATCCTTGCTGGCGAACTACATCCTGATCGCCATCTTGCTTCGAATTTCTGATTCGGCACGGCGCCCGTGGGGTGCAACGACCGGAACGGCAGCTCCGGCAGCGATTGCGTCCCCTGCGCATCCGATGACTAACCCAGCAGGAAACGCCATCCAGCAGCCACAGCAAAACCAGCCACACATGCACCAGAACCCGGAGGTGAATCGATAGTGAACAAGTCCATCCGACAAGTTCTGATCTTCACCTTCGTACTGTTGTTCCTCCTCTTTGCAAACCTCACGTGGCTGCAGGGATTCCAGCAGGACAAGTACGCGCATAATCCGCTGAATAGCCGCCAGTTCCTGGAAGACAAGCAGCGTCCGCGCGGTCAGATCACTGCAGGTGGCGAAGTCATCGCACGCTCTGAGCGGGACGAAGACAAGTACTACAACCGCTTTTACGATTCCAGTCCGGAAACCTACGGCCCAGTCGTTGGCTACCTGTCAGACACGTATGGTTCGTCGGGTTTGGAGCAGTCGCAAAACGACATCCTCAACGGTACCGACGCTTCCCTGTTTGCCACCCGCGCCTGGGATGCGGTGACCGGCAAAGAAAACGTGGGCGCAAACATCGATCTAACTCTGATCCCAGAGGCTCAGCGCACCGCTTATGATTCGCTGTCGAGTCGTGGTTACGTTGGTTCGGCAGTTGCTATTCGCCCGTCGACTGGCGAGATCCTCGCTATGGCATCCACGCCATCGTTCAACCCAAATGACATCGCAGCAAACGACGCCGACGCGTGGAGCTCCTTGAACGCTAACGAGGATGCTCCCCTGCTGAACCATGCAACACAGCGACCACTCCCACCGGGATCAACCTTCAAGGTGCTCACCAGTATCGCCGCCATCGAAAACGGCGCTAACTTGAACACCTCAGTCACCGGTGCTGCGTCGATTACTCTGCCTGGAACCGCAACCACGTTGGAGAACTACGGTGGCTCTTCTTGTGGTGGCACCACCACACTTCGCGACGCTTTCGCCAAGTCATGCAATACATCTTTCGTGCAACTTGCCATCGATAATGGTGCTGATTCGTTGCGTGACGTCGCAGAGCGATTTGGTATCGGCGAGACGTACAAGAACCTCGGTATCAACCAGGATGCGTCTGTACTCGGTGAAATTCCAGATGATGCTGCCCTAGGTATGACGGCAATTGGTCAGCGTGACGTTCAGTTCACGCCCCTGGATAATGCGGTGATTGCTGCGACGATTGCCAATGGTGGCAAGCGCATGGAACCTCACTTGGTGAAGTCCGTGCAGGGTCGCGACATGTCGGAGCTGTCGGCAACCAAGCCAAAGGAAGTCAACGAAGCTATCCATCCTGATACGGCGGGAATGCTGACTGAGTTGATGCGTGCGTCGGAAAGCTACTCCGGTGGCAATGGCGGACACATCGCATCCAAGACCGGTACTGCTGAACATGGCGAAGTTCGTGGCGAGTACGCACCGCACGTCTGGTACATCGCGTTTGCACCTGACTCCGACGTTGCTGTTGCAGTTGTCGTCGAGAGCGGTGGCGGACAGGGCCAGAGTGCAACCGGTTCGTCTGTTGCAGGTCCCGTCGGTCGCGAGCTTATCGCGGCCGTTGAAGGCGCGGGTCGATAATCATGGATATCGCGCAGCTACAACACATCGTTGGCACCGATAGGTATCGCATCGAGAAGCTCCTTGGCCGCGGTGGCATGTCCACCGTCTGGCTGGCAACGGACTTGGCTGCCGGCCGCCAGGTAGCAATCAAGCTTCTTAATCAAGAGCTCGGCGACAACCCAGAGTTCCGCCAGCGTTTCCGAAATGAAGCGTCGGCGGCGCGCAGCGTCGATAGCCCAAATGTGGTCAGTATCGACACTTACCAAGAGGGCGCCGCTGAAGGTCATGGCGCGTGTTACATCGTCATGGAGTTCATTCGTGGCGAGTCTCTCTCCGAGGTTTTGCGTCGCCGCACGACCCTCCCCGAGCACCTAGCGCTTGACGTTGTGGAACAGACCGCCCATGGTCTGTCCGCGATTCATGCCGCCAATCTGATTCACCGTGACATCAAGCCGGGCAACCTTTTGGTCACCCCAGAAGGCACGGTGAAGATCACCGACTTCGGCATCGCGAAGGCAGCCGAAGCTGTGCCGTTGACTCGCACGGGAATGGTCGTCGGCACCGCCCAGTATGTGTCGCCGGAGCAGGCGCAGGGTAAGCAGGTACAGCCGTCAACGGATATTTATTCGCTCGGTTGTGTTGCCTACGAAATGCTCGCTGGACGACGACCGTTCCAAGGTGACTCCACCGTGGCAGTCGCAGTGGCGCATATTAACGAACCGCCTCAGCCGCTTCCTCCAACGGTGCATCCGCACATTCGCGAGCTCGTAGGAATCATGTTGCGGAAGGATCCGCAGCGCCGGTACGCAGATGGTCGCGAATTAGCTCGTGCTGTTCGAGCGGTACGCAATGGTTCGCGTCCACCACAGCCAAAGGGTGTGCAACCGACTGTCTACAAACAGTCGAACGCGGCAAATCCTGCGACGAGTGAGCTCGGTGCAATGACGCGTCCGGGCATGCAAACTCGGGCTCCAGGCATCGGCCCAACGACGAACACGCGCGTGGCACACACTGCCGCTCGTCCGATGGCGCCACGCCCAGCGACCCGATCTGCACAGCGTCCGGCTCCCCGGCCATCAGCTCGACCAACGCCTCGACCTGTACACAAAAAGAAAAATGGTCTGGGCTGTGCAGTCCTATTCATCCTGTTAGCACTATTGGCCGCTGCGGTCGCGATTGTCATTTCGATGTTGCAAGGCAACGAAATTCCAGGCCTGGACAATTCCACGTCCTCGACGGAACAAACCACGGAAGATCAGAATCCTGGTTACTCGTGGAATGACAACTCAGGCACTGATGGTGGCTGGGGAACCGGCGGCGACACGGGAGCTGGCACTGACACCGACACCGGCTCTGGTGATACGGGCTGGGGTGGCAATCAGGATTCGGGCACCGACTCCGGCAACACTGAGACTGAAGTGCCTGCACCCGATAATTCCACTGGTGACGGAACGGACTCCACTGGGAACAGCGGCAATAGCGACAGTGGCAATGGGAATAGTGGAAATGATCTCCCGTCCCTCGACGATTTACTGCCGAACGCAGTTCCAGACCCCGCAGCCTTGGGCAATGGGGTCTCCACGATCGGCGGTGCATTTTAGAAATGCGCTATCGACCAGCAATAATTGACGAATCACACGTTATTAGGATCGAAAGGGAAATGGCTCATGTCTCGCGATGACGAACTACTCTCCGGCCGCTACCGGCTCGGCGAGCTTATCGGCGTCGGTGGCATGTCCGATGTGTATACCGCCGACGACGTTCTTCTCGGACGCAGGGTCGCAGTTAAGAAGATGCGCGCCGACTTGGCGAGGGATGAAAACTTCCTCGAACGCTTTCGTCGCGAGGCAAAGAACGCGGCTCGGCTCAACCACTCGGCCATCGTTGCCATTTACGACACCGGCGAGACCGACGGTCCGCTGGGCACGGTTCCCTTTATCGTGATGGAGCTCGTGCAGGGTGAGACGCTTCGCGACATCGTTCGTCGTGAAGGTCCAATGGACACGAAGCGCGCCGCTGCAGTCATGGCGGATGTGTGCGATGCCCTGAATTTCTCGCATCAGACTGGCATTATTCACCGCGATGTGAAGCCGGCGAACATCATGATTACGAACACTGGTGTCGTGAAAGTGATGGATTTCGGCATCGCCCGCGCGCTCGGTGATTCGACCACCATGACGCAAACGGCTGCAGTCATCGGTACCGCTCAGTACCTGTCGCCAGAGCAGGCACGCGGCAAACCAGCCGATGCTCGTTCTGACATTTACTCCGTGGGTTGCGTACTTTTCGAAGCCATCACTGGCGAGCCTCCGTTTACTGGTGAAACTCCACTTTCGGTCGCTTACCAGCATGTTCAGGATGAACCTCCGCTACCGTCGGACTTCATCCAAGGCCTTTCCGATCGCGATGCCACCGCCATCGATGCCGTTCTTCTCACGGCTATGGCGAAGGATCCAGACGAGCGGTACGACACCGCCGGCGATCTTGCCGACGATCTCCGTCGGGTAGCAAACGGCGAGGTTCCGTTGGCAGCTCGTCCGCACTTGGATGGTTTTGCGGGCAGCAACTCTCCAACCACGACTTTCGAACCTCAGCATGGCAATGCTGGTCGCGCTGGTGCTCTCGGTGCTGGCGCAGCAGGTCTTGCAGCAGGTGCAGGCATGGCAGGCGCCAGCTCAAACCCAGCTGCTGATGCCGATTTTGCCGGTGGCAGTGGGAATGGCAACGGTAGCAACGGTGACGACCTCACCGCCGTCGCACCAGCTGACTACAACGGCTACGACAGCGGCGATAATGCTGGCGACGATGCTGGTGGCGACATTGCACCTGTCGACGATTCGTCGCCAAGCACCAAGAAGAAGGCCACCGCTGGCGCTCTTGCGGCATGGTCGGCTGTTGCACTGTTGCTTGTCGGCACGGTGGGATATGTGTCGTATCGCATGTTCACGGATTCGTCGCAAAGCCAGTCGCTGGCAATCCCGCAAGTGAAGGGAATGTCGGCAGCAGAAGCAACAAAGGTACTGGAAGATGCAGGTTTTGTTGTTGACCGAGAAGACACTCCAGATCCTGAAATTCCGCGTAACTTCGTGATCGGTACTGATCCAGCGTTTGGTTCGAATGTGCAGAAGGGTTCGTCGGTGACGTTGCATGTGTCATCGGGACCGGAGATCACCGATGTGCCAGATGTGCGTGACAAGAAGGCTGAGGAAGCTCGCAAACTGTTGGAAGAAGCCGGATTGAAAGTTGATCCGGTACTGCGGGAGCAGCCTCACGAGGAAATCCCACGTGGTCACGTGATCGAGCAGTCCCCTGCTGCTGGTTCGCAGGTATCCAAGGGCACTCGTGTGACGTTGACTGTGTCGTCGGGCATCGAGATGCACAAGGTGCCTAATCTCGCGGGTCAGAAGCTTGATTCTGCGCGCGCGACCTTGGAGTCGATGAAGTTCGTCGTCCAGGTCACCGAGGTTGATTCCACGGAGCCGGAAGGTCGTGTGCTTGCTGTTCCACAGGCCGGTCAGGAATTAACCGTTGGCACGACGGTTGAATTGCAGGTGTCGAAGGGCAACCAAATCAAGATGCCTGATGTCAATGGCAAGACCCGCTCCGAAGCTGAGTCGATTCTCCGCGCGGCTGGTTTCACGGGAAACATTAACGAACAGGAAACTGACACCCAGGATTCTGGCCAGGTCGGCAAGGTTCAGTCGTCGAGCCCATCAGCCAATGGTGCTCTGACGAAGGACGGTGAAGTCACGCTGGTGATTTACAAGCAGGCGCCAACTCCGACGCCAAGCCCTTCACCATCGCCGTCGCCGGACCAACCAGACATCCCACTGCCACCACTACCGAACCCAGTGCCACCGCCTGGCGGAAACATCATTGATGACCTCCTGGGCGGAGGAAACTAAATGAGGGAAACACAGCAGAGATAATTTCTCCGCTCTCCCCGCTGCAGCCGGTTGCTAGCTACGCTTGCGCGACAACGTCGTCGAAAGCTCGCTGGTATCCGGCTTGCTGCTTTTCTAGCTCCTGCAGCAATTCCTCGGAGTACTCTCCCCCGGCTTCTGTCAGCCAGTTCGCCAGCATGCGGTGACCAAACTGCGTCAATACTGACTCTGGGTGATATTGCACGCCGTGAATTGGCACATCGCGATGGCGCATGGCCATGAGCATTCCCGACGCAGTCCATGCCGTTGGGATGAGCTCGTCGGGAAGCGTGGCTGGATCCACCATCAACGAGTGGTATCGAGTCGCCACAAACGGGCTCGGCACCGCACGCAACACACCCGTGCCATCGTGTGTGACCTGCGACGTTTTACCATGAAGGAGTTCGTCGGCACGCACAACATCAGCACCAAAAACCTCACCGATAGCCTGATGCCCAAGGCACACACCCAACGTCGGGATACCCGCATCCGTGCACGCCCTCACCATAGCCGGCGTCTGCCCCGCGTTCGCAGGTGCACCCGGACCCGGCGACAGCAATACTGCATCGAATTGCTTGACGACGTCGCCAGGATTCTGTAGCGACTCATCATCATTACGCCACACAGTCACAGTCTCCCCTAGCTGACCGATGTATTGAACCAGGTTGAAGACGAAGCTGTCGTAATTATCGACTACGAGGATGCGCATGAGACAGAATCATACTGCTAGATTGGTTCCTGATACGTGACTGGGTAGCAGGTAATGGACATCTGATTGGATGGCTAGATACGGGTGCTGCTCTACATTTACTGACGAAAGACGGAAGAGGCGCAATGCCAAAGGCAAAGGTAAACCACTCGGGTGACTCACAGGCAAGTTCAACCGGTGTCAGCCGCACGCCTGTCAAGATCAACAGCACCCAGACTCCACTCTGGTACAAGATCTTGATGTTTACCTGCATTCTTGCAGGTCTACTGTGGTTGGTTGTGTACTACATCGCTGGCCCGCAGATTCCATTCATGATTGAGCTAAATGTATGGAATTACTTGATTGGCTTCGGTTTGTTCATCATCGGATTGTTGATGACGATGGGTTGGAAGTAGATCTTCACGGCGTAACGCCCCCTTCCCCAGGGTTAGAACGGAGCAATCTGTTCTTCCTGGGGATTTTTGTATATCCGGGTAGTTTCACAGCTGGCGGAGCGCGAAATTGTAGTTCCGATACGGCGAATTCCTTGGTTTAGCGGATGTAGCGCGGTTTACGGCACAAAAACGGATGCCCCCTATGCACCCCCTGAATCTCACATTTAGCGCGTAGATTTCCGACCAAAGAAGCATTAACAGTATCTGTTGGTTATCCACAAAATGCTGGATAACAAGCTTGTAATTTGTGGATAACTGGGGATAACTCACTGCTAGTGAATTGCAAGAATTGAGGCCGCAAGTTGTGGAATTGTGGGATTTGAGCCACTGGGAGCGCGCTCCACACTATTAACAGCCTGTGGATAACTCTGTGCACAAAATTGAGAATTTACTCACAATGGTGGATAACACTGTGTATACACGCGATTTGTCACGCATTCGCACAGATTTTCGTAAATTACAACTTTGAGATTATCCACATCTGTGGACTCTACTGTGGACAACTGTGGATAAGGCAATCTGTGGATAGTTTTGACTCTGCCAGCTCGAATCTCGCCGTCGAATCATGCGCAATAGTGGAGGAAGTTATCCACAGGGTTGTGTATATGTGGAATTACTGGATCCCCCCGTTTGCCCCTAAAGTACACATTGAGACTCGAATGAGGGTTCAAGCCCTGACCGCAGTCCCCTGTCCACGTACGACCCCGTACCCAGGTACGAAAAAACCGCACACACCCGAAGGTGCATGCGGTCAAAAAGTTGAGCGCCAGAGATGATCTAGCAGCGCCACTTCACGAACTACCAGGTATTTACTTCTCGATATCGATCGAGGTAATCACAACTGGCTCCAGTGGGCGATCCCAGTGGTCGGTAGCGACGCGAGCGATTTCGTCGACAACCTTCTTGGATGCCTCGTCGGTGACCTCACCGAAAATGGTGTGGTTGCCGTTCAGGTGTGGGGTTGGAACGACGGTGATGAAGAACTGCGAGCCGTTGGTGCCACGGCCACCGCGCTTGCCTGCATTAGCCATAGCAAGCAAGTATGGGCGGTCGAACTGCAGTTCAGGGTGAATCTCGTCGTCGAACATGTAGCCAGGTCCGCCGGTGCCGGTGCCCAATGGGTCGCCACCCTGGATCATGAAGCCAGCGATGATGCGGTGGAAGATCGCCTCATCGTAGAACGGGCCGGAGTCATTACCTGCAGCGTTCTGGCTGGAGTACTCCTTGGTTCCCTCAGCGAGGCCAACGAAGTTGTCCACGGTGTTTGGCGCATGGTTGCCAAACAGCTCGATGACAATGTCGCCGTGGTTGGTGTGCATGGTTGCGGTTGCAGTCTTAATAGTCACGTCGCCAACGATACCTACCTTTACTTTCGACTGTGAGTACTTCCTCGGGATTTTGCGTCGTAAAGCTCGCCGAAAAGGGCGTTCACAGTCATGGATCTAAGTCGTGGTTGGGTGAACTGTGCATTACAAGTGTGTCAAGAGTGCTGCGAATGCCTCACTTAGACGAACATTGTTCCCGGAAACCGCATATTGTTGTAGGTAACTGTCTGTCGTTTACTGCGACAGAAAGCGAAACACGTCAGGAGAGTTTAATGAACACCAAGACGCTGTCTCTCGCTCTTGCAGGGGCGAAGCAGGCTTACTCGATGTACGACGAGTACCGCGCAAAGAAGCAGGTCGAGTTGTACGACACCATTCAGGAAGCCAAGAAGCTTGCCGCCGAGCGCAATGCCGAAGCTAAGAAGCGGGCAACTGCGTTCGCGGAGGATGCTCGTGAGGTAGCTGCCGAAAAGCGCGATGCTGTTGCACAGAAGCGCCAGGCTCTACTTGACGACGGCCTGAAGAAGAGCAAGGAAGCCAAGAAGAAGGCTTCGAAGCAGTCGTGCAAGGCGAAGAAGCAGGCTCGCAAGGATGCGAAGCAGCTGCGCAAGGATGCCGCTAAGACCCGCAAGGACTTGGAGGCGAAGGCACAGAAGGCTGTGGATCGCGTTTCCGGCAAGGAAGCAGAGCGTGAGAAGTCTGGCCGGCTCGCTACCGCTACCCTGGTTTTCGTATTCGTCTCTGCCCTGATTGCAGCGCTGGTATGGAAGCTCCGCAAGGATGAGAAGCTCCCAGTGGATCCAACCCCAGTGAAGCAGAAGGCAACTGAGGTGAAGTCCGCAGTCTCGAAGAAGGCAGCTGACGTTAAGGAAACCGCTGCTGCCAAGGCAGCTGACGCGAAGGCTGCTCGCGCCGAGAAGAAGGCTGCGAATGCTGACAAGGTCGCTGACGCAGACAAGGCCGCTGAGGCGCAGGTAACTGACGAGGACGTCAACGTTTCCGAGTCCGAGGCTGCTGAGGCTGCAGAGCCAACCGTTATCGCTGATGCGGACGCTCCAGTCGCACCAGAGACCCCAGAAACGGACGCTCCAGGCACCGATGCCGGCGACAAGGTTCTGAACGATAAGGCTGACGACGCTGTAGTTAACGAGGTGTCCAGCCAGGCTGAGGTTTCGCCCTCAGTCGTGCAGCCGCCAAAGCCAGGTTCTGCGGCAGCTGCAAAGAAGCCAAAGGCTCCAAAGCCAGTTCAGGTCAAGAAGCCAAAGCCAGGCTCCAACAAGTAGGGCAAACTAGCTAGCCGGTTGAGTTAGCTACGAAGCGTTACTCTGCGCCAGTGTTCTGATCGTTCGGATTCCGATTGGTATCCGAGGATCAGAGCCTGGCGCTTTTTCATTGTTTCATAGCCCTCAAGCGCGATCTACCGCCCAAACACTTCACTACCGGCCACCTATGACCGTTGACCGTGCCAGCAACAATATCCGCCGAAAAAAGCGTGAAATGTTGTCCACGCGGTCATAAGTGGCCAGAGGATGAAATCTCAAGGCATCGGCCCCTAACCGCCTCCGCCACCGACTCACGCAAAACAAAAACCCCAGGAACCCGCTTTCGCGAATCCCTGGGGAAGTTGTGGAGCTTAGGGGAATCGAACCCCTGACCCCCACCTTGCAAAGGTGGTGCTCTACCAATTGAGCTAAAGCCCCTTACCGAACAAGAAGATTGTATCAGACTGTTCTGTCTGAACAAAATCAGTTCGGGGTGGGCCTAGGAGGACTTGAACCTCCGACCCCTTCGTTATCAGCGAAGTGCTCTAACCGCCTGAGCTATAGGCCCTGAACCGGGATATAACTTAACCCGAACGGCTTGCTTAACACAAATCGCCAGGTCAAAGACCATATTTACTGCATCATTGAAGCACGCTTTACGACGCTCTTTTCCACTCATCCCCGCCTACGGACAAAGAATTCCTCTAAATAGTTCGTAAACACAGCGAAAACCCTCCCCAACTCCTCCCTCATTGATGGAGGAAGTGCTGAGGAGGGTGCCGTCGTGAAGCTGGGTACGAAGCTCAGTACCAACTAGTCCGTATCGCGGACGGCAATCTTGATGCCGCCGACGAAATCGGAACATGCGTTGTAGACAATCGCGCCGAGGGTAGCCAGGGCCGTAACCAAAACCATCCAGAGAGCACCGATTGCTGCGCCGAGGCCGAAGACCAGACCAGCTGAGACGCCGCCGTCGCCACCGACAAGCTCGGCGAAGCGGTTCCAGAAGCCCATGCCTTCGAGGACGACGTAAATGAGGCCTACGGCAATCATCCACGCCAGGAAACCTACGACACCGACCGCTGCCGAGATTCGCATGACGGCCCAGGGGCTGATTTGGCGAATCGTCAGGTGCGTGTCAGTCGCATCAGACATGTGGATTACTCCTTGCCTTCGTTGTCAGCGTTGTCAGCATCATCTGCATCGTCGCTTGGGTTCACGGCCGGGGAATCCACGTTGGTATCCGCGGAGACTCCGCCAGCGCGTGCAGCTACCACGTCCAGAGTGCCAGCTTCAGAAACCTTAGATGCGGTTTCTTCGCCTTCCTCTTCAACGTTGCGGTCGATAGCGAGGACTTCGTTACCTGGTGCAAGCTTGACCAGTGCCACGCCCTTCGTTGCACGCGAAGTAGCGCGGATCTCGTTGACTCGGGTGCGGATGATGTCGCCTGCGGTGGTGACAGCGAAGACTTCCGCGTCGTTGTCTACAACCAGTGCGCCCATCAGCGGACCTCGCTTCGGGTCGTACTTCAGGGTGAGTACGCCCATGCCGCCACGCTTCTGTGGCGTGTATTCGCTGAGCTTGGTCTTCTTACCGAAGCCACCTGTGGTGACAACGAGCAAGTTGTGATCCTCTTCAACGACAACCATGGACAGCAGCTTGTCGTCACCCTTGAAGCGCATGCCCTGGACACCAGCGGTGGCGCGGCCCATTGGGCGCAGTGCGTCATCGTCAGCGCTGAAGCGGATCGCCTGACCGCGCTCGGAGACGAGCAGTAGGTCATTGTCCGCATCACACAGGCGGGCACCGATGAGACGGTCTCCATCCTTCAGGTTGATAGCAATAAGGCCGGCAGAGCGTGCAGATTCGTAGTCCTCCAAGCGAGACTTCTTCACCTTGCCGGACTGCGTTGCCAAGACGAGGTATGGGCTGTCCTGGTAGGTCTGAATCTGCAGGACCTCGGCGATACGCTCGCCTGGCTGGAACTCCAGAAGGTTAGCAACGTGCTGACCACGTGCCGCACGCGTTGCCTCTGGCAATTCGTATGCCTTGAGACGGTAAACGCGACCAAGGTTGGTGAAGAACAGAATCCAGTCGTGCGTCGAGCAGACGAAGAAGTGACGGATGATGTCATCCTGCTTCAGATCCGCACCACGAACGCCCTTCCCGCCACGTCGCTGAGCCTTGTACGCATCAACCTTGGTGCGCTTGGCGTAACCGGTCGACGTAATCGTGACAACTACGTTCTCACGCGCGATCAGGTCCTCTTCCGTCACGTCACCATCTGCGGCGATGATCTGGGTTCGGCGTTCGTCACCGAACTTTCCGACGACCTCCGCCAGTTCATCCTTGACGATCTGACGCTGACGCTCTGGGCTTGCCAGAATGTCTTTCAGGTCTGCGATGATTTCTTCGATCTCGGCGAGTTCGTCGACGATCTTCTGGCGTTCCAGAGCTGCGAGACGACGCAGCTGCATAGCCAAGATGGCGTCTGCCTGAATCTCGTCGATATCCAGGAGATCCATCAATCCGGTGCGCGCAGTGTCGACCGTCGCCGAGCGGCGAATCAGGGCAATGACCTCGTCCAACATGTCCAGGGCCTTAACCAGGCCGCGGAGAATGTGAGCGCGCTTTTCCTTCTCATCGAGACGGAACTGAGTACGTCGAATGATGACTTCGATCTGATGATCGACGTACAGGCGCACCATCTGGTCGATACGTAGCGTGCGTGGCACGCCATCGACGATGGAGAGCATGTTCGCACCGAAGCTGGTCTGCAGCTGCGAGTGCTTGTACAGATTGTTCAGTACCACGCGTGGCACTGCATCGCGCTTGAGCTTAACGACAATGCGCATGCCCCACTTCAAGTCAGTTTCGTCTTCAATCGACGCAATGCCTGCGAGACGACCGTCGCGAACCTGATCCGCAATATTTGCGATCATGCGGTCTGGGTTGACCTGGTATGGCAGCTCAGTGATGACAATCGACTGGCGATTGCCTTCCTGCTCAATCTCGGTGACACCACGCATGCGGATCGAACCGCGACCCGTGGTGTACGCCTCCTTGATGCCCTTGTCGCCAACGATCAGTGCCGCCGTTGGGAAGTCAGGTCCCTTGATGCGTTCCATGACAGCTTCCAAAGCCGTCTTGTCATCTGCCTCTGGGTTATCCAGGCACCAGTTAATAGCCGCGGCAACCTCATTCAGGTTGTGCGGAGGAATGTTGGTTGCCATACCGACGGCAATACCGCCGGAACCATTCATGAGCAGCTGTGGAATGCGCGATGGCATCACCACAGGCTCGGTCGTACGACCGTCGTAGTTTGGCTGGAAGTCGACGGTATTCTCGCGAATATCGCGAACCATCTCCATTGCCAACGGTGTCAGACGGGCCTCGGTGTATCGCATTGCTGCAGGGCCGTCGTCGCCACGCGAACCGAAGTTACCCTGGCCATCTACCAGCGGGTAGCGCATGGACCATGGCTGAGCCATGCGAACCATGGTGTCGTAAATGGCGGCGTCACCATGTGGGTGGTAGTTACCCATGGTGTCCGAAACCGGCTTCGCGGACTTTACGTATCCGCGTTCTGGCCGGTAACCATTGTCGAACATTGCATACAGAATGCGGCGATGCACCGGCTTCAGGCCGTCGCGCACTTCTGGTAGCGCACGACCCACGATCACACTCATGGCGTAATCGATATAGCTGGACTGCATCTCCTCATTGATGTCGATTGGCCGGATTTCTCCGTGATGCCCACCGCCACCAAGAGTGCCGTCGTTATTGTTGTCGCTCACTCATATTCCTTTATTAGGGATCAGACCTTTTCATTCTACGTGCTCCTGATGCCCGCTTTACGACGAGCACGCCTCAAATCTGATACCAAGGTGATACCAACAGCGTATGTTTCTGGCGTATTCTCGGCGCTATGGCCATGACGTTGCGACTAACCCAAGAACAAGACACCGCACTGACTCTCCTTGCTCAAGCGCAAGGCGTGTCAAAACAGGAAGCTGCTGCGCGGGCGATCGTCGAGAAGGCAGCACGAACAGTGCGCACTGCTGAACTGCAAGAGCTGGCGCGAGCTGAAGTTGCCGAGTTTCGAGCGTTGAGCGCCCGTGTTCGCCGTGGTCAGTAGGAGGCATCCATGAACGCTGATGACGTACTTGTCATCGCAGATGTCATCTGTGATGAGTTTGGGGCGACCATCAGATCAATGCCCGCATTGGTGGCCGTGGCGGCTGTCACCTCGGCGCAAATTGGCGGGGTTGAACTGTATAGGTCGCGGGGGCAGCGTAATCGTGCCATTGTCGATACGATCACGCGTTTGGAGCCGTTGACCAGCTCGAATGACGAGTTCGCTGCGGTACTTAGTCGTGTCGTTTCGGCGTTGGAACGCTAGGGTTGTGCTTTCCCTGGGCGATATCGTCGATGAACTGCTCGAAACGATCGGCAACGGTTTCTGGCTCTCGCGCCCAGCGGTTATGACCTAGTCGGCGTTCGATGAACTCAAATGCGGCGGCCTTTGGCAGACGTGATGCCAAGTCCATTGCTGAATCTGGTGGGCAGTCGCGGTCGCCACCGCAAGTCACCATGAGCATGGGGGTTCTGACCTTCAGCATCTCGCGCTCGTAGTTTTGGTCAGCTCGGTACGGACGAATTCGACCGGTTCGCGCAAAACCTGCCCATTCACGAACATGATTGGCAGCCTGACGGCCATATCGTGCTAGATCAAGCCGCCCAGCAGGCCAATAGCCGAAAATGAACGACACGTACTGCATCACTGGAGCGCCCCAAATCAAACGCTTCTTCTCTCGACCAGAGAAGCGAATGTAATGCGGGGTGCCCGATCCAATGGTCATAACTCCGTCCACATCAGCTTCTGGCCTGGACACATAGAGCGATGCAATCTGGCCACCCATGGAATGGCACATGAAATAGAGTGGCAATTTCTTGCCGTCCGTCTCGAATTCACGACGAGCCACTCGAACTGCAGCAACGTAGTCGATGCTAGCAAGGTCGTGGTAGCCCCAATTGCTTCGTCGAGAAGCGATCGCCGTCTGACTTCCCTGACCACGCAACTCAGACACCAGGACAGAGAAACCTCGTTCTTGGAGCTCCTTTGCCATTGGACGGTAGTAGCGAGAACCCATGCCGAAACCAGGCCAGATAACGACGATCCCGCGAGGCTGTCCCTCCGGCCACCGCAGCGCCATAGGAGTAACCGAACCATCAGCGAGCTGCTGACGGACGATGTATGGCTTCTCCGCAGGCTCACCGTTAAACATCATGCCCGGGCGCCGAGATTCGCTATCTGGTCGAGTCATAGCGGATAGAATAACGGTTTTGTTGTAGAAATGAGACATTTGACAACTTGGCTGGGTCAGCCGTGGGTAGCGGAACCCGTCTTTTCACATTGGCCACAAGAGAGTAATGTTGTCTTCGGTGTGACTATGTTGTGTTCGGTGGTTATTGAGGCCGTCGGCGACGATACATGGTGGCAATTGCCAAAGTGCATACGAATATTGCACGAGTATTGCTGGAAGAGTAAATGATCAGCCAGTCCTATAGTGGGGCTTGGCTGATTTTTCATTTGTGCCTATGATTGGGTTTTACCAATAATCAATGCATGTTGAACTGGTCTTATCGAAGTTCGAATGAGCGAGTATCTAACACATTCAATCGGCTCGGTAGCTCCTATGCAGCCCGATCCTTTTTCGCAAAAGCCCAGGACGCATGTTTTTCTCATGGGCTGCAGTGGAGCTACCGAACCGATTGGAAATCGCAGGTCTCGTATTCTGGCCAAACCGCAGCGTTTCAACGGTCCCGAACATAGAAAAAATAGAAACAAAAAGCAGCAACGCCCACAGTGGCGTTGCTGCTCAAAGGTGCTACTTGCTCTAAGGCCTAGTTCACACTAGACATCCAAGAATCGAACGTCCTTGGCGTTGCGGGTAATAAACGACCGTCGTGAAGCGACATCGTCACCCATGAGGATGGTGAACAGTTCATCCGCACGCTGGGCATCTTCCAAAGAAACCTGGCGAAGCACTCGGTTTGTTGGATCCATCGTGGTTTCCCACAGCTCGGCGGCGTTCATTTCACCGAGACCCTTGTAACGCTGAATACCATCGTCCTGGTTAATCTTGCGATTTGCCTTCAATCCGATTTCGAGCTGCTCATCGCGCTCGGCATCCGAGTACGCATAACCAGGCTCGCCCTTACCCCACTTCAACTTGTAGAGAGGTGGCTGCGCCAAGTAGACGTGACCTTCTTCAATGAGCGGACGCATCAATCGGAATAGCAGGGTGAGCAGCAGCGTCGCAATGTGCTGGCCGTCGACGTCAGCATCTGCCATCAGCACAATCTTGTGATACCGCAGCTTCGAAATATCGAACTCATCGTGAATGCCGGTACCCAGCGCGGTGATGATCGCCTGGACCTCGGCGTTCTTCAGGGTCTTATCCAGACGGGCCTTTTCAACATTCAGAATCTTGCCTCGCAGAGGAAGAATTGCCTGGAACATCGAGTTACGGCCCGACTTTGCGGAACCACCTGCGGAGTCGCCCTCCACAATGAAGAGCTCGGACTGCGAAGGATCTTTCGAGCGGCAGTCCGCCAACTTACCCGGCAATCCACCCAAGTCCGTTGCAGACTTACGACGAACCAGGTCGCGGGCCTTTCGCGCCGCCTGTCGAGCATGCGCCGACGAAATAGCCTTATTAATGATCGTCTTCGCTTCGGCTGGGTTTGCCTCGAGCCAGTGACCGATGTGCTCGTTGGTCATGCGCTGCACGTACGAACGAATCTCGGTGTTGCCCAGCTTCGTCTTCGTCTGACCCTCGAACTGCGGATCTGCAACGCGGACGGAAATAACAGCTGCGAGACCTTCGCGACAATCCTCACCAGTGAGGTTGCTTTCCTTTTCCTTCAGCAGCTTGTGCTCGCGGGCATAGCGGTTCATCAACGACGTCAACGCAGAACGGAAGCCCTCTTCGTGCGTACCGCCTTCGACCGTATTAATGGTGTTCGCGAAGGTATGCACGGACTCCGAGTAGCCGGAGTTCCACTGCATGGCAATTTCTACTTCGTGCTCTTCTGCTGCAGCATCGAAGCTCACGATGGTCGGGTGAATAATCGTCTTCGACTTATTCAGCGCATCGACGTAGTCGATCAAACCGTTCGGGTAGTGGTAAACCTTGCGCTTCTCGCGCTTCTTGGTTTCCTTCTCTTCCTTCTCGGATTCCGCCTCAGTCGCATCCTTTGCGATTGCTGCGGACTCAAGCTCAGCCTGTTCAGCGAGCTCTTCCTTCTCGATCTCCTCTTCCGACACTCGCTTATCGACGAGCGTGATGGTCAGCCCCTTGTTCAGGAAGGCCATCTCCCGGAGGCGTCGAGCGATGGTATCGAAGTTGAAATCAGTGGTTTCAAAAATTTCTGGATCTGGCCAGAACCGAATGACCGTTCCGGAACCACGAGCTTTCTTACCCTGGACCAATGCTTCTGGTTGAGCATTGTTGAACTTCTGAATCCACTGGTAGCCATCGCGAGTAATATGTGCCTCAACGCGCGTTGAAAGTGCGTTGACAACGGAGATACCCACACCATGCAAACCGCCCGAGACTGCATAAGAATCAGAGTCGAACTTGCCGCCAGCGTGCAGCTGCGTCATAACTACCTGCACAGTCGGTGCGCCGGATGGGTGCATCTCAACTGGAATGCCACGACCATCGTCAATAACTTCAACGCCACCGTCTTCCAACAAGGTGACTTCAACGTTGGTAGCGTAGCCCGCCATCGCTTCATCGACTGAGTTGTCGACTACTTCCCACACCAGGTGATGCAGACCGCGTTCACCGGTAGAACCGATGTACATGCCCGGTCGCTTACGGACGGCCTCTAACCCCTCGAGAATGGTGATCGATGACGCATCATATTGCTTCTCGCTAGCAGTCACGTGGAGCAGGTCTCCTTCTATGTTCAACAATAAAACTCGGGAGTGCACTGAAAGTTCGCGTCCTGAGCCAAAATAATAACCTTAGACCATCATACCCTGTAGTCCCCCACTTGACCGCCAACACAACCGGCTTAAATCGCCGTTGAGGCGATTCAATCGTCCGTGTTGTGGGATTAATTCAGAGAATATCGTTGCGATTTTATGTCTTCCGGGATCAGCCATACGTGTCGCGCGGACCGCGACCTTTGACGTGAAACCGACCCTTTCGCCAGCTAGGCGCCTGTGGACCGTATATCTTTAGCTCGTCAACGATGCCATCCCCAACGGCCTCTGCAATGTTTTTGAGCACTGTGGCCTGCGCTAATCTCAGTTGTGTCGCCCACGCACTCGAGGAGCACTGCACGATCACCGTTGAATCCTTGAACTCACGCACTTCCGTGTGCTCTGCGACAACACTGCCCACAATCTCTGGCCACTTCGTCATAATCACGCCATGTGCAATATTGCGATGCCAACCACGCTCTGTTGATTGCTTCGCCAACACCGAACCAATGCTGACCGGCGATCGATCCTTCTTCCGCCAGATTTTGATACCCGGCGAGTACAGAAATTGATCTGGAACACGCGTTCCTGCAATGTCCCTGACCACAGGTTTGCCATCCTCAGCAACATCACTCTCGCCAAGCGTGTTCGGCCGTGTCGACGCTGCCTCCAAACTCCACCCCGAATTCTTTCGCGGCGACCTTTGCAGTGAGGGCGGCTTGTAACCAGCACTTTCCGCCTGCGAACGCATCTTCGCAAAGGTCTGCGCCACCAGATCGTGGCTCGCTGACTCGGTTGCTGCATCCTTGCCGCTTGCCTTAGCTGTCGTATCGTCAGTCACTGTCAGCCCCCGCCAACACGGACACGCGATCCTCGTGGGTGTCCTTTACCGTCACAGAGTAGGTGCTGACCTGCACATTATTGTCCTTTGCCACTGCAAACAGCGCTTTCGGCAATTCCTCGCCCACCGCTGAGGTAATCAACACCTGTTCAGCGTGCACCGCAATATCGATCAATGCTTCACGACGCTGTCGATCAAGCTCCGCGAACACATCATCGAGCACTAGAATCGGGTCTGGTCCGTCCTCCTTCAACAGGAAGTACGACGCAAGTCGCAGTGATAGTGCAAAAGACCATGTCTCACCGTGACTGGCGAACCCCTTTGCCGGATCCTGGCCCAGAATAAGTCCCAGGTCATCGCGATGCGGCCCCACTAGTGACACACCACGCTCGATTTCGCGCTGGCGCATTCGACCCAGCCGAGCAAGCAGCAAAGCCTCGACCATCTCGACATCCACCGGGATGTCCTCGCCACCCAGGTCTTCCGTCAGCTTCGACACGTAAGAGATTTTCGCCAAACGTGACGACGGCGCCAACGTCTTATACGCATCCTCCACCAATGGGCCAAGTTCCCGGACAAGCTCGGCGCGAGCCGAAGTTAATACAGCTCCTACCTGGGCGATCTGTGCATCCCACGTATCCAAGGTGGCCAGCGCGGCTTCACCTTCCGCCGAAGAATAGCCCCGACGCAACGATGCACCAGCAGTTTTCAGCAGGGCGTTTCGCTGGCGGAGGATTCTGTCATATTCGATGCGGATACCGGCTAGTCGCGGTCGTCGTAAAGCGAGAAGATCGTCGAGATAGCGACGTCGACCACCAGGATCGCCCTTCACCAACTCCAAATCCTCGGGGGCAAAGAACACTGAACGCACTGTGCCCAAAAGTTCGCGTGCGCTGCGCAATCGCGTGCGATTCAGCTGAGCTTGGTTGGCACGGTGCGGATTGATGAGCAGATGAGCAGTGAGTTCTCGACCATCGTTCACAGCCGTGGCAGAAATACGGGCCGTCTCCGCTCCAGAACGAATGAGAGGCGCGTCCTGCGACACTCGATGTGACGACAGCGTGGACAAGTAGCCCACGGCCTCCACAATGTTGGTCTTTCCATAGCCATTTTTGCCGGTGAATACCGTGATTCCGGGCGTCAGCTCGAGCTCGAACTCGGGCCACGACCGAAAATCACGAAGAGACAAATAACGGAGGTACATGGAAGCCTTTGCGGCCTGACCAGCGGCGCGCTAGCGCACTAGTTGGACAAGCGAAGTGGCATGAGAAGGTACGTGTAGTACGTCTCAGGAGTTGGGTACATACCGGATTCATCAGGGGTTGGCAGTTCCTCTGGTTCCGGAATCATAATTGCAGGTCGCGATGGCTGAGTGAAGCCCATGACCACGCGATCGCTATCGACAGCCGTCAGGCCATCAGACAAGTACGCCGGGTTGAAAGCAACAGTCAAAGGTTCGCCGTAGAAATCGCAAGGAATGGTTTCTTCAGCACGACCAGCTTCATCACCGTGTGCAGACAGCACCAACGACCCCTCGGAGAAGCTCATCTGAATACGAGCATTTCGATCCGTAACGAGCGACACACGGCGAATAGCTTCCCGCAGTGGCTCGATCTGGATTGCAGCCAGCGACGAATGGTGCGTTGGCAATAGTGGACCGAACTTTGGGAAGTCAGTATCGAGCAGACGAGTCGTCGTGCGACGTTCCTCGCCCAAAATGCCCAGCATGCCACCTTCACCAATAGCCTTACCATCGGATCCGTCGCCAAATGCCAAGGTCACAGGCTCGCTGCTGGAAGTTTCCAACGAACGCGCGGCTTCGGTCAAAGTCTTTGCAGGAATGATCAGAGCTGCGTTGCCCTCGGGAATCTGGTTCCACTCAAAAGTACGAACTGCAAGGCGGAAGCGGTCGGTCGCGGCCATCGTGACATGGTTGCCCTCAGTTTCCATCCGCACACCAGTAAGCATCGGCAGTGTTTCATCCCTGCCTGCTGCCACCACAACCTGATGAATGGCATCAGAAAATAGCTTCTGGTCAATGGTGCCTGTTGCCGCAGGAATCTCTGGTAAAGCTGGGTAATCCTCGAGAGTCATGCTTGGCAGTTCGAAGTTGGACTGGCCACAAGTGACAAAAACCTTGGTGCCATCGAAGTTCATCTCGATTGGCATATTCGGTAGCTTCGACACGATATCTGCAACAAGTTTGCCATTCACCGCGAATCGACCTGGCTGTTCAACCTCAGCGGAGATTCGAATCTGTGTGGAAACTTCGTAGTCGTATCCAACGATTTCCAGTCCCTCAAACGTGGCTTCGAAAACCATGGCACGAAGAATCGGCTGTGTAGGTCGAGCTGGCAAATTACGAGCAACCCATCCCACTGCTTCCGCGAGATCATGCTTTGCAGCGCGGAAACGTACGTTCTCGTAACTCATCGTGGTCTCGATCCTCCGACAAAATCTTGTGCTTCATTCACGTTCTTTGAACTACAACCTTATCCCAGAGTCGTAAGCCAGCGAACTCCAGGCAAGTTACAAATTCTAATCCTTGACGGTTGGGTGTCCGGCGTTCCTCTTTGAAATTTTGTCATTCACAGAAAAGTTGAGCTCCCTTTTCTTTTCACGTTTCTGAGATTTAGATAGTGAGTAGTAGTTGTAGGTCCTGTGCACTCTGTGGAATGAGCCGAACTGCGCTGGTCGACGCCGTTTTATTGCTGTTTACACTTCAGTGCAGAGTTTGTGGATAACCTACTTCCTCTGTGGATAGATTTGATGCATACCGCGTTATCCACAGATCCTCCTATTCATCCACAGCTTGCTCCACTGTAAATCCGGTGGTTGCCAACAAGCTGATGCCATAAATTACATTTGTGTAATTACATACGTGACATGCAAAAACGGGTGCCCACGTTCCGCGCGATCCCCCACTCGCTCACCCCACTTAACGACGAACACCCCCATGGAACATCGAAATGATCCACAGGGGCGGTCGTCGTAAAGCACAGACCTGAAAGGTGTGCGCAATGTGAGCGTACGGAGAAGCTAGTGGCCGCGAGCCTTGTCCCGGACGCGGGTGGTCAAATCGTTGACCTGGTCCTTCGTTGGCTTCTTTTCCGCGATCTCCTTGCTGATCTTGCGATATGCGTACAAAACAGTCGAATGGTCGCGGTTGCCAAACTCCTTGCCAATTGCAGGCAAGGAAAGGTCGATGAGAGATCGCGTCAGGTACATCGCGATTTGGCGAGCATGCGCTACCGGACGAGTTTTGCTGCTTCCCAGCAGATCAGACACCTTGAGGTCGTAGTACTCAGCCGTAGCGGAAATGATGATGTCCGGGGTCAACTCGATCTCTGCGGCATTTGTGCCAATGATCTCTTCCGCCAACTCCAGAGTCACAGGAATCTTGCGCATCGACGCATTCGCCGTGACCTGAATCAGACTTCCCTCGAGCTCGCGGATCGACGATGAAGCATTTTCCGCAATGTACTGCAGTACTTCGTGAGGTACCTGCAGATCGTCAATGCGAGCTTTCTTGGACAAAATTGCAATGCGAGTTTCCAGATCCGGGAACTGCAGGTCAGTCATCAGCCCCCACTCGAAACGGGTGCGCAGGCGCTCTTCCAGTGTCTTTAGCTCGCGAGGCGGGCGGTCGGACGTCAATACAATTTGGCGGTTGGCCTGGTGCAACGCGTTGAAAGTGTGGAAGAACTCATCCTGAGTACCCTCCTTGCCTTCGAGGAACTGGATGTCGTCGATCATCAACATGTCGAGTTCGCGGTATCGACGCTTGAATGATTCCTGGGCGTCGTCACGGACCGAATTAATGAAGTCGTTGGTGAACTCTTCACTAGACACGTATCGAACTCGCAATTTTGAATCCAGATTGCGAGCGTAGTGACCAATAGCGTGCAACAAATGTGTCTTACCTAGGCCAGAACCACCAGAAATGAACAGCGGATTGTAGGCACGTGCTGGCTGTTCAGCGACTGCGATCGCTGATGCGTGTGCGAACTGATTTTGTGGCCCGATAACGAACGTCTCGAAGGTGTATTTCGGATTCAACGATGGTTCGCGATCCGGAGTCATCATTTCGAAAGGGGTCTCAGCTGTTCGGCCATAGCGCTGAAAAGGCTTCTTAGTCTGCGGTGCTTGTGGAGAATCTCCCCCATGCGTCAGATTCACGCTTCGCCAGTCGTGATACGGTTCTTGAAATTCAGCTGACTGTTGTGGGACCTGAACCTGCTGTGGTGTCTGCTGATGAGGTAGCTGCTGCGACTGACCAGGGTGAGCCGATGAGGGCTGCGGAGGCATCGGAACTGGAGGTGTGTGATCACCGAAATGCTGCGGTTCCTGATAATCCTGTCCCTGCGGCGCTTGTGATGGCATTTGTTGAGGGACGTTGTGTTGCGTTGGGAATTGCTGAGCCGATTGTTCGGGTTCTGCAATGGTGATCGTCGCGCTAAATGGCTCGCCAGTAATAGAAGTCAGAACCTTCTCGATCTCGTCCTTGAGCTCGAGTTTTGCCAGCGTCTGCGTGATTTCGTTCTGTGCCACAAGCAAGATGAAGCCTGGGAAAAGTCCCCCTGCTGACACAGACCTCAAAAGTACTTTGTGGCGAGCTGCTAGAGGTTCAATTCCAAGATCTGGTGCGCCCTCGTCTGACAGCAGGACATCAAGAACGCTCTTCCACAGCTGTTCGAGTTCCATCGATTCTTCAGACAAATTGCACATTCCTTTTGAGAGTTACAGACACCATGAAAAACAGTCCCCCGATACGGTGCGCTGTTCGTCGTTGTATGACAACCGTAGGTAGAAAACTGCAAAAATATGAAATTCCACGAAACGATCGGGTGTGGGATTCTTGTCCACATTGAGCCACGCCGTCTGGCCTGGCCTTCCACAAAGTTATACACAGCTGTGGAGAACGATCGAATCAAACTAATCCACAGTCTATCCACAACTCACAGGACCGTGTGAAACGGGGTTAACGCTGAAATGGCGTCGAGTTGACCTGGGCGTTTACTCTAAAGTCCCAGCTCGACTGTGACTCGTGTGTTTCAAGTTATCCACAGTTGTATGAAAATGGGTGACTGTGGAAAGTTGTGGAATTGGTGGAGTTCTCACAGCTCACATCGCGTGTATTGGTTCATTGACCTCGTAACTTGACGGGGCGTTGATTTGTATTCCAGGCTCCAAACAACGTAGTCTGTTCTGGTCTGTCATATTCTGACGTTTGATGTCTTGTAGCCGTGAAGTTCACGCTTCGTTGTTACGGTGTCGAGCGAACACAGTATGACCCCGCGATAGTGCAGAACGTGGTTAACGAGTACTTGGTTAGCTATTCACTGTGCACAACCCGCGGACCTGATTGCGTCAGCTTGAATTCATTCCGATGGGTTCGCTTGCAATCACGACCAGAGAAAATGTTTCAGAGACCCTAGGAGTGTCAACCGTGTCGAAGCGGACGTTCCAGCCGAATAACCGTCGTCGTGCACGCGTGCACGGCTTCCGTACCCGTATGCGTACCCGTTCTGGCCGTGCCGTTGTGGCAGCTCGCCGCAACAAGGGCCGCGCACGTCTTTCTGCTTAAGAGAGACACCGATTCAAGGTGCTCCCTCAGCAGTTCAAGCTGCAAAGTTCCGCAGACTTCTCGTTTGTGGTGCGTAAAGGACGCCGAGTCGGACGCAGGACTGTAGTCCTGCATATTCTTGACCGCTCTGCTTATCAGGGAGCGAAGGCCGATGTGCCGTTCGTCAGACATGGCGGACCGCACGTCGGCCTTATTGTGTCTAAAGCTGTTGGCAACTCGGTGGTGAGGCATGCAATTGCCCGAAAACTCCGACATATCGCTGCAGCGGTAGCCCCAGAGATATCAGCTGATCTCGATATCGTCATTCGAGCTCTACCACGAAGTGCAGATGCCACTAGCGAGGAGTTGGAGAAAGATGTGCGGTCAGCCCTCAAAATCGCACCGCGACGATGAATCCACACGGAAACACGGAATCACGCATGACGACGACGTCATAAAGCATTCCGAACCCACTAACCGCCTATCTATTGGTGCTCGAGCCGTGGAAAGTATCTTCCTTTTCTACCGCCGGCGGATTTCGCCGTTAAAAGGTGGCGGCACTTGTCGGTTTGAACCGACGTGCTCCGCTTACGGTCTGACTGCGGTCCGTCGCTTCGGTGCGATTCGTGGAACGTGGTTGACGTTTCTTCGCATTATGCGGTGTGCGCCGTGGCACCCGGGTGGTTGGGACCCAGTCCCCCGCTCGTATCCCGGCCTGGCGCCGTGGTGGAGGCGAATGCACAGGTAACCTCTAGGAAGACTGTCGTAACAATGCTGTCGTAGACGCGACCGCTATACAACGCACGACTCGAAAAACCGTAAGGAGTGAGTCCTACACCGTGCTCAATTTTGTCTATTGGCCGATTTCGGCCATCTTGTGGTTCTGGCACCAGGCCACAGGATTTATTCTCGATCCACAGTCGGGAATCTCGTGGGTGCTCGCAATCGTCCTCCTGGTGATGACGATCCGCGTTCTTCTCTTCCGCCCGATGTTGAAGCAGCAGCGGTCTGCTATCAAGATGCAGCAGATGCAGCCAGCAATGGCTGCCATTCGTGAGAAGTACAAGAACGATCAGCAGCAGCAAGCACTCGAGATGCGCAAGCTGCAGAAGGATATGGGTGTCAACCCACTTGCTGGCTGTCTGCCAATGCTCGTGCAGATGCCGGTCTTCATTGGTTTGTTCCACGTACTCCGTTCGTTCAACCGCACCGGCACCGGCGCGGGACAGGCCGGCCTGAGTGTCGAGCAGAATTGGAACACAGCGAATTACTTGTTCGGTGTTGAGGAAGTTCGCTCTTTCTTGCTGGCACGAGTTCTGAATGCTCCACTGTCTGGTTCCGTAGCAATGGGCCAGGATCAGTACGCAGCCTTTACCGCGCCTGGTACTGCACCAGACTTCACACGCACGGACATCATGATCGTCGCTATCCCGCTGATGATCATCTCCGCACTGGCTACCCACTTCAACGCTCGCATGTCGGTGAACCGTACGCAGGCTCGTCAGGCGGCAGGCCTCCAGCAGCGCCAGGAAGGCCCAATGGGCCAGCAGATGGACATGATGAACAAGATGATGCTCTGGTTCATCCCTCTGATGATTCTGGGCACTGGCTTTATGTGGCACATCGGCCTTCTGGTGTACATGCTCACAAACAACATTTGGACCTTCTTCCAGCAGAAGTACATCTTCTCGAAGCTGGATAAGGAAGAGGCTGAGGAGCTCGCTACTAAGGCCGAGGAGAAGCGTCGCGTTCAGGAGAACCTCGCCCCTAAGCCAGGCGCCAAGCCTGTCAACCCTAAGAAGGGCGGCAAGCCTCAGTCTGCGGGCTCGCGTAACGACGGCTCCGTCGAGAAGCCTGGAAACGCTGTGAAGTCGAGCCACCTGCCATCTGGTGACTCTTCTAAGGGCCAGCAGGGCCCAGTGAAGGACTCAGTGACGGGAACTCCTGGAGCTAAGCCTGCGCCGGGTCAACGCCCGCAGCAAAGGAAGAAGAAAAAGCGTAAGCGTTAAGCGCTCACAGTTGTAGCGAAGTTGGCGTCTATGAAGAATTGAAACCCCCACCATTCGGTGGGGGCTTTCTTTATGTGTAGGGTCTTTATGTGTTGAGTTCGCCAGGAAGCGAGAGTGCAGTTTTGGCCGTGCGGGATTTCCGTGTTCGTTTGGGTTACCGAGGAGGGCCTTGCGCCCCGCTTTGATCGGGCGGTCTGCGGAAGGCGACGATCATCGTTCGTCGCTCCGCGACGGAAAGAGTCGTCTTCCGGGTGGAATGTCATTGATGTAATTAAGGGGCCCGTTTGCGCTGTCGCCTTGGTTTCACGTGGAACATCGATGGTTTCACGTGAAACCTCTCCATTTGGCTGTCGCGGAGTTCCCCGTTTAGCGAGTTCTCAGTTCAAGCCGGTATCGTTTAACTCAGATGGATAGCGGTTCGGATTCGTTCTCGTCGTGGGTTTTGCCAATGTGACTGCCAGGGTTTCATTCTCAATGTTTCACGTGAAACCAAGAGAGTTTCATTCTTTAGAGAGCCACATTGCGTAGAGCATCGGCGAGGGAATCCTTTTTCGCTTATCGTCCAGTGAGCATAGCGTGCCACTGCCCCATAGCTAGCCGGCTACAGATAGAGGTCAACATTGATGTCTGACGACATTGCAGCTCCGCGAGAAGCGGAAGAAATCACCGCTGAACCAACAACCGAAATTGAGCGTGTGTTCGGCGAGAACGCAGACAAGGCCCGTGAATATTGGGGTTGGCTGAGCGCTGAAGCCACCGTGCGAGGTTTGATCGGCCCACGAGAGGTGCCACGCTTGTGGGAACGTCACATCCTGAATTGCGCTGCAGTGGGCGATGCGATCGAGGAAGATAAGTCAGTCGTTGACATCGGTTCGGGCGCTGGGTTGCCGGGCATCCCACTAGCTCTCGCTCGGCCTGACCTCACGATCACATTGCTTGAGCCCCTCCTTCGACGAACTACCTTTCTCGATGAAGTGGTTGCTGACCTAGCACTCGAAAACGTTACCGTCGTGCGGGGCCGCGCTGAGGAGAAGGCCGTCGTCAAGCAGATTGGTGCAGTGGATGTTGCAACGTCTCGTGCGGTAGCTCCCCTGGGCAAACTTGCGAAGTGGTCGCTGCCTCTTGTGAGGACTGGCGGTCATATGATCGCGCTGAAGGGATCGACGGCAGCTGAGGAGATTGAACGCGATGCGCGGGATATTAAGAAGGCGAAGGGTATGAACGCAGAGGTGATTGAAGTCGGTAGCGAGTACTTGGCTACCCCAACCTATGTCGTTCGTATCGAGAAGAAGTAAGGTGGTAAGCCTACAGCTGCTCGGAAGAGGTCATGATCGTCGCACAGTGACGTTCTCCCTTTCGGCAGCTTTAGTCACCACCAAGTATGTGAAAAGGCCAACTACTGTGCCGATATCTGACTACAAAGGGGACATGTAATGGGTCGAGAGACTTGGGAAGATACTCCGATTGCAGCCGCTGCTCGACGCGCGGCTAAGGTAAAGGGTCCTAATCGTCTTTCACTACCTAAGCCCAAGTATCCGCGACGGATCACCATCGCTAACCAGAAGGGCGGTGTTGGCAAAACCACCTCGACGGTGAACATCGCCTCGGCGCTTGCGCGGCATGGCCTGAAGGTTCTAGTGGTCGACAATGATCCGCAGGGCAACGCTTCGACGGCGCTCAGCGTGGAGCATCGCAGTGGTACTCCATCTACGTACGAGATTCTTCTTGGTGAAATGTCACCAGAGGATGTCATGCGCCAGTCCCCCGAGTCTGAAAATCTGTGGGTGATACCTGCGACTCTGGATCTTGCTGGTTCGGAGATAGAATTGGTTAATCTCCTCAATCGCGAACGGCGTCTCCGCCAGGCAATCTCGGATGATTTCCTGATCGACAATGACTTTGACTATTTGATCATTGACTGTCCCCCATCATTGGGGTTGCTGACTCTTAACTCAATGACGGCGGCCGAGGAAGTCATTATTCCGATCCAGTGCGAGTTCTATGCTCTGGAGGGCGTGACCCAGCTTCTCAATAACGTTGAGATGATCCGTCAGCATTTGAACAAGCGCCTCCACATCAGTGCCGTGTTGCTCACGATGCACGACAGTAGGACGCGTCTTTCTGAGGACGTTGCCAACGAGGTGCGGAACTACTTTGGTGACGCAGTTCTGCGCAATATCATTCCGCGTTCGGTTAAGGTCTCCGAGGCTCCTGGCTACGGCAAGTCTGTCATCGCATACGATCCAGGCTCTCGCGGAGCACTCGCTTACTTGGATGCAGCTAAGGAATTGGCCAAGCGCGGTGACTACACTCCGTCTGATACTTCCGGGGCAATTGGTGTTTCTCCGGAGAAAAAGCGTGACGACGAGTCGTCGTCAGGTGACAACTAGAAGGGATTAGCTGACAATGTCTAATGAGAAGAACGAGCCACGACGTGGTGGTCTCGGTCGTGGACTCGCTGCGCTGATCCCTACTACCCCGGATCCGCATGTGGGTGTGGGTGATTCTGCTGCCGACATCATTTTTGGAAACGGCAGCGGCAACGGTAAGCCCAGCGGTACTGCGAATCGTGAGAACCCACTTTTAGGTGGAAAGGCGCGAAATTCCGGTCTTTCTGGCGGGCACCTGGGTGAGGGTGCATTACGTCACGGTGACGAAAATGGTTCTGGACGTGGAGATGTTTCACGTGAAACAATGCCGGGCGACAGTCGACGCGCAACAACTCAGGGCGGGGCCACTGAAGCCCCATCCGAAATTGGTGCCACCTACCGTGAAATTCCGCTAGAGCTGATTGCTCCGAATCCACGGCAGCCCCGTGAAGTCTTCGACGAAGAACCGCTGAACGAACTCGCCCACTCCATTCGCGAGTTCGGACTCATGCAGCCGATCGTTGTCCGCGCGCTCCAGGACAAGGACCGTGCTACGGCACTGGAGCAAGCGCGGGAGCGCAATACTGACGCGGTACAGCCCGAGTTTGAAATCATTATGGGTGAGCGCCGTTGGCGAGCAAGCCAGCGGGCGGAGCAGGAGACTATCCCCGCGATTGTTCGCGAGACGTCGGACACCGACATGCTTCGCGATGCCTTGCTGGAGAATATCCACCGCGTCCAACTGAATCCTCTCGAAGAGGCTGCAGCCTACCAACAGCTCCTCGAAGAGTTCGATGTCACGCAACAACAACTTGCGGATAAGATCGGGCGTTCGCGACCAATGATCACCAACATGATTCGTCTGCTTCAGTTGCCGGTCCCAGTGCAGCGTCGTGTCGCGGCCGGTGTTCTGTCGGCAGGTCATGCCCGAGCACTACTGGGAGTTCGGACGGGTCGAGATGATCAAGAGGCACTTGCCAATCGCATCGTGGCCGAGGGTATGTCGGTGCGTGCCACTGAAGAAGCTGTCACTCTCCTCAACCGTGGACAGCAGCCGGAGCCACGTCGTGCACGCAACACCATTGAACAACCAGAACGTTTGAACACCTGGGCTAGCCGTCTGGCGGACACCTTCGACACCAAGGTGACCGCAACCATGGGTAAGCGCAAGGGCAAGATCGTCATCGAGTTCGGCGATCTTGACGACTTCGACCGCATTATGTCAATGATCGAGAACAACGACAGTTAAGAATCCAAGTCCATGAGTCCCGTCTACATACAACCCATCGAGCTCACTGACCTTGATGGGATCTACTCCGAAGCCCTCAACAGCACGTTTTGGCAGACGTGCGACGAACCTGGGGTCGATTCTGGGTCCACAGAGTTGAGTAGCGGGCTGATTTCGGCTAGAAACGGTGCAGAACGGGCGTCAGAAGGCTCTCAGACGCCTTCAGATACGCGCTTCGAGAAAGAGTCTTGGCTCAATGCCGTAACGCTCACCTGGGGCCTCTGCGGCTTCTCTTTGAGACGCACAAACCAGCACACACCAATCGCCACCCTCCTCTTCGCCCCGCCGGGCTTCACGCCGCGTGCTCGTTGCCTCCCCACCGCGCCAGTATCGTCCGACGCAATCCTCCTTGCGAGCCTCCACTACGCACCCTTTGAGGTCACAGAGTCGAATCAACGAGCGCTTATCGACGTCGCCCTCAGCCACCTCACAAACCGAGGCATTAAGGCTGTCGAGGCATTCGGTTGCTCAGGCAACATCGACCAAATGGAGGAAGGAACGCTTCCAGAGAATCTCACGCTGACCGAGCAGGTCATCGATTCTCTGGATCTCAAGAATGTTGCCCATGCTTGCACTGCAGACAAGATGTCCGATGTGGCGCATGGGCCGGGAGATCTAATTAGCACGAAGGTGTTGATTGAGGCGGGCTTTACCGTCGTAAGGCCCCATCCAACGCACCCACGCCTACGAAAAAACCTCACTCCCAATCTGGATTGGAGTGAGGCGATGGGTAGTGCGTTGGACCGTCAGGTTGCCTTGCAGTCGGCCATGGGGAAGAAGAACTACGAGTTCTTCTCGGCTTCCAGAAGTTGAACGAAACTGTAGGTTCCGGTCAACGGCTGCTCGTCTTCGTCGGCAAGGTACAAGCGCTTTACTGCCACCACAATGGATTCGGCAATAGCATCGCGATCCTGCGGTGAAGTCAATACAGCGACGTCATCAGGATTGGTCAGGTAGCCAACGCACACCTCAACCGTCGGCATGCGTGTGAGACGCAGTACGTCCCACGTACGAGCATGAGTGCGGCAATCCGCGAGGGACGTCCGAGCAACAATTTCACGCTGGATCAGTCCAGACAACTGCTCGCCCAGAATGGAGCTATTTCCTGCTTCAGAGCCGAAGTAAAAGGTAGAAACACCAGAGGCGCGCTCGTTGCAGTATCCATCGGCCTGCAGAGAGATCACTACGTCCGCGCCGAATGCGTTGGCAAGTTCCGCACGGTCCTCCACTGAAGGGTTATCGGTACGTGGTCGGGACAGAATTGTTTCGGCACCGGTGGCCACAAGACGTCCTTCGATGCGTGAAGCAAGATCCCATAGGATCTCCTCTTCAGTAATCCGCCCGAATGGTCCCTGAACTACCTGACCCGGATTTCCAGAGCCAAGGCCAGGATCGATTACAATGCGCTTGCCACCGAGCTTTGGGCCAGCTGCGCGAACTGCCTCCCGCTCGTGAAACCGAACATGAGATCCGCCGGTCACCCGGCGACCGAGGTAGCTGAGGGCGCGAAGAGTCTTAGGACCACAAATACCGTCAGATTCAAGGCCGTAGTTCATCTGGTATTCGCGGACAGCGGCATCGGTTCGTGGACCAAAATGACCATCGACCCGTGCGTCGTGGAACCCAAGCTCCTGCAGAGTGGACTGCAACTGGGCGACATCCTCGCCGGTCATTGGAGTCATCGGATCAAAGCTGAGTACACGTGCGCCCAGTTTGTACGACGCTTCGCGGAGAAGGTTCAAAGTCTGATCACGGATAATGCCGTCAGCGAGAATGCCACGAGACTGCTGAAAGGCCAGAAGAGCTTCGCACAGCTCTTCGTCAAAAACGTCGTCATCTCCAGACCATTGTGGAGAATTGCCACCAGAGACATCGCCACCCCAATTGGGGAGCAGTCCAAGGCGAGCCAGAGTGGAACGAACCTCAGCTACGCGAGGTGAACGGTCCCCAACCTGGAGAAACTCTGGCACGTCGACTCCCTTCGAATTCACGACAGTGAAAGGCAGCTTTCATGCGCCTAACGTGTGAATAGACTACCAGCTAGAGCAAAAAAAGCTTGGAACAAAATACGGGTTAGACCTGGTGTTTAATAACGATCCAATAGTTAATGACTATCGAGATCGTTAATAGTTCACGGTGTTCAGCTATGGATAACTAGCGAACCCACCAGAACCACAGAAGTTTACATCCAAAACACACTTAACGTGCCACCGAAACTAGGGGCACGCCATAATGTGATCCGACTAACGCCGGGAATCCAACGGAGTACCCCTGTTCAGCGCCACACATCGCACAGGGCGCGGCAATTAGGCGTGAGCTTCGAGCTTCGCGCGGATATCGGACTTTGGACGAACACCGACAAGTTCCTCGACCTTCTGGCCATCCTTAAAGATCAGGACAGTAGGAATCGACATGATCTGGAACATGCCAGCGAGCGTGCGCTCCTCATCGACGTTCACCTTGGCGAAAACAGCCTGGTCAGCCATTTCTTCAGACAACTGATCAATCACTGGACCGAGCTTGCGGCAAGGTCCACACCACTCTGCCCAGAAGTCAACGAGAACTGGCTTGTCAGAGTCGATGACAGTGGACTTGAAGGAATCGGTCTTTACATTGATAACGGACATGGGAGTACCTCCGACGGATAGAAGATTAAAGGGTCAATGGTGGTGCACAGTGGGACATCGCGCCACGCAAGTGGTGACTACTGCTCCAGCGATGCGATGTAGTGTTCAACATCAAGAGCAGCCGTGCAGCCAGTACCTGCGGCCGTAATGGCCTGCTGATAGTGGGAGTCAACCAAGTCTCCTGCTGCAAACACACCAGGTAGAGACGTTTTCGTCGAAGGGGAATCGACCTTGACGTAGCCGTCCTCGTCCAACTCGACCTGATCCTTGACCATCGTAGAACGTGGGTCATGGCCAATAGCTACAAACATAGCGGTAACTGGTAGTTCAGACTTTTCACCGGTGACGGTATCGGTCAGCTCCAGCCCAGTGACATTGCCGTCACCCAAAACCTTGGACACAACCTTGTTGGTAGCAAAGCGGATTTTCTCGTTTGCCTTAGCGCGCTCAACCATAATAGCGGAAGCGCGGAACTCGTCCCGACGATGAACAATCGTGACCGACTTAGCGAACTTGGTCAAGAACGTTGCTTCCTCCATCGCGGAGTCACCGCCACCAACTACTGCAATGTCGTGGTCGCGGAAGAAGAAGCCATCGCAAGTAGCACACGAGCTGACACCGTGGCCCAGCAACTCGTTCTCGCCCTCAGCACCGATGTAGCGAGGTGCTGCACCCATAGCCAGAATGACAGCGCGAGCCTGATGCTCTTCCTCGCCCACCCAGACCTTCTTGATATCACCGGTGAGATCCATGCGGTCCACAATCTCCATCCGCAGATCCGCACCGAAACGCTCGGCCTGTGCACGCATCTGATCCATCAGTTCTGGGCCCTGGATACCCTGAGCGAAACCTGGGAAGTTTTCGACCTCAGTAGTGGTCATCAGCGAACCACCAAACTCAATGCCCTCGAAAACGACCGGCTTCATTTCTGCGCGTGCAGCATAAATTGCTGCGGTGTATCCAGCAGGGCCCGATCCGACGATGATGACATCGTGAATGGTCTCGCTCATGGTTGTGCCTCCAATAATCATGTGTAGATCACTCTGCCACCCACAGTATTAGGGTGCGAGCAAATCCTAGGTGTCTGAACCACACAACATGATTACCCGCTCAGGTATTCCCGCATGTGTACCCGCGCCCGTGCGCGGCGTGACTTGATAGTCCCCTCCGCGACCCCGAAAACCTGCGCAGCCTCAGCTACCGAAAACCCCATGACATCGACTGCCTGCACCACGATTCGTTGATCTGCTGACAGTCGACGCAATGCAGAGTGCATGGTGAGCAACAACGTCGGATCCGATGTGCCTTGCCGAAACTGTTCGGCATCGGCCATGGCGGCGATGTCATCGACGCCGCCATGCGTGTGCTCGCAGCGACGCCGCAGCCGATCACGACAGGTATTCACCACAATGCGATTTAGCCACGTTGACACTTCGGCATCACCCCGATAGGAATGCGCCTTCGTCATGGCCTTGAACCATGCATCCTGCAAGGCATCTGACGCGTCTGCGTCCCCGTAACTGTAGTTCCGGGCGAGCCATTGCAGCTGGCGTTGATACTTGTGCATCAATCTGCCAAACGCCCGCATGTCCCCCGCGACATGAGCATCCAATAACTCGGTGTCTCCCGCAGCCCCCGCTGCTGGCCGAACCCGAACTGACTTACTTTGCTTATGGTCTACGCGCGCCGACAGCGCCGTGACCCTCCCCCCGAAGTTCACAGCCCCATCTCAACACACGGTGAGACGGGGCGCGACTTTATTTCTGGAAGAAAAATACCACTTGTGGATACTTCCCTAACTGTGGACTAATCCTCGTGCCAAGCACGAACCACTGAACTACTGCTTGACGACGACCTCCGCAATCGACACCGGCGCAAAGACCTGCGGGCTGCTTTCAGGCAACTTCGTCACCCAAATGAGGAGATAGCGACTAGCAGGTGCGTCGTTAAGCGAAACCGTAGCGACCTTGTCGGTCAGGGTGGTTTTGCCGATGACGGCAGTCGTCGTCAGATCCGTGTTTGTGCCATCGGTGAGCGTGCGGATCTCGAGCTCCGCGTCTGGAGAGCCAAGAATTTCGACTGACTCCGGTGAGATGTCCTCGTCGAATTCTAAGAGCACACCAATGCCCGGCTTGAATGCCGTTGGCCCGAATTGCTCGAAGTACTGGCTCGATTCCCAGGCAGTTGCAGGGTCCTCATCGGTCGCGTTCGCGGCACTCTGCGGATTATCTGGACCCGCTTGTGGATTCGGATTCTGCGCCTGCCATTCCGCGACGGACGCAGGCTTGACGACGCGCTCCCCAATCTTCTCTTCTGCCACCTGTGGACCGCGCTTCACGGAGTCTGGCGTCAGAGGGGCATCGTCGGAACGGTTCAGCCACGCGAATGCGGCAGTGGCCAGCAGGGCAATAACGATCACCGACGCAATTACGATGGCGCTGGTGCTGAGCAATAGCTTCTTCGGTGCGCGCTCATGCTGGAGTGGCTGCGCCACGGACTTCATCGCGGGATCAGATGGAGCATCCGTGTCCGAGGAAATCACTTGGAACTCTTCGGAATCCGGGCCAAAGGCGACCTTACGAAGATCGTGAGCGAGCTTCGCAGCAGCACCCTGCTCGACTGGCTGACGTGTTGAGTCAAGGAGTTGGCGAATGTCAGACGGTACGTGCTGACACTTATTTGTCAGCGCCTGGAGTGAATCTCCAATGCAGTGCATGTCGGACTGAGGCGTGGATCCCGGCAATGGTGTTGGGAATGCCAGAACGACATCGCCGGCCGTCGAAATGCGGAGTGCGTCGGTGTGCTTCAGACCAAGCGATGCGTCCTTCTCGTGAGCCGCGCCGGCAGCTTCCGAGAGGGTAGCCACGGCGATGGCAGCAGCATCTGGGTTAGGCGTCTGAGCCAGAGCATCGAAAGCAATACCTGGAACCCAGTCGGCGGAAATCAAGACATCGGTACGGGATGCGGCGGCACTACGAATCGATGCAATGCCCGGAGCCTCAATCTCCATCAACCTCTGCGCACGCGAAGCAATATCGCGCGCAGCTTCCATTGGCATGAGGCCCGTGTATGGCAGCGCCAAGGTATCGATGAACACGAGCGCGACTTCATCGCGATTCGGGCTCATCTGATCCGTTGCGCGCCAGTATCGGATACCCGGACGCGTGCCCTGTTCGGAACGCAGGCGGAAGCGACCGCCCATCACAATCTCGCCAGGCACGAAGCGGGTTGGTCGGGAGGCATCGGTAGGCATTGGAGGCATGAGTGGCGATGCCGTGAAGCCCTCGCCAGCCAGACCCGCAGACTCGCCAACGAGTGCCATTGGTGCAGCCGTGAAGCCGTCCGCAGCGAAGGAGTCGGAGCTGAACTGCTCGTCGCTCTTCTCCTTGCTTGGTGACGGCGCGAACCGGCGCAAACCTGGAATACGGCCGAGCATCCCACCGACAGTGCGAACCTCGTCAAGGTTCGAACGTGACAGCACGATACCCGTGACAATGAGGAAAACAACGCCACAGATTGCCACACTGACGATCATGCCCACACCGCTTGTCACGGTGCCCGGCTCGCCCATTTCACTGAGCTTCATGGTGAAGCGCCCCAGCACCCATGCAACGCCACCGCCGATGATTGAGGCGATCAGCGCCCAAGAAGTTGTCTTCACGACGGAGCGCAGCTGAAGGTTACCGAGTGTTCGTCGCAAAAGTAGGTAGCCAATGACAGCACCGGCAGCGAAACCAAAGCCGTTCGCGGCACCGAGCAAAACCACTACGACCTTGCCGGAGGAAGCGACGAGTGGAGCAGCCATCGACAGCACGATCTTGACGAAGGTAATACCGAGAATGATGAACGTCGGAGTCCACGCTTCTTCGCGTGCATAGAAGACACGAAGGTGCAAAAGTACTACCGCATACGGCAGCAGCGAGAATGCGGAGAACGACAGCGTCCAGCCGAGGATCTTGGCTGTCTCCACATCGAAGTTGCCGTATGCGAACAAGGCAATAGCGATGGGCTGACCGAATATGGTGAAGAACACCACGATAGGAATCAGCGCGAGCATGGTCAGGCGAGTACCGACTGACAAATCTCGGACGACAGCGCGGTCGTTGCCGTCCGCAGCATTGCGAGACAGCCGAGGCATGATCGCGGTCAACAACGTCACGCCGATGATGCCGTACGGCACCTGCAACAGCAGCCAATGCTGTTGGTACACCGTCGGGGCGGCAGCATCTGCCATGGAGGCGATGCGCGTCGTAATGACATAGCCCAACTGCGACACCGCCACGTACGCGACAATGGCGATACCCATCGAGCCGAACTGCTTGATGCGGTCATCAATTCCCCACAGCGGGCGCAAATCGATACCCGCCCGTCGTAGAGGCGGAATCATGATGAGGGCCTGCACAACAACACCTAACGTGGTGCCGATGCCAAGTAGCAGAATGTGCGGATCGCTCAGCGAACCCTCGCTGGTTTCCGAAATACTGCCAGGAATAAGCCAATAAACGGCCAGCGTTGCGATGGCAATAATGTTGTTCGCAACTGGCGCCCAGGCCCCGGGTTTGAACACACCCTTCGTGTTCAACACTGCCATGAGCAGCGAGAACACACCATAGAAAATGATCTGCGGTAACAGTAAGAAGGCGAATGCTGTAGACAGCGGGACGTTGACCTTACCGTCAGCGTCCAGTGTTACTCGCGTCAGAATCGGTGCTCCAATCACTGTCACCACAGTGATGAACGCCAGCAGCGACAGCGACACAGTGAGCAGTCGTCTGATGAAGGCCGCACCCCGGTCGGGGTCTTCCTTCTCTGCACGAACCAATACTGGCACGACTAGCGAGGTCAGTACGGCGCCGAGCACGATCTCGGTAATAAGATTCGGCAGCGTATTGGCCGTATTAAACGCAGACGCCACCGCCGGTCCGAGCGTGATACCAATCAGCGCATTACGGAGGAACCCGGTAATGCGCGAGATCAGCGTCGCAATTGCCATCGAACCCGTCGAACGTACAACATCGGAATCGCTTTGCGACGATTCGTCGCTAGCCGTTGCCACCGTCGAAGTGGTAGCTGGCACGGCAGGTTGATTCTTTGGATGCTGCGTCAGGTTTGGCGCGAGCTCGGAGCTTGGCGAGGGCCGAGGGGCCCGCCGAACCGGAACGGGTGCCGGCGGAGCGGGTTTTCGTATTCGGCTTCGCTGTCCAAATTGTTGAGCATCGGGATCAGTCACTCCCCCATTGTGGCTGATTTGACGCCTACTTTCGGAATCGACGCGACCTAGTGGCACCGAAGATTAAAGCTCCGATAGCGAGCAAAGCCGTGAAGATAATGATGGCGGTCGTACTGACACCCGATCGAATAGCCACATCCGTTGGAGTCGAAATCTGAGTTCCCGCGGGCGTTTCCAACCACATCTCGAGGCTTTTATGTGATGTCTGCCCATGTGTCTGCGGATCCAACTGCACAGTGACAGAGCCCTTCGCTGGCAGCACGGCTGAGTGCTTCGATGCCTCGTCACCACCATCGCCCTTCACCCTGACGACGACCGGCACCGGCAAAGGAAGACCGTTCCGACCAAGCACCACAATCGGGGACATACCGGTCGCGCGAGTGAACAAGCCACCGGGAGTCACCAACGAAACAGAGTTTCGAAGCTGATCGACCATGGAACCCGCGCCATTGCGAATTGAGCGGGCTCGGGTGTCCATGGCGACGTGCTCTGCACGGTTGCGTCGCCATTCACTGCTGAATGACCGGAGGAGATCTCGTCGTAACGGAAGTGTGAAACCGTAGCGAGTCAGAGTCACGTTCGGATCGTCGGCCATAAATTGAGCCAACGATGTGAGTTCGCGCGACAACTGCTGGACGTGCAGAACTTCCGAATCTGGCGTCGCGCCCGGGTCAGGGTTCGGCGCCGCTGCCTTGACGGAGCCGATGTTGTGTTTCGTTGCGGACTCATTGATGACCTCATACAGAGGCACCGGAGTGGTAGTGCCAGCGTCGAACGTGCCAGAGACGGCGGTCAGCCATGCCGTTACGTCATCCTTGGATACGGACCAACTCGTCGGCGGCACCGCAACCACACTGCGCGCTGTCTGCTCGGGCTCAGGCGTAGGGCGCTCGGCTTCAGTCTCCTCGCCCGGGGTGGCTTCCTCAGTTTCAGCCTGCTCCGCCATTACCTGAGCAGCCGCGGCTGAATCGGCAATCTCTTGATGCAGAGTTCCCACCGCCGTCTGCATGCGTGCTTGCGAGGAATCGAGCGCCAAGTCGTACCGACCCTCTAGAGCCGAAAAACCCGCCTGCTCCGGCTTCGACCCCGTTGCCGCCAACGCTGCTGTCAGCGCGCCGGGCACAGCGAACGCATGGACATTTTCGGCGAGAACTCCTGTCTCACCACTCAGCGCAATGTTTCCATCATCGCGAGTGAGGGAATTGCCTGCCACGAGTGCCGTCGTCACGCCCGAATCCGAGGGAGCCGATTCGGGGGGTGTGGCAGGATCCTGGGCCTCGGCGTTCGGCTGCTCCGGCGACGCCGTCGTTTCTGCCGAAGGATACGGAGTTAGTTCCGACGACGCTCGCAGCGCGTTATTGCGTGGGCTCAGCCACCGCACACTTTCCGGGGTGAGATAGCCCTCCGGCGGTGCAATGACATTGTTCAGGGGAGTTGTCTCTGCTTGCGTTGCGACGACTTCCGTCCCCGCAAACAAACCCTCTGACACAAGTTCCACGTCATTTGTCTTTGCGATGGCATTTACCTCAGCAGAGGCCCACGGCAGCGAGAAGACACACGTGTCGGATGCAATAGAACGGAACCGGGCGAGCCAGTCGGCCGCAGCCTCAGCGCCAGTGCCCTCCGTGAGACCCTCGTTGTCATTGTTGCCCCACGAGTCGCGCAAGCGTTGCGACTTCTTCACGGGGCTTGGCCGAGACGCGCCGACCAGATAGCCGTCGCTCATACGAACGACCGCATCAAGAGTCTCCGGATCGATGGCAACGCAAGTTGCCTTCTTCAGCTGGGCTCCATTCGGTCCAGACATGCCGGATTCCAACGTAGCCAGCAGGGTATCGAGACGACCACCTGGCTCCAATGACCGCGCCAAGGACTCATCTGACATGATCAGCTCGGCAGCCTCGGGTGCGTCGCCCGTTTCACCTGGAACCACAGGAACGGTTTCTGCCAACGGCCACACCAGCGACAGCGGGACATCGGGAGCTTCGTTTTCCGGGTCAGGTGGTGTGTTCACGGGCAGCAACGTGCGTGTTTCGGCAAGAAACTGAACGATGTCATTGCCAGGCGCACCATTGGCATTAATTAACAGCGGATACACGCCAGCTTCGTTGATACTCAGACCCTCTGGAGCATTCGCATCTACTGGCGCGGTGACAGTTACTGTCTTCCTCTCTTTCGGCTTCAACGAGAACGAATCGCCGAAATTGGTCACGTAACCAAATGCGTTTTCGGCATTGGCAAGAGATGTCCGAGCATCCTCAACACCATTGAGGCGTTCACCGCGTTGCAGCCGCAACGCAATATCCGAGACCTTTTGCTCTGACGTATTACGCACTGTGACCTGCACACTCACGTAATTTTCGGGCGCTGCAACCTGCGGGCTGACGCTATCAATTGACAAAGCCAACGGCCCCATCGATTCGCCGACAACCTGATACGACTCAGAACCGCGAGCGGAGGCACTTCCCCATTGCTCGGCAATCGAGTCGTCGTCAGGTGCAGTCGGAACCGCAGGCTGAGCAGTAGCCACAACCGGCATCACGACCGCTAAAAGCGCGCAGCTGACCGATGCAGCTGTCGCCCTGCGTCCGCGATAAACACTCATGAGCGTGGTGTGGCCCGTCCGGCGTGCTTCTCCGCCTTGGCTAGCTCTGGCAAAAGATCATGGGCGCGGCGGGCGAGTTTGCGCTCATCCGCATACGCCAGGTTCTCAACCAATGTCGAGGCTGGCACCCATGATACTTCGGTGACTTCTGGGTCTTCGTCGTTAAGATCTCCGTCCACAAAGCGCAGTAAGTAATGGTGCACCGTCTTATGAATCCGTGTGCCATCCGACACGAACCAATAGTCGATGACACCCAGCTCAGTCAGCACCTTGCCATGGATTCCGGTTTCTTCCCAGACTTCCCGCTCAGCGGTACTGTCATGGGCTTCCCCGGCCTCGACGTGCCCCTTCGGCATCGACCACAGCAAACGACCGCGACGGTCAAGCCGACCGATCAGCGCCACATAAATGCGTGATAGATCGACACTTCCATCCGGCTGGACCGCCTCCGCGAGACCCGACACCACAAGACCGCCTGCCGACGTCTCGATCGACGTCTTCATCCCACCACGGTTCGCATTCGCATTCCGTGCTGGTGCTGGACGACGACTCGGCCTGCGAGCAGCACTTCCCCGGCGACGCTGGTTGCGTGCTTGGGAGGTGCCGGACTTGCTGGTATTGGACTTAGTGGTGCCAGTCTTGGCCGTGCCAGTCTGCTTCGACTTCTGGCCCTTAGCTGTGGCTCCGCTGCGACGGCGACGATTGCGATTCGCATTCGTCGGCCTGTCCTTCTGCTGGTTGCCACCCTGCTGACCGCCACCCTGCTGGCTGCTCGCCTGCTGGTGTCCGGACTGCTGACCACCAGCATGCTTCGTGCTGTGCTGGTTGCTCCTACTGCGCCGTCGCGGACGTCGGCGACGTGGCTGTTGCTGCGACGTCGCCGATGACTCCGTGCGATCGGCATTGTTCATTCCTCATACGTTACCGGTCGGCGCAAATGGAGCGGGTATCGAGCGGGTATTGTGTCGGACGTGACTTCTTCGTTCAATACTTCATCTCCAACTGGGCCTACTCCTGATGCGACAGCTAAGCGCATGGGAATGTTGGCGGTGGCAGATCAAGCTATTGAAAAGGAATCGGCGATCTTGACTCCGCTGGCTGCGGAATTCAACAAGCGTGGGCATTCCTTATATCTGGTGGGCGGTTCCGTCCGCGATGCGTTGTTGGGCCGTCTTGGCAATGACCTTGACTTCACGACGGACGCTCGCCCAGACACCACCCGCGAGATTCTGGATAGCTGGGCCGAGGTGGTCTGGGACACCGGCATTGAGTTTGGCACGCTATCTGCGGAGAAGCGTGGTCGCCAGATCGAGATCACGACATTTCGTGCGGATACGTACGATCAAGTCAGTCGCAACCCCGAGGTCACTTTCGGCGACACCCTTGAGGGCGATCTCATCCGACGTGACTTCCGATGCAACGCTATCGCCGTAGCAGTGAGGGGCGACGACTCCCGTGAATTCATCGATCCACTTGGTGGCTTCGATGACGTCGTCGCAGGTGTCTTGGACACGCCAGGTGAACCGGAAGTCAGTTTCGGCGACGACCCACTGCGCATGTTGCGCGCTTGCCGCTTTGCCTCGCAACTGGGCTTCACCGTCGCACCGCGGGTGCTGGAAGCCCTGTCGGACATGAGTGGCCAGATCACTCGCATTACCGTCGAGCGAATCGGCGCTGAACTGGACAAGTTGATTTGTGGCGCTGATCCGTCGTTAGGCATCGACCTGATGGTGGAATCGGGACTCGCGGAGTTTATCATTCCCGAGATTCCAGCGATGAAAATGACGCAGGACGAACACCGCCAACACAAAGACGTGTATCAGCACTCCCTGCAAGTCATGCGTCAGGCAATGGAGCAGGAAGAACCCGGCGAACCAGACTTGGTGCTTCGTTGGGCAGCCCTCCTCCACGACTGCGGAAAACCAAACACCCGGGCGTACTCGGAATCAGGCGCGGTGACTTTCCACCACCACGAAGTTGTCGGCGCAAAGCTTGTTCGACGTCGCTTCCGCAAACTCAAGTACGCCAAGAAAACGACGGAGGACATCGCGCAGTTGGTATTCCTGCACATGCGCTTCCATGGTTACGGCGATGCAAAGTGGACAGACTCAGCGGTGCGACGCTACGTCACCGATGCCGGAGACCTGTTGCCACGGTTGAACAAGATTGTGCGGGCGGACTGTACGACGAGGAATCGTCGCAAAGCAGCACGATTGGCGCGAGCCTGCGATGATTTAGAAGTACGGATCGACGAGCTCGCTGCAGCCGAAGATTTAGCAAAAGTGCGCCCGGACTTGGACGGCAACGACATCATGGAAATCCTGGACCTAAAGCCAGGGCCGGAAGTCGGAGCAGCCTGGAAGCACATGAAAGAAGTGCGACTAGACAAGGGGCCACTGGAACGCGAAGATGCGATCCTGGAGCTAAAGCACTGGTGGGAAGAGTTTCAAGGGTGACATTGAGGGTGAGGAACGCAAGATAATGAGCGACATGGAATCTTCCGATTTGTTCGGCGACCGACTGTTTAATGCTCTCGAGCGTAACGACCCGGCAGCAGGAACGCTGCTGGTGGCCGCGCCGGGCATGATGGCACCAGAGTTCGCGCGATCAGTCATTTTCATCATCGAGCACGATGCGAATGGCACGTTGGGCGTGGATTTGACTGCTCGTTCGGAGACCCCGGTGCATAACGTCATGGAATCCTGGGCCCCGCTGATGCATAAGCCACCGGTGGTCTACATTGGTGGTCCAGTGAATCAAACGCAGCCTCTGTGCATTGGCGTGCTGAAGAACGGTGTCAAGGATGTGCCGGAAACAGTTGCCCCTGACAATGGACTGCCAATGATGGAGAAGCTCGCCCACCGCTTTGCCCTACTCAACTTGGGTGCTGACCCGAATGGATTCAGCGACTACATTGAGTCTGCTCGTATTTTTGTGGGCTACGCGGGCTGGGAGCCTGGTCAGCTTCACGACGAAATCCAGCGAGGCGACTGGTTCGTCGCGCCAGCATTGCCGTCGGATGTACTCGCTCCAGCGGGTGCGGATGTTTGGGGTGATGTGATGCGTCGTCAGTCATGGCCACTTCCGATGTATGCAACTTTCCCGATGGATGTCCGGGATAACTAGGCGGATTGATAACTGGGCGCATTGCCCGCTGCCACTACCGCTAGTTGAGGCTGACTGGTAGTTCCAGGTAATTTGGCTGCTCGCAGAGTCAGTTTCACGTGAAACGTGTGCGATGAGGGTGGGAGGTCAGATTATGTCGAACGATGGGACTCCGGCAGAGGTACCGGCGGAGGCACCGACATCCTTGGAAAGTGCTCCCTCAATCGGAACTGAAGTCGCTGGCGGCGTGAAAGAGGCGTTGCCTGTTGCGGCGGGTTTGATCCCCTTGGGGCTGGCGTTTGGCCTGGTCGTGGTGCAGGCGGGCTTGTCTTGGTGGTGGGCACCGCTGTTTTCCGTGATTATCTTCGCCGGTTCGATGGAGTATCTCGCAGTGGGGCTAATCATGGCCCATACGGGTCTCATCGGTTCGGCGGTTACCGCTTTCATGGTGAATTTCCGCCACATCTTCTATGGGCTGACATTTCCCCGTGATGTGATCACGTCTCGCCTCGGTCGGGCGTATTCGACGTACGCACTTATCGACGAGACGTATGCCATCATCTCCTCCAGGCGTCCGAGCGCTCCTAAGTTGACCGGGCCGAGGCTGTTAGCCATCCAGGTGTTTTGCCAGTCTATGTGGGTGTTGCCAGCGACAATCGGTGCGCTGGCAGGCGCTGCCCTGCCCGAAGGAATCAAGGGTGCAGAGTTCGCGCTCGTAGCGCTATTCGCTGTGCTGGCACTTGATGCTTTCGAGGTGAATAAGGACTGGTCACTGCCCTTTTTTGCGGTAGTGTGCACGCTCATCGGAGGTGCGATTTGGCCATCCCAGATGCTGGTCCTGGGACTGGTTCTGTACTTCTTGTTGCTGCTGCTTCGAAGCTTCAATCCTCGAGTGGACGAGGCACTGACGTGGCGCTCAACGCATGTTGAGGATGTCGCGGGGACGGGCGGTGAGAAGCGTGCCTAGCAGTGGTTTTGTACTGGCATCACTGTTGGTGATGGGTGCCGTGACGGTGCTTCTTCGCTGGCTGCCTTTCGCATTTGTGAGGGCGCTGAAGGGCTCTTCCCTATTCCAGTTCTTGGGTGTCACTATGCCTGTCGGCGTGATGGTCGCTCTCGTTGTATACACGGTGTTCGCACGTATGGGCATCGGTGCGCAAAATGTTGGCGACCCTGGGGGAATGTGGGCGGCACCTCTAGCGCTGCTGGCTACTTTCGTCCTGCACCTGTGGCGACGAAGCGCGGTGCTCGCTGTTTTCGCTGGTACTGGTGTGTATATGGTGCTGGTGAATGTAGTGGTATGAGGCTGGGGGAACAAGCACCGCCTTCTTACCGTCAGCTCTGCTTTCTAACCACAAGCTCAGATGTCTGCGCATGTCACAGCACACGCAGAGTCTGCCACTGTCCGAACTCTGGAAGATCTCGATAGAGCGAAGCTACCGGCATGCCCCGACGATCAGCTACTTCGACGATTGAACTGTCTCGTTGCCTGATCTGGATCGTGCCGGTGCCGTCTTCCCTGTTCTCTACGGTCATAGTCTTGATTGCCAAAGAGTTGTTGCGCACCAGCAACTCTTCCTTTGGCGGGAATTGTCGAACCATGGCTCGGGTTGCAAACAGTCGGTCCCCCGCGGTCGGCGAGAACCATACCTCTGCCTCCACAACGCCGGGTTCAATCTGCTCGAATACGGTGAAAGCGGGCCGCGGTCCGGTGGTCACCACGACGTAATAGGGCACGATTCCGGTGGAGGCATCAACGGGTGGCAGGATCGTCAATAATGCACTTGGGTCACGATATCGTCGCCGGGCTTCGGCTTCGTCGATAAAGCCGTGACCAGGCATAGGCTTCTGAGTCATGTAGCTAAATTGTCCGCAGTAAGTCCAGCTCACCTTCTCCGATTCGACGACGGTCACCCCCACTCCCCCTACACCCGCAAGTGTCCTACACGCTCCCACGCTGGGTCATACGTCGCTTCAACATCGACCTGGCCTTCACTCCACCCTCGTGCGATGCGCTCCAAACGCTGCGCAGGAGTCTCAGTTTCGACATCAACGAGACCGGCCTCAGAGCCAGCCGAGCTTACCGAATCGACATACGCATGCAGCAAGTACACGCCATCTGAAGTCTCGGTGGCAACGACCACGCCGTCTTCCCCGAGCGCATCGATCAGCTTGGCGTTCATCTCCGTAATCGCCTTATGCGACTGCTCGTCCGGTAGCTTTTTCTCATCCAAACCGGTGTACAGCAACTGGATAACCACATGCTCCGTGAACAATGGATTGACCAGCTGCACCAGTGGCGCGCTCGTCGTTACGCGAACCGGTTCACCGTTTGCTTCCGCATCAATTGTGAGCCAACCTGGGCAATCCTCGGCAACCTTCGCGATCTCCTGATGCAAGTCCGGGAGCGCCACACTATTCGGCGGATCCACCTCAGAGAACGCGAAATTGCGCAGCCACAGCCCAAAATCTTCCTCACCGAGAGCAAGTTGCATCATGGTGAAACCAAGCTGAATCACCGACCGCTGCCCTGACTCACCCTTGCGAGCCAACTCCTCGAACGCCGGATGGTACAAACGCACATCGACGAAGCCGTTCCCCGGCGTGCACTGGACGCGTGCATCGGCTGGATCGATGGTCTGCATGTTCGCCGAACCATCGTGCTTTTCGACGAGCCGCCCTTCCGCATCAACGACCGGACCCATGTCCCAGTCGATAGGCATGGCTGGATCTGCTTGGCGAAGGTCGGTGAAGGCCCAGGTGGCGTCGTCGTCAGGTGCTGAATTGAGCCAGCGACGAGCGATTGGTCGAAGCTCGGGATCGCCGGCGGCGGTGACAGTCATGAGGTGCTTCGACAGCGGTGCGCCGGGTTCGAATCCCCAAATCAGTCGTGGGTGGATAGCCGCGAGACGGCCACCAACTTCGTCCTGAATATCGATGGTCTCGACAGGTGCGGCGGAAGCAGCGGTCGAGCCAGGGGTGTCGCTGCCAGCCATGTCATTGGTGTTGACCATTGCCGAGAACATGCCGTCGAGCACGTCGGCGCCAGTCTCCTGCCACCAGTCCCAGAACGCTTCGATAGCCTCCTGCTGTGCTTCGCGGAACAGCGGCGCGTTGGGGTTCGGCGGGACGTTGTTGCCTGGCTGGGTGGTGTCAGTCGTCACTGGCTTCTCTCGTTCTCGTGGTGTCGAGCTTCCTACAGATCGCTGTTGCTCGACGAGGGGTTACCGTTCAATCTACTAGCTACCGGCAGTTACGGACTGTTGCTCACGCTCGTATTCTTTGCCCCATTTTGCGGCGTAGGCAGCGCACATCATGAGCTGAATCTGGTGGAAAATCATCAACGGCAGAATAATCAAACCTGCCTGACCACCGAAAATGACTGCTGCCATCGGCAAACCAGTGGCGAGGGACTTCTTTGAACCACAGAACTGAATGGCAATTCGATCGCCACGATTAAAGCCCAATTTCTTCGCCACCAGGCCCGACACACGCAGCATCGCTTCGACGAGAAGCACAGACATGACGCACAACGCGACGATGTCCAGCACCGGAACCTTCGACCAAATGCCATCCACAACACCCTGCGAAAACGCTGAATACACAACCATTGCGATGGAAACACGGTCAACATTCTTGGTCGTTTTAGCGGCAGCGAACTTGAACACCCAGCCCCTCAACAACTGACCAATTGCGAACGGCAACAGCAGCTGCAGGGAAATATCGAGGAACACTGAGCCGTCGACGGTGACTCCCCCGCCTTGAGTCATCAACAGCATCACGAGGACAGGCGTTACGACGATGCCCAGCAGGTTCGACGCCGAGGCACTCACAATTGACCCCGCGATATTGCCGTGCGCAATGGATGTGAAGTTCACACTCGACTGAACCGTTGATGGCACCAGCGTCATGTACAAAATGCCGAGGTATAAACCTGGCGCGAGTACGAAATCCAATGGCTTCATAGCTAGACCGATGAGCGGGAAAGCCACAAACGTGAATGCCAGAATTGTCAGGTGCAACCGCCAGTGTTTCAAACCAGCGAGCGCTTCCTGAGGGCTCAATCGAGCGCCATACAAGAAGAACAAGAAACCGATAGCAATTTTGGTAGCAAGTGAGAAGCCATCCGCGAAGGCTCCACGCGCGGGAATGATGATTGCCAAGATGACGGCAATCACAATGAGCACGATAAGAGGATCGGGACGCCATGAACGCAAACGAGACCACATAGCCACTCAGCGTAGTGGCTACATGGTCTCGGGAAGTTTAGTTTCTCCGCGATCTGCGTTACTAGTTTGCGGTATCCGACTTCTCGGCGGCTCGTCGCAAAGCATTGTGATCGACCTGCGGAGGCGTACCGCAGAGGCCACCACTGGTGCAGGAAGAGCATGAACCGGAGCAGCCGGCATCTGCTGCAGAGTCGGCGGCCTCAGTACCGCAAGAGTCGGTGCCGCAGGAATCGGCGGAGGACGTACCACCACAGCAGCCAGACTCGGCTTCTTCTGCAGCAACTTTCTTAGCGTCGTACAAAGCAATGGTGTGCGCACCCATGGCGGCACCGACACCGACCATCGCGAGGCCAGCAAGCACAGCGACGGCTACCCAGAGCCACATCCAACTCGTAGCGGATGGCTGAATGGCAAGGTAGGACAACGCAGCTGCGCCGAGGAACGCGATAGCGGATACGGCCCACGAAGGGCCGGCCACGCGGTGGGTGATATCCCAATTCTCTTGCGACTTACGAGCCTCCGGAGCACGAATGCCCACAACGTTGTTACCAGGTAAATGGGCAGTCCATGCCAAGCCTGCAACAACAGCAACGGTAAGTGCGATAACCAGGAGAAGGACTGGGATTGCGATCATGTCCTCAATAGTAGGACTGAATACCCCTGCGACATAACCGGCCGACTGCACTGTCTGTATGCACTCCTATTAGACTGAGTGACCATGACGAACAGCGGGAACTCTGAGATGCAGTCCGAGAAGCAGCCAGACGCGGGTGCCGACTACCGTTACACCCCGGCCGTGGCAGCTGAGATCGAGCAGAAATGGCAGTCTTTCTGGTCTGAGCAAGGCACGTTCCACGCGCCTAATCCTGTCGGTGACCTGGCAGATCCATCAGGCACTACCCCATCCGACAACAAGCTGTTCGTGCAGGACATGTTCCCGTACCCATCTGGTGTTGGTCTGCATGTTGGCCACCCGCTGGGCTACATCGCCACCGATGTGTTCGCCCGTTTCCACCGCATGCAGGGCGCGAACGTCTTGCACACCTTGGGCTACGACGCTTTCGGTCTTCCCGCCGAGCAGTTCGCCGTTCAGACCGGTACGCACCCACGCGTGACTACCGAGGCAAATATCCAGAACATGGAGCGTCAGCTCGGTCGCCTGGGGCTGGGTCATGACAAGCGCCGTTCGTTCGCCACCACTGACACGGACTACTACAAGTGGACGCAGTGGATTTTCTTGCAGATCTTCAATTCGTGGTTCGATGAGCGCGAGCAGAAGGCTCGTCCTATTGACACCTTGATTCAGGCCTACGAGGCCGGCGAGGTGGAGCTTCCCGAAGGGTTCGAAGGTCGCACGTGGGCTGAATTGAGCGAGAAGGAGCGTGATGAGGCTCTCGATGCGCGACGTCTCGTGTACCGCTCGAAGTCGATGGTCAATTGGTGCCCAGGTCTTGGCACGGTGTTGTCCAATGAGGAAGTAACTGCTGAAGGCCGTTCCGAGCGTGGCAACTTCCCTGTTTTCCGTAAGCGTCTGAGCCAGTGGATGATGCGTATTACCGCTTACGCTGATCGTCTCGACGCTGACCTTGATCTGCTGGATTGGCCGGAGAAGGTCAAGGCCATGCAGCACAACTGGATCGGTCGTTCCCGCGGTGCTCAGGTCGGCTTCACTGCCCCAGCCAACGATGGCACTGAGCGCACCATCGAGGTTTTCACCACCCGCCCAGATACGCTTTTTGGTGCGACGTACATGGTGCTCGCTCCCGAGATCCCGCTTGTCGACGAACTCGTCGCGGCAACCTGGCCTGAAGGTACCGATGAGAAGTGGACAGGCGGATCCTCAACACCTGTTGAGGCTGTGGCTGATTACCGTCGCCAGATCGCTTCGAAGTCGGATTTGGAACGACAGGAAAACAAGGAAAAGACTGGCGTTTTCACTGGTTGCTACGCTACGAACCCAGTGTCGGGCGCTAAGGTGCCAGTGTTCATCGCTGACTACGTTCTTGCTGGTTACGGCACTGGCGCGATCATGGCTGTGCCTGCACACGACACCCGTGACTATGAGTTTGCCACTGAATTCAACTTGCCAATTGTGGAGGTTGTTGCGGGTGGCGACGTCGCAAAGGAAGCGTTTACGGACGCTGGTACTGCCGTCAATTCGGCAAACGACGATGGCCTCGATATCAACGGCATGGGCCTTGAGCAGGCGAAGGCTGCGACCATCACATGGCTTGAGGAAAAGGGCATTGGCTACGGCCAGACTCAGTACAAGTTGCGTGACTGGCTGTTCGCTCGCCAGCGCTACTGGGGCGAACCCTTCCCTATCGTCTACGACGAAAATGATGTCGCGCATGCACTTCCAGAATCGATGCTGCCGGTCGAACTGCCAGAAGTAGAAGACTACAAGCCAGTCACCTTCGACCCAGACACCCCAGATTCCGAGCCACAAGCGCCACTGAACAAGGCCACCGAGTGGGTCAACGTTGAGCTGGATCTTGGCGACGGCCCGAAGATGTACCGCCGCGATACCAACGTCATGCCTAACTGGGCAGGTTCGTCGTGGTACCAGCTCCGCTACATTGATCCGAACAATGCTGATGCAATGTGCGATGTCGAAAACGAGCGCTACTGGACTGGTCCACGCCCAGAAATCCACGGCGCTGGCGACCCAGGCGGTGTGGACTTGTACGTCGGTGGTGTCGAGCACGCAGTGCTGCACCTGCTCTACTCCCGTTTCTGGCACAAGGTGCTGTTCGACTTAGGTCACGTGACGTCCGTCGAGCCATACCGACGCCTATTCAACCAGGGCTACATCCAGGCGTACGCATACACGGATTCCCGTGGCGTGTACCAGCCGGCTGCTGATGTCGTCGAACGTGACGGCAAGTTCCTCATCCCAGGTGCTGGTGCAGATGGCTCTGACCTGGAGGTATTCCAGGAATACGGCAAGATGGGCAAGTCGCTGAAGAATTCCGTCTCCCCTGACGAAGTCTGTGACAACTACGGTGCCGACACCCTCCGCGTATACGAAATGGCAATGGGTCCTCTGGACACCTCTCGCCCATGGGCAACCAAGGACTTGGTTGGTTCCCAGCGCTTCCTGCAGCGCGCATGGCGTTTAGTTGTGGATGAGAACTCCGGCGAACTCTCTGTCACGGATGCTCCGCTTTCCGACGATGACCTCAAGGCCATCAACCGCACGATTGACGGTGTGACCCTGGATTATGCAGAGTTGCGTGACAACACCGCCGTCGCAAAGCTGATCGAGTATGTCAACTACCTGACCAAGAACTACGGCAAGACGGGCGCACCGCGTTCCGCCGTGGAACCACTCGTGTTGATGCTCGGCCCAGTGGCGCCGCATATTGCGGAGGAACTGTGGGCGCGTCTAGGTCACACCGAGCCACTCGCCCACGGCCCGTGGCCGATGGTTGATGAGAAGTGGCTTGTTGACGACACCGTCGAGATGCCAGTCCAGATCAACGGTAAGGTTCGCGCTCGTGTTGATGTTGCCGTCGACGCATCCCGCGAAGAGATCGAGTCGCTCGCACTTGCCGACGAAAAGGTCCAGGCGTCGATCGCCGCTGTCGGTAGCGGTAATGTCGTGAAGGTCATTGTCGTGCCCGGCAAGATGGTAAACGTTGTTGTGAAGTAACGACCGTCGTAAAGCGAAAAGCTCGGAACAGGTGTGGTTCCGAGCTTCTTATGCGCTATCAATTGGTTGGTCTGCACCGATAATTGAGGTGCCACTGCCTGTGCTAATCGATACCAAGAATGGCAATTCCGAAGGTGGAGACCATCCAGAGCAAAGTGAATGGCATCAGTACCCAGCACATAGCCAGCCACGCACGCCAGTTCTTGAAACTCTTCCACTGGATGTAGGTGATCCAGAAACCCCAGATGCAGCCGATAAGAGCTACGAGGCCCGGAATGAGAGGGAAGGCAAGCTCCCACGTGCGGGAGCATAAGAACGTGGTCTTGCCAGCATCGCAAGCGGGGCCACCAGAGATCGCACCGGCGATGCCAATGACGAGTGCCGTCACAAGCGTCGCCGCGATGACTGAAAGGGTGAACTTGATGGCTGGCTTGAAGGAGTATTCCTCCTTCTCCAGTCGAACTAGAGGATCGTCGTGAGGATCAATGAAATGATCCGGATTCTCGCCAGAGTCTTTACCAGTACCAGTCATGCCTCATAGCCTACGCTGGCGTAATTACTGTCGGGACAGGGCAGTGGCGGACAATCTGATTTGTCGAGGAGCCGATGAACACCCGACCGAATGACGCCAAGGTCGAGGATCCTAGAACCAAGAGGTCGCCCTTTTTCCACTTGATGCTAGACAGTGCTTCATCCCAACCATGGCCCGAGCCGATGGCCGTGTCGACAGGTAGGTCTGGGAAGCGAGTCTGCGCACGGTCCAGGCCACGGTCAAGCAGAGCCATCGCTTGTTCACGCCATTCGACCATCAAATCTTCGGAAGTGCCGAAACCATGCTCAGTGGGATACATCGTTGCGCCACGGGGAGTGAACGCGACCAGTCGTAGTGGAACATCCCAGCGGTGGGCGAGCTCTCCAGCCTTGGTCAGCGCATTGTGGGACTGAGCAGTGTCGATGTAGGCCACATTGACTCGGGTGACGCCATTCTTCGACAGCTTGGGTGCCCGTGGTGCCAACCCCAGTGGGAAAGGAGAGCAGTGCAGCAAGGCGTCTGACGTGGAGCCGATGTGGAATCGGCCAGCCGGCGCGTGGATCTGTGCTCCCAGCAGAATGATATCCGCTTTGAAGTCTCGAGCAGCACGAATAATGGAGTCAGCTTCGGAGGAGGACTCGATGGTGTGAATTGGATCTTCATCGAGCATGCCCTTGCGAATCCCCGCCGCCTTGAATGCGGCGCGAGCTGCCTTAGCCTCCGATTGGGTTTCGTTGCTGATCCATGAGTCGTTATCACTGAGGCGGGCGAGCGAGGTCAGTGGCCACCCGCGCGACAGTACAGTGACGACGCGAATCTGGACTTTGCATGTTCGCGAAAGCCAGGCAGCGTACGACATGGCTTCCATGCCGGTTTTACCCGGGCGCCACGCAACCAGGATACGGAGCGGGCTTGAGGGCATGACGAATTCTCCTTGGGGCACCTTGTTGGGTAGAAGGCTTACTTACCAGCCTACTTTTCCAGGAGAATTCGTGAAATCAAAAACACTTAACGAAAGTGATCGGCTGACCACGCATTGTGTGTTTGCCGTATACCTGCCGGAGATTACTGAGCCGGGTTGTGCTTGTCAGAGTAGGTTTCCAGGACGCGCTTCAAAACAGGCTCGAGCGCTAGACCAACCTGCAGCTCTTCCTTGTTGAGGGTAGAGAACATCTGGGCCATCTGCTCATCGCGTTCGTCGGATACGCGCTTTAGCTCTGCACGACCCTTTTCTGTCAGCTCGACGCGTACGCCTCGGCGGTCGTGGCTGTCACGGATGCGCTCGACCATGCCGGCATCTTCGAGGTGATGGATAGCGTTCGATGCGGTAGGCATTCGAATTGCTTCTGCCTGCGCGATCTGATTGATGCGGCATGCGCCGAGCGAATTCAATGTCATCATGATGGAGAGCTGAGCACGGCTCAGTTGAGACTCGGTTGAGCGACGGCTATACAGTAGCTCCGCACGCGTCAGCAGTGGTCGCAACCTCTTGGCCAAAGAAAGAGCATCAATCTCGGTGTTCTCAGGTGCGGAGGTGCTCGCGGAGGTGTTCTCAGTCATGCCTTTATGCTAACTGGGATTTGTACAAGTTACCAATACAAAATAGTCTCTTTGCCTATGTATCTAATTAGAGGTTAATGAGCATAAACTAACGGCGCCCTTATTTTCCTCACAAAACTGCTGATGAGGCTACAATTTGATTCAGTCATACTTCGGAAAAAATTGATTGATACTGATTGGATATGCCCAGCTATGACCGGATTCCCCGTTTTAGTGGTGGTACGCCCAAGCAAAAACGTCGCTAAGCAAAAGCTGCTTAGCGACGTTTTCTATCAAGCAACGATGCCTTATTAATAAAGGCATCAACCCCGGGTGGGGACTGAGCGGCTACTCGCCAGCGATGAACTTCTCGAGGTCTGCGCGAGCCTGGTCATCAGGAAGCTGACGAGGAGGCGACTTCATCAGGTAAGACGAAGCAGCGTAAACTGGGCCACCGATGCCACGGTCCTTAGCGATCTTTGCAGCACGCAGAGCATCGATGATGATGCCAGCGGAGTTAGGGGAGTCCCAAACTTCCAGCTTGTACTCAAGGTTTAGTGGAACCTCGCCGAATGCCTTACCCTCCAAGCGGACGTACGCCCACTTGCGGTCATCCAACCAATCGATCCAGTCCGATGGGCCGATGTGAACATTGCGATCGTCGATCTTGCCAGCCAGTGGGCCAGTCAGGTTCGACGTCACAGCCTGAGTCTTGGAGATCTTCTTTGACTCGAGACGCTCGCGCTCCAGCATGTTCTTGAAGTCCATGTTGCCGCCGACGTTCAGCTGCAAGGTGCGCTCCAAACGGACGCCACGGTCTTCGAAGAGCTTTGCCATGACGCGGTGGGTGATGGTTGCGCCAACCTGAGACTTAATATCGTCGCCAACGATTGGGACGCCGGCGTCCTCGAACTTCTTTGCCCACTCTGGGTCAGAAGCGATGAAGACTGGCAGTGCGTTCACGAATGCAACATTGGCATCGATTGCACACTGTGCGTAGAACTTATCTGCCTGCTCAGAACCAACTGGCAGGTAAGAAACCATGACATCGACCTTGGCATCCTTCAGAGCCTGGACAACATCGACGGGTTCAGCAGCCGACTCATCGATGGTCTCGGCGTAGTACTTGCCAACGCCATCGAGGGTTGGGCCACGCTGAACTTCGATGCCCAGGGTAGGGACTTCAGCGATCTGGATGGTGCAGTTCTCGGAAGCGTTGATTGCTTCAGAAAGATCCTTGCCGACCTTCTTGTCGTCGACATCAAATGCAGCAACGAACTCAACGTCGGAAACGTGGTACTCGCCGAACTGGACATGCATCAAGCCAGGGACGGTCTCGTCAGCCTTGGCATTGCGGTAAAACTCGACGCCTTGGACGAGTGAGGATGCACAGTTGCCGACACCGACAATTGCTACGCGTACGGAACTCATAGACTTGCAGTCTCCTTAATAACTTGAGCCAACTCCGCCGACGCTATACCTATTTGCGAAGCAACCTGTTGCTGAAACCGCGCGGGGGAGAAGATGAACCGATAAAGAAGGGGTAGTGGGGGCTGTACCTGCTAGTCTGTTCGGGTGCTTAAGTGGCAGGACGAAGTCGATCACACGCTGGTGCGGAATAACGCGCTAGCGCAGTGGCGAGCTGGCGAAATAGCCACTCGCTCTCTATGTGATGCCGATTCGCGTCTTGTCGCTGCTGCTCGTTTTCACGGGCAAAAGGCAACACACGTGTGCCCGGTGTGTCGCAAGAGAGACTTGAGACTCGTATCCTGGGTATTCGGACAGAATCTGGGTCGCCGTTCCGGAACTGCTTGTAGTCAGTCAGAACTCGAAGCGCTTGTTGCGCAATATGGGGACTGCACTGTCAAACAAGTTGAGGTGTGCCCAGACTGTAGGTGGAATTTCATAGTACGAACTGCCACCGCTGTCATATGACAAAAATTTTTAGGGAGTACGCCTGTGAGCAAAGATCCACACAGTGGCGTCAACGGGCCAGGGGATACAGGCACTGGCGCGAATGGCGCACATAATGAGGCCTCCGAATGGTGGGATCAGCCCGATCCCGATTCGTCGACCTCGGATAGCACCACGGATTCAGATAGCACCGCAGCGTTTAGCGCAGTGGAAACTGAACCTGTCAACGAAGGTACGAATGGTGCCGACGACGCTGCGGATGCAGCCGAACCACGCGAGGAAGAAGAATTGGCTGACGACTCCGAAAAGGAAGACAGCAAGTCGAAGGGACCCGGCAACATCTGGGCATGGATCGGTCTCGCGGCTGTACTTGTCGTGTTGTTCCCGGTGGTTGTTTTCGGCGTAGCCTACGTGTCGACGGATGTGCCGGAGCCAGATGAGCTGGTTAATGACCAGATTTCGTTTGTCTTCGACAACACGGGTGAAAAGGAAATCACTCGTATTGTGCCTGAGGCAGGCAACCGTCGTAACGTCCAGATTGAAGACGTACCCGATGAGGTCCGTAACGCAGTGCTTGCTGCCGAGGACCGTGAGTTCTACACGAACCCTGGCTTCTCTCTCAGTGGCTACGGCCGTGCGGCGTGGGGCGTCATTACAGGTAATGCATCTGCAGGTGGCGGCTCGACCATTACACAGCAGTATGTGAAGAATGCGGTCGTTGGTAACGAACGCACCATCACGCGTAAGGCGAAGGAATTCGTCATGTCCGCGAAGATGGCTCGGGAATGGTCGAAGGATGAAATCCTCGAGGCTTACCTGAACACCATCTACTTCGGTCGTAATGCATATGGCATTGCAGCTGCCTCGGATGCGTACTTCGGCAAGCCAGTGAATGAGCTGACCGCAGGCGAGGCTGCAGTTTTGGCGGCAACCATTCAGCGCCCATCCGCGTTGGATCCATGGACGAACCGTCCAGAGGCTGAGCAGCGCTGGAATTACGTCCTTGACGGCATGGTGCAGATGAACGTCCTGCCACAGGCAGAGCGCGCACAGCTGACATATCCTGACACGCTTGACCCTGCCAAGGTGTCCGAGGTTGCTCCAGAGCCGGGCCCAGAAGCCATGATCAAGAATCAGGTTCTGGCGGAGCTGGAAGCCGAGGGCATTAGCGAACAAGACGTCAACACTCGTGGTTTGCGTATCACCACCACCATCGACCCGACAGTTCAGGAAGCAACGCTGGATGCAGTGGAGTCGTGGGTCGATCAATCCACCGGCCTGCGTACCGCCATTGTTTCTGTTGACCCACGCGACGGCGCGGTCCTTGGCTACTACGGTGGCGACGATCCAAATGGTTGGGACTACGCAAATTCTGGCCTGCAGACTGGTTCGACTTTCAAGATCTTCGCCTTGGCCGCTGCTCTTGACCAAGGCATCCCACTGTCGAAGTACTACTCGTCTGCACCAGTGCAGTCAGGTGCGGCGACGATTGAAAACTCAAGCGGTATGTCCTGTGGCTCGTGCCCAATTTCGGAAGCACTGCGTCAGTCGCTGAACACGCCGTTCATTCGCCTCCAGCGCGATCTGAAGAATGGCCCTGATGACACCGCAGCAATGGCTCACAAGCTGGGTGTTGCCAAGTCCATTCCGGGTATCGAAAAGACCCTGATGGAAGACAATGGCCACTCCCAAGACGGCATTACGCTTGGCCAGTATCTAACCCGTCCGCTGGATATGGCGGTAGGCCTGGCAACGTTGGCTAATGATGGCGTCTACCACAAGACCCACTTCGTCAAGAAGGTCGAAACGGTCGACGGTGATGTCCTGCTTGAACGCAAGGATGAAAAGGGAGACCGACGTGTGTCCAAGGCCGTAGCGACGAATGTCATTGATGCTATGAAGCCAATTGCATCGCGCAACAGTCACGCGCTGGCTGGCGGTCGCATGTCGGCAGCAAAGACGGGTACTGCTCAGCTTGGTGATACTGGCCAGAACAAGGATGCCTGGATGATCGGCGCAACTCCTCAGCTGTCGACCGCTGTATGGGTTGGCAACGTTGATGGTTCCGCGTTGTACAACCGTTGGGGCGGCAACATGTTCGGTTCGCACACGCCGTCCGACTTGTGGAAGTCGGTCATGGACGACTCGCTGGCGAATGAGGACTGGATTCCATTCTCTGATCCAGAGGCAATCGGTGGTGTCGCGGGCGCGCCGGGCTGGTCCGGTAGCGGCAGCAGTGGTGGCGGAGGAGCACAGACTACTCAGCAGTACACCCAGCAGTACACGCCGGAAGCGACTACCGAAGAGACGACGGTCATCGAGGAAGCCCCTGTGGAGCCAGTAGTACCTGAGATTCCACCAATCGAGATCCCAGAGCCGCCAGCTCCACCGGCTGACGGTGGCGGTGGCGGAGCACCTCCTATTCCACCCGCACTTGAAGATCTCTTCGGCGGCGGTGCGTAGTGGATACCTGGTTGATCCTGACCATGGCCTGCGTCGGCGTGGGATTCCTCTTCTTCGGCGCAGCGTTCTTTGGCTACATGTCCAAGTGGAACAAAAGCATTATCTGGGGCTTATGTATCGGAGCATTCGTCCTCGTGACTGTTATCCCAGTCATCATCGCCGTTTCGCACGCAGCCACGACAACTCCATAACTCCCATGTTGTTGTCTGACACAGTTCTTGCGTGACGACGAGCTCGTCGTAAAGAACCTCACCCGTAACACAGGGTGGGGTTCTTTTTGCTTCCTGTGATTAGGTAAAACGCGTGTCATGGGCTACCCTTGCAGGGTTGCCTGACGCAACGACCCTCCTGCCACGAAGAGCTATTCGTGGCCGAAATATTCGAAACTAGACCATAGGAGGTGATGAGGTCCGTGCGTCAATACGAAGTAATGATCATCCTCGATCCATCGCTGGATGAACGCACCGTAGGCCCGTCGCTGGAGAAGTACTTGGACGTCGTCCGTAAGGAAAACGGTCAGGTAGAGAAGGTAGACATCTGGGGCAAGCGCCACCTTGCTTACCCAATCGAGAAGAAGGAAGAGGGCATTTACGCTGTCCTTAACCTCAAGTGCGAGTCCGCAACGGTACTCGAGCTCGACCGTCGTCTGAACCTGAACGACTCCATCCTGCGCACCAAGGTGCTGCGGGGCGATCGCTAATCATGCGTCTTTCTCGTTGGTTGTTAAACAACTGACGAGATGAAAACGCTCAACGTAGGATGGCGAGCGATGTCTAGTGTCAGCAGTAGCTGGCCATATGTCGCTGGATTCCTCGCGTTGATAGAAAACCGAGTAAGCCCCAATACAACCTAGGAGTAAGACATGGCACAGGGAGAGACTCCGATTACGCTGGTAGGCAACGTTGTTGCTGAACCAGAGCTGAAGTACACGCAGTCTGGTGCTGCTGTTGCTAATTTCCGTATCGCTTCGACGCCACGGTTCTACAACAGGGACACCAATCAGTGGACCGATGGTGATGGCTTGTTCCTCACCTGCAACGTCTGGCGTGACGCAGCTGAAAATGTAGTCGAGACTCTCAGTAAGGGCATGCGCGTTATCGTGTATGGCCGTCTGCGCCAGCGTAATTACGAAACTCGCGAGGGCGAGCGTCGTACCGTGTACGAGGTTGAAGTAGACGAGGTTGGACCTTCGTTGCGCTTCGCTTCGGCTCAGGTCAATCGCAATCCTCGTAACTCTGGCGGTGGCCAGGGTCAGGGTGGTTTTGGTGGCGGTGCCCGTCAGGGTGGTGCCAACCAGGGAGGTCGTGGCTTCGGCGGCGGCAATCAGGGTGGTTTTAATCAGGGCGGTGGCCAGAGTGGTAACCAGGGCTTCGGTGGCGGAGCGCCAACTGAAGATCCGTGGAACTCTGCACCAATGTCCGGTGGCGGTTTCGCTGGTGGCGACTCAGAGCCACCTTTCTAAGCGCGTTTTCGCATAGATCAGTAGATCAAACAAGCATTTAATTCACTAGACATTTCCAGCGAAAGGCAGGGATCATGAAGCTGATCCTCACCGCCGCCGTTGATAACCTCGGTGTCGCAGGCGACATCGTTGAGGTCAAGGCCGGCTATGGACGTAATTACCTGCTTCCCCGCGGACTGGCAATTGTAGCTACCCGTGGCGCAGAGAAGCAGATTGAAGGCATCCGCCGTGCAACCGAGGCTCGCGAAATTCGCGACCTGGATCACGCACGCGAGGTCAAGGCATCTCTCGATGCTCTTGAGAACGTGACTGTAACTGTTAAGGCATCCGAGTCCGGCAAGCTCTTCGGCTCCGTGACTAAGGGCGATATCGCCGATGCAGTTCGTAAGGCTTCTGGTCAGGCAGTGGACAAGCGTGCGGTAGAGCTCGCTCCAAGCCAGATCAAGTCTCTTGGTAAGCACACCGTTGACATTGCGCTGCACCCACAGGTTGTCGCGCACGTCTCCGTACAGGTCGTCGCCGGTTAATCCGGAGCAAAACTTTTAACGACGGCGGCTGGCTCACACCAGCCCAATGACAACAGCGCACTGAAGGTCCTGGTTCCCACGTTGTGGGTTCGCAGGGCCTTCAGTGTTTGTGTCGTGGTGTCAGTGTGGATAGTTGTGACTAGTTGGACATGGCCTGTGGAGAAACTGTTGACAATTACCTGGGCTTTTGCGTTACGACGAGCCGGTGTGCTGCATAGAAAGTAAAGCAATAGTTGCGAGATAGTTGCGAGGATGGCGGCCTAACGGGTACCCCTGAAACGGGGATTCTTCCTAAAAAGGCTGTGACCTGCATAAATAGGCGCTTTAACGAGTTATTACCGCAGAACTCGTACTACTCACAATTTTCTCGAGATCTATCCACACTTTGTCATGGGAATTCATCAGGCGTTCACAATTTATCCCCATGGTTATCCACAAAGCCTGTGGATAACCCTCTAAAGTTGACCTTGAAGGTTGCATTTTCGAACGTCAGTTATCCACAGTGATCCAGGGTTTTCTGCACAATGAAGACTAAGCCCAGATATACAGAAACGAGTACCGAGGAACCATGAGCCAGGCGTTCGAAGCAGATGACAGCGCTGCGTTTGATGCAAGCATCGACGATGTTCCGTTGCCGCCGGAACCAGCCTTTAGTGGTGGTGGAGCTACCGGCGGGTCGTCGCGAAGCAATCGTTTCGATGACGATCGCCGGCGTGGCGAGGTTGCCTCGCGTGGCACTGATTATGGTCGCGAACTGCCTCACAGCATTGAAGCGGAGCAGGGTGTGCTGGGAGGCATGCTGCTGAATCCGCAGGCGGTCGCGGATGTGTACGAAATTTTGCGGCCAGAGGATTTCTACCGTCCAGCGCATCAGCTGGTCTATCAGGCAATTCTGCATTTGTATGGCGAGTCCTCCGAGGTGGACCCAATCCTGGTGGCGGGTCGGTTGGACCGGTTGGGCGAACTCGAGCGGGTCGGTGGCGCACCGTATTTGCACACATTGATGTCGATGGTGCCCACTGCAGCGAATGCTCATTACTACGCGAAGATTGTCGCGGAGAAGGCGCTGGTTCGTCGCTTGGTGGAGGCGGGCACGCAGATCACGCAGATTGCCTACGCGGGTGCTGAGGACGCTGAACCTGAGGTGTTGGTCGATCAGGCGCAGCAGCTGATTTTCGGTGTTGGTCGAGACAACGAGAAGACGGACTACTCGTCGCTGTCCGAATTGCTTGATCCGACTCTGGCGGAGTTGGAGAAGATCAGTGAGGAGGGTGGTCTTGCGCAGGGTATTCCTACGGGCTTCTCTCGTCTCGACGAACTGACGAACGGTCTCCACGGCGGTCAGATGGTGATCATCGCGGCGCGTCCGGGTGTTGGTAAGTCAACGTTGGCGCTGGACTTCATGCGTTCGGCGTCTATTACGCATGGCAAGGCCAGTGTCATTTTCTCGTTGGAAATGTCGAAGATCGAGATTATGATGCGCATGCTGTCGGCGGAGACCAAGATCAATTTGGCAAAGCTGCGTTCGGGTCGCATGGAAGAGAAGGACTGGGCAAAGCTTGTTGAACGGACAGAGCAGATTGCGGATGTTCCGCTGTTCATTGATGACTCGCCAAACATGACCATGATGGAGATTCGTGCAAAGGCACGTCAGCTAAAGCAAAAGCATGATCTCGGTTTGATCGTGGTCGACTACTTGCAGCTGATGAGCTCGGGCAAGAAGGTTGAATCCCGTCAGCAAGAAGTTTCGGAGTTCTCTCGTCAATTGAAGCTGTTGGCGAAGGAAGTCGATGTTCCGTTGATCGCCATTTCTCAGCTGAACCGTGGCCCAGAGTCTCGTACAGATAAGAAACCACAGGTATCCGATCTGCGTGAATCTGGTTCGCTAGAGCAGGATGCCGATATGGTTATGCTGTTGTATCGCCCAGATTCGCAGGACGAAAGCAGCGAGCGCGCGGGCGAAGCAGACATCATTTTGGCAAAGCACCGTGGTGGCCCGATCGGCACCATTGCCGTTGCTCACCAGCTGCATTACTCGCGTTTCGTGGACCTTGCCCCGGAACACTAATGCAGGTGAAGTTTCGTAACTAGCGTTTTTCGCAGGTAAGATTACTGTTTTGTGTGCGTATCTATCGATATGCCATCGAAGATAATGCGCAAACTAACTAGTACTAGGCAAACCAGTACTAGACGAATCAGCAATGCTGGATGCGTACCGTGGGAATGTGGGAAAGGGCAGAGTCAGTTGTCGGAAGAATCAACAGTGGCAACGACTTCTGCTGCACAACCCGAAACAACTGCGCCACAGGCTAAGGCGAAGTCAAAGAAGTCCGATAAACCTCGTGTGCTGTGGGTCGATGCGGCAAAGGGTCTTTGTATCCTGTTGGTCGTGTTGGGTCACTCAGTGACAGAAATGGGTGGTCATGGCTATGACACCAAGTTCTGGACCGAGTTTAACTTCTTCCTCGGCCCCATCCGTATGCCGTTGTTTTTCTTGCTGTCGGGTCTCTTCGCTGGAAAGGCGTTGGCCGAATCCTGGGAGAAGCTGGCAAACCGTCGTATTTGGGTGATGGTGTGGCTGTATGTCATTTGGGTGCCAGCGCGAGAGATTGCGTTGGGCCTGCTACCGGGCAGTCGGGTCGGAGTCCTTGGCATCACTCGGCGACCAACGTTGTGGGATCCGCAGACCTGGCCTAGCGCTGCGTACAACACCTTGCACGCAGCCGTAGAACCAACGTCGTACTTGTGGTTCTTGTGGGCGCTTGCATTATTCGCCATTTTGACGAAAGCCACCCGGCATATTCATCCCGTAGTTCAGATCATCATTGCCGCGTTGATCAACGTGTACGAGCCATTTGCTGGCACCAGCTGGTCGTGGGACTTTGTTTCCAAGATGTACGTGTTCTACTTGCTTGGCATTTATGGTGCACCGTGGCTGTTCCGAATGGTGCACCGTCGCAAGGGAGCATTCTTGGCAGTGGCCCTGGGTCTGTATCTGGCTGTTGCGACGTACATTTTGATGACGTATCCGTCCTTCAACGCTGGCAACGTGGGGTACACGCGGTTGTTCCTGAGCATCACGGGTGTCTTGGCAGCGGTCAACATCATGGCAATTGTGCAGAATTATTCGTTTGCTCGACCATTCGAGGCGTTGGGTAAACGAACGCTGCCCATCTTCTTGATGCACATTCCAATGCTCAAAGTTGTCGCTCTCACCTGTGACAATATTCTGCCGGCGGATCCTGGCATGTACATCATGATTCCGCTGACCACCGTCCTCGCTGCACTCATGTGCTTGGGTGCGCAGAAGATTCTCATTTCCATTGGCGCCGGCTGGTTGTTTAAACGTCCGGCCTGGTTTGTGCGAATGACCACTCCGAAGTCCGTCTAAGCTCGGTAGTGCGATAGTGATCGTGGTCATTCACTGTCCCTGCTCATCACAACGAAAGTCCTCCACATGCGTTTAGCTACTCTGCGTCACAACGGTTCGACGCATGCCGCTCTTCTTCGCTCCACTTCGGCTCTGCTTTTCGACGAGTCGTGTGTGGGCTCATTGCTCGCACAGGAAGAGTGGGCAGATAAGGTTCGTCGTAAAGCTGAGATTGTGGATCCACAACCAGGGGAAGTGTTGCCGGAGTCAGAATGGGCGTTTGCCCCATTGATTCCTCGCCCGGGCAAGATCGTGTGCGTGGGGCTGAACTATGCGGCGCACATCGAAGAGATGGGGCATGAGCGTCCCGAGGTGCCGACTTTGTTTGCGAAGTTCGCGGATGCGGTTGCGGGTGCTCGTGACGACGTGATTGTGCCAGAGTCGGCTGGCGTGAAAGCGTTGGATTACGAGGGTGAGTTGGCGGTAGTACTCGGCGAGACCGTGTTCGGTGTGGACGAGGCAGCAGCCGAGAAGGCGATTGCCGGGTACGCGATCATGGATGATTTCACGCAGCGCGATAAGCAGTATGCGACGCAGCAGTGGTTACAGGGAAAAACTTTACAGAGGGCATCAGGTTTCGGTCCCTGGTTATTGACGGCGGATGAATTCGACGCGGAGGCGGCGCGGGTGCGGACATGGGTCGACGGTGAACTTCGTCAGGATGCCCCAATTGCCGATCTCGTGTTCCCGCCAGCCATGTTGGTGTCCTATGTGTCGCAATTCGTTCAGCTGAACCCTGGCGATGTTATTTCGACGGGTACGCCAGCCGGTGTGGGGCATGGCATGAAGCCACCTGTGTACCTCCAGGACGGCCAGGTAGTGCGCGTGGCCATCGATGGTCTGGGTGAACAGCAGAACACTATTCGTATTCGCTAAAGCGGGATATAGGCAATTTTCGGGATCTTTAGGGGTATCGGGAATTAACTGACATGAAGTAGCGTTGCAGGGAGCAACCACCTATACGGATACCTCTAGGAGTATTTTATGGCTACCGTTGATGTCACCAACGAGACCTTTGAGTCGACTATTAAGGACAACGACACAGTTATTGTCGACGCTTGGGCGTCGTGGTGTGGTCCTTGCCGTCAGTTCGCACCGATCTTCGAGAAGGCTTCGGAAGATCACAAGGATGTTGTGTTCGCAAAGCTCGATACTGACGCAAACCAGGAAGTCTCTGCAGCGCTGGGCATCCAGGCAATTCCATCCATCTTCCTGTTCCGCGAGGGTGTCCTGCTGTTCCAGCACTCGGGTGTGTTGCCTCCACAGGCTATCGACGATGTTTTGAAGCAGGCTGCTGAGCTCGACATGGACGATGTCCGTAAGCAGATCGCAGACGAGCAGGGCAAGGCTCCAGAAGCCTAAATCTGTCTCAACAGCCCGAAGGCAACCGAGGGTTGATAGCAGCTTCCGCTGGATTGGTAGAGGAGCTGCTGTACAAGAAAAAGTGGCTAGCCGTCCCTTCCAAGTCAAGGGCGGCTAGCCACTTTCGTGTTTCTACTGGGCTTATGCCTTCTTGCGACGAGGCAAGAACCAACCAATTGCGACACCTACAGCCAGTAGGGCCATTCCTCCGACGACCTTCAGGAGACCACCATCGGTTTCTGCGCCTTCTTCGAGCGGTTCCATGGCCGCAATGTCCTTGGAGTCATCGTTTGTTTCGTCTGGAATGTGTCCGTCAGGGAAGACGTCGGCAATAGCTTGGGTGAAGTCTTCCGGAGAAACGTAACTCGCAAGCGCGACCACAATGTATCGATTGTCTTCGCCCATGAACCCGCCAACCGCGCGGATTTGTGGGTCGTACCAGCCACCCTTGACGGCGATTCGCTCGTCGGGAAGCGCAGCGCGAAGACCGATATTCTGGTCGGCACTGCCATAAGAAAAGCGTGGCACGGAGTACATCATGCGAATGAAGTAGTCAGTTTCAGCTTCACTCATTCCGCCTTCCGACGACAGGACGCCGTCAAAGAAGCGAACCATGTCGGCAGGGGAGCTGGCCGTGGCGCCCCAGTCTGGATTGGGTTGCGTTGAGGACGAAAGCTGGTAGCGCTCCTTCGCACTGGCGATAATGTCGGTACCGCCGTACGTGGCCCACAATTGATTTGTAGCTTCATTATCGGAGTAGCGGATCATGTCATCACGGAGCATGGCATCCTGATTGCCATCAACTGGAGCTTCGCCTTCGCCACCTTCGATCTTGCCGGTGGGCTGGTTGTAATTAGTGAAACCCACGGTTTCGGCAATAAAGACCTTCGACAAACTCGCTAGTTCAAAGGACTCATCGCAGGCAGAGTTACAAATGAACTCGCCGGTCTTGCGGTCGAGGAAGCCGATACCGAACTCGCCACCGTCCTTCTCGATTGCGGTGGTGACCTTGTCCATGCGCTCCTGGATGCCCTTACCCCGGTTGGTAGTTGGGCCGTCCGAGTAGCGCTCGACTTCATCGTCCGGGGTCTCGGAATAGGTGGCCTGCTTCTCGGCGGTCTTCTTTTTGGAAGACTTTTCGGCGCTCTTCGTAGTGGTCTTCGACGTCGCCTTTTCCTTCGATGGTTCGGAAACCTTCGAGCTCGAAGCCTTCTCTGGCCCAGGCTTTGAGGATGTAGATGTCTTGTCCTGAGCCATTGCATCGTCTGCAAGGACAACGGGGCCAGAAGCAAGGAGGCAAGCGGCCGCCACAGCGGTGGCAGAGGCCTTAACAGCCGATCGTCGAGAAGCGAACATAGATTGAAACATTACAACGAGATAACTAGGACTTCTGCTTGGGAGGTGTGTTAACGGCGGTCATGTCGCGAAACAGCGGTGAATGGCATTAACGCCGGGAGCGTATTCGTTGCGTAGAATCTCTAGAGAGATGTCATTAGATTAGGTGGCAACTGCACTCTTCGGAAGGACACAACTCCCATGGCCAATCCATTCAGCAAGGGCTGGAAGTACATGATGGCATCGTTCGATAAGTCGATCGATGACAATGCAGATCCGAAGGTCCAGATTCACCAGGCTGCCGAAGCTGCGCGCAAGCAGCATCAGGAAATTCAGCGTCAAGCTGCGGCGGTTATTGGTAATCGTAATCAGCTGGAAATGCAGCTTGGCCGGCTGACAAAGGAACGCGAGAAGCTGACCACGAATACTCGTGCCGCGTTGCAGCAGGCAGATGCTGCCCGCTCGGCTGGTGATGAAGCGAAGGCAGTCAACTTCGAGCAGACCGCAGAGGTTTTCGCTTCACAGTTGGTGAGTGTGGAAACTGAGCTCGAGCAGACAACTCAGATGCATGAGCAGGCAGTTCGTGCTGCTGATGAAGCGCAGAAGCAGGCTAAGCAGTCCCAGATGCAGTACGAGCAAATGAAGGGTCAGATTCGCGAGCTGGAGGCTCAGGCGGATCAGGCAAAGATGCAGGAGACTGCGTCGGAGACTTTGTCTCGAATGAAGGGCGTCTCCAACGATCCGAATACTCCCACGCTTGATTCCGTCCGAGAGAAGATTGAGTCGCGCTATGCGAATGCTCTCGGTGCTCAGGAATTGGCAGCAGACAGCCATGCAGGTCGCATGGCTGAGATCGAGGCTAGTGGCGTGGACATGAAGGCGGATGCTCGTCTTGCAGAGATCCGCGCGCAGATGGCCAATGAAAACAATGCGCTCGAGTCTGGTTCTTCGTCCGACAAGCCAGCGGGTGAACTCAATGCAGCTCCAGAGGCGGATGCTGCCGTCGCGGACTACGCAGGCGCTGCAGATGCCACCAATGATGCAGAGAACGTGGATGACGCGGACGCTGTCGGCGCCCCTCAGACTTCTAATGCCACGGAGACTGCCGTCGACGAGCAGTACGAAGAGGTCGACGCAGAATACGCTGACCAGGATCAGGCCGGCGCTGCAGGTACCGCCGACGAGGACAAGTAGCCCGTCAAGTTCGTAACAATGACGTCTTCGGTGTCTTTTCCGAGACGCCTCTCACATGCAATGACCGTAGCTACAGCAAACAGCTGCAGCTACGGTCATTCTTGTCAGACTGGAGTTAGGACTCTCTGCGACCTTCCTTTTCAGCCTGTTGCTTGCGACTAAGCAGCACGCCTCGGATTCCAGCATGGAAACCATCGCGCAGATTCACGCGCTGGTTTTCCGTCAGCGTGTATTCGTGCAACGTTTCGCACGCGAACTGCAACAGTGGGCGGTCAATTTCTGGAGGTAGACCGCCACCTGACAACAGGTGCGCTTCGTCACGAGCCTGTTCAGATGCCACATTCTCATACCACCAGTTCGCGTACTGCTGTCCCACATCGAATGGTGTTTGAAATCCCGCTGATGCCCACACTTCATTCGGCAACGGAACGTATCGGGAACGCAGCTTTCGGCGCGGCGCCATCATCGATGGGTTCGGACGTGGACCTGGCTTCGCTGGACTTGGGGTCGGTTCAGGCTTTGCGACGGACTCACCCTCAGCAACAACCTCCTCCTTCGCCACCTCAGCGGTTGGAGTAGTCACGTCAGACTGTGGTGCCTGCTCTTCGACCACCTTGGCTGACTCTGCTGCCGTATGTTCAGCCTGAACTGGGATTTCGCGAGCACCCACTTTTGCTGCCGCTTCCACTTCCCGTACCTTCGGCACTTCTGCCTTGGCGTAGGGAGTGGCGCCCGGGCAGCAATCGTCGTCAGGCGTAGTTTCGGAGGATTTCTCCACGGCGGATGGTTCCGGGATGCGAGTATCTGGAACGACGGTAGGTCCGGCTTCTTCCTCCGGCTCGATGTCGCCGAGTGGCTTGTCGCGGATGACCGGCGGGATCGGACCTTCGAGAACGTTGATCTGCATGGAGTCTGCGAAGTCTTCGCGTGGATCAAGGATCGTGGTGGAATCGCAGGCATGGCGGAGTGCGGATGACATGGAATCCCAACCGAAGCCGTACAAGTGCACGCGGACACCAGCGTTTGATGCTTCGTTGACGCCAGGAAGCATGTCGGCGTCACCGGAGACCAGCACGATGTCAGAGGCTTGACCACGGATCGCGGCGATAACCATGTCAGCGACCAAACGGGTATCGACTGCCTTTTGCGTGCGACGATCACCCCATTCGATGAGCTGACCGGCGCGAAGCTGGACGCCGTCGATGGTGCGGAGCGATCGTTGATATCGGTGTGGGCCTGATTCGGGGATTCCGTCGTACCAGAGTTGACGCTGAACTGGCTGGTCCAGCTGCTGGCTAATCATTCTGTCTAAAACTGAAACTACGTCTCGAAGGTCGATTTCTAATTGGCCGCGGGCTCCGGTCTCCCACGAGTTATAGAAGCTCGCGAGTAAATAAGAGGTGTCAACAAAGACAAGTGTGCGTTCAAGCATGGTCTCCTTCAATCCGTTCATTTCTAGCTAATCTAAATTTGTTCTACCCTCCAGGATGCACGAGATTACATCTCTTGGTTTGCTGGTTTCGCCGGATTTCGTTGAAAGTCGAGATGAAATCAGTGCTACACCAGTGCTAAACCGGGATGTGACGACGCGTACCTGGTTGGTCTTTTCGATGACCTTCAACCTTACGGGGCAGGCACAACTCGGTTTAGCACTGGAAGGGGACATTCATGAAGCGTTGGTTCGCCATGTTGGTGGCGGTGACGCTTCTGAGTCAAGCTGTTTTCAACGGTGGTCGTGTCTTATTGAGTTGGCGTGTGCTGGCAATGGGTGGCGATGCGGCTCTCATCGGTTGGTTCACCGCAGCTTTCTCGTTGGTTCCTTTACTTATTGCAGTGCCGGCGGGCCGTTTCGTTGACGCAGGTCGAGCTCCAGCGATCATGCGCGCCGGGCTGATCGTGACCGTGTTTGCCCCGGCGGGCATGGCGCTGTCGTCACACTTTGCGCTTCTTTTCCTTTCTTATGTAGCGCTTGGCTTTGCCCACATGACAACTCTCATCGCTGGTCAGGGAATGGCCTCCAAATTGCGGGGCTCAAGCTCAGGTCTTGATTCTCTGTTTGCCTATCTGACCCTCGGCATTTCTGTCGGCCAGCTCATTGGCATTTCCTTCGCCGGAGCCATTGCATCCATGGCCGCTGAATCTGACATCACTGGCGCCACCGATCCCGCCACCACAACGAGCGTCAACACGACCCCGGCATTATGGTGGCTCACCGGGCTCGCCGCGATAGCTCTTGCTGCTGGTTGGTTTAACGCATCTGCTTTCCGACGATTCGACCTCACCACTTCGTCGCACAAGACCGGCACGGAAACGTCGAGAAGCACCGGCACTTTCGGAATGCTCCGCTTGCCCGGCATGCCAAGTGCATTGACTGCGTCCATCGCTGTGATCGTCGCTATCGATCTACTTACCGCGTATATGCCGGTGCTGGGACATGAACTGGGGATCTCGGTCGCGGAGGTCACCATCATTCTGGCGGCGCGATCGGCGATGGCGGTTGTTTCGCGGGCTCTTATGCCACTGGTGCTTCGGCATACCGATCGCAACCTTGTACTGATCGTGACGACCTCGGTCGGTGCAGTACCTCTGTTAGCGATGCCGTTCGCCACCACTTCTATTCAGCTCACCCTTTTGTCTGGTGTGTGCGGCCTTGCTTGGGGATTTGTCATGCCCATGACCATGACCTGGGTTTCACAGCTTGTCGACGACCGTGATCGAGCACTCGCGCTGTCTGTCCGGTTGATGGGCAATCGCTTGGCACAAGTGTTAGTGCCACCAGTAGCGGGAATCATCGCCACCTCCACGGGAGTTGGTTCGGTGTTCCTCGTATCTGGGTTGCTTTCAGCGGCCTCGGCGGTAGGGACGGTTCGAGAACTGGGGATGAAGGGGCGAAACTGACTCGGCCCATACTCAAATTGAGGTTAATAGGAGGCGAAATCTAGAGAAAACTCTTTGTGGGTGACTCCCGGGGCGCTAGATTTCGAGCCTTTATGCCCCGTGACGTGGTGTTTTGTGTTGTTGTGTGGGGGTGTGTACTGTAGTCCGAGTCAGCGACGCTGTGGCCGCGGGGTGTGTAGCACTTGGTGGTTGGGGTTGTTGTTGGTGTTTGTTAACTGGTTGTTTGGTTCGATTTTGTTTTTCGGGCTGGGTGGCGTAAGGTTAACGTTCGCTGCCAGGGGGCGCGCACGGTTGGTGTGTGGTTGTTGGTGGTGGTGTTGTTTGAGAACTCGATAGTGTGCCGATGTACTTTATTTTGTGATGCGCATGGATTGCGTTGGTGGGTACCTGGGTC